>NZ_JASBRB010000022.1 GCF_029960665.1 Pseudarthrobacter sp. AL07
AGTGTTCAATTCGGGGTTCACATACTGGGTTTAACACTCTCCGCCTGACTTTAAAAGCCTCCACACCGACCAAGCCAATCGGAATTACTCATCTAGGACGCCGGCCGCACGGCCCGGAGAACCCGGTGGAGGCTCAGAAGGATGGACTCGGAGGCTGTTACCGTCGAATCTTCCTGGACCCGCTCCGCAACCGTTGCCATACCGGCCTCCACCGCCGACTTTGCGGCAGCGAACAGCCGCCGCTGGTCTGCTTCATCCTCACCGTCGAACGAGGCCAGGAGTTCGCCGGTGGCGGTCATGGCCGCGGCCAGGGGCGCACTGTCGTTGAAAGGCACCGTGTATGGTGCCTCGTCCGTCCAGATGACATCGGACAGGACTTCTGTCATGTCCTGGATGTGGAATGTCACCCGCTCCAGATCGCGAAGGTTGCGGTAGTCGAGATCCACATCGCGAGGATGGAGCCGGCGGCGCGGATTGGCGCGGCGGCTCGCGTCAGCCTCCCGCACGAGATGGCGGACCGTGCTGGCTGCTTCGGCCAGCTCGGTCGACCGGCGGGACCAGTCCTCATGCTCGGGAGGCCACTTTTCAGTCAGGGCCGTTCCCATGTCAGTCAGTTGCCGCCCGAGGGCCAGCCGGAGTTTGCCCAGGCTGGTGGCCGCCGCGTTGAAGTGTAGGGGAGGAAAGACCAGGAAGTTGACGGCGATGCCCACCGAAACGCCGACACCCATCTGGATGAGGTAGCCATAGGAAAAGTCTTCCCGGTTGCTTCCGCCCACGAGAAGAACCAGCAGCGCCGCCGTCGGAATCCAATCGCTGCCGGAGCCAATCCCGGGGAGGCCGCCGAGGAGCACGCCGATTCCCATCAGCACCGCTACAGTCAGCGGTGACGGATCACCAACAATGACGAGGGCAAATGCGAGCCCAATACCGAGAGCAAGGCCCACCAGCGCCTGGAGTCCTTGTCGGAATGATCCGGCCACGTTGTGGTACATCGACACCAGCGCCCCAAGCGGCGCGTAGTACGGATACTCGGCAGCGGATCCTGGCATCAAGGGAGCAATGGCAAAAGCCAGGCCGGCGGCGAGAGCCGCCTTCGCGGCCAACTGCAGCCGCTGTAGCGTGAATGCGGACGAGAGCCCCGCCAGCGAACTCTTTAGGTGGCGGGATCCAGCGGCGGGCCGGTGTTGCGCTTGAGTGTCACCCATCGGACTTACATTAGGTGCAGACGTTTGCTACCACAATCCCGACGCCGGCCGCCGGAACTCCGCAGCCAGCCGATGCGCTTTGCCCTCCGTGCGTCCGTCCTCCGACTGCAGTGGGAGATGGCCAAAGCCAAGACCATACGCGGGATCGGCGAACCCCAGCGCAGCGCGCCTGCTCCTGCAGGGGATCGACGTCGTAGAGGACAACGCGCCGGCGGAGGTCCTCCATCATGATGCCGATGGTGAGGGCGTGGTGGCCGAAGCAGTTGCCGGGACTCCAGGCCGGACTCTCCCGGGCCAGCCGAACGGGCTAATATGCGCCTTCCTGATGCTGCCCTGCTCCGTGCCCGGGAGTGACCTCTTCGCCGGGACGCACTGGCCCCGGTGGGGTGCCGTCGCCGAATGGGCGGCCTCCCAGCGCTTGCCTGGCGTGTGGCTCCAGCCAGCAGGACAGATCGGGGCCTTGCGGTACGATCCCGGTGGGGTTGATGTCCTCGTGGACGACGTAATAGTGCTGCTTGATCTGGACGAAGTCGATTGTGTCGCCGAAGCCGGGAGTCTGGAAGAGGTCCCGCGCGTAGCCCCAGAGGGCCGGTAGTTCAGTTAACTTTTGCCGGTTGCACTTAAAATGCCCGTGGTACACGGCATCGAACCTGGCCAAGGTGGTGAAGAGCCGCACGTCGGCGTCGGTGATGGTATCGCCCACGAGGTACCGCTGTCCGGTGAGGTGTTCTTCGAGCCAGTCCAGCGCAGTCCACAGGCGGGAATGGGCCGAGTCGTAGGCCTCCTGCGAGCCTGCAAACCCGCAGCGGTAGACGCCGTTGTTAATCTCGGTGAAGACGCGCTTGTTGACGGCGTCAATTTCAGCGCGGAGGTGTTCGGGGTAAAGGTCAGGCGCGCCGACCCTATGGAAGCGGGTCCATTCGGTGGCGAAGTCCAGAGTGATCTGGGGGAAGTTGTTGGTGACCACCGCGCCACTGGCAACATCCACGATGGCTGGCACCGTAATGCCACGAGGGTAGTCCGGAAAGCGCCGAAAATAAGCGCTCTGGATGCGCTCGATGCCTAGGACCGGGTCCACCCCACCCGGATCGAGGTCAAAGGTCCAAGACCGTGCATCGTGGGTAGGGCCGGGCTGGCCAAGGGAGAGGGCATCCTCCAACCCAAGGAGCCTCCGCACAATCACGGTCCGGTTCGCCCAGGGGCATGCCCTCGCCGCAATCAGCCGGTACCGCCCGGCTTCGACAGGCCACCCCGGCTCGCCGTTGAGGCCGGGGCGGCCGTCGCGGGTGATCCGGTCCTCGATGTAGTTCGTGTCCCGGTTGAACTCCGCACCGCCGGTCACATATGCGCCCCGCGTGCTGTGGCTGGCGCCGGAGTCCGTGCCGTCGGCCACAGCTGCGATCACGGCTGGTTGCGCTCTCGACGATTCCTGGTTCATACGGACCAGCTTAGCTAGCAGTGCTCAGGATTACCGAAATAGGCTGCCAGGCGACTATCCACGACCCTGCAATTACGGCTACAAACAGCGCGATCCAGACACCGGATGGGATCGACGTTGCCCGGTACAGCAGATACGCATCGGAACTGGCCAGCCTGTCACGGCGCCGCAGGTGCACATTGGTCAGCTTTGCCAAGTCCCGAACGGCGGCCACCAGCAACGCCATGCCAAGAACGATTGCAATGTGGCCGGTGAAGTGGCTCGGCACAACAGTAACCAGCAGCCCGCCTCCTACGACGGCGAGGCCCGTAATCAGCAGCCCCGCGACGTTTCGGATGAACACGAGCGAGACCAGAAGGATCAGGGTTCCTGTGGCCAGTGCCGCCGGACCCCAGCCGGCGAAACCGGAGATGACCAGAGCAGCGCCGGTCAGGGCAGGAACTGGATACCCCCAGAATCCCGACCAGACGGCCGCGGCCCGGCCGCGGCTGTAACTGGTAGTTGTGCCTGAGTGGTCCAAGCGGAGCCGGATACCGCCCAGTCGTTGGCCGCTCATGACGGCGGCGAAGGCATGGCCCAGTTCGTGCGTAGCGGTGGCCAGGAGTCCAAAGTACTTCCAAGTGGCCCGGGGGATGGACAGTGCCGTTGCCAAAGCCAACACCACAGCCAGTTCGGCCACCGTGACCTGGGGGATGGCGGCACGGCTGAAGGCTTCAATGATCCGCTGCCACACTTGATCAGGAATCAAGGTCGTTCCCCACCGGGCGGGGAGTAGTGATTGTCAGCCATAGCACTCTACGGTACTAGAGGGATGGTTCACCGCCGTCTCCTGCCCTGTCGCTTGGGGCGCTCAACGAATCGAGGAATGCCGTGACCACTTTGAAGGAACGCCTGCACGCAGATGTTGTGGTGCATATGAAGGAGCGCAACAAAACCGCACTGACAACGGTGCGCAACATCCTGGGCGAGATCGAAACACGGGAGAAGTCGGGAAAGGCGCCTATTATCCTGGACGACGCCCAAGTGACCTCGTTGTTACAGAAAGAGGCTGCAAAACGACGTGACACAGCGAGGATCTACATAGACGCCAGCGAATCCGAGCGCGCGGCGGCTGAGATCGCCGAGGCGGAAGTTATTGAGGCCTACCTTCCCCAGCCCCTGACGGCGGCTGAAGTCGAGGCCATTATTGATGCGACCATCGATGCGCTGCGGAATGAAGGCATGGAGCCCGGGATGCGTCAGCTGGGCGCCGTGATGAAGCCCGTCACAGCCAAAGTCGCCGGGCGCTTCGACGGCAAGGCCGTCAGCGAGATCGTACGCAGCCGCCTCAGCTGAGCCATCAGACCGTCCTGGCAACGGGAAAGGCACGCCTACTGAACGTGGGCGTGCCTCAACTTCCTGCTGGCGGAACTCTGCCGCCACGGAATAGTATCCGGTGTTTTTGACTCAGCCTTCGCAATCAGTGCAGTAGCTGTGTCCGTCTTTCTGCCGCGCAATCTGGGATCGGTGCCGTACCAGGAAGCAGGAGTAGCACGTGAACTCGTCCTCAGCCTGCGGAATAACCTGCACGACCAATTCCTCGGCAACGAACTCGCCCCCGGGAACGCCGGCGCCATCCAGCCCGTCGGCCTCATCGAGCTCGAGGACGACACTGCGGGCGTCCGGTGCATTGGCGGACTGCAGTGCCTCGAGTGAGTTGTCCTGCGACTCCTTGACGTCGGAGCGAAGTTCGTCGTAATCGGTTGCCACTTAGGTGTATCTCTTTTCTTTGGTTCGTCTGTCGCGTATGCAACGTACAGCATCCGGCGGGTATTCCCCAATAGCCTGGCAAGAAAATTTCTCTGCAGAGCGTATATTTCCCAGCCGACACCAGCTGGGATCGGTGTCGGGTGACGTTGGGCACCCTGGTGCTCCGGATAGAAAAAACCAGTAGCCACGTCCAAGCCAGGCAAGTATGACCCTCCAGCCAACCGGCCCGTGGTGAAGGGCGACTTCAAGGGGGCCAGCCGGCGGGGTTGGCTTCACGGCCCCAGCCCAGGCCCTGGACCGAAAACAGAAAAAAACCCTTGGAATCCTTAGATTCCAAGGGTTTTTCCCTTGTGCGCGGAGGGGGACTTGAACCCCCACCCCCTTTCGAGGACTAGCACCTCAAGCTAGCGCGTCTGCCATTCCGCCACCCGCGCAGGTGGTAATTCGGACAACGTTCACGCCTTTCAGCGTTTCGCTTTTCTCCGAAGCAGCGAGAAAAACTCTAACACGAACTTTCCGGAATCATGGAATCGGGACTGATGGGTAGGCTGAAGGAACACGAGAACGCAGGTTGTTTGCAGCCTTTCCACTGTCCTAGGAGTTTCTATGTCTGACATCCGTGCCGAGGATGAAGTTGTCCGGATCTGCCAGGAGCTCATCCGCATCGATACATCGAACTACGGTGACGGTTCGGGGCCGGGGGAGCGGGTGGCCGCCGAGTACACAGCCGGGCTGATCGAGGAAGTGGGCCTCGCCGCCGAGATTTTCGAGTCGGCGCCGGGACGGGCAAGCGTTGTCACCCGGATGGCCGGTGAAGATCCGTCCGCCAGTGCGCTGGTAGTTCACGGGCACCTAGATGTGGTTCCCGCCTTGCGTGAGCAGTGGTCAGTTGATCCCTTTGGTGCAGAACTCAAGGATGGACTCATCTGGGGCCGCGGCGCCGTGGACATGAAGGACATGGACGCCATGATCCTTGCTGTGATGCGGGATTTGGCCAGATCCGGGCGCAAGCCCAAGCGCGACATAATTTTTGCCTTCTTCGCCGACGAGGAAGCCGGCGGTGAGTACGGTGCCCGCTACGCGGTCGAGAAGCGGCCCGAGCTCTTCGAAGGCGCCACCGAGGCCATCTCGGAGGTAGGCGGATTCTCGGCAACCATCGGCGGGCAGCGCACGTACCTCCTGCAGACGGCCGAGAAGGGCATCTCATGGCTACGCCTGGTGGCGCACGGCCGGGCAGGCCACGGCTCCCAGATCAACACGGACAACGCTGTCACCAGGCTGGCTGCTGCGGTAACCCGGATCGGTGAGTACAAGTGGCCGATTGAGCTGACGCCCACCACACGGCAGTTCCTGGACGGCGTGACCGAACTCACAGGGGTGGAGTTCGATCCCGACAATCCGGATCGCCTGCTGGACCAACTCGGAACGGTGGCCCGCTTTGTGGGTGCAACCCTGCAGAACACCACCAACCCCACGCTGCTCAAGGGCGGCTACAAGCACAACGTCATCCCGGAATCGGCTGAGGCCCTGGTGGACTGCCGGACGCTCCCGGGCCAACAGGACCACGTCCTGGAGATCGTGCGCGAGCTTGCCGGTTCCGGTGTCGCCGTCAGCTACGTGCACAGCGACGTCTCGCTTGAGGTCCCGTTCGCCGGAAACCTGGTGGATTCCATGATCGACGCCCTGCACACCGAGGATCCGGGGGCGAAAGTGCTTCCCTACACGCTCTCCGGCGGCACGGACAACAAATCATTGAGCCGGCTCGGCATCACCGGCTACGGCTTCGCTCCCCTCCAGCTGCCCGATGATCTCGATTTCACCGGGATGTTCCACGGTGTGGACGAGCGGGTTCCGGTGGATTCGCTGAAGTTCGGCGCCCGGGTGCTCAACACGCTCCTCACCAATTACTGAGCCGGCCCGGACGTGACGCCCGAGGAAATCCTTCCGGAGCCGCTGCTCGGGGCCATCCGTGGCCGGGCTGCGGGCTACGACCTAAACAACACCTTCTTCTTTGAAGACCTTGAGGAGCTGACCGCCGCCGGCTACCTCAAGCTCTTTGTGCCAGCGTCCGACGGCGGCCTGGGGCTTGGGCTGGAGGCGGCAGCACAGTGCCAGCGGCGGCTGGCTACGGCTGCCCCAGCCACCGCTTTGGCCATCAACATGCATCTGGTCTGGACCGGCGTCGCCCATGTCCTTGCCGCCAGGGGCGACCATTCCCTTGACTTCGTCCTTCAGGAGACGGCGCGCGGCGAGATCTATGCCTTCGGCAATTCCGAAGCCGGCAACGACTCAGTCCTCTTTGATTCAAAAACTGCAGCCTCGCCCTTGCCGGGCGGCGGGTACAGCTTCACGGGTACCAAGATCTTCACCAGCCTCTCGCCTGCCTGGACGCGGCTGGGTATCTTCGGCAAGGACACACTCGCCAGGGGAGGCGAAGGCGAACTGGTGCACGGATTCATCACCCGGGCGGCCGAGGGCTACTCCATCCTGGACGACTGGAACACCCTGGGTATGCGGGCCAGCCAGTCAAACACCACCGTCCTGGACGGCGTCGAGGTCCCGCCCGAGCGGATCTTCCGCAAACTCCCCGTGGGACCCAACAACGATCCGCTGATTTTCGCCATTTTCGCCTGCTTCGAGTCATTGCTGGCCGCCGTCTACACCGGAATCGGCGAACGTGCGCTGAACGTGGGTGTTGAGGCTGTCAAGCGCCGGACGTCGTTCAAGACTGCCGGCCGAAGCTATGCGCAGGATCCGGACATCCGCTGGAAGGTCGCGGAGGGCGCCATGGCCATGGATATCCTCTACCCCCAACTGCTGACCGTCACCCGCGATGTGGATGCCGTGGTTGAGCACGGGCAGCAGTGGTTTCCGAAACTTGTGGGGCTGAAGGTCAACGCAACTGAAACGGCCCGCCGCGTTGTGGACCTGGCCATCAGGGTAAGTGGCGGCTCCAGTTACTTTCGTGGGTCGGAGCTTGAGCGCCTGTACCGGGACGTGCTGGCCGGGATGTTCCATCCATCAGACGATGAGTCGGCGCACAACACCGTGGCGAACGCGTGGCTGGGTCCGTTGGAGGACTGAAAAGGCCGCTGGCCTGTTAGTCCCTACACGGTCCGCTGAACCTGCATCACCCGGCGGCGCAGCCAGAAGCGCCTGCCGCCGCCCAGATACAGCTTGCTGCGTTCCAGCTCCCACTTGCCGTACTCGGAATGCTCCACGAGCCGGCGCCTGGCGTCAGGCAGGGAATCGTCAGGGCTGACCGTCAGCACGAGGTACTCGTACTGCCTCAGAATGTCCCGTTCCCGCTGGACCGAGCTGGTGAGAAAATGTTCCTTCATTGCTCTCCATTTTCGTCCTTTTCCGGCTAACGTGAAGTCATGAGCATCGATCCGCGTGTCGCGCTTCAGTCCTTGACAACCGCCTTGGAAGAACACCTTATAGCAGCATCCAACCGGCGTGGCGATGGCGATCCCTCGGTTGAAGCGGCTTTTTTTGCGGTCGCGGATGCGTTCGAAGTCTACGAAGACGCACTCTACGAGGCTTACAGCGAAGTTACACCCCTTCAGGTCTTCGATGATGAAGAAGATGAGGACGATGAAGCCGGCATCGACGACGACGAAGACCTGGAAATCGTCCAGGACTAAGAACACCACGCCGCCGGAGCGGGCACCACCCCAACACTGCGGCCCTGAACGGCGTGTCAGCCGGGCAGGGAAACGTCTTCAAGGGCGCGGGCGATTTCGGGCGGCAGCCGGGTCAGTTGCGCGGCCATGATTTCTTTCGCCTGCACGGGAGTCCGGGGCCCGATGATGGCTGTTGCCACACCATGTTGGGACAACAGCCAGCTCAGCGAAACATCCAGCGGCGTCCGGGCCAGGCCCTTGGCCGCCATGGCTACGGCTTCCACCACGCTGGACGGCTGCGCCTCCAGATATGGCTCCACGTAGGGCGCTGAGTCTGTCCTGGCCGCCCGGGAATCGCCGGGGATGGCGCCGCGGTACTTGCCAGTCAGGACGCCGCGTCCCAGCGGCGCCCAGGCCATCAGCCCCAGGCCGGCATCTTCGACGGCGGGAATCAGTTCCGCTTCCGCCTTTCGCTGCAGGAGTGAATATTCAGCCTGCGCGGCTACGAGCGGAAACCCGGCCACCGCCACTGCCTTGGCGCTTTGCCACCCGTTGAAGTTTGAGATTCCCGCGTAGCGGGCACGTCCGCTACGGAGCGCGAATTCAAGCGCGGACAGGGTCTCCTCCAGCGGGACGTTGCCGTCCCATGCCTGGGCAAACCAAATATCCACGTAGTCAGTCCCGAGCCTCGCCAAGCTGGCATCCAGGCCGGAGAGCATCGCGTTGCGCGACGTGTCCACCGTGCGACGGCCGTCCGACGTCGTCATCCCCGCTTTAGTGGAAATGCAGACTTCGGTGCGGGAGACAAGGTCGCCGAGGAGGGATCCGATCATCGCCTCTGCACGGCCATCGGCATATGACGCCGCTGTATCTATGAGTTTTCCGCCACCATCGATAAATGTCCGCAATATCTCCGAGGCGTCCTGTTCGTCGGTATCGCCGGACCAGGACATGGTGCCGAGGGAAAGGGCGGAGACTCGCAATCCACTGTTGCCGACGTAACGCTGCTGCATAGCTGCAAGCTTACGGGGAATCAAGGGAGTCAATGACGTAGGGTCTTAGCGTGAACTGGTTTGAGGCGGCCCTGCTGGGCCTAGTGCAGGGACTGACCGAATTTCTACCGATTTCATCGAGCGCGCACCTGCGGATTGTGGGACAGTTCCTGCCCAACGCATCCGATCCCGGGGCCGCGTTTACCGCTATCACCCAACTGGGTACTGAAACGGCGGTGGTGATCTATTTCTGGCGTGACATCGTGCGGATCGTCAGGTCGTGGACGGCATCTCTGACCGGAAAAGTCTCACGGCAGGACCCGGACGCCCGCATGGGCTGGCTGGTGATTTTGGGCAGCCTCCCCATCATCGTGCTTGGTCTGCTGTTCCAGGACCAGATTGAGTCGGTACTGAGGAGCCTGTGGCTGGTAGCCACCATGCTGATCGTCTTTGGGCTCTTCCTGGCCGTGGCCGACGCCATCGGAAAGCAGGACCGCGACCTCACCCAGCTCACCTACAAGCACGGCATTATGTACGGCTTCGCCCAGGCACTGGCGCTTATTCCCGGGGTGTCGCGATCCGGCGGCACCATCACCGCGGGTCTCCTGATGGGTTACACCCGTGAAGCCGCCGCACGGTATTCGTTCCTCCTGGCGATCCCGGCGGTGTTCGGCAGCGGCCTTTACCAGCTGTACAAAGTGGTCTCCAAGGATGGCATCACCGGCCCGTATGGCCTGCCGGAGACGGCGCTGGCCACCGTCATCGCCCTGGTGGTGGGTTACGTGATCATCGGCTGGTTCCTCAAGTTTATTTCCACCCGCAGCTACCGGCTCTTCGTCTGGTACCGGATTTTCCTGGGCCTGGCCCTGTATCTTTTGCTCGGTTTCAATGTCATCAGTGCCTAGCCGTAGGCTTAGGCTGTGAAATCCTGGACCTCCCGCCCTGTCCCTGCGCTGCCCGGCGCCATGCCTGCCATCCGGCTGTTCGACACGGCAAAGGGGAGTGAAGTCACACTCCGGGCCACGGGAGAGCAATCCATGTACGTCTGCGGGATCACTCCCTATGACGCAACCCACATGGGCCATGCGGCCAGCTACGTGGCCTTTGACCTGCTGAACAGGGCCTGGCGTGACGCCGGCCAGCAGGTTTCCTACGTCCAGAACGTCACCGACGTCGACGACCCCCTGCTGGACCGCGCGACTGCCACCGGTGTGGACTGGCAGGACCTGGCCGCGAGCCAGATTGAACTCTTCCAGACCGATATGGAAGCCCTGAATGTCCTCTCGCCGGACCACTACGTGGGTGCCGTTGAGTCCGTTGACATGATTGTTCCGGCCATCGAACGGCTGGTTCGCCTTGGGCTGGCCTACCGTGTGCCCGGAACCGCCGGGGAGCCCGACGGCGACGTCTACTACGACGTTGAAGCTGCCGGCAAGCAGACGGTCGCCCTCGACGCCTGGACCCTGGGCTCGATCTCCCACCTTGGCGAAGCCGAAATGCTTGAACTGTTCGCCGAACGCGGCGGCGACCCAGGCAGGGCCGGCAAGCGGCAGGCGCTGGACCCCCTGCTCTGGCGCGTTGCCCGCGACGGCGAGCCCAGCTGGCCCGGCGGCGAGCTGGGCCAGGGCAGGCCTGGCTGGCACATCGAGTGCACGGTCATCGCCCAGCGCTACCTGCCGGCTCCATTCACTGTCCAGGGCGGCGGTTCGGACCTCATCTTCCCCCATCACGAGATGGGTGCCGGTCACGCATATTCCCTCGCCGAAGTGCCGCTGGCCCAGCACTATGCCCACGCGGGCATGGTGGGCCTGGACGGCGAGAAGATGAGCAAATCCAAGGGCAACCTGGTCCTGGTCTCCAAACTTCGGGCCGCAGGAGAAGATCCGGCCGCCATCCGGTTGGCCATCCTGGCCCACCATTACCGTTCAGACTGGTCCTGGACCGCGGACGGCTTTAAGGCTGCGAAGGACCGGCTGGCCGCTTGGCGCCGCGCACTTGCCACCGCGCCGGAAGGATCGGCGTCCGGTCTGATCACCGGGATGCGGTCCGCCCTTGCCGCCGACCTGAACGCACCGGCCGCCCTGGAAGCTATCGACCGCTGGGCCGTCGCGGCGGACTCCGCCTCGGCAGCGGGCAGCCAGCATGATCAGGCGCTGGTCAGTGACGCGCTGGACGCCCTGCTCGGGGTCGTGCTTTAGGGCTTGTCCCGTCCACGCCGTTTGAGGTAGCGCTCAAACTCGCGCGCGATGGATTCCCCGCTCGCCTCGGGAAGATCGGCAGTATCTTTTGCCTCTTCAAGCTGCCGCACGTAGGCGGCGATCTCCGGGTCCTCAGTAGCCAGCTCATCGACGCCACGTTCCCACGCAGCGGCCTCCTCGGCCAGTTCGTGGGTGTCCAGCGGGACCTGGATCAGCTCCTCGACGCGGTGCAGGAGAGCCAGCTGCGCCTTGGGTGACGGGGCCTGTGCCACGTAATGTGGGACGGCTGCCCACAGGGAAACGGTGGGAAGGCCGGCCAGCAGCGACACTTCGGACAGCACTCCGACGATGCCGACGGGACCCTCATACTGGGACGCTTCAAGGTTGAGGCGCTCCCGCAACACGGCATCGTCCGAGGATGTGCTGACAGGAATCGGCCGGCTGTGCGGAACGTCTGCCAGAAGGGCGCCCACCAAGACCACGTAGTCCACCTTCAGTGCCTCTGCGTGGACCAGCAGCTCGGCCGTGTACGCGCGCCACTTGTAGGACGGCTCGATGCCCTGCACGAAAATGACGTCCACATTCGAATCCGGCGCACTGGCTTTGTAGATTCGCGTCGACGGCCACTTGATCTTGCGTTCCCCCGAGGCGTTCCGGCGGACCGTGGGACGGGTGAACTGAAAATCGTAGTATTCGTCCGCGTCAATGGACGCGATCTTCTTGCCGCCCCAGACCCGGTTCAGGTAGCGCAACGAGTCACTCGCGGCTTCCCCTGCATCGTTCCAGCCTTCAAATGCGGCCAGCATCACAGTAATGCGCTCCCCGTCCGCCACTGGCAGCAGGAACTGCTCCGGTTCAGGTGCGGCACCCGGTTCCGTGGTGTCTCCGATGAAGCTATTCATCCCATCACCCTACGTCCAAGAACCGGCCGGATGCATCGAATGAAGGGCCAGAAAGTGCGCCAGCGCGCGCGTGCGCCTGACAGAAATGCCAATATTCGCCGAGGGCGTATCCACCGGCTGGCGTTCAGGTGCGCCCCTTAGACTGGGATCATGCGACCCGTACCCCCCGTTTCCCCGCTCCGAGCCGTTCTTTGGGATATGGACGGCACCATTGTGGACACGGAGCGCTACTGGATTGCTGCCGAGCATGCCCTTGTGGAAGCCCACGGCGGCTCCTGGTCGCATGAGCAGGCCATGCAGCTGGTGGGACAGTCACTGACGTTTTCAGCCGGAATCCTGCAGGCGGCCGGCGTCCGGCTGGAGCGCCGGGAGATTATCGACACGCTGACCGCAGCGGTCATCAGGAGCGTTCAGCGCGTGGTTCCCTGGCGTCCCGGGGCCAGGGAACTGCTGGATGACCTGCACCGCGCCGGCGTGCGGTGTGCGCTGGTGACCATGTCGGAGGAGCCGTTGGCCCGCGAAATCGTGGAAAGCCTGCCCAAGCCCTACTTCGAATTCCTGGTCACTGGGGACACCGTAACCCAGGGCAAACCGCACCCGGAAGCGTACCTGAAGGCAGTGGAGCTGCTTCAGGAAGCGGACCCGGATCTGACCGTGGATCACTGCGTCGCACTGGAGGATTCGGCGCCGGGAGTGGCTGCGGCGGTGGCCTCCGGCGTAGCCACTGTGGCCATTCCGCACATCGCCCCGATTCCCGAAGATTCCAGGCACACCATTTGGGAATCCTTGGCCGGCCGCACCGTTTCCGAGCTGGAGACCATCGCTGCGGACAGCCTGGCCGCCGCAGCGGCCGGGTCCGCCGTTCCTGTTATAGGGAGCCCATCATGAGTTCCACGCCCGCTCCCGCCCGCCGCGAGGGAATAACGCTCGGCAGGATCGCCGGAATCCCGGTCATTCTTGCCTACTCGTGGTTTGTGATCGCCGCCTTTACCGTCATTGTGTACGGGCCTCTGCTGCTGGAGCAGAATCCGGCACTGGGCATCTCCGCCTACTACATGGCGTTCGCTTACGCCCTGTTACTCCTGATCTCCGTCCTGGTACACGAACTGGCGCACGCCCTTACGGCCAAGATCTACGGCTGGCCCACGCAGAAAATCGTGTTGAATCTCTGGGGCGGCCACACCCAGTTTGAGAATTTCACCGCGACGCCTGCGCGCTCGGTGATTGTGGCCCTGGCAGGGCCGGCAGCCAACCTGGTCCTCGCCGGCGGTGCCTGGGTGGTAATCTCCACCACCAGCATGGGCACCGTGGCCGGGATCCTCACGAACATCTTTATGTGGGCCAACTTCGTCATCGGCATCTTCAATGTCCTGCCCGGACTCCCGCTGGACGGCGGCAGGATCGTGGAATCCGCCGTGTGGAAAGCAACCGGAAGCCAGGCCAAAGGCACCGTCGCTGCCGGCTGGGCCGGCCGCGTCATCGTGGTGGCGCTGGGCTTCTGGTTCGTGGCCCGGCCGCTGCTGGCCGGTGAGACACCTGATTTCAGCCTCCTGATGATCACCATCCTCGTCGGCGGTTTCCTCTGGATGGGTGCAAGCGCGTCAATCCAGCAGGGCACACTGCGCGGAAGAATGCACCTGGTCAGCGCCGCTGCCCTGGCGGCTCCCGCCGTCGGAATTCCAGCCACCGCCATGGTGGCGGACATCCGCAGGCTGTCACCGGATGGCTCACGGGCCGTGGTGGTCTGCGGCCCGGACGGACGCCCGCAGGGTGTTGTGGACGCCGGTGCCCTCGCCGCGGTTCCTGACTACGCGGCCGGCTCCACGCCTGCCACGGCAGTGTCCTATGCCCTCGCGGCGGGAGCCTACGTGCCTGAATCTTCCCAGGGGCAGGAGCTGATCCAGTACCTTTCCCAGCTTGAGGGTCACGAATATGCAGTGGTGGACCGTCATGGAACGGTCACCGGCCTTCTGGCGCAGAACGTGCTGGTGGCCGCCATCACCGGCAAGGCTGACCGGTCGAATAGGCATCCGCAGGGTCAAAGCCGGTAGAGTTACGTGCCGGCCGTGCATTGCCGCCGCATGGCCGCCCGGAGGCCTGCGCCTCACCCGGGCGGGCCTGTTTCAATGCGTGGCCCCACAGTTTTACAGGAGCGAGGAAAATCCATGAGCAGCGAATCTGTCGCCGAAGCCGCAGCACCAACCACCACCGGTGTTGCCGCCAATGGCGTCCAGCCGGTGGGAGCTGCCCGCCGCCGCGGACCTTTCCGTGAAGGGGAACGGGTCCAGCTGACTGACGAGCGCGGCCGCATGAACACCATCACCCTTGAAAGCGGCGGCGCCTTCCACACGCACCGGGGCTTCCTGAACCACGACGAGATCATCGGAAATGCTGATGGCTCAGTCGTCGTAAACAACGTCGGCCAGCAGTACCAGACCCTGCGCCCGCTCCTCTCGGATTTTGTCCTGTCGATGCCGCGTGGCGCCGCAGTGGTCTACCCGAAGGACGCCGGCCAGATCGTCACCATGGCCGATATTTTCCCGGGCGCCAGGGTTGTTGAAGCCGGCGTTGGCTCGGGCGCGCTGTCCATTTCGCTGCTCCGTGCCGTTGGCGACAACGGCTACCTGCACTCCTTCGAACGCCGTGAGGAATTTGCGGACATTGCCCGCGGGAACGTTGAAACCATCTTTGGCGGCCCGCACCCGGCCTGGAAAATTTCCCTCGGTGACTTCCAGGAGGAAGTAGTCCGCACTGAGGCGCCCGGCTCCGTGGACCGGGTAGTTCTGGACATGCTGGCACCTTGGGAATGCCTCGACGCCGTTGCCACTGTTCTCGCACCCGGCGGCGTCTGGATCAACTACGTGGCCACGGTCACCCAGCTGTCCCGGACCGCCGAGGCCATCAGGGCTGACGGCCGCTTCACCGAACCCGACGCCTGGGAGTCCATGGTCCGCGGCTGGCACCTTGAGGGTCTGGCCGTCCGTCCGGACCACCGCATGGTGGCTCACACCGGCTTCCTGCTGGTCACCCGCAGGCTTGCCGACGGCGTCACCGGGATCTCCGTCAAGCGCCGCCCCTCGAAGACCGGGTTCAACGAAGAAGACGTCAACGCCTGGACACCCGGTGCCGTCGGCGAACGCCTGGTCTCTGACAAAAAGCTCCGCCGCGCCGCGAGGGATGCCATCGCCGGCACCAACGTCAAGGACGAACCGGAGATCACGAACTAGTCCACATTTCGGGAGTCTCCAGCAGTACCCGCCAACTTGGGGCTAAGGTCTTAAGAAGACGAGCAGGAAGGGGCTGATGCACCATGGAGACGCCGAATCAGGACTCCGGACGTACACCGGCGGAGCAGTCGGCCGCCAACGAACTGTCGGCTGCGGAACGGCAGGCCAATGTCCTCCGCGACAAACTCAGGCACATTGACCGGCAGCTGGCGGCCGCCACGCAGAACAACGCCAAGCTGGTCAGCATGCTCGAAGCGGCCAAAACCGAGATTCTGCGGCTGAAAAATGCCCTGGACCAGGAGGGCCAGCCCCCGTACAGCTTCGGTACAGTCCTCCAGCTCAATCCCAGACGGCTGCCGTCACCGGGCAGCAGCGGCCAGGCTGCCACCGAGGAATCGGTGGATATTTTCAACGCCGGCCGGAAAATGCGGGTGGGCATCAGCCCCCTGGTCAACATCAACCAGCTGGCGGTGGGCCAGGAAGTCCTGCTCAACGAGGCACTGCTTATTGTTGCCGGCCTCGGCTACGAACGCGCCGGTGAACTCACCACACTGAAGGAAATGCTCGGAACGGACCGCGCGCTGGTGGTGGGGCGGGCGGACGAGGAACGCGTCATCAGGCTCTCCGGAGCCCTGCTCACCGAAAAGCTCAGGGTGGGGGACGCGCTGTCCATCGATTCCCGTACTGGCTACGCACTCGAAAAAGTCCCCCGCTCCGAAGTGGAAAACCTGGTCCTCGAAGAAGTCCCCGACATCACCTACGAGGACATCGGCGGCCTTGGTCCGCAGATCGAGCAGATCCGGGATGCCGTGGAACTGCCGTTCCTGCACCCTGACCTTTACCGGGAGCATGGGCTGAAAGCCCCGAAGGGCATTCTATTATACGGCCCGCCAGGGTGCGGCAAGACCCTGATCGCGAAGGCTGTAGCCAACTCGCTTGCCGCCCGTGCGGCGGAGCGGTCCGGCAATGTGGACCTGAAAAGCTATTTCCTCAACATCAAGGGTCCGGAGCTTTTGGACAAGTATGTGGGCGAGACGGAGCGCCATATCCGGCTGATCTTCGCGCGGGCCCGTGAGAAAGCCTCTGACGGCAGTCCAGTGGTGGTTTTCTTTGATGAAATGGATTCGCTGTTCCGTACGCGCGGAACCGGGATCTCCTCTGACGTCGAGACCACCATCGTCCCGCAGCTGTTGAGTGAGATCGACGGCGTGGAGCGTCTGGACAACGTCATAGTGATCGGTGCATCCAACCGCGAGGACATGATCGATCCCGCCATCCTCCGTCCCGGCCGGTTGGACGTGAAAGTAAAGATCCAGCGCCCCGATGCAGAGGCCGCGGCGGACATCTTCAACAAGTACATCACCACGGACCTGCCGTTCCACGAGTCCGACCTCGCCGAACACAGTGGCGACGTCCAGGCGACGGTGGACGCTATGGTCCAGCGCACGGTCGAAGCCATGTACTCCACGGAGAAATCCAACGAGTACCTGGAAGTCACCTACGCCAACGGCGATACCGAAATGCTCTACTTCAAGGACTTCAATTCAGGTGCCGTTGTTCAGAACGTCGTGGACCGGGCCAAGAAGTACGCCATCAAGGATCTCCTGACCTTGCACCAGAAGGGTCTTCGGATCGAGCACCTGCTGCGTGCCGTGGTGGACGAGTTCCGCGAGCACGAGGACATGCCGAACACCACGAACCCGGACGACTGGGCAAGGATCTCAGGCAAGAAGGGCGAGCGGATCACCTACATCCGCACCATCGTGCAGGGTAAGGCCGGCCAGGAACCCGGCAAGTCCATTGAAACAATGCCGAACACGGGACAGTACCTGTGACGGCTTCCGCGGAACGCGCCGGCGGGGGAGGGCTCCCGGCCGGTGGGGCCATGCGCGTCATGGGGGCGGAAACGGAATACGGCATCCACGCACCGTCGGCGCCAGGAGCAAACGCCACCATGATGTCCGCCCGTGTTGTCCAGGCTTATGCGCAGGTGACGCGGCAAAGGGCGGCCGGAGGGGCAGAGACCCGATGGGATTACACGGATGAGGAGCCCCTCCACGACGCCCGCGGTTGGACCCTGGAACGGGCCTCGGCCCACCCCAGCCAGCTGACCGACCAGCCGCCGGTCCTCAACGCGGAAGCGGTGGCGCTTGCCTACGGCCGTGAGGAATTGGAACTGGACGGCGACGACGAGTCCGGCAGTCTCCTAATGAACATGGTCCTTGGCAACGGAGCCCGGCTTTACGTGGATCATGCGCATCCGGAGTATTCCAGTGCCGAGGTGACCAACCCTCGCGATGCTGTGATCTGGGATGCGGCCGGGGACCTCGTAGCGCTGGCAGCCGTCCGTCGCCTGGCCGCGGATCCGGAACTGCCGCCGATCAACCTGTACAAAAACAACACGGACAACAAGTCCGTCTCCTACGGCTCCCACGAGAACTACCTCATGCCGCGCTCGGTGCCCTTCGGGGACATTGTGCGGGGGCTGACACCGTTCTTCGTCACACGCCAGATCATGTGCGGCGCGGGGCGGGTGGGTCTGGGGCAGGACAGCTCCACGCCCGGATACCAGATCAGCCAGCGGGCGGATTTCTTCGAGGCCGAAGTCGGCCTGGAAACAACTATCCGGCGTCCCATCATCAATACCCGGGATGAGCCGCACGCCACCGCCGACAAATACCGGCGCCTTCATGTGATCATCGGCGACGCCAACCTCAGCCAATCCTCGAACTACCTCAAGTTCGGCACCACGGCCATGGTCCTAAGCCTGATAGAGGCCGGATTGGCGCCCAAGGTGGAGGTCCACGAACCCGTCGCGGCCCTGCAGGCTATCAGCCACGATACGTCGCTGACAGCAAAACTCAGGCTGCTGGACGGGCGCCGCGTAACGGCCCTGGACATGCAGTGGATGTACCACGAGGCGGCGGCGAAACTGGCTCAGGACACCGGTGTTTCCGATGCCGTGGACGGGGACGGCCATACGCATGAGGTGCTGGAACGCTGGGCTGCCACACTGACCCAGCTCGATTCCGACAGGAACGCGGCGGCCACATCCGTGGAATGGCTGGCCAAACTGTCCCTCCTGGACGGCTACCGGAACCGCGACAACCTTGCCTGGGGCGACGCGAGGCTCGGCCTTGTGGACCTCCAGTGGGCAGACATCAGGCCGGAGAAGGGACTGTACTACCGGTTCCTGGCCAGGGACCGCATGCAGCGGATCGTCGACGACGGGGCCATCGCCGCGGCGATGACCGAACCGCCGTCGGACACGCGTGCTTTCTTCCGCGGACGGTGCATCAGTAGCTTCGGCAAAGACGTGGTGGGGGCCAGCTGGGACTCGGTCATCTTCGATGTGCCGGGCTACGGCCGGCTCCAACGCGTGCCAACCCGGGAACCCCTTCGCGGTACGAAGGACCTCACGGGTGGGCTGTTTGCGCGCCACCGGACGGCAGGTCCCTTCCTCGCCGAACTTTTAGGGCAAAACACCGCTCCGCCTGCGGCGTAAACAGCGCCGTCGGGCGGACAGCGTGGCAATATGGGCGTATCAGCAGATCCACCCGGATCCGAGGATTTTTGGAGGAGAGATCATCATGGCAGGCCAGGAGCAGCAGAAGCCACAATCACACGACAGCCAGGTCGAGGACGAGATCCCCGAGGCGCCTCCGGCGGCCCCGGAAGCCCAGGCATCGGCTGCCACGCAGGGCGTAGACGACCTCCTTGATGAGATCGACGGCGTGCTGGAGTCCAACGCCGAGGAATTCGTACGCGCCTTCGTCCAAAAGGGCGGCCAGTAACCCGGAACCGGTTGTGTGGCGGAAGCCGCGTCCGGCCGGAATCTGTACCGACGTTGAGGGACCACGTACAAGGAGTGCATCAGTGCAGGAAACAACCGCCAACCAGGTAGCCGGCAACGCGACATCCTCATTCACCGAGCATCTGCAACGCGACCGGCCGGACTTGCTTCCCTACAACCGGGTCATGCCTGCTGCAGCGGGGGCAGCTCCATTGCAGGTGCCCCATGCCACCACGATCGTGGCGATGAGTTACGGCGGCGGCGTCCTGATGGCCGGTGACCGGCGGGCCACCATGGGCAACGTCATAGCCAGCCGGCACATCGAAAAGGTTTTCCCGGCCGACAGGTATTCGATACTGGGGATCGCCGGCACAGCCGGCATCGCCATTGACCTCACGAGGCTCTTCCAGGTGGAGCTGGAGCACTACGAAAAGATCGAGGGGACACTGCTAAGCCTCGATGGCAAAGCCAACCGGCTCGGTGCCATGATCCGAGGGAACCTGCCGATGGCCCTGCAGGGACTCGCCGTGGTGCCGCTGTTCGCCGGCTTCGACACGACTGCCGGCGTGGGTCGGCTCTTCTCCTACGACGTAACCGGCGGTCGGTACGAGGAACACGAGCATCACACTGTCGGCTCCGGTTCCGTGTTTGCCCGCGGTGCGCTGAAGAAGCTCTGGCGGCCCAACCTGGGCGAAGCCGAGGCAGTCTTCGTGGCGGTCGAATCCCTTTACGACGCGGCCGACGACGACTCCGCCACAGGCGGTCCGGATCCGGTTCGCCAATTATGGCCGGTGGTGTACACCGTCAACAGGGATGGCGCACGGCGTATCCCCGAATCCGAGCTCGCCGCAGTGGCGGGCAGGATTATCGAAGCCCGGTCCGCCGATCGGCGGGAGGCCTGAGATGACGCAGCAGTTTTATGTCTCGCCTGAACAACTGATGAAGGACCGTGCGGACTTCGCACGGAAAGGCATCGCCCGCGGCAGGTCCGTGGTGGTCATCAGCTGCCAGGACGGCATCGCCCTGGTCGCCGAAAACCCTTCACCCTCACTTCACAAAATCGGCGAGATTTACGACAAAATCGCATTTGCCGCCGTTGGCAAGTACAACGAATTCGAAAGCCTGCGCCAAGCCGGGGTGCGCTACGCGGATGTCCGTGGTTACTCCTACGACCGCGAGGATGTCACAGCGCGGGGCCTCGCCAGCGTCTATGCGCAAAGCCTCGGCGCCGTTTTCACCGCCGAACAGAAACCCTTTGAAGTTGAACTCGCGGTCGCCGAAGTTGGCGCCACACCGGAACTGGACCACCTCTACCGGCTCACATTCGACGGGTCCATCGCTGACGAGCACGGCTTCATCGTCATGGGCGGCCAGGCGGAGCGTGTCTCTGCGGTCATCGCCGAGGGCTGGCGACCATCTCTGAGGTTCGCCGGTGCTGTCCGCCTGGCTACCGGCGGCCTGTCCAGCAGCGCCGACCAGGCTGCTGAGCAGGGCGATGCGGCAGGAATCCTTCCTGCCAAGGCCGTGGAAGTTGCAGTCCTGGACAGGCAGTCGGAGACCTCCCGGGGTTTCCGCAGGGCCTTCCGGCGGCTCAACTATGCTGATATCACGGCGCTGCTTGCTGAGGAGGACTGAGATGGACAAGAGGATCTTCGGTATCGAGACCGAGTTCGGAATCTCGTATTCGAGCCCCGATTCGAGGCCGTTGGCCCCGGAAGAGGTGGCCCGGTACCTGTTCCGCAAGGTGGTCAGCTGGGGACGGTCATCCAACGTGTTCCTGACCAACGGTTCCCGGCTGTACCTCGACGTCGGCTCGCACCCTGAGTACGCCACGGCCGAATGTGACGACCTCGCACAGCTCATCGCGCACGACCGCGCTGGCGAGCTGATCCTGGACGACCTCGTTGACGAGGCACAGGCAAGGCTGGCCGCGGAAGGTTTCAACGGCACGGTCTACCTGTTCAAGAACAACACCGATTCGGCCGGCAACTCCTACGGCAGCCATGAAAATTACCTGATCCCGCGTCGCGGCGAATTCTCCCGGCTCGCGGAAATCTTGATCCCCTTCCTGGTGACCCGCCAGCTGATCGCCGGGGCAGGAAAGATCCTGAAGACTCCGCACGGGGCCACGTATGCGTTTTCCCAACGGGCAGACCACATCTGGGAAGGCGTATCCTCGGCCACCACCCGTTCACGGCCCATCATCAACACCCGAGACGAACCGCACGCCGACGCCGAGTTCTTCCGCCGGCTCCATGTCATTGTGGGCGACTCCAACATGTCCGAAACCACAGCCTTGCTCAAGGTCGGAACCGTGGACCTCATCCTGCGTATGATCGAGGCGGGGGTGATCATGCGCGACATGAGGATGGAAAACCCCATCCGCAGCATCCGCGAGATTTCCCACGACCTCAGTGGAAGGGCACTGGTCCGCCTGGCCAACGGCCGCCAGCTCACAGCGCTCGAGATCCAGCAGGAATACCTCACCAAGGTCACGGCCTTTGTCCAGGAACACGGCGCCCACAATCCGCACGTTCCGTTCATCCTCGATCTTTGGCAACGGACCTTGAACGCGATCGAAAGTGGTGACACCAGCACCATTGACACGGAAATCGACTGGGCCATCAAGAAAAAACTGATGGACAACTACCGGCAGCGGCACGGCCTGGGGCTCGATGCACCCAGGATCGCCCAGCTGGATCTTACGTACCATGACATTTCCCGGAGCCGCGGACTGTACTACATCCTGCAGTCCAGGGGCGCAGTTAGCCGGGTCGTGGACGATACTTTAATCAAAGACGCGGTGGACGTTCCACCTCAATCCACCCGGGCCAAGCTGCGGGGCGACTTCGTCCGGCGCGCCCAGGAATTGGGCAGGGACTACACGGTTGACTGGGTGCACCTGAAACTGAACGACCGCGCACACCAGACCATCCTGTGCAAGGATCCCTTCCGGAGCGTCGATGAGCGGGTGGATGCCCTTCTGTCCTCTATGGGCTGACGTTCAGGTTAACGGGCTATCCTTGATAGGGCCGTTCCTTGGCCTTGAAGCGGTGCCGAGCGCCTGATCCCGGCACCGCGTCCACCCTGCCCCGACGAAAGTTCTCTTACGTGCGCCGACTCCTAGCAATCCTGATCCCCGGCATGCTGCTGCTAACTGCTTGTGGCGGTTCACCCGCAGCACCGGAACCCACCAGCCAGTCTGCCGGTGACACTGCCAAGTTCGACTCCCTGAAACTGACGGACAACGGGGACAAGAAAGCTCCCGGTGTCGAGTTCTCCAAGCCCCTCGAGGTCACCGAACCCACCATCAAAGTGGTCACCGAAGGCGACGGCGACCGGGTCAAAGAGAACCAGATCGCAAACATCTCCATCCTCGCGCTCAGCGGTGCTGACGGATCCACGCTGGAGGACACTTTCCCCGGCGAGCCCGAACCGCTGGAGCTGAACGAGGAACTGAAGACCGGAAGCCCGGTCATCTACAGCGCGTTCGTTGGCTCCAAGGTCGGCTCGAGCCTTGCCTTGGCCATTCCCGGACAGGCCGCAACCGCAGAAGCCGCCGCCGCCCAGCCAACGCAGCTACTCCTGATCAAGGTGCTCTCCACCAAGGATGTCGCGCCGTCAGTTCCGCCGCTCGCAAAGCCCGAAGGCGAGACTGTCACCCCGCCAGCCGGCCTGCCCACCGTAAAGGACAACGACCAGGGCGTCCCGGAGATCACCGTTGACGGAATCGCTGCGCCTGCTGCACTCGTGTCCCAGGACCTGATCAAGGGCGCCGGCGCTGTGGTTAAGGAAACGGACACACTGACCGTCAACTACGTTGGCGTCAACCTCGTTGGCGGCACTAAATTTGATTCAAGCTTTGACCGCGGCGAACCGGCCAGCTTCCCGTTGACCGGCGTGATTCCGGGCTGGACCCAGGGACTGGCCGGAAAGACGGTGGGCTCCCGGGTCCTCCTGGTGGTCCCCAAGGACCTCGCCTACGGTGATGCCGGCCAGGGCGAAGCCAAGGGCGACCTTGTCTTCGTTGTGGACATCCTGGGCGTCAAGTAAACAGCAACACATCACCCACCCTATTAATCAAAGGAGCAACCATGTCATTTGGTCAGCGCGATTTCGACCGCCAGAAGCCGGAAATTGACTTCCCGCAAGGCGATGTCCCCACCGAACTGGTCATTACCGACCTCATCGACGGTGACGGTGCCGAGGCCAAAAAGGGCGACACCGTATCCACTCACTACGTCGGCGTGGCCTGGTCCACCGGCGAAGAATTCGACGCTTCCTGGGGCCGTGGCGCCCCGCTGGACTTCCGCGTGGGCGTGGGCCAGGTCATCCAGGGCTGGGACCAGGGCCTGCTGGGCATGAAGGTGGGCGGCCGCCGTCGCTTGGAGATTCCGTCCGAACTGGCATACGGCTCCCGCGGCGCTGGCGGAGCCATTGGCCCCAACGAAGCGCTGATCTTCGTGGTGGACCTCGTGGGCGTCCGCTGACCGAAGCATTGCAGGGCCGGAAAGCGCGGTAACAATCAGGGTTCTGTTTTCCTGTTGTTGCCGCGCTCTCTGCTTTCCACGAAGGAGTTTAGTATCGTAGCCAGCGTGTCCGTCTCCCGTACTGAACGCCTGCTGAATCTCCTGATCGCCCTCCTGAACACAAAATACGGCCTGCGCCGTGCAGAGTTGCGGGCTAAGGTCTACCACGACACGTCTGGCAACGACGTGGCCTTCGGCAGGATGTTTGAGCGGGACAAGAATGACCTCCGTCAGTTTGGCTTCGATGTGGAAACCGTGACGGATCACGGCTGGAGCGAAGATGACCCGGCCACCACCCGCTACCGCATCGGCAAGGAATCGAACCGGCTGCCGGATGTGCAGCTCAGCCCTGGGGAATGGACCGTCCTCCTGCTGGCGTCCCAGCTGTGGGAGCGTGCCGCCCTGGGAACCGCCGCCGCCAGCGCCCTCCGCAAGCTCCAGGCCTCCGGCACCTTGTCCGACGTTGAACTTCCCGTCGGCGTGCAGCCGCGGATCCGGCCGGCGGGCCAGGCTTTTGATGACGTGGTGGCGGCCATGCACGCCCAGCACCCCGTCAGCTTCCCTTACCTGGCAGGTTCCACCGGTAAGGAAGAGCAACGGGTGGTGGAGCCGTGGGGCCTCGGCAGCCGCTTTGGCCAGTGGTATCTGACCGGCTACGATCGATCACGCCAGGCACCGCGCCACTTCAGGCTTTCCCGGTTCACGGGCCCCGTCACGGTGTTGGAGAAGGAATCCTACTCGGCGCCGCCGAACTTCAATGTCCGCGCAGAACTGGACCGGCTTCCGGAACTGCCGCTCCGGACCGCCGTCGTGGATGTCCGGGAGGGCCGCCACCTTGGCCTGCGACGGCGCACCACACCGGTTCCCGCCGGAAGTTCGGGAACGCTCGACGCCGGCTACGAACGTCTGGAGGTCAATTTCAGGGACGTTGAGGTACTGGCCGAGGAGCTTGCCTCCTACGGCCCCGACGCTGTGGCACATGCTCCCGACGAGCTCGTGGCTGCTGTGCGGCACCGGCTGCGCAACGCGGCCGCCTTCTGTGCCGCTCCCGGCCCCGTCTATCTGTTTGCCGATGCACCGTGGGGCCGCGCCGTCCGCAAACGAACCTCTGAGGACCAGCTCAAACGCCTGCTGCAGCTGGTTCCGTTCCTGGTCCACAACCAAGGCCTCCACATCAAGGATGTCGCGGCCCGCTTTGATGTCACGCCCGGGGAGCTGGAAAGCGACCTGCGGATCCTCATCTGCTCCGGACTTCCAGAGGGATACCCGGACGACCTCTTGGACATCCATTGGGAAGAGGGCCACGTTTACATCACCCAGGACCTGGATCTCAAGAGACCGGTCCGGTTTACTGTGGACGAGGCCTGTGCTCTGCTGACCGGGCTTGAGACGCTCAACGGGCTTCCCGAACTTGCCGAGGGCGGCGCGCTGGAGTCCGTGACCCTTAAGCTGATGGCAGCGGCCGGCGAAGAAGGGCTCAGGGCAGGTTCGCTTGCCGGTCCGGAAGTTGGGCCCGCTGATTCGGCCCTCCTTGACGTTGTCCGTGGGGCCATCCAGGAGCGGTCGCAGCTGCGGCTCGTGTACTTTTCCGCCCAGCGCGACCAGGTTTCAGAACGTGACGTGGATCCGCTCCGCCTGTATTCCCTGGATAACACCTGGTACTTCGAGGCTTACTGCCATGCGGCCCAGGGGCTGCGGAACTTCAGGCTGGACAGGGTCCAGGCGGTCCACCCGAACGGACGTTCCGCATCCACTCAGGTCCGGGCCGGGGAAAGCTTCCCGGCCAAGCTGTTCACCCCCAATGACGACGACACCACGGTCCTCGTTCAGCTCACCAGGCAGGGCGCCGGCCTGGCGGACGACTATTACGCCGAACGTGTGGCACCTCTTCCCGGCGGCGGCCTTGTTGCCGAGATACGGTTCGGCAGCACGGCCTGGCTGCCCATGTTCGTGGCTCAGCACGGCGGGGCCGTCAGGATTCTTGAACCTTCCGAGCTTGGGGCGGCGGCGCTGGAGTGGATCGAGGCGGCCCTGGACCGGTACGGCGGCTAGACTCGTCAGCATGCCTTGGTGGTCCTGGATCCTGATCTGGATTGCGCTGATTGCGCTCTCCCTGCTCTTTTATGTCCTTCTGGGCATCCGGCTCTACCGCCAGTTCATGTTGGTCATGAAGGATCTGGGTGCCGCCGGAACCAAAGTGTCACATCTTGCACCGGCAGCCACCACGGCAGATGACGGCTTACGGCCGGCAGAATCGTTTCAGCCGGGTGCCGCTGTTTTTGCCTCACCGGCGCAGATGCGTCATGATTACGACGCGTCCAAGTCATCCCGCCGGGAGGACCGCCGCCAGAGGCGGATCCAGCGGAGGCGAGACCGGGGCCAGCCCCAGTCACTTCGCGATCTCAATCTCAGTTAGACGTAGGATGTTGTAAGAGGAAAGGATTTCCCGTGGGAAGACTCTTTGATGGCCCGTGGCCAATTGTCATTATCATCGTCGTTGCGCTGCTGCTTTTCGCCGCGCCCAAACTCCCTGCCATGGCGCGCAGCCTTGGCCAGTCAATGCGGATCATCAAGTCCGAAGTCAAGGAAATGAAGAACGACGGCAAAACCGATACCACCGACACGGCTTCCGGACCGGTGGAAGGCAAGATCATCAACCACCCGCCGGCGAAGCCCGGTGAGCCGACCGACGGCACTGACGTTCCGCCGTCGACCCGCGCTTAACCCGAAGTGGCAGTGACGCGGGGCCGTAAGTCCAACCCTGAGGGGCGGATGGCTCTTTGGGACCACCTCAAGGAGCTCAAGAACCGGCTGATCAAATCGGCAATTGCCGTGCTGCTCGCCGGCGTGGGTGGCTGGTTCCTTTACGACCCTGTTGTCGCCAGCCTGTCGGACCCGCTGGTTTCCATTGCCCGGGATACGGGGCGGACCGCGGTCCTGAACTTTGCGACCATCGCAGATCCTTTCGCGTTCAAGATCCAGATTGCCATCCAGATAGGGCTGGTTATTTCCAGCCCTGTCTGGATCTATCAGGTGTGGGCTTTTATCACGCCGGGTCTGACCACGAAGGAACGCGGCTACACGCTTGGCTTTATGGCGGCCGCTGTGCCCCTGTTCCTGGCTGGTGTGTTTGTCGCCTGGCTCGTGTTCCCCACCGTGGTCAGGGCGCTGCTGCAGTTCACACCCGCGACCGGTGCCAACAACATCTCGGCCACCGACTACCTGACGTTTGCCACGCAGATGTTGCTCATCCTCGGGATCTCTTTCCTGGTCCCCGTGATCCTGGTCGGCATCAACATGGCTGGTGTGGTCAGGGGCAGGACTATCCTCAAAGCCTGGCGGATTATCGTCTTCCTGGTTTTTGTCCTTGCTGCACTGGCCGCACCCGGCACGGACGCGCTGTCCATGTTCCTGCTTGCTGCGCCGCTGTTGATTCTGTTTTTCGCCGCGATCGGGCTGTGCATCTTCAACGACAAGCGCCGTGACAAGCGCGTGGCGAAACAGGCAGCTGAGACGGACGCGACAGCCGACCTCGCTACGCCCGGCAACGAACTGAAGAACCTGTAGCGCCCGGCGCACTAGGCTTGAGGCATGTCCTCTATCTCCGGGCCACTCTCGCCCTCTGAAAGCTACCGGGCCAGCGCGGAACGCACGGCCGAAGCGGGCACCTACCTCGGCGGGTTTGTCCGCACCCTCGATTTTGAACTTGACGAATTCCAGCGCCTCGCCTGCTGCTCCCTGCAGGAGGGCAAGGGAGTGCTGGTGGCTGCCCCCACCGGTGCCGGCAAGACCATCGTGGGCGAATTTGCCATCTACCTGGCTTTGGAACGAAACCTTAAGGCTTTCTACACAACGCCGATCAAGGCCCTAAGCAATCAGAAGTTCACGGAGCTTTCCGAAAAGTACGGTGCGGAAAACGTCGGCCTCCTGACCGGGGACACGAGCATCAATGGCGACGCCCCCGTTGTGGTCATGACCACGGAAGTCTTACGGAACATGCTCTACGCAGACTCCGAAACCCTGGATGACCTCGGCTTTGTGGTGATGGACGAAGTCCACTACCTCGCGGACCGCTTCCGTGGTGCCGTATGGGAGGAAGTCATCATCCACCTCCCCAGTGAAGTCCAGGTAGCTTCCCTCAGCGCCACAGTGTCCAACGCAGAAGAATTCGGCGCGTGGCTCGATACTGTGCGCGGCGACACCGACATCATCGTTTCCGAGCACCGGCCGGTTCCCCTCTGGCAGCACGTCATGGTGGGCCGCGACATCGTGGACCTGTTCGCCGGCGAAACCACCTTCGACGAGATCGCTCCGCCCGCGGACGCTGAGACCGGAGCTCCGATACCGGTCCAGGAACGGCTCACCGCAGCCACCAAAGACGCCGACGGCCAGGGGTTCGAGGTCAATCCTGACCTGCTCAGGATGGCCCGCAGCGAGGGCCAGCAAAGTTTCACCTCACGCTTCGGTCATGGCGGCCGGAGCCAGCGCCGGCAGCACCGGCACCGGACAGAGGAGCGCCCCCGGCAAGGCGCCCAGCCCGGCACTGTCCGGAAGGCCAGCCGGCCCCAGGTCATCGCGAGCCTGGACCGGCAGGACCTCCTGCCAGCTATCACGTTCATCTTCTCGCGGGCAGGCTGCGATGCCGCTGTTGCCCAGTGTGTCTCTTCCGGACTCTGGCTAACCACGGAGAAAGAGCAGCAGAACATTGCCCGGCTCGTTGACGAGGCCGGGCAGGACATCCCGTCCGATGACCTGGACGTCCTCGGCTTCTGGACGTGGCGGGACGGCCTCCTCCGGGGTTTCGCAGCCCATCATGCCGGTATGCTTCCCACTTTTAAGGAAGTGGTCGAGAAGCTTTTCGTTGAGGGCCTGGTCAAGGCTGTGTTTGCCACCGAAACGCTGGCACTGGGCGTCAACATGCCTGCCCGCTCCGTGGTCCTGGAAAAACTCGACAAGTTCAATGGCGAAGCCCATGTGGACATCACCGCGGGGGAGTACACGCAGCTGACCGGCCGCGCTGGCCGCCGCGGCATCGACGTCGAAGGCCATGCGGTTGTCCTCTGGCAGCCGGGCACGGACCCTGCCGCCGTTGCCGGTCTTGCGTCGCGGCGTACTTATCCGCTGAATTCAAGCTTCCGGCCGACGTACAACATGAGCATCAACCTGTTGGCGCAGTTTGGCCGCGCCCGTGCGCGGGAGATCCTTGAATCCTCGTTCGCGCAGTTCCAGGCGGACCGGTCGGTTGTTGGTCTTGCCAAGCAGGTGCGCAGCCGCGAAGAGTCCCTCGCGGGATACGCGAAGTCCATGACCTGCCACCTGGGAGACTTCACCGAGTATGCCCGGTTGCGCCGTGAACTCTCTGACGCCGAAAATGTCACCTCCCGCAGCAAGTCCCGGGCCCACAAGTCCCTGAATGAAGATTCGCTGGCGCGGCTGATGCCGGGCGACGTGGTGGACGTCCCGGGAGGACGGGCTCCCGGGCCGGCGATTGTGCTGAGCTCGGACCACAGAGGCAGGGAGCCACGGCCCGCCATTCTGACCCTCGACAACCAGCTCAGGCGGATCGGTACGGAGGACCTTGAAGGCCCCATCGCGCCCCTGACGCGGATCCGGATTCCGAAGTCGTTCAACGCAAAGGTCCCCAAGTCACGGCGCGACCTCGCATCGTCGGCCCGGAATGCGCTGCGGGAGAACCGCCCGCCGGCACCCGGCCGCAGCACCGACTTCGGCCTGGGATCCGTATTGCCACATCAGGAGAAACGCATCACGGAGCTTCGCAGGGCACTCCGCGCCCACCCCTGCCACGGCTGCAGCGAGCGTGAAGACCACGCGCGTTGGTCTGAACGGTGGTGGAAGCTGCGCCGGGAGACAGATGCCCTGGTCCGCCAGATCCAGGGCCGGACCAACACCATAGCCAAGACCTTCGATCGAGTCTGCGATGTCCTTTCCGCCTACGGCTACCTGGAAGCGGGAGCTGACGGGCGCCTGTCCATCAGCCCGGACGGCCAGCGGCTCCGCCGGATCTACGGCGAGAAGGACCTCCTGATTTCGCAAGCCCTGCGGCTGGGCGCACTCAACGACCTGGACGCCGTCGAAGTAGCAGCCCTGGCCAGCGTCCTGGTCTACCAGGCCAAACGCGAGGACAGGGGCCTCCGCCCGCGGATGCCCAGTGTCTCGCTTGAATCGTCCGTGGATGTGGTGATCCGTGAATGGTCGGCCCTGGAGGACGTGGAAGAGGCAAACAAACTTCCGCTGACTGCCGAACCCGAACTGGGTCTCGTCTGGCCCATGTACAAATGGGCCAAGGGACGTCACCTCCAGGAGGTGCTCAACGGCACGGACCTGGCGGCGGGCGACTTTGTCCGCTGGGTCAAACAGGTCATCGACCTCCTGGACCAGCTCGCCAAGATTCCCGGCCTGGATCCGCGTGTGTCCAGGCTTTGCGCAGAAGCAATATCGCTTATCCGCCGCGGCGTTGTGGCGTACTCTTCCGTACTTTGATGTACCGGCCCTGATGTACCGGCAACCTGACAACTTCCCCCCAGCCCCAGGAGCTTCGCCCGCATGACCATTGAACGTTCCACCACGCCCGCGCCGAACGAGCGAAAGGTGGTCCTGTACCGCAACGGCTCGGTCTACACAGCAGCGGACCCCTTTGCCACCGCCATGCTGGTTGACGGCGACACCGTTGCCTGGGTCGGCTCCGAGCAAGCGGCCTCCTCCATTGCCGACAGCTCCATGGAGATCATCGACCTCCATGGGGCGCTCGTGGCGCCGGGGTTTGTTGACTCCCACGTCCACCTCACGGAAACCGGCATCGCACTCGGTTCGATCCAGCTGGGCGGGATCCGTTCTGCCTGGCAGCTGCTCGATGCCGTCGCCGCGTCCAAAGGCGACGGCCCGTTGCTGGGTCACGGCTGGGATGAATCCACGTGGGAGGACCCTGCCCTGCCGGCGGCCGAGGAACTTGAGCAGGCGGCCGGGGGCAGGCCCGTGTTCCTGGCCAGGGTGGATGCGCATTCGGCGTTGGTCTCTTCCTCCTTGGCTGCCGCCGCCGGGCTTGGCGGGCTCGACGGCTACACCGAAGGGTCGCAGGTGAAGCGGGCGGCCCACACAGCGGCGCGTCAGGAAGCCCGGCGGCTCCCGGAGGCCAGCCTCCTGGCCTACCAGCGGCGCGCCCTGACCGAAGCGGCCGAGAACGGTTACGTGGCACTGGCGGAGATGGCCGCGCCACATATCGGCGGAGTTTCTGATCTGCGCCTGGCCGCCACCTGGAACACAGCCTCCGGCGAGGCCATGCCGGAGATCCTGCCGTATTGGGGCGAACTGGCCACCTCGGAGGAGCAGGCCAGGGCGCTGCTGGATGACCTGGGGGTATCCGTGCGCGGCCTGGCAGGCGACCTGAACATTGACGGTTCCCTCGGCTCCAGGACAGCGGCCCTGAGGTCCGGCTACAGCGACGCGGCGGGGGAGCGGGGCAACCTGTACGTATCGGCAGGGCAGGCTGGCGCCCACCTGGCGGCCTGCTCGCTGCTGGGCATTCAGGGCGGCTTCCACGTCATCGGCGACGCGGGACTTGATGCGGCGCTGGAGGCTCTGGAAATCGCTGCTGCCGAAGTAGGGGAGCAGCGGATCCGTGCAGCCGGCCACCGTTTCGAGCATGTGGAACTGGCAGACACCGACGCCGTGCAGCAACTTGCCCGCTACGCCGTCACCGTCAGCGCCCAGCCACGCTTTGACGCTGCCTGGGGTAGCGAAGGCGGAATGTATGAGCAGCGTCTGGGGAGCCGGAGCCGGTCCATGAACCCGTTTGCCTCGCTCTACGCTGCCGGTGTCCCTATCTGCTTCGGCAGCGACAGCCCCGTGACACCGCTTCGGCCGTGGTCCAGCGTCCGCGCCTGTCTGGAACACCACAACCACGCTGAACGGATCTCGGCCCGGGCAGCATTCCTGGGCCACACACGCGCGGGGTGGCGGGCGGCCAAGTACCACAACCCGATGGCCGGGCAACTGGTTCCCGGCGCACCAGCAAGTTTTGCTGTCTGGGAGGTTGAGGAGCTGATGGTCCAGGTGGCTGACGGACGTGTCCAGTCCTGGAGCACGGATCCGCGCGCCCGGACGCCTCTTCTCCCGGCACTGGACACCGGTGCGGACCCGGTATGCCTGCAGACCGTGAAGGACGGCGTGGAGCTGTTTTCCAGTCCCGCACTTCGGTCGTGACCGCACACAGGCCACCACCCCTGTAAAGCGCCCTATAATGGGTAGTTGCGCCTGACCGCCAGCTACTCCGCTGCAGTTCAGCCGCTCCGACCGCTCCCGTCCAGGAAGGCCCTTTGTGCGCGTCCTCACCATCATTCCTACTTACAACGAGCTGGAATCGCTGCCCAAGACTCTTCAACGCCTCCGTGCAGCCGTACCGGCCTCGGACGTACTGGTGGTGGACGACAACAGCCCGGACGGCACCGGCCGGCTTGCGGACGGCTTTGCCGCCGAGGATACGCAGGTCCACGTCCTGCACCGCAAAGGCAAGGCAGGCCTGGGGGCCGCATACATTGCCGGGTTCAAATGGGGGCTCGAGGCAGGCTATGACGTTCTGGTGGAAATGGATGCGGACGGCTCACACCAGCCCGAACAGCTTCACCAGCTGCTGGAAGCCGTTGAACAGGGCGCGGACCTCGCCATGGGATCCCGCTGGGTTCCCGGTGGCAGCGTGGTCAACTGGCCGTTGTACCGGCAGGCGATTTCACGCGTTGGCAGCACCTACGCCCGGCTGATGCTGGGCCTGAAGATCAAGGATGTCACCGGCGGCTACCGTGCGTTCCGGCGGACCACGCTGGAAAAATTGAATCTTGACCTTGTCGATTCAGTGGGCTATGGCTTCCAGGTTGACTTGGCGTGGCGTGTCGCCAAGCTGGGCCTCCGGATCGAGGAACGCCCTATTACGTTCGTGGAGCGCGAGCTCGGAGCGTCAAAGATGAGCGGCAACATTGTTGTTGAGGCCATGGTCAACGTCACCCGGTGGGGCCTGCAGGCGCGCTGGAACAAGCTCACAGGCAAGAAAGATCCGGCACAGGGCTGACCTTCAGCAGCGGCTAGGACAAAAGATAAGGGCCGGCCCGGCAACGTGATCACGTTGCCGGGCCGGCCCTTTCTCAATCATTCAGCTCGCGTCAGTCCATGACGCTTTGACCTCTGCCGAGGGCCTTGACCGCCGCTTGGGGTCAGGCCGTGCGCCGTTCGCCACGGCGTTCGCGCAGGATGGTCAGCCGGTCCTCGAGGATCTGCTCCAGTTCCGGAAGGGAACGGCGCTCCAGGAGCATGTCCCAGTGGGTTCGGACAGCCTTTTCGTTGCTGGTGTCCGGACGTTCGCCGTCAACGAGGAGCGCTTCCTTGCCGGTCTTGGAAACCCACACAGGAGGAATTTCAGCCTCTGAAGAGAACGTCACGAAGACCTGCTCGCCGTCCTCGCACCGGTATTCGACACGCTGGCGCGGAGCCGGCTCAACGCCGGACTCGGTCTCCATGCTCTGCGCGCCAAGACGCATACCCCGCAGGCTGCGATCGCTCATGTTTTCTCCCTCTGGTCGGTTCGCGGAGCAGGACTCCACGCAAGCCGGACCGGCATAACCGCCCCGGACTACTCTGTGCACTGTGCTGCATCATATGATTCAACGCATTGCGAAGCATTCTTGTTCCAGCGGATCTGGTCCGACCGGACAAATACACAATTATACCGGCGTGGGGCCAAGCCGCAAAACGCGAGGGGACCCGCGACAAATCGCGGATCCGCTCCTGACCTGCCTGAGTCAGATCCGAGACAGACCCGGGTCAGGACCCAGGCTGTTTGGCGGGTTCCTCGTCGAACAGCCCGCTGCCGCCGGCGCCGGGGTCAGGATTGGTGCCGCCCAGTGCCTGGCCGATGCCCTTGAGTGCCTCACCAATTTCACTGGGAATGATCCAGAGCTTGTTCGATGAGCCTTCTGCGATCTTCGGAAGCGTCTGGAGGTACTGGTAAGCCAACAGCTTCTGGTCGGGGTTGCCCTTGTGGATGGCATCGAAGACCTTCTGGATGGCCTGCGCCTCACCGTCTGCACGGAGGATGGCTGCCTTGGCGTCGCCCTCGGCCGCCAGGATCGATGCTTGCCGCTGGCCCTCGGCCGTCAGGATGGCAGACTGCTTGGTGCCTTCGGCCGTGAGGATCGCAGCACGGCGGTCTCGCTCGGCCCGCATCTGCTTCTCCATCGAGTCCTGGATCGAGTGGGGCGGGTCAATGGCCTTGAGCTCCACGCGCGAGACCCGGATGCCCCAGCGGCCGGTTGCCTCGTCCAAGACACCGCGCAGCTGGCCGTTGATCTGGTCGCGGGATGTGAGCGCCTCTTCCAGGTTCAGGCCGCCCACAACGTTACGCAGGGTGGTAGTGGTGAGCTGCTCCACGGCCTGGATGTAATTGGCAATCTCATAGGTGGCGGCGCGCGGATCAGTAACCTGGAAGTACACCACAGTGTCGATGGACACCACCAGGTTGTCTTCGGTGATGACCGGCTGCGGCGGAAAGGACACCACCTGCTCCCTCAGGTCCAGGAGCGGCAAGAGCCGGTCCACAAACGGGATCAGGATGGTGAGTCCCGGGTTAAGGGTCCGCTGGTATTTGCCGAGCCGTTCAACGACACCGGCCCTCGCCTGCGGGATGATCCGCACTGAGCGGACCAAAACAATGATCACGAACACGATCAGGACCACCAGCACAATGGCCAAGGCGGCTCCTCCTGCGTTATCCATACGTCTCCCATTCCCCAATAGTTAGGCTGTACTTAGGACTGTGCGGACTGCTCCGGCGGTGCGGAGACAACTGCCGTGGCGCCGTCGATGGCCGAGACCACTGCTTTCTGGCCGGCAGGCAGGACGCCGCCGGAGGACCTGGCACTCCAGACATCGCCCCCGATCTTGACGAGGCCGCCGGTGGAGCTGACTGCTTCCATCACCAGGGCCTGCTCGCCAATGAGCCGGTCTATGTTGGTGCGCTGGTCCGCGGGTCCTTTTTTCAGGTGGCTGAGTGCGACCGGGCGGACGAAGGCGATCATCAGCAGCGAGACGATGCAGAACACCACGATCTGCAGCCACAGGTCAGCGCCGGCGAAATCCGCGACGAGCGCGGCAAGTGTTCCGCCGCCGAGCATGATGAAGAACAGGTCAAGGGTGATCATTTCGATCACTGCGAACGCGAGGAAGGCTGTGAGCCACAGTGCCCACCAGTTTTCGCCGAGCCATTCAAACATTCCGTCCCCCTTGACCTTCCGGTACCTGTCTATTTATCCTAGTCCGCCGGAAAGCAGGACGGCAGGTTGCATCCGGGGCGGCGGTTGAACGTGCTCAAGTCGTTACTGTGCGGACGGTGCCAGACCGAAGATTGTGAGCCGGAATCGTGCCTCCACCTGTGGGGACACGTGGCCGCTGCCGATTTTGGCGGCAATGGCCATGCGGTCCAGGTGGTGCCCGGCCGGACCCATAAAGGCCAGGTCAGCCAGCTCGCTGGGCGTAAGCATCATCTGGATATCCAGGTCCCGGGTGGACTCGGCGACGAAGTGCGGCGAGAGGGATTCTGACAGCCGCGTGTCCTTGTCGTCCTCGATGGACAGCATCCCTGCCTGGACGGCGATGGCAGCCAGGTGTCCGGCGCGCGGCGTCACCACCACCAGTCTCCCGCCGGGGCGGAGGACTCTGGCGAATTCGGCGGCATTGCGGGGAGCGAAGATCACCGTAATGGCGTCGACGGCGGCGTCGGCCAGCGGAAGAGGTTGCCACACATCGCAGGCGAGGCTGATGGCCTCGGGGTTGAGGCGCGCGGCGCGCCGGAGCGCGAACTTGGAGATGTCAAGCGCGACGGCGGTGCAACTGTTCGTAGTCCGCTGCACCGCATCCAGCACCACCCTGAGGTAGTGGCCGGTCCCCGTGCCCGAATCGAGGACTGTGTAGGCTTCGCCAGGGGTTAGCCCGGACACGACGGCGGCCGCGACGGCGGCCGCCAGAGGACGGTAGTGCCCACCGTCGAGGAAGGCGTAGCGGGCAGCCACCATCTCGGCGGTATCGGATTCGAAGACTGTCCCCTTGCCCACCAGCAGGTTGTAGTAGCCCTGCTTCGCCGCATCGAAACTGTGCCCGGACCCGCAGATCAGGGCCTTGCGGGCAGCGTCAGCTGCGCCGCCCTGGGCATTCAGTGCGGCGCCGCACAACGGGCAGCGCAGCGGAGGGCGAGGGCTTGATGGCATACGGACCATCTTAGGGTGGGGAGCGGGCCCCGGCGGCGGCCGCGCCAGGGTTCCGGCCGGGTGTTCGCCTGGAGGAAAGCCGCACGTTAGGCTCACGTGGGTGAAGCCAGAACACCTCCCGCTGCTCAATTCGGTCTCCGAGCCGGCCGTTCACCCGGACGGCAGCCGTGCCGTTGTGTCGGTGACCAGGCCCGATTTCAATGCTGATTCCTACGTGGGGCAGCTGTGGAACATCCCGTTGAACCAGGAACAGCTGCCGCGGCGAATTACCAGGGGCTTCCGGGATACCGCCCCTGCCTTCTCTCCTGACGGGCTGGTCCTCGCTTTCTTCCGGACGGGCGGACCGTCGTCGAAAGCGCAGCTCGTTGTGGTGGAGGCGGGCGGCGGCGAACCCCAAGTCATAACCGACAGGCTGCTCGGCGTGGAGTCCTTCGCGTGGTCTCCAGATTCGCACCGGATAGTTTTCAGCTCCCGCGAACCCGACGCCGGGCGTTACGGCAGCAGCGAGGCCATCACCGCGGAGGCGGAGGAACCACGATTGATCTCCTCCTACCAATACAGGCTGAACGGGGTTGGCTACACATGCGACAAGCCGCAGCAGCTGTTCATCGTGGACGTCCCGGAACTTGGCGGTGAGCCGCACACAACCCCGGCCGCTCCGCACCTACCAGCAACCCGTCAGCTGACATCGCTCGCCACGGACACCGGCTCCGGGGTTTTCAGTGCAGACGGATCAGCCGTCTACTTTGTGGCAGCACCGCCGGAGAACGATGGCGACTTGGCCACCCTGATCTACAGGGTGCCGGTCACCGGCGGCGACCCCGTACCGGTGGATCAGGGAGCAGCTGCACCTCAAAGCGTCACGGAGGTCCGGCAGTCGCGGGACGGCAAATGGCTGTTCTATATTGCCCGGGACCTGGGGAGCACGGGCCGGGATTTTGTGGCACGTAACGCCGTTTTGTACTGTGTCGCAGCCGACGGCGGCGTGCCGGTTGCGTTGACCGACCCTGATCTGATGGACGTGGCAGCCCCGGGTGCCCGGATTGAGCTCCGCGGCCCGGATCGGGCGCTGGTACTGAACGTTGCGCAGGGCACTGTTGAGCTCCTCGAGCTGGGGGCGACGGGCGGCCATGCTCTGCTGGTGCACGGTGACAAGGTGGTGACGGGGGCTGCCTGGGCGGGTGGTTCGATGCTCGTGGTGTTCAGCGATCCGTCCACCCATGGGGACGTTGCAGTGCTCGATGACGGGCAGTTGCGGCTGCTGACAGACTTTTCGGCCGTTCTGCGGACGCAGTCGGACATTGTGGTCTCGCAGGAACTGACGTTTGAGGCGTCCGAGGGGTATCCCGTCCATGGCTGGCTGGTCAGGCCTGCAGGCAAGGGTCCGCACCCGGTTCTGTTAACCATCCATGGCGGGCCCTTTGCCCAGTTCACTGTCGCCCTGTTCGACGAAGCCCAGGTCTACGCGGCTGCCGGGTACGCCGTGCTGATGTGCAACCCACGCGGCTCTGCTGGCTACGGCCGGGAACACGGACTGGCCATCAAGGGCCGCTTCGGCACCGATGACATGGAGGATGTCCTCGCGTTCCTGGACGGCACCCTGGCCAGATTTCCGGCGCTGGACACCCGCCGGCTGGGCATCATGGGCGGCTCCTACGGCGGATACCTGACCGCCTGGACCATAGCGCACCACCACAGGTTCAAGGGTGCCATCGTGGAGCGCGGATTCCTGGACCCGGTCAGCTTCGAGGGTTCGGCCGACATTGGCTGGTACTTCGGCAGCGAGTATCTCGGACGTTCGGCTGTGGAGGTCGCCGCCCAAAGCCCGATCGAACACGTAGGCAACGTGCAAACTCCGACGCTGGTTATCCACAGCGAAAACGATCTGAGGTGTCCGCTGGAGCAGGGCCAGAGGTATTTCACGGCACTGAAGCGGCACGGCGTTGAGGCCCAGCTGCTGGTATTCCCGGGTGAGGATCATGAACTTTCCCGGTCAGGCAGGCCACAGCACCGGCGGCAGCGGTTTGAGCACATCCTGCGATGGTGGGCCAGGATCCTCCCGACCGGCGCGAATCCGGCAGCTGCACCTCCCGCGTGAACTCGTGGGCGCTTCAGGGATTCCCTGGCAGGAATCCCAAGGCCGCACGAGCCTTTCCGATCCCCGGTTCGGCCCAGTTGGCGGCGTACTCGGCGTTGGAACTCAAGGACCTCAACTCGGCCCGGTCAACGTACAAGGTGCCATGAAGGTGATCGGTTTCGTGCTGCACAATCCGCGCCTGCCACCCCTCAAATTCCCGTTCCGACGCCAAGCCGGCAGGGCTGTCGAATCGAAGTAACACCCGTTCAGGCCTGACCACCACCGCCTGCAGGCCGCTCAGTGAGAGGCACCCCTCGAAGAACGCGGATCTCTCCGTTCCTACAGCCGTAAAGCGCGGGTTGATGATGGTGAGGAACTCCAACGGGCTACGGTGCCGCAGTACAGCGGCGTCCGGGTCGACGTCGTACTGGTCCTCAAGAACTGCCAGCTGCAGCGGGATTCCGAGTTGCGGGGCGGCCAGGCCCACGCCAGGGGCATCGTGCATCACTTCACGCATGAGGGCTATCAACTGGTCTAACTCCTTCCCGCTGATCTGGCCGTCGAAGGCCGCAGCCCGCTGGCGGAGTACGGGATTCCCGGCCTGGACGATGGGTGGCAGCGATCCCGCGGACAGGATTTCCTGCACCCGTTCCCTCAGGTGCGCAGGAGTGAATGAAGTGGACGGTGGTACGGCTGTCATGCGGAAAGCCTAGCGGCGGACGCCGCACGGCGTCGGCGGAGTCGGCTAATGTCGATGCCATGGCTGAACCGATTGCGCCCCAAACCAACGCACTGGATGTTGTCCTGGAATTTATCCGGGTCCTGGAAGCCGGCGGTGATGGCGGGGCCATAGGGCTCTTCCTCGCTTCGGACTTCGTGCTGGTCGAGGCGCCGCATTTGCTCGCGGCTGAAGGCTCCACCCGGACGCGGGACCAGGCGATGGCCGGCCTCGACCAAAGCGTCGAAGTAGTGGCGGACCAGAAGTTTGAAATCCGCCGCACCACCTGCGAAGGCGGTCGCGTGGTGGTGGAGGCAGACTGGTCGGCGAGGACGCTGATGGACCTGCGGTACTGGGATGCCGGGGAGACCATTCGGGCCCGAACGTCGTCGGTCTTTGAAGTCCGGGACGGCCTGATCATCAGCCAGGACAGTTACGACTGCTACTTCGTGAACTCCTGAACCGGCAGGCACTGCCCGGCGGCCTCTTCCGGTGCGGGCTCACTGCATGGTGAAACGGCGGGCCACCAGCCTGTTGACTGGCGGCATCCCCGACACGGCGCTGAGTGCGGCGTTCCTCAACGCCAGGAACGGCGGCGCCAGCGGTCGCCCCAGCGTCATATTCACCTCGGCCTGCCACCGAGCCACTAAGGCAGCCTTCCGACGCCGGGTGGAATAGGCGCGCAGGCGCTGGCCCACCGGCTTCCCCGCCAGGGAAGCACAGATGATCGGCGCCAGTTCCGCCGCGTCCAGCCAGCCAAGGTTCATGCCTTGGCCGCCGATGGGGCTTAGTTCATGGGCCGCATCACCGATCAGAACAGCCCGGCCCGCGACTGACCTGCACGCCACCGTGGACCGGGGGCTGAAGCTGCTGAGCATGCTGTTGGTGGCCGGGTCCGGCCGAATTCCCGTACGCTGGTGGACCATCCGCGCCAGTTTAACCGCGTCCGGGAACGGTGCGGGCCAGGGAATCCTGACGACCCAGCGACGCAGACCGCCCGGCAGGGGAAAAGATTCCACTATCCCTTCGCCTTCGAGGTACAGGACGGCTTCGTTCAGATTTGCGCCGGAATCTGCATAGTCACCCATCACGTAGTGGTCGGGATAACTTCGGGACGTGGCCCGGATGCCCAGCAGGCCGCGCATCCGGGACCGTGAGCCGTCGGCGGCGACCACAAGGCGTGAGGTGATCCGGACGTCGGCACCGCCCGCCTTGGTGGCCTCAGCGTGCACGGTTACCAGGCCGCCGTCGTCCGCTATTTCCGTCACCCTGGCACCCCTGACCAAGGCGGTGCTGTCCAGTTCGTCTACCCGCCGCTCCAGCAGGTATTCCGTTGTGACCTGGGGGAGGGACAGGACAAACGGGAAGCGCTCCGAGACGGATGCGAAGGACATTGACCCCACGGTCTTTCCTCCGCTGACCGCAATACCGCCGCGGATCTGCACGCCGGCATCAACCATGGCGCTGGCCACCGCTGCCCTGTCCAGTGCCGCGAGTGCGGGGGGATGGATGCCGATGGCCCGGGAGTGGGATTCCCGGTGAAGCCGCTGTTCAAGGACCCTCACCGCGACGCCTTCCTGAAGCAGCAGGGCGGCGAGATACAGACCCACGGGTCCGCCGCCGACGATCACCACGTCAGCCATCGGGATGGTTTGGACCGTGCAGGAGGACCTGATGGAAAGGGTAGTGGCGCTCCACCTGCCAGCCCGGGGGAGCGGCGGCGGTGAGTTCTGCCGGGGTGTAGCTGCGCCTGATTGAGGTCAGGCCGTCCGCACGGATGAACGAGCCGCGGAAGGGGAGGGCCGCCAGGGAGAAAAGTGCGTAGGCTGCAATGTTCCGGCGGAGGTCGTTGTGCACGGAAATCCGGCGCGCCAGGGCTTGCGAATCTGCCAGAAGCTGAGCCAGGTCCGCTGGTTGGAGGTGGTGGATGACGTGGTTCGAGATGACGACGTCGAACCGGCGGCCTTCGCGGACCAGGTCGGCACTGTCCGCCTGGCGGAACCGGACTGAGACGTGGTGGGGGCGGCGTGACGAGTAGCTGTATGCCCTGGCGTCCGGGTCAATGCCGGTGACCTCGAGCATCAGTTTGTCCCGGGCGGACCAGAGTGCGAGCTGCCGTGCCAGGTCGCCGCCGCCGCATCCTATGTCGAGGAGCGTGGTTTCAGAGTCGTGGGAGAGCAGAGGGCGAAGCTCGCGGCAGTACAGCTGCCGCCAGCCGGAGAAGAGCCGGTTTACCACTTCGAATTGCCGGTACGTGCGCTCGAGTTTGGTGGGGTCGCAGTCCGGCAGGTCCATCATTTCCACTGCGTCCGCAGCCCTTTGCCGCATCAGGGACACAGGTCAGGCCAGTGACGAGGCCGCCTCTGGCTGCACCGCCCGCTTCCCGGTAGCTGCCTGGCGGAGTTTCGTGAAGAGCCCGGTCTCCACCGTGAGTCCGGGGCCGAATGCCATGGAGCAGATGCGTTCCTCACTCTCCACTTGTGGCTGTTCCAGGATGTGCCGGAGGACAAACAGCACGGTGGCGCTGCTCATGTTGCCGTAGTCCCGCAGCGTATCCCGTGCCGGAACGAGTTGCTGGTCCGTGAGGTCGAGGCGCGTCTGGACCTTGTCCAGGATGCTCCGGCCGCCGGGATGGATGGCCCAATGGCTGATGTCCCGGTAGGGGAGTCCACACAGCGAGGGATCCCGGGTCAGCAGCGGTGTAAGCGCGCCGATGATGTGGTCGTCGATGATGTGGGGTACGTAGTTGCCCAGCACCATCTCAAAGCCATGGTCACCGATGTTCCATGCCATGGATTCTTCGCCCACAGGCGTGAGGACGGTTTCGAAGTGGTCCAGTTGCATCAGTGCAGGAGCATCCGGATTATTCCGGGCCGTAATGATGGCTGCCGCCGCCCCGTCGGCGAAAAGCGCCGAACCCATGATGGTGTCAGGATCGTTAGACGTCCGGACGTGCAGGGAGCACAGCTCGGCACAGACCACCAGGACAACGGCCTCCGGATCTGCTTCGCAGAAGGACTTGGCGGCCCGCAGCGCCGGAAAAGCTGCGTAGCAGCCCATGAATCCGAGGTGATAACGCTGGACGGCCGGGTCCAGCCCCAACGCGCGGACGATCTTATAGTCAGGACCGGGGTTGAAGAATCCTGTGCAGGAAACGGTTACGACGTGGGTTATGTCAAGTAAGGACATGTCCGGGCATGCGTCCACGGCAGCTCGGGCGGACTCGATGAAGAGTTTAGTGACCTCCCGGGCGAAGATCTCGTTGCGCACCTTGGTGGTGGGGTTCAGGAGCAGGCCCGTGGCGGGATCAAAGAACTGCGGATCGTCCGCGCGGAAAGCCATGGTCATTTCATCGACCGCGGTATGGCGGGTGTCGATGGCGGCTGAATCAAAACAGGTGTTCACCAGCCGCGAACCCAACCTGGTCAGGCCCGGCTGGGCCGCGAAAACTTCACGGGCTTCGGCCTGGACCAGCACAGTCGGCGGAACAGCAGTTTCAAGTGAACGCAGGTAGACCGTCATTGGTTCATTCTTGGCGAGCACGCGGGATTAGACAATGGCTGGGCCTGCCGGGACCGGTTTTTGTGCCGCCGCACGGTGTTTCGGACACAAAAACGGGCTCCGGCGCTGACTTATGGAACACTCAAATCCAACAAAGTTCGATTGATCTGCGAAAACGCCGGATTTGTCGCGTTCACACAGCTACTTCTACTCCCGTACTTTAAGCGCCGATAATCTACATTATGTCAAGTAAATGGGATCCGATTGCAGAATTTGCAGATCAGGGCCCGGTGATATGCGCTGCCAGGTTTCGAGAGCTTGAGCGACTAAGTCCGCGCCGTTACAGGGATTAGCGCATAGGTACGCCGGGTTCAGGACAGCGCCTAGCCTAAGGCCACCCTCGACGAACCGCGAGACGTCCAGAATCCTGGAATCGCCGAAGACGGACATATAGAACCCGGCAGCCTCGGCCTGTTTTTCGAACCACAGGCACGTGGAAATCTTTTGCATGTTACTCCCGTCCGGCTAGCGCCTAGCCCGGGGCGCTCCCCCGCACAACGGCCGGAGGATGCCGGCTGACCAGACCCACTGTGTTCCCTTCCGAGTCGCGGATGAAGGCCATCCATTCATCGGTTCCTGCCGGTCCCAGGGCAGCGTCGCCATGGTGAAAGATCACATCAAGCAGCGCAATTACCCCCACTCCCCTGCCCTGCAGGATGCTGATGATCACCCGGACGTCCTCCACCGCCAGATAGAGGACCGACGACGGCGCGCCGCGCTCCAGCAAGAGCCGCACGCCAAGCATCAGGACCGGGCTGCCGCCCTCGCCGGGTTAGGCTCGAAGCCATGAAATCTGAGACCAAACAGTCCATTCGAGCTCCTCGGGAGGCCATTATTGCCGCCGCCCTGGCGGATGCCTTCCTGATTTTGGTATTCGCGGCGATCGGCAGGGATGCCCACCAGCGCGGCGACATCGTCACAGGAGTTTTCCTCACGGCATGGCCGTTCCTGGCTGGAGCCGCCATCGCCTGGTTTGCGGGGCGGGCCTGGCGGCGTCCGCTGTCCATGGCAACCGGCGTCATGGTTTGGCTTGGCGCCGTAGCCGGCGGCATGATCCTGAGGGCGCTGACAGGACAAAGCGTAGTACTGGCCTTCGTGGTTGTTGCGCTCTTGAGCCTGGGGCTTTTCCTTGTGGGTTACCGGGCGCTTCTTGCACTGGCGCGCAGGCTTCGAAAGTCGTGACACCGCTGCCGGCCCTGCGTCCGGGCCGCACCTGATGGACACCGCCCATGTAATAGGCTGGCATCACCATAGAGTCTTGCCGGGCACAGCTACGGCCAACAGATCCGGAAGGATTGAACAGTGATCACCGCATTCGTTCTGATCAAGACCGACGCCGCCCGCATCCCGGAAACCGCCGAGGAAATTTCCGCGATCCCAGGCATCAGCGAGGTCTATTCCGTCACCGGCGAATGGGACCTTATCGCCGTTGCCCGCGTCGCCCGGCACGAGGATCTGGCTGACGTCATTGCCGACAAGCTCTCAAAAGTACCCGCGGTGGTTCACACCACCACGCACATTGCGTTCCGTGCCTACTCCCAGCACGATCTCGACGCAGCATTCGCGCTCGGCTTCGAACAGTAGGAGCACTTCCCCAAAATGAAGCGGACCCGCCCATCACAGCCGGCCCGCGCCTTTTGTAAACGGGTCAAGGCTGCGTCAGTGCAACCCACCTATCGAGGACCGCGGCCGCAGCACCGGTATCAATCGATTCCGCGGCCCGGGCAAGCGCCGAACGCATACGCTCCAGAAACGGGCCCTCGGACGATTCATTGAAGGCCACCAGTCCAGCGGCTGCGTTGAGCAGCACAGCATCCCGTGCTGCACCGGGTTTGCCGGCAAGGACATCTCGTACGACGGCGGCGTTCGCCTGAGCGTCCCCGCCACGGAGTTCCGCCACAGTTGCGGGACGGATGCCCAGCCCGGCCGGTTCAAAATTCAGTTCGGCGACCGCGCCCGCACGGATTTCCCAAACGGTGGAGGGACCCGTTGTCGTCAGCTCGTCCAGCCCGTCATTGCCACGGAAAACCAGGCCGCGGCTGCCCCGCTTCGCCAGGACGCCCGCAACCAGCGGAGCCATCCGGGCATTCGCCACGCCCACGGCTGACGCCTGCACCCGCGCAGGGTTGGTCAGCGGTCCCAGGAAATTAAAAGCGGTCGGGATGGCGAGCTCCCGGCGGGGCACGGCTGTGTGACGGAAAGACGGGTGGAACACCTGGGCGAAACAGAAAGTGATTCCAGCCTCACCCGCGTTGCGGGCCACCTGAGCCACCGGGAGGTCGAGCCTGACCCCCAGTGCTTCGAGTACATCGGCCGATCCGGAGGACGAAGACGCTGCACGGTTGCCGTGCTTGACCACTTTCGCTCCAGCGCCAGCAGCGACGAGGGCGGACATGGTGGAAATGTTGACGGTGTTCAGCTGGTCACCGCCGGTACCAACGATGTCCAGCTTCTCGCCGGGGATGTCGATGGGTGTTGCATGGCGCAGCATTGCGTCCACCAGGCCCGAGATTTCGTCCACGGTTTCACCCTTGGCACTGAGGGCAACCAGGAATCCGGCAATCTGCGAAGGGGTCGCCTCCCCTGACATGATTCTGTCCATCGCCCAAGCGGTATTGCCCGCTGTAAGGTCAGCACCGTTGATGAGAGCCGATATGAGCCGTGGCCAAGTGTTGCTGTCCGCCGGCGCGGTTGCCTGAGAAGTCACCATCTGATGCTATCGAGCCACCTCGGACCTGACCAATGTGAAGGCCGCCTGGAACTTTTCGCAGTGATTTCGCGTCTTTGTAGAAAAAGTCCCTTGAAAAGGCGGTTTGCGTTGGGAACTACGGACTTTTATAGACATAATGTCTATGTGACATCTGCGACCCATGCCCCCAGTACCCCGGCGCACCCCACGCTGAACCGCCCCAATATGGTTTCTGTCGGAACCGTAGTCTGGCTGTCCAGTGAGTTGATGTTCTTCGCCGGTCTCTTCGCCATGTACTTCACGCTGCGCTCCACGAGCGGACAGATGTGGGCGGAAGAGACAGCAAAGCTCAACTTCCCCTTTGCGCTCGTCAACACGATCGTCCTCGTGGCCAGTTCCTTTACTTGCCAGATGGGCGTCTTCGCCGCCGAACGGCTGCAGCCCCGCAAGTCAGGCAGTCCGTTCCAGTTCTCCCGCTGGGGTATGAACGAATGGTTCACGCTGACCTTCATTATGGGTGCGTTCTTCGTCGCCGGCCAGGCAACTGAATACGCGATGCTTGTTTCAGAACACGTTTCGCTCTCATCCAACGCGTACGGCTCAGCGTTCTACATGACCACCGGCTTCCACGGCCTGCACGTCATCGGCGGCCTCATAGCCTTCCTCTTCATCATCGGACGCTCGTTCGCAGCAAAGAAGTTCGGCCACTTCGAAGCAACCTCCGCGATCGTCACGTCCTACTATTGGCACTTTGTGGACGTTGTCTGGATCGGCCTCTTCCTGGTCATCTACGTGCTGAAGTAGTCAAGCTTTGATTCCTTTTCTACAAGAGGCAGAATTTCAAGAAGCGGCTCACGGAGCCGGCGCACGATCGAATAAAGGAACCACCACGTGAAGGCTCTCTCGCAAAAGCGGCGTCACCCACTCGCAGTAATCGCGCTGCTACTGATGGGACTGCTCATCACTGGTGGGCTGTACGCCGTTGCCACTACCGTCAACCAGGCCAAGGCATCCACCACCAGTTTCAGTGCCAATGACACTGCCGAGGGCGAAAAGCTCTTCGCTGCGAACTGCGCCACCTGCCACGGCATGGGCGCGAGCGGCAGCCAGGATGGCCCGTCGCTGGTCGGTGTCGGTGCTGCGGCGGTTGACTTCCAGGTCGGTACCGGCCGGATGCCGATGCAGATGAACGGTCCGCAGGCTTACAAAAAGCCGGCCCAGTTCAACGATGACCAGACTCACCAGCTTTCAGCCTACGTAGCTTCCCTGGGAGCCGGCCCGGCAATTCCTGAAGAGCACCTGCTTGATGAGCAGGGTGACGCCGCCAAGGGTGGCGAGCTCTTCCGTGTGAACTGCGCAATGTGCCATAATGCAGCGGCCGCCGGCGGGGCACTTACCCGCGGCAAATTCGCTCCCGCCCTTGCCGATGTGTCCGGCAAACACATCTACGAAGCGATGGTCAGCGGACCGCAGAACATGCCCGTCTTCAATGACGCAAACGTCACCCCCGAGGGCAAACGCGACATTGTCACGTTTCTGAAGCAGATCGAAGCCAACGGCTCTCCCGGGGGCGCTGACCTCGGCGCCCTGGGCCCGGTGGCTGAAGGACTCTTCGTATGGGTTGCAGGCCTTGGTGTCATCATCGCGTTCACCATCTGGCTTACTTCCCGGACGTCTTAGGCGATACGGGAAAATTAAGAACTTCTGCTGCCCAGTCAGCAGTTTGAAATTGAAAACTAACCCGGCAGACGCCGGGACGAGAGAAGGATGAGGCGAATTATGGGCAACCATAGTGACGGCAGTCCGAACCACTCGGGCACCGTAGCTACGGCTGGTCAGAATGAGGTGGAGAAGTTCCAGGATCCTGGAATTCCCCCGCACCGTTTGCGCCTGGCCGACACGGACCCGAAGGCCGCAAAGCGTGCAGAACGGCAGGTCGCCGTGCTATTCGGCGCTTCAGTTGTCGGCACCCTGATCTTCCTGGTGGCGTACTTCGCCATCGACTTGGGCGAGGGCACAAGCATCGCCACCATCCGGCTGCAGAACGCCCTGTTGGGCGTCGGCACCGCGTTTGCGATGCTCGGCATCGGCACCGGTATTGTGCACTGGGCCAAAGCCCTGATGCCGGACCATGAAGTCTCCGAGGAGCGCCATCCCATCCGCACCGAAGAGGACCGTCTGGCGGCAGTCCGGATCGTGGATGACATCGTGGAAGAGACCGGCATCAAGCGCCGCCCCCTCATCCGCAACACCTTGCTCGGCGCTATGGCCCTGGCACCGCTTCCCGCAATTGCGGTTTTCGGTGACCTCGGCCCCCGCCCCGACCGGGCGCTGTCCCACACGATGTGGGCACCGCAGGAGGGCAAGCTCAAGCGCCTCACCCGCGACCCCGACGGCACGCCTATCAAGGCCTCTGACGTAACCATCGGTTCGGCCTTCCACGTGATTCCTGAGGGCCTTAACGAACTGCACGAAGGCAAACTCAACGAAAAAGCCAAGGCAGTAGTCCTGCTGATGCGCCTGGACCCCGCTTCGCTGAACCCCTCCGAGGGCCGCGAAGACTGGAGCTACAACGGAATCGTTGCTTATTCCAAGATCTGCACCCACGTCGGTTGCCCCGTTGCTCTGTACGAGCAGCAGACGCACCACCTGCTGTGCCCGTGCCACCAGTCCACCTTTGACCTCACGAACGAGTGCAAAGTGATCTTTGGCCCGGCCAGCCGGCCCCTCCCGCAGCTGCCTATTGCAGTGGATGCCGAGGGCTACCTGGTCGCAACCAGCGACTTCAATGAACCTGTAGGACCGAGTTACTGGGAGCGTGATGAGCATGAGCGCAGCATCAAGAGCTGAAGCCCCCGCCTTCGTCGCCAAGACTAAAGCCGGACGCATCACTGATTTTGTTGACGCGCGCGTGGGCGGATCAGGAATGCTGCGTGAATTTGGACGCAAGGTGTTCCCAGATCACTGGTCATTCATGTTCGGTGAAGTCGCCCTCTATTCCTTCGTTATCCTGTTGCTTTCGGGCACCTTCCTCACCTTCTTCTTTGATCCGTCCATGGCGGAGACCCGCTACGACGGTTCATACCTGCCGCTGAAAAATGTCGAAATGTCCGTGGCGTACAGTTCCTCACTGGATATTTCCTTCGACGTTCGTGGTGGCCTGTTTATGCGCCAGGTCCACCACTGGGCCGCGCTGCTTTTTGTCGCGTCGATCGGCGTGCACATGCTGCGCGTTTTCTTCACGGGGGCTTTCCGCAAACCGCGTGAAATGAACTGGGTTGTCGGCAGCGTACTGCTGATCCTCGCCATGGCAGCCGGCTTCACCGGCTACTCCCTCCCGGATGATCTGCTCTCCGGCAACGGACTGAGGATTATTGACGGTGTTATCAAGGCCATCCCCGTTGTTGGAACCTACATTTCCTTCTTCCTCTTCGGCGGGGAATTCCCGGGAACGGCTGTGATCGGCCGCCTCTACATGCTGCACATCCTGCTCGTCCCTGCGCTGATCCTCTTGATGATCGTTCTGCACCTCTTTATGGTGGTTGTGCACAAGCACACCCAGTACCCCGGCCCGGGCCGCAACGACGGCAACGTTGTTGGCTACCCGCTCGGTCCCGTGTACGCAGCCAAGGCGGGCGGCTTCTTCTTCATCGTGTTCGGTGTCATTGCCCTCATGGCGGCCTTCTTCACCATCAACCCGATCTGGAACTACGGCCCCTACGACCCCTCCCCCGTTTCGGCCGGTACGCAGCCTGACTGGTACATCGGGTTTGTTGACGGCGCGCTGAGGCTTATGCCTGGTGTCATCGGCGACTTCCACTTCGAATACGTCATCTTCGGATACACCCTGACTCTGAATGTTCTGCTGCCCGCCCTGGTGCCCGCCGGCATTCTCTTCACGGTGATGTTTATGTACCCGTGGATCGAAAGCTGGATCACCAAGGACACCCGCGAACACCACGTCCTGGACCGTCCAAGGAACGCCCCCACCCGCACGGCCATCGGCGTCGCCGGCTTCGTCTGGTACTGCGTGATGTGGGCAGCCGCTGGTTCGGACCTCATCGCCACACACTTCCACGTGTCCCTGAACGATGTGACGTACTGGCTCCGCGCCTTGTTCTTCATCGGCCCGGTCATCGCGTTTGTCGTTGCAAAGCGGGTAGCCCTCGCCCTCCAGCGCAAGGACCGCGAAATCGCGCTCCACGGCCGGGAAACGGGACGCATCGTCCGCCTTCCGCATGGCGAATTCATCGAGGTGCACGCGCCCCTGGACGAGTACAAGCGCTACAAGCTGGTTGGCTTCGAATCCCCCTCACCGCTGCCGGCGGTCCCCAACGACCACGGCATTGTGACGCGCAAGGAAAAGCAGCGTGCGTTCCTGTCCAAGTGGTTCTTTGAGGACCGTGTCGCACCGGCCACGCCTGCAGAGCTGGAAGCTGGACACGGCCACCACGCCCCAGCAGTAGAGGCCGGCGAGGAAAGCAAGAGCCTCAGCCACTAGCACTCATAGCAGTAACGGGAAAGGCCCGGTCCATTTGGACCGGGCCTTTCCCGTTACTAGTGGTTTCGGTAGCCCAGAGATTGGTTGCGGGCAGGCCTCGCACCTGGCCGCTGGAGCGGTACCCAGAGTTTGTAGCGGTCGGCCCGGTAGTACGAAACTGAGTAGTCCACCATTGCCCGCGCAACAAAGGCGTGCCTCTGGATTTTGAGCAAGGGGGCGCCGACGTCGACGTTAAGCAGGCGCGCCGTAGAGGGAGAGGCGGCTGTCGCTTCGATCATGTCTTCCCCCCATTCCATCACGAGGCCGAACTGCTCACTCAGCACGTTGTAGAGCGATGTAGGGGGCTCGCCGTCGAGGAGCCCCGGAACCCGCTGCGCCGGGATGAAGTTCTCGTCCACGCTCATGGGTTCTCCGTCCGCCAGCAGCAGCCGACGGAAACGGACCAGTGGCGTGCCCTCCTCGACCTGCAGTTCACGGGCCAGGAAGGCACTGGCGCCGATCTGTTCAAAACTCAGGACTTTAGCGGCCGGGATCATGCCGCGGCGTTGCATCTCCTCGCTATACGAAGTGAGTTTTACCTGAAGGTCGAGTTTGGGCTTGCGTACGAACGTGCCAAGGCCGACAACCCGTTCGAGGACTTCCTCGCCGACAAGGGCATCGATGGCCTGCCGGACGGTCATCCGGGCCAGACCAAAGCGCAGTGCAAGGTCACGTTCTGAGGGCAGTGCGGATCCGGACGGACAGGAATCGCTGATGTAGGCCCGGAGGATCTCCCTGAGCTGGATGTAGATGGCAATCCCGCTGCCGCGGTCTATCTCACCGGCTACGCCGCGGGCATCAGCCACGGAGGAAAGCCCTTGCTTCAGTTTTCACTATCCAAGCTTAAGGCACGCAACACCGCTGGACTAGACCACTTCCAGCGCCGAAGCATCTGGCTTCACCGGTTTGGTCGCGCGGCCATCCACCGGGATATATTGGACAGGAAATTCAGCGATGACGGTTTGGGGGCCGTCAGGAAATGGGAGACCCTTTGCCAGTGCATAAGGCCGTTGTGTCAGCGTCAGTCGGCTTGCATGCCCGTCCCGCCGCGATGTTCGTTAAGGCAGTGACCGAAACGGGATTTCCTGTCAGCATCCGCAAGGCCGGTATCCAGGGTGTCGACGCCCGATCCCTGCTGGAAGTGATGACTGCCGATTTCCCGTTCGGCTGCGAGGTAGAACTTTCAGTTCCCGAAAGTGCCCTCAGTGGCTCTGTCACTCACCATGACGCAGAAGCGGCCCTCCGTATGCTTGCTGAGCTTCTGGAGTCACAGGGAGCCAGGTAGCCGCTCCCAGTGGGCATGGGCATCTGACTCCCGCGACAAAAGCGAACGAACAAGGACGACGTCGGACCCCACCAGAAGGTGGGGCCCGACGTCGTAGGTCTTACAAATATCTGCTGAAGTCCAGCGTCTTCTAGTGGGCGTGGTCCCCACGGCTGTACTCGAAGACCCAACCGACAAGGGCTACGACTGCGAGTCCGGCCGCGATGAACAGGATCCACCAACCGACGGCGAGGCCCAGGAAGCCGCCCGCACACGCGAGACCCAGAACCAGCGGCCACCAACTCCAGGGGCTGAAGTGCCCCTGCTCGCCGGCGCCCTCGTGGATCTCGGCATCGTTGCGGTCCTCAGGACGCATCCCGATGCGTTTGCCGGTGAAGCCAAGGTAGCCGCCGATCATCCCGGAGAGGCCACCAACCAGGAGGATTCCGAGGGTTCCGACCCACTCATGCCAGTTGGTCAGGAAACCGTAGACCAGCGAAATCGGTACGAAGAAGAAGACTCCGGCTCCAAATATCCATGATTCGATTTTCACTTGGCGGTGTCCTTCTGGTCGGCGTTACCGAGCACAGCTGCTGCGGCTGCAGGCGAGTCAACGGTATGTACCTGCGAGAGCTCGGGGTGGTGCAGGTCCAGGGCGGGACGCTCCGAACGGATCCGGGGCAGCGAGGTGAAGTTGTGCCGCGGCGGCGGGCAGGAGGTAGCCCACTCCAGCGAGGCCCCGAAGCCCCACGGGTCATCCACCTCAACGCGTTCGGAGCTCCGTGACGTAATGTAAACGTTCCAGAAGAACGGAATCATTGAGGCGCCGAGCAGGAAGGAGCCGATGGTGGAGAACTGGTTCATCCAGGCGAAGTTGTCCTCCACCAGATAGTCGG
>NZ_JASBRB010000023.1 GCF_029960665.1 Pseudarthrobacter sp. AL07
CGGCCTCGGAAGTCACGCGCGCCAACCCCGGCTACACCCTGCATTCGGAAGAGCCTGATTGCGTCCTGCTGGTCAACGAGGCACGTATTCGGGGGTAAGGCCCGAAGGTGGGGTTCGAGGTGGCTCTGGATTCCCCGGACCAGGACATCTGCAGCGACGATCCCGACCATTTCGTCCTCCACGAAAACGGCTTTGCTGAAGGTGACGATGTTTTCGTTGCTCCCGTTGGCATCAAGGTACGCATGGCTGATGTGGACGGTTCGGTCGCCGTAGTCCTCAGGGCGCCACGTTGCGGTACCGCCCTCATATAAGTCCCAGTCGATCACGAGCCGCTGAAGTGACTGAGGTCCGCTCGGGGCATGGCACCACGCCACGCCCGCAGGGCCGAATGAGGTGTCAGGCAGGAAGCCGGCACCGTACAAGAGCGGGACGGCCCCTTCGAGGGTCCGCCGCGACGCGTCGTAGATGGCGTCCAGGTCAGAGCTGTCCCCCTGCCGTTTAGAGCCGAGCTGAACGCGCACCGCGTCTTCAATCGCACGGATTGAGGAGGTGGCGGTATCGGCCAGCAGTTCGGCGAAGGATTCGATCAACGCTACTTCGCGTTCTTCCTTGGCGGGGTCAGGAAAAGATTCTTCGCGTGATGCATCGACGCTCATTCGCAAATCGAGTACCCGGTTCATATCCGAACGGACATGCTCCTCGGCCAGAGCCCGGGCAAGCATCCCGTCTCCGGACCGAATCGCCTCCACGATAGACGCATGTTCTGCTGCCGCGTTGCCGTATCCGGCAGGGGCTGCCCAAATCAGCGGCCCGACCTCACCCTCCGGGGGTCATCTCGGCACTGAAAGACAGGAAAGTGGACATCCCTGATCAAGTGGCGGTTGTTACTTGTGAGGCTGTCCAGCTGACACAACATCTTCAACCAGGCCTCACCACTGCCGGAGTCGCCATCGACGCCCAGTGCGAGGTCATGGCCGGTATGCTGATCGACGAAATCGAGGGCAGATCACTGAGCCGGCCGGACTTGCTCCGGCACCTGAACGTGAGGGAGTCCTCCTCTGCTAATTAAGCAGGCGTTCCCGCGTCAGGCCGTAGGGGACTTCGTCGCTAAGTACCACGGTGCACAAGTTCGGCCTGTGACGGGTGACCATAATGCCTTTGGTGCCGTCCACGACGGCGCGGGCTATGGCGATGCGTTCGGCTTCGGCGATGTGATGGTCCATAGCCGCTTTGCTCTCCGCTGTGATGGTCATGATCAATTCAGACGCTGCCATTGCTGTCTTCCTTTGAGTCGGATCGAAGGTATACCAGAGGCTACCTTTGACGGCCGTTGCACCTCTTTCTCCAACCAGGTTTCTCCAACTTGGATGGATCGCTAAACAGTAGACTACACTTTGGTATACCAAAGCGTCTAGGAGGATCCGATGTTGCACCAAGCGGAAAATGTATCAGCAGGCTCCCGTCGGATGATGATGTTCCGGAATTGGTGGCTACTCATCGCCATCACGCTCGTTGCCTTCAACCTTCGGCCAGCAATCACATCGGTGGCAGCAGTTTTAGAAGAACTCAAATCTGTACTGGGCTTGGACCCGCGGGCAGTTCCCCTTCTCGTGGCGCTTCCGGTACTGGCTTTCGGACTTTCTGCTCCTTGTGGACCGTGGCTCGCCCGCCGCGTCGGCCCTGCGCGTGCCATTGCAATCGCAATGCTCGCTCTCGCCGCCGCTTTGAGCGCGCGTGTTCTAGGTCCCATTGTCATGCTCCCCGGCACCTTTCTGGCCGGCGTGGCCATCATGGCAGCGAGCGTCCTGGTGCCCCAGGTGCTAAAGGCGAACCGCGGCACAGCGTGGTCAACCGGACTGTGGACGATGGGCATCGGTCTCGGTGCGGCGTTGGGGGCAGGACTGACACAGCCTCTGCAGTACATGTTTGGAGGCAGCGTGACGTGGGCCCTTGCCGTCTGGGCAATACCTGCTTTGGTGGGTGCTCTTCTGATCCAATGGCATGGCGAGCCCGGCCCTTTACCAAAGGGCGCGGGTGGCCTGTCGCCGTTGACCCTGGCAGAGTCCGAAGATCCTCAGGATGCCGGAGCCGTTCCACGGAATAACTGCATCGACATTTTGGCGCCTCAGCCGTTGCGGAAGCAGTCGACTGCCTGGGCTGTGACTGCTTTTTTTGGCCTGCAAGCCATGCTCTATTTCTCGCTCACATCGTGCTTGGCTGCTTTTCTCATCTTCAAGGGCATGACACCGTTCGCAGCCGCTGCATTTCTGGGGTGGTTCAACGTGGCCGGGCTGCCCGCTGGTCTGTTGGCCCCTGTGTTGGCTGGCCGCCGCAATCTCCTGGTATTCATGTCCTCCGGGTTAGGCATTCTGATGGCCGCAGTCCTGTTGATTATGCTTGCAGCACCTGCGCAGCTGCAGTTCGTTCTTGTGGGTCTCTTGGGCGTCGCCCAGGGCGCGGGATTCGGAGTTGCGATGACACTGATCGTTATTCGCTCGGCCGGGCCTCTGACTGCAGGGAAATTATCGGCCATGAGCCAGGGAATCGGGTTCGCCTTGGCTGCTCTGGGTCCCATAGGTGCCGCACTGCTTCTCGAATGGACTCAACGCTGGGAAGCCCCCATTTGGGCGCTGGCTGGGGAAGCAATACTTCTTGCTGTAGCCGGACACTTTGCTGTAAAAGGACGCCTCACCTCCGTGGAGGTGAGCGAGGAAATGCTCCCAAGGCCAGGTCGGGCTTCTTCGGTACGAAGCGGCCTTGGTTAGTAAGGTGGCCCTTCCCCCTGTTCATCGACTCGTCAGCACGCCCGGACATGGCGCAGATTGAACCGCAATGATCGACGGAACCCGATCGAGCTCCCACCGATGCAAGCGGTCCCAGGCCATGATGTGTCCGCTAAGAGGCGATGCAGGATGCCCGGATCCGGATTGTCCACCGACGCTTCCTGCCCCTATGCATCGTGGGATGCTTGATCGTCGGCGTCCAGCGGCCCCGGCGATGCTTGCGAAGGGGGTTGGCCGTGGCTGAAACGAGGCCTGAGGTTCCGAATGGAGAAGAGGCCCGCGCTGAGCTCGTTTATCAGTTAGTGCTGGAAGGTATCGTAACTGGCACCTTTGAACAAGGCATGCGCCTGCGGGAACGCGAACTATCGGAGAAGTAGCAGGTGTCCCGGATACCGGTGCGGGAGGCTATCCAGCGGCTGGAGCAAGACGGATTCGTTGCCACCTTTCCGCGGCGCGGCGCGGTGGTGCGGCGCCTGACTCTGGCTGATGTCAACGATCTTTTCGACGTCCGGCTTTGTCTTGAGACCTTCGCGGCGAAAGCGGCAGCCATGCGGGTTGCCGCCGACGTCTCTGCCGGGCGCTTACCTGAGCTCCGCTTACCTGAGCTCCTTGCGGCCTCGCGTTTGGCGATTGAAGAGGTCCGACCGCAGCAGATCTTGCTGCTCAGCAGTGAAATACATTCGGAAATCGTCCGGCTTTCAGGTAACCGCCTTCTGATGGATTCCATGAAGCCGCTTCTTGGACGGATGCGCTGGATCTTCGGACTGGCGCAGAACCGGAGCAATGAGCTGCAACACGAAGAGCACGCGGCCCTGTGCAGCGCAATCGCCGAAGGCCGCCCAGACCTCGCCTACGCGCTTGCCTACGCACACATTGAGCAGAGCCGCGAGCCGGTGCTTGCCCAGCTCCGCGAGACGATCGACCCTTAGGCCATTCCCACGGCAACTGGCTCCTTACAAGGGAATAGCAACTGGCTCTGGCCCGGATGGTATACCAGAACTATTGTTGACTCCACTGAGAACGGACTCAAACAACAGGCGGTTCAACACTGGCGTCTCGTTTAGTTTGGGGCTTCCGCTCATAGTCCAACCGTCCGAATTTAGGAGTAATCGTGATCGGAAGTCGCTGGTCCTTGGCCGTGGCGATGGGAATCCCCGCGCTGGCAATACTTGTCGGAGTCCCACTAGTCAGTAACAACCCGAATACCATCCTTGGTATACCAATGGTCTTTGCTTGGTTGTTTGCCTGGCTACCTCTGACGTCCCTGTGTTTCTGGGTCTCATGGCGCTACTTGGAACGCGCCGCATACGGTCGCTTGGAAGGAGAAACGGAATGATTGCGGTTGTTTTTTTCAGTATCATCGCTCTTTCGATCGGCGTGGCCTTGGCAGCGCGACGCGGCGTTACAACCCGCGGACCCTTGGGTACGTTGATTGCAGGCCGCTCTCTGCCCGGCTGGCTGATCTTTTTCCTTGCAGTAGGCGAGATATACAGCGTCGGAACGATGCTCGGTTTCCCCGGCGGTATCTACGCGAAGGGAGCCTCATACGGAGTCTGGTTCATTGGATACATTCTCTTAGGCTATGTCTTCGGGTACTTCCTGGCACCTCTGGTCTGGCGTGCCGGCAAGGTATACAACGCGGTAACGGTGCCGGACGTCATGTACGGCCATTACAAGAACCGGCCCCTCGAAAAGCTGGCCGCGTTCACGTTCGTTCTGGCTCTAATTCCCTGGGCTGTGTTCCAGTTCGTTGGGCTGCAAACAGTTCTTAGCGGTCTCGGACTGCCGTTGAGCCGCCTCGGCATCATCGTCGGGTCAGCTGTGATCGCCTTCCTGTACGTAGCCATCTCCGGGATGCGCTCGACTGCTTTCGTCGCCATCGTCAAGGACCTGTTTATGTTCTTGGGAATAACCCTTGCCGGGATTGTCGCCGTAATTGCGGCCAAGGGGGTGCCCGGGATCTTTGAAGGGGTCGCCACGAGGCCGGACATGACCACGGTTACTGGCGGGGCTCTTATCTTTGCAATGTCGACCATATTCGTACAATCGATTCAGTTTTACCTGACCTTTCCCGCGCAGTTCCTCTTCGCGGCAAAATCCGAAAGTTCCATCAAGAAGTCCGTTATTTGGATGCCCTTGTACATGCTTATGTACCCGCTGTTGGTATTCGCGGCGTACTACGGCATTAGCCACGCCCCGAACCTGTCGAAGCCGGACGGTGTCTTCCTGGCGGTCACCCGGGATCTCGCCCCCGAATGGATTGTCGGCTTGGTAGCCGCCGGCGCCGGGTTGTCTGCCCTGATTGTTCTTGCAGGGAACTCATTGATGTTTGGTGGAGTCCTCACCCGGAACCTCGTCCCGACACTCTCTAAATCCAAGTCTTCCCACAGTGTGAAACTGGTCATGGGACTTTTCCTGGTCTTCACAGCCACGCTGTCTACTTTCACTTCCTCAATCATGCTCACCTTCTTGAATCTGGCCCTGGCTTTGACGGCCCAGCTCGTCCCCGCATGGTTTGGTGTCATGTTCTTTAGGAAGTTCAAGGCCCCCGCCCTGTCTGCGGGCATCGTGGTCGGTTGTGCCCTCGTGACGTTCTTCTACTTTACAAAGCTTGTGCCCGGCAACATCAACACCGGACTCATTTCGCTGGCGGCTAATCTATCGGTTGTCATCCTCCTCAGCCTGGTGTTCAAGGGGGGCACGTCCGAACACCTGCCGGTTGCCATGCGGGCGAAAGACATCCTCGGCAAAGACGCTGAGAGTCTGAAACCTGTCCACGAAGGTGGCGACGAGGTCCCTGTTTCAACCGCCGGGGTCACTGTTTCAAGTGCCGGCAGAGCCGTCAATAAGGAGGCCTGATGCAGCCAAACACCAGCCTTCTTCTCCAGAACGTCCGTCGCCCATCAGACGCCGGGCCGGTTGACATACAGGTCTCGGATGGACACATTGTGGCAGTCGGGAGGCTGCATCCCGGACAAACCCAGGGAGAAGAAATCGACTGCAAGGGCGCGCTCCTGCTGCCCGGGCTCGTGGACAGCCATTGCCATATCGATAAGACGCTCTGGAGCGGCCCGTGGATTCCGCACACCGCAGGTCCAAGTGTCGCCGAGCGTATAGCGGATGAAAGGCTCCGCCGCCTCGATGTTGGCTATCCGTCTCTGGACCGCATCACGGCACTGTTGGAGCAAATGTCCGCGTGCGGAACGACAAGCATCCGAACGCATACGGATGTTGACCCGGAAGTCGGGCTCAGCGGAATAGAAGCTGTGCAGAAGGCGGCATTGTCCCTTAAGGAACGCATCGACGTTCAGCAGGTCGCCTTCCCACAGCAGGGGGTCGTAACGCGCCCGGGAACAGCATCGTTATTGAAAGATGCCCTTGATATGGGAGCTACGGCCATCGGCGGCGTCGATCCGGCCGGCTTTGACGGCGACCCCAACGGCCAACTGGACGCCATTTTCAACATCGCCAGCAACTCCGGGTGTGACATCGATATCCACCTTCACGACCCAGGGGAACTCGGCGTCTGGCAGGTACTACAGATCATTCAGCGGGCCAAGGGAATGGGTATGGAGGGCAGGGTCACGATCAGCCACGCATTCTGCCTTGCTGATATGCCCGCCCCTGTGCAATCCAAAGTATTTGATGGCCTGGCTGAAGCGCGCATTTCATTGACGACCGCAGCCGTCTTCAGCCGCCCGGTGCTGCCGCTGAAATTACTTGCTGAGCACGGAATAAACGTCGGATGCGGAAATGACGGCATTCGGGACCTGTGGTCTCCCTACGGGAACGGCGACATGCTCGAACGTGCCATGTTCGTCGCCTATCGCGGAGATCTTCGCCGTGATCAGGACATTGAGGCGGCCTTGGACACGGCCACATATAACGGCGCGAAGATCCTGGGGCTCGAAAAGTATGGTTTGGACGTCGGATGCAAGGCGGACCTTGTTGTGGTCCCGGCCCGCAACGTTGCTGAAGCTGTGGTGAGCCGTCCTCCGCGGAACTTGGTTGTCAAGAACGGCCAGATTGTCATGAACCGGGGGTTCGGCGATTGAAGACTTGGAAAGTATTTTCGCCCACCGACGAAAGGACATATAAATGACCCTTATTCTCACAGCGTCCGAGCTCCACACGCTAGCCGACATGCCCAGAACCATCAAAGCGGTAGAAAGTGCCTTTGCGGACGTATCAGCAGGCTTAGCGCATCAGCCGGCACCGGCTTCCCTTCGCCTTCCCTCATCCGGGGGCCGGTTCATTCCGATGTCGGCTTTATCTGAAGCCGACGGACTTGCATCAGTGAAGTTGCTCGCCGACATTCCTGGGAATTCCGATCGTGGGTTGCCGACGCAGCGGTCAACAATCGTACTCGTTTCCCGGTCCACGGGGGAGACACTGGCGATCCTTGACGGCCGCGTTCCCACTCGAGTCCGCACAGCTGCAGCCAGCGCCGTTGCCAGCAAAGTGCTGGCGCGGTCTGACAGTTCGGTCCTCGGGCTCGTGGGAGCGGGCGCCTTGGCAGTCGCGCACGTCCACGCCATGCTTGCCGTTCTTCCTATAAAAACAGTCGTGGTATGGTCTCGCACAGCTGAAACCATCGACGCGTTCAAGCGTCAGATCGCCGACCTCGAGCTGACGGTGGTGGTCGCAGCTTCTGTGCAGGATGTTGTGGAATCGGCCGATGTTCTGTGCACCCTCACTCCGGCTACGGAGCCGGTGGTTTTCGGCAAATGGTTCAAGCCTGGCCTGCACGTCAACGCGGTAGGAGCCCGTCCCCGCCCAGAAGATCGTGAAATAGATTCTGCTGGGATGGTTCGTTCCCGAGTATTTGTGGACAGCTTGCCGACAGCGACGACGAAGTCGGGTGACCTGATGATTCCTGTAAGTGAAGGGGTCATGAGCGTCGACGATGTGAGGGGTGAGCTCGGTGACGTTATCACGGGGAAAGTGCTGGGCCGGACCTCGAGGGATGACATCACGCTCTTCAACTCGGTGGGCATCGGAGTGCTGGACTTGGCCATCGGCCGAATTCTTTACGACAGCGCCGTGGAGCAATCAATGGGACTTGAGCTGGACCTGAGTCTCTGACTTTGGCGGGCCGGCTGCACGGTCCGACTGCCCCCGCATTCCTTCAGTCCTCATCGAAGACGGTGTCCCCCGGGTACGACGTGAAGTCTCACGTCGTACCCGGGGGTCCTGGCGTCCCTCTTCGGTTGCCCTTGGCAAGGTCCATGATGGATCGCCTCCGATGGTGGCTATCGCTGCGCAGCGCTCGATCAGCCGGTCCTTGTGCAGCCGGTGGAGATGATGGGACGGTGAGCAGGTCCTGAGTTCTTTCAGCCGCCGGGCTCGATCGCGGCCCGGGGTCATATCGAGCTCCGGCGATAGGGCGGGGAAACCAGAGTCACCTGTTCAGGGTAGGACGTTGCTTGTCCGGATCAGGATGCCGTGGCGTTGTGTGACGTTGGCGTGGCTTCGCAGTCGATGTGCCTTGGCGAAGAGTTACGTGGCTGTTTGGGGGCATCCGGGACAACATCTCGGCCGGCGTTCGGTTACTCGAGAACGAGATCCTGGAGGCGGCGCGGGCATCTTTGATGAGTCAAGGCGAGTTGTTGCCAAACTGGCGCCGGAGCTTCAGCATTGAGTGCATGGGCAACGATCCGGTGGCAGTGGCGCAACGGTGGGTCAGGGCCTTGTCGTTACACGACTTGGAAGCAGCGGCGGACTGTTTCGACAGCGACTACACTGACGAAGCTCCGGCGCGCCGCGGGGAATCCGTCCAAGGCCAAGACGCTGTGCGGCAAAATTTCGAGAAACTGCTCAGGGACCTGCCTGACCTCACGGCGAAGATTGTCCGGACGGTGTCGGACGGCGACGAGGTGTGGATGGAGTGGGGCCTGCAGGGAACCCGCGGGGACGGGACGGTCATGGAGTTCGTCGGGGTCAACATCTTCCAAGTCTCGGCGGGCAGGTTCCGCGCCGGCCGGATCTATACGGAAGTTGTGCGCGACGCTGGTGGCATTGAGGCGCAGATTGACCGTATGACCAAGGGGACGTCGTAGGCCCGTCCTCCCGGACGGATTCTCCGCCTCTGCGGACGTCAGCCGACCGCAGCTTGCATATGAGGGGCTATGCCGAGCGAAGCCGGTGCAGAAATGGTCACCCAAGCCCGCCGCCACGGGGCAGCATTTCGCCCCGGTGTCCGACACAGCGCGCGCCAACACGGTCACAGTGCTGACGGAGGCCGCACGAAGGAACAGCACCATATCGGCCCAATGAGGAGCATTTCCGCCGTGACCCTGAATACACCGATCCCGCAACAACCCAAGCACCCGATCGTCGCCGAGCTGCGCACAGTGCTCGAAGGCACCGTGGACGACTCCTCGCTGGCGCGCGTGCAATACGCCACCGATGCCTCCAACTACCGGGTGGTTCCCGAAATCGTGGTGCTGCCCAAGACCCGCCGGGACGTCGAGGAGGCAGTGGCAATCGCACGGAAACACCGCATGCCTGTGACCGTGCGCGGCGGCGGCACCTCCTGCGCCGGGAACGCGATCGGCCCGGGCATGGTCCTGGACGTTTCCCGTCACATGAACCGCATCCTTGCCATCAACCCCGAGGCGGCCACTGCGGTGGTGGAACCCGGGGTGGTGCTTAGTGACCTCCAGAAGGCGGCCGCCTCGTTTGGGCTGCGGTTCGGTCCGGACCCTTCGACAGCCATGCGCTGCACTCTCGGGGGCATGATCGGAAACAATGCCTGTGGACCGCACGGGCTCTCCTACGGGCGCGCCGCGGACAACGTTGTATCAATGACCTGGCTGACAGGTTCGGGTGACATCGTCACCGCAGGCTCCGGCCCGCACGCCTTGGAAGCCGGGCCGGGGCTGGCAGTCTTCGTGGCGGAAAACATGGCCGTCCTGAGGACCGAATTCGGGCGATTCAGTCGACAGATCTCGGGATACTCCCTGGAGCACCTTCTCCCCGAGAAGGGCCACAACCTCGCGGCTGCCCTGACCGGCACAGAAGGAAGCTGCGGGGTGATCCTGGAGGCAGAACTCAGGCTCGTTCCGATGGTGGTTGCCCCTGCCCTGGCTGTGCTTGGCTACGCGGACATGGCCACCGCGGCCGACGATGTTCCGGCGCTGCTTCCCTTTCGCCCGCTGGCACTGGAAGGGCTGGACGCGAAGCTCGTCGACGTCGTGCGGCGGGCGCACGGCCCGGCCAGCGTCCCGGCGCTTCCCGCAGGAGGCGGCTGGCTGATGGCCGAGATTGGCGGAGCCACGGCCGAAGAGGCCATGGCGTCAGCCGAACTTCTGGTCTCCGCCTCCAGTGCTGATGCTGCCGTCGTGCTGCCGGCCGGCCCGGAAGCCACCCGCCTCTGGCAGATCCGGGCGGACGGGGCCGGACTGGCCGGCCGGACCGCTTCAGGTCAGCAGGCATGGCCGGGATGGGAAGACTCTGCCGTGCCTCCGGAGAGGCTGGGCAGCTACCTGCGCGGCCTGGAACAACTGATGGATGAGGAAGGGCTTCCCGGCCTGGCTTACGGTCACTTCGGTGACGGGTGCGTGCACGTCCGCCTCGACTTCCCACTGGACAGCGACGGGGTGCTCATGCGCCGCTTCCTCTCTGCGCCGCGGCCCTGGCAGTCGCGCACGGGAGATCGCTCTCGGGTGAGCACGGCGACGGCAGGGCGCGCTCCGAACTGCTCCCCACCATGTACAGCCCCGCAGCGCTTCGGGCCATGAGCGATTTCAAGGCTCTTTTTGACCCGGAGGACATGTTCAACCCCGGAGTCGTAGTCCGGCCGTCGCCCCTCGACGCTGACCTGCGCCGACCCCAGGCCCTGTCCCTGCGCGCCAGTGAGGAGAAAGACTCTACCCGCGGCCGGGCCCGGGTACTCCAGGAGATGCTGAACGGCGGTGTGGTGACTCTAGGCTGGTCCTCACCGGAAGTGCATGACGCGCTCGACCTCTGCCTCAGCTGCAAAGCCTGCGCCAGCGACTGCCCCACCGGCATCGACATGGCCATGTTCAAGTCCGAAACCCTGCACCAGACCTACAAGGGACGAATACGTCCGCTGAGCCACTACACGCTGGGGCGCCTTCCCCAGTGGCTGCGCCTCTCGGCCACGGCGGCACCCCTGGTCAACCTCGCCGGACGCCTGCCGGTTCTGCGCAAGACCATCATGGCGCTCATGGGGGCCGACCTCCGCCGGTCCCTTCCGCCGCTGCCCCGTGCTCCGTTCAGACGAACGCAAGAAGGCCGGAACCGCAGCCATGGCCGGAAAGGGGGACACAAAGTCCTGCTTTGGGTCGATTCGTTCTCCGACGCGCTGGCGCCCGAGGTGGCGCGCGACGCCGTCGAAGTTCTCGTGGCCGCAGGCTGCGATGTCGAGCTTGCCGGCCCCGGTGCATGCTGCGGAGTGACTCTCATCTCCACCGGCCAGCTGACGGCCGCGAAAGCGAAGCTCCGCGCAACGGTAGACCTCCTTCTGCCGCACGTCCGGGACGGCCGGACGGTAGTTGGTCTCGAGCCCAGCTGCACCGCGACGCTGCGCTCGGACCTGGTGGAACTCCTGGCCGACGATCCCCGCGCCGCGGAAGTGTCAGCTGCCGTGAGAACTGTCGCTGAACTCCTGGCCGGGATCGGGTGGACTCCACCGCTCGCCGGGGAAAAGCTCCTCGTTCAGCCGCACTGCCACCACTATGCCGTCATGGGTTACGCGGCCGATGAAGCCCTGTTGACAGCCATGGGATGTGACGTCGAAACGTCAGCCGGCTGCTGCGGACTGGCTGGCAACTTCGGCATGGAAAAAGGGCACTACGAGGTGTCCGAGAAAATCGCCCGCAGGGGGATTCTCGCCAAGGCAGAGGCCCTTCCCGATCACGGCATCATGGCCGACGGCTTCTCCTGCCGCACCCAGGTTCGCGACCTGGCCGGGTTGGAGAGCCGGCACCTGGTCCAGGTCATGGCGGACGCCCTACGCGCGGAGCGGCGACAGGCTTCGGACCACGGCGGGGGTGCGACCGGCGGGAACGAGGACGGCGGCGGAAGCCAGCCAGCTAGGATTCAGGTGTGAAAGCAGATGCGTTTGCGGTGGCGGGATGAGCGAGAACGCCGCGAAAGAATTTAAGCGCCCTCCCACCGCTCAAGCTTTCGTCCTTGCCGAGCTGCGGCGCGCAATCATCGCGGGGGACTTCCTGCCGGGCGAGCCGCTCCGTCAAAACACGCTCGCCGAGCGGTTCGGCGTCAGCAGGGTACCCGTCCGCGAAGCATTCAAGGTCCTCGAAAGCGAGGGCCAGGTGGTCTACGAGCCGCACCGCGGGCACAAAGTAGCCAGCCTGTCACTCACGGACCTCCTGGAGGTCTACCGGCTCAGGCAATTGCTGGAATCGGAGGCGGCCCGGGTTGCCGTTGAAAACCGGAGCGGCACCGTACTCGCTTCGATGAGAGCCTCGGCCAGCGATGTTGAGGTGGCCAGTGCGGCGGGTGATCTGCTGAAGATGACCGAAGCGAACAGGCGTTTCCACTTCGAATTGTTGGCGGCGGCCAAAATGCCGCGCTTGGAGCGCATAGTCCGGGTCCTGTGGGACGCAACGGAGGCATACCGGTTCGTTTACTACGGGTCAGAACACAATCGGTCCACAGTAGAACGCGAACACGCCGGTATCGTCCAGGCCTATGCGGACGGGGACGTCGGGTTGCTCGTCGCCCTGATGGACGAGCACCGAGAGCATGCCGTGGATGCCCTCCGCACCTTCTTGGATTCCCCGAGCCGCCCATAACGTAACAATTGTGTGACGCTGCTTACATATGGGGGTGATATTGGATACATTATCCAAATGGCCTCTCTCGTAACCGCATTGATGCGGACTTCAACCCATGAGTGACCAGACCGCCCGCTCGAATGTGGCCTCCGTGAACGACTGGCTCGGGTTGAATGGCGCCCGCGTCCTGGTGGCCGGCGCCGGCGGAATCGGGAGTGCCTGCATTGGGGAGTTCGTGGCAGCCGGGGCGAGCGTACTCGCGGTTGACCGCGACGAGTCCCGGCTGGCTGCCCTTGGTCCGGGCGTGGCCACCAAACGGGTTGACCTCACGTCCACGGAGGGCTGTGAGGATGCCGTTGCGTCGGCCCAGGAACAGCTCGGCGGACTGGACATCCTGGTGCACTCCATTGGCGTCAACCATCGAGTGCCGATTCTCGAAACCGCGGATGAGGACTGGAACCGCATCCTCGAGCTCAACCTCACCAGCGCCTTCCGGCTCGGCCGCGCAGCGGGCCGCGTCATGGTCGAGGCCGGCTTCGGGCGCCAGATCTACTGCTCGTCGGTCTCCAGCCTCCTGGCGCACCCCGACCACGGCCCCTACGCAGCCAGTAAGGGCGGCATCAACCAGCTGGTCCGGGTCATGGCCCGCGAGTGGGCCGGCCACGGAGTAACGGTAAACGCCATCGCCCCCGGCTACGTGGACACTGAACTTACCAGAACGCACCTGGATCGCCCCGGGGTACGCGAACACTACACCTCAATGGTCCCCGCCGGCCGGCTCGGGACGGTGGATGACCTCACCGGTCCTGTGCTCTACCTGTCTTCCCGGCAGGCGGCGTTTGTCACCGGTCATGTCCTGTACGTGGACGGGGGCAGGACCCTTGTGTGAATCGAACCACCGTGGAGCCGGATCCGACGCTTCCAGGCTGGGTGGCCGCTTCCCGCTCCTCATGCCGCATGAACTCTCGAACCAGCAGCGCGATCTGTACGGGGTCATCGCCGGCCCGCCGAGGGGAAACGGGCCGTTTTCCATTGTCGACGAAAACGGACGCCTCAGCGGCCCCTTCAACGCGCTGCTGTACTCGCCCGCGATCGGAAACGCGGTACAGGCTCTGGGCGCCGTCCTGCGCTTTGGCGGCTCGCTGCCGGCCCGCACCCGGGAGCTGGTGATCTGTGCCGTCGCCGCAGAGCTGGAGTCCGCCTACGAGTGGTACGCGCACAGCCTGGTCGCCACGACCGTTGGCATCAACGGCACCGAGCTGAAGCAGCTGCACGAAGGCGATGTCCCGGACACCTTGTCTGCGGACGAAAGCGCGGCGCTGGGTTTGACGCGTTCCCTGTTGCGAGGCACCGCCGTTGACGAGGACGTGCATGCTGCCGCCCTGGAACACTTCGGACACGGTGGCATTACGGAGCTTTCGGTACTGGTGGGCTATTACCGCCTGCTGGCAGGCATCCTCGCTGCCGGAGATGTTCCCGTTCCGGCAGCCGCCGGAGAACACCTACACCAGGCCACTTGACCGTCAAGCCTATTGACGCCCACCCAGCCAACAGCATGATCAAAAACAGGGAGATACAACCATGATTGCTATGAACATCACTGCCCGGAGGCGCATGCAGCGCCTGTGCGCAGCAGCTGTCCTTGTACCGGCAGTTTTCCTTTCCGCATGCGGCAGCCCCGCTCCCAGCAGCGGCGGCGGGGGCACAGCCGGGCAGGGAGGCATGTTGTCCATCGCCACCGGCGGCACCGGTGGGGTCTACTATCCGCTGGGCGGCGGCTTCGCCACTGTGATCCGGGACAAGGTCAAGGGTTATGACGCTACGGTGCAGGAAACGAACGCTTCCGTGGACAACATGCTGCTGATCGAGAACGGGTCCGCGCAGCTCGCCTTCTCAGTGGGCGACGTGGTGTCCGATGCCGTCAAGGGCGAGGGCAAATTCGCGGGAAAGCCCCAGGAAGTCTGCTCCCTTGGCAACATCTACAACAACTTCATGCAGGCCGTCACCGTAAACGACAAGGGAATCCAGAACGTCAAGGACATGGCGGGCAAAGTCATCTCGGTCGGCGCGCCCAGCTCCGCCACCGAGGTAGCGGCGCTGCGAATCCTCGAGGCCGCCGGAATTGACCCGAAATCGGGCATCCAGCGCCGCCAGCTCGGCGCGGCGGAAACCGTCGCTGCGCTGCGCGACGGAACGATCGACGCCGGATTCTGGTCCGGAGGTCTGCCCACCGGCGCGCTGATCGACCTGGCCGGCGACGGCGACATGAAGCTGCTTTCAATCGGGGAGTACGCCAAACCCCTTGCGGAGAAATACGGCGCCTACTACGTGGGGCAGGACATCCCGGCCAACACCTACGAAGGGCAGAACGAGGCCGTCCCGGCGATCGCTTCACCGAACATCCTGGTCGCCAGCAAGAAAATGGACAAGAAGCTCCAGCAGGACATCACCACCGCACTCTTTGACAACAAAGAGGCCTTGATCAAGGTCCACCCCGCAGCCGGCGAGATGGACAAGGCCACCGCCGGGAAGGTTCCGTTCGTGGAGGCCTGCCCAGGTTCGAAGGCGTACTTCGACAAGTCCGGAAGCTAGCACCTCATGCGAAAGCCAGCCGCCGCCGTCGTCGGTCTCGTTTGCCTCGGAATGCTGGGAGCAGGCGGGATTGCCGTGGCCGGCTCGCCATTGGAACCCCACCGTCCCCGCGCCGTCGTGATCAGCAACGACGGCGGCATGCTGGCCAGTATTCCCCTTGCCGGGGACACGTTCGCAGTGAGCTACCGCAACTCCATCTACGGCACCGTCGCTGAAGAGCGTTACACCGTCCAGGACGACGGGAGCTACCGCCTGGTGCAGCTGGCCGCCGACCAGCTGGCGGTGCTCGAAGAGTACTACGCCGTCCCCGGGCCGCCGTCCGCAGCCGGGGACGGCGACCGCAGGGAATGGGTGGCGGACCCAGATCCGGGGCACCCTGCGGAGTTTGGCCGGCTGTCGCTGGCAGCAACTGATCTGGGCCGCCGCACCGTGTACGTTCCGGGCGCTCCGCCGCTTGAACTATGGAAGTTAGTCGAAGACAGCGACCCGTTCGTTGTGCTATCCCTCAAGGAGACCCCATGACCGAGAACCCCAACGGCAACGGCGCCGTTCAGGCACGCACGTCGCCTGAGCCCCCGGGGGGCACCAGACGGAGGACCGCGGATGACGGTGTCACCGCCGACCCCAGGGACAAGGATGCGGTGATTGATGAAGAGGCGCTGATCGCGGAGTTTGAGGCGGAGAAACCTGCCCGCCACCTGGACGGGAAACCCGGCATCGCGGTGAAGGCCATCGGTGTGGCGCTGTCCCTGTTTGCGCTGTATTGGGTCTTCAACCCCATGCCCACCCAGTTCTACCTGCCCGCATTCCTGATGGTCGGGCTGCCCATGACGTTTCTGGTCTACCGCGGGTGGGGCCGCTCGGCTGCCGCCAAGGCGTCCGGACGTTCTGACAACCCCCACATACTTGACTGGCTGCTCGCTGCAATTTCCGTAGTTCCGTTTGCCTACATCATCTCGGACTGGGACAGCTTCTTCCGCCGTGCGATCACGCCGACCTACCTTGACCTGATCATGGGCGTGATCGCGATCCTGGTCACCCTGGAGGCATCCCGCCGAACGGTGGGTATCCTCGTTCCGCTGGTCGTGGTCGGCTTCTTCGCGTATGCGGCGTTCGGTTCCTTCGTCCCTGCCCCCTTCAACACGTCCTCCTTCAACTGGATCCGCCTTGTTGGCCACAACGTCATGGGGACGCAAGGCCTGTTCGGGGTTCCCACCGACGTCGCGGCGTCGTACATCATTCTTTTCACCATCTACGGCGCCGTCCTGGGCGCCTCGGGCGCCACCAAATTCTTCATAGACCTCTCTTTCTCTGCCTTCGGACAGTCAAAGTCGGGTCCTGGCCGGACCGTGACCCTCGCGGGTTTCCTGCTGGGCACCGTGTCGGGTTCCGGCGTCGCCACCACTGTGACCCTGGGCGGCATCTCCTGGCCGCTGCTGCGCAAGGCCGGCTACCCGAAGGAACACGGCGGCGCCATCCTGGCCGCTGCCGGTATCGGCGCCATCATGTCCCCGCCAACGCTCGGTGCCGCAGCCTTCATCATCGCCGCGTTGCTTGGCGTCTCGTACCTGCAGGTGCTCATCTGGGCCACCATTCCCACGGTCCTCTACTATTTCGGCATCATCCTCGCCATCGAAATGGACGCCCGGCGCTTCAAGACCAAGGCGGTGGATTTCGACGTCAAGCCGGCCGGCAAGCTGCTGCTGCGGTTCGGGTACCACTTCAGTTCCCTCCTTGCGATCGTGGTGTTCATGGCCATGGGCATGACCCCGTTCCGGGCCGTAGTGTTCGCCACCGGTCTCGCCTTCGTGCTCAGCTTCCTGGACCGCCAATCCTGGCTGACGCCCAAGCGGATCTGGGACGCGCTCGCCACGGGCGCCATGGGCGCCCTGTCCGTGATCCCCGTCATGGCGGCCGCCGGCCTGATCGTGGGAATCATGACCCTCACCGGACTGGGTCTGAAGTTGGCGAACATCATCGTGGACTTTGCCGGCGGCAACCTGCTCCTGACAGCAATCTTCTCCGCCATCTCCGTCACCCTCCTGGGACTTGCCGTGCCGGTAACGGCAAGCTTCATCATCTCGTGGGTGATCATCGGACCCGCCCTGCAGGATGTCGGCGTTCCCGCTTTCGCGGCTGCGATGTTCATCTTCTACTACTCGGTCCTCAGCGAGGTGTCACCGCCCACCGCACTGTCCCCGTTCGCGGCGTCGGCCATCACCGGCGGCAGACCGATCAAGACGATGTGGCTGACCTGGCGGTACACATTGTCGGCGTTCCTGGTCCCGTTCATCTTTGTGCTGTCCGACGACGGTGTGGGGCTGCTGCTGCAGGGCAGTCCAGGATCGATTGCGCTGGCATTCACCGTCTCACTGCTGGCGGTGGCCTCCCTTGCCGTGGCAACCGGGGCCTGGCTCTTCGGCCCGGCCCGCTGGCCCGAACGGGTCCTGCTGGGCGTCGGGTCACTGCCGATGCTGGTCATGGAGCCGCTCTACATCGGCATCGGGGCAGCCATCATTGCCGTGGGCGTCCTGGTACACATCATGGGGCTCCGCAGACACCGCACAGACATTGCCCGTGACCGAAAGGAGGCCCCATCACTATGACGACACCGATTCCGCACCTTGCCCCCGGCCTCTGGGGAGTTCTGGCCACACCGTTCAGCGGAACGGATTTTGCCGTAGACACCGACTCCCTGCGCCGCGAAGTGCAGCTTTACACTGCGCTGCCGGCTACCGGGATGGTGGTGCTTGGCGTCTTCGGCGAGGGGGCATCCCTCGATGCCCAGGAGCAGGCCCTGATTGTGCGCACCGTTGCCGAGGAGGGCAAGGGCACCCCCCTGGTGGTGGGCCTCTCAGCCCGGTCAACGGCAGTGGCACTGGAGCAAGCCCGTACCGCGGTTATGGCGGCGGGCAGCAACCTTGCGGCACTTATGGTGCAGGCCAACAGCTCCGATCCAGAGGTGCTCGCGGCCCACCTGACCGCCGTGCACCGCGCCACCGGCGCGGGAATCGTGCTGCAGGACTACCCCGTGGCATCCGGGGTCAACATCAGCGCAGCGCAGATCCTCGCGGTCCTCGCGCAGTGCCCGTTCATCGTGGCCGTCAAGTCGGAGGCGCCGCCGACGGCCTCCGCCATCGCGCGGCTGACGGGTGCCACGTCCGTGCCCGTATACGGCGGACTCGGGGGAGTGGGGCTGCTGGATGAGCTGGCCGCCGGCGCGGCCGGCGCCATGACCGGATTCTCGCATCCCGAAGGACTTCAGGCCGCCCTGAGCGCATGGGCCGACGGCGGCTTCCGCGCCGCCCGCGAGGCTTTCGCTCCGTGGCTGCCCTTGGTGAACTTCGAGGCCCAGCCCGGCGTAGGGCTGGCCCTGCGCAAGGAGGTGCTGCGCCGCCGCGGCATCATCGCTGAATCCATCGTGAGGCCGCCCGCTCCGAAACTGCCGCCGGCGCTGGCGGACCTCGTCGGTGCCCACCTCGAAGCCGTTCGGGTGGTGATGGCCTGATGGAGACTGGTTTGAAGGGAAAGAACGTCCTGGTTCCGGGCGCAAGTTCGGGGATAGGCCTCGCCATTGCCAGGGCGTTGGCCGAGGAAGGCGCCAACGTGGTGCTGGCGGCGCGGCGCGAGGATCTGGTGCGGGCGGAAGCTGCGCGCCTGGGTTCCGCCGTCGGCATCGGCATTGACCTCACGGAGGACGGCGCCCCTTCGGCGCTGGTGAAAGCCGCGGAGGAGGCCTTCGGCCCGATCGACGTGCTCATCCTCAACGGCGGCGGACCGCCGCCCGGCGGCGCCGCGGATATATCCGCCGAACAGTCCCTCGACGCCGTGCACCAACTGCTGCTGCAGCACATCCGGCTCACCGCACTCGTGCTTCCGGGCATGCGGGAGCGCCGGTGGGGGCGCGTGGTGGCAGTGGGCTCCAGCGGCGTGCAGCAGCCGCTGCCCAACCTGGCGTTATCCAACATCGGGAGGGCCGGGCTGGCCGGTTACCTGAAGACGCTGGCGGCGGAGGTCGCCAGGGATGGCGTGACCGTCAACACGGTGCTTCCCGGCCGCATCGACACCGACCGGGTCGGCTCACTGGACGCAGCGGCGGCTAAACGCACCGGCCGCTCGCCGGGGGAGACGAGGGCGGACTCGGAAGCTTCGATCCCTGCCGGCCGGTACGGCAAGCCCGAAGAATTCGCCGCCGTCGTGGCCTTCCTCGCGAGCGGGCCTGCCTCCTACGTGACCGGGGAACAGATCCGCTGCGACGGCGGACTGGTCCGTTCCTACTAACCGAAAGAACCATTCCATGACTTCCCGAGTCCTTCATCTCTGCGCGATTCGCGACGAGTCCACCACCGATGCGGCCGCCCCCGGGCAGGCCCGCGAAGAGGCGGCCGTCGTCCACCCGCGGCGCGGAGCCGCGCTGGTCCGCGACCTGCTCCCGGGCTTTACCGGCGATATTCTCGACGTCCTGACCGGAGACCTGCTCGGGGACCTGGAAACGGCCGCAGCCAACGCAGAGGACGCCGTCTTCAGCGATCCGGAGCACCTCACCTACGGCGCCCCGTACCGCCACCCCCGCATGCTGTGGGGAATAGGCCTGAACTACGTCGAGCACGCCTCCGACCTCACCGAGGCCGTGCCCGACGAGCCTGCCTCGTTTATCAAGGGTGACCATACGGTCATTGGCCCGGACGAGAACATCCCGATCCCGGAGCAGAGCCAGCGCACCACCACCGAGGCGGAGATCGCCGTCGTGATCGGTCGATACTGCCGCAATGTCGAGCCGGAGGATGCCCTGTCCTATCTCGCCGGCGTCGTACCGGTCCTGGACCAGACCGCGGAGGACATCCTGCAACGCAATCCGCGGTTCCTCACCCGTTCCAAGAACTTTCCGGGATTTTTCTCCTTCGGCCCCCGGATCGTGCCCCTCGCCGAGGTGGAGGAGGCCGCCGGCTCCCTGGCCGAGGTCAGGGTGTCCACCGTGGTCAACGGCGAGGTGCGCCGCAGCAATACGGTGTCGCACATGCGCTACGACCCGGCCTACCTGATCAGTTTCCACAGCAAGGTCATGCCGCTCTTCCCCGGTGACATCATCTCCACGGGAACACCCGGAGCAGTGCACATCGAGCCGGGGGACCTCGCTGAATGCCGCGTGACGGGGCTTGGAACCCTCAGCAATCCCGTGACCGCCTCCAACTGAGCCTGCCGAACCACAACCGAAGGAGGCTGACGCTCGTTGAGCAGCACCCCATCTTTCCCTCACGGCCCTCCCGCCGCCGCACCCTTGGACGGAATCAAGGTGGCGGATTTCTCCCGGGTCCTCGCCGGACCCTTTGCAACCATGATGCTCGCTGACTTCGGCGCCGATGTGATCAAGGTGGAGAGCCCTGGCGGCGACGACACCAGAGCCTGGGTGCCCCCCGTGGACGAACACGGCGCGGGCACATACTTCTCCAGCGTCAACCGGAACAAGCGCTCGGTCGTGTGCGACCTGCGCACCGAGGAAGGGCTCGCGCAGGCGCGGGACATAGCGCTGGCCGCCGACGTCGTCGTTGAGAACTTCCGGCCGGGCGTCATGCGGCGCTTCGGACTGGACTATGAAACCCTCCGGGCGGAGCGCCCGGACCTGGTCTACTGCTCCATCACCGGATTCGGAAGCAAGGGCGGGGCGCACCTGCCTGGATATGACCTTCTGGTCCAGGCCGTGGGCGGACTCATGAGCGTCACCGGATCCCCGGAGTCGGAACCCAGCAAGGTGGGCGTGGCGCTGGTGGACGTGGTGACCGGCCAAAACGCGGTGGTAGGCATCCTTACCGCGCTGCGGAGCCGGGACCAGACCGGCAGGGGACAGCTGATCAACGTCAACCTGTTGTCCTCGCTCCTTGCCGGGCTCGTCAACCAGGCCTCCAGCACCCTGGCTACGGGCGAATCCCCGCAGCGAATGGGCAACGCTCATCCCAGCATCGCGCCGTACGAGACGCTGCGCACCGCGGACGGGCCCCTCGCCCTGGCGGTGGGAACGGACAAACAATTTGCCGCCCTGGCACGGGTGCTGGGCATTCCCGAACTGTCGGACGACAGCAGGTTCCGCGGGAACGTGGACAGGGTGGCCCACCGGGACGCGCTGAAGGCGCTGATTGAGGAGCAGCTTCAAAAAAAACCGGCAGTGGAGTGGTCGGGCCTGCTCAGCGAAGCGGGCGTACCCGCCGGCAAGGTCAACTCCATCGTCGAAGCGATCCAGCTGGCCGCCGATCTGGGGCTGGATCCCGTAGTCGAGATTGCGGACGAGTCCAGCCCCCGAACCTCCCGACAGGTAGCCAACCCCATCCAGCTCTCGGAAACCCCCGCCACGTACCGGCGGCTGCCGCCGCTGCTCGGCGAACACAGCGGAGCGACGTTCCCGGCGCGTACCCACCGGGCAGCCTCCCAAACCCATCCCACCGGAAAGTAGAACCATGACTGACACTTCAGACCTCATCGGCATCGACACGCTGCTCACGCCGGAGGAAGTCACCGTGCGGGAGAAGGTCCGCGGATTCGTGGACTCGGTCATCAAACCGAATATTGCTGACTGGTATGAGCGCGCGGAGTTCCCGCTGGAGATAGTCCCGCAGATGGCTGAACTCGGCCTGCTCGGCATGCACATCAAGGGCTACGGGTGCCCCGGCCGGACCTCGGTGGAGTATGGCCTAGCCGCCCTGGAGCTGGAGGCCGGCGACTCCGGGCTGCGGACCTTTGTCAGCGTCCAGGGTTCACTGGCCATGAGCGCCATAGCCAAGCACGGATCGGAAGAGCAGAAGCACGAGTGGCTTCCGCGCATGGCCGCCGGAACCGCCATCGGCTGCTTCGGCCTCACCGAACCCTCCGCCGGGTCCGACCCCGGAAACATGCTGACCTTCGCAAAAAGCGACGGGGACGACTGGATCCTCAACGGCACCAAGCGCTGGATCGGGCTGGCCTCGGTGGCGCAGGTGGCCATCATCTGGGCCATGACGGACGACGGCGTTCGCGGTTTCGTCGTCCCCACCGACACCCCCGGGTTCAAGGCCACCCCCATCCAGCAGAAACTGTCCATGCGTGCGTCCATTCAGTGCGATATCGAACTGACGGACATCCGGTTGCCGGCGAGTGCCATGCTGCCCAAAGCCAAGGGCCTCCGCGGCCCGTTTGAGTGCCTCAACGAGGCCCGCTACGGCATCATCTGGGGCGCCATGGGGGCGGCACGTGACAGCTACCTCACTGCCCGGGACTACTCGCAGCAGCGCATGCAGTTCGGCAAGCCGCTCGCCGGTTACCAGCTGACCCAGGAGAAACTTGTCAACATGGCATTGGAGATCAACAAGGGAACGCTCCTGGCTTTGCAGTTGGGCCGGCTGAAGGACGCCGGAGTCCTCCAGCCGCACCAAATCTCCGTGGGCAAGCTGAATAACTGCCGCGAAGCGATCAAGATCTGCCGCGATGCCCGGGCCATGCTTGGCGGCAACGGCATCACGCTGGACTATTCCCCGCTGCGCCACGCCAACAACCTCGAGAGCGTGCGCACCTATGAGGGAACGGACGAGGTGCACACGCTGATATTGGGCAACCACATCACCGGGATTCCGGCCTTCCGCTGAGGAGGCGCTTCCGGTTACTGCGCGCCGGCCCGCCCGGGGACGGCGCGCCCTTCGAGCGCTTGGTTGACGATGTATTCGGCGATGGCCAGGGAGGAGGTGGCCCCGGGTGAGGGGGCGTTGCGTACAAGGACTGTGTCCTGGCGGCGGGCAATCACAAAGTCATCCACGAGGGACCCGTCAGCGTTCATCGCCTGGGCACGTACACCCCGCGTGCCGGGAACGATGGACGCACCCTCGAGCGAAGGGACAAAACGCATTGCCTCGGCGATAAATTTGCGCTTGCTGACGACGGTCTGGAACTCACGCGCAGCTGACGGCAGGTTCTTGCGGGCGAAGTTCCAGAAACCAGGGAACAGCGCATAGTCCAGGACGTCGCGCACATTGACGTCCTTCCAGGAGTAGGACTCCCGTCCGAACGAGATGAAGGCGTTGGGGCCGAGCATCATTTCGCCGTCGATGCGCTTGGTGAGGTGCACTCCAAGAAAGGGATGCTGTGGATCAGGAACCGGATAGATCAGGCCCTTGACCTGGCTTCGGGCCTCCGGGCCGAGAAGAAAGTATTGTCCGAAGAACGGCACGATGCGCGGGGTGGAGGGTTCCCCCGTCGACGCGGCCAGCCGGTCGGATTGGAGCCCGGTGCAGGCCACCACAAGGTCGTAGTGTTCACCTCCGTCCCTGGTGTGAACCACGACGCCCTGCCCCTGCTGTTCAAGAGAGCGGACTTCCTGACCCAGCCTGATCTGTCCGCCTGCCTCACGGACGTCGCCGGCAAGGGCGTTGGTGATGGCGGCATAGTCGACGATGGCCGTCTCAGGCGAGTGCAGTGCCGAGATCCCCACAGCATTAGGCTCCACGTCCTTGATTTCGGCGCCGCTGAGCATCCTGGCCCCGGGTACCAGGTTGGCTTGTGCCCGGACAAAGATAGCGTCAAGCCGCCGGCTTTCCTCGGCGGTCTGGGCGATGACAAGCTTGCCGCACTGATCGTAGGGCAGCTTCTTGGCGGCGCAGTATTCCTTCAGCAGCTCGACTCCGCGGCGGCACAGGGTGGCCTTCAGCCCGCCAGGCTCGTAGTACAAGCCGGCATGGACGACCCCGGAGTTGTGGCCTGTCTGATGGGAGGCGAGTTTTTCCTCCTTTTCATAGATGGTTACCGACGCGCCTTCCAGACGGGTTGTCAGCTCCCGGGCAACGGCGACACCGATAATGCCGCCGCCGATCACGGCGCATCGCAGGGGATTTGTTGGCATGTCAATCCTCATCATTGGGCGGAAAGTTGTACGTGCGAGAATTTTCTCGTGGACAACCTTGAACGTGCAGACAACCTGACAGATCAGGCCATCACAAGACTGAGAGCTGCGATATTGGGCGGTGAGTTGAAGCCTGGGGAGCTTTACTCCGCGACCCAACTCGGTGAATGGCTGGGCGTGTCACGAACGCCGGTTCGGGAAGCAGTCCAGCAATTGGCGAAGACCGGCCTCGTTGTGGTCGAGCGCAATAAGGGCATTCGGATCCAATCCACTACGTTGGAAGACCTGATTGAAGGATTTCAGGTCCGTCTGATGCTTGAGGTGCCAGTGACCCGGCAAGCTACCGCCGTACGCACGGACGCCGATGTCCAAAGGGTCAATGAGGCGTTTCGAACATTCCAGAAAGTTTCCGAGACGGACGACCCTGCAGCTACGTTGAGAGCCGACCGGGACTTCCACCTGGCGCTGCTAACAGTCTCCGGCAATCAGCGGGTGGTGAAGCTGCTGGAGGACCTGCGCAACGTCGTCCTGCTCACGGGGGTGGAAACCGTCCCCAAGTCGCGTTCCCCCCGGGAAGCGTTTGAGGACCATCGGGACATCTACGAGGCCTTTGTGGCCGGAGAGGCCGAGAAAGCCGGACAGGCCATGCGGCGCCACATACTTAATACGGCCCGGATGCTTGTCCTTCGGGAGGCCAAAGAACGTCGCATTTCCGTGGGTGACATCGAATCAATCCTGAGCTGGACTTAGCCCGCCCTTAAAACATCGGGCGGCGGCCTTGCGCTGGCTGCCCTGATGATTTCCATGGACTACAAACTACTGCGTGTTACATGCAACATGCAACGACCTTCGCGCTACGAACATCCTCTGTGGATTTGAAATCTCCGCGAAGTCTTTAGGCGCAGCGCCAAGATGCGCTTGGCTTGAACGGCCCAGTTCGCTCAAGGCCGTTCTGAGGCCGCCGTCACCATACGGGAGCCTCTACCTGGACCCGCTCGAGGACCTGGATGCGCCGGGGCGGCCACAGCGTGTACCTCAAGTGTGTGACAGCACTGGCTGCACCCCTACGCTGGGACCGCACATGCCAACGGCCTAACCGGCTCCTAAACGCCCCTTGCCCAAGGGAGGCCCACGACGGCGGGAGGCCGCCGCCGTCGATGGCCTCCCTCCCAGATTGTCAGACCCACCTGCGATGCTTTGGGCATGGAATCCGGAGCGGTTATTGAGGCAGGAAACAGGGCCGCGATGGCGGCTGCCGTCGCCTCAGTGGGCCGCCTGGTCGAGGAGCTTGCCGGTGTTGTTTAGCCGTCACTCGGTCCTGATGGCGCTGACCGTGTCCGCGATGCAGATCCGTTGCAGGAGTTTTCGGAGGCGTGCCTGGAGGGGCTGGCGGTTCTGGCTCGGGTTGAGGCGGTGACGGCGGCGGCCAAGGTCCGCCTGGTGGCCGCCCATGCGGCCGCGGCGGCCGCGCTGGCAGGTCCGCCTGCCACCGCTTATGAGGCGTCGGCACAGGAGATGAGTCTGGTGGCCGAGACAGCCTGTGTGCTGACGATCGGGGAGCGCGCCGCAGCGGCACTGCTGGGCGAAGCCCCTGCGCTGACCACGTCGTTGCCGGCGACACTCGATGCGCTCCAAAGCGGCGTCATCGCCTGGCAGCGTGCCGCATCCTGGTGGAGGAAACCACAGGCCTCAGACCCGCCGCCGGCGCTGCATTGGAGGCGCGCTTCTTCCACCCGGAGGAACCGGCGCGCGGGGCGGCGCCGGGAGACCTGGTGCCCGCGCGGTTCCGGCGGAAGGTCAGGGCCTGGCGGGAGCGACATCATCCGGAACCCCTTGAGATACGCCGCGCGAAGAGCACGACGGACCGGCGGGTGGAAAACTCGCCGGACCGGGACGGCATGGCCTGGATCTCGCTCTACCTTCCCGGGGACACGGCCTGCGCCATCTGGAACAGGACCACCGCCCTGGCCCGGGGACTTCAGGGCCCACGGGAAGCACGCAATCTTGCCCAGCTGCGCGCCGATATCGCTGCTGGATTACTGCTTGGCAGTGCGAACCAGGACGCCGGAGAAGTGCCCTCTCCTAAAGCTGATATTCTCGTCACCGTCCCGGTCTTCTCCCTCCTCGGCCTCAACGAAGAACCCGCAGAGGTCGATGGGCTGGGGCCGGTCCCGCCATCGGTGGCACGTAAGCTCGTTGCCAACGGTGCCAACTCGTTTTACCGCGTCCTCATCGACCCCCGCGACGGGGCTCCGCTGGAAATCGGGCGCACCAGCTACCAGCTCCCGGAAACATTGAAGCGGTGGCTCAAGGTGCGGGACGGCGCATGCACCTTCCCGGGATGCAGCAACACCCTGGACAACGACGTGGACCATCTCACCGCCTGGCAGCACGGTGGGACCACCGGCATCAGCAACCTGGGACAGGCATAATGCCCGAAGCACCACCGGCTCAAACACCAGCGGCCCTGGAGGCCAACGCAGGCAACGAAGAATGAGCCGCCGGGCTGGATTTCACCCACCGGCCGGCACTATCCGGCCGAGCACCCGGACCGGGAGCCGTCGCTCATTCCACCAAGCTGCCTGCCCATTCCGGTGAGTCCCCCGGAACAGGGAGCCAGTCCTTTGGAACGGGCTATCCTGACGCGCCTCGCCGCCTGATGCTCCGGGTGTCGATGCCGTGAGGGAACGGCCTGTCCTGCTCAGAACCTGGTTGTGCCGCGCAACCTGCGCGGGCGACCGTCCGGGTCCACCAGCAGGCGGTAAACAGGATCCGCCCAGAGCCGCTGAAGGCGGGTCACCGGTTCTGTACTGTGGTGCCGCACATGTCCTTTGGGCCGGAGCGATCGGCGGCCGGTTTTGTGCCAATCGTCCAGGGCGTCCGCGGCAGCTTTCCACAAGGCGAGGCCGTCCGCAGGAGCGTTCAGCCGGGGATCACTCTGATCCAGGCCCAGGTGTTCGGCCCAGAGCTGGAGCCGGAGCTCCTTGGCCAAGGGACGGGAAGTCCCGGGACCAGCGTCTGCGCCGGGTGCTTCCCGGTGACCGGCCGCGGTGTCGATGACCGCGCAGGTAAGTTCACTGTCCGTGGTCCAGGACCGCCGGTTGAAGTTGTCGGATCCGCACGTGAACCAGGTGTCGTCAATGATGCAGACCTTGGCATGGACATAGATCGGCGTCCCGGCTGTGTTCTCCAGGTTGAACACGCCGAACCTGCCGGGGGCTGCGCGGCGCATCCTTTCGATGGCGCGCAGTTGCCCGAGCCGCTTCGGTGGGCCTCCCAGCGGACCGTCGGAGTCCGGGTAGCGGGGTACCACGGCGATCACGTTCAACCCGGGGTTCTGTTCGAGGGCCGCCGCGAGCCCGGCTGCGACCTCTGCCGACCACAGGTACTGGTCCTCGATGTAGATCAACGAGCGGGCCAGGGCGAAAGCCTTCGTGTAGGCCCGGGCGACGCCCCGCTCACCATCGGGTGCGAACGGGAACGGCGGATGCTTCACACCGTAGGTACGCAGCAGCTGCACGGCGTGAGGGCCGGCCAGTGGCGGTGGCGGCGCATTCTCCGGCAGGGGCTCGGGATGCCGGGGCATGTCGGCCAGGCGCTGGAGCAGCATCCTGTACGGCGTGCGCCGGTCCAGGGGATGGGGGTCATTCCACCTTTCTGCGAACAACTCGAGCACATCAGCCACAACCGGGCCATGCAGTTCAAGGGCGGCATCGTGCCACGGAGGCTGTTTCCCGTACCGGGGATCCATGTCCACCGCCTGCGGGTCTCCCGCATGATCGGCGTCGTCCCGGCGGCTGTGGGAGAGATCGATCCCGCCCACGAACGCGACGTCCTGCGACGGGTCGTCACGACGCCGGATGACGAACAGTTTCTGGTGATGGCAGCCGAAGAGGCGCACGCGCTGATCCAGCAGCACCTCGCCGCCGGCGTCGTTGATCTGGCGGCTGAGGTGCTCGTTCGACAGGTTGCTCATGGGGGCGGACACGCGCTCGCCGTGGGACCTCCAGATCAGGCCGCGCACTTCCACTCCGTTTCGGGCCAGCCGCGACAGCAACCCGCCGATTGTCGGCCCATCCGCCGTCAGCTTTTCGTCGCCGTCGCCACGCCAGTCGGTGAACCACACACGGTCTCCTGCATGAAGTGCCGACAGCTCCTCATGCAGCCGGGCGAAGTAGGTGGCACCGTGAATCAGGGGCCGCACGAGGTTGCCCTCCGACCAGGACGGCGATCCCGCCTTGCCCGCGTGCACATCGGCGGCCGCATTGCCCCACTCAGCGGCACTCAAGAACCAGTAACCAGCAATACTGTCCACTCGTCGTTCCCTTCAGGACCCAAAGCCGGTCAGGAAGCGTCCGGCCTAGTCAGTAGCCTACGACTGTGGTCGTCAATGTCATCGGGTTGGGGTTATCGCGGCCCCGGATTGCCTCCGCATATGGGCCGGTGGCGACGTGATTGTCCCGGGGATTCCGAAGCTCTGGACACCGGTGGCCGCCGGATTTATCGTGCAAATGTGGCGGCTGCCTGACTGGCAGGAAGGCAAATGCTGCCAGTCCGCTGTTGCTGCCGTCCGTCATAAGGTGGAAGCAGATGGACCACGTTGAAGAGACCGTTGAAGGCGCCGTCCCGGTGCGGACCGCGTACAACCAGTGGACCCAGGTCGAATCCTTTCCGCAGGTCATGTCCGGTGTGGAGTCTGTAACCCAGCTGACTGAGACCACCAACCACTGGGTCACCAAGGTGGGTGGCGTTCAGCGGGAATTCGATACCGAAATCGTTGATCAGGAGCCTGACGACCGGATTGCCTGGCGCAGCACCGACGGAAAGTCGCATGCCGGCAGCATCAGGTTTACGCCGGTGGATGCCAATCACACGAGGGTCAGAGTCCATTTCGAATGGGCGCCGGAAACCGCCACTGAGAAGGCAGGCGCGGCATTGAAGATTGACGAGATGCAGGTCAAGGCCGACATGCGGAAGTTCAAGGACTTCATCGAATCGCGCGGTACCGAGACCGGTGCCTGGCGTGGTGAGGCCTAGGACAGCGGCCCGACCGGGCAGTTCAGAAGTGCAACGGTCGACGGCGGCGCTCAGGTGAGTGCCGCCGTCGGCCTTTTCCGTTGGGTGTTACGACGCTTCCGACGCAGGGACCAGCGCATCCTCCGCAGCTTCGTGCTGCGGCGTTTTGTGCTGCCCGGCGCCCGCCGACGACGGATGTGCTGCGACTGCCGCGGCGTGCTCGGCCAGCACCCCGGTCTGGTGGCGGATCTTCAGGCGGTAGAGCAGGGTCCCGCCAATGATCACGGCGGCCACGAAGATCACGCCGCCCCACTGCAGGTACCACTCGAAGGGCGGCACTGAGTTGTAGATCTCCGGGCGGGGCCAGACCAGGTTCACCGTCATGGCACTGCCCCACAGGACCGCGAGGATGTTCACGGGCAGTCCCCACTTGCCCAGGCTGAAGCCGGGCTCGGAGCCGTCGTCGGCAAGCGGCCACTTCTTCAGGAGCCGGTTGCGCAGCAGGGGAACCGTGACCAGGAGGTAGGACAGGTAGATCAGGACGATGCTGATGCTGGACAGAATGGTGAAGATGGCAGGCTGCGTGACGTTGACCAGCAGCGGGATGACGGCGATGACGCCGATCACGATCGCCGCGACCTTGGGGGTCCTGCGGACCGGATCCACCTTGCTGAGCTGCCGGCTGAACGGCAGGTTGTTGTCCCGGGCCATGGCGAACATCATTCGGATGGCCGCAGCGTGGACAGCCAGGGTGCAGACCACAACGGCCACCACGATGCATGCCAGGAAGGCCTTGCCGAAAGGCCCGCCGAGGACGGAGAGCACGATGTACTGGAGGCCGCCGTCGGCAGATCCCACCAGGGGGTCGTTCAGGTCCGGTGCGGCCAGGATGCCGAAGAACAGGATCAGCCCGCCCAGCACGAACGAGGCCGTGACGGCGCGCAGGATGGCCTTGGGTGCCGTGCGCTTGGGGTCCTTCGTTTCCTCGCCGAGGGAGCTGGCGGTGTCGAAGCCGTACATGACGTAGCCGGAGGCCATGGCGCCGATCAGGAAGACGCCGAAGAAGCCCAGGTCGTGGCCCTCGCCGAAGCCGGCGGTTTCGAAGAAGACCTCGGGGCCCCGCACCACGTGCCAGCCCAGCGCCAGGATGAGCAGCACGGCCGCGGTCAGCTCCACGAAGACGCCGATGCTGTTGATCCTCGTCATCAGCTTCACGCCGAACGCGTTGATGAGCGTGGAGATGGTGATCATGATGGTGGCCAGCACCACGCCGTTCATGGCGAAGTCGTAGGGACCGGTGCCGTCACCGACGAACTGGAAGCCGGACCAGAGCTGCGGCAGGGTGAGCTGCAGGGCCAGCGCCACTGACCCCAGCGCCATGATGGAGGACAGCATCAGCAGCCAGCCGGCCAGCCAGGACGAGGTCCCGGACGAGAGCCGCTTGGCCCAGTTGTACACCGACCCGGCAACGGGGTAGCGGCCCGCCAGTTCGGCAAAACACAGGGCCACCATCAGCTGGCCGACGAAGACGATGGGCCAGGACCAGGCGTACGCCGGTCCGGCCATGGAAAAACCAAAGTAGAACAGTTGGAAGACGCCGGTGAGGATGGAGATGTAGCTGACGCCTGCGGCGAAGCTGGCAAACTTGCCGATGCTCCGGTCCAGGGTCTGGGTATAGCCAAATTCGTCCATGCCGCTTGAATCAATACTCTTGCTGGGTTCCAAAATGTGAACTCCTATGTCAGAAAAGTACGCGCGATGCACCCCGCGGCCGCCATTGGACGCGGGATCAAAAAACCTCCGGAACTTGCCTCTCAGGCGAAGGACGGGCTGAGTTCCTCCTCATTCTTTGCAGCGCCATCGGTGTGGCCGGCGCGGATGAGGTCGGCCCGAATCAAATCAGCACAGCGCTCGCCGATCATCATGACGGTGATGTTGGGGTTGACGGTGACGTGTTCAGGCATCACGGAGGCATCCGCCACGCGCAGGCCGGTGACGCCCTTGACCCGCAGCTCGGGATCCAGCGGTGACATCCCGTCGTCGGGCGGCCCCATCCGGACCGTACCCACCGGGTGGTACACGGTGTTGTGGGTCTTGCGGATGTACTCCCGCAGCTCCTCGTCCGTCTGCGCCTCGACGCCGGGCGATAGCTCGCGGCCGGTCCATTCGGCCATGGCGGGCTGGGCGGCGATTTCGCGCGCCTTGCGGATGCCGGCCACCATGACCCGCATGTCGTGGCCGTCGGGATCCGTGAAATAGCGCGGATCCACCATGGGCTTGTCGCGGAAATCGCGGCTGCGCAGCCTGACGGTACCGCGGGAGCGGGCGTGCGTGACGTTCGGGGTGAGGCTGAAGCCGTTCTCCGTGGTGGGGTAGCCGTGCCGCAGGGTGTTCATGTCGAACGGGACGGAACCATAGTGCATCATCAAATCCGGACGGTCCAGGCCGTCCTCGGTGGGCGTGAAGATGCCGATTTCCCACCACTGGGTAGAGGTCTGCACCATGGGCTGCTTGGCCTCGAACTGGACCACGCCTTCGGGGTGGTCCTGCAGGTTTTCGCCCACGCCGGGGGAGTCCACCAGGACCTCGATGCCGTGTGCGGCGAGGTGTGCTGGCGGGCCGATACCGGAGAGCATCAGCAGCTTGGGCGAGTCGATGGCGCCGGTGGACAGGATGACTTCACGGTACGCGGAGAGCCGGTGCGTGCGGCCGAACGCCGAGTCCACCACGTCCACGCCTGTGCAGCGCTTGTCCGCGTCGAACACCAGCTGGCGGGCGCGCAGGCCGGTCAGCAGGGTGAAGTTTTCACGTTCCATGATGGGGTGGATGTAGGAGACCGAGCTGGAGGACCGGATGCCGTCCGCACGGCGGTTGATCTGGAAGAAGTTGGCGCCGTTGACCACGGTGGTGCCGGTGTTGAATTTCGCTCGCGGGATGCCGGCCTGTTCGCAGGCGTCCAAAAGCGCGACGCCGGCAGGATCCACCGGGGGCACGTTCATCAGGTGCACGGGGCCCGAGTCGCCGTGGTGCGGCGCGTCCGGCCCGGCGTCCTCGTTGGTTTCCAACCGCTTGTAGAGGGGCCAGACGGCGTCGGCGTTCCAGCCGGTGGCGCCGTATTTGGACTCCCACTCGTCAAGGTCTTCGCGGGGAGCCCAGAACGCGATGCACGAGTTGTGGCTGGAGCAGCCGCCCATCACCTTGGCACGGGCGTGGCGCAAGAAGGAGTTGCCGTTTTCCTGCGGTTCCACCGGGTAGTCCCAGTCGTAGCCGGATTCGAGCAGCTCCATCCAACGGTCCAGCTGCAGGATTTCTGGCAGGTTGCGGTCATCTGGCCCGGCCTCCACGAGGACGACGGTGACGTCCGGATCCTCGCTCAGCCGGGCGGCGACGGCGGCACCCGCGGATCCGCCGCCGATGACGACGTAGTCGAACCCGCGGTCGGTGACGTCGTCGATGTTGTCGTAATGCATCTAGTTCTCCTTGCCGTGGTCAGCAAACCAGCCGGTGACCTGCGGGCTGGTGTTCTGGTAGATGTGCTTGGCTTCCTGGTATTCGGCCAGGCCGGTCGGGCCAAGCTCGCGGCCGACGCCGGACTGGCCGAAGCCGCCCCACTCGGCCTGCGGGAGGTAGGGGTGGTAGTCGTTGATCCAGATGGTGCCGTGCCGCAGCCGGGATGCCACGCGCTGGGCTTTTCCGGCGTCCTGTGTCCAAACCGCGCCGGCCAGCCCGTAGACCGTGTCGTTGGCGGTAGCTACCGCTTCGTCCTCGGTGCGGAACGTTTCCACCGTCACCACCGGGCCGAACGCCTCGTCGATGACCACGGACATGCCTCTTTCCACCCGGTCCAGGATGGTGGGCTGGTAGTAGAACCCGCCGTCGTACTTTTCGCCTCGCGGCGCCGCGCCGCCGGTCCGCAGCCGAGCACCCTCCTGGATGCCGCGCTGGACGTAGGCGTGGACTTTGTCGCGGTGGGCCCCCGAAATCAGCGGCCCGGTTTCTGCCGCGTCATCGAATGGCCCGCCGAGCCGGACGTCCCGGGCACGCCGGACCAGCTCGTCCACGAAGCGTTCGGCGATCGATTCCTCCACCACCAGCCGCGCCCCGGCGGAGCAGACCTGCCCGGAGTGGACGAACGCGCCGTTCAGGGCATTGTCGACGGCGGCATCGAAGTTCGCGTCCGCGAACACCACGTTGGGGTTCTTGCCGCCAAGCTCCAGGGCCACCTTCTTGACGGTGCCGGCGGCGGCCGCCGCGATGCGCTTGCCGGTTTCCAGCCCGCCGGTGAAGGACACGAGGTCGACGGCGGGGTGTTCCGAGAGCGGCGCGCCCGCCTCCGCGCCGGCGCCGGTCACGAGGTTGGCGACGCCGTCCGGCATGCCGAGGTCCTGCAGCAGCTGCATGGCCAGAATGGCGGTGGACGGGGTGAGCTCGGAGGGCTTAAGGACGAACGTGCAGCCGGCGGCCAGCGCGGGCGCGATCTTCCACGCCGCCTGGAGCAGGGGGTAGTTCCACGGCGTGATCAGGCCGCACACACCCACAGGCTCGTAGACGATTTTGCTGACGACGGCGGGGTTCCCGGCGTCGACCATGCGGCCCGCCTGCTGCCCGGCCAGCCTGCCGAAGTACTCGAAGCAGGCGGCAATGTCGTCCATGTCGATGCGGCTTTCGACCATGCGCTTGCCGGTGTCCAGCGACTCGGCGCGGGCGAACTTTTCCCGGCGTTCGCGCAGTCCGGCGGCGACTTTCAGGAGGAAGGTGCCGCGCTCGGGGGCCGGGATGTTCGACCAGGTTCCGGAGTCGAAGGCTGCACGGGCTGCGGCAATGGCGCGTTCCGCATCCTCCCGGCCGGCCTCCGAGACCGTGGCCACCAGTTCGCCGTCGGCGGGGTTTCGGATTTCGCGGACAGCGCCCGAGGCGGCTGCCTCCCAAGCACCGTTGATGAACAGGGTGGAGGCTGTTTCAGTTTTTTTGGTGTGGGGGACGTCCCGAAGGGGTGTGGCGTAAGTCATAGGAAGGACAGTAGCTGACATTGAACGAGTGTTCAATACTTTTTTGAACACTCGTTCAATGCTACCTGGCGGGCTTACTCCTGAAGCGGCGCGAAGGCGATCTGTTCCGTGCGGGCGATACTTCTCTGGATGGAGGCCTCATCAACGCCGAGAAGCGCCGTCAGCCACATGCCGTTTTGGATGACCACAATGTCGGCCGCCCGCTCCCGGCAGGCCTCCCAGGAGAGGCCGGGTTGGGCGTTGGAAACCAGTGCAGCGAGGCCGTCGAGATAGCGGTCGAAGGCCTCGGCGTTGATCTGGGCATAGCCCTCGTCCGCCTGGGCCAGGGCCCAAAGGTGGAGGCGCAGGGACAGATAACGGGTGGTCAGCAGGTCAGCGGCTGCCACTCGCCGCAGGGCCTGGCGCAACTGTTCCTCCGGGCCTGACGACGGGTCCGGCGCCACCAGCAGAAGGTCATGCTCGTCGACCCGGCGCAGGGCAGCCCGTATCAGGCTCGTCTTGTCGTCGTAGTAGTAGTTCACCAGGCCAAGCGCGACGCCGGCTTCGCGGGCCACAGCCCGCATGCTCACACCCGAGATGCCGTGGCGGGACAGCAGATCCAGCGCCGCCTCGAGAATACGCGACTGTCTGTCCATCTGTTCGCCGGTGTTCACGGCCTTGGTCCCCATCTGGCCAGACTATTGCCTAAGCCCTACCAAGTGCACTTTCAGGGGCACATGACCGGGGTCTCCCCGTGGCGCACCAAAAGAAGCGGGGGTGCCAGACGGACCCGAAGGAGGTGCCGGCGATTCCGGCGGCATGGCTGCGGTCATCAGGATCATGCGTAAGACGCACGGCGCCCTTGTGAGCAGGGAATCTGGACAAATCTCTCGATCCCCGCCCTGTAGAGGTCTACCGTAGAGGAGTGAGTGATCGCCCCGATATCTTCACTGTTGGTGAACTGCGTGCCTCCGGCCACGTGCACAAGGACCTGCGCCGCGAAATCCGCGACAACCTGCTCGCCGCGCTCGCCGCCGGCACCGATCCCTGGCCCGGGATGTTCGGTTTCAGCCGGACCGTCCTGCCCCAGCTCGAGCGGGCCCTGCTCGCCGGCCACGACATCGTCCTGCTCGGCGAAAGGGGGCAGGGCAAGACCCGGCTGCTGCGCACCCTGGCCGGGCTGCTGGACGAGTGGTCGCCGGTGATCGAGGAATCGGAACTCAACGAACACCCGTACGAACCCATCACCGAGCAATCCCGTGCCCGCGTCCTCACCGAAGGGGACCGGCTGCGGGTGGCCTGGCGCCACCGCTCCGAACGGTACGTCGAAAAGCTTGCGACGCCGGACACCTCCGTCGCCGACCTGATCGGGGACATCGACCCGATGCGCGTGGCCGAGGGCCGACGCCTCGGGGACCCGGAAACCATCCACTACGGCCTGGTCCCGCGTTCCAACCGCGGGATCATAGCCGTCAACGAGCTGCCCGACCTCGCCGAGCGCATCCAGGTTTCGATGCTGAACGTGATGGAGGAACGCGACATCCAGATCCGCGGCTACGTGCTGCGGCTGCCGTTGGACGTCCTCGTGGTCGCGTCCGCCAACCCCGAGGATTACACGAACCGCGGCCGGATCATCACGCCGCTGCGGGACCGCTTCGGCGCCGAGATCCGCACCCACTACCCCCTGGAGCTTGACGACGAGGTGGCCGTCATCAAGCAGGAGGGGCAGCTGGTGGCCGGCGTCCCGCCCGTCATCCTTGAGATCCTGGCCCGTTACACCCGGGCGCTGCGGCAGTCCCCGGCGATCAACCAGACCTCCGGGGTGTCCGCACGCTTCGCCATCGCGGGCGCCGAAACCGTGGCCGCGGCAGCCCTTCGCCGGGCCAGTGTGCGCGGCGAGGACGAGGCCGTGGCCCGGATCATCGACCTGGACGCGGCGGTGGAAGTCCTTGGCGGCAAGATTGAGTTCGAGTCCGGTGAGGAAGGGCGTGAACAGGAGATTCTGGACCATCTCCTGCGCATGGCCACGGCGGAAGCCGTGCGGGCGCACTTCCATGGCATCGACATGGGGCAGCTTGTGGCCGCGCTCGATGGCCACACCACGGTGACCACGGGGGAACTGGTCACCGCGCGGGAGTTCCTGGACAACCTCCCGTCGCTCAACGGCTCCCGCCTCTACGACGACATCAGTGAGCGACTGGGGGCGACGAACGACGGGCAGCGGGCCGCCGCCGTCGAACTGGCCTTGGAAGGCCTCTACCTCGCCCGGCGGATCGCCAAGGAGTCAGACGATGAGGCGACGGTTTACGGCTAAAAGCTACCTCGCGTAGTTCGAAAGCTTGAGGACAGGAGGGCCATGAGCGTTCACAACCGGTCCAGGTACAGCCGGTACAGGGGCGGGCCGGATCCGCTCGCGCCGCCGGTGGACCTGGCGGAAGCGCTGGACGCCGTGGCCGAGGACGTCATGGCCGGCTACTCACCCCGGCACGCCCTCCATGAATACCTGCGCCGCGGCGGCCGCAGCCGCGAAGGCCTGGACGACCTCGCCGGCCGCGTCCAGCAGCGCCGCAAGGACCTCCTGGGCCGGCACAAGCTGGACGGCACCCTGAACGAAGTCCAGAAGCTGCTGGACACCGCGGTGCTGGAGGAACGCAAACAGCTGGCCCGCGACGCCATGATGGACAACACCGACCGCGCCCTCCGGGAGATGCAGCTACAGAACCTGCCCCGGTCCACGGCTGCAGCGGTCAACGAACTGGCCTCCTATGACTGGCAGTCGAGCACGGCCCGGGAAGCCTACGAGCGGATCAAGGACCTGCTGGGCCGCGAGGTCCTGGACCAGCGGTTCGCCGGCATGAAGCAGGCGCTGGAGAACGCGACCGATGACGACCGTGCGGCCGTCAACGAGATGCTGCAGGACCTCAACGGGCTCCTCGACAAACACCGGCGCGGCGAGGACGCCGACACGGACTTCCAGAACTTCATGGCCAAACACGGCCACCACTTTCCCGAGAGTCCACAGTCCGTCGAGGATCTGATCGACGCCCTCGCCCAGCGCGCGGCCGCAGCCCAGCGGATGCTGCAATCCATGTCCCGGGAGCAGCGGGAGGAGCTGATGAACCTCTCCGCCCAGGCCTTCGGCTCGCCCCAACTCATGGCCCAGCTCGGCCAACTCGACGACAACCTGCGCGCTCTGCGCCCGGCGAAGGCTGGACCGGCTCCGAACGCTTCGAGGGCGAGGAGGGGCTCGGCCTGGGCGACGGCACGGGTATGCTGCAGGACCTCGCCGAGCTGGACGAGCTGTCCGAGCAGCTCTCCCAGTCCTACAACGGATCCAGCCTGGACGACCTGGACCTCGACGCGCTCGCCCGCCAGCTCGGGCAGGATGCCGCCGTGACGGCACGTACCCTTGCGGAGATTGAGCGCGCAATGCACGACGGCGGGTACCTCCAACGCGGGCCGGACGGGGATCTCCGGTTGTCACCGCAGTCCATGCGGCGGCTCGGGCGGGCGCTGCTGCGGGCTACGGCGAAGCAACTCTCCAGCCGGCAGGGGCGCCGGGACACGCGCGTTGCCGGGGCAGCGGGGGAGCAGACCGGCTCCAGCCGCCCGTGGGAGTTCGGTGACGCCGAGCCGTGGGACGTCACACGGACCATCACCAACGCGATCCGCCGGACGATTGCCGACGGCGGAGACCCGGGCAGCGGGCTGCGCCTCGCCGCGGACGACATCGAAGTGGCGGAAACTGAGGCGCGCACCCAGGCCGCCGTGGTCCTGCTCGTGGACGTGTCCTTCTCGATGGCCGCACAGGGACGCTGGGTGCCCATGAAACGCACCGCGCTCGCCCTGCACCACCTCATTACAACGCGCTTCCGCGGCGACCGGCTGCAGCTGATCACGTTCGGCCGCTACGCGCAGCCCATGGACATTGGCGAGCTCACCGCCTTGCCGCCCTTCCAGAGCAAGGGAACCAATCTGCACCACGGTTTACTGCTGGCCGGCCGGTTCTTCCGCAAGCACCCGTCCATGCAGCCGGTCCTCTTGGTGGTGACCGACGGCGAACCAACCGCGCACCTGCTTGCCGGCGGCGAGACCTGGTTCGACTACCCGCCGGACCCGGAGACCATCCGGATCACCGTGGCCGAGCTCGACCGCCTGGGGCGTGCCGGTACGCAGGTCACGTTCTTCCGGCTCGGCGACGATCCCGGCCTGGAACGGTTCGTCCAGCGGATGGCGCGCCGGGTTGGCGGCCGGGTGGTGGCGCCCGAGACCGATGATCTGGGGGCCGCCGTGGTGGGGGAGTACCTCCGAGCCCACTTCCGCGGCCGGGCGTACGGCGACGACGACTGGGCACAATAGGTGGCCGTTCGGCAGGTGCGGAAATGCCACCAGCCACGGTGGACGTGAGCGAGACGGTCGTCCAGTGCCTTGTCCGGCAGCAGCGTCCCGACCTCCGCGATCTTCCGCTGGCACGGATTGCGAATGGCCGGGACCCGTCCATGCCGGCCGGCCGACGTCGGACTTTCCGTGGCCGTGGAGCATCGTGCGGTGGATCCCTGGCGCCGCCGCGGCTGACGTCGACCCCGCTGAGCGCGGACCGGCCGCTGAAGGTCTGGCCGAATTCCTCCTGTCGCTCCACATGCCCGCCGAAGCCGGCGTCCCGGTGAATCCTTTCCGCGGTGTGCCGCTGACAGATCGTGACTCGGCGGTGGTGGAACGGCTCGGGGACCGCGAGCGCTACCCTCAGGCGGCAGCACTCGGCGCCGTATGGGCGCAGGCCTGCACCGCAAATGCCTGGGATGGTCCGGCGATGATGCTCCGTGGGGACCTTCACCCGGGCAACATTCTGCTGGCGGACGACGGCACGCTGGCTGGTGTTATCGATTTCGGCGATGTCGGGGCCGGGGACCCGGCTGTCGATCTTGCGGTGGCGTGGCTGATGTTCGACGCCGGCGCCCGCCAGCGATTCATCGACGCCTTTGGCCCTGCGGTGCAAGGGGACACCTGGATGGGGGCAGGGGCTGGGCTCTCGTCCTGTCCACCGCCATGGTGAGCAACTCCGACGACAACCCGCGGATGCTCGCCGTGGGCGAGTTCGCGATCAGGCAGGTCCTGGAGGGCTGACTTGGGGAAACCGCCACAGGCAGGAAGCGGCGGATAACGACCTGAAGTAGTGAGCTGGCCGTGTTGGGTGCACGTTTTCCCCGGAGCAATACAGGTGGCTCGCACTTCCGCCACCCGGCGTTTCCGGCGCAGGTCGTTCTGACTTGTTCCGTCTTCGGCCGGACGCCGTACTCGGAACTATCTAACTCAGCTGTGTCGGGACCGCACGTGGCACGGGATTGAGGTATACGTATGCATAGCTGATAATTGCTGGATGAATGCAAAAATCAGAGGTCCACGTGCGGAGTTCACTCCGGCCCATCAGATCATCGACGCCGACGGCGATGCGGCGTTGGAGGAGGTGCGCCGCGCTTTGCGTATGCCTTCATTCAGCGACACCGGTGAGGGGATCGGAGCTGCTGCGGAGTATTTTTTCGCACTGTTGGGCCGTGTGTGCCCTGACGCCGCGATCGTTCCCACGGCAGGCTATCCGGTCGTTTTGGGGACGGCCCGGTCATCTATGCCGTCGGCTCCCACCTTGATTGTGTATGGACTATACGATGTGACGCCGACAATGGCACATGAGTGGACGGTGGACCCGCTGGCAGCTGAGGTTATTGATGCCCGCGATCTCGGACTGTTGCCCCACCTTGGCCCGGTGGTGGCCGGCAGGGGTGCCAATAATCACAAGGGGCCTGTGATAGCCGCGATTCTCGCGGTCGAGGCCATGCAGCAGGCCGGTGTGGACTTGCCGGTCAACCTGATCTTCGTGATCGAAGGCGAAGAGGAGATCGGCAGCCCGAGCTTGCCGGGATTTGTGGAGAAACACCGGGAGCTGCTGCTGAGTGCCGACGGCATCTGGCTGCCCTGCATGCAGCAGAATTCCTCGGGCGTCATGACGGTCCGCCGCGGGTTTAAGGGGTGTGTGTTTGCACAGATTACTTGCCGTGGCGGTGCATGGGGCGGTCCTGCCGATGGGCGGCATATCTGGGCTGGGAATTCGGCGTGGATCGACGCGCCCATGATGCAGCTGGTGCGGGCCCTGGGCACGATGTATGACGATGAGCAGCGGGTCACCATCGATGGGGTAGGAGCTGTCGCGGAGGCGGCCTCGCTGCAGTTCGCCGACGACATCGCCAAGGTATCGGCCGGTTTCCGTGAGAATCCAGCATGGTCGGCAAATATGCTGGGCAACCTGCACGTTGAACGGGCGCTGGCCGGTAAAGACATTGCGGACCATGTGGAAAATTACATGACCGGTGTCAACATGAACATCCAGGGTATTACCGGGGGCTACCAGGGCCCGACGTTCTATACCTCGCTCCCCGGGGAAGCCAGCGCTAGAGTTGATTTCCGGTTTCCGCCTGGGTTGACTCCAGAGGAGTTCGTCCAGGCCCTGCGCGGGCATCTGGACCGGCGAGGCTTCGGCCACGTGGACATTGACATTCCGCGCGGTTATGCCGGTGCGCCGTCGATGCCCGATGACCATGATGTCCTGCTGGATGCGGGGATCGTCACGGCCGCCCGTTACGGGGTGGAGACGGCGGTGTGGCCGATCGCGAACAACTGCTGCCCGGCCTCGCTCTTCACCGCTTTGGGCAAGCAGATCCCGTTCAGTGTGGCAGGACTCGGCCATGGCGATCGGGCCCATGCCGCTGACGAGTATTTCACGGTGGGTTCTGTGGAGAAGCTGATGCACTTCACCGTCGACTATCTTGGCGACTTTGCCGACGCAGCGACCCGTAAGTCGGTGACGGACTGACGCCGTCACAACATGACGAAAGGAGGGCCTCCGGTTGTGCCAACCGGAGGCCCTCCTTTTGATGTCTTCAGGACGTGGCCGCCCAGTCAGCCAGGCAGTCGTCGATGGCTGATTGCGCGTTCAGGACCACCATCGCGGCTCCTTGTTCCCAGGCCTTGCGGGCCTGGGACGCGGTGGAGACGATTGCCATGACCGGGCGCCCTGCCGCAGCAGCCCAGACCTGCAGCCGGGCGTCGTCCGCCCGGGCTGCGTCATATCCCAAAGCCGCGGCCAGGTCCGAAGGGCCCACGAAGATGACATCTACACCGGGGGTCTGTGCGATGGCGCCGGCGTTGGAAACGCCTTCGGCGTCCTCAATCATTGCAATGACTAGGGTCCGGGCTGCGGTCTGCGCGGCGTGGTCTGCCGGGGAGGTTTTGCCCCATCGGCCCGCTGCCGTGTAGGTGGCGAAGCCGCGGTCCCCGAGAGGCGGGTAGTGGGACATACGGACCGCGGCTGAAGCTTCTTCGGCTGTGCGGACGTGCGGCACAATAATACCTTCGGCGCCGGCGTCGAGAACCCGCAGCGCGAGGGCGGCCTCCCCTTCACCGATGCGGATCAGCGTGGGCAACCCCGCGGCCCGGGCTGCGGTGATGTGATCTGCGATGTCCTTCTGATCGGCGATCCCGTGTTCGGTGTCGAGGAAGATGAAGTCGTAGCCGTTGGTCCCGGCCATATCTATCAGCATCGGTGCCGGCACCCGTACGAGCAGGCCTCGCAGTCGGTCGCCGGCGGCGAGTCGTGATTTGAGCGGCTCCAGTGACCGTGCTGACATCAGCGGGCCACCATCCCGGCCGACAGATCGATGTCTGCTGCGGTGAGTCCTCGCATCTGCAGAATTCCGACCAGAGCCTGGCCGACTTCCTCTTCCTCTACCATGCGGCCCAGGGCTGCCCGGGAGACGAAGTCTGCCTCGGCCTGATCGTAGGAGGTTCCTGAGCGTTCAGCTTCCAGCCGGAAGTTGCGTTCCATCCGTGGTCCCCGGACCGGGCCGGGCGAGAGGCTGTTGACGCGGATGTCATACGGGCCGGCCTCGGCAGCCAGGGTAGTGGTCAGCCCGATCACGGCCATCTTCGATGCACAGTAGGGAGTCCGCCCAACGAGCGGCCGTTTCCCGCTCACTGATGCGATGTTAATGATGTCGCCGCTGCGGGATTTCATCATGGCAGGAAGAAAGGCCCGGCAGATCAGGTAGACGCCACGCACGTTGGTGGCGAAGACGTTGTCCCAGTCGTCCGGATCGATGTCGACCAAGTCGGACACCGGCCCGGGAATCCCGGCGTTGTTTACCAGAATGGAAACGGATTCGTCCTTGAGGGTCAGCGCCAGCTGATCGACTGAGGCCGAATTCGAGACGTCGCAGCTTGCCAGCTTGCACTGGTCCCCGGTCAGTCCAAGTTCATCGCGGGCCTGGACGAGTTTATCCAGGTTCCGGCCGACCATGATCACACGGGCGCCAGCATCCACCAGATGCTGGGTCATCGCTTGGCCCAACCCGTTGCCGGCGCCGGTGACCAGGGCGGTGCGGCCTGTCAACGGCCCTGTCACAGCTGGTCCACGGTCACTGGCAGGGTGGCCCAGGGCAGGGCGGCACCGGCATACTTAGTGGCCCGGACGTCACCGGACCGGGCGTGGCCTTCGAAGGATTCGACCCTGCTGGCGCGGCCGCAGATCTCGCCCAGCAGCGCCGAGGATGCGGTGTCGGTAACTTCCTGGTGGGTGACGGTCTTCAGGTATTTGCCCACCCAAAGGCCGCCGGTGTAGCGGGCTGAGCCCTTGGTGGGAAGGACATGGTTGGTGCCGATAACTTTGTCGCCGTAGGAGACGCAGGTGCCCTCGCCGAGGAACAGCGCGCCGTACTCATGCATCTTATCCAAGGCCTCGCGGGGCTCCTGGGTCAGGACCTCGACATGCTCGGAGGCGAAAGTGTCCGCCAAGGCATAGGCCTGGTCAAGGGTATCGACGACATGGATCTGGCCGTGGTCCCGCCAGGCCGGCCCGGCGTAGTCGTTGGTGGGCATGCCCGGCAGGATCTGCTCAATATGTTCCAGCACCCGGGCGCCCAGTGCGGCGCTGGTGGTGATGAGCACAGCCGGGGAATCGGGCCCGTGCTCCGCCTGGCTGAGCAGGTCCACGGCGACAATGAACGGGTCAGCGTACTCATCAGCGATGACCAGGATCTCGGTCGGACCGGCGAAAAGGTCGATGCCGACCTCGCCGAACAACTGGCGCTTGGCCTCGGCCACAAAGGCATTGCCCGGGCCGGCAATGAGATTCACTTTGGGAATTTCCTCGGTACCAACGGCGAGGGCCGTCACGGCCTGAACGCCGCCGAGCAGATAGATCTCATCCGCGCCCGCCATGTGTGCCGCCGCGATGGTCGCTGCGGGGATCTTACCGCGGATGGGCGGGGTGCAGGCGGCCACCCGGGGCACGCCGGCGACTTTGGCCGTGATGATGGTCATGTGCGCTGAAGCGGTCAGGGGGTAGCGGCCGCCGGGGATGTAGGCCCCGGCGGAGGCGACAGGGAGGTGCCGGTGCCCCAACCGGACCCCGGGAAGCGTCTCGATTTCAATGTCCGTCATGGAATCACGCTGGGCCTGGGCGAAGCGGCGGACCTGGTCCTGGACGAACGTGATGTCATCGATCACCTGCCGGGGCAGGGTGGCAATGATCTCCTCGATCTGCTCGAGAGTGAGCCGGAAGGATTCGGGGCTCCAACCATCGAATTTCTCCGAGTATTCGCGGACGGCAACGTCCCCGCGGGTACGGATATCGTCAATGATTGCCTCGACGGTGGCCCGGACTTCCGGCTTGCTGCTGCCGGTATGGCCGGTCGGGAGGGCTGACTTAAGGATCTGCGACATAGTTTTCTCCGGGAAGGTTGGTGATCAGGCGGCGGTGGCTGGCTGGGGCAAAGCAATGCCCTGGTGGGCGAGGGCGAGTTCGTCGTAGGCCAGCCACTGCGCCGTGACGCGGCCTTCAACGAGATGGTGGTGGCTGATGAGGCTGAACTCGACAGGGCCCCTGGCTCCGGTGCCCGCGATCCGCCACTGGGTGGCAACGCGCAGCGGCAGTGTGTCCGAGGCCGGCAGCGAGTACTGGTCATCGACCTCCACGACAAGGGGTCCGAGGGCGGCGCGCAGACCGTCGGCCCACTCCACCACTGCGCCGGCTCCGTCACGCTGGACGTCCGGGGCGAACGCGGTGGCGCAATCGGCGGCGTAGAGCCCGGATTCAAACCGGCCTTCCAAGGCATTGGTGAATGCCTTCCGGACCAGGTCTCCCTCTGCCGTCCGGGTGAAGTCAAAGGACGGACGGGCCACCCGGGTTGCAGAGGGATAGTCAGTAGCCTGCACGGCGTCCTCATGGGAGTATCCCAGCTGGCGTGCCTGAGCGAGCGGGTTGGCGCCCAGCCATTCCTCGACGATGACTTCGCCGTGCACAATGCAGTTGGCTATCGCCGTGAATGTCACCGACCGGCCGGTGGCGGGGCCGTAGACGGTGCCGCCGGTGTCGGTCCCGGTCCATGTCCAGCGCATGGAGGTCCGGTAACCTTCCTCTTCGGAACCGGTCCAGATCGTGTCATCGATGACGCCGTGGAAGTCCGGGTAGGTGCGCAGCCGCGCGTGGGTGTTGGCGATGACGATCTCGTCGCCCACCAGATCGCCGGCGTCGAGGTGGATTGCCGTGCTGGGCGCGTAGTACTTGCGGATGAGTTCGAGATCGCGGTGGGGCAGGTTCCAGATGTCGTAGGTGATGCGTTCGATGTAGTCGACGGGGCCGTCGAACCCGTAGGCCCGCAGCCCCGGGGGGGTGGTTGTCATGAAGTTTTCCTTCGATTCCAGTGGTTGATGGTGTTGGCCGTTGCTTCCGGGCCCTCAAGTGGCATGAGGTGGCCGGCGCCGGGCATGATGTGAAGTTCGGCGTGTGGCATGGCAGTGGCGATGTCGTGGTGCATCTCCGGGGTACAGAGTTGATCTTCGGATCCGGCGAGGACCAGAGTCCGTGCAGTGACCCGCTGCAGCTCGGTACGAAGGTCCCGCCGGCTCCGCTGGATGCCCAGCTGGTCGGCGAAGACTCGCGGTCCGTGGTGTTCGGCCATGGCTGTTCCGGTCCTGAGTAGGGCGGCGGTGATGCGTGCCGGCGCGAACAGGGCAGGCGCGAGGTCACCGGCGATTTCGGGGAAGGCGCCAGCCGTGTTGCGTCGGACCAATTCTTCCCAGGCCTGCATCTGTTCGAGCCTGGGCCCCCGTGGGTTGGTGGAGATCAGCACTGCGGCGTGGAAAATTGACGGGTCTTTCACTGCCGCGGCCATCGCGACAATTGCACCCAGTGAGAGTCCGATGATCCCCACCGGCCCCTCCTGCCTCCGGGCAAGCTCGAGGAGATGCTCCGCCGCTTCGTCCAAGGTGGTGCCCTCGATCCGTGTGTCCACTGTCGCGCCGCCGAGGCAGAGGTAGGGATCCATAGCGGTAAAGATTTCGGCGGTGCACAGCATGCCCGGCACCCGGATCCAGGTACGGATCCGTTGTGTCGCTGGGCGAGGCCCCATGATCTGCCCGCTCAGTCGTCGATTGTGGAGTATCGGACGACGTTCCACGCGGCGACGTAGCCGGCGGCGTCGGCGGCGTGGCCTTTGTCTTCGGCGTGCCGGATGGTTTCGGACGGCCATTCGAGACGGACGCGCCCGTCGCCGCTGTTCACGACCAGCATCTGGGCCTCGTCATCCATTGCGGTGAAGGTCCGCCAGGCTCCCGCCGGCACGGAAATCGTGTCGTAGGGACGGAGGACGGTCGCCACCTTGTGGTCGCCGTCGTTCAGGGTCACCAGCCATGTGCCGCGGTAGCCCATCAACACCTGGCTGTGGTCGTGGCGATGCTGGAGCATGCCCTCGTCCTTGACCGCACGCAGCCACGCGAGGTTGAAGTTGTGCGGGTAGTGTATCGGCGGTACCTGGTCCCGGTCCTCTGTCATTCCGTAACCGATGACCGTGGCGAGCTCGGCCCCGCCGCCGGGCAGTTCATTACACAGGAACGGTTGGCTGCTCCACTTCAGATCGCGCTGGCGGACCACACGTTCCTGCATCTGCTCGGCGGTCCAGGTGCGCAGCTTGTCGATCTCGGCCTGGGGCAGGGGCGGGACGACCTCCACGTTTTCCGGGATTGTGTCGCCGGCCACCGTATCGATCAGCTCGTTGTCCAGGGTCAGGAAGAGGCCATGCTTTTCTGCCTCCTTCAGCACCGAGGGTCCCCAGATGATGCCTCCGGTGTTGTCGAAGCCCAGGGCAGTGAACAGCCATCCGTGCGAACCTCCCACATTGGTGAAGCCGCGGAAGATCCAGGTGGGAACGCTGACGATATCGCCTTCTTCGCAGATGAATTCGCCGTCGCTGCCGTCCGCGCCCCAGCGCATCTGCCAGGTTCCGCTCCAGTTCAGGAAAACTTCGGCGGTGAAGTGGAGATGGAGGTTGTTCACCACGCCATCCGGCATGGCGGCGGCACCGATGTTGAAGCCGTGCGGTTCCCGAAGGTTCACGACCTGTTGTGCGCTCTGGGTCACCCCCGGTCCGATGATCGAGTAGTTCTCCTTGGTGTCGCTGCCGGGGGTGCGGCAGTCGATGAAGGCCTGGTTGCAGCTGACGTAGTCACTGCGGCGGATGGTCCGGCGCCTCAGCTCATTTTCATCGACGACCTGGGTTGCTGTTTTCTGCTTCACGTTAACGTCCATGGGTCATGTATACGTATGTATCACATGCATGTCAAGGTTTCGCTCGCGGATTGGGACGTGCGTCGACTAGGAGGCGGTGTGCGTGCCGCGGGGCACGGCGCGCACCGGGTGGATCCGGCGCACCGGGTCCCCGGCCACAACCCCCGTCAGCCTGTCCACCAGAAGATTCGCGGCATCCCTGGCCATGTCGGCCAAGGGGATGGCGACGGTGCTGAGGTTGCAGATCGGCCAGCCGGAGGTGGGGATATCGTCAACCCCGACCAGAGCTACGTCCTCGGGCACCCGGAGGCCAAGCTCCCGGGCCGCATTCAACGCGCCGATGGCGACCGAGTCGCTGATGCAGATGACGGCGCGGGGTGGGCGCTCCAGTGCCATGAGCTTGCGCATCCCCGAAACCCCGGAATCATGCCCAAACCACCCGCGCGCAACTTGCGAGGAACGCAAGGGGATATCGGAGTCAGCCAGTGCCTCCCGGATTCCGGCCTCGCGGTCGGTGCTGGTGGAGGCCGCGGCCGGCCCTGCTATCAACCCGATCTCTTTGTGGCCGGCAGAGACAAGCATCTGGGCTGCTACCCGGCCCGCTTGCAGGTTGTCAGCGACCACGCTGTCTGCTGCCACGATCCCGCCGATGCGGTTCAGCATGACCATGGGGATGCCTCGCTGCTGGAGCTCAAATGGCATTGTTGACTCCCGCCGCGTGGTCGTGAGCAGCACCCCGTCGACGGAGCGGTCCAGAAGTGGCGAGTAGGCAGCATCGTCATCCTCGCGTTCGGCCATCAGAACCATCCGGTAGCCGCGGCCGGCCAGGGCGTCGTGGATCGCCGGAAGTATCAGCGGGTAGAGGGGGTTGGCCAGGTCGGCGACCATGGCTACCCGCTGAGTGGCCTGCGTTGAGAGTGAACGGCCCATCTGGCTGGGGACATAGCTCAGGGCCGCCGCCGCATCCGCGATGCGGCGGCGCGTCTCCACGGTGACCCGGGGATCCCCGCGCAGGGCGCGCGAAACCGTCGGCTGGGACACGCCCGCCAAGCGGGCAACGTCACGACTGGTGGCAACCATTGTTGCCTCACTTTCCGGGGTCGGGTGGATGCTTCGCAGTAAACATCTCACGGCAAGCCTATTGACAATCATGTTAGCTGTGCCACAGTCTAGGACATACGTATTCATGCCTGCTAGGGGCACCAAATCATTAAGGTGACGTTTTGAACTTTCCCAAAAGAATCGGTCGCTCGCCCCTGCTGCTGGCTGTAGCCGCCCTTACGGTGGCGTCCCTGGCTGCCTGTGGCGCCGGCAGCCAGATTCCCGGTGCCACCGGCGCCAAGGGGACCTGTCTTGCCCCTGAGCCGGCCAGCCCGGTCACTGTCAATGTCCTGGCCTACGGTGCCCCCGGTATGGACCCGTTTACCAAGGCTATGACGAGCGCCTGCAACGGGGTCAAGAATCTCAAGGTCAACCATTCACCGGTGGACTTCTCGGCCCAACTCGAAAAGGCACCGCTTTCGCTTTCCCAGCCGGCCGACGGCGCGTCCTATGACATTGTGGAGGTTTACAACACCACCCTGGTCGAGTACGCCTCCAAGGGATGGCTGGCGCCCCTGGACGAGTGGGTGGCCAAGAACGGTGAAGCCTCCGGTGTCAACGATATTGATCCGGCGCTGCTGGAGAAGATGAAGTACGACGGGCACCTCTATGCCCTGCCCAACCAGCAGAATGTCCACATTCTGATGTACCGCAAGGACATCCTGGACAGCCTGGGCATCCAGGCGCCCACGACCTATGACGAACTGTATGCAGCGGCCGACAAGATCAAGACCGCGGGGAAGTCCGAAACACCTTTCGTCGCTTCCTTCAACGCGGACAGTGATATCTCCACCGCGTTCAACAACGCGCTGACCAGCCAGGGCGGCTCCTGGGTCAACGGCGGGGGACAGCCCACGCTGGCCTCCCCCGAAGGCGCAGCCGCGATCAACGACCTGCGCAAACTCAAGTCCTACATGTCCAGCGATGCCCTGACCCTGAACAACGCCAAGGCCGTCGCCGCCCTGCAGAACGGGCAGGCCGCGATGGGCATCATTTACGCCGGCCGGGGTGCCACCCTCATCGACCCGGCCCTGTCGAAATTCTCCAACGATTTCGCCTTCGCTCCGGCACCGGCGGCAAAGCCCGGCGGCAAGCCGGCCGCCCAATGGACCCAGGACGGGTTCGCCATCGCCAAGAACTCCAAGGTCGGCTTCGAGACCCTCGCCGGAGTCTTGGCCACCTCGGTCGGAGACGCGGCAATGACCAACGGAGCCCCGTTCGCCGTCATCTCCCGGGCCAGCAAGCTCAACGACCCCGCACTGCAGGCCAAAGCACCCTACTGGCAGGCCGCACTGGATACCCTGAAGGCAGGCGCGGACACGCTGCCGCTAAAGCCGTTTATGCCCACAATCCAGCAAAGCACCCGTCCCTTCATCGTCGAAGCGGTCAACGGCACCGGGGACCCGATGGATGCGCTCGTCAAGGCCGATGCCGCAGCCAACGCCGCGCTGACGACCGCCGGGTACCTGAAGTAACCATTCCGCGGCGAATCCGCCACTACAGATTTTAGGAGGTGGGTCCACTGAGACGACGCGAATTCTTCATCTTCGTCGGCCCCAGTATTTTGGTCATGACTTTGCTCATGGCCGGGCCCTTATTCATCACGGCCTTCGACAGCTTCAGGAAGGTCAGCTATGGCGACCCTGGTCTGTTCGTCGGGTTCGCCAACTATGCGGCCACCTTGGGTGACCAGCGGTTCTGGGCCGCCGCCGGGTTCACGACCGTCTACACCGCCGCGATGACGGCAGGAAAGATCGTTGGCGGGTACGTTGTTGGCCTCATGCTCAACGCCGTCCGCGCCAAGGCCCGGGCCTTCTTCCTTGGGCTGCTTCTGGTGCCCTATGTCGTGCCGACGGTGATCGGCGCACTCGTCTTCTCCTGGTTGTTCAACAGCACGTTCGGCGGCTTCGTCAATGTCCTGCTGGCACCCCTGGGTATCGCGCCGGACTGGTTCACCGATCCGGCGGCGGCGAAGTTCCTACTCATTTTCCACAGCATCTGGCACGAGTCGGCGTTCGGCATCCTCGTCCTGGTGGCGGCCCTGCAGTCCGTCCCCCGCGAACGGATCGAGGCGGCCGCCCTCGACGGGGCCGGCTGGTGGCAGACCCAATGGCGCATCGTGATGCCCTCCATCAGGGGATTCATCGGCTTCATCGCCCTCATCTCAATCATGGACGGCTTCCGGGTCTTCGACAGCATCCGGATGATCACCCCGGCCGCCTCAACGGTCGGCACTGAGTCCCTCATGACCTACGTCTACAACGTCGCGCTCGGCGAAACCCAACAACTCGGACTCGCCAGCGCCATCAACGTCATCACGATCATCATCATCCTGATCTTCCTCGTCCCCTTCATTCGCCAAACCTGGCGGGAGATGAAATCCGCGTGAGTGCACCGAACAACGTCAGCATCCTTCCCCCGGCCCCGCTGCCGACACCCATCCCGGACCGCGCCGTCGATGGCCGTCCTCCACGTCGGCCCCGAGGGGCCCTGAGCAACACCACCATAGGACGCCGCCCCCGGTGGCGGACCGCCATGGCATACATAGGGCTGTCGGTGGCGGCGTTTGTGGCAGTTTTCCCGTTTGTTTGGGCTTTCCTGACCTCCATCAAGCCCTACACAGACGCGTTCATCTCGCCCCCCGTCTGGAGCTTCACCCCCCAGATCACGGCCTACGAACAGCTCTGGTACGCCACCGAATTCGCCTCATTCGGTGTGAACACCATCGTGGTCGGCGTGGTCACAGTCATCATTTCCCTGATCGTGGGGGCGCCTGCGGCTTATGCACTGTCCCGGTTTGATTCCCGGATCTCGTTGTGGCTGCTCGTGCTGGCACTTGTTTTCCGGTCACTGCCGCGCTTCGTCGTTGTCCTGCCCTTCTACTCCATCGCACAGGCCCTCAATATTTACGACACCCAGCTGATGCTGATCATCGCCCTCGTGGCGGTGAACCAGCCGTTCACGATCTGGCTGTTGCGGAACTTCTTCGCCGAGCTGCCCAGGGAACTGGAAGAAGCGGCCCAGATCGATGGCTGTAGCCGCTTCGGGGCATTCCGTCGGGTCATCATGCCCCTTGCCGGTCCCGGGCTGGTTACCGCAGGGATCTTCACGTTCCTGCTGGCCATCCAGGAATACCTGATCCCGGTTGTACTGACGCAGCAGCATGCGACCACCCTGTCGGTATTCATCGCATCGTTCGGTATTGCTGAAGACACCGCCCTCTACCAACTCATCGCCGCCGCCAGCATCCTGTTGGCACTGCCGATCATCGCTCTTGCCTTCCTTGCCCAGAAGTTCCTGGTCACTGGGCTCACAGGAGGGGCGATCAAGGGCTAAAGCTATGACACACGGGTCCGCGCCGTGACCATTGGTGACCAAGCGTTTGGGTCGTGTGGCGCTTCTTTCCACCACACGACCCATTCGCTGTTCACGCCACCATGATCCGGTGCACTTGGACCCAATCTTTCCGGCCGGGCGCCTCGCCCGGGTTCGGCTTTATCGAGTCCGTGATCGCCACCGCCGACGCCGTGCGTGCCAAGGGCAAAACACAAAAAGCACATCAACCTGTCCTTCGACGAGTGGAACGTCTGGTACCAGCGCGGCCTGGACACCGAGGACCAGCCGCACAATGTCGCCAAGGCGGGCTGGCGCGAGCACCCCCGTGACAATGTCAATCTGATGTGAGCCCACTTAGCTGACATTAGGCGGAGCGAGGACATCAATCGCAGAGGAGGCTGTGCGGAATCCGTCTCTGATCGAGAGCAGCCTCCTCTGGGCCGGACGGGTTTCGACGCTGAGAGCCAGTTTCCGGGCCTCCTAGTAGTACTTAGTTAGGTTGGGGCTCGTGGTTGGCAGTAGGGGCAGTATCCGGT
>NZ_JASBRB010000024.1 GCF_029960665.1 Pseudarthrobacter sp. AL07
ATTAACAGGATCGGTCAGGGATTAAAAGCCGCCACGCCGACCTAACTAAGTACTACTAGGTGGGCGGCCCGGTCCGCACCTGAACGTTCGCCAGCACGCGGGCCAAAGCGGCGTCCGCGGGCCATGTCCATCATGCACCGTTGCCTGCTGGTGGCATCATGGTCCAATGAGCGATAACAACGATCCCATGCTGCGTTCTGTCGAGCTGACCCGGACGGCAACGGCCCGTTACGTGGCGCGCAATGCTGCGGGCGCGGAACTTGAATTCGGCCACGGAGAAGGCCTGCTGAGCCCGGTGGAGCTGCTGCTGGCGGCGATCGCCGGGTGTTCGGCCATCGACGTGGACACGGTGACGGCACGGAGCGCCGAGCCTACGTCCTTCCAGGTCTCGGCGACCGGCCACAAGGTCGTTGAGGACGGTGCGAGCCGGGTGGAGGGCCTGCACCTGTCCTTCACCCTGGGCTTTCCCGATACGGCCGAGGGGCAGAAGGCCGCCGGCATGGTGGAGCGGCTGGTGGACCTCTCGCATAAGAAGTACTGCACGGTGTCACGGACAGTGGAGCGCGGAACTGCCGTCACCAACGAGGTACACGTCGCCCTTGGTGACACCGAGGGCTGACAGGCCGCCGGACGAAATCCGGCACCGGATCCCTGCCCTGTATCCTGAAATATAGGTTGAAGGGCTCCAGCGGCCTTCAACCAAGCTCAGTTCGTGACCTGATGACGGTCCGGACTCTTGGAACGGACTTCTTATCAGTACTGGTACACCAGCTCCCGTGGGAATCCCGATGTCGGCCCTCCAGCCCGCGCGCACGGCGGCAGTGGATGAGCCCGCCGTCGTGACCTGGGCCGAAGCGGGTGTCAGCATGACTGCGCGGTGGCGTTCGGCGAACGGCAGGCCGGCGCCGACGCGCGTCGAAGTGGTCTCCGACTCGCTTACGGCCGATGAGGCGAACCGGATGGCGTCACAGGGGATCGCGATGCTCTGGCACGGTGACTTCCATAACGCACGTCAGATCCTCAATGCCATGGACCGGCGGGTAGGCGCCGGAAAGAAGATCACAGGAACCGCGGCCGAGAAGTTCTACCGGCACCGCCAGTCCCGCTCGCATCGTGCACGCGTTCTCGGTCTGCTGCTGATTCCCCTTGATCCGGGCCCGGTGGTGCCGCTGCGCCGCGCACCGGATATCCGGGAGGCCGCCGCCGAAGCGTACGGCGAGATCGGCGAATCCTCCGTGGTGTCCCTGCATGAGCTGGTCGGGGCCATTGGCGCCCACGAGTGGCGGCGGAACGGCGTCTACGTCGATGCCCTGCAGGACCGCATCCACCCGCACTACGGCACGTTCTTCCCCACCCGCAGTGAATATGTGGATCTCGTGGCCGCCGCGCCGCTGCCCTCTGAGACGCTGGCGTTCGACGTCGGAACCGGCACCGGGGTGCTCGCTGCCGTCCTCGCCCGCCGTGGCGTCCACCGCGTGGTGGCGACGGACAATGAACCGCGTGCCATTGCCTGTGCCGCTGAGAATTTCCGGAACCTCGGTGTCCAGGACCGCGCTGAGGCCGTCCTGACCGACATGTTCCCGCCCGGACGGGCGCCGCTCGTTGTGTGCAACCCGCCCTGGATTCCGGCCACGCCGCATTCGTCCCTGGACAGCGCCGTCTACGACCCCGGCAGCAGGATGCTGTTCCGCTTCCTGAACGGACTCGCCGGCCATCTGGAGCCGGGCGGTGAGGGCTGGCTTGTCCTTTCCGACCTGGCCGAGCACCTTGGCCTGCGGACGCGTGAGGATCTGCTGGCCGCCATCGAGGCGGCCGGGCTGAAGGTGATGGACCGGCTCGACACCAAGCCAACGCATCCGAAGGCATCGGACCGCGACGATCCTCTGTTCGAGGCGCGCACGGCCGAGGTCACGTCCCTGTGGCGGCTTGTTCCCCGATAGACCTCGGCAATAGTCGTAGCCGACGAGTCGCCCGGCCAGCGGCCGCCGTCGGGAATTTCGACGCCGGCACCCGGGCTGGGTGCCGGCGGTTGAGTAGTGGTGCCAAAAGTGGCAGCATGTTGCGTGTGACGAGCATCGAAATAGCCGCCATCGATCGGACTAAAGAAAAGCAGATGTCTACTCGAAAAGCAGCGGTCATTCCGTCCCCGGTCGCGCACTATCGTTACTCGGTCCAGTGGTCGCCGGAGGACGACGAGTTTGTGGCGACTGTCCTTGAATTCCCGTCCCTCTCCTGGCTGGACGAGGACCAGTTCGAGGCGCTCCGCGGCATTGAACGGTTAGTGTCCGACGTCGTCGATGAACTTACCGAGTCGGGCGAACCGGTGCCTCAGGCAATTGCAACCCAAACGTTCAGTGGCAGGCTCAACCTTCGCGTACCTCCCGAACTCCACCGCAAACTGGCGATTGAGGCCGCCAATCGCGGAGTGCCCCTCAATAAGTACGCAACGGAGCGGCTGACGGACTAAGCGGTTCCGGCGACGGGTGGACGATTGTGCTATCGGCCGACTTGAGCGCTACTAACCGGAAACATCCTTCCGGTTCGGCCCTTTTCAGGCGCGAAGGCCACCAAACCACGCAGCTTCGGAAATATATTGCGTATTTGTTGATTTTAGGGCAGGGTTAATGATGGATCTAGCAAAATCAGCAATATATTTCAGAGGGGTTGCCGGGTGGAAGACATTGCGGCCATAGGTGCCAGCATCCGGCGGGCACGCAAGGAGGCCGGTGTCACCCAGGGTACGCTGGCCGACCTGATCGGCACGTCCTCGCGGACCATTCACGCCATCGAGAGCGGGACCGGTAATCCTTCGCTGGTAACAGTCGCCGCCGCGGCCAATGCGGTGGGGCTGCATCTAAGGGCTACTGATGGCTGAGGACCTGGGGCGCCTGAAATTTGTTCGCAGTGCGGACGTGTACAAGGCGGGCGTCCTTGCCGGCCATCTGAATCGGACTGTCCGCGGCAGCGTTGTCTTTGCCTACAGGCCGGACTTCTTCGCCACGGGCGGTCGCGCTGTCGCCACCACCCTGCCCTTCACCGCGGATCCGTTGGAAGCCCCCGGTGGCGCAGTGCCCTCCTTCTTCTCCGGCCTTCTGCCGGAAGGTCATCGCCTCACCGTGCTCAAGGACGCCGTGAAGACGAGCCTGGGCGATGAACTCAGCCTGCTCCTGGCCGTCGGCGCAGATGTCCCCGGCGACGTCCAGATCGTTCCCGCAGGGGAAGTGCCTCTGGAGCCCCGTCCGCTGGCGGACACTTCGCACCCGGAGGATCTGGACTTTGCTTCCCTGACTGAAGCGGTAGACCGGCACGGGCTGCCGGGTGTCCAATCCAAGGCCAGCGCCTCGATGTTGACTATGCCGCTGGCTCTGGCCAACCGCCGGTACCTGCTCAAACTGGATCCGCCCCAGCATCCGCATCTGGTCCTCAACGAAGCAGCCCACCTCGCGGGGGCTAAAGTCCTGAAAATCCCTGTTGCCAGGCACAGCGTCGTGCAGGACAGGAACGGCCTGCACGGACTCCTTGTTGAGCGGTTCGACCGGACCCGAGGCGATGGCCTTCTGCGTCTGGCCTTAGAGGATGGCGCTCAGGTCCTCAACCTCCCGCCGGCATCAAAATATGCCGTGAGTTCGGAGGCCGTAGTGCTGGCGCTGGCCGGGCTGTGCAAAGCCAAAGCTATCGCCGTCAGGAACCTCTACCTGCAGTTCGTCTTCGCATGGCTGACCGGCAACGGGGACCTGCACGCCAAGAATGTATCCGTACTGGAAGGTCTGAACGGCGGCTGGGTGGTAGCCCCGGTCTACGACATCCCGTGCACACTGCTCTACGGTGACGACACCATGGCCCTCGCCGTCGCCGGCAGGGTGAAGAACCTCAAGGCCAGGCATTGGCAGGAGTTCGCCGCCAGCATCGGCCTGCCGGAAAGGGCGGCCGCAGCCGCGAACAAAACAGCCCTTACTGCAGTCAGTACCATCGGCCTGGACACCCTTCCCTTCACCGGATCGCCACTGAACGGGACGCTAAGGGAACTGCGGTTCCGCCGCGCCGAGCTCACCGGGTTGCCGCGATGACCGAATCGACACCGCAGCGGATGGCGGCCGGCAAAACCAACGCGGGACGGTATGTTCGCGGCGCCGTGATCGCGGTGGTCCTGCTGGTGGTGAACGTCTACGTGGTCAAGTCGCTGTCCATCTTCGTCTCGCCCGTGCTGTTCCTGTTCGCCATCTTCCTCGAGGGCACCCTGCTCGGTGTCCTTGCCTACACCATCATCCGCGCGCTGGCAGAACCCGAGACCGTCCTCAGGTCCTTGCTGGTCTCCATGTGGGGCGGCCTGGAGTCCAACGAGTACGCCGAACGGCTCAGGCAGTCGCGCCGGCCGGTCTTGGTGTGGGCCCGGCGCCGCTTGACGCTGCATAGCCCGAGGGGCCTGCCGCTGACGGTGACGGTGGTGATTGCCGCCGTGCCGCTGGTCAACTTCGCCGGCGTACTGCTCAGCGTCGGTGGCGGAGGTCCGTTCTCCGGCGTCGATCAGCGGATCCTGAACCTGATGCCCGTGGTGAGGTCCGACGGCGAGACGTCCTTTTTCAGTGCTGTCACCGTCCTTGCCAGCGGGCAGAGCGTCCTGCTGCTCACTGCCGGCGCAGTTGCGGTGCTGTGGTGGAAACGGCGGCGGGCGGCCGCCTGGCTGTTCGCTGTTGCGGCGGCCGGCCAGGAGGCACTGACCTTCGCCGTCAAACTCCTGGTAGGGCGCCTCCGCCCCGATGCAGCACTCAGTCTGATCAGCGAAGACTCGTTCAGCTTCCCCAGCGGCCACACGGTCCGGGCCACTGTCCTGTTCGGCCTACTCGCCTACCTGCTGGTCAGGACGTACAGGTCTGCAGCCGCACGGGCCGTGACGGTGGTCTTGTACGCCGCGGCGGTGGTCCTGGTGGGGCTGAGCCGGGTCTACCTGGGCGTGCACTATCCCACGGATGTGTGGGCCGGGATCCTGCTGGGAAGTTCCCTGCTGGTGCTCCTGATCGGGTTTCTGGAAATCGCCAGCCGCTATGCGTTCCTCAGGAGCGGAAGGATCCGGCTGGCCAACAAGGTTGTGGTGGCGGTCCCGGCCGTCGTGGTGGTTTTTTCCGTTCTCGCATTTCCGGCGCTGGTCCATCCTGCCACCCCGGTGGTCCGGCCGACCGCCGCCACGCTGTCCACAGTGGACGAGTCAACGGTCCACAATCTCCCGACCTACAGCGAAACGCTTACCGGCGGCCGGATGGAACCCATCAGTTTTATCTACATTGGCTCAGAGGACCAGATCATCAGCACGTTCACCAGCCACGGCTGGACCCGTGCCGACCGGTCGACGGCGGCCAACACGCTCAGGGCCCTCGCCGTCGGGTTCCAGGGCAGCCAGTACGCCAGCGCCCCGGTCACGCCGTCGTTCCTCAACTCACAGCCTGAAGACGTGGCCTTCGAGCAGGCAACGGCCGCCCAATCCCTCCGGGAGCGTCACCACACGCGGCTCTGGCGGAGCGGGTACGCGCTGCCGGACGGCACCCCGGTGTGGGTGGCGACGGCGAGCTTTGACGACGGCATCGAATTCGCCGGCGCCGCGAAACTGCCCACCCACCACATCGATCCGGACATCGATGCCGAACGCGCCTACATCGTCGGTTCCCTCGGCTACCCGGCCCGGCTGCTCACGGTCACGCACCCGGAAGGTGGACAGAACGCGAGTGGCGACACCTACTACACCGACGGAAAGGCACAGCTGATCGACCTCCGTTGAGTCGGCGGATTGGATCTGGTTCGGGGGAGGGGCGTACGACGACGGCGCCCAGGTCGGGTGCAGCGGTTCGCCACGCTTAGGCACCGGACTCAGCGCCCGGAATCCCGTTGCCTGCTGGTGGCATCATGGTCCAATGAGCGAAAACAACGATCCCATGCTGCGTTCCGTCGAGCTGACCCGGACGGCGATCGCCGGGTGTTCGGCCATCGACGTGGACACGGTGACGGCACGGAGCGCCGAGCCTACGTCCTTCCAGGTCTCGGCGACCGGCCACAAGGTCGTTGAGGACGGTGCGAGCCGGGTGGAGGGCCTGCACCTGTCCTTCACCCTGGGCTTTCCCGATACGGCCGAGGGGCAGAAGGCCGCCGGCATGGTGGAGCGGCTGGTGGACCTCTCGCATAAGAAGTACTGCACGGTGTCACGGACAGTGGAGCGCGGAACTGCCGTCACCAACGAGGTCCACGTCGCGGTCGGTGACACCGAGGGCTGACGGGCCGCGGGAGGAAAGCCTAGCCCGCCACCGCCGCCTTTGCCGCCTGCGAGGCCGCCATCCACTCGCTCAGCCATGGCGCCCGGACGCTCGACGTGATCCGGCAGTCGGCCACGAAGGTTCCCTTGGCGCCGGCGTCGATCCAGTCCTTGAGCGCGTCAAGGTCCGCCAGTGAACGGATGATCGCCGACTCGGCACCGAGCGCGCGGGCAATCCCGCTGAAGTCGACTTCGGGGATCAGCATGGGCTTTTCGGTCAGGCCCTGGGAGCCATACTGGTGGATTTCGGCTCCATAGGCGGCGTCGTTGTAGATCACCACGATGGCGCTGCCCGCCGCAGCAATGAGCGATTCGAGGTCGGACAGGCCCATCAGGAAGCCGCCGTCGCCGGAGGCGAGCACCAGGGTTCGGCCGTCCTCCAAGGCGCGGGCTGCCCCGACGGCGCTGGCCAGGCCGAGCCCGATGGCCTGGTAGGCGGTCCCCACCATGACCAGGTCCTGGGGCCGGGGGATGTGCCAGTACATGGGTGCCCAGCCGACGAAGTGACCGCCGTCCTGGACCACGGTGCGGCGCTCCGGCAGCACGGCATCCAGTGCCGTGGCAAGGGAGCGCGGATCCAGCCGGCCGTCCGCGGTTTCCGCGGAGCCTGCATGGTGGGCCGGTCCTTCGGCCAGGCGCTTGCGGGCTTCGGCGCGCCAAGCTTCTCCCGAAGCCGCCCCATCCAGCAGCCGGAGAAGGCCTCCCGCTGCAGACTTCGCGTCCGCGCTGACGAACAGGTCCACCCGGGGGTGCGTGGGCTGCAGGGCGGTGTCGATCTGGATGACGGTGCTGTCCGGGCCGAGCAGGTGCCCGAACCGCATGGTGAAGGGGCTCAGGCTCGCCCCGGCCACGAGGACCACGTCGGCTTCAGCCATGAGCCCGGCCGCAGTGTCCGTGCCGAAACCGCCGGCGACGCCCAGGTACCCCTCGCCATTGAGGAGGTTGAGCGCCAGGGCGGTTCCGGCGGTTAGTGCGCCGAGGCGGTCGGCGAGCCCGCGGAGTTCCGGTCCTGCACCGGCGAGGTGCGCACCGCGGCCGGCGAGGATCAGCGGGCGCTTGGCCCCGGCGAGCAGGCGGGCTACTTGCCCGAGGCCGCCGTCGACGTCGTCCGTCACCTTCGGTGCGTGCGGTGCCGGCAGTTCCTCTTCTGCCGCCTCGAGCGCCGCGAGGTCGTAGGGAATGGCAATCACGACGGCGGTGCGCTTGGTGAGTGCGTATTCCACCGCCTGCTGGGTGATGGAGCCCGCGGCGTCGCGGGTGACGGTGAAGGTGGCCGCGCCGAGGGCCGCGGCGATTGCGGCCTGGTCCACGTCCTGGGGCCGGGCGCCGCTGCTCGGCGCGTCCCCGGTGACCAGCACCACGGGGATCTGCGCCTGAACCGCCTCGGCGAGGGCGGTGAGCGCATTGGTGTAGCCGGGGCCGTAGGTGGTGGTGCCCGCCGCGAGGCGTCCTGAGGTTCGGTAGTAGGCGTCGGCCGCGGCGATGGCGGCGCCTTCATGGCGGACGGGGGAGAATCGGAGGCCCAGCTTTTCCGCGGCGTCCAGGAAGTAGACGTTGCCGTTGCCCATCACGCCGAAGACATCGCTGAGGTAGCTGCTGAGAACCTGCGCCACGCGGCCGGAGACGGTAAGAGTAGTCATGCAGGAATCTTGTTGGCTGGTCAGCAGATAGGCAAGAGAGCTAACAGCGGCTGGGACTTTTGGCAGTAGGAGCTCGATGAAGTGACAAAATGCGCGCTTGTGGTGCACGTCACCCGCGTTTAGTCCGAAGTGCGGTTTTCCTGCCCGGACAGCCGGTCCAGGAGGCCGTCGTAGCGGGGCGGCATGAGTTCCAGCACGGAAATGGCCGTGCTGGTCCGCTGGATCCCCTCGATTTCCAGGATCTGGTTGGTGATGCGGTAGAGGTCCGCCGTGCCGCGTGCCACCACCTTGGCCATGAGGTCCGCGTCCCCGGTGGTGGCGTGCACCTCGATGACCTCCGGGATCGCTGCGAGCCCGTCCTCCACCGCGCCGGTCCGCGTCTGGCTGATGGACAGTGAGAGGAAGGCCATCAGGTCATATCCGAGCGCGGCGGGGTCCAGCCTCCTGCTGAAGGAGCGGAGCGCGCCGCTGCGCTCCAGCCGTGCCAGCCGGGCGTGAACTGTGTTGCGTGCGACGCCGAGCGTCCGCGAGAGCGCCAGGGCGCTGGCTTCGGGGTCCTTGTCCAGGGCCAGGATGATCCTGCCGTCGAGGGAATCGAGGGTGCGAGGGTGAGCGATGGTCATATTTTCACCAGACACTGTAGAAGTTGAGCAGAAGTCCCAATGGCTTGAGGGTATCTTGCATTGTGTGCCGGGTCACAACCATGATCGGTCCTTATGACCCCTGATCAGCTCCTGGCCACACCTGAAACCGCGCTCCCCATCCTTCGTGGCGCTGTGTCCGGACTTCCGTCCTACGTCCCGGGCCGCCGCAGCGCCGGTACGGACATCGCCGCCCTCGCCAGCAACGAAAGCCACTACGCTCCGCTGCCTGCTGCCGCGGCTGCGGTGGCAGAAACGGCGGGCACCATGAACCGCTATCCGGACTCGGCTGCCGTCGAACTCCGCGAACGGCTCGCCCGGCACCTGGGCGTCACCGCCGGGGAGGTAGCGGTGGGACCCGGCAGTGTGGGCGTCCTCCAGCAGATCATCACCGGACTGTGCGACGCCGGGGACGAAGTGATCTTCGCGTGGCGCTCCTTCGAGGCCTACCCGATACTGGTGGAGCTGGCAGGCGCCCGGCCGGTCCGCATCCCGCTGGACGACGTCGAGGGCCACGACCTCGACGCCATGGCAGCCGCCGTCACCGACCGCACGAAGGTGATCCTGCTCTGCACCCCCAACAACCCCACCGGCGTGCCGATCAGCCACGGCCGCCTCGAGGCGTTCCTGCAGACCGTCCGCTCCGACATGCTGGTGGTGATCGACGAGGCCTACGTGGAGTACGCCGAAGCGGGCAGCGGCCCAGACGCCCTGGCGCTGTACCGTCGGTACCCGAACGTCTGCATCCTGCGCACTTTCTCCAAGGCCTACGGGCTCGCCGGTTTGCGCGTGGGGTACGCCGTGGCGGCGCCGGATATTGCTGAGGGACTGCGCCGGACCGCTCTTCCCTTCGCGGTGAGTGCGCTGGCCCAGAAGGCAGCCGTCGCGTCGCTGGACGCGGGGGAGGAGATGGAAGCGCGCGTTGCCGCCGTCAAACAGGAACGCGCGCGAATGGCCGGCCAACTTGAAGCACAGGGCTGGAAAATGCAGCCGAGCCAGGGCAATTTCCTGTGGATCCGCGCCGACGACAGCCTCCGGTTGAGGCTGGTAGACGCGTTCGACGGCGCGGGCATCCTGGTCCGGGCGTACCAGGGGGACGGCATACGGATCACCGTGGCCGACCCCGTCTCCAACGATCGCGTGCTCCGGCTCCTCGAAGCCCACACCGGCTGAAAATCGACCGACCTTTTAGCAATCCGTTCCACCTACAACCAGAGGAATCCCCATGGAACAACAGACAATGACGTCTGCCCGCCCGCTCGGCGCGGCCCTCAAACCCCGCCAGCTCACCATGATGGGCCTCGGAAGCGCCATCGGCGCGGGCCTCTTCATCGGATCCGGCGCCGGCATCCAGGCTGCCGGCCCGGCAGTGCTGATCTCCTACCTCGTGGCAGGCACCCTCATCATCCTGGTGATGTGGGCCCTCGGCGAGATGGCTGCCGCCAACCCGGACAGCGGTGCCTTCTCCGTCTACACCGCCAAGGCGTACGGTCCGGTGGCCGGTGCCACGGTGGGCTGGCTGTGGTGGCTGCAGCTCGTGGTGGTAATCGCCGCCGAGGCGCTCGGCGCCGCAGGCCTGCTGGCCACCATCTTCCCCGCCCTGCCGGTGTGGCTGATGGCCTTCGTGTTCATCGTGGTGCTCACCGCCGTGAACCTCACCAGCGTGAAGAACTTCGGCGAGTTCGAGTTCTGGTTCGCCCTGCTCAAGGTGGCGGCCATCGTCGGGTTCCTCCTGGTGGGCGCTGCCCTGCTCTTCGGCTGGCTGCCGGGCGTACAGTCGCCGGGCCTGGCCAACTTCACCGGTGCCGGATTCGCACCCAGCGGTTTCGCCGGTATTGCCACGGCGCTCTTCGTGGTTGCGTTCGCGTTCGGCGGCACCGAAATTGTGTCCGTGGCGGCAGCTGAGACCGCCGAGCCGGCCCGCAGCGTGAAGACAGCAGTCCGGACCGTGCTGTGGCGCATCCTGGTCTTCTACATCGGTGCGATCTTCATCATCGCGGCCGTGGTTCCCGTGGGTTCGGCGGGGCTGAAGAGCCCGTTCGCCGCAGTCTTGGAGGCCGCCGGTATGCCCGGCGCAGCCACCGCCATCACCCTGGTAGCCGTGGCAGCATTGCTCTCGGCCCTCAACGCCAACCTCTACGGCGCCTCCCGGATGGCGTTCTCCCTTGCCGAGCGCGGTGAAGCACCGCGCTTGCTTGCTTCCGTGTCCAAGGCCCGGGTCCCGGTTGTCGCAGTCCTGGCCAGCGTCGCCTTCGGCGTTGTCACGGTTGTGCTGGAGCTGGCCTTCCCTGAAAAGGTCCTTCCCGTCCTGCTCAACATTGTGGGCTCGACCTGCCTGCTGGTGTGGACCTCCGCGCTCCTGGCCCAGCTCGCACTGCGCCTCCGCGCCGACCGCGAGGGAACGGAGCTTCCCCTGCGGATGCCCGGCTTCCCGTGGCTGACGGGCTTCGGTCTCCTCATCCTCGCGGCGATCTTCACGGTGGGCTTCATCGGCGAGGATTCCCGTCCCCAGCTCCTGAGCACTTTCGGACTCGTAGCGCTTCTGGCGTTGGCGAACTGGCTGCATCACCGTTCCGGGAAGGTTGCGCCCATTGTCGACGCATCGGACTCGGCAAAGGCCCCGGTGCTCATCGACTGATCAGGTGCTTTGACCCCTTTTGGGGGTCCGTGCACACGAAGGGCGCGTCCGGCTTTGGCCGGGTGCGCCCTTCACATTGGATTGTTGGCGTCGAGGTCCTGGTAAGCGCAAGCCGCGCACCGGATAGGCGGAGGGCCGCTCATGACGCCGGAAGATATTAACGAAGCGTTCAAGATGACGCCGTCGTACAGGGCTCCGGGGGAGTGAGGCGTAGCCGACGGGTCTCCTGGCCAGCGGCCACCGTCGGGAGTACGACGGCGGCGCCCCGGGTTGGGTGCCGCCGGTCGCCTCAGGTGTACATGAGGGAGGCGGGCGTGGTGAGCTTTTCGCCGGTCTCCAGCCAGGTTTTCAGGCCGGAGAGGATCATCGGCCGGCCACCGTAGAGCTGGTCGTCCCTAGTTCATTCAGATGTGATGGGTCTCTTAAAGTAGTCGTAGATCTCCGGCAAGACCGGCGATTCAAATTTCAAGTCCATCTGCACCACGCTCAACTTCGGGTCATTTGGCATGGTCGCTTCAATCGCATCCTGGGACCGCGCCCTACCGAGGTAGAAGAAGTCGGCGCCGTCGTTGTCATCTTTCTTGATGAACACGTGGAGTGCGACGTTGTTGTCAACGATAGGAACTACTTCGCCACTCGTCAGACGGCGTCGGCTACGGGTGAACCATCGCATGGTGGAATGGTCTAGGAGTTCATCGCCGTAATCGATGCTCGCCGTGACGCCCTCCGACTTGTGGTAAGTGACGAAGATCGGGCAGCTCATCGTGGGACGATCCACTTTGTATCCGTAGATCGTGGACATAACGTTCTTCTGCCAGCAGAGAAGGCGGCTTGCATCCTTTCGGGAATACTGTTTCCCCACCATGAAGGGATCCCCGTCCGCATACCTGTCAGATATGAGCGCGTACGCGGTGTCGAGGACGTCATCCACGCTCGCTGAAAAAAACTGCGAGGAGCTGTAGTTGTCGTCGAGCTCAGGTGTTAGTCCGACAGTTTCGTCATCCAGCCATTTCACGGCCGCAAGGTACTTGCTTCGCTCACTGTCGGTATTAAAGTCCATCGTGAGCGACCGGACCGCGCTCCGCACATGTGCGAGATCTGCTGCTATCCCATGCCGGGTAAATATGCTTGCCATTTCTGCAATCGTGAGTTGTCCTGTCGTCAGGAGTTCTCTCAGCAGGACAGTCTCATGTAGCCGTTTCGCAGGCAAAACCTCGTAGGACAGGAGTGCCAGCAAGCAGTTCTGGGCCGGGGTGATACCACTTGAGGTTTTCGTCAAGCGGTACACGAGAGCCGGATAGTTGTCGTCCCTGGTTGCCAGGAGGACCGGATCCACAGACTCAAATCTGTAAAAGTCCATGAGCTGAGGATTACCACCAAGACGATTCTTCAGCGCTTCAAAAGCAGCTTTAATGTTCTGCAACTTGTCGAGCGTGGTGTCCACGATGGATTGCAGAACACGTTCTTGAGAAATACGATCAAATCGCACGCTCGAGAGCCCCGGAAGAACCCCACTTTCCTCGGCGGCGATGAGGTTCTGTCGCAATGACTCCTTGTTCAGGGATTCGTCTCCAAATAATGCGATGGGAATCAGATAATTATTGGCATAGTTCCCGATGAAGTCGATTACCACCACATATTCCTTGTCGGGGTGCTTTCGTAGCCCGCGGCCAAGCTGTTGGACGAAGACAATCGCAGACTGAGTCTGCCGCAGCATTATCACTTGGTTAATGGAAGGAATGTCGACGCCTTCATTGAAGATGTCGACTGTCAGGATGTAGTCGAGTTCGCCACGTTCGAGACGAACAACCTGTTCTTCGCGTCGCGCGACAGGGTCCTCACCCGTTAACGCAACGGTCCTCAGCGGCCGTCCACGCAGACTTCGTTGGTTGAGCTGTTCGGAAAGTCTTGCAGCTTCATCCTTTCGACTGCAGAAAATCAATCCCCGAGGTGCCACTCCGGCCTGTCCGTAAAGTGCGATCGCCTCCAGAACGTGACTGACGCGGTCATCACTCGTTAGCCTGGCAAGGCAGTGCGGCTCCGCTGGGGCCGTCCCATTGCTAAATTCAACGTCCGCAATCCCGTAGTAATGGAAGGGGCTCAGCATGTCTTCCTCTAGGGCATGGTTGAGGCGGATTTCGTACGGCACATTGAAATCGAATATCTCATAGATGTTTATCCCATCGGATCTTTCCGGCGTGGCCGTGACACCTAGAAGGAACTTTGGTTTGAAATGATCCAGTATCCGGCGATAGCTCTCCGCTCCTGCTCTGTGGACTTCATCCACCAAGATGTAGTCGAAGGCATCCGGTGCGAGTTCTTTCATGACTTCGGGCTGAGAGAGAGTTTGGACTGTGGCGAAAACGTACTTCGTGTGCAGGTTCCTTGATCTAGCGGCCAATTTGCCGAAGTCCGCGGCATGGGCTCCGAGCACTAGCTGGAATTCCTGGATGGCCCTGTCCAGAATCTGCTCTCGATGCACAACGAACAACATTCGTTGAGGGTTCACGTGGCGAACATCCAGTGCGGATAGGATTGTCTTGCCTGTTCCCGTAGCGGAAATTACGAGGGCTTTGTCTTTTCCATCCAATCTCATGGTATGGATGGCCGCCAATGCGGCCTGCTGCATCGAGTTTGGAACAACGGTCTTTAAGAGGGGTAGGTCCTCATCGACCGGTAATGATGTCGGCTCGTCTTCGGCCCCATCGGCCGACGGAGCAGCGGGGCGGCGAAGGCCTCTTCGACTTCCCATACGGAGGTCCATCCGGGGGGACTGATACACCTCGCGGTATTGTTCGATCCATTCGGCCGTGAGGACATCTGAATTCTGGACTTCACTACTCAGAAGTTCGTGGAGTTGGCCCGCGAGGTCGCTACGATGGGCGGCGGAAACTTTGAGATTCCATTCGTGATTTTTGACAAGAGCATTCTCAGTCAAATTTGAACTTCCGAGGATCGCAGTGACGTTGTCCGAGTGATGGAAGACGTATCCCTTGGGGTGGAAGTCGCTGCGATGGTGCAGTCGGACGTCGATGGAGGCCCGGAAAAACTTGTTTGGCCGCGACAAATTGAGCAGTTCGGAGAAGGCATCGGGTGAATTGAAGCCCAGATAGTCAGAAGTGATGATGCGGCCTGTGCCGCTGAACTCGGCAAGTTCTTGTTTGAGAAGAGCGATGGCGCGGGGGGACACAAAAGCCACCGAGAATGTAAAAGAGGTGCATTTCCTGAGATTCTGACGCAGGACTCTCAGCATCGTGTTGCCCTTGGTGTTGAATACAATCTCGGGGCTGAATTGCCTCGGCGAAGAAACCGAGCGATTCAGGTATCCAAACCGGACATCTTGTTCAAGGACGAGCGGCGCGGAGTCCCATATGAAATCAGCCATTCCTGGCAAAAGCACCTTTGATAATGTCTACGGCAGGAATGTCGGCTGGGGCCCATATCAGGCTGTCCAGTTCTTCCGGCTTAAGCCAAACCACGTCCGCATGCTCGGTAAGGCACGGCTCTCCGGCTACGAGCTCACAGTAGAAGGTCGTGAGACTCACGATGCCGAAGTCGTACTTATGGACAGTAGTGGTAACTTCGGTGCCCACCTCTACTTGACAGTGAAGCTCTTCCACGATTTCGCGCTCAAGGGCTTCGCGGGGCGTCTCAGCAGCTTCAATCTTTCCGCCAGGGAACTCCCACATGCCGCCGAGAGCACTGGCCTCGCCGCGCTGGGCACAGAGAACCAGACCGTCTCTAAGAATTACGGCGCCAACCACGTTGATTTGCTTTGCCACAACTACCTCGCTTCTTCGGTTCTAGTCTAGAGGGCTCGTTGCCGGAGATAGCTTCAAGTGGGCGTGGGGCGGGCGGAAGCTCAGCAAGCAGTTGGGGCTTTCGCGGAAGATTGAGTCTGTGCATCCCTAGTGGTTGAGCTCGTCGAAACCCGAGGTTTCAACAAGCTGAACCCCTTGCTTTGTCTAAGGAAGCGGCTGCCGTTCGCCGACGCTAAAGGGACCGTTGGGCGCAACGTAGTCCCGCCGTCGTCGTTCTATCCGCTCCTGTTGGCCTGGCGAAGGGATCCTGGCGCCCTTTGCCCGGTTGCACCTGGGGCAGGCAGCGACGAAGTTCTGCAGGCTGGTGGATCCGCCCTTGGACCAGGGGTAGAAATGGTCGCCGTGCTCGGCGGGCCGGGAGCAACGGCGCCGGAACCCTGCCTCCATTTCACACAGACCGGCAGCTCGGGCCATGCCTTCGCGGCGCTGCTGGCGTGTGAAACGCCTGACCGGGTCCCGGCGTCGGAGGTCCTGGGCGCGGATGACGGCAGCAACGATGATCAGGACGACAAGAAATGCGCCGGGCAGGGCAGCGGCAGCCAGAACGCTTTCTAGCATTCCGCGCAGGACCTCGGTCACGGAGGAAATCCCAGTCCCGGAAACTTCTGTTGGCTTTGGCATGAGGGCCAGGAAGACTGAGATTCCTAGCCACATCATTACGGCCGCATATGCCAAGCGCAAAGCCTTTCGGCTCCAGTAGACGCGTTTCAGTTCCATCATCGAGTTGCCCCCAACCTCGCTGGTTACCCTTCGCAACCCACACCGTCTCGATCGTTGTCGAGACCATAGATGTCAGATCCGACGACGGTGACAGGTCCCCTCACGTAGGCAGGACCGTTGCCGCTGCCTCCGGCGCAATCGACGTCAGATGCAATGGGCACACACGCTCCCGCGTAGTTGGGGTCGCATCCGGACGGCGCTGCGGGGGCGGCGTGCCGCACGGGCGCCGGAACTATTGCAGCTGCTGCGGCTGCTGCAGCAGCGGCTTGCTGCTGGCGGGCCGCTTCTGCGGCAACGGCTTCCTGCCGGGCCTGCTCCGCGGCTGCCTTTGCGGCGGCGTCCTGGGCTGCTTTGTCTGCGGCCGCCTTCTCTGCGGCGACCTTCGCCGCCGCCGCCGCTGCCGCTGCCGCTCGCGCGTCCGTTATCCGTTTCGATTCCGACTGCTCCAACCACAGCAGTTTTCCAGCGTCGGTCTTGGTGCAGATGAAGATCTTCGGCAGGTACTTTTCAGTCGCATTCTCGGTGAGGCAGGCGGAGGAAGCCGGTGCGGTTGGAGTGGGTGTCGGCGTTGCCGTCGCGGATGCGGACTCGCTGGCAAGGGAAATACTGCTAGAGGCCGCCGATTGGCCTCCGCAGGCTGTCGCTGAAATGACTATGGTGACCGCGAGAGCTGCACCAGCCACTTGCCGTCGGGAAATGCCTGACCCCGGCGAAGTCCGGACCACATGGCCAACTTCATTGTTGACCGGATTGCGCGCTTCAAGGCCTCGAAAAAGTGTATTCATTTATTGCCCCCAAAAAATCAAGTATTGATGATGCGAAATTGCTCGTCGAGCGTAACCCTTGTGGCCTGAAGCAAAAAGGCAGCGCGATGGAGGCAATTCTGACCGAGCTGCATCAAGGCCTCCGCAAGTTCTTCCCAGCTTTGGCGCAGGAACACCGACCGCTGAATCAAGACTTCGCGTTCTTTCCTTGCAGCCGGCACGTAGCTTGCGGGGTGACTTTCGAGGAAGGCATGGCCCGATGGGCATGACCGGCCGCGGTACTGCCAGGTGTCCATCATGTGGAAGTTGGCCTGCTGGCCGCAGTGGACGGTGCGGTAGATCTTCATGTCGAAGCCGGCCGGCATGGAGGAAGGCCACAGCTGCATGTTTTCGTAGTACGCCTGGAACGCGGCGGAGCGGCGCTCCAGGAAACGCTCTGTGGCGTCGTTCAGTTGGCCGGCGTCTTGCCAGCCATAACGCAAGGCGCGAAGAACAAGAATGACGTGCCGCGTCGTGCAGATGTGAAAAAAGACCCCTGCTGTCAGGGAAGACTTCATATGCGAACCGCATCTACTCCGATCACTTGTGTTCTTGTTAGAGTCTGACTGGTCCGGCCGCTTGCTCATGAAATTGTGGGCAGAACTGAAAATAAACGGCGTTAGGTCGTTCACCTTTGGTGTGCTCGCTTGCGACATCGACGCCGGCAAGGCGCTCCTAGACGAGATCCACTGGACGGCCGGCCACGTCGCCTGGCTGCGGGACAAAGTGCAGGAGCTGCAGGACGAAGAGCTCGTATAGGGCAAGACCCAGCACGAAGACGGTGTCGGACCACAGGACATCGTTGACGTCACCGCGGAGAAGGCCAGCGACTCGGTCTGGTACGAGCTGAACATGAAGGAATGGGATTGTAGCCTTCCGAAGCCGCGCAGTTCATTGGCCGAGGCACCAGCGTGGAGCCCGCGTCGAGCAGGATGTTCTCCTCGGGCCGGATTACGGACGCCGCCCAGCAGGCGATGGCGTGAAGTTGCTCGAATGCCTCGCCGGTCCGCTGCCGCAGTGACGCGTCCGGATGCGCGCCCAACTCATTGCGCTGCTGGTGGCGGCGGGCGGCCGAGGCCTCGACCAGCCGATGAAGGAACTGGTTTCGACAAGCTCAACCACCGGGGTTCGACAGGATCAGCTACTGAGGTTTCGGCACGCTCAAGCACCGAGACTGCACGAAGCTCGGAACGACAGATACCGCGCATCCCCACGACCCACCAGCTGTCCCAGTGCGTCAACAGCTTCGAAATCCGCGGACCCCATATCTGTGGACAACCACCGCATCAGCAGTCCTGCATCACCACTGGTCCTCACGGCCGATGCCAGAGCCAGGTCCAGCTGGTCCCGGAGCAGTTGCACCGCCAAAGAGCCCGACCGGCTGAGTAGGGGAGCCCGGTACGCTTCCAGTGCTTCGGCAACGAGCCCTTCGTGCAGCAGCCGCAGGACCCGGCCGGAGTCCGAACGGCCGGCCAAGCCCGCAACGAACCGGTACGGGTTCGACTCCACAGCAGCGCCCAGCATCGAGCGGACCCGGAACATTTCCGTGCGGATGGCCTGCGGCGTTCCCGCATCACCGTAGAGCTCATACGCCAGCTCTTCGGCGGTCCAGCCCTGGGCGCGTGAATCCAGCAGCGCCAGGATTTCCGCCCGACGCAGCGTCAGCGGCACCCGGCTGCCGTCCCGGAACACCGCGGCAGGTTTGTCCCCGAGCAGCTCCAGTGAATCAACGGGCGCGACCGGCCGGCGGACGGCCTGCCGGGAGGCACCCCGGGCCGACGGGGCACTCAAGGAAGTCCCGCCGTCGGGCGTTCCCAAAAGAGCCCCCGCGACCCGGACCGCGCACCGCACCATCCGCAGCGTGTCCGCGCTGAGGGTGTCCAGCGGTCCGGAGACGTCGAGCACGCCCAGGCAGCCGGCCCGTGGCCGGGTCCGTGATGGGCGCAGCCGTGCAGGCCCACTCATGGTGGGTGCGGACCAGGTGCTCGGCGGAGGACAGCTGCACCGGCCTGCCGGTGACCAGCGCCTCGCTGATGGCATTGGTGCCGATGCCGGCCTCGGACCAGTCCGCGCCTTCGGAGAACTCCAGCCGGTCCGCCCGTCGCAGCACCTCCGGGCTGCCCACCCGCCACAGGATCTCGCCGCGGGCATCAGCGAGCACCTTCAGGTGCCGGCCTGAAGTGGAATCGTCGGCCAGCAGGTCGTTTAGCGCGGGCATGACCTGCTGCAGCCGGTGCTCCTGCCGCAGCTCAAGGACGTCGGCGGCGTCGTGCAGGTGCCGGGGGCTGTGCTGGTCCGGGCTGATGCCCAGAGCCATGGAGCGGCGCCACGAATCCGCCCGGTCGTTGGGGATCTCCGGGCGCGGGCCCGTCGTCATGGGGCGTCGCCGGGAATCGTCCAATCGAAGTCCCTCGGACGGAGGTGCCGGTTGTCTGGATCGAAGGCAGGAACCCTGAAGTCCCCCGCCTCAGGATCCACTTCTCCGTCCATGAGCCGCATTCCGGACCCGCCCCGCATAACGCATAGTCACGGATGCTGACGCGCGAATCATCCGGAGGCGGTGCCTGCGGCGTGCACAGTTGGCTGGCAGACGTCATACAGACATATTTCAGCAAATACTCAGCCTGGAGTTTTTCGTGGCTATAGTTTGTCCGGGGGACGAATCTGTCATCTCTGATGCAAGCTATATCTCAGCCATACCGCAGGCAGATAAGCCACCCGAGACATTAGCCAACGAGTTAGACAGGATCTGCAATGACAGAGAACACAACATTGCCGGAGGCAAAGCGTGACGGCAAAGCCCAAGCGGCAGCCGAGAAGGCATACCGCAAGGCATCTCGCCCTTGGTTCAAGAAGAAGCGATTCATACTCCCGCTTGTCCTTGTATTGATTATGATCATTTCGTCGATTGCAAACGGCGGCAAGAAGGGTGATTCTTCAGCTACAGTCGCTCCTGCCACGGACGCATCGGCAGCGGCACCAGCTGCGGTACCAGCACCAGCGGCATCAGACGCCCCCGCGCCGGCCGCACCTCCCGCCCAAGCGGCGGCTCCCGAGGCAGTGCCAGTTGATGCCGCTCAGCTACTCGCGGACTTCAAAGGCAACGAGGCCGCTGCCGACGCGAAGTACAAGGGGAAAGTTCTGCAGGTCACCGGCAGTGTCGACAAGGTTGACACCGAGTTCCTTGATAAGGACCAGTACATCGTGAGGCTCGATAGCGGTGACCAGTTCAGCTTCCTGCATGTCAACTGCAATGACGTACCGGCGGCGAAGGCAGCCGCCATTGTGCCCGAAAGCACGATTACGGTTCGGGGCACATTCCAGGATGGCGGGGACCTCGGCGTCGAGCTGAAGGCTTGCGAAGTTCTCTAATCAGACTCTTCTAGTCTCGGCGGTCCAAGTCCGTGTCTTTATGCAGGCACGGACTTGGGCCGTCTACTCCAGGGAAGAATAGTCCGCTTCGCCAAAAGCTCATCCGCCCTAGGGTGGCTTCCGCCACAGGCTCGACGAAGCTTTGACTCACTCTCCGCAGCCGGCCGCCTAGGCAGACCACCTCGATTCCCTCAGACTCGGCCAGTTCCTGCATGGTGTTGATGCCCGGCGTGGTCACGGACAGCTTCTCGAAGCCGCGCAATTCGTGGGCCAGAGCACACCCTCGGCGGAGCCAGCATCTAGCAGGATGTTCTCCCCAGGCAAGATCACGGACGCGGCCCAGCCGACGGTGGCGTGTTTCTGTCAGCCAGATGGGCACACTAGGGGCCTGGACGGAACACAGCAAGATAGCAGGGACATTTTCAGCTTCAGCGGGCACTACCATCTCAGCAGCGGCCTGAGCGTAAACCTAAAGAGGGCGAAAACTGACCGTTGCCGCCGGTCCGCATTTATGGGTCGGGCCCCAGGCCAGAATTGTCTCGACGCATGGTATTTCACGCTGAAGTTCAGTCAAAAATTGTGACACATTCATTTGGTTCAAACTCTGGTTTGTCTGAACCCAGATGAAGGACCCCAAAAGGAAAATTCGGGAAATGAAGCTTCAATTCTCTGCCATTTTGGCGGCCACCATTCTTATGGCCGTCACCGCATGTGGGGCAGGGGAGCAGGCCAGCGACACCGCATCACCTTCGGTCTCCGCTTCCGCCTCTCCGAAAGCAACCGCAAAGCCGGTCCCGGACGTCGTGGGAAAAACGTACATCGAAGCCAGGACTTTGCTGAACAAGAGCGATTACTACACCCGCCTCATCGGCAAAGACGGCAAGAAATGGACAACGAACCTCGTCCCGGACGACTCTGTCATGGCCGTGTCAACAAACCCGGCCGCGGGCAAGGCGTTCAGGGACGACTACGTCGACGTCCTGGTGAACATGACGGAGGCCGAGTTCACCGCGGCCGTCAAGGTCAAGGCGGAAGCGGCTAAAGTCGCAGCCGAAGAAGCAAAGATCGCCACGCGCTACACCTTCACGTGCGGCAGCTACTCCAGCACCCAACCCACGTACAAGTCCTACAAAGAAGTGTGGGCGAGCTCCGACTATGGCTTCGGCAGCAACTCCTGCAGTGTGAAGATCGGCGGCGTCTCCCCTTACGACAAACCCACGTTGCTTCCCAGCGAACAGAAGCTCATCGACTTCGTCGCGTCCAAGGGCGGCGACGTCAGCGGACCGGGCTCCGTCATCGGCAGCATCATGAACCTCTGTGCCAAGCTCGATGGCGACTACGCAGACCGGGTGACCGCCAACATGGCCTCACGGAAGGCAGAAGCGGAAGCCGCACTTTCCGTCTGCCCCAACACCCCGCACGCCGCGGTGCTCCAGGAAGCTGTCACCTCGATAAAAATCGGGGATGGCGACAAGATTGTCGGGCAAACGATGGAGCCCGGTACCTGGAAAACAAAGCCGGGCACCAAGGACTGCTACTGGTCCCGGAATACCGGCGGCGGCGACATCATCGCTAACGACTTCGTCGGGTTCGCACCTAACGGCGTCACGGTGACGGTCTACCCTGGCGAAGGATTTGAATCATCTCGTTGCGGCATCTGGACAAAGATCGGATAACTCCTTGGCAGAGTTGGGCAGGGATTCGTGCCCGACTCTGGTCTGCCTTGGCCCATTGCCGGTGCAAGGTGTCGTATCCCCCAACAGTTGGGGTCGGATGTCAGAGACTGCTTCAGCGGGAAAAGTAGATCCTCCCCGACGAGTGGAGCTTGGTTCAACAGTCTCGCCTTCGACAGGCGCAACTAGCAGGTTCTACGTCGACCGGCTCAACCGCCGGGTAGGGCGGTGGGCCACCTTACCCCCTGAGACCCGGAACTTCTGCACCTGACTGGGGTCGGCACCGTCATCCGTCACCAGTGTCCGCGGCAGCGCCAGCCGCGCCCAGGCGTGGAAATGCCGGAGGCCGAGCTTGACGAGTCAGCCAGGACGTAGACGCACCGGGCGATGAGCACCTTAATACGGGTCTGAGCGTGGTCTTCCTCGCCGATGCCGTCCTCGGCGGTGACGGCGTCGGCGCCGAGGAACTCACGGTCAAGGCTCATCCGCTCCATGGCCGCCTAGGCAAGGGGGCGACGAAGCTTTGGGTGACGCCGCGGAGCCGGCCGCTCAGGCAGTCCACCTCGATGCCTTCCGAGTCGGCCAGTTCCTGCATGGTGTTGATGCCCGGTGTGGTCATGGACAGCTTTTCGAAGCCGCGCAGTTCGTGGGTCAGTGCACCCACGGTGGAGCCGGGGTCTAGACGGGATGTTGTCGCCGGGGACAATCACCGAGGCCGCCCAGCGCGCGATCGCGTGCTTCTGTTCGAACGCCTCGCCGGTGCGCAGCCGCAGCGAGGCTTCCGAATGGGCGCCCAGCGCCATGGCGCCGCCGTACGTGCGGGCCAGCCGGCCGTGCCAGTCCATGGAGATGTCGTCGATCTCGAGTGCCTGGGGTTTCGACAGGCTCAACCACCGATGGCAGTCCGGGCACACTGGACGGGCTCAACCCCCTGACGACGCCCTGAAAGCCAGATACCGCGCATCCCCGCGTCCCACCAGCCGTCCCAGTGCCTCCACGGCCTCAAAGTCACCGGAGCCCATATCCGTGGACAGCCAGCGAATGAGGAGATCGGCGTCGCCGCTTGACCGTACGGCGGAGCCGAGGGCAAGGTCCAGCTGGTCCCGGCGCAGCTGGACGGCCAGGGCGCCCGAGCGGCTGAGCAGGTAATCCCGGTAGGCCTCCAGCGCTTCAGCCACCCTGCCCGCACGGAGCAGCCGCAATACGCGCCCGGCATCGGAACACCCGGCGAGCCCCGCAACAAGGCGGTAAGGATTCGACGCCACGGCATCGCCCAGCAGGGAGCGCACCCGGAACATCTCGGTGCGGATGGATGCCGCTATCCCCGCGTCGCCGTGAAGCTCATACGCCAGTTCCTCCGCGGACCAACCCTGCGTTCGCGAATCCAGCAGCGCCAGGATTTCCGCACGCCGTAGCGTCAGCGTCACCCGGCTGCCGTCACGGAAAACCGCAGCCGGCTGGTCGCCGAGCAGTTCAAGCGACTCAACAGCCGCCGTCGGGCGTGCCACGGCGCGCTGCACTGGCCGCCGGGCGGGCGTTGAGGCACCCGCCGTTCTCCCGCCGTCGGGCGTTCCCAGCAGGGCCTCCGCCATGCTGACTGTACAGCGCACCATGCGCAGCGTGTCCGCAGTGAGGGACTCCAGCGGCCCCGAGACATCCAGCACGCCCAGCAGCCGGCCGGTGGCCGGATCCGTGATGGGCGCTGCGGTGCAGGCCCAAAGTGGTGGGTGCGGACCAGGTGCTCGGCGGAGAACAGCTGCACCGGCCGCCCGGTGACCAGCACTTCGCTGATGGCGTTGGTGCCGATCCCGGCCTCGGACCAGTCGGCCCCTTCGGAGAACTCCAGCCGGCCGCAGCACCTCCGAGCTGCCCACCCGCCACAGGATCTCGCCGCGGGCGTCGGTGAGCACTAGCAGGTGCCGCGGGCTGTGCTGGTCCGGGCTGATGCCCAGGGCCATGGAGGGGCGCCACGAATCCGCCAGGTCGTTGGGGATCTCCGGGCGCGGGACGCCGGAGATGACCAGTTCGTGGGCGCGGGAGGTCTACATGCCGCCGTCCCCGGATTGTTGCGACCACGAAAACGGGTGAACTTTTCTCGCTCTGACGCCGTTGTGTCTGGCGCCGCGCCCGTATTCCCTATGGTTTTGGCGTCACGGAACGACTCTTGCCCTTTGTGTCGTGATGCCAACCACCATGCCTTTGGAGTAACTCAATATGATTGGCGAGTGTGTGAAAAATGCTCCGCTCTTCGCAAAGCCGGAAAGCTCTGGATACCTGTCAAGAAGTTTGAGCTGTGGGAGAGGACTCTACTGCTCAAGATTGGCGTTCCGGTCTTCCTAGTCCTCGGGACTCTGGGCGTTTCGATAATGTCCGGCCAGGGTCCGGCGTTCGCTGGTGCGGGACTGCTATTAGCCGGGGCCGTCATCCAAGCAACTACGGCATCTTCATCAAGCATGCCTAAAGAAGTTGGAAAGAAAGACGACAACCTTGGTCATTGGCACGATGCATGGGTATTGAGTGGCTGGGTCGTGATTACGTTTGAGGCGTTGTTTTCGATGCTTGGGGCACTTCCGTCACCCGTACAGGAGGACGCAAGCACTAGCTCGAAAGGGTGGTGGATCTTTACGCACGAATGGATGCTGCAGTTGTTCAGCGGCACTGTTGGCGCGCTCATGGGAGCTGTCGTGGCAGCCATCGCGGCAGTCGTGGTCTTGAACGGGACGAACGCTAAGCAGCAAAGCTTGTGGGACGCCTCGAAGGTTCAAGATGAAATCAGGACTTCCAAAGCTCGTCAAGTACAGTCAGCGGCTGACCTAACCGAGGCCCTATTGAAGCTAATCCCGGCCACCTATAGGAAAGACGAAAATGAAGTCGTCGAAGCATCCTATGCGAGCACAAACGCGTTCGTACGGTGGAGCTCCGATCTGTTCGGGCTAAACGAAGATTTCAGGAAAGAACTGAGCAGATGGAATTCAGGATTCCACCGAGATTCGAGAGCTCTCCATAAATTGCGGCAGCATCAACCTCATGAGCTTTACAAGTCCGAGCTGGACAGCTTGCAAGCTGTCTTCAGTATGAACATCGAGAAGTTCATTAGGACTTATAGCCGATGGCTTGCGCAGGAGGAGGTACGCGAGGAAATGATCCAAACTTTGCGGGACGGCAAGTCCGGCGACATTGCCCTGCGGATCCACGGAGAGCTTGGTATACCCCAACCTTGGCTTCTGCCCCAGACTGATCAAAGCTCCGAAGCGCCACTCTGATGCTACAACTAGGAAGAAGCTGGGGCGGGTTCCTTTGCTTGCAGGGCGACTGGCGCCCAACCGGCTGGTTTCGACGAGTCTAGTGTCCTTAGCTCAACGAGCAACCCCGCCACCTCGATCGCAACTCCCGCATCTCGGAACTTCTGCACCTGCCCGGGGCCGCCGCCGTCGTCCGTCACCAAAGTCCACGTGGTGCCGGGGCCTACGCATGGAACGGCCGCAGGCTAGCTTGGTGGAGTCCGCCGACACGTACCCGTCCCGCCCCGCCGGGCCATAAGTTCAGCCGGGTATGGGCGTGGCCGACGCCGCAAATGGCATTTTTTGCGGCGTCGGCGCCGAGAAACGTGGGCTCGAAGATCATCCGCTCCGGGGCCGCCGCCTCGGCCAGCGAACCCGACGAAGCTTTCGCTCAGACTCCGTATTCCGCCGCCTAGGTCCCAGCACCCGGGCGGCGGGGACTGGACGGGCAAGAAGGCCGTGGTGATCGGCTCCAACAACTCCGCGCACGATATCTGCGCGGACCTGTGGGAGCACGGCGCCGACGTCACCATGGTGCAGCGGTCCTCCACCCACATCGCCCGGAGCGAGTCGCTGATGGACCTGGCCCTGGGAGACCTGTACTCCGAGAAGGCTTTGGCGGCCGGGGTGACCATGGAGAAGGCCGACCTGCTGTTCGCTTTATTGCCCATGCGGATCCTGCCCGAGGCGCAGGTGCCGGTGTACCAGGAGATGGCTGCCCGGGATGCTGATTTCTACTCCCAGCTGGAGGCCGCCGGGTTCGATCTGGACTTCGGTGTGGACGGGTCCGGGCTGTTCGTGAAGTACCTGCGGCGCGGCTCCGGCTACTACATCGACGTCGGCGCCTCCCAGCTGATCATCGACGGCCGGGTGCAGCTGAAGTCCGGGGAGGTCTCCAAGATCACCGGCAGCGCCGTGGTCCTGAACGACGGCACCGAGCTGGAAGCGGACCTGATCGTCTACGCCACCGGCTACGGCTCCATGAACGGCTGGCTGGCGGACCTGGTCTCTCCCGAAATCGCGGACAAAGTAGGAAATTGTTGGGGGTACGGCTCGGAAACCCCGAAGGACCCGGGCCCCTGGGAAGGGGAGCTGCGCAACATGTGGAAGCCCACCAACGTGCCCAGCCACTGGATCCACGGCGGCAACCTGCAACAGAGCCGGCACTACTCCTCCTACCTGGCCCTGCAGCTCAAAGCCCGGATGGAGGGACTGGACACGCCGGTGTACGAACTGCAGCCCACCCATCACACGCGCTGACACCGGCCCCGGTGGTTGAGCCTGTCGAAACCGACGAAACCCGGCCGCCGGTGGTTGAGCTTGTCGAAACCCATTCAATTGAGGAGAAATCATGAAAGCAGCACGTTTTCACGGCAGGAAAGACATCCGGATCGAGGATGTGCCGGAGCCGGAGCCGGAGCTCCGCGCCGGGACCGTTATGACGAGTCATTGTCCCCTGACTCCGGAGTAGCCGGGTCGTCCGCCCGCCGGGAATATGAGCGCCGGAGGGCGAAGGACGAGGAGAAGCTCCGCGAGAAGTGGGGTCGCTTCGGTGGCCTTGCAGTCGCCCTCTCTGAGGAGCGACAAAACACAAAATCCTGGGATCAGGGCGCGATCGGTGAGGAACGCCTCGGCGCCCGGCTCAATGCCGTGGCTGGCTCCGGACTGGCTGTCCTCCACGACCGTCGCATCCCGGGCTCGAAGGCCAACATCGACCACATCGCCATCACTCACGGTGGAATCTGGGTTATTGATGCGAAGCGGTACAAAGGACGGCCTGAGCTGAAAATCGAGGGTGGCATCCTTCGCCCACGCGTCGAGAAGCTTCTCATTGGCCGGCGTGACTGCACGAAACTGGTCGACGGGGTGATCAAACAGGTCGACCTCGTGCGCGACCTTGTCGGGCATGTTCCGGTCACCGGGGCGCTATGCTTCGTCGAAGCAGACTGGCCCCTGATCGGGGGCGCGTTCTCGACTCGTGGCGTTCACGTTCTCCGCCCGAAGCGGTTAGCCAGATTGCTGACGGAGCAACCAGCCGGCGACGTTGATGTGGCACGGATGCGTGAGTCGGTAGCGTCGCGGTTCAGGCCTGCGTGACGTCCATCGGGGATGTTCGAGGCCGTTCCGAAGGGGGTTGAGTTCCTTCCGTCCTTCGGTGGTGCGGATCGGCAAGGTCCCGTAAGCAGTCCGTGCGAGAATGACGCCATGACCCACGAGCAGCACGCATCCGCCGCGCCGGAACTGGACCGCACCACCCATCCGGCCTTCGAAGCCGCCTATCAGGCCGCCCGGAAGAGCCTGGCTGAGGGCGGCATCCCCATCGGAGCGGCGCTCGCCCGGGACGGAGTGGTCATTGCCAGCGGGCACAACGAACGGGTCCAGAATGCCGATCCGGTTGCCCACGGCGAAATGTCGGCGCTCCGCGCCGCGGGCCGGCAGAAGAGTTACCGGGACACCACGCTCTACACCACCCTTGCCCCGTGTGCCATGTGCGCCGGAACCATCGTCCAGTTCAAAATTCCCCGGGTGGTGGTGGGGGAGGCAACGACGTTCGACGGCGAGCTGGAGCTCCTGCGGGCACGCGGGGTTGAGGTGGTGGTCCTGGATGATCAGCGTTCCGTTGACATGATGCGCACATTCCAGGCCGACAACCCGGAGCTCTGGGCGGAGGACATCGCCGAGTAGGGCCGGTCGGTCACAGCTGATTCTCGCACCCTCCACAGGCTTGGAGTGCTACTGGGCGACGGATCGGGCGCTTCAGAAGTGCTGTGCGTGCGGGCGCGCCGTCGCTACTACCAGGTCGGTCATGGCCTGGACGGCGTCCCGATTGGAAAGCCCGTTATCGTGACAGAGGGACCGCCACGTCCAGAATGAAACGGAGTGGGCGACGACGGCGCGCAGCCGGCTCCTCCTGCCGGGCGACGGAAAGGGATCAACAAGCGTGTCCCGGAAATGCGTATCGCGCGCTTTGAGTTCGCTGCGGTGCCTGTCCGGAATTGCCTGCCAGTCACCGTAGATGCGCGTGAGCATCTGCTCACCGTCGCGATAGAACCGGTAGAGATCCGTCAGTCCGGCCTGCAGGCGTTCCGCGGGGTCAGCGAGCTCTGACCAAGCAGCCGGGTCAGGCAGCTGCTGCTGTGAGAGCCAATGCGAGGAACACGCAGAGAACAGCGCCTCGTCGTCGGCAAAATGCCGGTAGACGGTCAGGCGCGTCACCCCCGCCTGCTCGGCGACGCCGGCAATGGTGGTCCGGGCAGGGCCTACTGAGCCGTGCAGGGCCACCGCTGCGTCGACGATGCGCTGGCGCGTCGTCTCTACCTGCTCGGCGCGCCTATTCATCTGATAACGACGAGTTTTGGTTGAATGCTCCTGTTCACTCAAAGTGTTGACACCGGTCCCTCTGCGCGGATAATTGGCTATACACCATTGTATATTGAATTAGGAAAGGTGGCCCGTCATGGGCGCTGAGAAGGCTCCGCGGCTTACGGTCGTGCAGCCAGGGGAAGGACGCCAGGGCAGCCTCGGGAGTATCGGAGTTGTCTTCAAACTGTTTGGTGAACACACCAACGAGCAGCTCTCGATCGTGGAGCACCCGTTCCCGGTCGGTGCCTTGGTCCCGCCGCATACGCATACCCGTGAGGACGAGTACTCGATCGTCATCGAAGGCGAGATCGGATTCCGCTCCGGTGAACGCGAGGCGGTGCTCGGCGCCGGGGGTTACATCACCAAGCCACGCGGCGAGCTGCACACCATGTGGAACGCCGGCAAAGTCCCGGCGAGGATGATCGAAGTGATCAGTCCCGCCGGGTTCGAACATTTCTTCTGGGGGCTGGCCGATCACCTCGAACCCGGGGGACCGCCGGATCCGGAGGTCCTCGGCAAACTGGCCGCCGAATACGGTCTTCAGTTCGGCGAGGCGCCCTGGCTGCCGGACATCATCGCCCGGTACGGCCTGACTCCTCCGATGGGCTGACGGGAAAGGCCATGGCCGTTCAGCCCCACCTTGAGCAGAAAAGGCCCTGGTCCGGGCTCGCCGCAGTAGCCGCGCGGAAGCCGATGGCACCGCTGGCCCGCATGGCCGCCGTCGTACTCCTGCTGCACGCCCTGGGCTGGGGAGCGCTGCTGATAAGTCTCGCCCCGCATAACCTTCCCGCCGGTTCAGGCCAGGTCTTCGGCATGGGGATCGGTATGGGGGCCTATCTGCTCGGCATGCGCCACGCGTTCGACGTGGACCACATCGCCGCCATCGACTGCACCACCCGCAAACTCATGGCCGAAGGCCTGCGGCCCGTCTCTGTTGGCTTCTGGTTCGCTTTGGGCCACTCCAGCATCGTCTTTGGCCTCTGCCTGCTGCTGGCTGCGGGAGCCCGTGCCCTGGGAAACGAGCTCGGTGACGACGCCCCGTGGTGGCGCGACGTTTTGGGATCTGTGGGCACCACCATGTCCGGGCTGTTTCTCTATGTCCTGGCGTTCCTCAACCTGGCCCTGCTGATCCGTGTCATCCCGGACTTCCGGCGGCTGCGGTCAGGCTATCCGGCAGACCAGGATCGCGGCTTCACCTCGGGCCCGATGGGGCGCCTCCTGCGCCCGGTTATGCGGAGCATCACCCGGCCATGGCAGATGTACCCGGTGGGGCTGCTCTTTGGTTTGGGATTGGATACCGCTGCGGAGGTCGCGCTGCTGGTGGTTGCCGGGGGAGCCGCAGCCACGGAACTTCCCTGGTACGCGGTCCTTGCCCTGCCGGTCCTTTTCGCCGCGGGCATGAGCCTGCTGGACAGCCTGGACGGATGGTTCATGAACGTCGCCTACGGCTGGGCTTTTTCGAAACCAGGGCGGAGGCTGCTGTACAACATTGCCCTGACCGGGCTGTCCGCCACTGTGGCCCTGAGTGTGGGGACAGTGGAACTCATGTCGGTGATCACGGCGAAGACGGGCATCGTTCCCGGGGCGTTTGCGGCGATCGGCAGGGTCGATCTGACGGGCATGGGGTTTGCCGTTGTCGGTCTGTTTGTTCTTATCTGGGGAACCCGGCACATCAACGCAGCAGGGGCTCGCGTGATCGCCGTCGTCCTTCCCGTCGCTGCCTGCGTCAGCCGTCCGGCAGGAGGTTGGCCGCCAGCGTCCGGGCAACGAGACGGCCGAACCGCTCGGCCGTCCAACCACGCTTGAGGACCAGGGTCTCGTAGAGCTCAGCCGAGGTGCCCATAAAAAAGACATCGGCCACTTCCTCCACGGTCAGTCCCGGCTTCAGGAACCCCCGCCCCAGCACCTGGTGGGCGTTGTGCAGCATTCGCTGGTACCGCTCCTCGTCCACGTCACGCAGGAGCGCGGCCATGTCCCGGTCCCCGCTCGCTGCGGCGTCCCTGATGAGGAGATAGACGGGGGAGCCTAGGGGGCTGATTTCCGTAATGAACCGGCCGAACTGCGCCATGAGCTCCCGGGGGTCGGAGACCGAAGCCTGGGCCCGGTCCGACCGCTCTTCCGCAGGCGGGCCCCCGGTTCCAAGCAGGCTCCGCTCATAGATCGCCCTGACGAGCCCCGGTTTCCCGCCGAACCCCTTGTACACGGACTCCTTGGAAACGCCGGCGGCGTGGGCGATAGCGGCGACGGTGGTCCGGCCGTATCCGTTGGCCAGGAACAACTCGCGCGAGTGGGCGAGCACCCTGTTCTTCGACTCCTCGGCCGCTTCCTGCCGGCGGCGCGCATCGTAGCTGCGCGGACCGGCCGGCGCACCGTTGACCGCGGGTCCCATCGGGCGTAAACTCCTTCTATCAGTTGGATACAGCTTACTGTATCCAAATTTTGCCGACCAGCCTCTCCGCCCCGCCGACGGAACCAAGGAGCAGATCATGGACGCTTCAGGAATCGAGCGCGTCCCCGAAGGCCCGGTCCGGCGCATGCTGGACGCAGCCAACCGCCACGACCTCGAGGCCATGGTGGCCGAATTCGCCAAGGACTACCGGAACGCTACCCCCGTCCACCCGGCCCGCAGTTTCACTGGATCCGCCCAGGTCCGGAAGAACTGGACGGCGCTTTTTGCCGGTATGCCGGACCTCACCCTCACCGTCCATGACGTAGCCACCAGGCCGGGCGGCAAAGTCTGGCTGGAATGGAGCAACTGCGGCACCCGGCCGGACGGATCCGTGCAGCGCGCCGCCGGCGTCTCCATCCTCACCGTCCGCGATGACAAGATCGCCGCGGCCCAGTTCTACCTTGAACCCGTGGACGACGGCCCCGGCGACGTGAACGAAGCCATCAGCAGTGCAGTCGGCGGAGCAACCGGAGGTGACCGGCCATGATCCTGGTCGTCGGCGGCACAGGCCGCCTTGGCCGCGCTGTGGTTCCCCTGCTGGTGCAGGCCGGCCACAAGGTCCGCATCATGGCCCGCGGCAATTCCCAGCCTTTCGCCATGACGGTGAGTGACGGCGTCGAACTTTTCCACGGCGACCTCGCCTCCGAAACGGACTGCAGGGAAGCGGTGACGGGCTGCGGTGAGGTGGTCTTCGCGGCCTCCGGGTTCGGCCTCAAGGACTCCGATCCGCGGGGGGTTGACCGCGACGGCGCCATCAGCCTGGTTCGCGCGGCGGCGGTAGCCGGGGTGCGGCATGTGGTGATGATGTCCATGCACGGCGCCGCCCTGGACGGGCCCATCGATTTCCTGCGTTGCAAGGCTGCGGCCGAGGATGCAGTCCGCTCGTCCGGCATGGACTGGACGGTCATCCGGATCGGATCGCTCCTGGAACAGCGGCTTGAGACCATGACGGCCCTGCTTGAATCGAAGGGCAAGGTGCCCCTGTTCGGCTCCGGATCCGCCCCGGTGACCTACACCTCGGTCCAGGATGCGGCCGCCGTCGTGGTCCGCGCCCTGCTGGACCCGGCGCTGCGGAACCGCGTCATCGAATGGGGCTCGCAGACGCTTACCGGCAACCAGCTCGCGGAAGCTTTGCTCGCCCAGGCCGGCCGCGGTTCGGTTCAGCGGATCCCAGCCGCCGCCTTCCGGGTGCTGTCCGTGGCTGCCAGGCCGTTTTCGCCGTTCCTGGCCAGGGTTGCAGGGGCCGGCGCCTGGGAGGAATCCGGGGCAGCCTCTTTCGCCTTCGGTCCGCAGCGGGCGGAGTTTCCCGATATCCCGGTCACGGGGCTCCAGCTCGGGAAACCGGCCGGCTAGCCGGGGCTGTCGGCATAGCCGTTGCGGGCGGGCATTGTGTTCAGGAGGAGTCCTCACTTCCCCCTGGACTGGTGATGCCAACCCCTCCGCGGTCGGGAATCGAGGACTACAGTGGATGCATGGCTCCCGGCCGCAAACCGCTCGACGAGCTGCGCGAGACCATCGGCCATCTGGCCGATCAGCTCAAGCTGCCCGGCGGTTCGGAGCGCGTTGACGACCTGGTCGGCGATCTCATCGGTGCGAGGCCCGGGCCGGCCCGGCCATTGTCCGAGGTGCAGGCCGAGCTCGACGCGCTGGTCGGGCTGGAGACCGTGAAGGAACAGGTACGGGCCCTCGTCGCACTGCTCCAGGTCCAGGCCCGCCGTAAGGCGCACGGCCTGCCGGAGGTGGCCACATCACAGCATCTGGTGTTCCTCGGAAACCCGGGGACGGGCAAGACCACCGTGGCGCGGCTCCTGGCCGAGATGTACCGCGCTGTCGGTCTGCTGCAGAAAGGCCACTTGGTCGAGGTGGACCGTTCGGGCCTGGTGGGGCAGTACGTCGGCGCGACCGCCATCAAGACGGACCGGGTGATCCGGCGTGCGTTGGACGGCGTCCTGTTCATCGATGAGGCCTACGCGCTGGCACCGGAGGACGGCCGGATGGACTTCGGCCCCGAGGCGATCGAGGTCCTGCTCAAGCGGATGGAGGACCACCGCCACCGCCTGGTAGTAATTGTGGCCGGGTACCCGCGGCTGATGGAGTCCTTCTTGCTCTCGAACCCCGGGCTGCGCTCCCGGTTCGCCCGCGAAATCACGTTCCCCGACTACTCAGTGGACGCACTCCAGACGATCTTCCACCAGATGCTGGCCCAGCACGAGTACACGCTGGAGCCGGGCGCGGACCAGATGCTGCGCCGCATCTTCACCGGGCTCCACGCGGGCGAGGACTCCGGCAACGCACGGTTCGCCCGCACGTTGTTCGAGCAGGCGCTCAACCGCCAGGCGCTGCGACTCTCGCTCGACGAGGAACGAAGTCTCGACGCGCTCGATCGTGAGGCCGTCATGACGCTCACCGCGGACGACATCGTCGGGGCCGCGCTGGCCTTGGGCGAGGAGCCGGAACCAGAACCGACTCCGGAACCGGAGCGGCCCCGCTGGTGGCGCTGGCTGGTGTGACCGGGTCTGCGGCGGCCGTATGCGGATGGTAAGGATAGTTGGTCCCGGCCTGACCCTTTCGACGGTGTGGAGCGGCGTTGTAGTGTCATGGCGTGATCGTCCCCGATATTTCCCAGAACGCCGTGGCGGTCGCGGATCACTACGACGAGCTCGATCCCATTTATCGCCGGGTGTGGGGTGAGCATGTCCATCACGGGCTATGGGCAACGGGCCGCGAAACACCCGGCGAGGCCGTCGAGGCGCTGGTGGACACAGTCGGCGACAGGCTGGGCCTTGTGCCCGGCGAGGCGTGCGTCGACATTGGTTGCGGCTACGGCTCCACGGCAAGACGGCTCGCGGTGACGCGCGGGGTCCGCGTCACCGGTTTCACGCTGTCCGCCGAGCAGGCCCTCTACGCCGCCGCGCATCCCGTACCGGACGTGGACATCCAGGTGCGCGACTGGCTCGCCAACGGGATGGCCGATGCCTCGGTTGATGTGGCATGGGCGATCGAGTCGAGCGAGCACATGGTCGATAAGCCCAGGTTCTTCGCCGAGGCGCACCGCGTGCTGGCACCTGGTGGCCGCTTCGTCATCTGTGCGTGGCTCGCCGAGACCGGTGCCAGCGGATGGAAGGTTCGCCACCTGCTCGAGCCGATCTGCCGCGAAGGGCGCCTGCCCTCGATGGGCACGCGCGAGGAGTATGAGGCGATGGCACTGGCGGCTGGCTTTGCGATCACCGGCTATGAGGATGTGAGCCGCCGCGTCGCCCGCACGTGGCCGATCTGCGCCCGACGACTTGTGAGGGTTTTGCTCGTCGATCGCGAGACCCGTCGCCTCGCCCTTGGCGGTCGCAATCGCATCTTCGCTCTGAGCATCCCGCGCCTGATCCTGGCCTACCGCACCGGTGCGATGCGCTATGGGATATTCACGCTGTCGAAGGCTGGGGACAGCGGGGCGCCACACAAACCCGGCACATCAACGCAGCAGAAGCCGGGACTTCCGGCATAGCCGTTACGGCGGCCATAGCGTTCCAGCAGGAGTCCTTCTTCGCCCTGCGCGTCTTGTCGTTGGTGGTTACTGGGCTGCGGGCGGAGGGCATCGTCGAGTAGGAGAACCCCGGGCGGTTGGTGTTAGCCGCCCGGGGTGATCGTATGGAGTCCTGTTTGAGTTGCTGCCCTTACAAGCTCCTTGTCGAAGGCGACGAGGGTCTGCGTTTCAAGTCTGATCGCAGCGGCGAGGTGGATCGCGTCGGCGCTGCGCAATTTACCTGGGAGGGCGGCGGCGTAAAGGAGGTCTGAACGTGTCAGGTCCACGAGGTTGATTGCGTCCAGCACGGCGTTGACCAGTTCCGGCGGCAGGCCGCGGCGGTTGGCGGCACAGTGCAGTTCCGTGTGGAGAAGCATCGAGGCTACGAGCCGCTCACCCCTCTGGACGGCCGATGAGAGAAACTCCGCGGTGGGACCGGACTCCGGTTCCTCGACCACCAGCTTCAAGGCGGCCGAGGTGTCCACATAAACGATCACCGGTCGCCGCGAAGGTCGTCGATCATCTCGGCCGTGCCGACATCAGAGGCCACGCGCTGGAGCAACCGGAAGTCGACGGGGCTTTCCGATGCCTGTCGCACGCTGCCGGACAACAGCAGGCGCTCGAAAGGGGAGGCTGCAGGCGGGATCAACGTAGCCGCAACTTCACCGTTGTTTGTGACATCGATGGTTTCGCCGTTCTTGACCCGTTCCAGGATCTTGCTGCTCTGGTTTCGCAGTTCGCGGTGGGGGATTGTTGTCATGGCCTGCCTCCGTAGCAATCGTAGCATCTGCCGGCCGCGGGCATCCCCTCGGCGACCCTCAAGCTGTGTGGTCGGCTCTATCCAGCACCTGTCCGCATGTTCGAGCCCATCAGGCGGGAACGGCGCGCCGTGAACCTAGTCCAGAAGGCGGACACCCGCCGTCGCGCGTTAGAACTCCAGCCGGAACACCCACAGCAGTGCGTCCTCGCGGTCCACCACGATCAGCGCGGTTCCGGTCGGCTCCGGCAGGATGGCAACGTCCGTGGTGTCCACGCCGGCAGCCGCCTGCGCGTCCAACATCTTCCGCGCCGGCTTCGCGCTCGCCTACATTGTCCTCAACGAGAACCTGCAGGCCAGGGTGTTCGGCACGTCCGTGGGCATCATCGCTGCCATCAACGGGGGAGTGGGCGGCTACGTGGGCCAGCTGATGGCCCAGCCCCTGGGCTTCCGGTCCATGTTCGCCGTGGTGCTCGTCCTCACCGCCATCGCAGCCACCTGCATCATCGACATCACCACGAGGGGTATCCAACCAGTCACTGTTCGCGCAAGATAAGCGCCATAAAAAAACTTATAGTGGCCAGTTTCGCAGCGGCAACGATGGCGCTTGGCGGAATCACCCTGGCGGCCCCGAGCAACGCAGCTCCCGAGTCCTCACACATCGTCGGACAGATCATGGTCAATTTCCGTCACAACGCCGCCGCGCCTGACGTCCTGCGCCAGCATGGCCTGAGCGACGGCGGCTGCATTGGCAGCACGGGCGCCCGCCTCATCAAAGTACCTGCGGGCAAGGAACTGCAGCTCGTCACCGCCTTGAGCCGGAACCCGGCAATGGAGTACGCCGAGCCGGACCAGCTGGTCACTGCCGCTACCGATGATCCTTTCTTCGGCCGCCAGTATGCCCTGCAGAACAACGGTCAGTCATTCTTCAACAACAACCCGGACTATCTGGTGGAGGTGGCCGCGCGGGCACACCGGACGCCGACGGGGACGCCGTCGAAGCCTGGACCCGCTCCAAGGGGAGCGGCGTCAGAGTGGCCATCATCGACTCCGGGGTGGCAGTGGACCATGCGGACATTTCAGGTCAGGTGGTTGCGCGGACCAACCTCACCGACAAGCAGATCGTGAATGCTGAGGACTACGACAAATATGGCCACGGCACCCACGTCGCCGGCATCGTCGCCGCCGTCCATAACACCGCCGGTGTGGCCGGTGTGTGCCCGGAGTGCTCCATCCTGGACGTCAAAGTCCTCAACGACTCCGGGACCGGCTCCAGTTCGGCCATTGCCAAGGGCATCGACTGGGCGGTGGAAAATGATGCAAAGGTGATCAACATGAGCCTGGGACAGCGCGTCTCTTCACGCACCCTGGAAGCTGCGGTCAACAAGGCGTGGGAGGCGGGGAGGGTCATCGTTGCCGCTGCCGGGAATGGCGGTACCCAGGCCAAAATTTACCCGGGCGCGTACCCGAACGTCATCGCGGTTGCGGCCACGGACAACAACGACCTGAAGGCATCCTTTTCGACGTACGGCAGGTGGGTGGACGTGGCGGCTCCGGGTGTCAGCGTGTTTTCGACGTTCCCGAATCATGAGTTCACGCTGGGTAGCCAGAACAACCGCGCGAAGGGTTACGACATTGCCAGCGGAACCTCCATGGCTTCGCCTATCGTGGCCGCAGTTGCCGCGCTGGTGTGGATTACGCCCGCAGGCACGTCAAACAGGACAGTCCGCAAACAGGTGGAATCCTCTGCCAAACCCATAGCCGGCACAGGCAGCTACTGGGTGGATGGCCGGGTGGACGCTTGCAAAGCGGTCGGGTGTTGATGACGATAGCAAGGCCCGCGTGCCGGCCGGACATTTTTCCACTGTCCACCAGAGAGTAGAGTTGTGCGTTAGTGACACGGGGTGCCCTGCTGGTAGGGGCTGAGAGAACACCCGTTGAACCTGATCTAGTTCGGACTAGCGAAGGGATGTCGCGGATGACTATTCGCCTGACGCCTAACCATGCTTGGACCATGCTCGAACGTGTCCGGGAAACCACGCCGCTGATCCAGTGCCTGACCAACACGGTGGTGACGAATGTCACCGCCAATGTGCTGCTTGCCCTAGGCGCGGCACCGGCGATGGTTGATGTCCCTGCTGAGGCAGGGCCGTTCGCACGGGTTGCGTCCGGAGTGTTGGTGAACGTCGGCACTCCGCATGAAGAACAGCAGGCCGGCATGCGCGAGGCGGTGCACGCCGCCACGGAGGCCGGGACACCGTGGGTCCTGGACCCAGTGGCTGTCGGCGTTCTGCCGGTCCGCACGGCCCTCGCCGCCGAGCTGCTGAATTACGGGCCGACGGCGGTGCGCGGCAACGCGTCGGAGGTCTTGGCGCTTGCCGGCGAAGGTCAGGGCGGACGCGGCGTCGACGCCGTGGACGGGCCCGAAGCCGCGCTTAAAGCGGCCAGCGGCCTTGCCCGCCGCTACGGCTCCGTCCTTGCGGTCTCCGGCCCCACAGATGTCATCACGGACGGCACGGACGTCATCCGGATCAGCAACGGCCACCCGTATCTGACCCAGGTCACCGGGGGAGGCTGCGCCCTGGGTGCGGTCACCGTCGCTTTCCTCGCCGTCGACGACGACCCGCTGGCTGCTGCTGCGGCGGCCACCGCCGTCTACACTGTGGCAGCAGACATGGCAGCTGACGGCGCCCGCGGCCCGGGCAGCTTTGCCGTCGCATTCCTTGACGCCCTGGCAGGTATTGACGCTCGAACGTTCACCTCCCGCGTGGTCATTTCATGACCGGTGGGGACTGGGCGCCCGGACGTATTGAGGGCATCTACTTGGTGACCGACACCCAGCTGTGCGGTTCGCGGGGAGTGGTGGAGACCGTCCGCGCGGCGGTGGCCGGTGGCGTTCGGGTAGTCCAAATCCGCGAGAAAACCGCCAGCACCGCTGATCTGTACCAGCTGGTCCTGCAGACCGCGGACGCCGTCGGGCACGCGGCTACGGTGCTGGTGGATGACCGGATCGACGTGTTCCTTGCCGCCCGCGCGGAAGGGGCCGCCGTGCATGGAGTCCATGTTGGGCAAAGCGATCTTCCCGTGGAACGGGTCCGGGCACTGGTAGGCCCGGACGCCGTCGTCGGACTAACGGCGAACACCCCAGACCACCTAAAAGTGCTGCATGCCCTGTCGCCGGGGACGGTGGACTACCTGGGGGTAGGGGTCATCCGGCCGACCGCCACAAAGCCGGACCACCCGGTGCCGCTGGGCGTTGACGGATTCGGGCGGATCGCGGCCGCCACGGCCCTGCCCTGCGTAGCGATAGGCGGGATCGAATCCCCTGACGTTGATGCGCTGCGTGCTGCCGGAGCGGCGGGCATAGCAGTGGTCTCTGCCATCTGCGCCTCTGATGATCCAGAGCGCAGCGCCGAAGAACTTGTGGCCCAGTGGGGCCGTCAGAACACCAACCGATAGAAAGCGGAAAAACCATGCAAATCCCAGAACAGCTCGTCCTCGTTACCGGCGGCGGACGCGGCCTCGGCCACAGCATCGTCCAGGCCTTTGCCGAGCAAGATGCCCGGGTTGTCATCAACTACCGCAACAGCGCCGAGGAGAGCGAAGCCCTGGCAGCAAAGTACGGCCCCGGCCAGGCTGTGGCCCTGCAGGCGGACGTGACCGACGCCGACCAGGTGGCCGCTATGCTCACCGACGCCCAGGAGCATTTCGGCAGCCCCGTCACCACCGTGGTCAACAACGCATTGGCCGACTTCTCCTTCAATGGCGACGCCCGTTCCGCCGCGGCCGGCATCACTTGGCCGGAATTCGAAGCCCAGTTTTCCGGCAGCGTCCGCGGCGCGCTCAACACCACCCAGCAGGCCCTGCCGGGCATGCTGCAGAACGGGTTCGGCCGGATCATCAACATCGGCACCAACCTGTTCCAGAACCCGGTGGTTCCCTACCACGACTACACCGCCGCGAAGGCCGCGCTGCTGGCCTTGACCCGGACCCTGGCCGCGGACCTGGGCCAGCACAACGTCTCGGTGAACATGGTCTCCGGCGGGCTGCTCCGCACCACCGACGCCAGCGCCGCCACACCCGAGGAAGTCTTCGACTACATCGCCGCCGCCACGCCCCTGCGCAAGGTCACCACGCCGTCCAGCTTTGCTGACGCCATCCTCTTCTTCGCCTCCCCGTGGGCCCGCTCCGTCACCGGCCAGAACCTGGTGGTCGACGGCGGCCTGGTCATGAACTAGCGGAAAGGGACGGCCATGCAGGACACGGACGGAACCCAGCGCCAACTCCATTTCAACGCCTTCCTTTTCGGCTGCGGCCACCACGGGGCCGCCTGGCGGAGGCCGGACTCGCCGGTCGAGCGGCTGAGCGACATTGCCTTTTATGAGCAGCTGGCGCAAAGCGCCGAACGTGGACTCTTCGATGCGGTGTTTTTCGCCGACGGCCACAGCGTGGGCGATCCGGACCAGGGACCGAGGTGGTTCCTTGAACCGCTGACCGCCCTGGCCGCCATGGCGCGTGCCACCAGCAAGATAGGTCTGGTCAGCACCGTATCCAGCACCTTCTACACGCCCTTCCACGCCGCGAGGATGTTGGCATCCCTTGACCACATCAGCGGTGGGCGGATGGGCTGGAACGTGGTGACGTCCATGTTCGACGCCGAAGCGCGCAACCACGGGCTGGACGCGATGCCCAGCCACGGGGAACGGTATGCGCGGGCAGCCGAATTCATCGACGTGGCGGTGCGGCTCTGGGATTCATGGGCTGATGATGCGCTGGTGGTGGACCGCGCCGGCGTTTACGCTGACCCGGACAAGCTTCAGCCACTGCATCATGTAGGAAGTCATTTCCGTGTTGAGGGCTCGCTGACGGTACCCCGGCCGCCCCAGGGCCGGCCAGTGCTGTTCCAGGCAGGCGCCTCGGAACAGGGACGCGATCTGGCAGGCCAGTATGCCGAGGGGATCTACGCCGTGGCGTATGACCTGCCCTCCGCGCAGGACTACTACGCCGACATGAAAAGGCGAATTGCGCGGGCCGGTCGAAACCCCGACAACGTGGCGATCATGCCCGGCCTGGTCACCTACATTGGTGCTACCGAGGCGGAGGCCCGCCGCAGGCAGGCCGAGGTGGACGCGCTGCTCCCGGCCGCGCACTCGCTGGCGCAGCTCGGCACCTTCATCGGCCAGGACTGCAGCGGGTGGGAGCTGGATGCCCCAGTGCCGTCCCTGCCGCCAGCCAGTGAGTTCACCGGACCGCAGGGGCGCTACACAACCATCCTGCGGATCATCGAAGCGGAAAAGCCCACGGTGCGGCAACTGCTGGGCCGGCTGGCCGCCGGCGGGGGACACTGCACCATGGTGGGAACACCGGAGCAGATCGCCGACCAGATCGAGCTGTGGTTTTCATCAGGTGCCGCCGACGGCTTCAACCTGATGCCACCACTACTGCCGGAGTCCCTGGACGGGTTCGTGGACCAAGTGATCCCTATCCTGCAGCGCCGGGGTCTCTTCCGCAGCCGCTACACCGCGGGAACACTGCGCGGACACCTGGGCCTTGAACGGCCCGCCGCCGTCGGCCGGCGGGGCTGAGGATCACTTGGGGCCGACCGACTCCTGGACGGTGCTGGTCCCGGTGCTGCTCCCGGTGTCAGGCTCATTCGCTCCCTCTTGAACGTGCGGGAGGAAGACCTTGCCGGGGTTGAGGATGTTGAGGGGGTCGAAGTCGCCGGCGTGGCAAGCTGCCCGGCGGATTCCCACCAAGCGCCGGTACTCGTCCGGGTCAGTGGTGAGTTCCACTGCCCCGCCGGCGTTTTTTGGCGAGGTGGGCAATCTGCCGTGCTTCGGCGTCGGCCGCGGGTCCATCGCACTGGAGGAGGAGGTAGGCGCCGCGGCTGGAGAGCTGCCGGCCGGCTGGGCGGAGACGTTCTCCTGCAGGTGGGTGATGGGCTCGCCGCCGCGGAGAAGGACGGAACCCGGGAGCCAGCAGTCAGGGCCCGACGCGACGCCGCTGCCCGGGGACGGCGAATTCGGAGGCGGGCTGCCGGATTACCCGGATGCGCTTCACCTCGAGCTGCTGGGAGTGCCGAGGACTTCGTCGAAGGGGCGAACCCGCCCAAACTATGCTCGCCCAAGATCCCGGTCATCGCCTGCTGTAACTGCTCGGCGCGCGGTGTCGGGCCGGTGGCACCGCTTGGACGCTGTTTCCAGGGGTGAATCCGGCGTGAACGGACGGACACGAGGCGGGTGCAGGGCCGGGGGTCTGGATTGCCCTGTAGGCGTGGCCAAGGGGCTCGTGCCACCCTCGTAAAAGCGCCGGTTCGCTTCGAGGGTCAGGTCCCATCGGTCTTGGATCCGCGGATGAGTGCCTCGTCTTTGGTTGAGACTGCCCCGGGAGACCGGAAAGACCATGAAACCGCAGATCGTGTATGAGCGTCGCAGGAACGCGTCATTGATCTCGTCTGGAAGCTGCGCTTAGCGTTACATGTAACGTTGAAGTATGAGCGTCAGGGATCGTGTAGCTAGGCATCGTGTTGCCATGCGGGAACGGGGTTTCCGGCAGGTCCAGATGTGGGTGCCGGACGCGCGCACGGACGAGTTCAGGCGCGAGGCCCAACGTCAGGCGCTGGCCGTTGCCGCTGCCGACCGGGCCTTCGACGACCAGGACTTCGTCGAACAGATCTCGGAAAACTGGCCGGAGTGAACCGCGGTGAGCTATGGGAGGTGTCAGGCGGAACGTATGCGCAGAAACCGCGGCCGGCGCTCATCATCCAGGAAGACTTGTTCGGGGCGTCAGAATCGGTCACCCTACTCCCGCTGACCTCGCACCTCACGGATGCTCCACTGTTACGGCTGACGGTGAACCCAAGCCCCTTGACAGGGCTGGCGCAGAGCAGCCAGATCATGGTGGACAAGCTGACGACGGTACGCCGCGCTAACCTGGGCCAGCGAATAGGCAGAATCGATTCCGCAACCATGGTTGCTGTGGAGCAGTCGCTCGCCGTCTTCCTCGGCCTGGCACGATGACGGAGGTCGACGGCGGCAGGTGGTCCCGCCGTCGTCGTTCCATCCGTTGCTGCTGGCGGAGGCGCGCACGTTCGACGGCGAACTGGGGCTCCTGCGTTCGCGCGGCGTTGAGGTGGTGGTCCTGGACGATCAGCGGTGCGTGGACATGATGCGCACCTTCCAGGCCGACAACCCGGAGCTGTGGGCGGAGGACATTGCTGAATAGGCCCCGGGCCTGTTCTCGAGGCCATCTGACGATGTTGGCGCGGCCGATTGGACGTACGTCACCAGCCGGTGTAAGGGTGGACAGATGAATGCCGACATCAACTTCTATTTCGACCCGGTCTGCCCTTTCGCCTGGATGACCAGCAAATGGGTGCGGCAGGTGCAGGCCCAGCGTGACTACACCGTGGACTGGCGGTTCATCTCCTTGCGCCAGGTCAATGCCGATATTGACTATGACGCCCATTTTCCGCCCGAGTACGAAGCCGGACACACCGCCGGGCTCCGGCTTCTGCGGGTGGCGGCCAAGGCACGTGCGGAGCACGGCCGTGAGTCAATCGCCCGGTTGTACAAGGCATGCGGCACACACATCTTCGAAACCGCCCCGGACAGGGACCAGGGCACCGAGGAAGAGGTGCGCGAGCGGCGCGGCACGCGTGAGTTTGTGGAGCCGGTCCTCGCCGAGGCCGGTTTGCCCCTGGAGCTCGCGGAAGCTCTCGACGACGAGTCCTGGGACCTCGAAATTCGGCAAGAAACGGATGAGGCGCTGGCCCTGACCGGCAAAGACGTGGGAACACCCATCATCCACTTTGAGCCACCGGCCGGCGTGGCCTTCTTCGGCCCGGTGATCAGCCGGCTGCCGGACGGGGAGTCGGCCGCCGAGTTGTGGGACCACGTGGTGGGGCTCGCACGCTTCCCTGGATTCGCCGAGCTCAAGCGCAGCCTGCGCGAGCAGCCTCAGCTTCCTGCTTTCGGGGTCGCCGCGGACACCGTCGGTCAGCAGGAGGACTGGCACGGCGGCAGCCGGCGGCAGAAGAAGTGAGCGGTTGTAAGGATGGACCCATGCATCAGACCAGCATCCGCCAGTACCAGGAGTCCATTACGGTCCAGGCGTCAGCCGAGACCCTCTACGACCTGGTCTCGGACATCACCCGCACCGGCGAGTGGAGCCCTGTCTGTACATCGTGCTGGTGGGACGACGAGGAAACGGCCGGCCAGCCCGGGGCCTGGTTCACCGGGCGCAATGAGCTGCCGCAGCGGACCTGGGAGACCCGGTCGCAGGTAGTGGCCGCGGAGCGGGGCCGGGAGTTCGCCTGGGTGGTAGGCGGCAGGTTTGTCCGCTGGGGCTTCGCCCTCACCCCGGCAGACGACGGAACCATCCTGACAGAGTCTTGGGAGTTCCTGCCGGAGGGAATAGCCATGTTCGAGGAGAAGTTCGGTGAAGGGGCTTCCGACCAGATCGCCGACCGCACCCGGCAGGCGCTCGACGGCATCCCGAAAACGCTCGCCGCGATCAAGCGGATCGCAGAATCCATCGATGCAAACGGGTAGGCCTGGTTCTGGGACGGGAGAAGCTGCATCACTGAAAGGTGACCGGTTCAGGGGGCGACCACGAGGTCCGCGGTCTGGCCGGGGCCGTATTCGGTGGGGCGTGCGATGAAGGCCGTGGCCAGTCCTGGTTCCCGGGCAGCGTGCAGGTCGCTGTTGTGGGCCGATCGCGGGACCCGCCGCCTCGCCCTTGGCGCCCGCAACCGTGGCGCCTTCCTGGGCATTCCCCGCATGATCCTGGCCTACCGCACCGGTGCGATGCGCTACGGGATCTTCACGCTGTCCAAGGCCGGGGAACACGGGGCGGCAGGGGAGGGTAGCAACCAGCGCTGACGGAGGACGACGTCGGCAGGCTGTCCCGCCGTCGTAATCTCTTGCCCACTCACTTCTTGCATCGTCTGCGGACGCCGCTCACCTCCCCTTGTCGAAGTTCCCCAGGACTTCCCCCACGTAGGCGGCACGGGCCGCGTCGCCAGGTGCGGCAGAACGGACCAAGCCGGGCGCCGCGGGGGACTTTAGTGCTTTCACCTCTACCCATCCGGTAAGGACAAGGGCAAGATGACCCTATGAAAAAACTGCTTATGGCCGGGCTCGCCGCGATGATCCTGGTGCTCGGCACCATTACCAGTGCCGTCCCAGGCGCTGCGGCGGCAGCCCCTTCAGGCGCCGCGGCGCACATCATCGTCAAATTCCGCGACGGCGGTGCCGCCGCGGTTGTGCTGCGCCAGCACGGCCTGGGTGAAGGGCCCGGCGTCGGCAGTACCGGCGCCAACCTGATCGAGGTGCCGGCAGGAAAGGAACAGCAGCTCATCGACGCCTTGAGCCGGAACCCTGCGGTTGAATATGCCGAGCCGGACCACCAGGTCACCGCCTCGTCAACGGACCAGTACTTCCCCCGGCAGTACGCGCTCCAGAACGACGGGCAGGCGTTCACCAACACCAAGGGCGACATCCAGGTAGCCGCAGGTACACCGGATGCCGATGTGGACGCCGTCGAAGCGTGGACCGTCACCACCGGCGCCGGCATCAAAGTTGCCGTCCTCGATTCAGGCGTCGACGGCAACCACGAAGACATCTCCTCGCAGGTTGTTGCCCGCGCCAACTTCAGCAGCTCAGCAACCAAGAGCGGCGACGTTGTGGCAGAAGACTATTACGGACACGGCACCCACATGGCCGGCACCGTCGCTGCCATCTACAACAACTCCAATGGCGTGGCGGGGGTATGCCCTGGTTGCAGCATCCTGGCTGGCAAGGTACTTAACGACAGCGGGGTTGGCTCCAGTTCAAGCCTCGCCAACGGTATCAACTGGGCGGTCAGCAACGGCGCGAAGGTCATAAACATGAGTCTCGGTGTGCGGGCATCGCGCACCCTCGAAACTGCCGTCAACAACGCCTGGAACAAAGGCGTGGTGCTGGTTGCCGCAGCAGGCAACGGCGGCAACCAGACGAAAATCTACCCGGGCGCGTACCCGAACGTCATTGCCGTCGCCGCCACGGACAACAACGACCTGAAAGCGTCGTTCTCAACCTACGGAGCCAGCTGGGTGGACATCGCAGCACCCGGAGTCAACGTGTACTCGACCTTCCCGAACCACGATTTTGCGCTGGCCGCGCCCAACAACCGAGCGTTGAATTACGACGTCGGCAACGGCACCTCGGTGTCCTCGGCCATCGTCGCTGCCACTGCCGCGCTCGCGTGGAGCAGCAACCCTGGTGCCGGCAGTTCGGCAATCCGCGCCAAGGTTGAGTCAACCGCGGACAAAATTGGCGGCACCGGCACTTTCTGGGCAAATGGCCGGGTGAACGCGTTCAACGCCGTCAAGTAGTTCCACGTGTAGTTCCACGTGCGGCGGAGACCGTCGCGGCGGAGGCACCGGCCGCCGTCGACCTCTGCCCCCACCGTATAATCTGAGCATGCCGATCACGCGCCTCCACCGAGGCCTCCATGCCCAGCAGCCCATTCTCAAGCAGCGCGGGATCGACCTGTGAGCGGCGGTCTTGTCGCGCTGCTGGACGACGTCGCAGCCCTGGCCCGCATAGCGGCCGCCTCGGTGGACGACATCGCCGCCGGGGCCGCGAAAGCGGGGGCCAAGGCTGCCGGCGTGGTGATCGACGACGCCGCCGTCACCCCGCAATATGTGTCCGGGGCGGACCCCTCCCGGGAACTGCCGATGATCAAGCGGATCTTCTGGGGCTCGCTCCGGAACAAGCTGTTGTTCATCCTGCCGGCGCTGCTGCTCGTGAGCGCCTTCGTCCCGTGGGCCATCCCGTTCATCCTCATGGCCGGCGGCACCTACCTTTGCTACGAGGGTGCCGAGAAGGTCTGGCACAAGCTCCGTGGAGACCACTCGGACGAAAAGGCGCCGGCGGTCCAGCGGGGCCCGGACGCCGAGGCCAAGGTGGTCAAGGGCGCCATCACCACCGACTTCATCCTGTCCTGCGAGATCATGGTCATCTCCATGAACGAGGTGGCCACTGAATCCATCTGGATCCGGGCGTTTATCCTGGTCATCGTGGCCCTGGTGATCACCGTGCTCGTGTACGGTGCCGTGGCACTCATCGTCAAGATGGACGACGTCGGCCTGCACCTGACCACCAAGGAATCCGCGCGCTCCCAGCGGTTCGGTGAGCTGCTCGTCAAGGGGATGCCCGCCGTGCTGGGCGCCATCACCCTGATCGGGACGATCGCCATGCTGTGGGTGGGTGGCCACATCATGCTGCAGGGAGCCTACGACCTCGGCTGGCATGCGCCGTACGACCTGGTCCAATTCCTGGAGACCCCGGCCGCCGGGATCCCGGTGGCTGGCAGCTTCCTTGCCTGGCTCGTGAATACCTTGTGCTCTGCTGTCCTCGGAATCATCTGGGGCCTCCTCGTCATGGCCATCGTGGGCCCGCTGCTCAAAGTGCTGCCGTTCGGCACGAAGAGCGGTCACGAAGAGGGCGACGTCCGCGCCGAATTGGCAGGGTACCGGCCGGCGAAGCACAGCGACGGTTCCGCCGGATAGGCGTTCTTTTGGGCGGAGACCCCAAGGCCGCAATGAGCGACTGACGCCTCGGCCCGGACGCTCAGGAGGCCTTCGACCGGATACCCGCCGGGTCGAGGAACGCGCGCACGAACACGGCACCGTCGGCGATCAGTGTCTCCAGCCGCCGGCTCGCGATGGCCTTGGGCGCTGATCCAGTGCGTCTCGGGCAGCTCGGCAAGCCACGTCCCCGCCGTCGTAGAATGTGGCCACGAAGAGAACGTCCCTGAAGACGCAGGGGACTGCGCGCACAATCGGCGAGCAGCTGGTTACCTGGCGAAAACTACTCGGCCTCGGAGATCAGCTCAATGTCGCCTTCGACCCCTACGAGAGCGACTTCGGCCGCGCGCGGGCAGGCCAGGAATTGCCGCAGAGAGTGCGCCGATGAGTGAACCAATCGAGGTCGATCTCGGGCGGAAACCACGCAGTCAAAGGTCTCCCCGGTGCCTTTGACGACGCGTCACCAGACCGCTGGGGACGCCACATCATCACGAAACGGCTCCAGGCGGAGGCGCGACAGTTTGGCCAGAACGCCGAAACGCTCACTGCCTTGGACTTCCTCCTGGGGGTGTCCGACCGCACCCGGCGGGCGCATTGCGGTTCCGGCTGGGGAACGGCCAATATCTGAGTGACGGAACCGACGTGCCCAAGCTCGTGCAGCTTCCCGAGCTGCACTCCTCGATTCGGCTGAATACTTCGTTCAACCCAGCCAACGGGATACGATCCTCGCCTCCGTGCGCAAGGCGTCGGGCGCTTGGCGTCAGGCGGCAGATGCCTGCCGGATACCTCGAACCGAGTTGGAGCTTTTTGCGCCACTGTTCGACAACCCACCACTGCGTTTGGGCTCTCAGACAGAGTGAACTCCTGAAATCGTCCGGTAGCCACTTTCTCCTGCTCAGGGCTTGCGGGCCAAGGCAGTGGGCATCGGCCCATGCGAGAATGGCGCCATGAGCCACGAGCAGCACGAATCCGCCGCGGCGGAACCGGACCGCACCGCCCACTCGGCATTCGAAGCCGCCTACCAGGCCGCCCAGAAGAGCCTCAGTGAAGGCGGCATCCCCATCGGAGCGGCGCTGGCCCGTGACGGCGTGGTCATCGCAAGCGGCCACAACGAACGGGTCCAGAACGCCGATCCGATCGCGCACGGTGAAATGTCCGCCCTCCGCGCCGCCGGCCGGCAGAAAAGTTACCGGGACACCACGCTCTACACCACCCTGGCCCCGTGTGCCATGTGCGCCGGAACCATCATCCAGTTCAAAATCCCCCGCGTGGTGGTTGGGGAAGCACACACGTTCGACGGCGAACTTGAGCTTCTGCGCTCACGTGGCGTTGAGGTGGTTGTCCTGGATGACCGGCGTTGCGTGGACATGATGCGCACCTTCCAGGCTGACTGCCCGGAGCTGTGGTCGGAGGACATCGCCGAGTAGGCCTGGCCGTGCGCGGTCTGCCATCCAGCCTGTGACCGTGCGCCGCGGGTCGAACACCGGGTCAAGGCCAAGCTTCTGCTGCGCCTCGAAGTCCGCCAATGTCGCCCATCGTCCAGGCGTCGGCCGCGGTGTTCACGCAGCCGTAGGCAACGGCGATGAACGCCGCGCCGACTCCCAAGGTGATCCGCGGTAAACGGTGCTGCCTGTCAAGCCCCTTGGAAGACTCCCGCGGAATCGGCGGCTACGAAGACCTCATCGCCGCCTTGGGCGCCCCTCCTTCCTTCACACCCGAGGGAAGCTAATCGTGCGTCGGTTTGGGGGATTCCCGGCCAGCCGGACGTCAGGCAACGGTTGACGCCGTCTCAGACTGGGGTGGGTCGCATTATTTAGTGGACACCCGTTTCCAGGGTCAGTTTCCGAAGTCGTTTGCACGGAATATCCAAAGCCATCTGCGCTGGCTCCTCAAGAGATTCCGCTAGGTGGAAAGTTTATATCCTATTGTGAAAATGTGTGACTTGGCTTACTGTTTAACTACGCCCCCAACGATGAGGGCAGTTTTCAAGTGATTGGTCTGAATCCATGTACATCTCACAACCTGCGGGGCTGAAAGCGAGTTCGGTCCTTGCCGGGAGGAACGCAGCACTGATGTGCCTCCTCCTGACCAGCTCTGATCGCCCCGGCGGCGCCTTCAGACCCCGATCGCCGTGGGCAGATCCCCGCAGCTGACAGGTTCGGAATTACAGGCGGCCCGTACCGCCGTCGCTTTGGCATCACCTGCACGATTTTCCGCACATCCGATCTTCCTGACTTCCGGCTACTGACGCCATTTCCCCGCGCAGTTTTCCCGGGCAGTTTTCCCGGTGGACTGACCGGTCCGACGTGCGGCCACGTCCCCATTCCCTCGTATACAGCATTTGGTATAGCCAAAATTTTCATTTCCAGAGAGGCATTTCCATGAATATGGTGCCGGATACAACCCGTCCCGCAGATAAAGCCGTCCCCGAAGTCACCGTGGACCACCACCGCCATGAGCACCACGACCCCATCATGCACCAGCCGCCGGTCAGCGCCGAGGCTCTGGGCCTGTCGCCGACCAGTGCCCGGCTTTACAACCAGGATCTTGCCCCGACGAAGATGGCCGGGCGCAGGTGGACCGCGTACAGTATCTTCACCCTCTGGGCGAGCGACGTGCACAGCCTGGGCAACTACGGGTTCGCGATCGGGCTTTTCGCCTTGGGTCTTGGCGCCTGGCAGATCCTGCTGGCTCTTGGTGTCGGTGCGGTGCTGCTGTTCCTGCTCCTGACATTCTCCGGCTTCATGGGCCACAAGACGGGCGTCCCGTTCCCGGTCATGAGCCGTATCGCCTTCGGGATCCATGGTGCCCAGATTCCGGCGCTCATCCGTGGCGGCGTGGCAATCGTGTGGTTTGGCATCCAGACGTACCTTGCCTCCCTGGTCCTCAGGGTGCTGCTTATCGCCCTTGCGCCGGGACTCGCTGACCTGGACAAGAATGACATCCTGGGCCTGTCCACTCTGGGCTGGGCCGCGTTTGTCTTCCTCTGGGTGATCCAGGTCATCATCGTCCGATACGGCATGGACATGATCCGCAAATACGAAGCGTTCGCCGGGCCCATCATCCTGGTCACCATGGCCGGCCTGGCCATCTGGATGTTTTTCCAGGCCGGCGGGTCCATCGCTTTGTCCACCCAGGATGCCCTCACCGGCGGCGCGATGTGGCGCGAAATCTTCGCCGGCGGCGCACTGTGGGTCTCCATCTACGCGACCTTCGTCCTGAACTTCTGCGACTTCACCCGCTCCTCCACCACCCGCCGGTCCATCATCAAGGGCAACTTCTGGGGCATCCCGGTGAACATGCTGTTCTTCGGCATCATCGTGGTCGTCATCACCGGAGCCCAGTTCAAAATCAACGGCGCCATCATCGGCAGCCCCTCCGACATCGTCCAGTCCATCCCCAACACGTTCCTGCTCGTGCTGGCCGCACTCGCGCTCCTGGTGCTCACCATCGCGGTGAACCTGATGGCGAACTTCGTAGCCCCCATCTACGCACTGACGAACCTCATGCCCAAGCGGCTCGACTTCCGCCGCGCCAGCCTGGTCAGCGCCATCATCGGCCTGGTCATCCTGCCCTGGAACCTCTACAACAACCCCGCCGTGATCGTGTACTTCCTCGGCGGCCTCGGAGCCCTGCTCGGACCGCTGTTTGGCGTCATCATGGCCGACTACTGGCTCATCCGCAAGACCAGAATCAACGTCCCCGAGCTCTACACCGAAGTCAGCAGCGGCTCCTACTTCTACCGCAACGGCGTCAACATGCGGGCCGTCGGCGCCTTCATCCCGGCCGCGGTCATCTCGCTCCTCATCGCCTTCATCCCCGCCCTGCAACCGGTCGCGGCGTTCTCCTGGTTCATCGGCGCCGGCATCGGAGCCATCGCCTACCTCGTCGTCGCCGACCGCAAACGGACCTTCCACGACGTCTCCGGGGAACCGATCGCCGTCCCCAGCCTCCACTGAGGCCGTCCCAGCCTTACCGAAAGCCAACCGGAAAGTAACCATGCGCATCCTCGTCGCCAACGTCAACACCACAGCATCCATGACCGAATCAATTGCCGCCCAGGCCCGCGCGGCCGCTGCCCCCGGGACGGAAATCGTCGGCCTAACACCCCGATTCGGCGCCGACTCCTGCGAGGGCAACTTTGAAAGCTACCTTGCGGCCATCGCAGTCATGGACGCCGTTCTCGCCTACCCGGAACCGTTCGACGCCGTCATCCAGGCCGGTTACGGCGAGCACGGGCGGGAAGGGCTCCAGGAGCTGCTGGACGTCCCGGTCGTCGACATTACCGAAGCGGCCGCCAGCACGGCCATGTTCCTCGGCCACAAATACTCTGTGGTCACCACCTTGGACCGCACCGTGCCGCTCATTGAAGACCGGCTAAAACTCGCCGGGCTGGACGCCCGGTGTGCCTCCGTCCGTGCCAGCGGCCTCGGTGTCCTCGAACTTGAAGAATTCCCGGAGCGGGCTGTGGAAGCTATCCTTGCCCAATCCACGCACGCCGTTGAGGAAGACAAAGCAGAGGTCATCGTCCTCGGATGCGGAGGGATGTCAGGCCTGGATGCGCAGATCCGAACACGCCTCGGTGTCCCCGTGGTTGACGGCGTCGCGGCCGCAGTCACAATCGCAGAATCCCTGGTCCGCCTTGGCCTGTCCACTTCCAAGGTCCGCACCTACGCACCGCCCCGCCCGAAAACCGTAACTGGCTGGCCGTTCCCGGCCAACCTGCGCAACTCCGCAAAGGTGAGCATCAATGACTGAAGCAACGGAATTCGAGTTTGACCTGGTCATCCGTGGCCAGCGCATCCTCACCACTGCCGGCATCACCGCCCGTGAAGTGGGCATCCGCGACGGCGTGATCGTCGCCATCGAACCGTTCGGCAACGGCCTCACCG
>NZ_JASBRB010000025.1 GCF_029960665.1 Pseudarthrobacter sp. AL07
ACGGGCACATCCCTACGCGCCAGCCGCCTTCAGCGCACCTCCATTTTCGGATTAGAGCGACGCCACGGAGCCGCTGAAGTGCCGGCGGCCCGAACGGGGATTCCACGCCACGAAGTCGGACCGCTGCCAGCCTTCGCCGGGCGTCTGCCCCGTGGTGATTTCCAACGCAACACGGGCCGGCAGGAACACCGGCGACTCGAAAGTGACATCCCACGTGAACGTTTCACCCTTGGCTGGCCCGACATCCGCAAGGGCCCTCGAGGCAAGGTACATCCCGTGCGCGATGGAGCGGCGCATGCCCAGGGCCTTGGCAGAAAGAACGCTCAGGTGGATCGGGTTGAAGTCACCGGAAACGGCGGCATACGCCCTTCCCGTGTCGACCCCCAAATGCCAAATCGCGGTGGGGTCCGGAGGCGTGAAATCGGCCTGGCGGTTGTGGGGCGTCGGCTTATCGATGCCGGGGAGGAACACACCCTTGGCCAGGTAGGAGGAGCGCCCGGTCCACTTGATGTCCGGCGTATCCGCGCCACGGATCTCGGACACAACGTCAAGTTGCGTGCCGGCCCGGTGGCCCCGGAGGTTCTCAACCCTGGCCTGGATGTCCAGGGATTCCGTGAAGAGCACCGGCGATCTCTGCTCCACATGGTTGCTGAGATGGACCATGCCCAGGAGCGGCAGCGGGAAATCGTCGCGGTTCATCACACTCATGGCCAGCGGAAATGCCAGTGCGTGGAGGTATCCGGCCGGGAGTGTGTCCCTGGCAGACAGCCCGATGAGGTGCTGGTACGCGGTGAGGTTGCCGACGTCGGCCCTTACCCCGCGCACTTCGTGGCTAGTAGCCGGAAGGTTTGATCCGTTGTTCGTGCCCAAGACGCGCCGCCGCGCCGCCTGCGCGGCGGCATTGACGTACAGCTTGGACAGGGAAGGCATCTCCCCGAGGATGACCGGCCCGACTGTACTCATGCCCCCACCAGGTTCTGTCCGCAGACGCGCAGCACGTCGCCGTTAATGCCCCCCGCGGCGTCGCTCGCCAGGAAGGCAATGGCCTCCGCGACGTCGGACGGTTGGCCACCTTGCTGCAGCGAGTTGAGCCGCCGTCCCACTTCGCGGACGGCAAACGGGATCCGTGCTGTCATGTCTGTTTCGATGAATCCGGGCGCCACCGCGTTGATGGACCCGCCGTTCGCCGCCAGAAGGGGCGCAGAAGCGCGCACCATACCCATCACGCCGCCCTTGGACGCCGCGTAGTTGGTCTGGCCGCGGTTGCCCGCGATGCCGCTGGTGGATGCCACCGAGACAATCCGTGGTGAATTACGGAAGTGTTCAGAAGCAAGGAGCGCTTCGTTGATCCTGAGCTGGGCGGCGATGTTGATGTTTAGGACGGAGGTCCAGCGGCCGTGGTCCATATTGGCGAGCAGCTTGTCCCGGGTAATTCCTGCGTTGTGGATGACGATGTCCAGACGGCCGTGACGCCGCACAGCGTGGTCGATGATCCGCTGGCCGGCTTCTGCGCTGCTGATATCCAGCTGAAGCGCCGTGCCGCGGACTTCGTTGGCAACGGCAGCCAAATGGTCCCCGGCTGCCGGGATGTCTACGAGGACCAGGGTGGCCCCGTCCCGGTGGAGAGTCCGGGCAATAGCCGCACCGATGCCGCGGGCGGCGCCGGTGACCACAGCAACCTTGCCGGCGAGCGGCTTCTCGAAATCCGGGGGCAGGTTGCCCTGCTCGGTTGCGACAGTCAGGAACTGGCCGTCCACAAATGCCGACCGGCCGGAGAGGAAGAACCGCAGTGCGGCAAGGGTGCTGGGGCTGGTGCTCTGCACTCTCTCGGACAGGACGATGCCGTTCGCTGTTGCGCCGGCCCGGAGTTCCTTGGCCAAGGACCGCAGGAAGCCATCCACGCCTTGCCGGGCAGCCGACTGTGCCGGGGATGCAGTTTCAGCGGCAGGCCGGGAGATGGTGATGACGCGGGCGCTGGCGCCGAGATCACGCAGCGAGGACGCCGCTGACAGCACAGGCTTTTCAAGGTCCTCGGGCCGGTTCAGCTCATCCAGGACCAGAATGATCGCGCCAAGTTTTTCGCGGGGCACCGCGTGGCGCCGGACGTCCAGGTCCCAGGAAAGCAGCGTGGCGGCCAGTTGGTCGGCTCCGGCCGTGCTGCCCTGGACCAGGATGGGGCCGGTGACCAGGGACTGGCCCGGCTTGTAGCGGCGCAGCAGCGCAGGCTGGGGCAGGCCCAGCCGCTTGGCGATGTTCCTGCCCACACCCTGGTTGACCAGGGTGGTGTATTTGTCCGACATCCGGTGCCCCTAGAGTGCTTCGAGAATTGCGACGACGCCCTGGCCGCCGGCGGCGCAGATGGAAATGAGACCGCGTGCCGGCCTTCCGTCGACAGTGCCCTTGGCCTGCAGCATCTTGGCCAGCGACGCGACGATGCGTCCGCCGGTGGCTGCGAACGGATGGCCCGCGGCCAGGGAGGAACCGTTGACGTTCAGCTTGCTGCGGTCGATGCTGCCGAAGGCACCCTCAAGTCCCAGCCGGGTGCGGCCGAACTCATCATCTTCCCAGGCGGCCAGGGTGCTCAGGACAGTCCCGGCGAAGGCTTCGTGGATCTCAAAGAAGTCGAAGTCATCCAGCGTCAGTCCGTTGCGGGCCAGCAGCCTGGGGACCGCAAACGCGGGGGCCATAAGCAGTCCGTCCTTGCCGTGGACGAAGTCCACGGCAGCAGCTTCACCGTCCACGACGGTCGCGAGCTTCGGCAGGTCATGTGCATCAGCCCAGTCTTCGGATGCGAGCAGGACCGTGGAGGCCCCATCGGTCAGCGGTGTGGAGTTTCCGGCCGTCATGGTGGCCTCGGTGCCGAGACTCTTCCCGAAGACGGGCTTGAGGGTAGCCAGCTTCTCCAGTGTGGTGTCCGCCCTCAGGTTGGAGTCCTTGGCCAGGCCGCGGTATGGCGTTAGGAGGTCATCGAAGAATCCTGCGTCATACGCGGCGGAAAGGTTGCGGTGGCTGTTGAAAGCCAGCTCATCCTGCGCCTCCCGCGAAATGTTCCACTGCGCGGTGGTCAGCGCCTGGTGCTCGCCCATGGACAGGCCGGTGCGTGGCTCCCCCGTACTCGGAGCATCGGGGGCCAGGTCCTTGGGCCGCAGCCGGCTGAGCACCTGCAGGCGCTGCGGAAGGGTCTTGGCGCGGTTGAGGTCCAGGAGTATCTCGCGAAGGCCCTCACTGACAGCAATGGGGGCATCCGACGCCGAGTCGACACCACCGGCGATGGCGGAATCGATCTGGCCCAGTTTGATCTTGTTGGCCAGGCCTAGAACCGTTTCGAGGCCGGTGGCGCACGCCTGCTGCAGGTCGTAGGCGGGGGTTTCCGCCGACAACGCCGAACCCAGGACTGCCTCGCGTGTGAGGTTGAAGTCGCGGGAGTGCTTGAGTACGGCCCCCGCCGCAACCTCGCCGATCCGCTCATCCTGGAGGCCAAACCGGGCGATAAGACCGTCAAGTGCTGCTGTGAGCATGTCCTGGTTGGACGACTTCGTGTAGGCCCCTCCGGACCGGGCAAACGGGATCCGGTTTCCACCCACAATCATGGCCCGGCGGACCGGCCGCGCCGCGCCGGACGTCGTGTGGCTGGCGAATTCGTGGGGTCCGGTGCCGGACTGTCCATTGACGGACATGGGTGACTCCTCTGATCTACGACGGTTACCGATACCCAGCGTACCTGATACGCTGAGTATCGTGAACAACCTCCACTCAGAAGCCCAGACGCCGGCTGCCGGCGGAAATGCCGACGGCCGCTCGGCCCGCTGGCAGACCCACCGGGAGGAGCGACGCCGGGAGCTCATCAAGTCCGCACGGCGGGCTGTCCACGCGCTTGGCAGCGACGCCTCCATGGAGGAAATTGCAGCGGCGGCCGGAACCTCGAAGTCAGTCTTCTACCGCTATTTCGGTGACAAAGCCGGTCTGCAGCACGCCGTCGGGGAAGTTGTCCTGAGTCAGATGCAACGCAAGATCCTCGAAGCGGCCCGGGGTGCCCAGACGCCACGGGAAGGGCTGCTTGCCATGATCTCGGCGTACCTCCAAATGGCTGAAACCAGCCCCAACGTCTACAGCTTCGTCACCCGCTCTACGCCGGTGGACGCGGACGGCCCACAGGGGTCGCCGGCCATTTCGGGAGCCCTGGGCCACTTCTTCGATTCCATCGCCGAGATGATTGCCGCACCGATGCGGACCCACCTCGGCGACGGGAAGGAAGCGGTGATCGGCTACTGGCCCACAGCGGCTATCGGGCTGGTCCGCAATGCCGGCGAGCAATGGCTGAGCACACCTGATTCGGCGGCGAAGCCGGACCAGGAAGCCATGGCCCGCCAAATCACGGCCTGGCTATGCGTGGGAATCGCGCCCGAGCTTAGCCTTGCCAGTACGCCATGATCGGGCCCCAAGAACCTCACACCCTGCTGTCAGAACCAACGAAGGACATTGACATGACCGAAGTAGTGGACCGCCGTACCGACCCGGACGCTGACGTAACCAATACAGCCGTGACCAACGCTGCGGCGGAGGGCCCGGCCGCCGGCCACGGTACGGCAGGGCAGCCCGCCGTTGACGTTGCCGCCCTCGGCGAGCAACTCCTGGGCAAATGGGCGGACTCTCGTCGCCAATCCCGCGCGCTGGCCAGTGACCCTGCATTGCACAAAATTGAAGGACTGACGCACACCGAACACCGGACGCGAGCCTTCGGCCAGTTGAAGTACCTCGTGGACAACAGCGCCGTGCACCGGGCCTTCCCGTCGGCACTGGGCGGTTCCGATGACCACGGCGGCAACATCGCGGCGTTCGAGGAACTGGTCACCGCCGACCCGTCCCTGCAGATTAAGGCTGGTGTCCAGTGGGGCCTCTTCGGCTCGGCCGTGATGCACCTGGGCACGCAGCAGCACCACACAAACTGGCTGCCAGGCATCATGAGCCTGGAGATCCCCGGCTGCTTCGCCATGACGGAGACCGGCCACGGTTCCGATGTTGCCAGCATCGCCACCACCGCAACCTACGACGTCAAAACCCAGGAATTTGTGGTCCACACACCGTTCCGCGCTGCGTGGAAGGACTACATCGGCAATGCAGCCATCGACGGCCTCGCCGCTGTTGTGTTCGCCCAGTTGGTGACCAAGGGCGTTAATCATGGCGTGCATGCCTTCTACGTTGACCTCCGGGACCCCCAGACCAAGGACTTCCTGCCCGGGATAGGTGGGGAGGACGACGGCGTCAAGGGGGGCCTCAACGGGATCGACAACGGCCGGCTGCATTTCGACAACGTCCGCATCCCCCTTACGAACCTCATGAACCGGTACGGCGATGTGGCACCGGACGGAACCTACACGTCATCCATTGCCAGCCCCGGCCGCCGCTTTTTCACCATGCTGGGAACCCTCGTCCAGGGCCGAGTGTCCCTCGACGGCGCCGCTGTGGCGGCGTCGAAAGTCGCACTGACAGCAGCCATCCGCTACGCCACCGAACGCCGCCAGTTCAACGCCTCGTCCCACACCGACGAAGAGGTACTGCTGGACTACCAGCGCCACCAGCGTCGCCTGTTTACCCGGCTGGCCACCACGTATGCCGCGGGCTTCGCGCATGAGCAACTCCTCCAGAAGTTCGACGACGTTTTCTCCGGCGCCCACGACACCGATGAGGACCGACAGGACCTGGAGACCCTGGCCGCAGCCCTGAAGCCGCTGAGCACCTGGCACGCCCTGGATACCCTGCAGGAATGCCGTGAGGCGTGCGGCGGGGCAGGCTTCCTGATTGAAAACCGCTTCGCCTCCCTTCGCGCGGACCTGGACGTCTATGTCACGTTTGAAGGCGACAATACCGTTCTGCTGCAGCTTGTGGCCAAGCGCCTGCTGTCCGACTACGCCAAGGAGTTCAGGAATGTCGATTTCGGCGTGCTGGCGCGCTACGTGGTTTCCCAGGCAACGGGCGTCGCGATCCACCGCACCGGCCTGCGGCAGGTGGCGCAGTTTGTCGCCGATACCGGATCCGTCCAAAAGGCTGCTATCGCGCTCAGGGACGAGGAAGGCCAGCGCGCCCTCCTGACGGACCGCGTCCAGACCATGGTGGCCGACGTCGGGGCCGCCCTGAAGGGCGCCAACAGGCTGCCCGTCGAAAAGGGGGCGGCCCTCTTCAATCAGCACCAGAACGAACTGATCGACGCCGCCCAGGCCCATGCCGAGCTCCTGCAATGGGAGGCGTTCACGGAGGCGCTGGACGATGTCACGGACCCCGGCACCAGGCGGGTCCTGACTTGGCTGCGTGACCTATTTGGCCTGTCGTTGATCGAAAAGAACCTGTCCTGGTACCTCATGAACGGCCGGCTATCCATGCAACGGGCACGCACCGTTGGTGATTACATCAACCGGCTCCTGGTCAAGATCAGACCGCACGCACTGGACCTTGTGGACGCCTTCGGGTACGGCGACGAGCACGTGCGCGCCGCCATCGCCACGGGTGCCGAGAAGGCCCGGCAGGACGAGGCCCGCGCGTACGTCAGGGCACAGCGGGCCAGCGGCGACGCACCCGTCGACGAAAAGGTGCTGCTGGCGCGTACCTCTGCCGGCGGCCGCACCCAGCGGAACTGACTGCCTGCTCCGCGTTACACGCCTGGGTCGACGCACGACGGCGCCGCTCCTCTCGGCGGGGAGCGGCGCCGTCGTGCGCTGTTTGGATGCTGTTGTTACTGCTGTCCGTCAGGAAGCACTGAGCGGTAGACCTCAAGGGTGGTCTCTGTGATGGAGTCCCAGGAGAAGTGCTCCTCCGCGCGGCGGCGGCCGGCCAGGCCCATGGCACGTGCCCGTTCGGGATCGGACACCACCTCGGTCAGAGCGGCGGCAAATTCCGTCACGAACTTCTCCGGATCAAGCGGTGTGCCGGTACCGTCGGTGACCTGCTCTAGGTCCACCAACAGGCCCGTCTCGCCATGCTGGACCACCTCGGGAATACCGCCCGTAGCGCTGGCCACCACGGCAGCACCGCAGGCCATCGCCTCGAGGTTGACGATGCCCAGCGGTTCATAGATGGACGGGCAGGCGAACGCTGTGGCGTGGCTGAGGACCTGGATGAGTTCGTTGCGCGGCAGCATCCGTTCGATCAGCACGACGCCGGTCCGCTGGCTCTGCAGCTCCTCGATCAGGCGGGCGGTGTCTGCTGCGAGCTCGGGGGTATCCGCCGCCCCGAGGCACAGCACAAGTTGTACGTTGGCCGGCAGCTTCGCGGCGGCACGCAGGAGGTACGGCACGCCCTTCTGGCGCGTGTTGCGTCCGACAAACACCACGCTCGGCTTGTCCGGGTCGATGCCCAGGGCGCGGACGGCGTCCTGGTTTTCGTCGCGCTGCCACAGTTCGACGTCGATGCCGTTGTGGACCACCCTGACCTTGGCGGGGTCGACGTCGGGGTAGCTGCGAAGGATGTCCTGGCGCATGCCTTCCGAGACGGCGATGATCGCTGCTGCGGCCTCGTAGGCAGTTTTCTCGACCCAGGAGGACAAGGCGTAGCCGCCGCCAAGCTGTTCGGCCTTCCACGGCCTCAGGGGCTCCAGGCTGTGGGCGCTCAGTACGTGCGGGATGCCGTGGAGCAGGGAGGCCAGGTGGCCGGCCATGTTCGCATACCAGGTGTGCGAGTGGACCAGATCGGCACCTGCCACGTCCGGCACGATCCGCAGGTCCACCCCGAGCGTCTGGACGGCGGCGTTGGCCGAGCCCAGGTCTTCGGGCACGGAATAGGAGGTCACCCCGGCACCGTGGTAGTCGGCGTCGCGGGGAGCCCCGAAAGCACGAACCTGCAGGTCAACGTGCTTACTCAGCACCCTGCTCAGTTCGGCAACGTGAACTCCGGCGCCTCCATAGATCTCGGGCGGGAACTCTTTAGTCACAATGTCTATTCGCACGCTACCCAAGGTAGTCGTTCCGCAGTATCTGTTCTAGTGTGAAGGAGTCCGGGCATGCCGGACTGTTTGGGGAGTTACGAAGGCGTACAGGAGCGACCACCATGCCGTTGAACAAAAAAGTCCTGGCCATTGTCCTCGCAGGCGGCGAGGGAAATCGACTGATGCCACTGACGGCAGACCGCGCAAAACCTGCAGTGCCTTTTGCCGGCAGTTACCGCCTGATTGACTTTGCGCTGTCCAACCTGGTGAATTCGCGCTACCTGCAGATCGTGGTTCTGACACAGTACAAGTCACACAGCCTTGATCGCCACATTTCCGAGACCTGGCGGATGTCGACGCAGTTGGGCAACTACGTGGCGTCCGTGCCGGCGCAGCAGCGGGTCGGCAAGAGCTGGTTCCTGGGCAGCGCCAACGCCATCTACCAGTCCCTGAACCTGATCTATGACGCCAACCCCGACATCGTCGTCGTCGTTGGCGCCGACCACGTCTACCGCATGGACTTTGCCCAGATGGTGGAACAGCATGTGCTGAGCGGGGCCAAGGCCACTGTGGCCGCCGTGCGCCAACCGTTGAACATGGCAAACCAGTTCGGCGTGATTGAGGTGGACCAGGAGGACCAGCAAAAGATCGCCGCATTCGTGGAGAAACCCGCCACAACTCCCGGATTGGCCGCCGATCCGACCCAGTTCCTGGCGTCCATGGGCAACTACGTCTTTGACGCCGATGCTTTGGTGGATGCCCTCCACGTCGATGCCGAACGGCTCGATACCAAGCACGACATGGGCGGGGACATCATCCCCTACTTCGTCAGCCAGGGAGAGGCTGGAGTGTACGACTTCACGCTCAACGACATCCCCGGTTCCACCGAACGCGACCGGACGTACTGGCGTGACGTGGGCACCATCGATTCGTTCTACGACGCGCACATGGATCTCATCTCCCCGTTGCCGGTGTTCAACCTCTACAACTCTGAATGGCCCATCTACACGCGGCAAAGCATCTCCCCGCCCGCCAAGTTTGTCCGCGGCGAGAATGACACCGTGGGCACCGCCCTGGACTCCATTGTTTCCAGCGGTGTGGTCATCTCCGGCGGCGTGGTGGAGGGTTCCGTCCTCTCCAATGACGTCTTTGTGGGTAACGGCAGCAGAGTCATCGACTCGGTCCTGATGGACAAGGTGAACATCGGCGAAGGTGCCGTCGTCAACCGGGCCATCCTGGACAAATACGTGAAGGTACCGGCCGGCGCCGCGATCGGTCTGGATCCGGAACTGGACCGCGCCCGCGGTTTCAAGGTGACCGAGACCGGTATCACCGTACTCGCAAAGGGACAACAGGTGCCTGAGCCTGGGGAGGCGGAACGGGCGCTTGCAGCCCGGAACCTCCACCTTGTGCCTAATGCCATCCAGGCGGCAACGGCCAACTATCCCGAGATCCGCGAATCAGTGGAACAGGCCGCGGCGGTTCATGCGGAGACGGCATTGCAGGCCGCCCAAGGCGCCCACCGCGCGTAGGCCGCAACGGGCAGGCCCGGCAGGACCGCTTGTCGCTGGATCCGGTCGGGCCGGATCTTCGTGAGGCTGTAAAATCGGTACAATGAGCTCCCCAGATCTGACGCCTGAAGAAATCCAGGCCTGCCTCAAGGTTTTGAACACCATCCACGTTTACGACGAGGAACACCCTGACTATGTCACGGTGCGCCGCGCTACCGGGAAGATGTTCAAGGCCGTGAAGCGTCACCGCCGCGTGACCAAGCGGGACTTGATCTCTGTAGCCGACCGGGCCGTCATTGCACAGACCGCTACGGCAGCACCGGACAGGATCGACGACGAGACCCGCGGCAACAAGCTGGAGACGTCAGCGACGGGCAAGGTGGCCGGGCGCCTGATCCGTTCCCGCCCCTGCTATATCTGCAAGACGCACTACACGCAGGTGGACGCTTTTTATCATCAGCTCTGCCCGGAATGCGCCGCCTTCAGCCACAGCAAGCGGGATGCCCGCACCGATCTGACAGGCCGGCGTGCGCTGCTCACCGGCGGGCGCGCCAAAATCGGGATGTACATCGCCCTGCGCCTGCTCCGGGACGGCGCCCACACCACCATCACCACCCGGTTCCCCAAAGACGCCGCGCGGCGCTTCGCGGCCATGGAAGACAGTGGCGACTGGCTGCACCGGCTCCGGATTGTGGGCATCGACCTGCGCGACCCGTCACAGGTGATGGCCCTGACGGATTCGCTCAACGCCGCGGGCCCCCTGGACATCATCATCAACAACGCCGCCCAGACCGTGCGCCGGTCCGGCAACGCCTACAAGCCCCTGGTGGACGCCGAGGACGAGCCGTTACCCGCCGCGCTGGAGCCCGCCAACGGCGGACCGGAACTGGTGACGTTCGGCCACGCCCACGACAAACACCCCCTCGCCCTGGCGAGCAGTGTCACCGATCACCCGGTGCTGGCCGGTGACGCCATCACCTCACTGGCGCTCTCCACCGGCTCGGCCTCGCTGGAGCGGATTGCCGCCGGTACAGCGATCGACGCCGGCGGGCTCGTCCCGGACCTGGCCGGCATCAACAGCTGGACGCAGGTGGTGGACGAGGTTGACCCCCTGGAAATGCTGGAAGTGCAGCTGTGCAACGTCACGGCCCCGTTCCTGCTGGTCAGCAGGCTCCGGGATGCCATGAAACGCTCCACCGCGCACCGGAAGTACATCGTCAACGTTTCCGCCATGGAAGGCCAGTTCTCGCGGGCATACAAGGGCCCCGGGCATCCGCACACCAACATGGCCAAAGCGGCCCTGAACATGATGACCCGGACCAGCGCCCAGGAAATGCTGGACGCCGACGGGATCCTGATGACCGCGGTGGACACCGGCTGGATCACCGACGAACGTCCGCACTTCACCAAGGTCCGGCTTATGGAGGAAGGCTTCCACGCGCCCCTGGACCTGGTGGACGGCGCCGCCCGCGTCTACGATCCGATCGTGATGGGTGAAAACGGCGAGGACCAGTACGGGGTCTTCCTCAAGGACTACAAGCCCAGCCCCTGGTAGGACCGACGCTGTCCTCTCCGGGGCGTTGGGCGTAGGCTCGGCGGCATGAGCAGCGAAGCAACGTCCACCGGGTCAACGTCCAGCGAACCAGCGTCCCAGGTCCAGAACCTGGAACACCACGAATGCTGGGCCCTGTTGCGGACGGTTTCCGTAGGCAGGCTGGCCGTCCTGGTGGACGGCCAGCCTGATATCTTCCCCATCAACTACACGGTGGATGGCGGAACATTGGTCTTCCGCACCGGCGCAGGAACCAAGCAGGCCGCCGCCTCGGGAGGTGCCGCTGTGGCGTTGGAGGCCGACGGCGTGGATGCCGTCAGTGGCCTGGCCTGGAGCGTGGTGGTCAAGGGACCGGCAAAGGCCATCACAGGAACCGAGGGCATCCTGGATTCCGCAGCCCTGTATCTTTTCCCATGGCAGGCCGGGAAGAAGGACACGTTTGTCCGGGTGAGCCCGGGCACTGTGTCCGGGCGCCGGTTCAAGGTCACCGCGCCCATGACGTGGTGGACCCAGCTCAGCGGAGCGGCCAAGGCAGCTCCCGAGTAGCGCCGGGCAAACCCGGCCACGCCGAGTGGAAGCCCCCGCCTAAGCTGCCTAAGCCAGCCGGGTGATTTCCACGCTCACGCTGAGCGCGGAGCCTCCACCGCCGGACAGGATGCCCTTCAGCGGCGGTACGTCCCGGTAGTCACGTCCCCTGGCAACAGTGACATGGTAGTCGCCTGCCGGCTTGTGGTTGGTGGGATCCCAGCTGCGCCACTCGCCGTCCCAGAACTCCAGCCACGCATGTGACTGGCCTGCGACAGTCTCGCCGATGGCCGCCGTCGACCTCGGGTGCAGGTAGCCGGAGACGTACCGGGCGGGAATGCCGCAGCTGCGCAGCGCGCCGATGGCGAGGTGCGCGAGGTCCTGGCAGACGCCCTGCCGTTGTCCCCAGGCCTCCTCTGCGTTTGTGGTAACCGCAGTGGAACCGGACATGTATGTCATCTCGCCGCGCATCCATTCGAAGATGGCCATGGCTGCCTCGTGCGGGTTCTTGCCCTCCACGACACCTGGAATGACGCCCAGTACCTCGTCACCGGGACCGCTCAGCTGGGATTGCGGCAGCCAGTCACTGAACGTATTCAACGACTCCTTCGATGCCAGGACGTCCCAGCCGGCGATGTCGGAATCGGCCGGGATTTTTTCCGTCCGGTGCACTTCGACAGTGATGTTGGAAACGACCTCCAGGTGGTCGTGCGGCATCTGCATGTCGAAAGCGGTGACCCTCGTGCCCCAGTAGTCCCGGTAGTTGCCCACGGCCGCCTGCGTCGGCGAGACCTTGAGCACGGACTCAAGGACCACCTGCTGGGGGTCGGTCAGCGGGGTCATGCGGGCTTCGTTGTAGGAGAGCGTGACGCGCTTGTTGTACTTGTAGGCCGTGGTGTGGATGATGCTCAGCCGGGTCATGAAACTTCTCCCACCCAGGCGAGCTCGTCTGCCTGATTGAAGTATTTACGGGAAATGGCGTCCGAGGCCTGCGAGACGGCCTTCTGCACGCGTTCCATATGCTCGGGCAGTTCGGACATCAGATCGTCCGTCCGGTGGAACTCGAGGAACGTACGGGCCTGGCCCACGATCCGACGGGCATCGTTGATGAAGCCCACCCGCTGCGCCGAAGGGTCCAGCTTGGCGAGGCACTCATCAGCGTCGCGCAGGGCGTAGACGATGGACCGCGGGAACAGCCGGTCAAGCAGGAGGAACTCGGCTGCATGCTGGTCCCCGAACGCGGCCCGGCGCGTCCGCAGGAACGACTCATAGGCCCCCGCGCACCGCAGCATGTTGACCCAGGACATACCCGCAGAAAGCACATCCCGGGTGGAAAGCATCCGCGCCGTCATGTCCGCGCGCTCCAGGGACCGGCCCAACACCAGGAACAGCCAGCTTTCGTCATGGCTCACCGTGGTGTCGGCCAGGCCGCTGACCATGGCCGTCCGTTCCAGCGTCCAGTTGCAGAAGCGGTACGTCCCCACGACGTCCTTACGGTGCTGGCTCAGCCCGTAGTAAGTGGTGTTGAGGCTTTCCCACAGGCCCGAGGACACGGTCTCCCGGGCACGGCGGGCATTCTCGCGTGCGGCTCCCAGCGACCCGGCGATGGAGGTTGCGCTGGTTTTGTCATACGCCAGGGCATGGAGAAGTTCGGGCAGGCCGAAGTCTTCGCTCTGCGGCCGGGCACCCATCACTGCGAGCAGTTCCTGGGCCACCCTGCGGCGTTCGTCCATGGGGAGGTGGTTCAGGCGTTCCAAGTGCACGTCCAGGATGCGGGCGGTGCCGTCGGCCCGCTCCACATAGCGTCCGATCCAAAATAGGGACTCAGCAATACGGCTAAGCATTCGCGGTGACCTCCTGCGCGTCCGAAATCTGTGGGAATGACCCCGTTAACAATTGTGCCGGTTCGATGGCCCGGGTCACTGCTGCTGCTCCGACTGGCGGTCGCGCCAGTTGCTCTCCACTGGCCAGACGGATACCCGTTCGCGGATGGATATGGTGGGCCGCGGAACAGTTTCTACCGGCACCTGAGGTGAGTCTGCCAGCACCCAGGTGTCCTTGGAGCCGCCGCCCTGGCTCGAGTTCACTATGAGGGAGCCTTCCTTGAGCGCCACCCTGGTGAGTCCGCCGGGGAGTACCCAGACGTCGTCGCCGTCGTTGACGGCAAAGGGGCGCAGGTCCACGTGCCGCGGGCCGAACTTGTCCCCGCCCAGGGTGGGCACGGTGGAAAGCTGCAGGACCGGCTGGGCGATCCAGCCCCGCGGGTCAGCGATGACCCGTTTGCGCAGGGCCTCGAGTTCATCGTGGGAGGCGTCCGGCCCGATGACCAGGCCTTTGCCACCGGAGCCGTCCACGGGCTTCACCACGAGCTCAGCGAGGTTGTCCAGGACATACTCCCGGGATTCCTTCTCCTCGAGCCGGAACGTGTCCACGTTCGCGATGACGGGCTCCTCGCTGAGGTAGTAGCGGATGAGGTCCGGAACGTAGCTGTAGACAAGTTTGTCGTCGGCCACGCCGTTGCCCACCGCGTTGGCGATGGTCACGCCGCCGGCCCTGGCGGCGTTAACCAGTCCCGGGCAGCCGAGCATGGAATCCGAGCGGAACTGCAGGGGGTCCAGGAACTCGTCGTCGATGCGTTTGTAGATCACGTCGACCCGTTGTTCGCCGGCCGTGGTTCGCATGTAGACGCGGTTGCCGCGGCAGATGAGGTCGCGGCCTTCGACGAGTTCCACGCCCATCAGGCCGGCCAGCAGGGTGTGCTCAAAGTAGGCGCTGTTAAAGACACCGGGGGTCAGCACCACCACCGTGGGATCGTCGACGCCGGCGGGCGCCGTTTTGCGCAGGGCGGACAGCAGCCGCCGGGGGTACTCTTCGACCGGCCGGATGAGCTGCTGGCCAAACGCTTCGGGCAGGCCCTTGGCCATGGCCCGCCGGTTTTCCAGCACATAGCTAACGCCGGACGGAACGCGCACGTTGTCTTCCAGGACGCGGAAGGTGCCCGCAGCGTCGCGGACCACATCGATGCCGGAGATGTGCACACGGACCCCGCCGGCCGGCTCAAAGCCGTGCACCTGGCGGTGGAAGTGGGCGCTGGTGGTGACGAGCTGGCGCGGGATGACGCCGTCTGCCACCACGTTCATTTTGTCGTAGACGTCGTTCAGAAAGGCTTCCAGGGCCCGGACACGCTGCGCCACGCCCATTTCCAGCACGGTCCACTCATCGGCGGGGATAACGCGGGGGACGATGTCGAGCGGAAACGGCCGCTCCTCCCCCGCGAAGTCAAACGTCACGCCGCGGTCCAGGAACGTCCGTGCCATGGAGTCCGCCCGGGCGCTGACGTCGGCCAGGGAGAGCTTGCTCAGGGCATCGGCCACCTGGCCGTATGACTCGCGTGCTTCCTGGCCGGGGGTGAACATCTCGTCGTAGGCGCCCGTGCGCCCGGTGGCCTCGGAGTAATCCTGGAATAGGTCTGACATGTCCTTTAGCCAACCATCTTTTTGTTTCGAAATCATTACTGCCATCCATTGTGGCGTGTTGCCGAGGGGCAACGGCGGTTCGTTGAATCCGTGTCCTATCGGGCAAGGTTAGTGAGTGCCAGAGACAAGTAATGCCGGGAGCATCGGAGACAGCGGCAACAGCCACAGCGGACCGCGCGCCAGGCTCCGTGAACTGAAGATACGTTCCGGCAGGCTCCTGCCCGGACTCCTGACAGCCACCCCCGCGCTTGCCGTTGCCTTCGCCGTACATGCCATGGTCCCGGCACTGCCGGCCATGACCATCGCGGTTGCGTTGGGCCTGCTCGCCGCCAACCTGCCCGGCACGGCAACGTGGATCGCCGGCCGGGCCAGGCCGGGCCTCGACTTCGCGGGCAAGCACCTTATGCGCGGAGGCATCGTCCTGCTGGGCCTCAAAGTGAGCATCATGGACATCCTGGGCCTGGGCTGGCTGACCATGGTCCTCATCACTGGCGTGGTGTTTCTGAGCTTCGGCGGCACGTACCTGCTGGTGCGGCTGTTCCGGCTGCCGCGTGAGACCGCCCTGCTGGTGGCCACCGGCTTTTCGATCTGCGGGGCGTCCGCCATCGGAGCCATGGCGGCTGTGCGCCGGATCCGGCATGCGGATACCGTTTTGCCGGTGGCGTTGGTGACCTTGTGCGGCACCCTGGCGATCGGCATCCTGCCGCTGCTGATGCATCCCCTGCACTTGAGCCCCCTCGCTTTCGGCGCCTGGACGGGTGCGTCGGTGCACGACGTCGGCCAGGTGGTGGCTACGGCGCAGACTGCCGGCACCGCGGCACTTGGCATCGCCGTCGTCGTTAAGCTCACCCGCGTGCTGCTGCTGGCACCGGTTGTTGCCGTGGCGGGCCTGCACCACCGCAGGAGCACATCGGGCAAACACGCGCTGCCGCCGCTGGTGCCCCTGTTCGTGGTGGGTTTCGTGGCCATGGTTGCGATCCGGTCCACGGGCTGGCTCTCCGACGGCTTGCTCGACGCCGGCGCCGGACTGCAGGACATTCTCCTGGGAGCGGCCCTGTTCGGGCTCGGGTCTGCCGTGCGGATCCGCACACTGCTGCACACCGGAGCGAAGGCACTGCTCGCAGCGCTGGCGGCTTGGCTGCTGATCGCGTTGCTGGGCCTCGCGGCGGCACTGCTGATGACCGCCTAGGCCGCGGCGGGATGGGGCGCGGCAGGCCCGGATCCCGTGATTAGATAGCTGAGTGTCACATGAGAATCTGCAGCGTAATGAAGCCGCTCAACGGTCAGAGCTGATCAGCACCCACAGTTACGACGTTTCCCTGGATGTGCGGCAGGCAGCGGACCCGGACGTGGCGGGCTACACCAGCCGCAGCGTCATCAACTTCTCCGCAGCCATGACGGGCCAGGGGCAGGCGGCGTCCACCTTTCTGGATTTCATCGCCGGCGAAGTCCACAGCGTGTTACTCAACGGCAAAGGGCTCTCCGTGGCCGACGTGGTGGATGGTTCCCGGATCCGCCTGGACAACCTGCAGGCCGAGAACCAGGTCACCGTCACCGGCACCGCCCTGTACAGCCGGTCCGGCGAGGGCATGCACCGCTTTGTGGATCCCGCCGACGGCCGGTGCTACCTCTACACGCAATACGAACCCGCCGACGCACGGCGCGTGTTCGCCAACTTTGAACAGCCCGACCTCAAGGCCGAGTACACGTTTCACGTCATGGCACCGTCCGGCTGGGAGGTGGCCTCAAACGGTATGGAAGCGGCCCGCACGCAGCTGTCGAGCGATCCGGACACCAGCCGCTGGGACTTCGCCACCACCCGCCCCATGTCCACCTACATCACTACCATCCTTGCCGGGCCTTACTTCAAGGCCCAGGACCACTGGAGCGCCGCGCTCAACGACGGCACACCGCTGGAAGTACCACTGGCGCTGTACTGCCGTGCTTCCATGGCGGAATCCTTCGATGCCGCGGAACTCTTCCGCCTGACCAAAAATGGGCTGAACTTCTTCAACCGGCTGTTCGACTACCCATACCCCTGGGGGAAATACGACCAGGCCTTCGTCCCGGAATACAACCTGGGCGCGATGGAAAACCCAGGCTTGGTCACCTTTACCGAAAGCTATGTGTTCACGTCCCGCGCCACCGACGCGCAGTACCAGGCCCGGGCGAACACGCTAATGCACGAGATGGCGCACATGTGGTTCGGGAACCTCGTCACGATGCAGTGGTGGGACGATCTGTGGCTGAAAGAGTCCTTCGCGGACTACATGGGCACCCTCGGCGTGGACCGTGCCACCGACTGGGACACCGCGTGGGTGAACTTCGCCAACAAACGCAAGGCCTGGGCCTACGTCCAGGACCAACTGCCCACCACGCACCCGATCGTGGCCGACATCCCCGACCTCGAGGCCGCCAAGCAGAACTTCGACGGCATCACCTACGCCAAGGGCGCGTCCGTGCTCAAGCAGTTGGTGGCGTATGTGGGGTTTGACGCGTTCATCGCCGGCTCACGGCAGTACTTCCGCGACCACGCCTACGGAAACACCACCCTGGCGGACCTGCTGAAGGCCCTCAGCGCTGCTTCCGGCCGGGACCTTACCGGCTGGGCTGCCGCCTGGCTGCAGACCTCCGGCATCTCCACGCTGTCGCTGGAGACTATAACGCACGACGGCGTCCTGGGCGCCGTGACGATCGTCCAGGAGAGCCAAGACCCCGTTACCGGACGGGAGGAACTGCGGCCGCACCGGCTGCGTGTGGGCTCGTACAACTTCGACGCCGACGGCGCCCTGGTCCGCACCGGGAGCGTCGAAACCGACGTTGCCGGAGCACGGTCGGAGATCCCGGAACTGGCCGGGCAGCCGCGGCCCGCCCTCCTGCTCGTTAACGATGATGACCTCACCTACGCCAAGGTACGGCTGGACCCGGTGTCCGAGGCGACAGTCCTGGCGTCGCTGGACCGGATCACCGACCCCATGGCCCGCGCCCTCTGCTGGACCGCGCTGTGGAACTCCGCCCGCGACGGGGAAAGCCCCGCCTCGCGCTATGTTGAGGCCGTGACGTCGTTCGGACCGGCCGAAACGGGAGTCGGCGTGCTGCTGAACATCCTCGAGAACGCCTCCACCGCCGTCGAACGCTACACCCCCGTGGCCCAACGCGACGCGGTACGCGGCACTTTCATGGCGGCCGCCGACGCCCAGCTGGGTAAGGCACCGCCGGGCTCGGACCATCAGTTGGCCTGGGCGCGTACGCTCGCCGCCGTAAGCCGTCATGATGCTGCCCTCCTCCTCCGGCTCAAGGGCCTCCTGGACGGCACGGTGGTGGTGGACGGCCTGGCCGTGGACGCCGAGCTGCGCTGGAGCCTCTGGCACGCCCTGGCGGCCAACGGGCAGGCCGCCCCCGACGAGCTGGACGCAGAACTTGAACGGGACACCACTGCCTCTGGCCGGGCGGGCCATGCCACGGCGATGGCTTCCCGGCCGGAACCCGGCGTAAAGGCCGCCGCCTGGCAGGAGGCCGTGGAGGGGACGGAGCTGTCGAACCAGCTTCTTAGCGCCACCATCGTCGGCTTTGCCACGGCTCCCGCTGCCCTCCTGGAACCCTATGTGGAGCCCTACTTTGAGTGCCTCCGCGGCGTCTGGGACAACCGGAGCATCGAAATCGCCAGCCGGATCGTCCGGGGGCTGTACCCCCTGGCGCAGAACCTGCAGGCGGGGACCCCGCCGGTGGAGCACCCCGTGGTGCTCCGCACGGATGCCTGGCTGACGGCCAACACTGACGCGCCCCGGGCGCTGCGCCGGATCATTGTGGAGCAGCGGAGCCACCTGCTCCGGGCGCTCACCGCACAGCTGCAGTAAGTCACCGGCAAGGGCTTACGGGACCCGGTGCAGCCAATCCACGGCGCCGAACTTGGTGGTCACCCGGTCCCGGGCGGCACTGAGCTCGGCTGCAGTGAGTTCGGAGGGGGTGGCGGCGTACCGTTCGCTGAACACTTGCATCATGGCGGCGATGATCTCTGTGCGTGCCAGCCCGGTCTGCCGGCGCAGCGGATCAACCCGCTTCTTGGCGCTGCGCGTCCCCTTGTCCGAGAGCTTCTCCTTGCCGATGCGCAGCACCTCGACCATCTTGTCGGCGTCGATGTCGTAGCTCATGGTGACGTGGTGCAGCATGCCCCCGTTGGCGAGGCGCTTCTGGGCAGCACCGCCGATCTTGCCCTGGTCCGTGGCGATGTCGTTCAGGGGTACGTAAAACGCCGTCACCCCGATTTTCTCGAGGGCGGCCATTACCCACGCGTCCAGGAATGCGTACGAGTCCGCGAAGCTGATCCCGTCCACCAGCGTCTGCGGGAGGTACAGGGAGTAGGTGATGCAGTTGCCGGCTTCCATGAACATCGCTCCGCCGCCGCTGATCCGGCGGACCACAGAGATGCCGTGCCGGGCCACGCCGTCGGGATCCAGCTCGTTCCGAAAGGACTGGAAACTGCCGATCACCACGGATGGTTCCTCCCAGTCCCAGAACCGCAGGGTGGGGTTGCGACGGCCGGCGCCCACCTCTTCGGTCAGCACCTCATCCAGGGCGACGTTGATATGCGTCGGCAGCACGGCGGGGGCGATGATGTTCCAGTGGTGATCTGTCCAGGCCGTTGCCTTCGCCAGCGCGCGGCGGACCGTGACGGCCACGGCGTCGGCCGAAAAGCCGAACAGGATGGCGCCGGGAGGCAGCGAAGCGGTGACGGCCGCGGACAGCTCCAACGCCGTCGTGCTTTCCGGAAGTCCTGTCAGCGCCCGGTTGATGGCGGGCAGCGCCTCATCGGGTTCAAGGAAAAAGTCGCCGCTGAGGGAGACGTCGGCGAGGCGACCGTCCACAACGTCGAAGTCCACCACCACAAGTTTGCCGCCCGGGACTTTGAACTCACCGTGGTGGCTGCGGGGGCGGTCTTCAGCGGCAAATGGTGAGGCAGTCATGCCAACCATCCTGCCCCACGATCAGGGCTCCCCGAAACGGCAAAACCCCGGACGCAAAAAGCCCGCACCGTTGCCGGTGCGGGCTTTCCAAAGAACCTTGGGGGTGAAGTGAATTACTTCGCGCCGCCGAAGCCCTTGAAGCGAGCGTTGAAGCGCTCGACGCGGCCTGCAGAGTCCATGATGCGCTGCTTGCCCGTGTAGAACGGGTGGGACTCGGAGGAGATTTCGACGTCAATGACCGGGTAGGTGTTTCCGTCTTCCCACTCGATGGTCTTCTTGGAAGACACGGTGGACTTGGTCAGGAAACTGACGCCGGAAGCCAGGTCGTTGAAAACAACAGCTTCGTACTTCGGGTGGATATCAGACTTCATAATGGGGCCTTTGTTCGCACAACTGGATTTTGCCAGCTGCCAGGTATGAATGGGATGGCTGGTGTCTGCTTCCATGCCGCAAGGCAAGAAGCGCAGGACAGCCAGCTGTTAATAATAGCGGATCAGCGCGGACCCTGCGAACTGCGGGGCCGGAGTTCCCAGAACGCCACGGCGGAGGCCGACGCCACGTTGAGGGAGTCCACGCCGGTGCGCATGGGGATCTTCACGGCGAGGTCGACGGCGGCGAGCGTCCCGGCGCTCATGCCGGCGCCTTCGGTGCCGAGCACCAGGGCCAGCCTGTCCGGATTGCGTGCGGCAAGCGCGTCCACGTCCACGGCGTCCTCGGTGAGTTCCAGCGCGGCAACGGTGAAGCCGGCTTCCTTGAGCAGCGACAGGTCCTGCGGCCAGGACTCCAGCCGCGCCCAGGGCACCTGGAAGACCGTTCCCATGCTGACCCGGACACTGCGGCGATAGAGCGGATCGCCGCAGCGCGGTGAAATCAGGACGGCGTCGATGTCCAGTGCCGCGGCCGACCGGAAGATGGCGCCCACGTTGGTGTGGTCCACGATGTCCTCCAGGACCGCGACCCGGTGCGCGCCAGCCAGCAGCCCGTGGAGGGGCACCGGCTCCGGCCGCTGCATGGCCGCCATGGCGCCGCGGTGCAGATGGAACCCGGTGATCTCTTCGAGCAGGGCGGCGCTGCCAATGAAGGCGGGAACGTCCGGGTAGGCGCTGAGGACATCCTGCAGGTCAGCCAGCCATTTCTCCGCCAGGAAGAACGATCTTGGCCGGTGGCCGGCCGCCAACGCCCGGCGGAGGACCCGCGAGGATTCGGCGATGTACATTCCTTCGGCCGGTTCGCGGAGCTTCCGCAGGTGCACGTCCGTCAGCTGCGTGTAGTCCGAGACGCGGGGGTCCCCGGCGGATTCAAGATAGTGGATTGTCACCGGCAGATTATTTCAGCAGGTTGGCGATCATAAAGCCCAGCGCCATCAGGCCGAGCGCAAAGATGATGGTCCGCAGCACAACCGGGGACAGCCGCCGCCCCACTTTGGAACCCAGGAGACCGCCGATCGTGGAGCTCACGGCGATCAGGAGCACCACCGGCCAGTTGATCCGGTCAAAGGCGAAGAGCAGGTAGGACACCGCGGCCACAAAGTTCACACCGAGGACCAGGATGTTCTTCATGGCATTGGCGTTCTGGATGGTGCCGGTCAGGAATACGCCCAGGATACCCACCAGGAGGATGCCCTGGGCGGCCACGAAGTATCCCCCATAGACGCCGGCCAGGTACACCAGGACAATTAGGAGAATGCCGTGCCTTTTGTCCTTGATGGCGTGCTCGGGGTTTTCCTCGCGATTGCGGACCCATGCCTGCAGCCGCGGCTGGAACACCACCATCAGCAGGGCAAGCACCAGGAGAACCGGGGCCACGTAGTGAAAGACCTTCTCCGGCAGGTGCAACAGCAACCATGCCCCGGTGATGCCGCCCAGCAGCGACGCCGGCAGGAGCTTCAGCAGCTGCAGGCCGCGGCCCTTGAGCTCGCGGCGGTACCCCCACGCACCCGCAGCGGTGCCGGCCACAAGGCCCATCGCGTTGCTCATGGAAGCCACTACCGGAGTGACCCCAAGTGCGATCAGGACCGGGAACGTGACCAGTGTGCCGGAGCCTACAACGGCGTTGATGGTGCCGGCCCACAGGCCGGCAAAAAACACAAAGATGCTGCTGAGAAGATCCACGGTTGGCGGCGCTGCGGCCTAGCGGCGGGCGGTGGCGGTGTAACGGCCAGCGTTGACGGTGACGTCAAGTTCCACGCCAAATGTCTTGCTGAGGTGCTCCGCCGTCAACACGCCCGCGAGGGGTCCGGCTGCCACCACGTTGGAGTCTCGGAGCAACATCGCATGGGTGAAGCCCGGTGGCACCTCTTCGAGGTGGTGGGTAACCAGGACAATGGCCGGAGCGGACTCATCACCGGCCAGTTCGCTGAGGCGGTGCACCAGGTCCTCGCGCCCACCCAGGTCCAGGCCGGCCGCAGGTTCGTCCAGCAGAAGAAGTTCTGGATCAGTCATGAGGGCGCGGGCAATCTGTACCCGCTTGCGCTCACCCTCGGACAGGGACGCGAAAGCCCGGTTCAGGAACGGACCCATGCCCCAGTCATTCAGCAGCCTGAAGGCCCGGCGTTCGTCAGCCTTTTCATAGCCTTCACGCCAGCGGCCCGTGACACCGTACGCCGCGGTGACAACAACATTGAGGACCGTTTCGTGCCCGGGAATCTGGTTGGCCAGGGCGGCGGAGGACAGGCCGATGCGGGGACGGAGTTCAAACACGTCCACGGAGCCGAGGATTTCCTCCAGGATGCCGGCTACACCGCTCGTTGGGTGAAGACGGGCCGCGGCAATCTGCAGGAGAGTGGTCTTGCCTGCGCCGTTGGGTCCCAGGATGACCCAGCGTTCGCCCTCTTTGACCTGCCAGTCAACCTTGTTCAGGAGCGTTTTAGCCCCACGGACAACGCTGACGGCGGCCAATTCAAGAACATCACTCATAGGAGTAGACACTAGGACAAAACAGGGGCGGACTGATAACTGATGCTTGGGCAGCGATACGGGTCACAGCCGCCGCCCCGCCTGCCGGCCCGCAGGGGTTCGCCATCAACCTGGCGCAATCAATTCGGAGGGCTCTCCCCCGCTGACTAAGATTGCAGCCATGACTTCGAACGTGACTGCGGTCAGCTATGGCCTAAAACTGACCGCCTCCGGGCTCGATACCGTGCACGACGCACTGACGGGCAGTGGCGCCACGGTCCAATCACAATCAAGGGGCGGGGACAATCGGTTTGAGGTCCACACTGCCGAGCTCACTATCGCCGACGGCACGGACGACGGTATTTCCGCACTCCGCAGGGCGGTGGCCGAGTCGGCGCAGGCCGGCCTGGACACCGCCATCGTTCCCGCAGGTTTGCGTTCGGCTCCGCGGAAGCTGCTGATCATGGACGTTGATTCGACGCTGATCCAGCAAGAAGTCATTGAGCTCCTGGCGGCCTACGCGGGCAAGCGGGAGGAGGTGGCGGCAGTCACCGAAGCCGCTATGCGCGGTGAACTGGACTTTGCGCAGAGCCTCCACGCGCGGGTGGCCGTGCTCGCAGGACTGCCGGCCGCCGTCGTCGATTCCGTCCGGGCGGAAGTGAAGCTGAGCGACGGTGCCGCTGAGCTGGTTGCGGCATTCAAAGCTGCGGGCCATGTGGTGGCCGTGGTGTCCGGCGGCTTCAACCAGATCCTGCGTCCCATCGCGGAGGATCTGGGCCTGGACTACTGGCTGGCTAACGAGCTTGAAATTGTGGACGGCGCCCTGACCGGCAAAGTAATTGGTGCCGTCATCGACCGTGCGGCGAAGGAAAAGTACCTGCGCGAGTGGGCGGCCGCCGAAGGCATCGCAATGGAACACACGATTGCCGTGGGCGACGGCGCCAATGACCTGGATATGCTCGGGGCCGCCGGGATCGGAGTGGCGTTCAACGCCAAACCTGCGGTCCGGGCCGTCGCGGATTCTGCGATCAACATGCCGTATCTCGACGCGGTGCGCCACATCGCCGGGGTCTGAAGCAACCTCCGCCGATACGCCCAGAAGGCACGTCGCGGCAATGGTCTCAAGGAACAATGCTGCGACGTGCCATCTCGCGTTGGTGAAGTTTAGTTGACGCCCTTGCCGAAGTAGTCGGAGCCGCCGGCGTACTCCGTGTGGCCGGATTCGACGTCGGCCGTAGCCATGCCGGCCACGACTTCAGCGAACTCCTCCACGGAGTACAGCTTTCCGGCCTCAGCGCGTCGGGCTTCGATGGCGCCCGGGTTTGAGCGGTCCAGCAGCGTGGCCGTGACGGTGCCTTCGATCATGTCGCCGGACACAACCACCAGCGAGATGCCCTTCTCAGCCAGGTTCGGGAGGAGCTCACGCAGGGCGTCCTCGCCGGCACGCTTGCTGCGGGCCACAGGCTCGTATTCGGGCATGGTGGGCACGGAGTTGATGAAGTGGGCCTGGTGGCTGGTCACGAAGACCACACGGGAGCCTTCCTTCATCAGGGGCACGGCGGCGTTGAGCATATTGACCTGCGCATCGCGGTTGAGCTTAAGTGCGTAGTCGTCTGCCATGCCGGACTCCATGCCGCCGGACGCGTTGAGCACCAGGACATCCAGCGAACCGAAGTTCTCCATGGCCGCGCTGGCCAGGGCCTGCACGCCTTCCTGGGTGGTGAGGTCCGCACCCACGGCGGTGGCGCGGCCGCCGGTAGCTTCGATTCCGGCTACCACCTTGTTGGCGCGCGGCGCCTTCTGGCGGTAGTTAACGACGACGGCGGCGCCCTCGGCAGCGAGGTTCTTGGCCACTTCGGCGCCGATTCCCCGTGAGGATCCGGTCACGATGGCGGTTTTGTTGTCCAGCAGTCCCATATGGGCTCCTTTGTTCGAAACGTCTAAATCCGTTGAGGTCTGGTGTCAATCATGCCAGCGCCCAGTCCACAATCACTTGTGTGACCCCGACAAAGAAGGCAGCTCACCCTCGTTTCAGTGGCCCATGCCGAGTCCGCCGTCGACGGGGATGACGGCACCGGAAATGTACGCGGCCTCGTCGCTGGAAATCCAGCGGACCACGTTGGCCACTTCCGAAGCCTCGGCAAAGCGGCCGGCTGGTATGCCGGAGAGGTAGTTTTTCTGGGTGGCCTCGGGCAGTTCCGCCGTCATATCCGTGTTGATGAATCCGGGGGCCACCACGTTTGCTGTGATCCCGCGTGAACCCAGCTCACGCGTCAGGGAGCGAGCGATGCCCACCAGGCCGGCTTTGGAAGCGGAGTAGTTGATCTGGCCCGGCGCGCCGTAGAGGCCCGAGACCGAGGAAATGAGGACCACGCGGCCCTTGCGCATCCGAATCATGCCCTTCGAAGCGCGCTTGATGACCCGGAAAGCTCCGGTGAGGTTGGTGTCGATCACCGATGTGAAATCGTCTTCGCTCATCCGCATCAGGAGCGTGTCCTTGGTGATTCCCGCGTTTGCCACCAAGACCTCAACGGGACCGTGGGCAGCTTCCACCTCGGCGAAGGCCGCATCGACGGAGGCTTCGTCGGTCACATCGGCCTTTACGCCCAGAATGCCGGCCGGCAGCTCCGATGGGCTCCGGAAAGTCACGGCCACCTTGTCGCCATTGGCCACAAAAGCCTGCGCGATGGCCAGGCCGATGCCGCGGTTTCCACCGGTAATCAGGACACTGCGGGCCGATGTAGCTGCTTCAGACATTAAACGCTCCGGGATTCTGCGGCACGTGCAGCCGCGGGTAGGACGGGGTGTGATTTTTGCTGCCTCCGATCTTAGCCCGCGTTTGGGCGCCACTGCCGATGGTGAGAGAATTGAGGCAAGCCTTTGGAGCGTGATCAATCAACCGTGACCCTTGAAAACCATGCCGGACAGTCCGTGCCCGGAGACCCCGAAAGTTTCTCCGGGGATTCCGGGGTCTACAGCATTACGGACGCGGCGGACGCCCACTCGGAGGACATGCGCCGGCGCATGATCAAGTACGCGCTGGCCATGGGAATCCGAATGGTCTGCCTCATCCTTATTTTTGTGGTGGACGGCTGGTTCAAGCTTGTTATGGTCGCTGGCGCCGTCTTCCTCCCGTGGATTGCGGTGGTGATCGCGAACGGCAGCGACCAGGCGGAGATCCACAGCGACTCGCTGCTCGACTCGGCCCCGCTGGCCGAGCTGGAAAGCCAGGCCGGGCTGCCGGAACAGGACGGCACCACGTCCACGGTCATCCAGGGCGAACTCATTGATGACGACGACGAACCCACGCAAGGACAGGAACGGCGCGCCTCATGAACATTTTTGACCTGGCTGCAGGGACTGCTGGTCCACCGCCGGCCATGGCTGCTATGTGCTCCCGCAAGGCGTGCCGTACGGAAGCGTCCTGGCAACTGCTCTGGAACAACCCCAAGATCCATACGCCGGAACGCCGCAAAACCTGGCTTGCCTGCAACGACCACCGTGACTGGCTCGAAGACTACCTCCAGACCCGCGGCCTGTGGAAGGAAACCCTGGTCCTGGATTCGGGGCATGCCGCCGGCCGGGCGCCGGTAGGGCAGGACGGCTGAATGTACCGCTTTCTCTTCTCCAGCAAATGGCTGGGATACCTCCTGCTGGCCGCCATTTTCGCCGCCGCCTGCGTGTTCCTTGGCCGTTGGCAGATGGACCGCCGCGCAGAGACACTCGCGGAGATCAACCGCGTGGTCACCAACTATTCCGCCACGCCCATCGCCTTCGACGCGGCAAGGGACGAGTTCGCCGCGCTGGACCCGTCGAAGGAATGGACCCAGGTGGAACTCCAAGGCACCTACGCTCCCGACGGTCAGCGCATTGTCCGCAACCGTCCGCTGAACGGGCAGCCCGGGTATGAGGTGGTTGTCCCCTTCAAGCTCGAGACCGGCGAAACTGTGGTGATTGACCGCGGCTGGCTGCCCATCGGCAACAAGAACCCGGGCAGTCCCGATTCCATTCCGGCGCCTCCTGCCGGCCCAGTGACCGCCGTCGTCCGCCTCAAGCACGGGGAGCCCCAACTGGACCGTGGCGCCCCCGAGGGCCAGATTGCTTCCATCGATCTCCCCACCTATGCGGACCAACTGGGATACCCGGTGCTGACGGGCGCCTACGGACAGCTCGCGTCTGAATCTCCCGCCCCCGCTGACGCGCCCGTCCCGTTCCCGAAGCCGGCCACTGAAGAAGGCACGCACCTGTCCTATTCCCTGCAGTGGTTTGCCTTTGGCGTACTGATGTTCGTGGGCTTCGGGTACGCCGCACGGCAGCAGGCCAGGAATGCTGCGATCGACGCCGAGGATGAGCTTGAGGGTGAAGACGGGTCGCGGGATTCCGGCAGCCCCGTGCATTCCGCCGCTGCGGCAGCCCGCCGTCGTCCGCCTGTTGCCCGCAAACGCAAGAAGGCGACCGCCGAAGAAGAGGAAGACGCCCTGCTGGACGCGCAGGGCTACTGAAGCTGACTGGGTTCGTTGCGTTTGTCGTCCCGAGAGATGCGTTCGCCTCGTCGGTTCCGTTCGCCTCGTCGGTTCCGTTCGCTTCGCAACGCGGGTGATTTCCCGCGTGCTGGCTCGTTCCTCGCCTCTGACGCACGCTACATAAATCACCCACGCTGCTCCGCTCGTGCATGGGTGCGTTAATCGCACAAGCGGAGCAGCGATCAAGATCGGCGTCAGCGCACGTGGGGGTCCAGTTAGGAACAGGAAAGTTCCGCCGGGCCACCTAAGGAAGGTCCCAAGGTGGCTGGACAAGTCCCTCGCGGCGTAGGGACTGGCGGTCCGCTGACGACTGAACCAAAGCTGGAAGGTGACAGTGGCACGCGCGCTGCGGAGCGTACCCGGCCACGGAACGAGTCAGCACGTGGGCAATCCCCGGCCTCGCGCAGCGAACGCAACGGACGCCGAGAAGGCTAAGCGAGCGTAATCAGGTCCAGGTAGTCTTCGTTCCAGTGGTCCTCGATACCGTCGGGCAGCAGTACGACGCGTTCGGGGTTCAGTGCCTCGACGGCTCCTTCATCGTGGCTCACGAGGACGACGGCGCCGGTGTAGTTGCTTAGTGCCCCGAGGATTTCGGCTCGGCTGGCCGGGTCGAGGTTGTTAGTGGGCTCGTCAAGGAGAAGCACGTTCGCGCTTGAGGCCACGATGGTGGCCAGAGCCAGCCGGGTCTTCTCGCCGCCGGAGAGCACACCGGCGGGCTTATCGACGTCGTCTCCGGAAAACAGGAACGAGCCCAGGATGTTGCGGACTTCCGCGTCGTTCATGTCCGGGGCGGACGAGCGCATGTTCTGCAGGACGGTGCGGTCCACGTCGAGCGTCTCGTGCTCCTGGGCGTAGTAGCCCACCTTCAGGCCGTGGCCCGCCACGACCTCGCCGGTGTCCGGCTTGTCGACGCCGGCGAGCATCCGCAGGAGGGTGGTCTTGCCGGCGCCGTTGAGGCCCAGGATGACCACCTTGGAACCGCGGTCGATGGCAAGGTCCACGTCGGTGAAGATCTCCAGCGAACCGTAGGACTTGCTGAGTCCGTCCGCTGTCAGCGGAGTCTTGCCGCAGGGTGACGGATCAGGGAAGCGCAGGGCTGCCACGCGGTCGGTCGCGCGGACGGCTTCGAGGCCTCCCAGCAGACGTTCGGCACGCTTGGCCATGTTCTGCGCTGCGACGGCTTTGGTGGCCTTGGCGCGCATTTTGTTGGCCTGGTCGATGAGGACCTGGGCTTTCTTCTCCGCGTTTGCGCGCTCACGCTTGCGGGCGCGCTCGTCCGTTTCGCGCTGGAGCAGGTAGCGCTTCCAGTTCATATTGTAGAAGTCGACCTTGGCGCGGTTGGGATCCAGCAGGAACACTTTGTTGACCGTGGCTTCGAGCAGCTCGGTGTCGTGGCTGATCACGATCAGGCCGCCCTGGTGGTTCTTCAGGAACTCGCGGAGCCAGGTGATGGAGTCAGCGTCGAGGTGGTTGGTGGGCTCATCGAGGAGCATCGTTTCGGCGTCCGAGTACAGGATCCGGGCGAGTTCCACTCGACGGCGCTGGCCGCCGGACAGGGTCTTGAGCGGCTGGTTCAGCAGCCGGTCCGGGAGGGCCAGGTTGGAGCAGATCGCGGCGGCCTCGGCCTCGGCCGCGTAGCCGCCGGCGGCCAGGAACTCGGATTCCAGCCGGTCATAGCGGTTCATCGCCTTGCGCTGGATCTCGGTGTCCTCGCTGGCCATGTCCTCATGGGTCTGCTTGAGCTTGTTGACGGCTACGTCCAGGCCGCGGGCGGAGAGGATGCGGTCGCGGGCCAGCTGTTCCATGTCCGGGGTGCGGGGATCCTGCGGCAGGTAGCCGATCTCGCCGCTGCGGGTAACCTTGCCGCCGGCGGGCTGGCCTTCGCCCGCGAGTACCCGGGTCAGGGTGGTCTTGCCTGCGCCGTTACGGCCTACGAGGCCGATCTTGTCGCCCTTGTCGATGCGGAAGCTCACCTGGTCCATGAGGAGCCGGGCGCCGGCGCGCAGTTCAAGATCCTGGACAGTAATCACAGCAGGTAAGGCCTTTCACAACAGGGAACGCCGCAGCTCATCGGATGACGTCTGGAAGCAGCCGGGCAGAAATGGCCGACAGAACGGCCTTTCCAAGTCTACCGGCCTCAGCTTGGCCCCATAACCGCTGCACCGCAGTCGTGCGTTGGCTCAACGGTTGTGCCCGGCCGTCAACCCCGGGCATCCCGTTTAGTAGGTCCCCTACAAAATGGCGGACGACGGCGGCCGGTAACGTCAGGATGACCCCCATGCTTCGCTTGTACAACCACGACAGGAACAACCCCATGAGCCAGACAGACACCGCCGCCACCGGCACCTCTTCCCGCCTCCGGAGCCGGTGGAATGCCACCGACCTGGGCCTGATCGCCGTCTTCGCAGCGCTCGTTGCCGGCTCCGCTATGGTTCCTGGCATCGCGGCGAACGTGTTCGGCATCCCCATCACTTTCCAGACCCTTGCGGTGATGCTCACCGGACTGATGCTCGGCCCCGGCCGGGGATTCGCCGCCGTCGGCCTGTACACCCTCCTGGGCCTGGCCGGCCTGCCGATCTTCAGCCAGGGCCGCAGCGGCCTTGGCATCCTGGCCGGACCGTCCGCCGGCTACATCATTGCTTTCCCCATCGCAGCAGCCGTCGTCGGGTGGCTCGCTACCGTGGTGATCCGACGGACAACCCGCGCACGGGCACTGTGGTTCTTCGCGTCGGCGATGGTCACCAGCATCGCCGTCGTGCACACGCTCGGAGTTGTAGGGATCGCCCTGAACACCAAAGCGTCACTGGGTGACGCCTTCCTTGCAGACCTGATCTTCTACCCCGGCGACGTGATTAAGAACATCCTCGCCGCGGTGATCGCCGTGGCACTGCACCGGGCATTTCCCGACGTCCTGGTCCGCCGGGTGAAGCGGATCAGCAACTAGTCCCGCTATGGCAACCATTTCCTTCCGGCAGGCCTCAGTGGCCGTTGCCGTTGACAACCGCCCCGAACCGAAGTCCCTGCTCCAGGACGTCACGCTTGAGCTGACGGAACAGCGCATCGGCGTGATCGGTGCCAACGGGTCCGGCAAGTCCACGCTGCTGCGGCTGATTAACGGCCTGGTCCAGCCAACTTCCGGCAGCGTGTCCGTGGACGGCGCCGATACTGTCCGGGCGGTGCGGGCAGTCCGCCGGCAGGTGGGGTTTGTCTTCACGGATCCGTTGTCCCAGCTGGTCATGCCCACGGGGCGCGAGGACGTGGAGCTTTCGCTGCGCCGCCCGGTCCGCAACGGTGCGGAGCGGCGGAGGCTGGCGGAAGCGGCCCTGAAGCGCCTTGACCTGCTGCCGCTCGCGGACCAAAGCATCTACGAACTCTCCGGCGGTGAACGCCAACTGATGGCCCTCGCCGCTGTTCTGGCCGTGAGTCCCAATGTCTTAGTGCTGGATGAACCGTCCACCCTCCTGGACCTCCGGAACCGCGAACTCCTGCGCCGCACGCTATCCGGGCTCGACCAGCAGATCGTGATGTCCACTCACGACCTCGACCTCGCCCTGGAGATGGACCGTGTGCTGGTGGTGGAGGCGGGACGCGTGATGTTCGACGGCGGCCCTGCCGCGGCCGTCGACGCATACCGGGACCTGGTCACCAACGGCCTGGCCGCGCCGTGAGGGGGCACGGCTTCCTGCTGGCCAACTACGTCCCGGGGAATTCCGTCATCCACCGGACGCCGCTGGCAGCGAAGTTCCTGCTGGTGGTGGGCTGCGGCCTCGTGTCATTCCTGGTGGTCGACTGGCTGGTATCCGCCGCGGTACTGGCCACGCTCGGCGTCCTGTTTCTCCTGACGGGCGCCGGAGCCCGCCGGCTGGTCGGTGCTGTCCGTCCGGTTGGCCTTGTGCTGATGGTCATCGGCCTGTTCCAGTGGTGGCAGCTGGGTGGACCCACAGCCGCCCGGATTGTCCTTAACATCCTGGTCTGCGTGGTGGCGGCGTCCCTGCTGACAGCCACGACCCCTATGCAGCGGATCCTCGACGGCGTGGTGGCGCTGGCCACGCCGTTCCGCCGCTTTGGCGCGGACCCCGAGCGTTTTGCGCTGACCATCGCCATCATGCTCCGCAGCATCCCGTATATCGCCGGCGCCTTTGCAGACGTCAGGGATTCCGCCCGGGCCCGCGGGCTTGAACGCAACCCGCGTGCCCTTGTGCTGCCCGTCTTTATCACCACCGTGGCCTTCGCCCGCCAGACCGGCGAAGCGCTGGCTGCCCGCGGGCTGGGCGACGCGGAAGACTGAGGGGCCGTTAGAGGTGCTTTGTTCGGCTCAGGAGTCCTGTCGCCCGCCGGCCAGCAACTCGTAGCGCAGCAGCGCCGCCGTTCCCATGCCGCCGGCAATACTGATCAGGGCCAGTGCAAGGGAGCCATGGTTCCCGGTGCGCCGGGCCTGGGCGAGAAGCCGGGTCACGAGTACCGCCCCGGATGCCCCGTAGGCGTGGCCCAGTGCCAGCGCCCCGCCGTCAAGGTTGGCCCGCTCCGGATCAATGCCCAGCTGGTCCAGGCAGGCCAGGGTCTGGGACGCGAAGGCTTCGTTGAACTCCACCAGGTCGACGCTGTCAGCGGACAGCCCCCTCGACTGCAGGAGCCGCTGTCCGGCAACCGCTGCGCCGATCCCCAGCACGTCGGGATCCACGCCGGCCGTGTCCGAGCCCAGCACCAGGAGCCCGTCGGCGGCTCCCAGTTCCCGGGCCCGCTGCAGGGAAGTGATGACGACGGCGCACGCGGCGTCTGCGTCGAAGCATGAGTTGCCTGCTGTGACCGTCCCCTCTGGCACAAAAGCGGCGGGGAACCGCTTCAGGACGGCGGCGGACAGACCGGCGCGGGGGCCGTCGTCGGCACTGATGGGACCGGCTGGCGTTTGCAGCGTGGTGATTTCGGCGGCGAAATAGCCTGCCTTAGTGGCGGCCAGCGCGCGCTGGTGGCTGCGGAGCGCCGAGGCATCCTGCCGTTCCCGGCTGACCTCGAACCGGGCCGCTACGTTCTCGGCAGCGACCCCCATGTCCGGGTCGCCGAAACTGTGCGGCACAAACTGGGCCCGGGCAAAAAAGGCGGGCTCGCCGTCGTCGTCCCGGTAGGCCCGCAACGGAGCCGTGCTGATGCTCTCCACTCCCCCGGCGAGATACACGAGGTTTCCCCCGGCGGCCACCAGCCGGGCCGCCAGGACGATCGCGTCGAGGCCTGACCCGCACTGGCGGTCGACGGTCAGTCCCGGCACGCTGACCGGCAGTCCTGCCTCAAGAAGGGCCAGACGGGCCACGTTACCGCCGCCGCCCACGGCGTTGCCGATCACCACATCCGTGACCGCTTCGGCCGGCACCTGGGTGTCTGCCAAGAGGTCAGCCAGGACCGGCGCGAGAAGCTTGTGCGCACGCAGTTCCTTCAGCGCGCCGTTGGCGCGCCGGACCGCGGTACGCCGCGCCGCGATGATCACCGGCTGCCGGTCCGCGGGCACAAAGTCACCAGGCGGCAAGCCATGGGGCTGCAGGTCAGCGGTCAAGATGCCGCGCCCTCGGGTCGTGGGAGCCGATCCATTCCAGCAGGATATTCCGGCTGATCTTGCCCCGGTCCGTCGTGGGAAGTTCGGACAGTGCGAAGTACTGGTGGGGCCGTTTCTCCCGCGGCAGGATGTTTGCGAGTCCTGCCTTGAGCTGCAAGGCCGTGATTCCGCCGTGGGACGGAATGACGCCTGCAACCACCCGTTGGCCGCGGAGGTCATCGGGTATTCCGGCGGCTACAGCAGCAGCCACGCCCGGCACGGCCGCCAGGGCGAGTTCCACTTCGTGCGGATACACGTTCTTGCCCGAAGTCAGGATCATGTCGGCGCGCCGGCCCAGGATGTGCAGCTCGCCGTCGGCGAGGTAGCCCTGGTCCCCCACCGTGAACCAGCCGTTGAAGGAACGGAGCGCCTGGCCGTCGTCACCCCAGAGGTAGCCGTTGCTGAGCATGCCGCTGCGGACGCAGATGTTGCCGGCTTGGCCGTCCTGCAGTTCGGAACCGTCGTCGTCCAGGATTCTGACGTCCACGCCCGGGAACGGGTGTCCGATTCCAGTACCCCCGGCGTCCAGCAGTTCCCCCGCCACTAGCCCCGCACCGGAGACAAAGCTCAGTTCGGATGCGCCGTAATACTCAAAGATGGTGGCGTTCAGCGCCCAGCGCCGTGCTGCCTCAAGGGTGCGTGCGTCCAGCTTCGAGCCGGCGCAGATGATGGTCCGGATGCCGGCGGCATCAACGCAGCCGGTCAGGCCGCGCTCACTCAGCAGCCGCAGCATGGTGGGCACGAGGATCAGCCGGGTCACGCCGTCGTGCGTAATGGCGGCGTGGACATCACCGACGTCGAACCTCCCCAGCGTCTGGAATTCTGAGCCCGCGTAGAGGCACTCAGCGAGGGCGTAGAGGTTAAGGCTGGCGGCCAGGGGTCCGGGCGCGAGCGTGACGTCGGTCTGGGCGAGGCCGAAGAACTCAATAGATGCGTCGAAGGACTGCCGCCAGGACTGCCTGGACCGGGTGAACGCCTTGGGCACGGAGGTGGTGCCGGAGGTGAGTCCGATCAGGAAGGTCGAGTCCGGCGGCCCGTCCGCCAACGCATCCGATGCGGAAACTGCGCCCGGCTCAGCTGATTCCGCCAGCCGTTGAACGATTTCCAGGTGCAGGGACGCCGGCCAGGCCGGATCCAGGACTGCGCATTGACGCTCGCCGGCGACGGCTGCGGTGAACTTTACGGCGAAGTCCACGGAGTTGGCCTCCGCCAGGACTGTGATGGCTGCCGTCCCTGGAAGAGCGGCTGCGGCGGCGTCCCGCAGCTCAGCCCAGCGCAGGCGCTGGCCGGCCACCACAACGGCAGTGTCATGGGGGCGTTCTTCGGCCCAACGCTGGATTTTGTCGAGAAAAGGCATCGAACCAACTTTACCGGGCTGACTCGGCTTCGGTGCTGCCGGTAAAGGCTATTGTGACTTCATGAGCTTCAATGACAACGTCCAGCTGGACCCCTCCCAGGTCCAGGACCGGCGCGGCATGGGCCGCGGTGCCAAAGTCGGCGGCGGGATCGGGGGCGGGATCATCCTGCTCATTGCAGTCCTCCTTGGCGTCAATCCAGCAATGTTGGAAGGCCTGACCGGCGGCACTGGCACGGCTGACCAAAATCAAGGGACGGCGCCGGCCTGCGCCACGGGGGCCGACGCTGACGCCCGGCTGGACTGCCGGATTACCGGCACGGTCAACAGCCTGAACGCGTTCTGGCCGGCCTATCTCCAGGAATACAACGTGCAGTACCCCCAGCCGAAGACCGTGATCTTCGATGAAGCCGTCAACAGCGGTTGCGGGACAGCCTCGAGCGCGGTAGGCCCCTTCTACTGCCCCACGGACAGCACCGCCTATTTCGACCCCGGCTTCTTCCAGGAGCTCGTGAACCGCTTCGGATCCTCGGGAGGTCCTTTGGCGCAGGAGTACGTGGTGGCCCACGAATTCGGCCACCATATCCAGAACGTGCTGGGGTACCTCGACCGTGCGCAGCAGGATCCGCAGGGGCCGGCGTCCGGTGCTGTCAGAACGGAGCTCCAGGCCGACTGCTATGCCGGGCTCTGGGTAAAGCACGCCTCAACCCAGCCCGGACCCGACGGCCAGCCGTTCCTGGAACCGATCACCCAGCAGGACCTCAAGGATGCCCTGTCCGCAGCTTCGGCGGTGGGCGATGACCGGATCCAGGAGGCCGCCACGGGCAGGGTCTCGCCCGAGGCCTGGACGCACGGCTCCAGCGAACAACGGCAGAAATGGTTCTACACCGGCTATACCAGCGGCGACATTAACCAGTGCGACACGTTCTCGTCGCCTAGCCTGTGACAGGATCTGTCGCCGACGGCAGCACGAACTAGAAAAGAACGACGACGGCCGGCTTCCTCCGCTGGGGAGGTAGCCGGCCGCCGTCGTACTTTCCATGTCAGATGTTGAAGCCGAGGGCCCGCATCTGGTCCTTGCCGTCATCGGTGATCCGCTCCGGTCCCCACGGCGGCATCCACACCCAGTTCAGGCGCCAGTCGTCCACCACGCCGTCCAGGGACTTGCCTACCTGCTCCTCGATGACATCGGTGAGCGGGCAAGCTGCCGTGGTGAGCGTCATGTCGATCAGCAGCGCACCGTCCTCGTCGGAGTACTTCAGGCCGTACAGCAGCCCGAGGTCCACGATGTTCACCCCGAGTTCAGGGTCGATGACGTCCTTGAGTGCCTCTTCGACGTCCTCGAGGCCCGTGCGGGCCACATTGATTTCGGTCATGGCAAGTCCTAACTAGGCCTGGGCAGCAGCGATGGTGGCTGCGCCGGCGCCCGTGGCGTAACGGTCGTAGCCTTCGTCTTCAAGGCGGTCTGCCAGCTCCGGGCCGCCCTCTTCGACAACCTGGCCGTCCACGAATACGTGGACAAAGTCAGGCTTGATATAACGCAGGATGCGGGTGTAATGCGTGATGAGCAGCGTGCCCATGTTGCCCGTCTCATGAGCGCGGTTGACGCCTTCGGACACAACCTTCAGGGCGTCAACGTCCAGGCCCGAGTCGGTCTCGTCCAGGATGGCGAACTTCGGCTTGAAGAGTTCCAGCTGGAGGATCTCCACGCGCTTCTTCTCACCGCCGGAGAAGCCCTCGTTGACGTTGCGTTCGGCGAAGTCAGCGTCGATGCGCAGCTGAGCCATGGCCGCCTTGACGTCCTTGGTCCAGGTGCGCAGCTTGGGTGCTTCGCCGTCGATGGCGGTCTTAGCGGTGCGCAGGAAGTTGGTCATGCTCACACCGGGGACCTCCACGGGGTACTGCATGGCCAGGAAGATGCCGGCACGGGCACGCTGGTCAACGCTCATGGCGAGGACGTCTTCGCCGTCGAGCGTGATGGTTCCGTTGGTGACCTTGTAACGCGGGTGCCCGGCGATGGTGGAAGCCAGGGTGGACTTGCCTGAACCGTTGGGGCCCATGATGGCGTGGGTCTGACCGGTCTTGATGGTCAGGCTGACGCCCTTCAGGATCTCCTTGGTGCCCTGCTCCGTGTCAATGCTGACGTGCAGGTCCTTGATCTCAAGAGTAGACATAGGTCTTGTTCTCCTCTGCACCGCGCCCTCCGGCGGTGGTGCGGTCTGTATCTGGAAGTTTTGGTTCTGTTGCTTGGTATTGCCGCGGGCGGCTGATCTGTCCGGCTGATGCTGCTAGCTGACGTTCGGGGCTTCCGCTCCGTTGAGCACGTTCGTAAAGTCCACGTAGACCTCGTCGCCGACGATCTCGACGGCGAACACGGGGACGGGATCGTAAGCGGGCAGCTGCAGCGGCTCACCGCTGCGCAGATCGAACTGGGAGCCGTGGCCCCAGCATTCGATCATGCACCCTTCCACTTCGCCCTCGGACAGAGAGATGTCCGCGTGCGAGCATGTGTCCCCGATGGCGTGGATGTCTCCCATGGAGTCCTTGACGATGGCTACGGGGTAGTCATCGATCAGAATCCGAAGAGCCTGCTTGAGCTGGATTTCATCCGTTTTGCAGACAAATTCGCCCTTTGGCTGGTCAGTCATCTGTTTTCCGCGCCGTCTAGTTGTTCGTGACGGCGAGTTCGCGCTCAACAGCCTCGGTAAGCCGCTCTTCGAGGGCCGGTACCTTGATCTGCTGGATGATCTCGTGCAGGAAGCCACGGACCACCAGGCGGCGGGCAACATCCTCGGGGATGCCGCGGGCCATGAGGTAGAACAGGTGCTCGTCGTCCAGCCGGCCGGTGGCGCTGGCGTGGCCGGCTCCCTTGATCAGCCCGGTTTCGATCTCGAGGTTCGGCACGGAGTCGGCGCGGGCGCCGTCCGTGAGCAGCAGGTTGCGGTTGGCCTCGTAGCTGTCAGTGCCTTCGGCTTCCTTGCGGATCAGGACGTCGCCTACCCACACGGCGTGGGCGTTGCGGCCCTGCAACGCACCCTTGTAGAGCACATTGGAGGTGCAGTTCGCCACCGCGTGGTCAACGAAGAGCCGTTGCTCCAGGTGCTGGCCGGCGTCGGCAAAGTACAGGCCGAACATTTCCGCTTCGCCGCCGGGGGCGGTGAAACGGGCCGAGGGCGTGACGCGGACCAGGTCCCCGCCAAGGCTGACCACGACGTGCTTGAACTTGGCGTCGCGGCCGATCTTTGCCTGCTGGGAGGAGGCGTGAACGGCGTCGTCGTTCCATTCCTGGAGCGAGACAACAGTGAGGTTGGCGCCGTCTTCAACAACGATTTCGATGTTTTCGGACACAACGGCCGAACCCTGGTGGTTGAGGACCACAACGGCCTTGGAGAACTTCTCCGCTACTATCACCAGGTGCTGGGCGGCTGCCGCCGTCGAGGTACCGTCGATCGCAACAGTGACCTCGGTGTCGGCTTCAAACTCAGCCGGGATGGTGAGGACGGTGGCTTCGCTGAAGTTTTCCCAGGCGTTCGCGGACACGCGGTCCTCCGGGATGCCGGCGGACCCGATGCGCTTGTCGCCGCGTGCCACGCTTTCAACCGTGACCTGCTCCGGGCCGCTGACGGTTACGGTCGGAGCCGCTCCCGCAAGGACCTCACTGTGCAGGCCTCGCAGGCGCTTGAGCGGGGTGAAGCGCCAATCTTCCTCAAGCCCGGTGAGCGGCTTGAAGTCCGCCAGGTTGTACGAGGTCAGCCGGCCAGCGCGTGAGCTGTCCGGAATGCCGACGCCGCCGCCGTGCGAGTGGCGCTTGACAGCTTCCCCGGCCAGCGGGGCCTTGGAAGCGTTCGAGTTGATCGGAGACAGGCTTTCGCCCTCTTCCGTGAAACCGTTAATAAACGGCTGGGCCGAGGGCGCGCCGATGCGCGCCTTTTCAGTAGTGATTTCAGTCATCGTTATCCGACGGACCCTTCCATCTGCAGTTCAATCAGGCGGTTCAGCTCAAGTGCGTACTCCATCGGGAGTTCGCGGGCGATGGGCTCAATGAAGCCACGGACGATCATCGCCATGGCCTCGTCTTCGCGCATGCCGCGGGACATCAGGTAGAAGAGCTGCTCTTCGCTGACCCGGGAAACGGTTGCTTCATGGCCCATCACCACGTCATCCTCGCGGATGTCGATGTACGGGTAGGTGTCCGAACGGCTGATGGTATCCACCAGCAGCGCGTCGCAACGGACGGTGTTCGCTGAGTGCTTGGCACCTTCACGGACCTGGACCAGTCCGCGGTAGGCAGCTCGTCCGCCGCCGCGGGCCACGGACTTGGAAATGATGGAGCTCTTGGTGTTCGGCGCGATGTGCACCATCTTCGAGCCGGTGTCCTGGTGCTGACCGGCGCCGGCGAAGGCGATGGACAGAGTCTCGCCCTTTGCGTGCTCGCCTACGAGGTAAACGGCCGGGTACTTCATGGTGACCTTGGAGCCGATGTTGCCGTCAACCCATTCCATGGTGGCGCCTTCTTCGCAGATGGCACGCTTGGTCACCAGGTTGTACACGTTGGTGGACCAGTTCTGGATGGTGGTGTAACGGACGCGGGCGCCCTTCTTCACGATGATTTCCACCACGGCGGAGTGCAACGAGTCCGAGGTGTAGATCGGCGCGGTGCAGCCTTCGATGTAGTGGACGTAGGAGTCCTCGTCGGCGATGATCAGGGTGCGTTCGAACTGGCCCATGTTTTCCGTGTTGATGCGGAAGTATGCCTGCAGCGGAATGTCGACGTGGACGCCCTTGGGGACGTACACAAAGGAACCGCCGGACCAGACGGCCGTGTTCAGCGACGCGAACTTGTTGTCGCCCACGGGGATGATGGTGCCGAAGTACTCCTGGAAGATCTCCGGGTGTTCGCGCAGCGCGGTGTCGGTGTCCAGGAAGATGACGCCCTGCTTTTCGAGGTCCTCACGCAGTTGGTGGTAGACAACCTCGGACTCGTACTGGGCGGCGACGCCGGAAACCAGGCGTTGCTTTTCGGCCTCGGGGATGCCGAGCTTGTCGTACGTGTTCTTAATGTCCTCGGGCAGGTCCTCCCAGCTGGTGGCCTGCTTCTCGGTGGAACGCACAAAGTACTTGATGTTGTCGAAGTCGATGCCCGAGAGGTCTGCACCCCAGGTGGGCATGGGCTTGCGGTCGAAGTACTTCAGGCCCTTGAGGCGAAGATCGAGCATCCATTTCGGCTCGCTCTTCTTGGCCGAGATGTCGCGGACGACGTCTTCATTGATACCGCGGCGGGCGTTGGCACCGACATCGTTCTTGTCAGACCAGCCGTACTCATACGTGCCGATGCCGTGGAGCTCAGGATTCTTTTCCAGAATCTCCGAGATCACAGTGTCTTCGGCTACCGCTTTCTCTGATAGTTGGTCCGTCATCACGGCCTTTCTTGCTGATGGTTGGTTACTTCATCCAGGCTGGCGGGGGCTGCCTGCGGGACGCGTGGTCCCCCGGCGGCCAGCCTGCCTGTGGGTATGTGGGTAGTGCAGACGTGTCCGCCGCGCGCCAGCGTGGACAGGCGGCGCACGTCGACGCCGACGAGACGGGAGAACACTTCGGTCTCCACATCGCAGAAGACGGGGAACTGGGCGGCGAGCTGCTGGATGGGGCAATGCCCCTGGCACAGCTGGACGCTGGACAGTGCTGCCGGCAGCGGGGCCCTGGCTTCGATCGAGGCGGTCGACGCCACGAACCCATCCCGGCTCAGCGCCGTGGACAGTGCTTGCGCCCTGGCGGTGATGTCCGGTCCGGCCTGTTCTATCTCGGGTGCGTAACGGCGTTCCATGTCGGCAAAACGTTCGACGGCGAACGCGCGGACTGCCTGTTCGCCCGCCACCGCCTGGAGCTGCTTGAGCGCGAGGGCGGCGATGTCGAGGTAATCGTTGCCAAGCGTGGACTGGCCCTGCGAGCTCAGGACGTAGCGGCGGGCTGGTCGCCCCGCGCCTGCACCTGCCCTGGCTGCACGCTTGACCTCAATAACCCCACTGCGGGCCAGATGATCAAGATGCCTCCGGACAGCGGCTGGCGTGAAACCGAGCATGTCACCGAGTTCCGCAGCGCTGATGGGGCCATGCTCAAGCACGGCGCCAAGAACCCGGTCCCGGGTACGCTCGTCGGAGTCAGCTACCGGCACAGCGGCCACGTGGCCGCGATCAGCGGCGGTACGTGGCGCTCTGTGCCCGGCAAACGGCACAGCAGCAGCATTGGTCATGGAATACACAACACAATCATGTCGTAATTTACTCCCCCGTACTAGTAAGGTCAGGCTGACCTGCGGCTGGGGTCACCTGCGGCCCCGCCAGTACTACATCGCGTAGAATGCTGGGGTGCGATCCCCCGAATCCCCGGTTCTGTCCATCAGCGGGTTAATCAAGGATGTTGGTCCGCTGGCCAGCCTGGACGGAAAAATGCTCCGGGTAGTCAACGGCGTATCTTTTGTGGCCGAACGCGGCCAGGTCACCGCCCTCCTGGGCGCCAATGGAGCTGGAAAAACCACCACCATCGAATGCGCCCAAGGCCTGCAGAAACGCAACGGGGGCAGCATCTCGCTGCTCGGCCAGGATCCGGGCCGAGCGGGCGCTGACCTGCGGTCCCGCGTAGGCGTGATGCTTCAGGACGGCGGCCTCCCGCCGTCGGCACGTCCCATCCCGCTCCTGCGGCACATCGCCGGAATGTACGCGAGGCCCCGCTCCGTCGACGAACTGGTGGAACGGCTTGGTATTGACACCTTCGCCAGGACAACCGTCCGCCGGCTTTCCGGTGGGCAGAAACAACGGCTGGCACTCGCCGCAGCCCTGATCGGAAATCCGGAAGTCCTATTCCTGGACGAGCCCAGCGCCGGCCTGGATCCCCAGTCCCGGCAGCTGGTGTTCGAGCTGATCTCGGAACTGCGGGCAACCGGGATGGGCATCATCCTCACAACGCACCTGATGGACGACGCCCAGCGGTTGGCCGACTACGTGTACATCATTGACGCCGGCAGGAACGTCGCCGAGGGAACAGTTCCCCAGCTACTGCAGCGCGACCCGGCGGTGGAGGCCGGCGCGGACCATATCCGCACCCTGGTGTTCGAGGCGCCCCCCGGGCTGGATTTCACCGGCGTGCTACCCCAAGCCATCGCGGTCTCTGAAACGCGGGCCGGAAGCTACGTTGCCATGGGTGCCCTCACACCCCACGATCTCGCGTCGCTGACCGCTTGGTGGGCTGCCCACGACGTTATGCCCGGTTCCATGAGCCTTGCGGCTCGAAGCCTGGAAGATGTCTTTCTCGACATCTCGGGAAAGGACATCCGATGACGGCTCCCGCAGCCAGCGCCACCCAGGGAGCGCCGGCCACGCTGCTGCGCCGCGTCCTGCTGCAGGGCAGGTATGAATCCCTGACCATGCTCAGGAACGGCGAGCAGCTGATCCTCGCCGTGGTCCTGCCGCTTCTTGTGCTGGTGGGGCTCACTGTCACCCCATTCCTTGACGGCTTCGGAGCCAGCCGAATCAATGTGGCGGTCCCAGGCATCCTGGCTTTGTGCGCGATGTCCACGGCATTTACCGGGCAGGGAATCGCCACCGGATTCGATCGGCGGTACGGAGTTCTCCGCTTCCTGTCCACCACACCCCTGGGCCGCGAAGGCCTCATCGCGGGTAAAGTGCTGGCGGTCCTGGCGGTACTCTGCCTCCAAGTTGCCGTTGTGACACTGGTGGCGCTTCCTCTGGGCTGGCAGCCGCCTGCCTCCGGCTGGCTCCCTGGCCTGTTGCTGCTGGCCCTGGGCGCCGTGGCGTTCACCGCGCTGGGACTCCTGGTGGCCGGCACCGTGCGGCCCGAGGCCACCCTCGCCATCACCAACCTGCTGTGGATCCTGCTGGGCGCCCTCGGCGGGATCGTTATTCCCGCGGGACGGCTGCCCGCGGTGGCGCAGCAAGTGGTCCACTATCTACCCTCCGGCGCACTCGGCGAGGCCATGCGCGAAGCATTCCTGCACGGCTCGCTGAACAGCGGCGCCGCGCTTATCCTGCTGCTCTGGACAGTTCTTGCCGGGGCAGCAGCCATCCGTTGGTTCAAGTGGAATTGAGATATCCGTGAGCACGGCTTCACGCCTCCCCCAGATCGCCGGCCGCCTCGTCGCGAGACTCCCCCGTACCGTTGACACCAGCGTCCGCCGCCTCGCGGTGGCGTCCCTGGTTGGCCAGACGCTGCTGGTGGTGACCGGCGGCGCGGTGCGGCTGACCGCGTCCGGCCTCGGCTGCCCGACGTGGCCACGCTGCACGGACACCTCTTTGGTGAACACTGCCGAAATGGGGATTCACGGCTTCATTGAGTTCGGCAACCGGCTCCTGACGTTTGCGTTGGCAGCGGTTGCGGTGGCCATGCTTGTGTACTTGTGGAACCTTCGCAAGGAGCGTCGGGACCTCTTCCTGCTGGCGCTTGGCCTGCTGGCCAGTATTCCGGCACAGGCGGTGATCGGTGGTGTCACTGTGCTGACCAACCTCAATCCGTGGGTGGTGGGCCTTCACTTCCTCGTGTCCATGGCCCTCGTGGTGATCGCCACGCTGCTCGTCAACCGGGCTTACGGCAGGACGGGCCGCCACGCCGGCATCCAGCTCCCCGCATTGCCGGGCGTCATGCGTCCGATGACTGCCGCCGTCGCGCTTTTCTCTGCTCTTGCCGTGATGCTCGGCGTTGTGGTGACCGGCTCCGGCCCCCACGCCGGTGACGCCGACGCGCCCCGCAACGGACTCGACTGGGATCTGTTCTCCCACATCCATGCCGTTCCGGCGTACCTAATCACGGCCGGAACATTGCTCGCAGTGGTGCTGGTGATTGTCCGCCGGATCCGGGGACCGTTCCGCACCGCCGTCCTGCTGCTCCTGGCCGTAACCCTGCTGCAGGCAGCCATCGGCTTCACCCAGTACTACAACGGCATCCCCGCGTTGCTGGTGGGCGCCCACATGCTTGGCGCGGCACTGCTGATGAGCGCGGCAACAAACACCGCCGACCTCGCCCGCTCAAGCCCGGTCACGTAAGCGCGCCGCCCGGCAACTGCCGATTAGTCAAACGCGGGGTCACTTACCGCCCATCCGGAGGCCCGGAACGGGCGGTAGGTGACCCCGCGTTGTTTGTTGAGGAGGGCTACTGGCTGATGATCGCTGATCCGACGAACGGATCCACGGCCAAGGCGATGAACAGCAGTGTCAGGTAGCTGATGGAGCCGTGGAAGACCTTCATGGCCCGCTTGTCCGAGATGTCCTCGCGCTGCGCACGGTTATACAGGGAGTGCGACTCGTTCAGGAACCAGGCACCTGCCAGGACTGCGGTGGCCGTATAGACCCAGCCCGCGCCACCGGCGGGGACCAACAGCAGCGAGCAGGCCACCATGGCCCAGGCATAGAGGACTACCTGGACAGAAACCACCTTGGCGCCGGCGATCGCTCCCAGCATCGGCACGTTGGCGTTGCGGTAGTCCTCGCCGTAGCGCATGGAAAGCGGCCAGTAGTGCGGCGGCGTCCAGAGGAAGATGACCATAAACAAAATGACGGCGGGCCACTCGACGGTGTTGGTCACAGCGGCCCAGGCAATCAGCACCGGGAAGCAGCCCGCGGCTCCACCCCACACAATGTTCTGTGCCGTGCGGCGCTTGAGAATAATGGTGTAGATGACCACATAAAAGAAGATCGCGCCCAGCCCGAGCCACGCTGCCAGCGGGTTGGCCCCGAACCAGAGAATTCCAATTGCCGCCGCGCCGAGCAGCCACGAGAAAACCAGTGCCTCGCGGGGCGTCACCTCGCCGGTGACGAGGGGACGGTTCTCAGTCCGGTGCATCAGTTTGTCGATGTCGCGGTCCAGGTAGCAGTTGAAGGCACCGGCGCTGCCGGCAGCAAACGCGCCGCCTACCAAGGTGGCCAGGATCAGCCCGATCGGCGGGAAGCCGCGCTCGGCGTAGATCATGGTGGGGAGGGTGCTGACCAGCAGCAACTCAATGACACGCGGCTTGGTGAGGGCGAAATACGCCTTGGCCTTACGGGCGAACCCGGCTCCCCCTCTGGTGCGGGAAGCGTTAAGCGGCGTATCTGTTGTGCTCACGGTGGCAGTCACCCGTTCTGGTTGGCAGTTCTGTCTGGCGGTGCAGCTGTGTTTTAAGGCCGTTGGCCGGGCAGCCCGCCAATGGTCATCACGAGTAGGTCCCGGCAACGCCTAGTCTGCCGCCGCCCTGATTAGGGCTCGGCTACCGGCGTAGGCCTGCAAATATCATACCGTGCGCATTTGTAACAGATGCCCCATGATTAGGCCCTGATGATTGCTGGCAGGGTGATTCGAGCAGATTAACTCAACCTCACGAAATGACGATTCACATAAGGGGAAATTGCGTCCAAAACGTGAGATTTGCGCTGACCGGAGAGTGGAATGGAGCTAAGCTGTCACCAGATCAGCACGCGGCAGAAATGCGTTGGAAAACGCGTTCCAATAGCCCTGCTGAATGATAGATCAACGTTTCGATGGTGAACGGCTGGTACACACCGCAGCAGGCACCATAGCGTGCCCCGGAGCGGATCCCGTGTACCGCCCACCATCAGCACAGAGAGGGGCCCGGTTTTCGTGCCACATTTGGAAGAGCAAGAACTGTCATGGACCAGCTTGGACCAGCGCGCGGTGGATACCGCCCGTGTATTGGCTGCGGATGCCGTGGAGAAGGTCGGCAACGGCCACCCCGGTACGGCCATGAGCCTGGCACCCGCCGCATACCTTCTCTTCCAGAAGCTGATGCGCCACGACCCCCGCAACCCGGACTGGCTGGGACGTGACCGTTTCATCCTGTCGCCCGGCCACACGTCGCTCACCCTTTACATACAGCTGTTCCTGTCCGGCTACGGCCTGGAACTGAAGGACCTTGAGGCGCTGCGCACCTGGGATTCGCTGACCCCGGGCCACCCGGAGTACAAGCACACCGCCGGTGTCGAAATCACCACCGGCCCGCTGGGCCAGGGCCTGGCTTCCTCGGTGGGCTTCGCCTACTCACAACGGCGGATGCGCGGCCTGTTCGACGCCGATGCTGCGGCTGGCGAAAGCCCCTTCGACCACACCATCTGGGTCATCGCCTCCGACGGCGACCTCCAGGAAGGCGTCACGTCCGAGGCTTCCTCGCTGGCCGGGCACCAGGAACTGGGCAACCTCGTGGTGATCTACGACGAGAACCACATCTCCATCGAGGACGACACCGACATCTCCTTCACCGAGGATGTCCTCAAGCGCTACGAGGCCTACGGCTGGCACACCCAGCGCGTCGACTGGACCAAGACCGGCGAATACAAGGAGGACGTGCAGGAGCTGTACTCGGCCCTGCTCGCCGCGAAGGCCGAGACGTCCAAGCCCTCCATCATCTCGCTGCGAACCATCATCGGCTACCCGGCGCCCAAGAAGCAGAACACGGGCAAGATCCACGGTTCCGCACTGGGTGCTGAGGAAGTCGCAGGCCTGAAGTCTGTGCTGGGCTTCGACCCCGCCAAGTCCTTCGAGGTGGACCAGGACGTCCTGGCCCACGCCCGCTCGGTGGTTGACCGCGGTGCCGCCGCCCAGAAGGAATGGGAAGAGTCCTTCAACGCCTGGCAGGCCGCCAACCCCGAAGGCGCCGCTCTCCTGCAGCGCATCGAGGCCCGCGAACTGCCCGAAAGCCTGGACGCCGCACTCCCGGTCTTCCCGGCCGGCAAGGACGTCTCCACCCGGGCAGCGTCGGGTAAGGTCCTGAACGCACTGGGACCGGTCATGCCGGAACTCTGGGGCGGTTCGGCTGACCTCGCCGAGTCCAACAACACCACCATCGAAGGCTCGCCGTCCTTTGTGCCCGCCTCCAAACAGACCGACACCTGGTCCGGCAACCCCTACGGCCGGGTCCTGCACTTCGGCATCCGTGAGCACGCCGCCGCATCGATCGTGAACGGAATCTCGCTGCACGGCCGGACCCGCGCGTTTTCCGGTACGTTCCTGATCTTCAGCGACTACCAGCGCCCGGCCATCCGGCTCGGCGCCCTCATGGGCGTTCCGTCACTGTATGTCTGGACGCACGACTCCATAGGCCTGGGCGAAGACGGTCCCACCCACCAGCCGGTGGAGCAGCTCTCCACGCTGCGCGCCATTGTGGGCCTGGACGTAGTCCGCCCCGGCGACGCCAACGAGGTGGGCATCGCATGGAAGACCATGCTGGAGAACCACGAAAACCCGGCCGGCATCGTCCTGACCCGTCAGAACGTCCCCACCTTCGCCCGCGGTGAAGGCGTGGCCGACGGCGACACGTTCGGTTCCGTTGACGGCGTCGCCAAGGGCGGCTACGTCCTGGCAGAAGCGGCCAAGGACGGCGCCACCGTTCCGGCCGACGTGCTGCTGATAGGCACCGGCTCCGAGGTCCAGCTGGCCGTCCAGGCCCGCGAAGCCCTCCAGGCCGAAGGCATCGCCGCCCGCGTCATCTCCATGCCGTGTGTGGAGTGGTTCAACAAGCAGGACGCGGCTTACCGCGAGTCCGTGCTCCCCGCAGCCGTCAAGGCACGGGTCTCCGTCGAAGCCGGTCTGGCCTTGGGCTGGAGGGAATTCGTTGGCGATGCCGGCCGTTCCATCTCGCTCGAGCACTACGGCGCTTCGGCAGACTACAAACGCCTGTTCCAGGAGTTCGGCATCACCGCGGAGGCTGTCGCCGCCGCCGCCAAGGACTCCCTCGCTGGCCTGCAGGCCTGAACCCGATATCCAGGAGATACAAAAAATGACTACCCCCACACAGCAGCTCTCCGCCGCCGGAGTATCCATCTGGCTCGATGACCTTTCCCGCAGCCGCCTTGAAACAGGCACGCTGCGCAAGCTGATCGAAGAGAAGAACGTCGTTGGTGTGACCACCAACCCGTCCATCTTCCACGCCGCCATCACCGCCGGCACGGACTACGACGCCACCATCGCGGCCCAGGCAGCAGCCGGCGCCAGCGTCGAGGAGACCATCTTCGAAATCACCACCACCGACGTCGCTGACGCCTGCGACCTCTTCGCACCGGTGGCAGCAGCTACCAGCGGTGTCGACGGCCGTGTTTCCATCGAAGTTGACCCGCGCCTGGCCTGGGACACGGCCGGCACCATCGCCGAAGCCAAGCACCTATACAAGAAGGTCAACAAGGACAACGTCCACATCAAGATCCCGGCAACCCTTGAAGGCCTCGAAGCGATCACCGCGACGCTGGCTGAGGGCATCAGCGTCAACGTGACCCTGATCTTCTCGCTCGAGCGCTACCGCGCTGTCATCAACGCTTTCCAGTCCGGCCTGGAGCAGGCCAAAGACAACGGCCACGACCTGTCCACGATCCACTCGGTGGCGTCGTTCTTCGTCTCCCGCGTGGACTCCGAAATCGACAAGCGCCTCGACGCCATCGGCACCGATGAAGCCAAGGCCCTCAAAGGCAAGGCCGGCGTAGCCAACGCCCGCCTGGCCTACCAGGTGTACGAGCAGCTCTTCGCCACCGAGCGCTGGGCACTGCTGGCCGAAGCCGGCGCACGTCCGCAGCGTCCGCTGTGGGCCTCCACCGGCGTCAAGGACCCGGCCTACCCCGACACCCTGTACGTCACCGAGTTGGCAGCCCCCGGCGTTGTGAACACGATGCCGGAGAAGACCCTGGACGCCACGTTCGATCACGGCGTGGTCACCGGTGACACTGTCTCCGGCACGTACACCGAGGCCAACGCCACACTGGACGCACTGGACGCGCTGGGCATCTCCTACAACGAGGTCGTCGCGCTCCTCGAATCCGAAGGCCTCGACAAGTTCGTGGCCAGCTGGAAGGAACTCCTGGCCGACGTCGAAGGTGCTCTTGCCGCTGCACGGAAGGCTTCCTAACCCACTATGAGCACTCTCAGCTACGACGCCACCGGTGCCGCGCAGCAGGCACTCGAACAGCACCTGCCCGCCCTCGTGGCGGAACGCATTGCCACCCGGATCTTCGCCAAGGACCACACCCTATGGGGTCCCGACGCCGAAGCCGAGTCAGCTGTCCGCCTTGGCTGGGTTGAGGCGGCCACCGTCTCACAGGCCCTCGTGCCCAGCATCCTCGAACTCCGGGGTGCCCTCAAGGCTGACGGCGTGACCCGCATTGTGCTTTGCGGCATGGGCGGATCTTCGCTGGCTCCCGAGGTCATCGCCGGCACCGCTGGCGTCGAGCTGACAGTGCTGGACAGCACCGACCCCGACCAGGTCCGCGCCGCCCTCGCAGACCGGCTGGCCGAAACCGCGATTGTGGTTTCGTCCAAGTCCGGTTCAACCCTGGAGACCGATTCCCAGCGCCGGATCTTCGAGCACGCCTTCACCGAAGCCGGCATCGATGCGAAGAGCCGGATCATTATCGTCACCGATCCCGGTTCCCCGCTGGATAAGGCCTCGCGTGAGGCCGGCTACCGTGCCGTCTTCAACGCCGATCCGAACGTTGGGGGCCGCTACTCCGCCCTCACCGCATTCGGGCTGGTCCCCTCGGGCCTGGCCGGTGTGGACATCCAGGCTTTCCTGGATGAGGCCGAGGAATCCGCTGAGATCCTGAACGAGGACGCCGCCGAGAACATCGGGCTGGCCCTCGGAACGGCCCTGGGCGGAACCAATCCGCTGCGCAACAAGATTGTCATCGCCGAGGACGGTTCCGGCATTGTGGGCTTCGCTGACTGGGCCGAGCAGCTCATCGCCGAATCCACCGGCAAGCTCGGCACCGGCGTCCTGCCGGTGGTGGCCGGACCCACGTCACCGGAGGTCACGTACGGTGCCCCGGACGTCCTGGTGGTGCGGCTGGTAGCCGCGGATGCCGACGTCGAACTCGGCAACAACGAAGTAGCCATCGCGGGCGGCCTGGCCACCCAGATGATGGTGTGGGAGTTCGCCACCGCGGTGGCCGGGCGCCTGCTCGGCATCAACCCGTTTGACCAGCCGGACGTGGAGGCAGCGAAAGTTGCCGCCCGCGGCCTGCTGGACGCGCAGCCTGAACCTACTCCGGCCGCGTTTGTCGACGGGGCGATCGAGGTTCGCGGCGGTGACTGGCTCGGCGATGCGGCGTCCGCACAGGACGCCGTGGATGCACTGCTGGGAACCCTCGACGAGGACAGCTACCTCAGTGTCCAGGCCTACTTTGACCGGCTGGCTTTCGCAAAGCTGGAAGGCATCCGCGACCACCTTGCCGGCGTCAGCGGACGTCCCGTCACGTTCGGCTGGGGCCCGCGGTTCCTGCACTCCACCGGGCAGTTCCACAAGGGCGGACCCGCCATCGGAGTCTTTCTGCAGGTTACGGCCGCTCCCACCGAGGACCTGGCCATCCCGGACCGTGCGTTCACGTTCGGAGAACTGATTTCCGCCCAGGCCGCGGGCGATGCCCAGGTCCTGGCCGGCCATGGCCGCCCCGTCCTGCGACTGCACCTGACCGACCGCGCCGCCGGAGTTGTACAGCTGCAGGAGATCATCGCAGCAGTTGCCACCCGATCAGCATCCGTCACCGAAAACTAAGGCTCAACAGCAAACATGCCAGAAACTGAAAACGGCAGGAATTCCGCGACGCGTTCCGGACGAACTGGCCGTAACCCGTTGCGGGATCCGCGTGATCGTCGTCTGAATCGGATTGCCGG
>NZ_JASBRB010000026.1 GCF_029960665.1 Pseudarthrobacter sp. AL07
ACCTCGGACTCGTCAATGTAGTCCACGCCGAGGGACTGCAGGACCTGGGCCTCCACGAAGTGGCCGATCCGGGCCTTGGCCATCACCGGCACGGAGACGGCGTCAATGATCTTGTCGATCATGTCCGGGTCCGACATGCGGGACACGCCGCCCTGGGCACGGATATCGGCCGGAACACGTTCCAGGGCCATGACTGCAACGGCACCGGCGTCTTCGGCAATGCGGGCCTGTTCAACGTTGACGACGTCCATGATGACGCCGCCCTTGAGCATCTCAGCCATGCCCCGCTTGACGCGGTTGCTGCCCGTGACGCTGTTCGCGGACGAACCGGCTTCGCTGCTTACATCAGGTGTAGACACAAAAACCCCTATGGGTAGATAGATGATCTTCGCCGGGCGTGAGGGCGGCAAGAAACCGAAAGTACACGCACCGGGTTGCCGGATACATTGACCGGGCAGTCACAATACTAGTCCCACGCCAGGCGGCGGGCTTAATCAGCCTTAATCCGAAGCCGCGGACTCCGCAAACGCCTGGCGATGGACGGTGGCTACGCGCTGGATGATGGTGATGAGGCTGGCCAGAGCCAGGAGTCCGAGCGTCACCAGAAGGACCACGGGGGGCAGCCCCAGGCCGGTAAATCCGGTGACCACCAGCACCGAAACCAGTCTCTCGGCGCGCTCGGCGATGCCCACATTGGCTGTGAAACCGAGGGCTTCGGCCTTGGACCGCGCATACGAGACCACCATGCCCAAAACCAGGCAGAGCATGGCTGCGACGGCGATGGCGTAATCGGCGCCCCCGGTGAAGAACCAGATAGCAACGCCGGCGAACAGTGCACCGTCGGCGATCCTGTCCAGCGTGGAGTCCAGGAAGTTTCCCCAGCGGCCGCCTGAGTCCCGAAGCCGGGCCATTATGCCATCGAGCACGTCCGAGAAGATGAACGCGGTAATGAACAGGGTCCCCCACCAGAGCTGGCCGAGGGGGTAGAAGACCAACGCCCCGACCACCACGCCCGCGGTTCCGATGACCGTCACGGCATCAGGGGAAACACCGATTCTCAGGAGCCAACGCGCAAGCGGAGTGAACAGTACGGTGAAAAACCCGCGCGCATGCCTATTCAGCATCCGTCTCCCCGGGCCAGGCCTCTGCAACCTGCTGGCGGACTTCATCCAGGGTCTGCGTGATGGCCTTGGTCTGGGCGATGATGGGGAAGAAGTTACCGTCCCCGCCCCAGCGTGGAACGATGTGCTGGTGCAGGTGGGCGGCGATTCCTGCCCCGCCCACCACACCCTGGTTCATGCCGAGGTTGAACCCGCCCGGGTTCGCCACCTTGCGCAGGACCCGCATGGCTGTCTGGGTGATCTCCGCAAATTCCGAGGTCTCTTCCACCGTGAGGTCGGTGTAGTCCGGGACGTGCCGGTAGGGGCAGACCAGGAGGTGGCCCGGATTGTACGGAAACAGGTTAAGGACCACGTAACAGGTCTTGCCCCGGTAAACGATAAGGGCTTCCTCGTCAGTCCGGCCCGGACCCACACAGAAAGGGCAGTCGTTCTCGTTCTTGAACTGGTGCTGGCCGCCCTTGATATAGGCCATCCGGTGCGGAGTCCACAGGCGCTGGAAAGCATCCGGCACGCCCGCAAGATCAAAGTCATCTGTCACGCCGGTATCCCCTGGGTAGCCTGCGCCTGTGTTCTCCTGCACCGTGTCTTTATCCGTTTCCGCTAGCTGGTCCGGTTACGGACGGCTTCTGTGATCCGCTTGACGGCCTCGGCAACCGGCACGCCGTTGTCCTGGCTCCCGTCACGGAAGCGGAAGGACACCGCGCCGGCCTCGGCGTCGTCGCCGCCGGCGATCAGGACAAACGGGATCTTGTCCTTGCTGGCGGTCCGGATCTTCTTGGGGAACCTGTCCGAGGACGTGTCCACCTCGGCGCGGATGCCTGCCGCCTTGAGCTGGTCAACGACGTCGAACATGTACTCGTTGAACGTTTCGGCCACCGGGATGCCCACCACCTGGACAGGGGAAAGCCACGCCGGGAATGCGCCGGCGTAGTGCTCGGTGAGCACGCCCATGAACCGCTCGATGGAACCGAAGAGCGCACGGTGGATCATCACGGGACGCTGGCGGGTGCCGTCGGCTGCCTGGAACTCCAGCTCGAAGCGTTCCGGGAGGTTAAAGTCCAGCTGGATGGTGGACATCTGCCAGGTGCGGCCCAGCGCGTCCTTGGCCTGAACGGAGATCTTCGGTCCGTAGAAGGCTGCGCCGCCCGGATCCGCGACGAGTTCCAGGCCGGATTCCTCGGCCACCTCGGCGAGTGTCCGGGTGGCTTCTTCCCAGGCTGCGTCCTCGCCGACGTACTTCTCCGGGTCCTTGGTGGACAGCTCCAGGTAGAAGTCGTTCAGACCGTAGTCCTTGAGCAGGTCGAGCACGAACTTCAGGGTCTTTGTGAGCTCGTCCTTCATCTGCTCGCGGGTGCAGTAGATGTGGGCGTCGTCCTGGGTCATGCCACGGACCCGGGTCAGGCCGTGGACCACGCCGGACTTTTCGTACCGGTAGACCGAACCGAATTCGAACAGACGCAGGGGCAGTTCACGGTAGGACCGTCCACGCGAGCGGAAGATCAGGTTGTGCATGGGGCAGTTCATCGGCTTCAGGTAGTAGTCCTGGCCGGGCTTGCGCACGGTGCCGTCCTCGTTGAGTTCGGCATCCACGTGCATGGCCGGGAACATGCCCTCCTTGTACCAGTCCAGGTGGCCCGAGACTTCGTACAGGTGGCCCTTGGTGATGTGCGGGGTGTAGACGAACTCGTAGCCGGCATCCACGTGGCGCTGGCGGGAGTAGTCCTCCATCTCCTTGCGGATGATGCCGCCCTTGGGGTGGAACACCGGCAGGCCGGAGCCCAACTCGTCGGGGAAGGAGAACAGGTCAAGTTCGACGCCGAGCTTGCGGTGGTCGCGCCGCTCAGCCTCCGCGATGCGCTCCTGGTAGGCCTTCAGCGCGTCCTTGGTGGGCCAGGCGGTGCCGTAGATCCGCTGCAGCTGCTGGTTTTTCTGGTTGCCCAGCCAGTACGCCGAGGAGGACCGGGTCAGGGCGAAGGCGTTGGAGATGAGCTTGGTGTTGGGCAGGTGCGGGCCGCGGCAGAGGTCGCACCAGACGGTGGTGCCCTCTTTGCGCTCAACATTGTCGTAGATAGTGATGTCGCCGGCGCCGACCTCGACGTTGACGCCCTCGCCGGCTTCGGCGGCATTGTTCTTCTTGCCCAGGAGTTCTAGCTTGTAGGGCTCGTTCTTCATGGCCTCGCGGGCCTCGTCCTCGCTGACCACGCGACGGACGAACTTCTGGTTCTGGTTGACGATCTTGAGCATCATCTTCTCAAGGGTCTTGAGGTCCTCGGGGGTGAACGGTTCAGCGACGTCGAAGTCGAAGTAGAAGCCGTCGGTGATGTACGGTCCGATGCCCAGCTTGGCCTCCGGGCGCAGCTGCTGCACTGCCTGTGCCATCACGTGGGCGGTGGAGTGGCGGAGGACGTCCAGGCCGTCAGGGGAAGCGATGGTGACGCCCTCGATCTCGGCGCCCTCGGGCAGCTCCTGGTCCAGGTCCTTCAGCTCGCCGTTGACGCGGGCAACAACAACATCGCGGCGCTCAAAGAAAAGTTCCGCACCGGTTGTCCCGGTAGTCACCTTGGTCTCTTCGCCATCGACGATGAGGGTGATCTGCTGGGCATCTGACACGGGTGTCTCCTATTCAAAGTTTTAGGCTTCATAGCTTGTGGCATACGGGGACCACAGCCAGCCATCGTCAATGCTATCGGTTTCCCGGGAGGCCGACCAACGGGACCCGCGGCCCCTCATCCGCCCATTCCGGTAATCGCAAGGCTTCGGCTGATCCCGTCCAGGGGATGCGGCACATCGGTGCTCTCCACGCGATCCGCCGCGAACGGCAAGGATTCCACCCTGCTCAGGTCCCAGGCCATGCTGGCGCTCAGGCTGATTCCCCGGGGACCTGTCCGCCGCGTGGTGCCCCGGATCAGCAGCAGCCTGGTGCCGAACAACAACAGCCCCGCCTGCTCCTGGGCTTCATGGAAGAACACGGAATCGACGCAGCCGGTGCCGTCATCGATGCTGATGAACACCACCCGCCGGCCGCCACGCATGGGCGGGGTCTGGGTGGCGATCCGCACCCCGGCCACCAGCACCTCGGTGTTGTTGCGCAGGCTCAACAATTTGTCTGCAGTGGTGACCCCCAGCCGGTCCAGCATGGGCCGGTGGCTGTCCATCAGGTGCCCGCTGACGTCTATGGCCATCAGGTCCAGTTCTGCCCGGACGTTTTCCACCAGGGTGGGCGCGGGAAGCCCGGGTTTGACGTTCCGCAGTTCCACATCCCCCAGCGGCAGGGACAGCTGCCCTTCCATGATGTCGATGCCTTTCCGGGTACCGCCCGCGGCCTGGAGCTGTTGCAGGTGCTGGACGAGGTCCGCGCGGTTGGCGGCGCCGCCCGATTCACGGTGCAGGGAATCAAAAGCACCCAGCTGGGCTAGCCTTTTGATACTTGGCTTGCCCAACCTGGACCGGGCCCGGAGGTCAGCCAGGGAGTCGTAGGGCTGGCCGGCGACAATCCGCTTGAGCTCGGTCCCGGACAGGCCGTAGATGCCGTTAAGGCTCAGCCTGATCCCCAGCTTGCCGGCATCCGGCCCTGCCGCCACCCGTTCCACCCTGTACTCGGCCTGGCTGCGGTTGATGTCCAGCGGCAGGATGGGAATGCCCAGCCTGCGGGCTTCGGCCACCAGCAGCCGTTTGGGGTACATGCCGGGATCGTGTTCCCACAGCCCCGCCAGGAAAGCCTCGGGGTGGTGCGTCTTGAGCCATGCGGACTGGTAGGTGGGAACGGCAAACGCCGCACCGTGCGCCTTGCAGAAGCCGAAGCTGCCAAAGGCTTTCAGGGTCTCCCAGACCTTGTCCACCACCTCCGGAGCGTACCCCTTGATCCGGGCCTCCTTGCGGAAGAACTCCTCCACCTTCAGCTCGTGGACCTCGTCGCCGAGCGCCCGGCGAAACTCGTCTGCGCGCGCCAGGCCGCAGCCAGTCATCACGTGGAAGGTTTTCAGGATCTGTTCGTGGAAGACAGTGACCCCATGCGTTTCCTGCAGCACGGGTTTCAGGTCGGGGTGCGGGTAGACCTCCGGCGCGAAGCCGTGCCTGTGCTCCAGGAAAGGCCGCACCATGTCCGATTTCATCGGGCCCGGCCGGAACAGCGAAATGTCGATGATGAGGTCGTTGAACTCACGCGGCGCCAGCTTGCCGATCAGCTCCCGCTGCCCGGGCGACTCGATCTGGAAGCAGCCCAGGGTGTGGGTGCTGCGGATCAGTTCGTAGGTTGGTTCATCATCCAGCGGCACGGCGTTGAGGTCGATGTGCCCGTTCTCGGCGATGTAGTCCGGCCCGGTCCCGTCAGGACCTGCAGGGTGGGCCCCGGCCGCCACCACTTCCGCCTTGGAAGGATGGATCCGGATGACTTCGCGGACGGCAAACGCCATGGCGCTCTGCATCCTGACGCCCAGGACATCAAGCTTGAGCATGCCCATGGGATCCATGTCGTGTTTATCAAACTGGCTCATGGGCAGGCCCAGTCCGCTGGGCTGCACCGGGGTCCGGTCCAGCAGCGTGGCGTCGCCCAGGATCACCCCGCAGGGATGCATGGAGATATGGCGGGGCAGCCGGTCCAGCCGTTCGGTGAGGTCCACCAGCAGGTCAAGCTGCTGGTTTTCGGCGAAGTCCCGCTGTTCCACCCGCCCGGCGAACTCCCGCAGCTCAGGTTTCTCAACCAGTGCCTCACGGAATTTCCTGGCCGAAAAGCGCCACAGCTGCTTGGCGATCTCGCCGACGTCGTCATCGTCCATGCCCAGGGCCATCCCGGCGTCGCGGACGGCACCGCGGGCGCGGTACCCGTTCTGCATGCTCATCAGCGTGACGCGCTCGGAACCGAAGCGGTCAAAGATCCGCCGGTATACGTTGTGCCGTTCGGCGCTTTCGACGTCGATGTCGATGTCCGGCAACGTGGCCCGGTCCCGGGACAGGAAGCGTTCGAAGATCAGGTCGTGTTGCAGGGGGTCCACCTGGCTGACATCAATGAGGTAGTTGACCAGGCTGGAAGCCCCGGAACCGCGGGCGGCTGCCCTGACCCCCATGTCCTGGATCATCCGGGAGACCTCCGCGACCGTGAGGAAATAGGAGGAAAACCCCAGGTTCCTGATGATCCCCAGCTCGTGCTCCAGCCGCGAGCGCATGTCCTTGTGAGCTGAGCCTGATATCCCAGGGAACCGCCTGCTGATCCCGGCCTCACAGCGCTGCACCAGTTCATTGTGCGGGTCCTGGCTGATGCCTATGACTGATGCCTCGGGGACTACCGGCTGCTTCCAGCCCATGTCAGTCACCGGGTCGATCCGGCAGAAGTCGGCGAGCGCCTCGGTCTGTGCCATCAGCTGTTTGAGGTCCGCTGCGCCATACCCTGCGGCGCGGATAATTTCCTTTCCGAGCTGAAGCATCTGCGCAGAGGATTTGAGCCAGGCCTGCCCGTTGGGCTGGAGCAGCGGTTCGGCCGCGAGTTCGGGGAGGGACTTCAGTGTCCGGGCGGAGTCGAGCACGTCTGCCGTGGCGGCACCGTCCTCTGCGCAGTAGCGGACAGCGTTGGTGAGCACGGCCGGTACGTGGTGTTCTTCCGCGAGCTTGAGCATACGTACCGCATGGGCGGTGCTCAGGTGCGCCCCGGGGGCGGTGAGCTGGGAAACGACTTCCGCCACCAGGGTTTTTGGGGGCATGGCGTCCAGCCAGCCTTTGAAAAGGGTGCGCGGACGGAGGTAGCGCCGGCCGCTCATGGCCCGTCCGACGTCGGAATCCGGGCCGATCAGTACCGTCAGGACCGGTTTCAGGGTTGTGGGGTCGAGCGTGCGGGAGGCGAGTTCGGCGCGGGTGACCGCCACCGGCACCGCTCCCCCGGCTTTGCCGGAGGTGCGGGCATGGGCATCGGACACCAGCCGGCACAGGGCCCGATACCCCGCCCCGTTGTTGTTGCCCCGGGCGAGCACCACCACCCTGCCGGCGAGCTGGGTGCGGTGGTCGCCGTCGTCGTCGAAGACCGCTAGGTCCACACCCACGATGGGGTCGATGCCGGCGGCCATGCAGGCTTTGAGGTGTTTGATGGTGCCGTACAGGCCGTCCCGGTCCGTGCAGGCGAGCGCGGTTGCGCCGTCCGCGGCGGAAACCTGGGCCAGTTCGTCGGGCCAGGCCACGCCATAGTGTGCGCTGAAGGCCGTTGAAACGTGAAGGTGGGAGAAGCTCATGCCGTCTGGGGCCGGAGTGCATCGTGGATCCGCAGGATCCTCCAGCGGCCGCTGCCGACATGCCTGCTCAGGTCCAGGGTGAGCGGCTCTCCTGCATCCCGAGGGCCGGTACCCTGCGGGTCCGCCTGTACTTGGACGCGCCAGATTTCGTGGTCCACCAGCCCCGGCCCGCTGCCGAGGGGCGCACGGCGCTCCTCGGCCCACCACTGCCGGCGTTCGTACCACCGGACAGGCTCGGCGCACACGGTGTAGTGCCGCCCGGCCCACTGGAGTTTCAGCGGCTGGCCCGCGGGGGTGCAGACGACGTCCACGGACTCGCTGAACATACCCATGGGCGCCTCCCGGAACTGAACGGAGCTGATGCAGGATGCTGATGCAACAACAATTATTCGAATACATATTCGAATAAATCCAGTCTACGACGGCGCTCCGACAAAACCTAGACAGGGGTGGACGGACGGGCGGCAGGAGGGCAGGATTGTGGCATGAGCACCCATGACGCACTCCTCAAGCACGTAAGCATCAAGGCCCAGGACGAAAAGCTCGTGGCAACCTTCGATATCGACGGCAACATACCGGGGGCAGGTGCGTACGTAGTGGGACTGGTGGCGGCGAGCCCTGATTACTCATCACAAAGACGGTTGGGCATTGAGTTCATGAACGGGGAGGCCATTGCCTTCTACTCATTCAGCCATGACCAGAGCGCCGAGGAAAACTATGATCTTGCCGGTGTGACACACTCGGGCAACACCATCACGGGCAACTTTCCCGTCGCGGCCGTGCATGGCCTGGGCAAGGGACACGTCATGTCGGCCTTCAGCGAGGCCGACGGCCGGGAATTCCAGTCGGGCGTCGCCGTCGACGAAGCGCTCTAGGAAACACGGGACTCCAGGAAACACAGGGCAGGTGCTGCCGGACCCGCGTCCGGACAGCACCTGCGGCGGTGTCAGCTGCTCTCTTTGTGGACCTTCATTTCAAGTTCGATAAACCCTAAGATCATGGCCCGGTAGGTTGATTCCACGATGTCCGGATCAATGTCCTTCTTTTCCGCGGCGGACCGGACATGCTCAATCACCCGTTCCACCCGGCCGGGGGCACGGACTTCAGCGTCGTCCCCCTTCAGGGTTCCGGCGATCCGTATCAGGCGTTCACGCCGCGCAATGAGCGTGACAATCTGCTCATCAACTTCGTCGACCGCAATCCGAACGGCTGCGAGCTGTTCCTTGTCGGCCAAAGCATCCCGATCGTTTCCTTGAATTGTTGCCATCTTCTGACAGTATCGAAGCATGCAGCCCAGAGTCGACTTCATCTCACTAGGCGTTCGCAGTGTTGACGCCTCCCGCCGGTTCTACGCCGAAGGCCTCGGCTGGCCTGTCCACCGCGAGTTCCCGGGCGATGTGGTGTTCATCCAGGTCAACCACGGCCTCGTCCTTTCCCTGTGGGACGCCGCGCAGATGCACGCCGAGGCCGGCGTAGGCGCGCCCGGCCCGGTCCCCTGCATCACACTCAGCCACAACCTGCCCAGCACCGAGGCGGTGGACCGGGTCATGGCGGAGGCGGCATCGGCCGGAGCCACCATCGTCGCTGCGCCGGTCACCCAGCCTTGGGGCGGGTACAGCGGCTATTTCGCCGATCCGGACGGCTTCCGCTGGGAAATTGCCTATAACCCCGCCTGGACAGTGGACGACGGCGGCCAGGTCACCGTTTAAGGGCCGGGCACCTCCGCCGTCAGCCGGGCCAGCGAACGGAGCTCCTCAGAACAGCGCATCCACCGGCCGGATGAGCTCCGGGGAGTTGTTGCGCACGTTGCCCACTTCGGTGCCGACGGAATCCACGTGCCAGTCTGCGGCGACGTCCTTCACATGGGCCCGAACCAGGTCCACGAGGAAGGCGGCGTCGTCGATCTGCGGATCAAGCCAGGACGCCATCGTGGCCCGGTCCATCGGCAGCGGAACGCGGTCATGCAAGGCAGTGAGCTTGCCGAAGATTGTCGACTCAGCACCGGGCGGCGGGGTGTCTGCCGTCAGGATGGATGTGGAGAGCATCCACCGGCCGGGGTCACCCTCGGCCTTGGCCGGATCCTTCCACCACTCGTACAGTCCCGCGAACACCAGCCCGCTGCCTTCGCCCGGATGGACGTAGTAGGGCTGCTTGGCTTTGCCGGTGCCCTGCTTCCATTCGTAGTACCCGTCCGCCGGGACAGCGCAGCGACGTGACTTCACGGCTTTGCGGAAGGCAGGCTTCTCGAGCACAGTCTCACTGCGCGCGTTGATCATCTTGGGGCCGATGCCCGGATCCTTCGCCCAGGACGGCACCAGGCCCCAGCGGGCCACGTGGAGCTGCCGCACGGGGCCGTCGTCCATCAGCCGTTCCAGGACGATCGGGACAGCGTCGGTTGGCGCCACGTTCCAAGACGGGAGAAGGTGTACTTCCTCCTCCAGCTGGGCATCAAAGTCGGCCAGCAAGTCGCCCACGGCCCGTGCCATCACATAGCGTCCACACATGGCTCCAGCATGCCATCAGCGTTATCTGCTGTCATCCGGCACCGCATCCGCCGGGCCGGCTCAGGGAATAGCCTGCCCCGGGTTACCGTTGATGGGAAGGAACCTACCCAACGATTTCAGGAGAGCTCCGTGGACTTTACCCCCGAGAACGGCACCATCACCATGTTTTCCACCACCTGGTGCGGCTACTGCAACCGGCTGAAGAAGCAGCTGGACGCGCAGGGCATCGGCTATACGGAAATCAACATCGAAGAGGTGGAAGGCACAGCCGACCTCGTGGAGAAGCTCAACGGCGGCAACCGCACCGTGCCCACCGTGCTCTTCCCGGACGGCACTGCCGCCACCAATCCTTCCGCTGCCGAGGTAAAGAGCCGCCTCGCGGCCTGAACACCGCAGCTCATGTGGTAGACAGAACGGGACCAACGTCCGTGTTGGTCCCGTTCTGTCTATCTGCATTAAGGGAGCCTTTCGTGATCCATAAAGTCAAAGGTGTCGTAGCCCGTTCCAAGGGCGCCCCGGTCACCCTGGAGACCATCCTGGTCCCGGATCCGGGTCCGGGCGAGGCCCTGGTGGACATCCTCACCAGCGGCGTCTGCCACACCGACCTGCACTACAAGCTGGGCGGCATCAGCGACGACTTTCCGTTCCTCCTCGGCCACGAAGCCACTGGAGTGGTCAGTGCCGTTGGCCCGGACGTCACGGACGTCGCCCCGGGCGACCGCGTGGTATTGAACTGGCGGGCCGTCTGTGGCGACTGCCGTGCGTGCAACCGAGGCCAGGCCCAGTACTGCTTCAACACCCGCAACGCCACCCAGAAGATGACGCTGGAGGACGGCACCGAACTGTCCGCCGCCCTGGGCATCGGAGCCTTCATCGAAAAGACCCTCGTGGCTGCCGGCCAGTGCACGAAGGTTGATTCCGACGCCGATGCTGCCGCCATCGGCCTGCTCGGCTGCGGGGTCATGGCCGGACTGGGCGCCGCGATCAACACCGGCGGCGTCAAGCGCGGTGACACCGTCGCCGTCATCGGCTGCGGTGGTGTGGGCATGGCTGCCATCGCCGGCGCCGCGCTCGCCGGCGCAACCACCGTCATCGCCGTCGACATCGACGCGAAAAAGCTGGAACGCGCGAAGGAACTCGGTGCCACCCACACCGTGGACTCCTCCGCTTCCGACCCGGTGGAGAAGATCCGGGAACTCACCGGCGGCTTCGGCGCAGACGTGGTGATTGACGCCGTCGGCCGTCCCGAAACGTACAAGCAGGCCTTCTACGCCCGCGACCTCGCCGGCACCGTGGTACTGGTGGGCGTCCCCACGCCGGAGATGACACTGGAGCTGCCGCTCCTGGACGTTTTCGGCCGCGGCGGGTCGCTGAAGTCCTCCTGGTACGGTGACTGCCTGCCGTCCCGGGACTTCCCCATGCTGATCAGCCTCTACAAGCAGGGCAAGCTGGATCTGGATGCCTTCGTGACCGAGCGGATCACCATCGACCAGGTGGAGGAAGCGTTCGAGAAGATGCACTCCGGTTCCGTGCTGCGTTCTGTGGTGGAACTGTGAGCGTCAGGATCGAGCACCTCGTCACATCCGGGACGTTCTCGCTCGACGGCGGCACCTGGGATGTGGACAACAACGTCTGGATCGTCGGCGACGCGGAGGAATGCGTGGTCATCGATCCCGCGCACGATGCCAAGGCCGTAGCCGCCGCCGTCGGTGGCCGGAAGCTCAAGGCGATCCTGCTGACCCATGGCCACGATGACCACATCCGGTCGGTGGCTGACTTCTGGGACCTCGTCCAGGCACCGATCCACCTTCACCAGGACGACTGGATGCTGTGGCGCAGCGTCTACCCGGAGGTGGAACCCGATGTCGCCATCAGGCACGGCGACGTCATCGAGGTGGCAGGGGCCAGCATGACGGCCCTGCACACCCCCGGGCACTCGCCCGGCTCGGTGTCCTTCCACCTGGCCGACGGGCCCGATGGCGAGGGCTCGCTTTTCAGTGGCGACACCCTGTTCCAGGGTGGCCCCGGCGCCACGGGCCGGTCTTATAGCGACTTCCCCACCATCATCGAGTCCATCCGGACGTGGCTGCTGCCGCTACCGGCCGAAACGGTGGTCCGGACCGGACACGGCGACAGCACCACCATCGGGGCCGAAGCCCCGCATCTGGATGAGTGGATCGCCCGGGGTCACTAGGATGCCCTGAGCCAGACCGCACCCCCCGCATGAGCGGGCTACGCCTCCCTGGCGTCCAAACCTGCATAGCTGCTGAAGTCGGCGTGCCGGAGGGAGGCGTGGCCCGCGTATGCGGCAATGACGGCGTCTTGGACATCCTGGACCGTCAGCCCGGGCACGAGGTCGTTGGCCGCGCCGGCGGTGGCCGGGTCCCAGTCCAGGCCCAAGGCGGCATAGCTGTCCGTCAGGACGTTGCGGATGGGGGCGGAGTTTTCCACCACGATCACGGAACTGAACAGCCACCCGCCGCTCACCACGCGTTGCGCTGTTCCGACGAGTTTGATCCGGCGTGCCGGATCGGCCGGGTCGGTTCCGTGAACGCTGAACTCGCCTGGGCAGTACTCTCCCGGAATTTCGCCAACTGCGGCCTGCACACCGACGTTCCGCAAAGACTGCGCCAGCAGCTCACCAAAGAATCCGAACCTGGCTTTGGAGCCGGCAATGGCATCGGTATGGGGCATCACGTGGTCCACCACCAGCGTGCCCTCGTGGTAAGCGGCGGCGCGGCCACCGGCCTTCCGCACCAGGGGTTCAAATCCGTGCTCCCGGCACGCCTGGGCGGCTGTGTCGAAGCCGGGCAGGCGGGTATCCCGCTGTCCGAACGCAACAGTGGGTGCGGGCCGGTACAGCCGGAGCGTGGGACCGATCCTGCCGCTCCTGGCCCGGGTCAGCAGTTCGAGGCCGAATTCCAGGTCACGTGCGGCGCCGAGGGAATGATCCTGGCGCACCACGGTGAGCGTCCCCATTCCTGCTTCGGCGTCCTGCATGTTGCTAAGCTCCCTTATGGTCATATTGCAATTCCTTGTTGTCGCGGCTGCGTTTGCCGTCATCGACGCCGTCTGGCTCAAGCTCATGAACCCGTTTTACCGCAGCCACATCGGTGACCTGCTCGCAGACAAGCCACATTTAGGTTACGCCGTGGCTTTCTATGTCATGTACATAGCGGGGATTGTCTTCTTTGCGCTGCGGCCGGCGCTCGACGGCGGCAGCTGGCTGACCGCCGTCGGCTACGGGGCCGCCTTGGGCGCCTTTGCCTACGCCACGTACGACCTCACGAATGCCGCCACGCTCAAAACGTGGCCACTGCAGCTTATTGTCGTGGACATCCTGTGGGGTGCCGCCCTGACGGGGCTGTCCACCCTCGCCGGTTGGCTGGTGTTCCGCTCCACCTGACATCCAGCGGATTAATACTGCACCGTCCCCATCGGGTGGCTAAACTCAGGAACTGGGCCCACCCGCTACTCCTCAGAAGAGGTAATCCACTGATACGCGTCATTAGCTACAATTTACGTAAGCACAAGGCCAGCGGGGAGCTGGTCGCCTTGGCACAGGACTTCGGCGTTGATGCCCTGTGCCTGCAGGAATGCGACACCACGGACCTGCCGGACACGCTGGGTCAACTGCAGCTGGCCGATTCCACGAAAGGCAACCGGCTGGGGCTGGCCATCTATTACCGGCCGGACCGGTTCACCGCCCACGGCACCAAGGCATTCGCGCTCAAGAAGTCCCTTCACGACATGGTCCTGGCGCCCGCCCATGAGCGCCTCATCGGCACTCGCGTGCGGGACAACGAGACCGATCACGAACTGGTCATCGCGTCTTTCCACGCTGCGCCGCTGACCGCCACCAACTCGCTGCGGCGCAACCAGATCCACGCTGCCCACGCGGAACTGCTGGGCATGGGCACCGGCCTGATGACTTTGATGGTGGGGGACTTCAACTACCCCTTCTTCACGAAGAACCTCAACGAACACATGAAGAACACGGGGTACGAACTATCCCTCAGTGATCGCCGGACCTACACGCGCTACAAGGTGTTCAAGGGCCACTTCGACTTTGCCACGTCCCTGGGCCTGAACATCGAGAACGTGGAAACCCTGCCCCGCGGCGCCTCCGACCACCTGCCCATACTGGTGACCGCCGAATACGGCCAGGACTCGACGCCGGTCCAGGAGCCCCCGGCGTCCTGAGGCCTGCCGGGAAGCGGCCAGGCAGAAATCAACGCCTGGGAACTGCGCCTCAGGTCCTGCGCAGCGTGAGGATCTGTTCTGCGCGGCCGAAGGGCCCCTGGAGATCGTGCAGGACGGTGGACGTGAGGCCAATACCGTCGGTTCCGAAGGAGACGGCGTTGTCCAGGCCCAGCCATTCGCCCCCGGGCCTGCGGTACATGTGGATCTGCAGGTCCAGGTTGGGGAAGGCGTAGCTGTCTTTACCTGGCGGGACCCTGGCCGCGATCCCGTTGGCTGTGTCAACGAGGCCCATCAGGCGGGCCAGGTCGCCGCTGTCGGCCTTGTCGGTGAGAGGGTGCAGTGTGCGGAGCCAGACGATCCCCGCGCCTGGCCGGTGGCCCTCTGCCACCCGCATCTCCAGGGACCGGATATAGCCGCCGGGCCAGATGGCAGGGCCGTCGAGCGGTTTGCATTCATCGGGCGCCGGAATGGCGGTGTCCTCGACGGCGGCAACCGCGGCTGTGTCGCTGGTGATCATCCGCCAGGCGGTGGCACGGATGGCCACCCTGCCATTGGCAATCAGTTCGGCCTGCAGGAGCTCGATGGTCCGGCCGGGGCGCAGGGTGGTGGTTTCGATGTGGAAACCGCCCCCGGGGATCAGGCCCAGGATCTCGTAGCTCAGCCGGGCCATCCGCATATCGTCGCGGGGTTCGTGGCGCTCCAGGCTGTCCGCGATCACGCCGGAAGCCGGCGCCATGTGCTGTTCGTGCTCGTTCCAGGCCCCCTGGGCGTGGATGGTGGAGCGGAATCGGCCACCGCCGAACGCCTGATAATAGAAATCGCCATCGGCCAGTTCCGGGAGTGCAGCAGTCAAAATTGACCCTTTCGATTGTCTTTGTGGGGCTCAGCCCACCCTGTCCGCTGGGCAGAAAGCTCCAGCAGGCGTGTCCGCAGATCCGGCCAGGATGCTGCGAAACCGGGATGGAGCTCTTTCCGGTCCACCGCATCCACCGGAACCCACTGGAGTTCGAGACTTTCCGGATCACTGATCACGGGCTCGAAAGGCTCGGTCACCAGAACCATGACGGTGGTGTAGGACCAGTACCCAATGTCCAGCACGGAGGTAAAGAGGACGCTCACATCCGCGGCCGGCACCGCAGCTTCCTCGTGCGCCTCGCGGAGGGCCCCGGTGACGGCGTCCTCACCCTGGTGCAACGCTCCGCCAGGCAGTCCCCAGGTGCCTCCGTTGTGGCTCCAGAGCGCGCGGTGCTGCAGCAGGACGCCCTTGCCGGGATCATAGGCCAGGACGCCGGCGGCACCGAACCGGCCCCAGAACTTGCCGCGGCTGCCCTCCACCCAGGCGTCACCGGGGTCCCGCGGACCGGTCCGGACCGGCGGAAACGTGAGGTTCGCATCAGCGGACGTGGCAGCCAAGGAGTGATCCATTCCACCAGTCTGACAGGTGCCCGCGGGCCCGGACGCGCAGCCCGCGGCGCGTCAGCCTGTTTGTCCCCCGTGGCTGCGTTCGACGGCGAAATCACCGCCGGGGTACATAACCGTTTCGTGTCCGTCGTCGAAGCGGACCAGATAGGGCGGATGGCCTTCCTGACCGCGGACTTCAACGATTACCCCGTGCCGGTCCGACGATCCGACGGTCCTCCCCCGGACGATGATCCTGTCACCCTGCGCTGCCTCCATGGCAATCACCTCCAAGGCCCAGAGTACGGCTGACAGGGATCAGGGAACAGGGGTCAGTCCCGTGCCCGGTTGCGCTTCCCGGAAATGGACGGCAGGTCAGTTCACTGGGAAGCGATGAGCCGGGCTGCGAGGCGGACTGCGTCGTCGGGGTCCTGGTGCCAGCGGGTGATGACGACGTCGGCGCGCTGTCGGTCGTTTCCGCCCAGACCCTGCAGCAACGGACCCACGACGTCGGCAATCAGGGCGTCCACCAGTTCGCCGGACTGTGCGGTTCGGATGAAGCCCTCCAGCCGGGTCAGGTCAGAGTGGCGGAGGAGGGAAACCCGGGACTGCAGCAACACAACGGCGGCGAGCCGCCGCTCATAGATTGGAAGCCTGCCTGGACCGGGCCGGCCCCAGAGGAGCGACGCTAAAGCGGTCACGTCGTCATGGCCAAGGTCCTTAAACTTCGTGCCTGCGTCGCGGACAGTGCCGCGGACGGCTCCCACCGACGATCCATAGGACCCCAGCGCCCCACCCACCCGGGACTCCACGTCCTCAGCCCGGTACCAGGCGCCTTCGTTCTGCAGGGTGGCGTCGATGAAGCCGGCAGCCTCCGGCACGCGCTCGTTCACGGCACCGCTACCGTCCATGCCGGCCGGTCGCAGCGTGGACTATGCAGAACGGCGTCGACGGGCGGGCTTCGAGCCGTCCCTCCGCGATGGGATCCCCGCACACGGCGCACGTCCCGTAGGTGCCGGCCGCAACCCTCGCCAGCGCCGCCTCCACCTGGTCAAGGCCAGAGCTGCTCTGCTGCAGGAGCGCCGATGCCTGTGAGAGCTCGAACGCAATGGTGGCGCCCTCGGGGTCGTGTTCGTCATCCACGTTGGAATCCTGGCGGGCGGCATTGGCGGAGGAGATGTCCGCTCGGAGGGCGGGGAGCAGTGCAAGTTTCCGGGCGCGCTCGTCCTCCAGCAGGACCCGGAAACGGTCAAAATCGGGCATGGGAAAAGCCTAGTGGTTTGGGTCTCGACAAGTGCGGCGAGTCGGAGGATGCTGGCAATCGTAAGCGCCTCAGATGCCGTCTGTCAGCCAAGGACAGACAGCTGATGGACACAGAATCAAAAGAGAAAGTCTGCATGTCATGCCTACAAACATCGTTACCGAGCTGGAAGTCAAATCCCACAACACACCGGATGAGAAGCGCCGCCCGGACAAGACTGAAGTCGACATCGTCAAAGTGGGTGACTACACGATCGGCCGGATGACGTTCAGTCCAGGCTGGCGCTGGTCGGACTGCATCAAGCCAGTGGTCCAGACCGAGACCTGCCAAAACAACCACGTGGGTTTCTGCGTTTCCGGCTCCATCCACGTCGAGACCACCGATGGCAACCGGATCACCATCAGCGCCGGTGACTCCTATACCATTCCACCCGGGCATGACGCCTGGGTGGAGGGCGATGATGCCTTCGTAGGCATTGAATTCCTCAGCGCCGCGGAATACGCCAAAGCCCCGGAAACGTGACCCGGCTGCAGGCCCGGACCAGGTCAGTACCAATTGTTGGCCACGGAATGGTTCCACGCACCGCACGGTGACCCGTAGCGGTCCGCAATGTAGGACAGTCCCCAATTGACCTGGGTCCGATAACTGGTGAGCCAGTCACTGCCGGCCGTGCCGTACTTACTGGCCGGCAGCGCCTGGGCTATCCCGTATGCGCCCGAGTAAGGATTGGTGGCGGTGGTCAGCCAGTTGGACTCCTTGGTCCACAATGACGCCAGGCACTGGAACTGGTCCTGGCCCCAACCGTAGGAAGCCAACTGCCCGGCCGCATAGTTTTTTGCGCCCGCGGGGTCGTTCACGGCGCCACCCGGCACGGAAGGTACGACGACGACGGGCGGCGGCACCGGCGTCGGGCCCGGGACCGGAGCGGGGGCGGGCACTCCCGGTACAGCACGCGGGGCCGGTGCCGGTTTTTGCGCAGCGGCGAGGGCCGCCGCCTTGGCCGCCGCCTCCGCCTGTTGGCGTGCCTGTTCCTGCGCCGCGGCCCGTTTGGCGGCCTGCGCCGTTTCGTATGCGGCCAAGGCCGACTGGCCCTGCCGGAACTCACCCTCCACCGCAGCGGTGGTGCCCTTGAGGGAGGCCAGCTGCGCGGTCAGTTCCTGGCCGTGCTCCTGCTGCTCCGCAATCTGCCGGGACATGGCCTGCTGGGCGGACTGCGCGGCGTCGAGCTTGGTTCTGGCCTCCCCCGACAGGCGCTCGCGTTCGGCCCTGGCTGCCTGCTCCTGATCGGCCAGGGCGCGGGAAATGCGTTCCGCAGCTGCGGATTTGTTCACCAGGACGGCTGTCTTATCACTGACGATCTGGACGATGTTCAGGCCTTGGATGCTGTTGTTCTGCACGGCGTCGAGGGCAACAAAGAAACCCATGTTGGTGCCACCGGTCTTGTACGACTGGGCAGCCAGGGCACCGATTTCCTTCTTGTACTGTCCCAGTTCGGCTGCGGCACGTGCGGTCTGGGCGGTAAGGGCATCCAGCATGGAAGTGGCAGCCTGAAGCGAGGCTTCGGCCAACGCGTACTCCGCGGCGGACGTTACGGCCGCATTGCCCAGTGCCTCGGCTTCGGTCTGGAGCCCGCCCAGCAGCGTGTTGATCCTCGTGACTTCTGCCGCCTTGCCGGCCTCGCTTTGCTTGGCGTTCTGCACGTCCTGCCATGAGGGATAGCCGCCCGGCGGCGCGTCGTCGGCGGCATGTGAGGGAAGCACCGCGGCCGACCCCACCAGGGTGACAGCCAGCATGCCCGCGAGGGCGGGCAGCCGCATTCTTTGAACAATCCGGGACATAGTTGGTGAGCTTACCGGGCATATCGGGCTTGCGGGGCCTGATCTGCCACATCGTTACCGAGGCAGCAGCCTGCAGGGCGCGCCAATCCGGCCGGCTTTGTTGGCTCAGGTTCCGCAGAAGGTCCGGTAGTTCCCGAAGTCTTCAGGGGCGGGGCCGGCGTAGCGTTCCAGCCCGGGGCGCTGCGTGTACGGGTCAGCCACGACGGCCATCAGGCGGTTGAAGACGGACAGGTCGCCGGCGGTAGCAGCGTCAAGAGCTTCTTCAACCAGGTGGTTCCTGGGGATGTAGACGGGGTTGACGCTGCCCATCAGGTCCGCGTCCGGCGCCAGGGCCAGCCACCGTTCCGCCCAGGCCTCGATGGCTTCGGGCTCCGCAAACATGGCCCGGGAAGTTTCCGGGGTGCCGCGGGCTGCCGAGACAAGGCTCCGGAAGAAGGAGGTGTAGTCCACTTCGGCGTCCTGAAGCAGCGACAGCACGCCGTTCACCAGCGGCAACGCGACGTCGTCGGGAGTGTCCGCGCGCAGCCCAAGCTTGGATTTCATGCCGGCTGACCAGGCTGCGCTGTACAGCGTGCGGAAGACGCCGAGGGACTCCACTGCGAGCGCCACGGCCTGGTCCTGGTCTTCGTGGAGCAGGGGCAGGAGTGCTTCGGCGAGCCTAGTGAGGTTCCATTCGGCAATGATCGGCTGGTTACCGTAGGCGTAACGTCCGTCCGCGTCGATTGAGCTGTAGACCGCGCCGGAATTGAAACTGTCCATAAATGCACACGGACCGTAGTCGATGGTCTCGCCGGAGATGGTCATGTTGTCGGTGTTCATCACGCCGTGGACGAAGCCCACCAGCATCCATTGCGCCACCAGGGATGCCTGCGCGGCTATGACGGCGTCAAAGAACGCGAGATAGGGCATGTCGGCGAGCGCGGCGTCCGGGTAATGGCGGCTGATGGCATGATCGGCCAGACGGCGCAGAAGGTCCGTCTCGCCGTTGACGCGGGCGAACTGGAAGCTGCCCACGCGCAGGTGGCTGCTCGCCACCCGGGTAAGTACAGCACCGGGCAGTATGGTTTCGCGGCGGACGGGCCGGCCCGTGGCCACCACGGCGAGGGACCTCGTGGTGGGGATGCCCATCGCGTGCATGGCTTCGCTGACGACGTACTCGCGCAGCATGGGACCGACGACGGCGAGTCCGTCACCCGCCCGGGCGAACGGTGTCCGGCCGGAGCCCTTAAGGTGGATGTCCCTGAGCTGCCCGTGGATGTCCGTGACTTCGCCAAGCAGGAGGGCGCGCCCGTCGCCGAGCTGGGGTGAGTAGCCGCCGAACTGGTGGCCCGCGTAGGCCTGGGCCACCGGCGTGGCACCGTCAGGGACCCGGTTGCCGATCAGCAGCAGCGTCCCCTCACCCGACCGCAGCGCGGACGGGTCCAGGCCCAGCTCGCTGGCCAACGGCTCGTTCAGGACCAGCAGCTGCGGATCAGGTGCTTCGTCCGCCTGCCACGGAACCGCCAGCTCCCCGAGTTCGCGGGCGAACCGTCCATCGAAGGTGAGCGTTAGTGGGATTGCGGAACTCATCCTTCAAGACTACCCGCGGCAGCACCGCCCATGCGGCGGCAGATGGGACGTGCTGACTCGGACATGCTGGCTCAGTCGCTGTCTCAGTCGCTGTCTCTGACGTGCACTCTCAGACGTGCTGTCCGAACCAGGCGAGGGTGTCCTTCCAGGCAGCGGTGGCCTGAGTTTCGTTGTAGCGCTCGCCGGTGTCGTTGTTGAAGGCATGGTCCACGCCGGGGTCGAGGCTGGCGGTACCGCGTTCCCTGCTCAGCACTTGATCCAGAGCCTGAGCGGCCTCAGTACAAGAAGATCGGCAACCAGTCGCGGTTGTGCGCGTGCACCAGCGCGAGGAACAGTACGAAGTCGAAGACCAGGTGCACCGTCACCACATAGGTGAACGACTTGGTCAGCTTGAAGGTGTAGCCCTGCAGCAGCGCGAACGGGAACGTCAGCAGCGGACCCCAGGCCATGTACCCGATCTCCCACAGGAACGACGAGAAGACCACGGCTTGCAGGATATTGGCGAGCCAGTCCGGAAAGTGCCGCCGCAGCAGGGTGAAGGTGGTGCAGATGAAGAACAGCTCGTCCCAAATTCCGACAGCGTTGACGCCAAGAAACAGCCGCCAAAAAATGGTGGGGTCGGACGCGTCCGGCCAGTTCTGATACACGTCCGTGCGGATCAGGTAGACCGGCAGAATGAGGTAACCGAGGGCCACAACAGCGATCAGATACAGCTTCGCTGACAAAGGCCATTTACGGCCCGTGTTCACCGGAAATTGGATGATGTTCTGGCGGTAGACGAAACGGGACACCAGCCACGGCACCAGCACGGCCAGCGCAAGGGCACCACCCATCAGCGTCATGTGCGAGATGCTCAAGTCAGCGTTCAGCGGAACCAGGCTGATGATCACCATTCCCGCCGCAACCAGAGCCAGGTCCCGCACGAATTCGCGGCCTATCAGCGTGGCCGTGACCAGGCTCAACGCGAGCACGCTGTAGCCCGCGGGCTCATTCTCGACGCCGAATAACAGCACTCCGGACGCTGAGAGGAGCACCGCAGGGACCAGCTTCCAGCTGAGCACAGTGCGGGGCGGCTGGGTCGAGGTGGATGTCACCCCACCAGCATGTCAGCGACGGTGACCCCTGGAAAAGATGGCCGCGGCAAGGCTTTGCTTTCCAGGGCTCCGGTCACCGACCATCCGAGGCCTCGAAGGCACTGTTTCCCCTGCCCACACGCGCTTTTTCGGAGTACGATATGGGCGTCGGCAGGATTCCTGCGACTCCTTGCCGCAAGGCCGGCTCTCCACCTGAAGAGCCGGCAATCAGCGTGAAAGGGAGACAAAATGACTACCGCGTCACACCCTGCCCAACACCACATGATGGGGTTGACACTTCACAACACCGCCATCGGTATCGGTGCAGTTTTCCTGCTGGTTGGAGTCCTCGGGTTCATCCCGGGAATCACCACCAATTACGGGGCCATGACCTTCGCGGGACATGAGTCCGGGGCCATGCTCCTTGGCGTCTTCCAAGTGTCGGTGCTGCACAACATCGTGCATTTGCTGTTCGGTGTGGCTGGCATCGTTATGGCCCGGACAAACCCGATGGCCCGCTGGTTCCTGCTCGGCGGCGGCACCGTGTACCTGGTGCTGTGGATCTACGGCCTGGTCATCGACATGAACGCGGCTGCCAACTTCGTCCCGTTCAACACTGCTGACAACTGGCTGCACCTGGTTCTGGGCCTCGGCATGATCGGCTTGGGCCTCTGGCTCGGCAGGGATGCCATGGCGAAGATGAAGCGAAGCACCCCATAGCGCCACAGTTAGTGGAAAACCGACGACGGCGGCCGTCCCCCGGGCGCGAAATCCTCGGGACGGCCCGCCGTCGCCTCCCTCGGCGTCGGCTGCTGCTGACGCAGCCTTAACACAGCCGAGCAGTACACCGGGTGATCCTGAGGTGACGCAGTGAATGACGCATCGAACAGTGGACGGCCGGAAGGTGAATCCCGCTCCCTCTGGGTCGCCACCGCCGGAACCACCGATTATCTGGTCCAGCGCGGGGATCTGGAGGTGGACGTCGCGGTCATCGGGGCCGGCATCGCCGGGCTGACCGCCGCGTTAGCGCTCAAACGCACCGGCCTGACCGTCGCGGTCATCGAGACCGCACGCGTCGGAACCGGCGTCACCGGCCACACCACGGGCAAGGTCACCTCCCTTCACCGCCTGGCGTACACGGACCTTGCACGCCGACACGGCGACGACACCGCCCGCACCTACGGGCAGGCCAACCAGTCCGCAGTCGAATACGTCGCGCAATTAGTGGCCGAGGAGGCCATCGACTGTGACTTCCGCCGAGTTGCCAACTACACCTACGCCGAAACCGACAACGCGCTCGACCTCGTCCGCGTCGAAGCCAACCTTGCAGCGAGGCTCGGCCTGCCCGCCTCCTTCACCACCGAGGTGCCGCTGCCCTTCCCGGTCAAGGGTGCTGTCCGCTTCGACGGACAGGCGCAAATCCATGCCGTGAAATACCTCCAGGGGCTCGCCCGCGTGGTTGATGGTGAAGGCAGCTTCGTGTTCGAGCAGACCCGGGCCCAGCGAATCCACGACGGCTCCCCGTCCGTCGTCGATACCGAACAGGGCACCGTCCGGGCCCGCAACATCATCGTCGCCACGAATGTGCCGTTCGGCGGCCAGGGCCTGTTCTACCTGCGGTGTCATCCGCACCGCTCCTACATTGTCGCCGGACGCGTGGACACCCCACCGCTGGACGCCACGTTCATCAGCGTCGACGAACCGATGCGGTCGATTCTGACCGCGAGCGTCAGTGGCACCAGCTATGTGCTTACCGGCGGCGAGGGCCACCGCGTATCGGAGTCCGGCGACACAGCCGCGCGGTACCGCAGACTTGCAGCCTTCGCACACGACCGCCTCGGCATGGACAAGGTCGCCTACCGCTGGTCAACACAGGACGGCATGCCGCTCGACGGGCTGCCCTACGCCGGCCTTATGTCCCCCACCGCCAAACATGTGTACGTCATCACCGGTCTGCGCAAATGGGGCTTGTCCAACGGAACCGCGGCCGCGCTCATTCTCGCTGACACCCTCAACGGCCGGGAGAACCCTTGGGCCTCGGTGTTCAACAGCAACCGTATTACCCCGGCGGCCAGCGCGAGACGTTTCATGAAGGAGAACGTCAAGACCGTGGCCGCGGTCCTGGGCGGCAAACTCCGCGGCCGGCCCGGCCACACGGAGCTGTCGCCGGGTGAGGGGAAAGTCATGACCGTCAATGGCGAGAGTACTGCCGTCTACAAAGACGCAGACGGGCAGGTCCACGCCGTGTCCGCCACCTGCACACACCTTGGCTGCACCGTCGGCTTCAACACCGCCGACGCCACCTGGGACTGCCCCTGCCACGGCTCCCGATTCACCCCCGAGGGCACCGTCATCCAGGGGCCGGCCGCCAAGAACCTCCCACCCGCAGAGATGCCTTGATCCCCCGCTAGTTGCCGCCGGACCTGCCTGGTAGCCGGGGCCAGATGGATGTGTACCCCGGCGTCGATGAACAAAGCCAGTGCCGTCAGTTCGGACCGAAAGGGCGCCTGTGGTTCGGTGAAGGGCGGCCGACGGCGGTTGCTGCTGCAGGCGGCGCCGTGTCCTTCCTCCGGGTCGGCGAGGCACACCCATGAAACATCGCCCTGGCCGACGTCGGCGTACGTGGCGCCCAGCGCCCGCAGCCGGGCCACTTCGGCCGCTTCCCCGCATGATCGTCGTCACCTCGTGCAGGGTCCAATCCGTAGCCTCGCCCCAGAACCGGGCCATGGCCCGCAGGTCCGCGCAGTTGAGCACCACAGTGGCACCGAGTTCCACCAGGCGCGCGACCGGATCCGGCCAGACGAAGCCCACGGGCTCAACATTGGTCACTCCGGTTCCCGCGCTGGAAACACCCCAGCCGAGGGCATACCGGTGCGAACAGGATCACGATGGCACCCCTCTATCGGCACTCACGATCACGGCCTGGTGTCGGGAATGAGCCCTCCTATGAGTCCCGCCAGGGCTGCCGGCAGGGCGATAAGACCGGTGATCTGTGGAATCAGAGACGGGGGCGTCATGATCATGGTGGCCATGCCCACCAGCACTGCTGGCGAGGCAACGCAGATCGTCGCCCAAAGCGGGTTACCGCGGACCTGCGACCATATTGCTGCTGCAAGCGATATGGCAGACCCGGCGAGCATTAGCAGCCTGCCAACGCGCAACCGCTCTATGAACTCCGGGACCGGCGTGTAGATGAAGAATGCCGTCCGTTCCAGGGCAATCCCTGTGACGACGATGGAGACAACGACCAAAGCCGCCCAGGGCAGTGATCTTGCCCTCCACCACCGGCGAACGACGTAGCGTTCGTTGCCGTTCTGCGAACTCGTCACAGGGCGAGCCTAGCGGGCCTCTCAGCTTCTCGCAGCACCCGTGCATTCTCCTCGCCCGCCAGGCCGCCCGCCGGCCACGGGAGTCGACGAAAGCTGAAGGGCGCGCCTGGTTCCGTGCAACAGCAAATTTCCAAAGTGTGGGCAAACACAGCCGTCGAGCGGACGGTTAGGCTGGGTGGATGGCAACAGTTATTCTCGTGCGGCACGGCCGCACCACAGCCAATGCCACTGGACTGCTGGCCGGTCGGGCCGCCGGTGTCAGCCTGGACCAGATCGGGCGTGAGCAGGCGGCTTTGACCGGAGAGCGGCTCGCGGCCGTGCCCGTAGTTGGGGTGGTATCGAGCCCTCTAGAGCGTTGTCAGCAGACCGCCCAGCTCATCCTTGATCGCCAGGCTGGCGCTCCTTACGCGCCGTTGGAATCCGATCTTACCGAGTGCGATTACGGCCAGTGGCAGGGCCGCACGCTCAGTGATCTCGCAACCGAAGATCTGTGGTCGGCCGTGCAGTCACAGCCGTCCGCCGTCATCTTTCCCGGCGGTGAATCCATGGCCGCAATGCAGGCTCGGTCGGTGGCAGCGATTCGACGCCACGATGCAAGCTTTGAAGCCGAGTACGGGACAGGTGCCGTGTGGGTGGCGGTGAGTCACGGTGACATCATCAAGTCCATCCTCGCCGACGCGCTCGGCATGCACCTCGACCTGTTCCAGCGTATTAACGTGGGCCCTGCCTCCGTATCGATCGTGCACTACGGCGCTGGTCGGCCGAGCGTCTACGCCACCAACACCGACGCGGGGGATCTGTCATGGCTGTCGAACGGCCTCAACCCTGGCGATGCGCCGGTGGGTGGCGGTGCAGGGCAGAAGGCCACATGAACCTCATGTGCCTAGAATACTCATATGCCTACACGTGTTCACGAGTTTGCCTGGCCTGATCGGGTCGTCGTTGGCACCATTGGCCTTCCGGGGGCGCGAACGTTCTACCTGCAGGTGCGCGCAGGGACCCAGATCGCAAGTATTGCCCTGGAGAAGCAGCAGTCGGCTCTGCTCGCAGAGAAGGTCGACGAATTGCTCGACCAGCTTCTCGCCGTCGAGGGCAACCCCTACAGCATTCCCACGAGTACTCCGATCGAACTCGTCGACAATGACCAGCTCGAGGCCGTTACGGAGCAGTTTCGGACCGGCGCCATGAGCCTGGGTTGGGACCCCGCGACGGCGCAGGTCGTGATAGAGGCCTACCCGATCCCCGATGTCGACCCTGACAGCAACGACGAGTCGCTTGATGAGGACGACGCTGACGTGCCCGAAATGCTGCTGGTACGGATGCCGGTTGGCACCGCCCGCGCATTCGCTAAGCGCACGCGTGAGGTTGTGGGCGCCGGGCGTCCCGCATGCCCGCTCTGCGGCTACCCCGTAGATGCCGACGGGCACGTCTGCACTCCGCCCGAGGTCTGATGCCGGCGTCCGACCTACTGACTGCCGAGCTGACGCTTACCGGCCGTATCACGACGGCGTCGAACGCCACCTTCCTGGGCAGCATCGGCGACACGAAAGTCGTCTATAAGCCGATAGCCGGGGAGAAACCGCTCTGGGATTTTCCCGACGGCTTCCTTGCCCACCGGGAGGTTGCCGCCTACCTGGTTTCGGAGGTCCTCGGATGGAACGTGGTGCCACGCACCTGGTTGCGCGACGGTCCGTTCGGCGAAGGGATGGTGCAGCTGTGGCAGGACACAGACCCCGACCAGAACGCCGTGGACCTGGTTGCCTCGGACGACGTTCCGGAGACTGGCTGGAAACACGTCCTCGAGGGTCAGGATGAGAATGGACGAATGGTCGCCCTCCTGCACGAGGACTCGCCGGCCCTCAGACGCATGGCAGTGTTCGACGTCGTCGTGAACAACGCTGACCGTAAAGGCGATCACATCCTTGCCATGGCGGACGGACACCGGCACGGCGTGGACCATGGGCTCACCTTTCACCGTGACCACAAGCTCCGGACGGTGCTGTGGGGGTGGCTGGGCGACGCACTGACCGTCGAGGAACTTGAGGGCATCGATCGGGTTAGGGAAGGACTCGCCGGTGAGCTGGGCCGAAACCTGGCGGACCTCCTCAGCGCCGACGAAATTGCGTCGGTCGCCAGGCGCTGCTCCCGGTTGCGCCTGACGGGCCGGTTCCCTGCTCCCAGCGGTGATATGCCTGCGGTGCCCTGGCCGCTGTTCTAAGGGAATCACGGCTACGGGCTTCGCTGACGCTGCCCTTGCCTAAGGGGCCTCCGCGAACGGCTCGCTGTCTGAATCGGTTGCGAGCGCGGCTGGCAGCGGCAACCCATACTTCTCGCACAGGAATCGGGTCTGGCAGTACCGTTGTGCGTCGCGGCTACATTGCCGAGGACCGCTGAGTTCATGCCGGCACCGATGAGGATGCCCACGAACGGCACCACCTTTGCGACGTTCTGAACCGGAGCCTTGGAGCCGGCAGGACCAAGGTGCTGCAGTAACTTCTCAAGGGCGGCCAGCAGACGGTGGTCGGCGCGGAGTTTGTCTGACCACCGAGCACGTCCGCGATCCGCGATGCAGTCGATGTGCTCAAGACTTGGATGACAAGAATGTCCGCTGTCATCGCGACAGGGATCCCGGCCACGGGAGCCAGAGCCAGCACACGCATCGTCCCACCTTCGAGCGCGCCGGCGGTCCGCCACGTGAGGGTGTTGAACTTCAGCAGCCGGTCGCAAACCTTGAGGTCCTGCTGCCGCAGTTCTGTGAAAGTGTTCAGATCGAGACCTCGCTTGCGCGCGAGCTTCTCAACGCCCTCAGGGTCGTTAAGTTCCATAGCCCAGTCGTTGACCAGTTCGAGACGCGCTGCCGCGCCTTCAGGGCCGGCCGCCCGGCCTTGTTGGCGATCGCGTCGCCTGCGCGACGAATCGGTTCCTTGACCGCCTCTGGCACAGCATCAGTTACCCGACTCACGGCCTTTCCCGCGACCTCACCCGTGCGATTTAGCGCAGTGCTCGCCCAGTTCGGCAGACCACGGCGGTTGTTACGCCTCTGCCAGTGCTCGTTGAGCTTGTCCCACCTGCCCCTCGTAGGCACTCGTCGGCATTGCGGCACGGCGAGAAATCGCGCCGCAGGGGAAGGACATCGTCGGCTGAACCCAAGGTCTCCTTCCCCCAAGGTGACGCCTACCCCGGGATCTGGATCCGCGCCGCTTCCTGCATCAGCGGATCTGAGATCATCACCGTCGCCGAACCGGGGGCCATGTCGAACGCGATAAACCCGCGGGACTTGTCCCCCGGCAGGACGTCTCCGGAGCCCAGCTGGTTATCGGCAAACATGCTGAGGTCAGCCTTACGGCCGCTGGCATCCTTGGCCGAGAAGTAGAAGGGATTCGAACTCGTCTTTCTCGCCTCGGTCTCCCACAGCACGTCCAGGAGCAGGTAGGTTCCGTTCTTCGGCGGCGTCGCAAACGCATTGGTGCTCACCGCGTCCGTCCGCACTGCGGTGACAATCGTGATCCGGGCCGCATCGCCGTTGCGCATCTTCACGGTGAAGGGTGTCCCCACCGCGGGTGCCGCCGGAGCCGCCGGTGCTGGAGCGGCCGACGGCGGTGCTGCCGCCGGCTGCGCGGCTGCCTCAGCAGGCGCCGCGGAATCAGCGGCAGAGGCAATGGGGCTGGAATCAGCTACAGGTTTGCCGCCGCTGGAGCACGAACCCAGGACGATGCCGAGCAGCAGGACGCCAGCCGGAATCACAAAGCGCTTCTTCTTGTAGAACGGGCGCTTGGCTGTGGCCGTAGGAACCGGCATGGACGGGACTGACTCAAAGTTCTGGTGAGACATGGTGGTGGTGCCTTTCAAGGGTGCGATTGGTGATGCTGCGGGTGCTATTGCTTTTCCCATTTGCCGCAGCGGGTTGAATTGAAGTCCTGGCCCGGAGAGAGGGTGACCACTGGTCGGCCACCGCCCGGGAGGTCGTTGTCGATGATGTCGCCGCCGTTGCTGCCGCTGCGGTAAATCCCCCAGTAACAGGTGGATCCCACCGCCGCGGCGGCACGGTAGGTTCCGGGTTCGATGTCGGACCCCACCGTCCACGTGCCGTCGCCAATGGTGTTGGCCGCTTTGGTCTTTTCCGCTCCAGCGACAGCCTCTTCCCGGGCTTTCACCGCGGCTTCGGCAGTCTTGACTGCAGCGTCGGCCTTGCCCACTTCGGTCTCCCGTGCGGAAACCTTGGATTCCCGGGCTGTGATGCCGCCCTGAAGGCTGTCGTACTTGCCCTTCACGGACGCATAGCTGGACAGTGCGGCGTCGCGCTCGATCTCAACCGTTCCCTTCTCGTCCGCCAGCGCCGCATAGGCATCGCTGGACTTCGGGTCAGGAAGTACGGTCCCGAAAGCCACTCCCCCGGCAAGAAGTACGACGGCGGTCGTCGCCTGAAGGATGCGCCTCTTCCGGCTGCGTTTCGGCGCCGCAGCTGCCGGCTGCGCCTCCGGCTCCATAGGTTCCGTACTGTCTGGCGCTGGCGCGCCATCGTCGTCCGTGTTCAACATGTTCTCTTCCTTCGTTTGTGGATGACCGCTAAACGGCGGCGGGATACTGATCCCCCAATACGCGGTTCCCCGCCGCCGTCGCAGCTCCGGAAGATTGCTTCGTGGCTGCAGAATGAACCTACGGGCGGATGTTGCCAATGGCATGTGGTGGTTCTGATAACCCGGGTTATCAGCAGCGAACCAAGAATGTCGGCGGCCGCCACTAAGCTGATGGGACGATCGCGACTGAAGAGGGCAGCCATGGAGACATTCACTGAAACATTGCGCATGACGCTCTCCGATGTCGCCTCGCTCGCACAGGTTCAGCGCCCGGTCGTTTCCATGTGGCGCAAGCGCAGCAGCGGAGGCCCGCTGCCTTTCCCGACGGCAGCCTCCCACGTGAACGGCGTGGAGATGTTCGACGCAGACCACATCACCGCCTGGCTGCAGGCCACCGGCCGGGGGAACAACCCGGAGGCCCGGAACGACGTCGCAGTCTTCGCGAGACTCGCGGCCCCGCCAGCGGAAGCACCAAGGGACAGCCGCCAGACGTTCGATGGCCTGACCTCGCTCCTCGCCCTGAAGGTCATCACCGGACAAGCCGTAGGTGGAAGTACTGCAACTGATTTGTTGGACGCCGCAGATGAAGCGGACCCTGACGATGTGTTCCTCTACGCCGAACTGGAGGGCCTCGGCTCGGCGCTCCCCGGACTGGCCGGCTTCGCCGACAGGTTGGCGGACAGTGCGTTCAGCGCGCCGGCGGCCTTCGAAAAACTGCTGGCTCACCGGTTTAAGGAGGGGCTGCGCGAGCAATCAGACACCGCGCTGACAGACGACGCACTACGGCTCGTGGGCGCAACTGCCATGGAACTGGCATCCACCCTGGACGGTAGGCTCCTCTTCGTCGACTCAACGCCCGGCGGGAGCGACGTGATGCAGAGCATCGTCGAGCAATTCGGCGAGTCGCGGCCCATCACATTCCTGACCGCGGACCACCACGGCAGCGCGTCGCGGCTGGCCCGCCGTCGACTGGCAGTGCATGGCACGGACAGCAGCCCCGTGAAGATCGACGCCAAGGGAGCATTCGCAGTCAGCGGCCCCGCGGTGCACGTGGCGCAATATCCGGCTCCCGGCGACCCGTCCCTGAACACCGGCGGCATCCTGCTGGGCATCGAAAACATCGTGCTGCAGATGGACGATTCCCAGCGTGCGGTGGTCATAGCTCCCGCCCGCGTCCTGTGCGACGCCCTTGCCGGAGATGCCGGCAACCTCCGCTCAGATCTCCTGCGCTCCGGCCGGGTCCGCGCCATCGTCCGGCTGCAGTCGGGCCTGCTGCGCGCCAAGCCGCGCGAACCGCAAGCGTTGTGGGTCTTGGGGCCGTCCTTTGCAGAGGTGCCTATCGCCGACCGGTGGACCATGGTGGCTGACCTGAGCACCACCCCGCTCACCACAGCTGTGAGCCAGGATCTGATCAGCGACGTCGTCGCGTCCATGGGCAGCCGTGCCACCATCCGCGCGCACTCGTTCCGGTTCGCGCGGCTCGTGCAAACGCGCGTGCTTCTCGCCGGCAAGGGTGCCCTCGTCAGCGTCCCCGCTATAAAGAGTACGACGGCGGCACGCGGCGCCGAAGCGGCGCTTCGGGTTGAAGAACTCGTCCGCCTCCTGTCCGCCGAAGCGGCTCATCCGCCAGCACTTCCAAACGTCCAGCCAGCAGCGACCGCAGCAGGGATACCTTCGGCGACCGTGCAGGAACTCATCACCGCCGGGACTATCAAGTACCTCAAAGGCATCAGGCTCGAGGAGACGGACATGAACCGGGAAGCCGGCAGCAGGATCCTGGGGCGCGAGGAATTGATGGATCCACACAACCACCTACCGCGCTTCATCACCCTCCTGGACTTCGCGGCCAAATATCCGGGAGGTCGGCTCACCGAACCGGGCGACGTCGTCTTCTGCACCAGTCCGCGGCCCGCCGCGGTGGTGGACGCGGAGGGCGGCGCCGTCGTCGTCTTCCCTGCCCGGATCCTGCGGATCCACCCCGGCGACCCTGGCGGCCTGGTGCCGGACGTCGTGGCCGCGGACATCAACGCCCGGCCGGCGGCTGACAAGACCTGGCGCAACTGGCGCCTGCGCCGGACGCCGGACCGGCAAAGACGGCCGCTCGCCGCCGTTCTCGCCCAGGTGCAACACGAACAGGACGCCGCGCGGGAACGCCTCCGCCAGCTCGAAGAACTCGCTACCCTGATTACGGACGGCGTCGCCGGCGGAAGCCTCACCCTGACAGACCCGATCTCCCACGCCGCACCGACCGAAGGAACAGCATAATGCCCCCGAAACTGAAGGTGGACCTCGCCCCGTCCACCATGAAGGAACTCAAGGACACGCTGTGGAAGGCCGCGGACAAGCTGCGCGGCTCCATGGATGCCTCGCAGTACAAGGACGTGATCCTGGGGCTGGTGTTCCTGAAGTACGTTTCGGATGCGTTCGAGGAGCGGCGCTCGCAGATTGTCACCGAGCTGGAAGCTGACGGGCTCAACGAGGACCAGATCGCGCAGCTGATTGACGACGTGGATGAGTACACCGGCCGTGGAGTTTTCTGGGTTCCGGCGCGGGCGCGCTGGGAGTACCTGGCCGCGAACGGCAAAGGGCTGCCCGCGATGGACGGCTCGGCGCCGAAGAGCATCGGTGAGCTGATCGACGCGGCGATGGACCTGGTTATGGCCTCCAACCCGTCCCTGGCGGCCACGCTCCCCCGCATCTTCAACCGGGACAACGTGGACCAGCGGCGTCTGGGCGAGCTGCTGGATCTGCTTAACTCGGCCCGTTTCACTGGCCAGGGTGTCAGCAAGGCCCGCGATCTGCTCGGCGAGGTCTACGAGTACTTCCTGGAGAAGTTCGCCCGGGCCGAGGGCAAGCGCGGCGGCGAGTTCTACACCCCGGCCGGTGTGGTGCGGGTGCTGGTGGAGGTGCTTGAACCGAACCGCGGGCGCGTGTACGACCCCTGCTGCGGCTCCGGCGGTATGTTCGTGCAGACGGAGAAGTTCCTCGAGGCCCACAACAAGGAGGGCTCGGACATCTCGGTGTACGGCCAGGAGCTGAACGAGCGCACCTGGCGGATGGCGAAGATGAACCTGGCAATCCACGGGCTCAACGCCAACCTGGCGTCCCGCTGGGGCGACACGTTTGCCCGTGACCAGCACCCGGAGCTGACCGGGGCCAACGGCGCGGACTTCATCATGGCCAACCCGCCGTTCAACATCAAGGACTGGGCCCGCTCCGAGTCCGATCCCCGCTGGAAGTACGGCATCCCGCCAGCCGGAAACGCCAACTACGCCTGGATCCAGCACATCATTTCCAAGCTGGCGCCCGGCGGCAGTGCCGGCGTGGTGATGGCCAACGGCTCCATGTCCTCCAACTCCGGCGGCGAGGGCGAGATCCGCGCCCAGCTGGTGGAGGCCGACCTCGTCTCCTGCATGGTGGCGCTGCCCACCCAGCTGTTCCGTTCGACCGGCATCCCGGTGTGCACCTGGTTCTTCGCCAAGGACAAGTCCGCCGGTTCGCGTGGTTCCGTGGACCGGACCGGGCAGGTGCTGTTCATCGACGCCCGGAATCTGGGCTACATGGTGGACCGCGCCGAGCGCGCCCTGTCAGAGGCGGACATCGCCAAGATCGCCGGCAGCTACCACGCGTGGCGCGGCACCTCCTCGGCAGCTGAGGAGGGATTGACGTACGACGACGAACCCGGCTTCTGCTATTCGGCTTCCCTTGCGGAGGTCAAGGCTGCCGACTACGCGCTGACGCCCGGCCGGTACGTCGGGGCCGCTGAACTGGAGGACGACGGCGAGCCGATCGAAGAGAAGATCGCCCGGCTGTCCAAGGAGCTGCTGCAGCAGTTTGACGAGTCGGAGCGTCTGGCGGCAGTTGTGCGCGAGCAGCTGGGGAGGGTTTCGTGAGCGGCTGGCGGGAGGTCAAGCTCGGTGACATTGCCGATGAAGTAACAGTCGGACACGTAGGATCCATGGTGCAGGAGTACCGGACAAGCGGAGTTCCTCTGTTGCGATCACAAAACGTTGTTCCGCACGGTTTCGACCTCAAGGACGTCAAGTTCATAGATGGCGACTTCCATGCACGGTTAAAGAAGTCCGCTCTTAGAGCCGGCGACGTAGTCACAGTAAGGACTGGCAAACCCGGAGCAACAGCCGTGGTCCCCACACACTGGGCGGAGGCCAACTGCTCGGACTTGGTCATTACTAGGCCGGGAAGCGAACTCAATTCCCACTGGCTGAGCTACTACATCAACAGCGCTGCCGCCGGATACATAGATTCTCAATTAGTCGGTGCAGTCCAGCAGCACTTCAACGTGGGCGCTGCGAAAAATATGACCTTGAATCTTCCGCCATTGCCCGAGCAAAAAGCAATAGCGGAGGTGCTGGGCGCGCTCGACGACAAGATCGCCGCCAACACCAAACTCGCAACCTCTGCGGCCGAGTTGGCAACGGTACAGTTCACCAAAGCGAGTGCAAGTGCGGACAGCACCGTTCGGCTATCTGAGTTGGTATCAACGCAGTATGGAGTTACAACATCTGCACACGATTTGCCCGGACCCAGATTTCTCCGGGTCACTGATATCAACAAGAGGCCTTGGATTGAGTGGGATAGCACTCCGAATTGCACGGTCAGTAAGTCGGAACTTGACAAGTACCGTGTGTCAGAGGGCGATATTCTGGTGGCTCGAATGGCAGATCCAGGCAAGGCCGCGTTCATCGATGCGGCCAGCCCCGAAGCCGTTTTTGCGTCATACCTCGTCCGCCTCCGTGCAAGCAATCCTGCTCAAGCCCTCTATATCTATTACTTCCTGCGCTCACCTGCGTATCTGGATTACGCAGAGGGCGCCATGACGGGTTCGGTGCAGAAGAACATGAACGCGAAGGTCATTGTTGCAACAGATGTAGCACTTCCTGACTCGGACATAATTCAGCGCTTCAACGAAACCGTCACTCCGCTGCGCATGCTTATCCAATTGCGTCTGAACGAGAACCAGATGCTCATAGCCACCCGCGACGCTCTCCTCCCCCACCTCATGTCCGGCAAGATCCGCGTCAAGGAAGCGGAAGCGTTAGTTGTCCCAGCCATCTGAGGACCGACAAAAATGTCGGTGCCTGCCGATACGTTCGTGGTGACCACAGCCACTTAGAGGGGACCACGCAGCATGCCGGACTCAGCATCGTTCGAATCAACACCTGCAAAGGTCGGCATGCCGGACTGGTACCCGGAATTGTTGGAATCTGTCTCCAGAGAGGTCAGCGCCGGCCGTTCCAGGGCCATTGCTTCCGTCAATCGGGAAATGCTCCTGTCCTATTGGACGATTGGCCGCGAGCTTGCCAGCCGGGAGTCAGCGCAAGGGTGGGGCAGCAAAGTAGTAACACGGCTCTCCGCTGACGTGCGCAGTGCTTTCCCGGAGGCGACCGGCTTCTCGCCACGGAACCTCCGGTACATGAAGTCGTTCGCCCAAGCCTGGCCGGACTTTCCAATGTTGCAAGCGCCGCTTGCAACATTGCCTTGGTACCACCAGATAGCCCTGCTCGAGAAGCTCGGCGACCCGAAAACCCGCCTTTGGTACGCGGCCGCCGCCGTCGAAAACGGCTGGTCACGCAATGTCCTGGCGCATCACATCGAGACGAAACTGCACCAGCGTTCCGGCAAGGCGGTCAACAACTTCAAGGCGACGCTGCCGCCGTCGGATTCCGACCTCGCCGAGCAGTCGTTCAAGGATCCCTATGTCTTCGACTTTCTGGCAATGACGGACAAACGGAACGAACGCGGGCTTGAGGATCAGCTCATCCAGCACGTCGAAAAATTTCTCTTGGAACTTGGGCAGGGGTTTGCCTTTGTCGGACGGCAGGTGCGGCTCACCATAGGCGACGACGAATTCTATGCCGACCTGCTGTTCTACAACTTCAGGCTTCGCTGCTTTGTGGTGGTCGAACTGAAGGCCACGGCCTTCATCCCCGGTCACGTGGGCCAACTCAACATGTACATGTCGGCCGTGGACGACCTTCTGGCCCACCCGGAGGATAAACCCACTGTCGGACTTCTCCTCTGCAAGACCAAAAACAACGTGGTGGCTGAATACTCGCTGCGCGGCTTCTCAAGTCCCATCGGCGTGGCCGAATGGGAATCCGAAGTGGTCAAATCCTTGCCCGAGGAATTCGCGACAACCCTGCCCAGTATCAGCGAACTCGAGGCGGAGCTTTCCCAAAACGAAGGTTCTGAATGATCAACCCTGCCGGAGCCGAAATTGGCCTGACTTCAGGCTACAATTCCAGCATGAGAACGGTACCGCTGAGCGAAGCCAAGGACAAGCTGTCCGCCCTCGTGGAGGAAGCGGATGCGACGCATGAGATCATCCAGATCACCCGGCACGGTCGCCCGTCCGCCGTGCTGATGTCGGCGGATGATCTGGAGTCCCTGCAGGAGACCATCCACTGGCTCTCCCAGCCGGGTATCCGTGAAGACCTCGACCAGGCCCGGCTCGACGTTGCCGATGGCAACACGACCAGCGGCGATGACCTCCGCCGGGAGTTCGGTCTGCCACCCCGGTGAGCCACGGACAAGATGCCCTCCCTGCGCCGTGGAAGATTGAGGTGACGAGCCCAGCCCTGAAGGGTTTCCGCCGTCTGCCCGAAAAAGCAGCGGCGGCCATTATTGAATTCGTCACCGGCGCCCTGTCCAAGAATCCGTACCGGCTCAGCAAGCCCCTCACCAACGAACTGCTCGGTCTGCACTCGGCGAGGCGCGGCGACTACAGGGTGCTGTTCACCTTGGATGTCGAAGCCCATATCCTGTACGTCCACCGCATCCAACACCGGTCCGACGTCTACAAACCACGTTAGGCAAAGTAAATGACTTTGGGGGAACAACCGTGAGCACAACACCCGTAAAAATCCCGGCCATCGGCTTTTCCGAGGCCGACTGGGAAGGCGTGGCCAAGGAACGGCTCGGCGAGCTCGACTGGAAACCGATGAACGGCCAGGACATTGCTCCCGGCACCGGCGAACGCGACTCCTGGGACGAACTGCTCATCCGTCCCCGCCTGCTCACGGCCCTGCAGAAATTCAACCCCACGGTCCCGCTGCAATACCTGCAGCAAGCTGCCGCCGAGATCGCGGCGCCCAAGTCAACAGATCCCATGGCCGAAAACCACGGGATCCACGGCTACTTCGTGGACGGGTACCGGCTCAGCTACATCGACAGCGACGGCCTCGAAGCCAACCCCACCATCCGACTGCTCAGCCCCGACCCCGACCAGAACCACTGGCTCGCCGTTAACCAGGTCACACTCATCCAGGGCGACTACAAACGCCGCTTCGACGTGGTCCTCTACTGCAACGGCATGCCCGTCAGCATCGTCGAACTCAAGAAGGCCGGCAGCCCCCACGCCGACGTCGCCGCCGCGCACGCCCAACTCCAGACCTACCTCCGCGAATTCCCGCTCGCCTTCCGCTTCTGCGTCTTCACCCTCGCCTCTGACGGGATCGAGGCCAAGTACGGTACGCCGTTCACGCCCCTCAACCACTTCTCACCATGGAACGTGGACGACGACGGCGTCCCCGTCGCACCGGGTTACATGGAAGACGGGGAGGCGGTCACCCCGCTGGAAACAGCCCTGAACGGGCTGTACAACCAGACCCGCTTCCTGCAGCTGGTCAACAACTTCACCGCGTTCGACGGCGGCTCCGAGGGTTTGACGAAAAGGATCGCCAAACCGCACCAGTACTTCGCCGTGACCAAGGCCGTGGGCAGCACCGTCCAGGCGGTGGAAAGCAACGGCAAGGCCGGCGTCGTCTGGCACACCCAGGGGTCGGGCAAATCCATGGAAATGGAGTTGTACACCAACCTTGTGGCGCGGCATCCCCGGCTGAAGAACCCCACGGTTGTGGTCATCACGGACCGCAACGAACTGGACGGCCAGCTGTTCGAAGGGTTCGCCAAAAGCCTACTGTTGGCCGAGGCACCCAAGCAGGTCCGCCGTCGTAATGAACTCCGTGAAGAACTGTCCAACCGAACCACCGGCGGCATCTACTTCACCACGCTGCAAAAGTTCGGCCGCAGCAAGGCCGAGAAGGACGCCGGCGCCGACCACCCGCTGCTGTCCGACCGGCGGAACATCATTGTGGTGGTGGATGAGGCACACCGCAGCCACTACGACGACCTGGACGGCTACGCCCGGCACCTCCGTGATGCCTTGCCGCACGCCACTTTGATCGCTTTCACCGGCACGCCGATTTCCTTTGACGACCGCAACACCCGGGACGTGTTCGGCGACTACATCGACGTCTACGACCTGTCCCGCGCCGTGGAAGATGGCGCCACCGTACCCGTCTACTTCGAACCGCGGCTGATCAAAGTGGAGCTGGCCGCCGGCGTGACCGAGGAAGACCTGGACCAGTCCGCCGACGAGCTGACCACCGGGCTGGACGATACGGAACGGGCGCGCATCGAGGCGAGTGTCGCCGTCGTCAACGCGGTGTATGGTGCGCCGCAACGAATTGCCGCGCTGGCCGAGGACCTGGTGGCGCACTGGGAGAACCGCAGCGCGCGGATGAAGAAGTTCATCGAATCCCCGGGCAAGGCGATGATCGTAGGCGGAACGCGGGAGATCTGCGCGAACCTGTACGCGGCGATCGTGGCGCTGCGCCCAGAGTGGCACTCGGACGACCTGACCAAGGGGAAGATCAAGGTGGTGTACTCCGGGACGCCGTCCGATGTGCCCCCGGTGTCCACGCACGTTCGCCGCGATTCGCTGAACGCTCTGGTGAAGGAGCGGCTCAAGGATGTGGACGACGAGCTGGAACTGGTGATCGTCAAGGACATGATGCTCACCGGCTACGACTCTCCTCCCCTGCATACGCTGTACCTGGACCGGCCGCTGCGGGGTGCGTTGCTGATGCAGACGCTGGCCCGGGTGAACCGGACGTTCCGCGGCAAGGAGGACGGGCTGCTGGTGGCGTACGCGCCGCTGGCGGAGAACCTCGCGAAGGCGCTCGCGGAGTACACGGACACCGACCAGCAGAAGAAACCGGTGGGCAAGAACATCGACGATGCGATTGCCGTGACTGCCGATTTGGTTGCTAAGATCTCCGGCTTGCTGGCTGGGTACGACTGGCGGGCTGTGTGGATGAAGGGCGGGCCGAAGGCGTACCTGAACGCCGTGACCGGCGCCGTGAACTACCTGCGCGCACCTTCGACGCCGTTCAGTTCCTCTGATGATGAGACCTTGGCTGCGGCGTACCGCAGGTTGTCCGGGCAGCTCTCGCGGGCCTGGGCGCTGTGTTCGGGGGCCTCGACTATGGCGCCGCTGCTGCCCGAGGTCAAGATGTACGAGGAGATCCGGGTCTGGATGGCGAAGTTCGATGCCAGCGACCGGCAGGCTTCGGGTGAGCCTGTCCCGGAAGACATTCAGCGGCTGTTGGGCGAGCTGATTGCTTCTGCCACGTCCTCCGGGGAGATCCTTGATATCTACGAGGCCGCGGGAATGCCGAAGCCATCCCTGGATGACCTGACTCCGGAGTTCATCGCGAAAACGCAGAAGGCGCGGAACCCGCAGCTGGCCATCGAGGCGTTGCGGAAGCTGATTGCCGAGGAATCTGTGGCTACGACGCGCAACAACGTGATCCGGCAGCGGGCCTTCTCCGAGCGCATCACTGAGCTGATGAAGAAGTACACGAACCAGCAGCTTACGTCTGCGGAGGTTATTGCCGAACTGGTGGAACTGGCACGCGAGGTTGCCGCCGAGGGCAACCGTGGCGCAAACTTCACTCCCCCGCTCAATTCGGACGAGCTGGCATTCTACGACGCGGTGGCTTCGAACGAGTCTGCCGTGGATGTCCAGGGTGAAGGCATCCTGGCCGACATTGCCCGCGAGTTGGTCGCCGTGATGCGGCGGGACGTCCGGACTGACTGGACTGTGCGTGACGACGTACGAGCCAAGCTGCGCTCATCAATCAAGCGGTTGCTGGTTCGATTTGGGTATCCGCCGGACAAGCAGCCCGAGGCAATCAAGCTGGTCATGGAACAGATGGAGTCGATGGCGCCAAGGTTTGCTGAGGCACGCGTGTAGCCCACGAGATTTCCGCCAATAGGCGGTCGCAACAACACTACGAAAAATGGGGAAATGACTACTTACGAAACATCCAATGGAAACGCGGTGCCGCAAGTACCGCCGACACCAGATCACGCACCTCAGCTGAAGGCCAAGCGGCTGAAGTTAAAGAAGCTCCGGTCGGCCAACAGCGCCCGGATCATTGTGGGCTCTGTCTTGGGTCTGCTGCTGATAATCACCTGGATCGTCAACAACCCCGCCATGAGTGGCAGCAGCCCCTCCGACTGGAAGTCGGAGCTGAGCGCGGCCGATCTAAAGAACACCATGAACAACGGCGAGACAAAGGGCGCCCCGCAGCAGACAGTTGTCAACGGTTGGTACGCCAATGACATCGCCGCTGTCACTGCTGCGCAGAACACTTACATTGCCGCAAGTTCCGCCCGGAACGGGAATCTCTTGACGCTGGTGGGCTTTGGGTTGGCCGGCGAACTGATTATCCGCGGCGCCGAGCGGGCACGCATCACCCGCCGCGCTGCCGCGTAGCGACGTTTGCCTGAACGTCGGCGGACCTCACTTCTGGTAAATGTCCCGACGGTGCCCCAGATTGACGACTACTACCAAGAGCACGTCATCCTGGATGGTGTAGATGATGCGGTAGTCGCCGACACGGACCCGATAGCCAGGACGGCCGCTCAAGGCGATTGCCTTGGGCGGCCGTGGGTCCTGGCCGAGGAGGGCGATGGCACCCTGAATCCGCGCACGGTCCTCGGGATGCACCTTCTTGAGTGCGCGGATGGCCGCAGGTCTCAGCTCGATCCGGTACCGACTCATGCCCAGCCCAGGTCCGCCTTCGCCTGAGCCCAGGGAATGTTCTCGCCTTCTTCCGCCATTGCCGCATCGAACGCCGCAATGTCCTCGACTTCTTCCAAAGCATCGAGCATCTGCTCATAGCGCTCTGGCGATACTAAGACGGCTGCCCGATGTCCGCGGCGCTCAATGAATACCGGCTCAAATACAGCCTTTTCGATGAGCTCGGGCAAGTGCGATCGCGCGTCCGTGATGTTGATGGTCGACATGCCTCAAATGTACATCCGCCAAAGCTAGATGTACATCTGGTTCATCAACGCGGGAGCAGACGACCTCGCCCCGCGCAAAATGTCAGACCCCCCTTTCATAGTGGGTACATGGCAAGCGAAGCGGTACTAGAGGCATTTGAGGCGATAGACGCCGCTGTTGCCATGCTTCGCGACGAGGTGGCTCAATCCGGTTGCGGGTCGCCCTCGGTCTCCGACCCTCTGGCCGTCGTTGCTGACGAATGCCTGGACATCCTCGCCGGGATCGCACGGGCTGAGGCTCGGATCGCAGCATTGAAGGCGGAGGCAGCCGCTGCATATGCGGACTCGGCGCGGTCGGCGGCACCTCTGGACAGACCGGTCCAGTCGCAGGAAATGGCAATTGCGGCCGAAGTGGGCTGCGTACTGGCCATCGGCGACCGGGCCGCAGGCGCGCTGCTGGAGCAATCCTACGCTTTGGCAACATCTCTGCCACGCACTCTTGCAGCCCTTCAGGCGGGAACGGTTTCGTGGCAGCACGCCAGGGTGATGGTGGAAGAGACCGCCACCCTTGACCGCGACGCAGCCAAGGCACTGGAAGCCCACTTCCTCGATGCTGACGCGCCCAATCCTGCCTGCGGTTGCCCGGCCGGCGAGATGCCCGCCTACAGGTTCCGGCGGAAAGCCCAGACCTGGCGGGAACGCCACCACCCCGACAGCATCGAAAAACGCCACGCTAAGGGCGTCGAGGAAAGGTGCCTGGAAAATACCCCGGAGCAGGACGGCATGGCGCGGATCTCCGCCTACCTGCCCGCGGACCAGGCGGCTGCGATCTGGAACCGCATTACCGCCATCGCGCGGGGCCTGCAGGGTCCCCAGGAGGACAGGACGCTCACGCAGCTGAGGGCAGACGTCTTCGCGACGGCAGCCCTGCGAAGCGACAGCGACAGCGGCTGCACCCGCTGCCGCAACAGCATCGGCAGCAGCGGGACTGCGGCTAGGGCGGGGGCACCCGGTCTTGCCGATATCCCCACACCCCGGGCGGAGGTCCTGATCACCGTCCCCATCTTCTCCCTGCTCGGGGTGACCGAGGAGCCGGCGATGCTTGACGGGTACGGACCCATCCCAGCCTCCATGGCACGGGATCTGGTGGCCAACGGAGCTGACTCGTTCCACCGGGTACTCGTCGATCCGCGGGATGGGGCACCTTTGGAAATCGGCCGCACGAGTTACCGGCTTACGAAGGCCATGCGGAACTGGCTACGGATGCGCGACGGCAAATGCCCATTCCCCGGCTGCAGCAACCATTCCCTGGACAACGAGGCAGACCACCTCCTGGCCTGGCATCACGGCGGAACCACCGGGATCAGCAACCTTGGACAGCCATGTCGCCGGCACCACAGCCTCAAACACGCCAGCGGCTGGAATCCGACGCCGGCAACAAAGAATGAGCCGCCCGGCTGGATCTCACCAACAGGACGCAAATACAAAAGCGAACACCAGGATTGGGAACCACCCCACTGGCCGCCTTCACTGGGGCCGCGAGCCGGCGAGGGGCACCGCTCTGAGCCGTATGCACCGCGGTCCACCGCCTCGCGCGGGACGGTGGACTATGTTCAGATGCCGCCATCGGCGGGAGAAGACTGCCTTCGCGCGTACCTCAGTGCAAGATGAGCTGCCGGACGAACCTGCCGGGCCTCGACCGCCGTGGGCTCCGCTGCGCCACCGCCTGTCCCGCGCGCCGGATCCACGTTGACCTGTCCCCCAACGCACAAGGGACGCCGCACAAAGCGTGCGGAGTCCCTTGTTGTTGTCAGGTCCTTGAAGAAATTATCGGGTCCTAGAAGTCCCAGTCGTCATCCTCAGTATTAACAGCCTTGCCGATCACGTACGACGAACCAGATCCCGAGAAGAAGTCGTGGTTCTCGTCGGCGTTCGGTGACAGTGCCGAGAGGATGGCCGGGTTCACGTCGGTGACGGAAGCCGGGAACATGGCCTCGTAGCCCAGGTTCATCAGGGCCTTGTTGGCGTTGTAGTGCAGGAACTTCTTGACGTCCTCCGCCAGGCCAACGGAGTCGTAGAGGTCGTGCGTGTACTGGACCTCGTTCTCGTACAGCTCGAAGAGCAGTTCGAACGTGTAGTCCTTGATCTCCTGCTTGCGCTCCTCGGAAAGACCTTCGAGGCCCTTCTGGAACTTGTAACCGATGTAGTAACCGTGAACGGCTTCATCGCGGATGATCAGGCGGATCAGGTCGGCCGTGTTCGTTAGCTTGGCCCGTGAGGACCAGTACATCGGAAGGTAGAAGCCCGAGTAGAACAGGAAGGACTCCAGCAGGGTGGAGGCCACCTTGCGTTTCAGGGGATCGTCGCCCTGGTAGTAGTCCATGACGATCTGGGCCTTCTTCTGAAGGTTCACATTCTCGGTGGACCAGCGGAATGCCTCGTCGATCTCCTTGGTGGAGGCCAGCGTGGAGAAGATCGAGGAGTAGCTCTTGGCGTGCACGGACTCCATGAACGCAATGTTCGTGTAGACGGCTTCCTCGTGCGGGGTGATCGCGTCCGGAATCAGCGAAACGGCACCGACGGTGCCCTGGATGGTGTCCAGCAGGGTCAGGCCCGTGAACACGCGCATGGTGAGCTGCTGCTCGTCGGGGGTCAGTGTGGCCCACGACTGCACGTCGTTGGACAGCGGGATCTTCTCCGGTAGCCAGAAGTTGTTGACCAGGCGGTTCCAGACGTCTACGTCCTTGTCGTCTTGGATGCGGTTCCAGTTGATCGCTTCGACGTGGCTAAGAAGCTTGACCTTTTCGGTCATGTCATCCCCTAAGTGTTTGGGTTCTTGTTTACGTTAAGCCTACGACGGGGAACCATCACCCGCCGTCGTACTCATGCGTTTGTTGCGGCTGTACTTGGGACCGGAGCTGGGGCTCACCAATCATGCCGGCTCGCCCCAGCCCCGCGTCTTCTTCTAATTTCGTGATACTAGTGGTACGGCCGCAAGCAGGGCTGTGGGCCGCTGCACGTCATACATCCATCGTCAGAATTCTCTTCGTCGTCCATATTGCGACGTTCCGAGCGAGGTTCCTGACAAGAGTCGTAGTTCATAGAACCAGACTCCTTCCGGTGAAACTCATACCGTATCTGGTGGCGTGATCACGTCCTACGGTGCGGCCCGCCATCTGACTGATGGCGTCTCCGGAATCGTGCTACAGTCTCTCTATTCAATTACTAGAAACTCTGCACCGGACCTTCATCCGACTGTGGAGCGAGATTTGCGTAGGGCCGGATGTTGACGCATCCGGCCCTACTTCTATTTCCACAGGCGAACTACCGTGGGTGACGACGGCGGGCGGGCGCCCGCCGTCGTGCGCTTCACTATTTAGTTGAATCTACAACTAAAGCATACAGCTGACGCAGCCGTCCACCTCAGTTCCCTCCAGCGCGAGCTGGCGGAGACGGATGTAGTAGATGGTCTTGATGCCCTTCTTCCAGGCGTAGATCTGGGCCTTGTTGATATCGCGCGTGGTGGCGGTGTCCTTGAAGAACAGCGTCAGGGACAGGCCCTGGTCCACGTGCTGCGTGGCAGCAGCGTAGGTGTCGATGACCTTCTCGTAGCCGATCTCGTAAGCGTCCTGGTAGTACTCCAGGTTGTCGTTCGTCAGGTACGGCGCCGGGTAGTACACGCGGCCCAGCTTGCCTTCCTTGCGGATCTCGATCTTGGACGCCACCGGGTGGATCGAGGAGGTGGAGTTGTTGATGTAGGAAATCGAGCCCGTCGGCGGCACGGCCTGCAGGTTCTGGTTGTAGATGCCGTGCTCCATAACGGAAGCCTTCAGCTCGCACCAGTCATCCTGGGTGGGGATGTGGATGTTCTTGAACAGCTCCGCAACCTTCTCGGTCTGCGGCACCCACTCCTGCTCCGTGTACTTGTCGAAGAACTCGCCCGACGCGTACTTGGACTTCTCGAAGCCGCCGAAGGTCTGCCCGGTCTGGATGGACAGCAGGTTCGAGGCGCGGACCGCGTGGTACACCACCGAGTAGAAGTAGATGTTGGTGAAGTCCAGGCCCTCTTCGGAACCGTAGTGGACCCGCTCGCGGGCCAGGTAGCCGTGCAGGTTCATCTGGCCCAGGCCGATGGCGTGGGACTGGTCGTTGCCGCGGGCGATCGAGGGCACCGAGGTGATGTTGGACATGTCCGAGACCGCCGAGAGGGACCGGATGGCCGTCTCGATGGTCAGGCCGAAGTCCGGGCTGTCCATCGCCTTGGCGATGTTCAGCGAACCCAGGTTGCAGGAGATGTCCTTGCCGGTCTCGGCGTAGGACAGGTCATCGTTGTACGTGGTGGGCTGGGAAACCTGGAGGATCTCCGAGCACAGGTTGGACATGATGATCTTGCCGTCGATCGGGTTTTCCCGGTTCACGGTGTCCTCGAACATGATGTACGGGTAGCCGGATTCGAACTGGATCTCGGCGAGGGTCTGGAAGAACTCGCGCGCCTTGATCTTGGTCTTCTTGATCCGGGAATCGTCCACCATCTCGTAGTACTTCTCGGTGACCGAGACATCGGAGAACGGCATGCCATAGACGCGCTCGACGTCGTACGGGGAGAACAAGTACATGTCCTCGTCCTTCTTGGCCAGCTCGAACGTGATGTCCGGGATGACAACGCCCAGCGAGAGGGTCTTGATGCGGATCTTCTCATCCGCGTTCTCGCGCTTGGTGTCCAGGAAGCGGTAGATGTCCGGGTGGTGCGCGTGCAGGTACACCGCACCGGCACCCTGGCGGGCACCGAGCTGGTTGGCGTAGGAGAAGCTGTCCTCGAGGAGCTTCATCACGGGGATGACGCCGGAGGACTGGTTCTCGATCTGCTTGATGGGGGCGCCCACTTCGCGGATGTTGGTCAGCGCGAACGCCACACCGCCGCCGCGCTTGGACAGCTGCAGGGCCGAGTTGATGGACCGGCCGATCGACTCCATGTTGTCTTCGATGCGGAGCAGGAAGCAGGAAACCAGTTCGCCACGCTGGCGCTTGCCGGCGTTCAGGAAGGTCGGGGTGGCCGGCTGGAATCGGCCTTCGATGATCTCGTCCACCATCTGCAGGGCGAGCTTCTCGTCGCCGCGGGCCAGGTGCAGGGCCACCATGCAGACGCGGTCCTCGTAGCGCTCCAGGAATCGATTGCCGTCGAACGTCTTCAGCGTGTAGGAGGTGTAGAACTTGAACGCGCCCAGGAAGGTTTCGAAGCGGAACTTCTTCTTGTACGCGCGGTTGTAGAGCTCGCGGATGAAGTTCATCGTGTACTGGTCGAGGGTTTCGCGCTCGTAGTACTGGTTCTTCACCAGGTAGTCGAGCTTCTCTTCCAGGTCATGGAAAAAGACGGTGTTGTTGTTCACGTGCTGCAGGAAGTACTGGTGTGCAGCCTCGCGGTCGGCCTCGAACTGGATCTCGCCGTTCGGACCGTACAGGTTCAGCATGGCGTTGAGCTCGTGATAGCCCAGGCCCTTATAGGCGGCCGGCATCTCGGGCTTCTCGACGGCGGCGCCTGCGCGGGTGCCCTGGCCTTCGGCCCTGGTTACTTCTGTTTCTGCGACAGTCGTGTCCAAAACGTGTCCAATCCATTGTGTACGCGGGCGACGTCTTCTGGCGTGCCCATAAGTTCAAATCTGTAAAGCCGGGGGACGTTGCACTTGGCGGCAATGATGTCCGCGGCCATGCAGTAGTTGTCCCCGAAGTTTGTGTTGCCTGCACCGATAACCCCGCGGATCAGTTGCCTGTTCTGCGGGTCGTTCAGAAAGCGGATCACCTGCTTGGGCACGGAGCCCTCTCCCCCGGTGCCCCCGTAGGTCGGCACTACCAGCACGTAAGGCCGGGTGGCGAGAAGTGGTGCATCCTTTGCATGGAGCGGGATACGTGCCAGCTCACATCCGAGCTTCGCGACAAAGCGGCTGGTGTTCTCGGAGGTGGAGGAAAAGTAGATGAGCTGGCTCTTTGTGGTGACAGGCGCCAACGGGGCCACCTGGGCCCTGACTACTGCCAGTGCTGACACGGGAGTCACCTCATGTGTGCGGATTGAAAGTTGCCAGCTGGCGGAAAGTTTAAGGCCTTAGGCCACGGAGGAAACGGCAGACAGTGCCAGTTCCTCGATCTTGTCCGGACGGAAGCCTGACCAGTGGTCCTGGTCCGTGACTACAACAGGTGCCTGCATGTAGCCCAGCGCCTTAAGGCGTTCGAGGGCCTCTGCGTCCTGGGAGATATCAACGCTCTGGTAAGTGATGCCCTTTTTGTCCAACGCACGGTAGGTTGCGTTGCACTGTACACACGCAGGTTTGGTGTAAACCGTAACGGTCATTGTCCCTGTCCCCTTTATCGAAATCTTCGCTCGTCTTCGTCCTGCCCAAGCTGTACGTCGATACTACATGTAGTGCAGACGGCTCTTCGGAACCCCAAGATGATGTATTACAAGTATGTCATTTAACGCACTTTTAATCCACAGGCAAGCGCCCTCAAAATGTCCGGAATCCCGCCATTTTTGCGGACGAAATCCACACCCTGTGGAGTACTTAGCCACAATTAACCCCCAGCGTGTCGCGTACGGGGCGGCGTGTCGCGCGGGGCTCGAACAGGCCAAACCGGAGTCTTAACTCCGTACCGTGGGCAGCGACGCCAAGAGGCCCATGGCGCGGTCGAGCAGGTCATCCATGCTTCCCCGGGCCGCTCCGGCCACAGCCTGCCTCGCCACGGCATCCGCACGGACCGTGTCCCCGGACTCCAGCGCCGCGCTGGCCTCTGCCAGGAGGATCTCAACCTGTACCCAGGTGTACGAATCAGTGACCCGGCTGCAGAGGATCCCCGCGTTCTTCATCCACTCCAGTGCAGTATCGGCGTTGCCCTCCAGCAAATGCGTGAGCCCGATGGTCTTCGCAGCAAGGCCTTCCCAGCAGGGGTCCTGCAGCTGGTGTGCGAGCGCGAAGGTTGCCTCCGCCTGCTCCCGGACCACCCCGGGCCGTTCTCCATCGGACAGACGGGCATGGGCCAGCCACGCTTCCGGCCAGGGCCGGAATGCCGTCCAGCGTTCGCGGCGGGCCAGTTCGCAGGATTGCCGGGCCCATTCTCCGGCCTCGTCCACGCGGCCCAGGAGGAACAGGCTTCGTGCCCCCAGTCCCAGGTTCCAGGCTTCACGCCTGACGGCACCGGCACTCCGGCTCAGCTCGACGGCGGCAGCGAACTGAGCGGCACCTGCTTCAAGCTTGCCCCAGTCGCTGAGGTTCATGGCTTCAAACCCGGCAATGGCAGCGTCGAGGGACGGATCCCCGGTTGCCAGCCCGCGGGCAGTTTCCAAGTATCCGGCGGCACTGGCCCGCCGTCCGGCGAGGATGTCAACATATGCCAGCTCCGACAGCGCCTTTGCCGTTACCGGCTCCGCGCCGGCGGCAGACGCCAGGTCTACGGCGGCGGCAAGAATGATGGAGCCTTCGTCGTCGTAGCCTCGAATTGAGTGGACGAGCGCCGCGCCAAGCTCGGTCAGGCAGCGGCTCAGCAGTTCCTTGTCGCCGGATAACTCGGCTGCGGCGGACGCTCCGCGCAGACATTCGATCCCGGCGTCGGCAGCGCCGGCTGACAGGGCGGCAAGCCCGGCCTCGCACAGGGACTGGGCGGACGCACGGGCTGAAACACCGGGTACCGGCGCCGCGACGGCGGGCCGTGCGGCCGCGCGGAGGGCCGCGGTGGGCCTTGTTCCGAGCTCGGCGGCGAACATTGCTTCGCTGGCGTCGGCCTGCCGGAGGGCAGCGGCCACATCACCGGATGAGGCCAGCGCCTTGACCAGCAGGATGTGCGGCCCTTCTTCGAAGGGCGCCCGTGCCACCATGGCCCGGGAAAGTTCCACGGCCCGGGCGGACTGCCGGGCAGAAAGCGCCCGAAGAGCGGCCTGCCTCAGGGCGCCAGGACTCTGGACATAGCGTTTTAATTGTTGGCTGACGTTTCTTTGTTTTTGAT
>NZ_JASBRB010000027.1 GCF_029960665.1 Pseudarthrobacter sp. AL07
CTCCCCACCAACGAAAACCGAACCCAAACAACCAACACCGCAACATGCTGCACCACTGACAAATAAGCCCGGCCCAGCTTCAGGGAAGCAAAGAACCAGGCATCTGAGCTAAAGCTGGAAAACGAACAACCCTCAAACAGGCGGTCCCCGGTGCTGGAACAAAAGCACCGGGGACCGCCTGCACCTAACCTAAACCCTGTAGCGAGAGTGTGATCCGCGTGTTCAATATCCCCGCAATTACCTGGACCCTCACAGCCGTCCTGCTGCTCAGCGGAAGCTACCACCTCCTGCAGGCCACCAAGCCCGACCAACTCACCGAACGTATCAACAACAGCCTCCACGCCCTCATGAACCTCCTGATGGCCGCCATGCTCTGGAACCTCGCACCTTCCACGATGCTCGCCCAGATCGCCGTCCTCACCGGCGCAGCGCTCTGGTTCATTATCCAGGCCGTCGCCCGGCCCGAATTCAAAATACTCTGCACAGGCAGCCTGAGCCGCCCGAAATGCGTTTATCACAGCGTCAGCATGGCCGGCGCCGCCCTCATGATCGCCATGATGACGAGCCACATCACCCCCGGCGCCGCAGAAACCATGCCACTGCCCAATGCCCACCACTCAATGCCCCAGCTACCCCGCGCCACTGCCACCGCAACCCTCGATCACCTACCCAGCCTCGCCACCCCGCTGACAATCATCTTCGCAACCGCGGCGCTGATCTTCATCGCCCTTCTTCTGCGCACCCGGAAACCGGCAACCACGGAGCCCGCAAAGACCGCCCATTCCCCCCGGGAACAACACAGCCTCGAAGCCGTCGGCGCCGCCATCATGGCACTCATGTACGCCACCATGGCGTAGGTGTTGATCCCCAATGAACGCTGCGGGAGGCCCCGGCACCAACCCACGGGGAGGTTGATCTTGAGACTGACTTCCGGCCCGGCCACCCGCCGTCGGTTCCTACAAGCGAGGCCAAAGGATCTGTTATGTCGTGGTTGATTCTCATTCTTTCCGGGTCGATGGAGGCCGTCTGGGCCGCATCCCTGCACCGGACCTTCCAAGCTTCGGGCCGGCGCCGTGTCCCGCCCGCGCTCCTTTTCCTGGTCTCCGTACTCGCCAGCATGGGCGGCCTCGCCATCGCCATGCAGTCCATCCCCACCGGGACCGCCTACGCCGTCTGGGTGGGCGTTGGAGTTGTGCTGACCTCCACCTACGCGATCCTCACCAGGGCGGAACGTCCGACGACGGCCCGCCTCCTGCTGCTGACCGGGATCGCCGCGTGCGTGGTTGGCCTGAAGGTGGTGGCGTAATGACCAAGCGTTCCGCTGCCTGGCTGCTGCTGCTCGCCTCCGCCGTCCTGGAAGCCGTCTGGGCCACCGCCCTGGGCCAGTCCGAGGGCTTCACCCAACTGCTGCCCACCATGGTCTTCGCCGTCACGGCCACCCTGAGCATGACCGGCCTCGGCCTGGCCATCCGCAGCATCCCGCTCGGCACCGCCTACGCCGTCTGGGTGGGAATCGGCGCTGCGCTGACGGTGGGCTGGGCGATGGCCGCCGGCGTCGAACCCTTCAGCCTGCTGAAGGTACTCTTCATCGCGGGGATTGTGGGCTGCGCGGCCGGGCTGAAATCCCTGCCTGCGGTCGCCACATCCCCTCCCGACCGTTCCGACCGTTCCGACCGTTCCGACACCAAGGTGCCCGCCTGAGGCCGCGCTGGTTCAGACGCCGGCTTTGAGGAGAAGTGCGTCAATCATCATGAAGAACCGGGCGCGATGATCGGCGGCCTTCGGGTCGGTCATGTATTGAATGGCCGCTCCGTCGTAAATCATCAAAAAGATCCTGACCAGCGTAGCGAATTCCATGAGGCACTGTTCGCCGGTGTTTTGGGCGGCGGAAGCGAACATATTTCCGAGCTCCACTTCATAAGCGGGATAAATCCTCCCGGCCAGCGGGCTTACGGCGTTGCGTGTTGCCCACAAAATGAGTTCAATCTCCGAAAGTATGCTTTCGGGCTCTTCCTCAAGGGCGCGCCAGTAGCCTTCGGCTACTTGTTCCACAGCCTTGCGAAGGCCTAAATGGACCGGGACGTCGCTTGAGAAGCGGCTCAAGTTCTTAAACCAAGCCTCGGCGGCCGCCTCCATCAGCTCTTCTTTGTTGCTGAAGCAATAATGTGCTGTAGCCAGTGGAGCGTTAGCTTCCTTGGCAATGGCCCGGATGGTCACGGACTGAACGCCCTCACGACGCATAAGCTCAACTGTCGCTGAAATCAGCTGTTCTTTTCGATCTTCAGCGGATACCCGCATAGCTCACTCTCCAGTCTCCCGATTTCGGCCCGTCAGGGACACTTCCTCAAGACTATTGCCTGCGCGTTCGAAAAAAGGCCCAGGCCCTTCGTCAAGAACGGTTGACTTGAACATTCGCGCTTTAACAGACAAGCTTCTTCCTTCTTGCGTGCCGACATAGAGCAAGGGTTGCAACCAGCAGGGCGCGCCTCAGCGGGCCCTGCGCCTCTGCTCCTGCACCCAGCCCCATCCACGCCGGGCCCAGTCCGAGGGTTTGCCCTCGATCAACAGCTTTCGCGTGTGGATGTCCAGGACCAGGAGGTAGAACGTGAACAGCAGCGCCGTCACGAACGCCAAAGACGACGCGTCAATGGCCAGCTCCACAAAGGACCAAACCGAGAGCTGGTCTTGCGCGCCGAACACCACAAAGAACGTCACGCCCACGTAGAGGCACCGGATCTGCCAGTCGTTCCGGATGCCGGTGGCAGCCAGGAACGGCACAAACCAGAGAATGTACCAGGGCTGGATGATGGGCGAAAGCATCACGACGGCAGCGAACGCCAGGGCCAGCCGGCGCACCGCCCGCGAGTAATCGCCACGGAACATCAGCAGCAGCACCAGGCCTATAGCCGCCCACTTCATGCCCGTCCGCAAAAGGTCCGCGATAGTGCCGCCCGGCAGTCCCAGCACATTGCCTAGGAACTCGACCTGCTGCCCCAGGAACCCCGACGGCGAATACCCGGTGTACCCAGGAGTCGGGTCCATAATGGCCCACACCCAGCCCAACCCGAGGTTGTAGGGGATCCCACTGACGGCCAGCACGGCGAAACTAATACCCGCCGTCGCGCCCCAAATGAGGAACTTCCGCGTCCACGAGGCGGCAGGCCCAGCCCACATCACCCCGATGAACGGGAGCAGCAGCACGGTGATCGGCTTGATCCCGATGGAGGCGGTGACCAGCAGGATGCCGGCCAAGTAGCGCGTCGTCGCGGCGAAGTAGACACCGGCGACGGCGAGGCCCACCATCAGCGCGTCGTTGTGGGCGCTGGCCACGAAGCTGATGAGGAACAGTGGGTTGGCCACCGAGATCCAGAGCGCCCGCGCGCCGTTAATACCGTGCAGTTCTGCCAGCTTCGGCACGTAGATGACGCAGAGCAGAACCCCGAAGCCGGCGATCAGGCGGAAAAGCAGCACGGACACGTCGGGCTGGGCCCCTGTCAGCTGCACAACACCGCGGGCGAGCCACAGGAAGTAGGGCCCGTAGGGGGTCCTGTTCTCTGCCCAGGCCGGGTCCGCGCCAAGGGCGAACCAGTTGTTGAGTGTGGAGATGCCCACGGTGTAGGGATTTTGCCCCTCCATGACCAGGCGGCCCTGGCCGGTGTAGGCGTAGACATCGCGGGAGAAAATGGGGACGGCCAGCAGGAGCGGCAGGGACCAGGCGGAGATGGCTATGACCACTGACCGCAGCGAGTGTTCGCCCCAGTCACCCAGCCGCTGGCCCAGCCTGAGCCAGGACCGCATCAGGAGCATCGCCCCCACCGTCAGGAGCACGGTGGACAGCGTCACCCCCCACCCCTCGGTCCGCAGCGCGATGACCACCGGCTGGCGGATCATGGGTGAGCCGTTGGCGATCCAGCCCGTTCCGATCGAGCCCACAAACATCATGAGGGCGCCGAGGAACCCCTGCCAGGTGGCGATGTACACCCGGCGCTTCGTGGGGGGAGCTAGGTCGGGCGCAACAGACTTCGGGAGCTCCACGCCGGGGGCTGTCTTTTTCGACGGACCGGGGACGCTCTCCGAAGTGCTGATGTGTGAACCGCCTGCCGTCATCTCTTGTGTGGTCCCCTACTTACGTTACGGCGCTGGCTGGACTAGCTATATGCCGGTCTACAACCCAGTCATTTTAGCAGTTGGCTTAGCGCGTACCCCAGACGCGTAGGGACGGACGGACCCCCTGTTACGCAATGCGGCGTCGCGCCGCCCTTTGCACGCCGCAGCGCCCGAAGCCTGCCGCTGTTCGGCGAGCGGCTGTAACGGTATCCGCGGCCAATTGAATATACGGTCGCGTTGCTGTCAGCCAGCCAGAGGGAAATAATGCTTGGTCGCATTGGGTTCGGAAGGCACCGCGAACTTACTCCCGGTTAGGCTGGACCCACCACGTACGCAGAGCGTGACCTGAGAGCAGCGGGCAGGGTTGTAATGAGCTGGCAGAGCCAACATGCGACCGAAGGATGCCTATGAATCACCACAAAATGACCGCTCCCAGCACCGCTGGAGCCACCCGATGATGGCTCCGGACAGCCTCACATCCTCTCGCAGGAGGAAGAACCGGATCCGCCACCCGAGGTTTGTCGTCGGTGAGCAGGTCAGCTTCGCCGAAGGAACACTCACCGGCACCGGGGTTGTGGATGCCGCCACGGCGGACTTCTCCATCATCTGGGTCTGGACCGATGACGGTGGCGGCCGAAAAATGTTCCTTCAGGGCCACGGTGCGATCGTTCAGTCCGCAAAGGACTGATCGGGTCATCTCAAAGTTCCCCTGACGACGGAGCAATGCACGCCGAATATGGAGCCGTTACTGGCCCGGCGTGCGGATAATTCGCCGCTGCGTGGCCAGGGCGATGGCGGACGTCCGGTTGTCCACGCCGAGCTTGCCGTAGATGTGCACGAGGTGTGTTTTGACGGTGGCTTCGGAGATGAAGAGCCGCCGGGCGATGGCGCGGTTGGTCAGGCCGGTGGCCAGCAGTTCAAGGAGCTGGACCTCACGGGTTGTGAGGGCGGTTTCCGGGCTGCTGATCCGAGACATCAACAGTGCCGCAACCTTGGGCGCCAGCGCCGTCTGGCCGGCCGCCGCTGACAACACCGCCTGGCGGATCTGTTCCGGCGGGGCGTCCTTGAGCATGTAGCCACTGGCGCCCGCCTCCACGGCAGCCAGGATGTCCGCCTCGGTGTCGTAAGTGGTCAGGATCAGGACCGGTGGCGGGGATTCCAGTTTGCGGATCGCTGCCGTGGCGGTAACACCATCCATCCCGGCGCCCATCTGCAGATCCATCAGCACCACGTCCACGCGCTCCCCCAGCGTCCGCAGCCGTGCGAGTTCGCGCAGCGCAGCGTCCCCGTCGGCGGCCTCGGCAGCCACGCTGAAGTCCTCGAATTCGGTCAGCATGGCGCGCAGGCCCGCGCGGACCACAGGGTGGTCATCCACCAGCAGAATGCGGAGCTCCCCCATCAGTTTTCCCCTCCCGGGCCAGGCAACTGCTGCCCGGGAATCGCCCCGCCTGTGAGCGGCAGCCGGACGGCGATGACGGTCCCCTCGCCCGGTGCCGTCTCCACGTCCACCGAGCCGCTCAGCTCACCCACCCGGGCAGCAAGCGAACGCAGCCCGAACCCACTGCCGTCCGCCCGGCCGGCCACGCCGGTACCGGGAGCCTCCGGCACAAAGCCCGTGCCGTCGTCGTACACGTCCAGTGTGACCTCGTCCCCGAGGAACGCGAGGGTGACGACGGCGGTGCTTGCCTTGGCATGAAGCCGGATGTTGGACAGGCTGGCCTGGGCGGCCCGGAGCAGGGTGACGCTGTACTGTGGCGGCAGCTCCGCGGGGTTGCCCACCAGCTCGAAGCGGCAGCGGAGTCCGTCACCGCGGGCGGCCGCCATGGTTTCGGTTTCGGCGCAGAGCCGCTGCAGGCTCTCCGGTAGCGACGACTCCTGGAGCTGCGGCGAGGTGAGGCCGCGGACAAAGCTGCGGGCCTCCGCGAGGTTTTCCGACGCCGTCTGCTGCACCAGCGCGAACCGCTCGGCGGCGGCGGCAAGATCGCCGCCGGCCAGGGACTTCTCCGCCGCCCTCGCCACCAGGACGATGCTGGACAGGCCCTGCGCGAGGGTGTCGTGGATTTCGCGGGCCAGTCGCTCACGTTCAGCTGCGACACCGGCGTCATGCTGGGTTTTGGCCAACTCGGCCCGGGTGCTCCGGAGTTCGTCCGCGGCCAGCCGCTGCGCCTCGCTCTCCTCGTAGAGAGCGCGGTATGCGAGCCCGGTGACCACGGCGAAAACGGCACCCAGCCCCGGTCCAAGGACCATGGGGAGGGTGGGTGACGGCAGTCCGCTGGCCACCCACTGCGAGGCAACAACGGCGGCCGTCATCGCGGCTATGGTGAGCAGCGCAATTCGTCGCGGGAGGACGTGCAGGTGGAGGAAGAAAAGCGGAAAGGCGACCCAGGAAAACTCGGCGCTGCCCGCTAGGAGGATGCCCCACAGCACCGTGACAAGGCCCAGCCAAGGGGCGGCGTAGGGGTGCGGGTTGAAGCTGGAACGGCCAGCGGCGAAGCGCTTTTCCAGGATGGTGCCAGCGAGATACGCGGCCGCCAAGGCAAGTGCGAGTAGGGACCAGGCAAGGCGCTGGCCGACTGCCGCGCCCTCCGCGCCCGCCGCCAAATGGAGCCGCAGGATGGCAACCAGCAGCAGCACGGCAAAACTGACATGAAGCGTCACCCGCAGGAACCGCAGGATGGCAGCCCCCGACGTGGTGGTCTGTGGCTCCGCGGCAGGCATTTCATCAGCTTATGCGCCGGCGGGGGCGTACGGATCAACCAAAAGGTTGACCGCCCCGTCAGCCCTTTGTCCCGCCCGGCTCAACCAAGTCCCCGATGTGGGTCGGGCCGATGCGCCGGAGAGTGGAATCAGAAGGAATCCACCCCACTGAAGGAAGTACAACGTGTTTCTCGCTATTCGCGATATCCGGTTCGCCAAGGGCAGGTTTGCCCTGATGGGCGGCGTGGTGGCCTTGGTGACACTGCTGTTGGTGCTGCTGTCCGGGCTCACCGCCGGGCTGGGCGACCAGTCCACGTCCGCCATCGGGAAGCTGGGTGCCGGGTCTGGTCCTGGCTCCGGCGCTGAGGCCACGCCGGTGGACAGCATCGTTTTTGGCGCCCCGGGCGCCAACCAGCCCACGGCGTCCTTCACAGAGAGCGAGGTGACGGCAGCGCAGGTGGACAGCTGGAGGGGCACCGCCGGGGTGGCCCGGGCCGAGGCCCTGGGTATCAGCCAGTCCCGCCTCCAGGGCGGCGATGGCGGCACCACCAACGTGGCGGTGTTCGGCGTTGCCGAGGACGGGCAGCTGGCGCCGTCGCCGGTCAAGGCCGGATCGGTAGTGATCGGCGCGACCGTCGCCGCAGATCTCTCGCTCGACGTCGGAGATACGGCCACGGTGGGTGGCACTGAATTGACCGTCGCCGCCGTCGTGGATGACCAGTGGTATTCGCACACCGGCGTGGTGTGGACAGCGCTGCCCACCTGGGCCGAGGTGGCGCACCTGGCTCCGGCTGCCGGCAGCGCGCCGGGGAGCACGCCGGTGGCGACCGTCGTGGCGGTCACCTACCAGGACGGCGCCGAGGTGGACCAGGAGTCGGCCAATGCAATGGCGCAGACTGTCAGCACCACCCGCACAGGATCGTTCCAGGCGTTGGGCTCCTTCAAGAGCGAAAACGGGTCGCTGATGCTGATGCAGGCATTCCTCTATGGGATTTCGGCGCTGGTGATCGTGGCGTTCCTGACGGTCTGGACGGTTCAGCGCACCCGCGATATCGCGGTCCTCAAGGCCATGGGCGCGTCCGGAGGTTACGTGCTCCGCGACGCCATGACCCAGGCCGCCATCGTGCTGCTGGTCGGTGCTGGCCTGGGCGGGGCGGTCGGAATTCTTGGCGGGTTCGCCGCAGCCCAGGCGGCGCCGTTCCTGGTTACGCCAGCCACCACGCTGCTGCCCGTGCTGGGAATTGTGGCCTTGGGCATGGCGGGCGCCGCGCTGGCAGTCCGCAAGGTGACCACCGTCGATCCGCTGATCGCTCTCGGCGGCAACTAACTCCTTTTTCACCCTCCGAAAGGTACTTCCCATGTCTGTCACACCTGCACTCCTGGCCACGCCAACTGCCGGCTCCGCCCTGGCCCGCCCGCCGCTGGCCCTCACCAACGTCACCCTCGAATACCCGGACGGCGGCGGAACCGTCAAGGCCCTGGACAGCGTCAGCCTCCAGGTCGCGGCAGGCCGGATGGTTTCGCTGGTGGGCCCGTCCGGCTCGGGCAAATCCAGCCTCCTGGCCGTGGCGGCAACCTTGGTCCGCCCCACCAGTGGGGACGTGGTCATTGACGGGACCAACACGGCGGAACTGAAGGACAAGGAACTGACCGCGCTGCGCCGGGAGAAGGTGGGCATCATCTTCCAGCAGCCCAACCTCCTGGCCTCCCTGACCGCCGTCGAGCAGTTGATGATCGGCCACCACCTGCGCGGCAAGTCCCTGAAGGCCGCGCGTTCGCGCGCCGTGGAACTCCTGGATCTGGTGGGGCTGGCCGGGTCCGCGGACAAGCGTCCGCATCAGCTCTCGGGCGGGCAGCGGCAGCGGGTGAACATTGCCCGGGCCCTGATGGGCAGTCCAAAAGTACTGCTGGTGGACGAGCCGACGGCGGCGCTGGACCACGCGCGCAGCGCCTCCATCGTCGGGCTGCTTCGCCGGGTCACGGACGAGTTCAAAGTGGCCACCGTGATGGTCACACACGACACGGAATTCGTGCCGCTGACCGACGCCGTCGCCGCAATGCGCGATGGCGGTTTGTCTGCGCCGGCCGTACCCGGCGCCTTGCTTAATGCCTTACCTGGTGCCGGGGGCGCGGAGTAGGGTTCCGTCATGGACATCATCCTGGTACCCGGTTTCTGGTTGGACGCCTCATCGTGGGAGGAGGTGACGCCTGCCTTGGAGGCGGCCGGGCACACAACCCATCCGCTGACGCTGCCCGGCCTCGAAACTGTCGATACACCCCGGGCCGGCATCAGCCTCCAGGACCATATTGCCGCCGTCGTAAATTTCGTTGATGGCCTCGAGGGGCAAGTTGTCCTCGTGGGGCACTCCGGCGGCGGCGCGATCATCCACGCGGTGGCCGACGCGCGGCCGGGCCGGGTGGCGCGCAACATTTACGTTGACAGCGGACCCCTGGGCGAGGGCGGCGCCATAAATGACGAGCTGCCCACTGACGGCGACGACGTGCCGCTGCCGCCGTGGGACGGATTCGAGGACGCCGACCTGGTGGACCTCACCGGCGAGCTCCGCGCGTCTTTCCGGGCCCGGGCCATTCCGCAGCCCAAGGGTGTGGCCTACGGCCGGCAGCGCCTGCATGACATCCGCCGTTACAACGTCCCCGCCACCGTGATCGCGTGCGAATTCCCGTCATCGCTCCTGACCGAATGGATCGACGCCAGCCACCCTTTCACCGAGGAATTGGCTCGCATCCGCGACGTCGAGTACGTGGACCTTCCCACCGGGCACTGGCCCCAGTTCACCAAACCCGTGGAGCTGGGGCAGGCAATCCTGGCGGCGGTGGAGCGGGCGGGGTGAGTTACATCCGGCCGATAACACTTGGGCTGCGCCGCCTCCTGACCAGCCCGAGGCAAAGGACGGCCGCTGCCGCGGAAACGGCTGCAACTGTCCCGAACGGAACGGCGTCGGTGGCGCCGCCGATGCAGGTGCAGGAGCGCCGCCGCCAGCAGCCCCAGGGCGCCGGCCACAGTCATGATCAGGCCCACGGTGAGTGTCCCCCGTTCGGACCACCGTTCGGCGAGCCGGCCGGCTATGAACCCGAAAGCCATAAAGCCCAGTGAATTCAGGCCGAAGGCAAACGAGTAACCCTGCGGGGAGAGCCCGTACGTGCCCTGGAGTATGTATGTTGCCCCGCTCAAATAGGCGAAGACCGCAGAGTACGTGAACCCGGTGATCAGCACGGCGCCGACGAACACCGGGTCGGCCAGAAGCCGGCGGAAATCCTGGAGGGTGTGGGAGAGGCCTCGAGTCACCCGCCGTTTCGCGGGCAGGGTCTCCTTGAAGATCACCAATGACGCCACCAGGACCGCGACCCCGACGGCGGCGAGGAACAGGAACACTCCGCGCCAGTCGGTGACGAGGGGCCTGCCAGTACCTCCCTCCGCTGCCCAAGAATGGGGGCGTGGATCACGCCCATAGTGTGCAACGCTGGTTGCATGGATCTGGAGGTGTCACCCGCGCTCACGATTCCCGCGTCGGAACTCCGCTGGCGGTTCTCGCGCTCGTCCGGGCCAGGCGGTCAGCACGTCAACACGACGGACAGCCGCGCCAAACTCTCGTGGAACATCGCCGGCTCCGCCGCGCTTTCGGATGACCAACGGCAGATGCTGCTCACGCGCCTCGGACCACGCCTCGTTGCCGGAATTATCACCGTGGCCTCCTCCGAACAGCGCTCCCAGCTGCGCAACCGCGAGACCGCCCTGGCCAAGCTCACCGAGCTGGTGGCAGAAGGCCTGGCACCCGACGGCCCCAAGCGCCGGGCGACCAAACCGACCCGGGGTTCAAACCGCCGCCGCCTCGCCGCCAAGGAACAGCGGTCGACGACGAAACGGCAACGGCAACGGCCCTCAGCCGAGTAGCGCCGCCCAACGGTTCCGCTGGCGGGACCAAGCCGTGATCCCGCCGTCGGGCTCCTGGCTGACTTGGTCAAGAGAATAACGAGCTCCAGCGGCAACGCAGTAGTCGGCGCCTCGGTCGCGCCGCGGTCCGGATGAGCGCCCTCCTTCACGCATTCCCAGAATTCGTCCGGGGTGACTTCGAGCTGATTCTTCAAAGTTTCTCCCCAGAGGGAAGGGCCGTAAGCCGTGCCGTCCACTGGACGCGAAATTCGTGTCCGAAGAATCCGCCCATCATGCAAGGCAAGCTCATAGGTGGCGTGATGACGGACCTTCTGGTCGTTGGCGTTGAGCACGGGCTGCCACTCCTCAGTCCTACAGAAAACTTCGTGGTCATCGCGCGTGCCTGGTGGATACTTTTGGCTCACTTCTTGCTACCGGTCAGCCGTGCGTCCAGTTCCTCGTCAGTGCACGAGTGAATATGTTGCACCAGGGCCCAGTTGCCCCGGTGGTTTGGTGCCGTGCGTTAGGTGGTCCTCCCAGTCTTCGGCGTATTCGCGAAGAGCGTCGATTAAATCAAGGGTCGCTTCTTCCAACGTTGTGCCCTCGGCTGCCAAGGGCAGGCCGGGCAGGAACATGGCCCAAGCCCCGTCCTCGTTCACGACCTGCCCTTTTGCCGGAACGGTCTTTACTAGGAATTCCCTGAACAGGCCGGTGTTCACCACGGAAGCTGAGCTTTCTCCACGCTCGATGATCGACAGGCCGCCGCGGTCGCTTGTGTCACTGCCTTGGCGGCGTCGTAAATCCGTTGGGTCTGCTCTCCGGGCAGGAAGGGTGCGGGGTCCTCTTCCACAACTTTCCGGCGCCGGCGCTGCAGCGAGCAGTCGCGGGTGTCCACCACCACGTTGCCGTGCTGGTCCGCCAGGACCTGCGCCTCCATGTGCCGGGGCCGGTCCAGGTAGCGCTCCACAAAGCACTCGCCGCGGCCGAATCCACCGGACCGTCGCTGCCGGCCACCAACGGGGCACCGGCGCGGACGGCGATCGCGCGCGCCGTGATCTTGTTGCCCAGCTGGAGGATGGCCGCCGGGGTGGGTCCGATCCAGGCCACGCGCAGGAGGTTGGGGATATCGAGGTACGTTTCCGACGGCGCGTTGCCGCCCAGCGCGTACGCCTCGGTGGCCGCGCCAGCGTGCATGGCGTCGGCATCAACGTCGGCATACACCGCCACGGACTCCAGTCCGGCGTCCTCGCAGGCTCGGGCGATGCGGACAGCGATTTCTCCGCGGTTGGCGATCAGGACTCAGTTTGTCTGGGAAATGTCTGGGGAAGAATCGGAAAAGCTGGTGGGCAGCCCGTAGCCGGGAGCCCAGCGGAACCGGATGGACCCGCCGATGGGAACCTGGGCGGCCAGGTCCAGCTGGTGGTCCACCACGACGGCGATCACGGGGTAGCCACCGGTGATGGGGTGGTCGGCCAGGAAGAGGACCGGCTGTCCGTCCGGCGGGATCTGCAGCGCGCCGGCCATGGTTCCCTCGCTGGGCAGCTCCCCGTCCCGGCTCCGGCTGAGCGCCGCTCCGTCCAGGCGCATGCCCACGCGGTTCGAGCGGGGCGTCACCGCCCACTCCTGCACGCAGAGCGATTCCAGCGCGGCGGCGTCAAACCAGTCATCGCGGGGTCCGGGAACGATGTCCAGGACCGTGACGCCGGTGTCCGGGAAGTCAGGCTGCAGCTCCGGGTTGCCCACCACGTTGGAGGACGTGGCGGCGCCGGCGCCGAGCAGCTGCCCGGCGGCCAGCGGTGCCGGCCCGATCCCGGACATGGTGTCCGTAGACCGGCTCCCCAGCACCGCGTCCACTGCTGCCCCGCCACGGATGGCCAGGTAACTGCGGAAGCCGAGCTCGGGCGCTCCGATGGTCAGGATCTCGCCGTCGAACAGGGCAAACGCCGTAGCCATGGGCACCTCGCGCACCTGGTCGGACCGGTCATCTTCGTCGTCCGGAGCGTCATCATCCGGAACGTCCGACGGCGTCACGACAGTCAGTGCCGAGGGCGCGCCGGCCACGGCCAGCACCTGGTCCCCCACGGCTTGCACGCGCAGCCCGCCGGCAACGGATTCGACGACGGCGGCTGACGGGTCGTTGCCCACGATCCGGTTGGCGCGGCGCAGGGAGGAGCGGTCCAGGGCCCCGGCTGAGGACACCCCAAGCCCGGCGTGACCGGGGCGGCCGAGGTCCTGGATCAGGCTCTGGAGTCCGGGCGAGAGGATCAGCAGGCCGGACTGGTTGTCCGGTTCGTGGGACGCCGGGGCTTCGGAAGCCGCCCTCCCAGCAGGGGTGTCCGTAACTTCAATGAGTTCGCGTACCGCACTAAACTGCACGCGGTCACCGGGGGCGGCCAGGGCCGGCTGTTCCCGGCTGAGGTCCCACATCGGGGCCTCGGTGCGGCCGATCAGCTGCCAGCCACCCGGGGATTTCCGCGGGTACACGGCCGAATAGTTGCCGGCCAGGGCCACGGAGCCTGCGGGGACGGTGGTCCGGGGCGAACTCCGGCGCGGGACTTCAAGGACGTGGTTTTCCCCTACCATGTAGCTGAAGCCCGGCGCGAAGCCACCGAACGCAACCGTCCAGACCTGCCCGGTGTGGGCTGCAATGACGCCGTCAGCGCCCAGCCCGGTGAGCCGGCCCACTTCGGCGAGGTCGTCGCCGTCGTACACGGTCTCAATCTGCACCAGTTTGCCTTCGGCGTGGGACTGGACCGTCAGGTCCATCTCCAGCAGCCGGGCCGCCATCCTGCGCGCCGCAGCGGGCGAATCCGCCTTGACCATCACAGTTTCGGCGGCGGCCAGGACGTCCACCTGGCCGGGCAATGGCTCCTCCAGCAGAAGGGCCTGCAGGGCCAGGACATCGTGGAGCCCGGAGAGTTCGGCGAGAACCGCCGTCGTACCTACTGGCCTGACGGCGAGCACCCGGGCCGCGGCAGCGGGCTTGCTGACTGTTTCCATGGGATCAGGCCGCGCCGCTCAGGCGTGGCTCTCCTGCGCGTCGTCATTGGGCAGCAGGCGGAGGTCCGCTTCCGGCTGCGGGTTCCGGCCGATGGCAAGGCCCACGATGGTGACGATGGATGCCAGCAGCAGGTAGCCGGCGATCAGGTACCAGTTCCCGGAGGCCGCGGAGAGGGCGGTAAAGATCAGCGGGGCCACGGCACCACCGATCACACCCGCCAGGGTGTATGCCAGGGACCTCCCGGCGTAACGCAGGCGGGCCGGGAACTGCTCGGTGATGTAGGCGGCCTGCGGTCCGTACATAAAGGCGTGCAGGGCCAGGCCCAGCACAACGCCGATGATCAGCATAACCTCGGACCGGCCCTGGATGATGAGGAAGAACACCTGGATCCAGGCGGCAGTTGCGGCAGCTGCAATGCCATAGACCATGCGGCGGTTGAAGCGGTCGGTCAGGGCGCCGCCGGCCGGGATCAGGAAGAGCTGGAACGCGGAGCCGATCAGGATGGCGGCCAACACGTCGCCGGTGGTCATGCCCAGTTCCTTGGTGGCGTAGACGGCCACAAAGACGGTGAACAGCGCGTACAGGACGTCCGGGCAGACCCGGGACAGGGCGGCGGAGATCAGTGCTGTGTGCGTCACGATGGCGTTGTACAGTCCGCCGTGCGGCTTCACATACTGGACCCGGGCTCCCTCAACCGCGGCGAGGGCCTGCAGGGCACCGATCTGGTACACGACGTCGTCGGCCAGTTCCGTGGGGCTGATGTCCATAAAACGGCGTCCGAAACCGGCGAGGGCCCGGTAGCCGACGTGGGCACCACTGACGACGCCCGCGGCGGCGGCCTCGCGGCAGGTCCTGCGGATGACACTGGGATCGCCGGCGTGGAATCCGCAGGCCACGTTCGCGCTCGAAACCGAGTTGAACATTGCCAGGTCATTGCCGAGGCTCCAGCGCCCGAAGGACTCGCCGACGTCGCTATTGAGGTCAATCGTTGCCATTTGTGATCCCCGTCTCATTGGGTGGTCCTAACTAGGATGCACTAAATCTTCAGATTGTTCAACAATCCTTCGATTACACAATGTGACGATCGTGTAAATTCTCGTGTATGGCCTCTTCAGACCCGCTCGTCCCCTCTTCCCGCGTTTCTCCCCGCGTTTCGACGACAACGACGCCGGACCGGGGTACCCGGGTTGCCTCGGGCCGCCTGCGGGTTGCCGTTCCGTCCGTGGCCGAACGCGTGGCGGATGAACTCCGCCTGCAGCTGGCCGAAGGCGCGCTGCCCCCTGGAATGCGGCTCACCGAATCCACCATCGCGGAGGATCTGGGCGTCTCCCGCAACACGGTGCGTGAGGCCTTCGTTGAACTTGCCAGCGAACGCCTGGTGGTCCGGCATCCCAACCGCGGCGTCTTTGTGGCAAGCCTGGAGGCAGGCGATATTCACGACGTATATACGGTCCGCCGCGCCATCGAGGTCAGCGCCCTGCGAGCCGGAGGCAGCCCCGAGGATATGGCCGCCGTCCGGGCGGCAGTAGAGGAAGGCAAACGCGCGGCGGCAGCCCGTGACGACGAAGCCCTGGGCACCGCCAACCAGCACTTCCACGGGGCCATCGTGGCCATGGCCGGAAGCCCACGGCTGAACAGCATCATGGGCCAGGTCCTGGCCGAGATGCGCCTGTTCTTTCACAAAGCCACTGTGGACGCGCAGTTTTACCAGCACTATCTGAAGGACAACGAGACGATCTGCCTGGCCCTCGAATCAGGGGAACTGGACCGTGCAGCTGACCTTCTCCTGGCCTATCTGGACCGCTCCGAAGACAACCTGAACGAAGTGCACGGAGAAGCCGGAACAGACTGAGTCGGTAGGCTGGACGAATGAAACGCCGACTTGCCGCCCTGTCCGTCGTCCCCCTGATGCTCCTCCTCTCCGCCTGCGGATCGGTCCAGGAAGTCGCTGAAAACGCCGGAAACGATGCCGCCTCCAAGGTGGCAACCGCAGCCACGGACGAGGTCAAGAAGCAGGTCTGCACCGTAGTGGAGGACGGCCTGGTCAGCGTTCAGGACAAGGCCTTGCTGGGCGGGCTGGTGTCCGCCGCGGACGCTGCCGGCGTGCCCGCGGAAATTACGACGCCGCTGGGCCAGATCGCCGAGGCCGGAGACCGAGTGCCGGCAGAGTCAGTCGCAGAACTGACGGAAGCCTGCTCGGCTTAGTTCCGCCGGAACCCAGAACGGCTCCACTCACCGCAGCCATCTCCGCCCTGGAAACTTGCATGAATGCAGAAACCTAAAGCGGCATCCAGGAGTAGATTCACGTTCTGCTTGCAAAGCATTCATCGCCACAAAGGCGGCCTTATCTGCAGAAATGCCGCTTTGTTCGTGGAACGGGAGTTCTCGCAGTCACTTCTACTCCCGTGCTTTAACTACCGATAATGAAGATTCCGTCAATTTGTCAGCATGACAGGACATATCCGACTACGGGTCCATCTTAACTGCCTTGCCGCTGACCATGCAACTGGCCTGCCCGAGGATGCACGGGTGACAAACACGGGATTGACGGGCCGCCCGGCTACCGGTCGCCCGCCGGACCGCGCATCCATGTTGGGCCCGCAAAACAGGCTCCCTGTTAATGCCTGTGAATCTTGTGAACCCCGTGCGTTTCCGCAGCGTGCGACCGGCTTCAGCCGCATCCAGTATGCCGAAACGGGCGTTCTGAAACCCGCCGAGCAGGAGGCTCCGGAGGTCCGGAATCAGGAGGCCACCGCGCTTAACAGGCCCCCGCACAGGGCCACGGCTGTCAGTTACTGTTTCCGCCCGGGGTCAGGCGGGAGGACACCTGCAAGCCAGATGATGGACTGCCGCTGCCGGTATTCCAGGACTTCTACATCCTGATCGCTTTCGACCGCGATTAGGTCGATGGAGGCCAGCCGTTCTTCAAGGATGGCCGGGTCGATCAGGCGCGCCAGCACCAGCGCCCGAACAAACTCAAAGTCCTTTTCACGGTGCGCCATCAGCTTCGCCGCGCACAGGTCGTGGGGTTCCAGGCACAAGCCCGTGGCATTGTTTGTCGCTTCGTTGCGCACCCCGACCAGCCGGTACTCCCAGGCCGGGGGCAGGATTGCTGTTCTCTTACCCACCCCTTCGATATAGAAGCCGTAGGTGGCGTGGAACTCCGACCACTCGCCTGCGTCAAAGCTCAGCTGATCACTCAAGGCATCGGCATCAGCATCCCGCATCGGAGCGATGTCAACCTCCGGTGACATCGTCGCGGCCGCCGGCAGCTGGTCCTCACTGTAGGAACCCAGGATCGACTGGCTGCCGATGATAATGACCTGGTCGTCCTGGATGATTTGGGTCGCGGCACGGATAGCGTGCTCGAGTTCATCCCTTCGCAAGCAACTGCGCTTTCTTCATGGCAACCAGCCTGTCTTCGCCACTCAGCGCCCCGGCGAAGGGACTGATCTGGCGCAGATCCCTGCCCTTTTCGTCGTTGGCGAGCATCGCCTTTTCCAGTGCATCATCGGGCAGTTCGAGAAGTTCATCCCACTGGTCCAGCCAACGTTCAGCGACGGCAGCACGCGGGGTGCGACGCATTCTTTCAAGGTTGCCGCGCGCCAGGCTGCGCAGCCGCGATGGCTCCTCGTGCAAGCGCATCCCCAGCATGACGTGCAGCTCATAAGGGAACCGCTCCTCGCGCCGGGCTGGGGGGTGCCTGCCTTTCGCTGTGCGGAGGGCAGCCTGAATCACCGACGGGCTGCTTCCCAGCCGCGCAGCAATGGCCCGCACGGATAGCCCGGAGGCGTGAAGGCCCAGGATGCACTCCTGACGCCGGCGGGCGCTCAGCAGCATCCGCTTCCGGGCCTCTTCCGTCTCGGCGGCGGATGCGGCAGCTTCGGTCGCCAGCAGGTCGATAATGCTCTGATTCATAACTGTATGGTACTCCCATACAGCAAACGTTCGGAAAAGTCCGTGACTTGGCGGTTCACGCGATCGTCGAGGATTGCGGCGGATTCCCCGGATACGAGACACTCCTGGATGCCCTGGCGGATCCTTCCCAGCCATCTGCGGTCTGCGACGCAGGCTCCCAGCTGACTCCGCGAGTTCCCGATTGGTTACGTCCCGCTGAGTGGTGGAGTTTTCTCGACACCGTGCAGGTCAGTTATTTGATTATGCTGCCGTTAGCTCGTGGAGCATTCGCGTCGTCGCAGTCCAAGGCGACGAGTGGGGCAGCGCTTTAGCGCTTGCCCTTCTTGCGGGAGCCTTTGCCGCGGCCCTTGTCCGGATTCGGGGCGTACCGCTGGGCCACCTTCGGTTTCTTAACCGCGTGGCCGCGCCGGTCCGGCTTCGGTTCCTTCTTGGGCTTCTCCTGCTGGGCCGAAGGCTGCCGGGAACTTGCCGCCGTGCGGCCGCGGACAATCCCGATGAACTCCTCGATGATGTCGTCCGTGGAATCGCTCGGCCAGGCCAGCGCGATCTCCGTGCTCGGGGCACCTGTCAGCCGCCGGGCCACAGTGTCCTTGACATTGAAATGCCGGGCCACGGACATGGGAAGGATCACCAGGCCAGCGCCGGACGCCACCACCTGCAGGGCCGCCTCCGGGCCACCCAATGCGGCGACATCCAGGAAAGTCTCTGCCGACAGGTCGGCCAAGGCCACTTCCTCAAACACTGAAATCTCGTGGCCCTTGGGCGCCACCACCACGGGCTGCTCCTCATAGAGGGGAATCACATTGAGGCCCTCGCGTTCCACCGGAAGCCGCACGAAGCTGAGGTCCGCAGAACCGTCACCCAATACGGAAAGCTGGGCGCCGTCGTCGGACATAAACGACTCCAGCGGGATGTCCAGCACGCGCTCTTCCCAGCGGCGGATCCACTTGCCCGGGGTCACGCCGGCCACATAGGCGAAGCGGAGCACGCGGGGCGCCTCCTGCTCCGGCGATTCGTCGGGACTGGCGTTCTGCGGGGATTCATTGACTGCGGGCACGTCTTCACAGTACCGCCCACGCGGCCCCGCAATGCCGGACCTGATGTTGAGATGGGGCGGGACTGGTACTGAGATGGTGCGGGACGGGTGCAGTATTGGTGCCTTTCAGGCGGGCAGCCAGATACCCTTGAATCATGACCTCTGCAAACTCCCAGTCCATGAAGCCGGCCACCGTTGCCAAGAAGCTTGGCATCTACCTACCGGCAACACCGCAGGAGTTCCAGGATTCAACCATCAGCCGCGCCGATTTCGCCGAACTCCAGACCAACCCGCCGGAGTGGCTCGCGGAACTCCGCCGCAACGGCCCGCACCCCCGCCCGGTTGTGGCCCAGAAGCTGAACGTCTCCATCAGCGGCCTGGCCCGCGGCGGTGTTGAGGAAGCGCTCACGACGGCGGAAATCACCGCGCTGCTGCAGGCTCCCCCGGCGTGGCTGGTCACTGAGCGCTCCACCCACGCCGCCGTCCGCACCGAAGCCCAGCGGGTCAAGGACGAGGCAGCCAAGAAGGACGCCAAGAAGGCCCGCGCCCAGGCCGAGTAGCCAGCGCCGGTCATAGGCGTTGGGGAACGACAGTCCTGGTGCAGCTGCACGAAGTTGCCGCAGCCATCGTCGAAGACTGCACTGATCCCGGACGGATCCTCTGATGGTTCGCCCTGGAAGGTCACGCCTGCGGCCAGCAGCCGGCTGTACTCGGCCTGAACATCCGGAACCCCGAACGTGATGGCCGCGATCCCGGCCTCATGCAGGGCGTTCATGTAGTTCGCACCGATCGGGTTGTCACTGGGCTCCAGCAGCAGCCCCACAGACCCGGCATCGGCGCCGGGATCCTTGATGATGAACAGGTTGTACTCGGGCATCGCCATCAGCGTCTCGAACCCGAGGGTCCCGGTGTAGAACGTATGGGCTGCGGCCGGATCCTGGACATGGATGCTGCACATTTTCAGTCTCATGGTCTCAAGCGACCGGCCCGCGGCAGGCGCGGGAACCTCCGGCACGAATCACGGCCGGCGCAGGAGGTCCCGCCATTGACCCCGGCGTCCGGAAGGGTTGCAATGGAAGGAGCAACCCGGAATCCTGGGCCGGGCCTGACGCGGGGAGGTGCCGCAGTGCCGGCATTCGCAGAATCCGTCCTGTTTGGAGCATTGCAGCTGGGCTTCTGGGGTGCAGTGCTGGTGTGCGCCGTGGCCGCCACTGTCCTGGCTGTCCGCCGGCATTCGACGCCGGACCCTCCCGTCCACGCCCCTGACCCCGTATTCTGGGACGTTTTTATGGGGTCTGCCGTGGCAATCCCGGCGATCCTCATTCCCACACTTGCGTCACCTTGGTCCGGCGCAATCCTGGCTGTGCTGGGGACAGGGGCGGGCGTGGCCGCGTACTGGGGCAGTCCCCAAATCCTGGCGTGGCAGGAACGCCGCCGCCAGCAAAGGCAGGACAAGCCCGCGCACACCGCGGCGCAGGCTGTACATGACGCACTTCTGGCCCGGTGGAGCCGCTACGAGCTGGACCCCGCCTGCTGCATCGACTACCCCGCCATGACGGACGTCCGGCTGCCCGAGACGTCCGCACTGATCCGCGCCATGAGGGAGGCGGAACAGCTGCGGCCCGTGCCGCACCAGGGCTACGCTCCCGCCGTCGTCCGCTTTGGCGTTGCCCTCGCTGCGGCGGAACGGGCTGCCGGGATCCCCGCCGGACTTCCCGCCGTCGGACGTTAACTACTGTGTCGCCGTCGCTGGAGTCCTGCCGTCCCTAAAGCTCCACCGTGCCGCTTTCGCCGACGCTCATGCGGCTGTGCGTCACTTTGGACTTAACCCACTGGATGACTGTGGCGGCCGTCCCGCCCGGACTGGTCCAGTATTCTGCGGATTCCGAGTCCACCCGGAGCAGGCAAACCTCAGGGGTATCCGGTCCGTCCGGGAACCACGCTTCAACTACCTGGTTCCACATTTCGTGGATCTTGGCCCGGTCCGTGACCACCTCGGCGGTACCGGCCACCGACACCCACTCGGTGCGCCTGCCGAAGGAAACATTGACCCGCGGATCGGCCTGAATGTGTGAGACCTGCGAGGTGCCCCGGCCTGTGAAGAACCAGAGGTCTCCGTCCTCCTGCACGTCCTGGACCGCCAGCGGCCTGCTGACCAGGGCGCCCTCTTCGTTGATGGTGGTCAACATACCGATGTGCGCATCGTTGATGATGTCCGTAACTTTGCTGATGATCTCAGTATCCGTCATGCTCTCACCTCGTTCTGGTCGAAGGGGAAATTCCCCTCCGCCAGCCTATTGGTAAGCATGCTTCTTTTCTAGTGACGGTGAGCATGCCCGGCTAGAACCCCCCTCGACTTCCTGTCACAACAGAAGCTCGGCCACCCTTTGCATGACATAAAATAAATAAGCAATATACGCGTGGATAATTCACGGCACAGAAGTTGGTTCGACTGAACTGGTTCGACAATTGGAGAAGGCGATGCCGGGTGTTATTCGGTCTCGCCGGCAACCGGCGGCTACACAACGGCTGATCTATTTACGGGATCATGTGACGACAAGCGGTGGGTTTTGGGCGGAGCATCGGACGGGCAGTTCGTGTGTCAGGTACAGCTATGACGGGCAAACCGCTGACATGAAGTCGATAGATTGCCCCTCAACAGAGCCTCAGCCAGCGTCCACCGACGAACGAGTCGCAATTCCCTAATCGGTGATATGCGTGGCTACGCTAAGACAGCGATTCCGTCGATTTCGACCCTGATTCCGTCGCCAAGACCGACAGGGACCGTGGTGCGAGCGGGGAAGGGGTGTTCGAAGAATTCGCCGTACGCGGCGTTGACTTCCGGCCAGTCGTCATCGCTGCTGATATACACACGGACCGTCACGAGATTGGACATCGCTCCGCCGGCAGCCTCGATAATACTCCGCAGGTTTGTCAGCGCCTGGCGCGTCTGCTCGCCGGCATCCTCGCTCACCAGTTCACGGGAAACGGGGTCGAACCCGCATTGCCCGGTCAGGTACAAGTGATCCCCGACCCGCACCCCCTGGGAGTAGCTTCCTAGCGGAAGGGGCGCTGCGGGTGTCCTGATCTCTTCTTTGAGCATGGGTAATCAATCCTCTTTGTGGTGTTTTTTTCGGGAGCATCTTGACGTATCGGCTGTGACGTCTGACACTTGAACTGTCAGACAGTCTGATACTAGGAAGATAGGCTGAAATATGCAAGCCAAATTTCGCAACATCGCCATCGCAGCAGTGGCGGCCGGAGTCATGTCCATCACTGCCTGCGGCGGCTCGACTCCTCAATCGTCTGGAACGTCCTCAGCCCCTGCGATGAATTCAAAGCTCGCGGCGATGGTGCCCGAGAACATCCGGCAGGCAGGAAAAATTCGCGTTGGTACCGATCCGACCTACGCTCCCTTCGAATCCACTGACGCAGATGGAAAGACCATCATTGGGCTCGACCCTGACCTGGCAAAAGCCATCGGCGGCCTGCTGGACCTGGACGTTGAACTCGTTCCCACATCCTTTGACGCACTGATCCCGTCGCTGGCAGCAAACAAAGTGGACATGGCCATGTCTTCCATCGGTGACACAAAGAAGCGGGAGGAGACCGTGGACTTCGCTACCTATTACTGGAACGGCACACTTCTCTTGATTAGCAAGGGCAACCCCAAGGAACTCACCGCAGAACAGACATGCGGCGGACGCATCGGCGTGATCAGAGGCTCGCTACAGCAGACCACCTTCCTGCCCGCCCAGGAGGAATCCTGCAAGGCCGCCGGCAAGGCCGCGCCCACTGCCGACGTCTACCAAACGGCTCCGCAGGCCCAGCTCGCTCTGCAGAGCAACAGGATCGATGGAGTCCTGACCGACGCACCGCCTATCGCCGATGCCGCGAAGAAGAATCCGGCAAAATTCGAGTCCGTGGGCCCTCTCTTGAAAAACCCCAACCCCGGTGGCGTGGCGCTTCCCAAGGACAGCAAACTGACTGCAGCGATAAACGCTGCGATCAATGAACTGATCAGCAACGGCACCTACGAATCCATCCTGAACAAGTGGAACCTGGGCGATATCAAGATCGAAAAATCTGAAATCAACGGAGCTCTTTCGTGAACACAAGCATGAACGGACTCGCTGTCCCCGACGTTTCCGTCGGACAGCGAAGCCCGGAGAAAGTCAAGAAGCTCAAGCGGCCTGGCCGCTGGGCGTCCTACATAATGATGGGTCTGGTGGCGGTTCTAGTCATTCAGTCCGTCGCGACGAACCCCAACTTCGGCTGGCCCATTGTCGGTGAATACTTCGCCTCTCCCCGGGTGCTTGACGGCTTGGTGAATACCCTGCAACTGACCTTCATCGCCATGCTTCTGGGCGTAGTCCTCGGAGTGATCCTGGCAGTCATGCGCTTGAGCACCAACCCGGCGCTCTATGGGGCGGCCGGCCTCTACATCTGGTTCTTCCGCGGAACTCCGGTGTTCGTTCAGTTGCTGTTCTGGGGCTTCATCTCAGCCCTGTATCCCACGCTTGCCCTCGGCATCCCCGGAGCAGAACCCCTCTTCTCGACGGACACCAACTCACTGATCACTCCCGTCGTAGCCGCGATCCTTGGGCTTGCACTGAACGAAGCCGCCTACATGGCTGAAATCGTCCGGGCAGGCATCGTCTCGGTCGGCAAGGGACAGACGGAGGCAGCACACGCGCTGGGTATGTCAAACATGCGCACCCTGCGTCGAGTAATACTCCCCCAGGCGATGAGCGTCATCGTCCCGCCGACGGCCAATAACGTCATTTCCATGCTGAAGACGACGTCGCTGGTCAGCGTGCTGTCCTTCCCTGAGCTGCTCTACGCGACCCAACTCATCTACGCCGAAAACTTCCAGACCATACCTCTCCTGATCACGGCATCCATTTGGTACCTGATCGTCACGACCCTCATGACCATCGGCCAGTACTACACCGAACGCCACTACAACAAAAGCACCCGTGCACAGGGTCTGAGCATCATGCGCCGATTTATTGAACTGCAAAAAAGGCGCGGCACCAATGATGCCCCGGCCCGTTAGGAGAACTCGATGACCCAGACACCAAAAGTGATGGTTAAGGCAACGAACGTATGGAAGTCCTTCGGGCACAACGAAGTACTCAAAGGCATCAACCTGGAAGTCAAAGCCGGAGAAGTAACCACCCTTCTCGGCCCTTCAGGATCTGGAAAGTCAACTTTCCTGCGCCTCATCAATCACCTCGACACTGCCTCAGCGGGGCGCATCACCGTCGACGGCGACCTGGTTGGTTACCGCGAACACAACGGGGCTCTCCACGAACTCCGCCCCCAGTCCATAGCGAAAATGCGCTCGGAAGTGGGAATGGTATTCCAACAGTTCAACTTGTTCCCGCACATGTCGGTTCTCCAGAACATCATGGAGGCGCCCGTGGGCGTGAAAAAGGAATCGAAGGCCAGGGTTAGGGAACGCGCCGAACGTCTGCTTGAGCGGGTCGGTCTTGCCGACAAGCGCAACGCCTACCCAGGGTCACTCTCCGGCGGGCAACAACAGCGCATTGCCATCGCCCGTGCGCTGGCAATGGAACCCAAGCTCATGCTGTTCGACGAACCCACCTCGGCGCTGGATCCCGAACTGGTCGGGGAGGTACTGGATGTCATGCATGACCTCGCCTCCACCGGAATGACCATGATCGTTGTGACGCACGAGATGGGTTTTGCACGGGAAGTCGCGGACTCCGTCGTCTTCATGGACGGTGGCGTCGTTGTCGAAAGCGGCCGGCCCAAAGATGTCCTAAGCAACCCCCAGGAGGAACGCACCCAAGCCTTCCTCAGCAAAGTCCTCTAAACCAGAGCATTACCACCGCAGAAGGAACCATCAATGAAAATAGCCGTAATCGGAGCGGGAATAATTGGCGTGTCCATCGCCGCCGAGGCAGCTGCCCGTGGGGCTGAAGTAACCCTGATCGACAAGAACGCCCCGGGCTCTGGGACGTCTTCGACCTCATATGCATGGGTAAACTCGAATGGCAAGGAACCCGTAGGTTACTACGAACTCAACCGCGCCGGCCTCGAAGCACACCACCGCCTTGCCGGCACGGGCGCGGACTGGTTCCGACCCACCGGTCACATCGAACTCGCAGCCACGCCTGAGCACGCCACCGAACTCCAACACCGATTGGAACGGCTTGTGCAGCTCGGGTACGAAGCAGCAGGCATCAGCAGTTCAACGGCCAACGAACTCGTTCCTGACCTGATCGTCCCTGAGGACTGCAGCGCTGCTGTTTACTTCCCGCACGAAGCGCACTGCTACCCCACCCTGTACATACGTCACCAGCTCCAGCGGGCCAAACAACTCGGCGTCCGTCTGCGCATCGGAGCGAACGTGGAATCCTTCGAAGAGATGACCGACGGCGTGAACGTCAGCCTTAGCGACGGCAGCAGCATCCTTGTAGACCACGTGATCAGCGCTGTTGGACGGTGGACAAACGACATCACAGCAGCCGCAGGATTGGGTCCGGTTGTTGCCGAGTACCAAGAGCCGGGCGATGTGACCGTCGGCTACCTTGCGGTCACAAACCCCCTGCCCGTAGCCATAGACCGGATGCTCACCAGCCCAAAGCTGAACATCCGCCCCGACGGCGGTGGTCGTTTATTGCTGCAAGCACTCGATCTCGATGTGACCGCGACAGTTGGTTCGGTCCCCGCTCTGGAATCGGACTTGGCAAAGGAATTCATCGACAGGCTCCAACACATCCTGAAAAACACCGAAAACGCCCAAATCACGGAACTCCATGTCGGAGTCCGAGCAATGCCTGCTGATGGGCAAAGTGTCATCGGCGCCGTCCCTTCCAGGCCCTGGCTCTACCTCGTTGCTACCCACAGTGGCGTGACCCTGGCCCCGTTCCTGGGATCGGCAGTCGCTGCGGAAGTGTTTGACGAGCCCGAGCCGCTGTTCGATAGTTTCCGGCCCACCAGGCTGCTGGACAGCTACCCCCACCAGGTTCTGGCCGCGCCCCGCCAGCCCGGGCAACAGTAATCGATAAATCCACGCTCCAGGAACACCTAGGATCGTGACTAGATAAGTGGTGGCGGGTCCCGGCTGGACGGACCCGCCACCGCCGAAGACAGTAGGAGCACCCTGTGAACAAAATCCGACGTATGACCGCAACTGAGCTGAGCACCGCGGCGCTTCGGCAGCAGATCCTGACCCGCGAAATACTCCCGGGAACGCGGGTCACGGAAGATGCCGTGGCAACTGAACTCGGCGTTTCGCGTGCCACTGTCCGCCAAGCCTTGAACTCCCTGGAGCTAGAAGGGCTACTCGTTCGCAATCCTGCCTCCCGGGTCCTGGAAGTCCTCACCCTCGACCCCGAGGACGTTAGGGAGATTTACCAAGCACGCCGCGTCCTTGAACTAGCTGGCGTGAAGGCTGCCGACGGCGCTCCAGAGGAAGCACTCCTTCAACTCAAAGACGCCATTGCCCAAATGAAGGACGCCGTGACCAACGGTGACGTGGTCGGGTTCGTTGAAGCCGACAAGCTCAGCCATGTAACAACCGTCAGCTTCCTCAAATCCCGCATACTCTCTGAGACGCACGCTTCGCTCATGAGACGCCTCCGGCTCGCCATGACACACCAGGAAGCTGACGAGAACGTCATGGGCGACGAACTGCACGAACATCAGGAATTCTGTGACCTGGTTCTGGCCGGAAAGATCGATGAGGCCCAAAAGAACCTCAATGACCGACTGAACGTTGCAGAACGACAAATGCTCAAGAGCCTAATTGCTCCCCCCATCCACGCTCCTGAATAAAGGAAGCCTCGGTAGGCCGCGGCGGGGTAGCGGACGTCGCGGACCGGCTGGGATCGGCGTACCGGCCGGCACAATGGAGATCTTAGGCAGTCCCTGAATGTGGTGGCGATGTTCAGCGGCAGGTTCTTGCTCAGCTCGCCCAGTTCCGGGTTCGCGAACAGTTGGGCCAGCATGAGATAGAAGAAGTCAACGGCGACGGCCGCCAGATTGGACAGCACAATGATGGTGGCCGCAATCAGCCCCCAGCCCTCCATCCAACCGATCCACGGACCAAAGACGCGCGATGCCCACGTGAACGAGGTGCCGGCGTCGGGCATGGCATTGTTCAGTTCCCGGTAGCCGAACGCCACCAGAATCATTGGGATAAAGCCCACCAGGAAGATCGCCGGCAGCTGAACCCCCACCTCCGATACCGTTGGCCCCAGCGCCGCGGGCTGCGTGTATGCAGGCGCGATACAGGAAACCCCGATCACGACGGCGCCCACCAGCCCCACCGCGCCGGCGTTCAGGCCCTTCCCGCTCAGGCCCTTTTCAGCCAGGCCATTTGTCCACGCCGCTGGCTGTCTGTACTGTCACTTCTTTGGGAACCATGGCCTGGCCTCTCGTAGTTCATTCGACGCTGAATGGATTGGAGCCGGTGCTGCTGTCAGTCGACAGCGGCCATATGTTCTGCACCGGATGCGCCCGCATTGGCTGCAACACCCGCCGCCGCAGCGATGCGCGCCGCCGTACGCCGGCCCATGCAGACGGCCCCGTCAACATGCTGGTAGCCCTCCGCTGCGAGGTCTGAGGAGCACCAGTAGATCGGGCCCACGGGGGTGTGCTGGTCCTTGCCGTAACGGTGCAGGCCGCCCAGATCGTAGCTGGCTGCGTACGCGCCCCGGGTCCATTCTTCGGAGCCCCAGTCGGATTCGTAGTAGACCTCTGGTGCCAGGGCCTTATCCCCCAGGAAGCCGGCAATGGACTCCAAGACCACGCGCTTCCGTTCGGCGGCACTCAACTCGAAGACGGCGTCGGCCTTTTCGTCCGAGATGAAGCCCACCAGCGTTCCGCGCAAATCAGCGTGGTTCGTGTTGTCGTAGACCTCCTGGACCAGCGACCCGGCACCGAAGCCAGTGCCGGAGAGTCCGTCTTCACGCCAGAACGGCGTGCTGTAGACGGCGTGGACCTTGATCACCAGGCCCAGTGACTGGTGCTGGTGCATCTGCTGCTGGCGCCGCGGAAGCGGCGGGTCAAAGGAGACACGCGAGTAGAGGTTCGGCGGCACGGCCATGATCACAAAGCGCGCATTCACGGTGGCACGCTCCGAAACGACACTGACGTGGTGCCCGTCTTCGCCGTCATCCCCCCAGTGGACGGTGCGCACCGGACTGTTAAGTACGACGTCGGCACCCAGTTCCGCTGCCTGCAGCAGGGACACCTGCTGCATCCCGCCGATGACCCGCTTGTCCAGGATGAAGCCCTCATCCGTGAGGTGGCTGAAGGACCCGGCGGAGGCTGCCATCAGCACCGCCTGCAGCGCCGAGAAGGCATGTGCCGGCTTGGTGAGCATGCCGCCCGCAATGAACAGGCCAATGTTGTTGCACGCCTCCTCGTCGGACGAATTGGCGCGCAGCCAGTGGTGGAAGGAAATGGTGTCCAGTTCACGGGCCTTGGGGTGCGCCCAGGGTTCGGTGGCGCCGATTTCCGCGGCGAGGACGTCCAGAATGCCGATCAGCTTGTCCATTTCCGCCCCGGTGGCTCCACTGACCGGGAAGGAATCGCCGGTGTAGCGGGTCTTCGTGCCGTCGGCACCGACATAGACGGATTCGCCCTCACGGTAGCGGGAGTATGTCTTCAGGCCGAGCTCGTCCAGAAGCTCCAGCAGTGCAGTCTGGTCCGGGGAGACCCACTGGCCACCGATTTCCAACATGGCCCCGTCAATGGTGGCGGTCCATGTCCGGCCGCCCACGCGGTCCCGTGCTTCCAGCACTGCCACGCTGAGGCCGGCCTTCTTCAGCTCGCGGGCAGCGGTGAGCCCGGACGGTCCCGCGCCGACGATTACAACGTCGCGGTCAAGATTCAGCATGATGTCCTCTCTGTGGCCACTTGAGTGACGCGTACTACTAAATGAATATCATTCATTTAGTAGTACTGTAGCTGTTGCGCGGCCCGCGAGGAAGCGACCGGTGGAATAATGCTGGGGATACTGCCCGCAGAAAGGCCAGCAATGCCGGCGTCACCAGCCAAGTCACCCAGCATCAAGGAGCACGACCCCGCACCGAAAACCGGTGCGTCGCGGCGTCGCGCGGGGCGGCCGGCCGCCGCCGTCCTGGACCTCGCGGGCATCACCGCTGCAGCCCTGCGGCTCATCGGCAAGAACGGCTACGACGGCCTCACCATGGCCGCACTGGCCCGCTCACTGCACGTGGCGCCGTCGGCCCTCTATAACCACGTGGAATCCAAGCGGGACGTGCTCCTGCTCGTGGAAGACCACCTCGCTGCCCTGGTGGACGTGACTGCGTTCGCCGCAGAGCCCTGGGAGTCGGCAGTGCGGAAATGGGCCTGGAGTTACCGGGATGTCTTCGCGGAACACACGCCCTTGATTCCCGTCATCGCAGTACTTCCCGTGACGGACGCACCCCAGACCCTCGCCATGTATGAGACCGTCAGCGCCGGATTCCGGACAGCCGGATTCCCGGCGGAGCGGATCGTGTCCGCCATCGTGGCCCTGGAATCATTCATCTTCGGATCCGCTTACGACGTCACCGCCCCCGCCGACATTTTCGAATCCGGCCGGATGGCCGAATCGACGCCGAGCTTCACGGGAGCAGTCCGGAGCCTCGCCGCGCAGGGGCACGAGAAACCTGCGGACGAGGCGTTCAGCCTGGGGCTTGAGGCCCTTATCGTGGGCTTCGGGGCGTTAAGGAAGTAGAACCGCTGCCACCCGGCACGAATCCCGGGACTTCGCCCGTGTTGGAGCTTAGACGCAGAAAAGCCCCGATCCTGAGACCGGGGCTTTTCTGGATTTGCGTGCGCGAGGGGGGATTTGAACCCCCACGCCCTTTCGGACACTGGCACCTGAAGCCAGCGCGTCTGCCGTTCCGCCACTCGCGCGCAACTTCTTTTCCATGAATCACGGCCGGTTTCCCGGATCCGCAACCGTGTAAAAGCAGCGAGATCAAGCATAACGGACATCGGCGGCAAAACACCAATTGAGCTCCGGACGCGGTCAAATTCCCCTCCGGGAGCGCGCCTTCCGGGGTCCCGGAACGGGCTTTTCCAGCGGCCCGGCCGTTGCGGATTAAGGTCATTTACAGGCCTGCCCAGTAGTATCTGATGTAGTAGTGCCTGCCACTGCCAGGCAGGCCACTGGGTTCTGAACTGCGTTGTTGGTCGAGTTCCGGAACGAAAACTGCCCCGCAGCAGGGGGGAAAGGAGAAGACCATGGGATTGCTGGACAAGGTCGAGCGCGGTATTGAAAAGGCCGTCCGCGGTGTCTTCTCCACCGGTTCGCGCGCCCAGGTGGAACCTGTGGAAATCGCCAGCCGCCTCCGCCGCGAGGTGGACAACAAAGCCCTCACGATCGCCGCCGGCCGCACGCTGGCCCCGAACGTCTTCGACGTCCAGCTCAGTGATGGCGACTTCACAAGGGCGCAGGAATGGGGCACACCACTCGCCGAAGAACTCTGCGACGTCGTCATCAACCACGTCCGCAGCCAGGGCTACACCCTGCAGGGCTCGGTACGGATCTCCTTCCGCCGGTCCGAGGAGCTGCGCGCCGGCGACTTCGAGATCATCTCCTCCACCGAGAAGTCCAAAGCCGGCCCCGGCGTCGCGCCGGCCAGGCCCAACCTGCCGGCGGCCCCCGGCCGCCCGCCCCTGCGGCTGCAGCCCGTTCTGGACATCGACGGCCAGCGCTACTCCCTCAATGCCCCATCCATCGTCCTGGGCCGGTCTTCCGAGGCTGACATCCTGGTTGACGACACCGGCGTCTCTCGCCGCCACCTCGAGATCCGCACCACCAACGGTGTCACCAGCGCCGTGGACCTCGGCTCCACTAACGGCAGCTACGTCAATGGCCATAAGCTGGCAGACAGCACCGAATTGACCGACGGCTCCACCATCACGATGGGACGGACTAAGATCATCTTTCGCCTGCTTCCCGCCAACCCTGGGGGCCGCCCGTGAGCGACCTGACCATCACTGCGCTGCGGTTTGGCTTCCTGATCCTGCTTTGGGTCCTCATCTTCAGCATAGTTTCGGCCATGCGCCGGGACCTGATGGTGGGCCGCAAAGCTGCCGCCGGCACTCCGACCGCCCGGCAGGTCCGCAAGAATCCGGATCTGGCCGAGGCTCCGCCGCAGACCCTCAAGCAGCAGGCCCACCAACTGGTGGTCACCGAAGGCCCGCTCAAGGGAACCACCATCCCCTTGGCCGCCAGCCCCATCCTGTTGGGCCGCGCGCAGGAAGCCACGCTGATTCTCGAGGACGACTACGCCTCTGGCCGCCACGCGCGGCTTTTCCCGCAGGGCAGCCGCTGGTTTATCGAGGACCTGGGCTCCACCAACGGCACTTACCTGGCCGACCAGCAACTTACCCGGGCCCTGCCCGTTGAACTTGGCGTACCCGTGAGAATCGGCAAGACGGTCATCGAATTGAGGCCATAGCAATGGCCGCTGATCTTCCCGCCGGCGAGGCCACGCCCGTCCAGCGGCCCCTCATCATGCGCTATGCGGCGCGCTCGGACGTGGGACGCATTCGAGCCAAAAATGATGACTCGGCGTATGTCGGCCGCCATTTGGCGGTGGTCGCGGACGGAATGGGCGGCCACGCGGGCGGCGATGTCGCCTCTGCCGCCACCGTGCTGGACATGCTGCACCTGGACCACGACGACCACGACGGCGATGCCGGCACAATCCTCGCTGACGAAATCCAGACGGCCAACTCCCTGCTCTCCGAGCTGGTCCATATCAACCCCAAGCTGGCCGGCATGGGCACCACCGTTACATCCCTGCTTTTGGCAGACGGCAAGCTACATTTCGCGCATATCGGAGACTCCCGGGCCTACCGCCTGCGCGACGGCGAATTTGCCCAGATCAGCATTGACCACACGTTCGTCCAGCGGCTGATCGATGAGGGGCGGCTCCGCCCCGAAGAAGCCGAAACCCACCCACACAAAAACGTCCTTATGCGCGTCCTGGGCGACGTCGACGCCAGCCCCGAGCTGGATCTGGACACCCTGGACGTCCAGCCCGGGGAGCGCTGGCTGCTCTGCTCCGACGGGCTCAACTACGTGGCCGGACACGTGGTGGAGCGGACGGTCCGCGAGACTAAGGACCTCCGCGAGTGCGTCGAAACCCTGGTGAACCTAACGCTTGAAGCTGGCTCACCGGACAACGTCACCGTCGTCATGGTGGAAATCACCGAGGAAACGCCCGACGACGTCAGTACCGCCGCCGTCGACATCGTCCCCTCGCAGCCGGTCACCGAAGCCCCTGCCGCTGACAGCGAAGCAGCTGGCTCTTCACCGGACCCAGAGACGTCCGACGTCAAGAGCCCCGCCGCCGACAAAGCCCCAGAAAAGCCAGCGGCCGCGGAACCTCCGCCCTCCACCGATCCCCATCTGGGCGAGCACCTTTCGGCCGAAGTCCTGCGGCAGGAACTTGCATCGCGCCCGCACGAACTGGTCGGGGCTGCGGCCACCGCGGCCGAGTCCGGTTCCATTCCTACCATTGCCGGCCGCACCGTGGCCCGCCGGGCCGCAACCGTCCTGACGCACAAGGCCGACGCTCCCGTGGCGGAGGTGGATGACGCCGCCCTGGGGCAGCCGAAACCCCGCCGCTGGGTCACCATGTCCATCGCCGCATCCGTGCTGGTGGTGCTGACGGTTGGCCTCTGGCTCGGCTATGCCTGGACCCAGACCCGCTATTACATCGGGGAATACGATTCCCGTGTGGCCATCTATAACGGTGTGTCGCAGCGGCTTGGCCCCATCCAGCTTTCCACCCTCGAAGCCGTAACAGAGATCCAGATGGATTCCCTACCCCAGTTCTCCCAGCAGCGCGTCCGGCAGACAGTTCCCGCACGCGACCTCTACGACGCCCAGCGGATCGTGAAGAACCTTGAAGGCACCGGCACCATTGCCCCGCCGGATGAGTGCCTGACCCCGTCGCCCGCTCCGAGCCCAACAACTGCGCCGGCCGCAACACCCACGGCCCCTGCCCCTTCGTCGGACCCCGCCGCTCCTGCGGCGACCCCGGCCGCCTCCCCCAGCCCCACTACCGCTTGTGAGGGAGGCCAGTGAGCCAGCTCAGCACCGTACCCAAACCCCGCCGCAACGTGGAACTGTTGCTCCTGATTCTCGCCCTGTCTGTGGGCATCGGCGCCAACATGTTAGTGGGCGTTGACCAGGAGAAGGCGTTCGACTCCGATTTCTGGTTCCAGTCCAGCCTCCTCGCGGTGGCTGCCCTGGTCTTCCACCTAGTCCTGCGGATCCGGGCTAAATATGCAGATCCGGTAATACTTCCGTTGGTGGTTGCACTTAACGGCCTGGGACTTGCCATGATCCACCGCCTCGACGCCCCCGGGGAGGACACCGGCAACAACCAGCTCCGCTGGACCCTGATCGCCATGGCCGTGGCCATTGGCGTTATCTGGTTCCTCAAGGACCACCGGGTGCTCCGCCGCTTCACCTACATCTCGCTGGCCGTGAGCGCGCTCCTGCTCATTCTTCCCCTCGTGCCGGGGATCTCGGCCGGCGAAATCCTGGGAGCCCGGGTCTGGATCCGGATGGGTCCCTTGACGTTCCAGCCGGGTGAGATTGCCAAGATCACCCTCGCTATATTCTTCGCCGGTTATCTATCCTCCAACCGCGACCTCATCCTGCTGGCCGGCCGCAAGATCGGCCCGCTACAGTTCCCCCGGTTCAAGGACATGGGGCCCATGATCACCGCCTGGCTGGTGAGCATCGGCGTGTTGATCTTCCAGCGGGACCTCGGCTCTTCCGTGCTGTTCTTTGGCCTGTTCATCGTGATGATCTACGTGGCCACCAGCCGTATCAGCTGGGTGGTTATCGGCTTGGCCCTCATCCTGGGCGGCGGCTTCGTGGCAGCCCAGGTGTTTTCCCATGTCGAGGTCCGCATCTACGGCTGGCTGAACGCCTTCAGCCCGGAAGTTTACGAGACCGGCAGCCGGCAAGTCATCGAGGGACTCTTCGGCATGGCCAACGGCGGCCTGGTGGGTACCGGCCTGGGTCAGGGCCGGCCGGACCTGGTCCCCTTCGCTAACAGCGACATGATCATCGCGTCCATCGGCGAGGAGCTGGGCCTGATCGGACTGTTCGCCGTGGTGCTGATGTACGTCATGCTGTTCACACGCGGGTTCCGGGCTGCGCTGGGCACCCGGGATGCCTTTGGGAAGCTGCTGGCCTGCGGACTTTCCTTCGCTATCGCGCTTCAGTGCTTCGTGGTGATCGGCGGAGTCACACGACTGATCCCGCTGACCGGTTTGACCACGCCGTTCCTCGCCGCCGGCGGTTCGTCGCTGCTGGCCAACTGGATCATCGTTGGCCTGCTCCTGCTGATCTCCCATACGGCGCGGGGACCGGTGGACACCACGCCACTTCCTCCCGGCGGCGCCGCGGAACCTGCAGGAATCGACACTCCCACCGAGGCGGTGAAACAAGCGTGAACCAGGCAATCCGTAGTTCCTGGGTGGCAGCGATCGCCATGTTTGCCTTGATCTTCGGGGCCATCAGCTTCGTCCAGGTGGTGGGTGCCGATGACCTCAAAGACAATCCCCTGAACCAGCGCGCCATTCTGCAGAATTACTGCAACGACCGCGGCGCCATCATCGTGGGCGGGGATCCTGTGGCCGAATCGGTGGAAGGCACGTCCGAGGTCTGCCAGTTCCAGAGAACGTACGCGCAGCCGGCACTTTATGCAGGCATCACGGGCTACTTCTCGAAGAACTACGGTGCCACCGGCCTCGAAGTGGCGATGAACGCGCAATTGGCCGGCAGCTCCGACCAGCAGTTCTTCGACCGGATCGGCCAGCTCTTCCTGGGCAGCCAGCCGAAGGGGGCCTCGGTGGAACTCACCATCGATCCCGCCATCCAGAAGCTCGCCTACGACCTCATTCCGGATGGCCAGCGTGGATCCATCGTGGTCACCAACCCCAAGACCGGCGCCATCCTGGCCATGGTGTCCAAGCCGTCCTATGACCCCAACCTGATCGCCACCCAAGACTCGAAAGCCGAAAACACCAACATCAATGAGCTGGTCAAGGTCCCCGGCATCAACCTGAACCAGAATGTCAGCGGGCCCACGGGTGAACTGCTCGCTCCGGGGTCAGTCTTCAAGCTGGTGGATACCGCCGCGGCCCTCGCCTCCGGGAAGTACAACAAGGACAGCGTGCTCCCCAACCCGGCCGAGATGCCGTTCCCGGGGATCCAGTACAAGCTGCCGAACTACGCCGGGGGCAACTGCTACACCCAGGAGACGGCCAGCTTTGCCTTCGCCCTGCAGCAGTCCTGCAATACGCCGTTCGCCAGCATTGCCCTCGACCTGGGCCGCGACGCCATCGCCGAGCAGGCGGCAAAGTTCGGCTTCGGCGAGGTACTTGGCGATCAGCTCAAGCTCGCCTACGCCAAGGGCAACGGCTTCCCCGATGAACTGGACGGGCCAGGCCTGGCCCAGTCCGCCATTGGCCAGAAGGACGTGCGCGCCACGCCGCTGCAGATCGCAATGATGACCGCCGCCATCGCCAACAATGGCGTCCAGATGAGCCCCAGCCTTGTCAAGACCGTGCGGTCCCCGGACCTTCGGGTCATTGACGAACCCAAGCCTGAAGCACTCCGGACTTCCACCACGCCGGAGATTGCCCGGCAGATCACCGAATGGATGACCAGCGCGGTGAGCCAGGGCATCGCCCGCGGCGCGGCTGTCCCCGGTGTTCAGGTGGCCGGCAAAACCGGAACCGCCGAACTGGGCAACGGCCTGAACAACTCCTGGTTCACCGGGTTTGCCCCCGCCAACAACCCGGAGGTGAGTGTCACCATCGCCATGGAGGGCGTAGACATCACCACCGGTGCACAGCTAACCAGTCCGAACGCGAAGAAGATTTTTGAGGCGGTGTTGAATAAGTGAGGCCTACAACGGGAATCACCCTCGGCGGCAGATTCCAGCTGACCACGCGGATTGCGATCGGCGGGATGGGCGAGGTCTGGAAGGCCAAGGACCAGGTCCTGGGCCGGATTGTCGCCATCAAGGTACTCAAGGAGGAATACACCGGTGATCCCGGATTCCTCCAGAGGTTCCGCGCGGAGGCACGCCACACCGCCCTGTTGAACCACGTGGGCATCGCCAATGTCTTTGACTACGGCGAGGAGGATGGCTCCGCCTACCTGGTCATGGAGCTCGTTCCGGGCCAGCCGCTGAGCAGCATCATCGAGCACGAGCAGGTACTGTCCCCGGACCGGACGCTCTCCATGATGGCGCAGACCGCCCGCGCCCTTTCCGTCGCCCACGCCCAGGGGCTGGTCCACCGCGACATCAAGCCGGGCAACCTGCTGATCACACCCGACGGCCGGGTCAAGGTCACCGACTTCGGCATCGCCCGCCTGGCCGACCAGGTCCCGTTGACACAGACAGGCCAGGTCATGGGGACCGCCCAGTACCTCGCCCCGGAGCAGGCCACCGGCCAGACAGCTACCGGCGCCTCGGACATCTACTCACTCGGCGTGATCGGCTACGAGTGCCTCACCGGACACCGGCCCTTCTCCGGCGAATCCCAGATCGCCATTGCCCTGGCGCAGGTCAACGATGCCCCGCCGCCGCTTCCGGAGACCCTGCCCAGACCGGTCCGCGCGCTGCTGATGTCCATGCTGGCCAAGGACCCCAAGAACCGCCCTGCCAACGCCATCAAGCTGTCCGAAGCTGCCGAGGCCATCCGCAACGGCGACATTGATGCCGCGCACGCGGCGGTTCCCGGCATGTTGCTCTTCGAAGCGACAACCGGCCCCATTACGGCACCGGTGGACATTGCCACAGCGCCCACGGGTGTTATCGCCCACAAGGACAGCAACACAACGTCCACGTCCGCCCTGCCCGTGCTTGGTGCCGCTGCCGGTGGCGCTGCAGTCGGCGCCGCGGCCGCGGGCACAGCCACCGGAGCCGGCAGCACGCTTTCGCGTGCGGACGCCCTGGCTGCGGAGCGCAGTTGGGTGCAGGAGGAAGAAAAGTACGACGACGAACCCGAGGACGAGCCCGAGCGTCGCGGCCGCAGCCCCTGGACCTGGCCGCTGGTCGCCTTGATCGTGCTGGTTCTGTTCGCGCTGGTGGGGTTCTTCCTGACGCAGGCCGGGATTTTCAACCCGGCCAACACCACCACTAACTCGGCATCCAGCAACCCGCCGTCCACCAGCGCCAGCCCTACGGCGACCTCGGCGTCCGCGACGCCCACCCCCAGCCGGACCACCGACGCGCCCACGCCCACGCCCACTCCGACGCCCACCCCCAGCACGGTGGACATTATTTCGGCGGCATACCTCGGGAAGGACTACCGTCAGGTCCAGGGGACGCTTGAAACCATGGGTCTGTCCGTGCGGGTCATCCCGCAGCAGAGTACTTCCGCTGCGGGAACGGTGTTGCAGGTCAATCCCACGGGCACCGTGCCCAAGGGGGCTGAAGTGACCGTGACTTACGCCGTTCCTGCCCCGGCCACTACGCCGGCCGTTCCGCCCTCCTCGCCAGCCGCCTCGGCTCAGCCGACGTCCGCCCTGCCCAGCTGCACCCCCGGCCAGGTGCAGGGCTTACCCCCTACCTGCGCGCCTTAGTCGTCAGGATTGACAGTGAATGACTCGCCCCGCACTCCGCTGCACCGGGAGGACAGCCTCCCGGTGGACAATCAGCGCGTCCTGAGCGGCCGCTACGAACTCGGCGGAATCATCGGCCGCGGGGGGATGGCGGATGTTCACCGCGGAGTCGATACCAGGCTGGGCCGGACAGTTGCCGTCAAGCTTCTCCGCCCCGATATGGCCAGGGATCCGCAGTTCCAGGCGCGGTTCAAACGCGAAGCGCAGTCCGTTGCGGCGCTGAACCACCCCTCCATCGTGGCCATTTACGACACCGGCGAACACACCGTTCCAGATGGCTCGGACGACAGTGTCCGGGTGCCCTACATCGTGATGGAGTTTGTCGAGGGCAGGACCATCCGCGACCTGATCCGGGCCAAGGAAGTCAGCATCGACCAGGCTATCGACTTTTGCCTTGGCGTGCTCTCCGCGCTTGAATACAGCCACAAGGCCGGCATCGTCCACCGCGACATCAAGCCCGCCAACGTGATGTTCTGCGAAGGCTCCAATTCCGTGAAGGTCATGGACTTCGGAATTGCCCGGGCCATCGCCGATTCCTCGGCCACCATGACGCAGACCCAGGCCGTGGTGGGCACGGCCCAGTACCTCTCGCCCGAGCAAGCCCGGGGCGAAACAGTGGATGCGCGCAGCGACCTTTACTCGGCTGCCTGCCTGCTCTACGAAATGCTTACCGCCCGGCCGCCCTTCATTGGTGACAGCCCGGTCTCCGTGGCATACCAGCACGTCAGGGAAATTCCGGAGCCAGCCAGCAGCGTGAATCCGGAGGTTTCGGCCGCCCTGGACAGTGTCTTGGCCAAGGCGTTGCAGAAGAACCGGACGGACCGTTTCCAGGACGCGGCTGCCTTCCGGCGTGCGCTGCGCGCCGCGCGGGCGGGCGTGTCCGTGCCCGTGCTGGCCGCAACCGAAGCCCCCACCGATCCCAACGACCACGTCCCGACGCCGGAACGCCCGCCCGTGACAGAGGCGTTCGGGCTCACCGGTGCGGGTTTCCTCGACGATGTCCCCACCGGCTGGCAGCGCAACGCGGACGACACCCGCACTGACGGGAGAGTCCCCCTCATGGCGGGCGACGCGCGCGAACCGTCTGATGTCGACGAGCTTCCCCTGGGCTTCGCTCCGGAACGTGAGCGGACCGCCCGGCAGAAGTCCCGTCGTCGTACATGGATGGCTATCCTGTTGATCTTCACCCTGCTGATCCTTGGCGGCGGCGGTTTCTGGCTGTACAGCACCGTAAACCGGCCCGCGCCCCCGCCGCCCCAGGTGCAGGTCCCGGCGGTGGCGGCGCTGACGGAATCGGCGGCGCTGCAGGAACTTTATGGTGCCAACCTGCGTCCGCAGATCAAACGGAACAAACACGAGACCATACCAAGCGGGACGGCCATCGGTACTGACCCGGTGGCCGGGACCTCGGTTAATCCCAACGCGGAGGTGATCCTGAATATCTCTGAAGGCCCAAGCGCCGTCAAGATTCCGGAAACCCTTCCGGGCCAGACGGAGGCGGCGGCCCGGGACATCCTGCGCCAGAACGGCCTGCAGGGCGCCGCGTCCACCACCACCGCCAACAGTGCCACCGTGCCTGCCGGCAGGGTGATTACCACCAGCCCCTCGCCGGGCCAGATGGTGGGTGTGGGCACCACGGTGGAGATCGTGATTTCCACCGGCAAGGTATCCATGCCTGGACTGATCAATCTTCCGCGCGCCGAGGCGGAGGCGGCGCTGAAGGAACTAGGACTGGTCCCAAACATCCAGGAAGTGGAAAACTCTGAGGTCGCGGCGGGTATCGTTACGGGGCAAAGTGAGCAGGTCAACGCCGTCGTCGACCAGGGCAAGACCATCAACGTAGAGGTGGCTAAGGCACCGGCACCGCCGCCCACACCAACGCCAACCGCCACGCCCACAGCCACCAAAAAGGGCTGACCCGCACCCGCTCCTTGAGCCAACGCGGGGTCACTTCGCGCCCATGTTCCCCTCCGGGATGGGCGGGAAGTGACCCCGCGTTGTTTGAGGGTGGGTGCCTGTCAGTGCTGGATGAGCGGGCTCAAAGTGGCGGCCCGGGCGGCAGCCCCCGCCATGCCCAGTGACTCAAGCCAGTTGCCCAGCATCTGGTAGCCGCCTTCGGTCAGGACCGACTCCGGGTGGAACTGCACGCCGCACAGCGGTGCAGTACGGTGCTGCAGGCCCATCACGACGCCGGTCGCTGTTTCGGCGGTGATCTCCAGGACGTCGGGGATGGTGTCCCTGACCGCTGCAAGCGAGTGGTAGCGCGTCGCTGTCACGGGGGAGGGGAGCCCGGCGAAGACGCTGGTGCCGTTGTGCTCCACCAGCGATGTCTTGCCGTGCATCAGCTCCGGCGCGTGGGTCACCGTGCCGCCGTAGGCTTCAGCCAGGGCCTGATGGCCCAGGCAGACACCGAACATGGGCTTCTTGTTCGCGCCGCACCACTTGATCAGCTCAATGCACACACCCGCCTCGGCGGGGTTCCCCGGACCGGGTGAGATGAGCACGCCGTCGCGCGATTGGGCCATCTCGATGGCTTCGGCGAGGGTCACATCGTCATTGCGGACAACGGTGGTCTCGGCGCCGAGCTCCTGGAGGTAGCCCACCAGGGTGTAAACGAAGCTGTCGTAGTTGTCTACGACCAGGATTTTAGTTGTGGTCATGGCTGGCTTGCAGAACCAATCGTTGAGTCGGTGAATGCGGTGAACCCGGACATCCAGGGGAACAGGAATTGAACCATCAGGATCAGTGCGCCGGCGATGAGCACCAGCGAGGTGAAGATCCGGAGCCAGAGGGGGCCCGGCAGGTGGCGGAAAATCCAACCGTACATACTCAGCTTCCTCCCACCGCTGCGGTCACCTGGGCGGCGATCTCGGCCGGCGGTCCCGCCGAGGCAGGCCGCCAGCTGTCCAGCAGCGCGTAGGCGATGATGCGTTCCTCGGCGCCGAAACGCGGATTGCAACTGGTCATGGTGAGGAAGCTTTCGGTGGGAGTGATGCCGGGGCGGGTGGGGACCGGTTCCAGGACATCGGTCCGGGACGGCATCACGATCTGGTTATTGCGGAAGACATAGATGTAAAAGCCGTCCTTGGTCTGGACGTAGATTTTGTCGCCCGGGACAAGGGTGTGGATATTGTCCAGGACGGCACCGTGGGTCTGCCGGTGACCGGCCACGGCGAAGTTCCCGACGGCGCCCGGCATCGCCGTGTTGGCGTAATGGCCGAGCCCCAGCGTATCCAGGACATCCCCAGTGGTTCCCTGCACGATGGGCCGCGTGTAGTTCGGGCCAAACCGGGGGATGTACATAATGCCGATAGTGCCGGCATGGCCTGGTGCCGAGGAAACCGTTGGAGTGCCGTAATCCACCGGCGCTGCCGCTGGACCCGGTTCCGGGACTGCGGGCACCGTACCGCGCAGCCCCTGGGCGAATTCCTTGATGACCGCGCTCTGCTTGGCGTCGGATTCGATGTTGGTCCACCACAGCTGCCAGCCCACAAAGAGCAGGAGAACAATGCCGGCCGTGATGAGCAGCTCGCCGAGCAACTGCACGGTCCCACGCAGATTGGAAGCGCGGGCGGGCGCCGCACGGGCGGGCCCGCTGGCAGCGCGCCTCGCCTTTTCCTGCACTACCACGCGTTCTCCTCCGGGGTGGCCGCGATGGGCATTTGAGTGCCCTGACTACGGCTAGAATTGACTGCTAGTAAGAATCCAGATTTGACCAAGATCGCGCTGACCGCTGGCACCTTCCTTCTTGCAGGATATCAAGCCCGCGACGCCGAGCTTGCTCCAGTCCGCCAAGGAGAGCACGTGCCCGAGTCAAAGCCTCGCAAGAAGACTTCCAGCGCCACGCAGCCCGCTTCCGGGGCACAGACGTATAAGCCCAACGCTGTCTGGTTCAAGCCAGTGATGTTCGGCCTGATGATCATCGGGCTCTTCTGGATCATCACGTTTTACATCAGCGAGGGCCGGTTCCCTGTCCAGGCCTGGGCGTCGTGGAACATTGTGGCCGGCTTCGGCATTGCCATCATTGGCTTCCTGATGACCACGCGCTGGCGTTCCTGACGCTGACCGCAGGACCCGTATGACTCCCGTAGCAGCGGTCCAGCCCCGAAACGAGGGTGAGGCCGGATCTGTCCTGGGCGACGACGGCCTCGCCCGTCCGCCGTGGGCGGCCGTGGATCCGCTGTTGCGCGAATACTATGACTCCGAGTGGGGCCTGCCCGTCCGGCACGAACAGGGCCTCTACGAGCGCATCTGTCTTGAGGGTTTCCAGGCAGGCCTCTCCTGGGCCACGATCCTGCGAAAGCGCCCTGCCTTCCGTCAGGCTTTCCTCGACTTCCAGCCGGACGCTGTTGCCGCCTTTACGGAAGCGGATGTCGAGCGCCTGCTCCAGGATCGCGGCATCGTCCGCAACCGGCTCAAGATCCGGGCCACTATCGCCAATGCCCGGGCCACCATCGCGCTGCGCGAGCGGCAAGGCCTGGTTGCCTTCGTCTGGCAGTTCCAGCCCACAACCACTCCCCAGCCGGTAACGCACGCGGAGATCCCCACGCAGTCACCGGAATCGGTGGCGCTGTCCAAGGCCCTGCGGAAGCAAGGGTTCTCGTTCGTTGGCCCCACCACCATGTTCGCCCTCATGGAAGCCATCGGCATGGTGGACACCCATCTTCTGCACAGCCACCGGCGCGGTTCCTCAGGCGTCTGGCAGGGTTGACCGGCAACAGCCGGGCTGGTGGGCGGGCGCCCCGCCGCCGGCTGATCTGGCATTCCTCCGGATAAGTTCTCCCCAGCTGTTGGGAAAGTTATCCACACTGTGCATAACTTTCCCGGGCCGAAAGCGATGACATCCTGTGCAGGCCTTGGTCCACGGGACCCGGATCCAAGTCGCTCGGACGAACAGTTATTAACAGTGTGGATTAGCTGTGGATAATCGCCCGCGCTAAGCGGTCGCGGCGAACCGAATGGTGACTGGTGATGGCACGGCCAGGGCCACCCAATCCCCGTCCGTGAACAGGGCCGTCTCCCGCGCATTGATCAGTGCGGGGGTCCTGCGGTCTATCCCGGCGGCTTCGCGGGTCAATCCCGGCGGCTTCGCGGGTCAATCCCGGCGGCTTCGTGCGCTTACACCCCAAGACCGTTGAGGCCACGCCATACCGCGGGGTGCTGCCTGTCGAGGTAGATGTGCTGGGTGGTGGCGCCGGCGCTCAAGGCGATCCTCCTGGCTGGGAGCCCGTGTGTTCGGTTGCTGCGTACGAGGGCCCTCGCACGGGCAGGTGTTTTCCACTTACTAACACTGGGCTACCCACAACTTATCCACAGTTGTGGATAACAATCCACAGAACGGGTCGGGGCGACCTCCTCAGATGCCCCAACCCGGTAAACACCGAAGTTTAACTACATGCCTGTAAGTTATGAATACTGTGAACAACCCTGTTGATACGGGCAGCGCAAATCCCTTCGTGCAGGGCTGTACTGCCGAAAACGGCCATGTTATCCACAGGTCGGGTCTAAGAGGCGTGTTTTTCCACTTAACCACAAGCACATCCCCAGGGGTTGTCCACAATTGTGGACAACGGGAGGATCAAAGCCGGGAAATGGCGGACATCCGGGCCCAGGGAAACATCGCAATCCTGAACTACACCCGTGTAAGTTACCAACAGTGTGGATAAGCCCTGTGGATAACTTTGAGTACCGGCCGTGGCCTGCGACTGCCACGGCCTGCTGGGGGCAGCGAAAACCCCGGTGTCCAATGGGACACCGGGGTCTGGGAAGGAGTCCGGAGGTGGGTCGGCGGACCCGGGCAGTCAGCCCGTCGTGACGCGGAGCCAGCTCACCAGGGTTAGCAGAAGAACCACTCCGGCCAGTCCGGCCGCGTGCAGCAGGCGCTGCCGGGGGCCACGGGGCGTGTAAGCAATCACGGCAGCGCAGAGGGCGCCGGTGACAAGGCCGCCCAGGTGGGCCTGCCAGGCGATCTGTGGGACCACAAATCCGATCACGCCGTTGATGGCGATCAGGATCCACAACTGCCGCGTATCCCCGCCACGGTGCCGCTGCACCAGAAGCATCGCGCCGAAGAGTCCAAAGATGGCGCCCGAGGCGCCCACCACGCCGGCAAGAGGCACTCCCGGCACATAGCCGGGGGTCAGAAGAAGGTAGCCAACGGACCCCCCGATGGCAGAGATGAGATACAACGCCAGGAACCGGACCCGGCCCAGGAGCGGTTCGAGTGCCTGGCCGAAAATCCACAGCATGTACATGTTCAGCACAATGTGGAGGATGAATCCCTGTGAATGCAGGAATGCCGCCGTCAGCATCCGCCAGGGTTCGAACTCACCAAATTCGGGGCTGGCGAACACATTGGCGAACGCCAGGTTCTGGTAGACCCACTCGTCGGGAACTATCCATTGCAGAACGTACATCACCGCACACAGGGCGATAATTCCAAACGTCACCACCGGTTTGTCGGTTGCCACGGCTCCGCCGTAGACAGTCTTGACGGCCGGCGTCGTCCGCTTGGTTTCGTTGACGCAGTCAACACACTGGAATCCGACGGCGGCCGCCCGCTGGCAGTCCGGGCACGCTGGGCGCCCGCAGCGCTGGCAGCGCACATAGGAGGGCCTGTCCGGGTGCCTGGGGCACACCGGAATTTGCGCGGACGGCTCAGCCGCCGGAATTCCGTAGCTCATGCGCTGGTTAGAGCTGCTCGATGTCGATGCTGTTGATGGTGACGTCCTCAACCGGGCGGTCGCCCATACCGGTGCGGACGCCCTCGATCGCGTCGACGACCTTCTTGGAGTCCTCGTCAGCAACCTCACCGAAGATGCTGTGCTTGCCCTGCAGCCAGTCGGTGGGGATGGTGGTGATGAAGAACTGTGAGCCGTTGGTGCCCTTGCCCGCCTGGATGCCGGCGTTGGCCATGGCCAGTTTGTACGGGGCGTTGAAGCTGAGTTCAGGGTGGATTTCGTCGTCAAACTTGTAGCCCGGTCCGCCCACGCCACGGCCCAGCGGATCGCCGGCCTGGATCATGAAGTCCTTGATGATGCGGTGGAAGATGGTGCCGTCGTACAGCGGCGTGCCCGTCTTGTCCTCGCCGGTCTCGGGGTGGGTCCAGGCCTGCTCACCGGTGGCCAGGCCAACGAAGTTCTTGACCGTCTTCGGCGCATGGTTGCCGAAGAGATCAACGACGATGTCGCCGAGGCTGGTGTGGATGGTTGCTTTTGCAGTTGCGATTGCAGTCATACCGCCCATTCTTTCACGGCCGGTCAACGCGGAAGGGGCATGACGGGCAGTTCCGCGCTGGGTGAAATCAGCCGGAAATCCGCTGGAAGAATAGCCCGTGCAGGTCATGGCACGTAGGCTAACAACAGAACCGTCACATTAATCGGGAGGTAGTTGTGAAGAAATCGGATCGTATTGCCCGCGACCTTGAACAGTCAGTTAACAGCGCAGTTGAGAACGCCAAGGACTGGGCATCCCCCCGCGTGGAAGCAGCAGTGGATTGGGCAGTTCCCCGCCTGCAGCATGGCCTGGACACCGCATCTCCCAGGATCCAGGAAGGGCTTAAGACCGCGGCCCACAACCTTGCCGACGGCGTCGCAACAGTGACACCGCGCATCCAGGAGGGTCTCGCCCAGCTCGCCCCGAAAATTCACGACGCCGTTGAGGTCGCCACCCCGCGCCTGCATGAGGCACTGGACAAGGCCACTCCCGTTATCCAGAACGCGCGGGACCGCGTGGTGGTGGAATACCTGCCGCGCCTTTCGGACCAGATCGGCTACGCATCCGACGCCGTGCACCGCACCTTGGAAAGCGCGCCGTCCCACGTGGATGCCGTCGCCCAGCGGTTCGCCGATTCCGGCGTTGTGCATTCCCTCCAGGAACAGGCGCAGACGGCCGGCACCCAGCTGAAGGCAGCCGCGCATGAAGCCGGTAAGGCTGTCGGCGTCCAGATCGCCCAGCCACAGAAGCCCAGGAAGCGCGGCTGGCTGGTGTTCGGCATCATCGCCGCAGCCGTCGCCGCCGGCGTCGCGGCCTGGAAAGCCTCCAAGCCCGTGGAAGACCCGTGGAAGACCCCTTCTCCTGTCACTCCTGCGCCGGTTCCTGCCACCACGGTGAACGACGCCAAGGAAACAGCCGAGGACACAGCCAGCAAGGCCGCAAGCGCCGCGGCTTCGGTCTCTGACGCCGCGGCCGACCAGGCGCAGGATGCTGCAACGGATGCGAAGGACACCGTGGACGACGTCGACGAGAAGGCCAAACACGTTGCCGATGAATCGGCAGACGCGGCAGCCAAGGCATCCACCGATGCCAAGACCGCCATCAAGAACATCGCGGCCAACATGAACGGTGGCGCGGACAAGGACAGCAACTAGCACGTCCGGCGCCACAGCGCCGTCCATATGAAGGGGCTCCGCCTGGTGCGGGGCCCCTTCAAGGTTTCCCCAGTGTTTGTCCGGACCGGACCCAGCCGCTGGCAGGTCAAATCCCGATCGGTGCTAAATTTGATCTGATGTCAGCCGATAAATCCTCTGGGGATGCCTTGAACGACGCAGCACAGCTGCCGTGCGTGTCCGTTGTTATCCCGGCCTACAACGAGGAAAGTGTCATCCGGCAGTGTCTCATCGCTGCGGTGTACCAGTCGGTTCCGGCCCACGAGATCATCGTGGTGGACAACCTCTCCACTGACCGCACCGCCGCCATCGTGGCGCAGATGCAGCTGGAGTATCCGGAAAGTCCGATCATCCTGCTCAGCCAGGACCGGGACCAGGGCCTGATTCCCACCCGGAATTTTGGCCTCAACCACGCCACCGGCGACATCCTGGGACGCATCGACGCGGATTCGGTTGTCGAGCCGGACTGGGTTGAACAGGTCCAGAAGGCCTTTCTTGACCCGACAGTCCAGGCAGCCACCGGACCGGTGGTCTACTACGACATGCCGATGCGGCGGTTCGGGCTCAAGGCAGACGACAAGATGCGCCAGCTCATGCTCAAGCTCGCCAAGCACCAATACCACTTCCTGTTCGGCTCCAACATGGCCCTGCGCGCCACGGCATGGGAAACCATCCGTGACGAAACCTGCCGTGACGCCAAGGACGAGATGCACGAGGACATCGATCTCTCCCTGCACCTCGCCGACCACGATCTCAAGGTCCAGTACTGGCCCCAGATGGTCTCCGGGATGTCCGCCCGCCGGCTCGAGGATTCACCGCGGGACTACCGGTATTACGTGACCCGCTTCGACCGCACGTACAAGGCGCACAACGTCAAGAAGATGGCCCTCAAGGCACCCATGGTGGTATTCTTCTCGGTTTACTTCCCGGCGAAGCTCCTGCGGGCGATCCATACGGTCAACACCGCCCAGCCTGTCCGTCGCGGCGGACAGTAAGCTCGCCCCCACGTCCTGCTTCGAGGGCCTGGCCTCAGTCCGTTCCAAGGTCGGCCAGACGGCCCGACTGCGGCTCATCCGCATGCGGGCCGGAGCTGTCCCTGCGTTTCCGTGAACCCGACCTCTGTCCCAGAACCCAGGGCTCCTGACCGAGCCATTTAATTTGTGGGTGACGTTTCTTTGTTTTTGATCTC
>NZ_JASBRB010000028.1 GCF_029960665.1 Pseudarthrobacter sp. AL07
TGCGCGTGTTGGTGGCGGCCCGGGACCAGATGACGGTCGAGCGGACCGCGAACGTTAACATCCTGCTCGCGCTCGTGCGGACGGCGGACCTCGGTATGGACGCCCGCAAGCCCCTCAACGCCGCCCAGATCGACGAGATGGCCCGGTGGCGCGCACGCAGCGAGAGCCTCGCGCCCGCGACCGCTCGGGCCGAGGCCGTCCGTCTCGCCAAGAGGGTCCTCGCCCTCACTACGGAGCTCGAAGACAACCAGAGCCGGACAGCCGAGCTTATCCAGGGCACGCTTCCCGTCGGGGCCTTTTTCGTCATACATTTCGCGGGCCAGCCTGACCTGGCGGGGTCCGAGTTTTGGTTTCTGCCCGCCGGTGCGCCCCCGCGCACGGGCGGCGGCGAGGCCGTCACGGGTTCGTTCGGACATGTGGGCGTGTTCGAACTCCGCGATCGAGCCGAGGATGCCCGAGCCACCCAATTCTCGGATTAATCGTCCGCCTCTTGCATGTTGGATTCCGGGCGCTTATTGTTGTTAATCGATTAACGACGATGTTTAGATCCCATGTTCGAAGGGTGGGCGAAGGTCGTGGAGAGGCCATCTTTCCCAAGCGGCGGGCTGGGGAATCATTTGCAGATTGATAGGGGCATGCTGCAACAGTGGATCCTCCCGGCCGATGTTTTGTATCGACGATAATCCCGCCTTCCAAAGGAATGAGGAGAATTCAAATGACCAAATCTGAGGTGTCCGCCGACTGGCGGTGCATTCATGGACGTCGAACTGACCCTCCAGCCTTTGGGGTCTGGGCATCCTCTCGTCTGAACCGGATGTGTCGCGTAACCTGTCGCGTTCGGTCACTCTTGATGCCGATGCGTAACGGCCAGTCGGATCGGCCCCCTGGGGCACGGGTCTGCCGGAGCAGACCCAGCTGGTTCCCGGCCCCACCGACAGCTGATCGCTGCAAACGCCCGTCAGGATCGATTTCGAGGAGCACTGCACATCGTGAATCGCTATAACGTTTCTCCCATGCCTAAAGCGATTCTGAATTATAGGGACTCTGTGCTTTTTCGCGCGGGGGAACGTCACCAGATTCTGGCTGGAGCGATTCATTATTTCCGGGTTCATCCGGATCAGTGGCAGGACAGACTCCGGAAGCTCAGGGCCATGGGAGCGAACGCCGTGGACACGTATGTGGCGTGGAATTTCCACCAGCCCCGGCGTGACCAGGCACCGGATTTCACGGGGTGGCGGGATCTTGGCCGCTTCATCGACCTCGCCGCAGCGGAAGGGCTGGACGTGATCGTCCGGCCCGGACCCTATATATGTGCCGAATGGGACAACGGCGGCTTCCCGTCCTGGCTGACCGGAATCCCCGGAATCGGCCTGCGCTGCCTGGACCCAGACTTCACGGGGGCCATCGAGGAGTGGTTTGACCTTCTTCTGCCCATCGTGGCCAGCCGCCAGACCTCAGCGGGCGGTCCGGTCGTGGCGGTGCAGATAGAAAACGAGTACGGCAGCTACGGCGATGACCACGACTACATCCGGTGGAACCGCCGCGCACTGGAGGAACGGGGAATCACGGAGCTGCTGTTCACCGCAGACGGCGGCAACGACTACTTCCTGGACGGCGGCGCCATCGAGGGAACCTGGGCGACGGCAACCCTTGGCAGCCGCGGCGATGAAGCCGTGGCCACATGGCAGCGGCGCCGGCCGGGTGAGCCGTTCTTCAACGTGGAATTCTGGAGCGGCTGGTTCGATCACTGGGGCGAACGCCACCACGTCCGCGATGCCGACGACGCGGCCGCGGAGATCCGAAAGATCCTGGACCTTGACGGCTCCGTTTGTATTTACATGGCACACGGCGGCACCAACTTCGGCCTTGGATCCGGCAGCAACCACGACGGCAAAAAACTCCAGCCGACCGTCAGCAGCTACGACTCCGACGCTCCCATCGCGGAGAACGGTGCGCTGACGCCGAAGTTCCACGCCCTGCGGACGGAGTTCTTCCGCGCTCGGGGCATGGAGGGCAACAACGTCCCGGAACTGCCGACTGAACTCCTGGCAGCGGCACCTGTGCTGCCCGCACAGACCCTCCCCGTGGCACCGGGCGTGGAACTGTTGGACCTGGTCCGTGCCGCAGGGGAACCTGTTCAGAGCGTCAGGCCGCTGTCCTTCGAACAGCTCGGGCTGGACGCCGGTATGGTGCTCTATTCCGCCGACGCCGTGCTGCCTGGGCTGCCGGGAAAACCTGCGGAAACACCATTGAAGATCATGGGGCTGAACGACCGCGCCTACATCTGGGTGGACGGGGTTTTTGCCGGCATCCTCGATGACACCAACGCAGCCGAAGGCCTGAAGGTCACCGGCACCGGCACCCCCGCCAGGCTGGAAATCCTGGTGGAAAGCCTCGGCCGGATCAATTACGGGCCATTAACGGGCCACGGCAAGGGCATCCTCGACGGCGTACTGGTGAACCAGCGTTTCACCTTCCACTGGACCCAGACACCGGTGCCTTTGACCGAATGGGGTCCGGACGAGCTCGGGCGGCTTGCTTCGGCCGAGTTCGCGGCAGAGGATCCCGCCGACACCTACCTGGCGTTGCCCGGCTTCGGGAAGGGCTTCGTTTGGATCAACGGCTTCCTGCTCGGCCGTTACTGGGAAGTGGGGCCGCAGGTTACCCTTTATATTCCTTCACCGATGATCCGGCGCGGCGTCAACACCGTCAAGGTGCTGGAGCTCGAAAAGTCCGGCATTACCGTCGAGCTCCGAACAGAGCCTGACCTGGGACCGGGCGGTCAGGGTCTGGTGCTAGCGGAAGAACTGGCGGACTGAGCTCGCCGTCTTTCGACTTGGCCGGAACGACAACTAATCCCCGGCAAATTTGGTCCACATTGGGGGGGAAGTCGTCCCAGAGGCAGACTCGGGAGCGTCCAAACGACCTGCGGACGCCCCGGGCCGCCCCTGCCCCAGGCATGCAAGCGGCGGCACAAAGACACCACTGTACGTCAGGGCAGCGTCCGGCACGAAAAGGAGAGCGAGATGGCAGTGGGGCGCGCTGCCCTGGCGAACAGGCGCACTGTCAGCTCTCTGCCGAGGAAATCTTCCGTGAAGCGTCCCTGTTGGTGGCAATGCCGAGGAAAATCCAAATATCGGGAGTAGGCTGCGAGGTACTTCATGAGATGTGACGCCAAGCTCCGACTGGTCACACGCCAACCCCATGTTCAAGGGTGGATCGGATGAAGAAGCGACCAATCGGGAACCAATGACAACCCGCTGTTGGTAAGGGCACTCGCGAAAGGCCCCTAGTGTGGCATGTGAAACCGTTTCTGATTGCACCGCCTCGTCCGGTGCCATGGACGAGACCCAAGAAGTATGTATTCGGGTCCTGCCGATAGTGGACACGGTTTGCGGCCTCGTCGAATTCAAGGTCGGCGAATCATGGGAAAGATATTGGACTACGGCTTGGCGGGAACTGATTCACAGGCTCTCGCAGTCAATTCATCCTGCTCAATGGTGCGCCGAAGGTATGCAGCTCATAGTGACGATTGCTTTGAGGGGGCAGCCTGCGGGGCAGCCGATTAGATTTCTCCTGCTCCGACGGCACTACACGGTTTGTGCGGATAGTGGGTGCGGACACGCGCGGACTCTGGGGTCATCCTTGCCCGCGGTTTCGACCACAGCCGGTGCCATTGAGTCACTCGCCGGGGAAAGGTAACGGAGAATCGATTCATGAGTTCTCCGGAGACACATTCGGCCACGCAACGCCGCCAGTTCATCGCGGGAACAGTCGTAAGCGACAGGCCTGTCACTGAAAAGGGTGTTCTCGTCGTCGAAGGTGACCGAATCGTCTACGCTGGTCCCACCGCCGGGTTCCATGAGACGCTGTTCAACTACCCGGCGTCCACGGAACAGCCTCCCGGGAGGACCTTTTGCGGGGATCGAGCTCTTTGCCGGGCTCCCGGACGAAGGACTCATCGAGGGCATCCACCTCGAAGGCCCTTTTTTATCGCGCGCCCGCCTGCCTACGCGCCGCGCAGGAGGACAAGGCGATCGTCGAGCTCATAGCGGACGGCGCGCACCTTGATCCGGCCATCGTGACCGCTGTCTTCCAGCTGGTGGGTGCCGCCAACATCGTTCTGGTCTCAGACTCCATGGCAGCCGCCGGACTTACCGACGGCAACTACATGCTCGGGCCTTCCCCCGTCACCGTGACAGGCGGTGTCGCCACGCTGGACGCCACGGGCTCCGCGCCGATGCAGTTGTGGTGGACAGGGACCTCACACTGACCGGCGTTCTTCGGAGCGGGAACTGGCTCAAGTGACCCACCGGCAAAACATGGCACGCACATCAATTTCAACCGGCTTCTTGCTAATGAGACGCCCATCACTTATTATTTTGTTAAACGATTAACAAGCATGGTCTGCGTCACATCGGCAAATGTTGCTGCCTTGGACCGTGACTCCATTGAACGAGGAGAGAGTATGAATTCGACGACGGGGGTGCCTGCTTCGCCGGCACCGGACCGCGTCCGGACTTTAGACGGAACAGACAGCGGGCCGTCGCCAAAGTCAGGACCACCTCGCATGTCCAAAAAGCAGGCCAGGTCCCAGGGCGGTCCTGTTCTGCGCAAGAGCTTCAGGAGTCGCCTCCGCCGCGACAAGCAGATGCTGCTGATGATGGTGCCGGGTGTTCTATTCCTGCTGCTGTTCTTCTACATCCCGATTCTGGGCAACGTCATCGCGTTTCAGGACTACCAGCCTTACTTGGGCATCGGGGACAGCCTCTGGGTGGGCTGGCAGAATTTCGCGGACCTGTTTATCAACCCGGACTTCGTGCATGCATTCTGGAACACGCTCTATCTGGCGGCCTGGCAGCTCGTGTTCCTCTTCCCGGTGCCGCTGATCCTGGCGCTCATTGTGGATTCCCTGATGAGCCCGCGCATCCGCAAGGTCTTCCAGAGCATTGCATACCTGCCACACTTCCTGTCCTGGGTCCTGGTCATCGCGTTCTTCCAGCAGATGCTCGGCGGGGCGGGATTCATCAACAACTCACTGCGCCAACTGGGCATGGACACCATCCCCTTCATGACCAATCCGGACACCTTCCCGGTGCTGGTGGTCGTCCAGATGATCTGGAAGGACGCGGGCTGGGCCATGATCATCTTCCTGGCGGCCCTGGCCACTATTGACGTCTCCCTCTACGAGGCTGCCGCAGCCGACGGCGCCGGCCGCTGGCGCAGGGTTTGGCACGTCACTCTGCCTGGCCTGCGCCCTGTGATCATCCTGCTGCTGATCCTGAGGATCGGCGACATCCTGTCCGTTGGCTTTGAGCAGTTCATCCTCCAGAGAGATGCCGTCGGGGCGGGTGCGGCCGAAGTTCTGGATACGTTCACGTACTACACGGGCATTGTTGGAGGCGGCTGGAGTTCCGGCGCTGCGGCCGGCCTGGCAAAGGGCGTGGTCAGCCTGTTGCTGATCTGGGGCGCCAACAAGCTGGCCCATAAGTTTGGGGAAGACGGCATTTTTGCGAAGAAGGTCGGCTAGCCGGGTACCGGCCGCCGTACAAGGAGACTCACATGACCACTAAAGTACTGACCAAGAAAGCTTCCGGGCTGAGCTACGATTCCAAACGACCCGTCTGGAAAGAGAAGCCCTCGCTGCTGTACCAGAGCATCAAGGCCGTTGTGTTGGTGCTGTTCAGCGTTTCGATCCTGGCCCCCATGCTCCTGGTGGTGTCCACCTCGCTGGCTGATAACGAACAGCTCGTGGCCGCAGGGGGCTTCGTGATGTGGCCGGAACGGCCCACCCTTGAGGCCTATGAGATTATCTTCCGTGGCCCCCTGGTCCTGCAGTCGCTCGGAGTCAGCCTCTTCATCACCGTGGTGGGCACCTTGCTTGCATTGTTCGTGACTATCACCATGGCCTACGCCACCAGCCGCTCGGTCCTTTTTGGGCGGCCGGTCATCCTGGCCATCCTCTTCACCCTGCTGTTCGCACCCGGGCTGATCCCCTCCTTTTTGATGATCCGGGAGCTCGGCCTGCTGGACTCGCTCTGGTCACTGATCCTGCCTGGCGCCTTCGGGGCCTTCAACTTCGTGGTGATGCGCTCCTTCTTTATGAACATTCCCGGCGAACTGATCGAAAGCGCCAGGATTGACGGGGCCAGCGACTGGCAGATCCTGTGGAAGATCGTCCTTCCGCTCTCCAAAGCCGTGGTCGCCGTGGTGGGCCTATTCTATGCGGTTGGCTTCTGGAACTCATTCTTCAACGCCTTGCTCTACATCAACGACCACAGCAAATGGCCCATCCAGCTTCTCCTGCGCAACTTCGTTGTCCAGGGCAGCGGTGCGGCCGACCAGCTGGGAATCACCACTTCCCCGCCCCCGCAGTCGATCCAGATGGCGGTGGTCGTTGTGGCCTTGGTCCCCATCCTCATGGTGTACCCGTTCCTGCAGAAGCACTTTGCCAAGGGTGTTATCACCGGCGCAGTCAAGGGCTGACCGCTGGTTTCTGTTCCCTTTAGTTGTTCACCACCACGGTCACATCAGCAGTACTACACATTGAAAAACTAGAAAGGTTTCGCGATGACGAGCACTACTTCCGGACAGGCAGGATTCAGCCGACGCGGTTTCCTTGGCCTCACAGGCCTGGCCGTCGCCACGGCTGGTCTTGCTGCCTGCAACCCCGGCGGCGGCTCCGGCAGTGGAGGCGCCTCTGCCTCCTCTGCCGTGAAGCTCCCCACCTACAGGGAATTTACCGGTATCACCGCTGACATCCCGGGCAATGAAAAGGGCCTGCAGGCCGCTTTCTTCAAGCTGCCCGAAGCCGTGCAGTCTGTCAAAACCCCGCCGCTCATGGGCAAGGTCACCGGCCTGACGGAAACCTTTGAAACTATGAGCCCGGGCATGAAGGACAACCCCTTCTGGCAACGCCTCAACGCCAAGCTCGGCGGCGAGCTGGAACTGCAGATCGCCGAGGACATCGGCGACGGCTACCCGGCGAAGTTCGCCACCGTCCTTGCCAGCAACAATCTCCCCGACATGATGTGGGTTCCGCCCAACCAGGGTATCCCCAATATCGGCCCCATGCTGGAAGCCAAATTCCAGGACCTCACCCCCTACCTCTCCGGCGACGCGGTGCTTGAGTACCCCAACCTGGCGGCGCTGAAGCCGGATTCATGGAAGACCGCCGTCGTCAACGGCAAGATCTGGGGTGCTCCCATCCCCAGCACCCCGTTCGGTCAGGTCATGGCGGGCCGCAGGGATGTCTGGGACGCCGTAGGCGGCCTCAACGCGGACAGCGCCGATGAATTCCTGGAAAAAGCCAAGGAGCTGACGCGCCCCGGCGAGCAAAAGTATGCTCTGGAAGCCAACTACACCAACATCCTCCACATGGTCACCGAGTGGTTCGGCGCCCCCAACGGCTGGGCCGTCAACAAGGACCGTACACTGACCCACCTCTTCGAAACGGATCAGTATGCGGCTGGAATCGAGTTCACGGCAAAGATGTTCGCGGCCGGCGTCTTCTACCCGGACAGCAAAGCATCAGATATCCGCACCCGTGTTGCCAACGGCTCGATTGCCGCGCAGGTCCTGGTCGGCCCGCACGACATCCGCAGCTACCGTGTCCTGAACCAGAGCGCCAAATTCGACATCCTGTTGCCCTTCAGCTCCGATGGCAAGATCAAGCCCGTGTACGACATGGGTTATGGGACCGTCGGTTTCACCCCCTTCAAGAAAGCCGAGGAGGGAAAGATCCGCGAGCTCCTGGCACTGATCAATTACCTTTCGGCGCCGTTCGGCACCGCCGAATACCTGCAAAAGAATTACGGCGAAGCCGGCCAGGACTACACCCTGACAAGTGATGGCAATCCGGTACTGACCGAGTCCGGTACCTCCAACGTTCCAGGCCTCGCGTCGGCGCTAAACATCATGGCCAGCCCCGAGAACGTCATCTTCAACCCGGGCTACGACGACGACACGAGGTATGTCAGCGGCCAGGAGCAGAAGCTGCTCGAGATTGCTTGGCGCAACCCGACCAACGGAAGCTATTCGGACACCAGCGCGAAGGTGGGAGCAAAAATCAGCAAGCAGCTCCGCGACAAGGTCATCGACATCATTACCGGGCGCGAGCAGGTTGGCGCACTCAAGGACGCCGTCAAGCGCTGGCAGTCCGAGGGCGGTAATAAAATGCGAGAAGAGTACCAGGCTGCCTTGCCCGAGGGCGTACCAGTCTTCAACTCATAGAATGTCGGTTGCGGCGGCGGGGAAAATGGCGCCAGCATTAGCCACCGCCGCAACCGGACATCCGGCAGACAGCCGGCTTCAGTCCAAGGACCGCTTCCGGGTCCACAAAGGGGAAACATGTCGGTGACCAATCGAGACGCTTCGCGGCCGACCATCAGGATGGTCGCGGCGGAGGCGGGGGTGTCCACAGCCACGGTGTCCTATGTGCTGTCGGGACGGCGCGGCGAAGGTGGGCCGGGGGTCTCGGAAGCAACGGTCAGCCGCGTGAGAACAGCAGCGAACCGGCTGGGCTACCAGCCCAACCAGGCCGCACGCGCCATACGGACCGGGCGCACCAACACCGTGATCCTGTCCCTGACCATGCTGTCGGACCCGTGGGCGCTGGCTGTCATTGAGGCCGTCCAGCGTAGGGCGGCCCCTTTGGGGATCACACCCATGATCCTTGGCGACGCAGACTGGGCCAAGGTGCTCCAGACCCACAGCGCCGACGCCGTTTTTGTGGATTCTGTCCAGGGGGAGGGTGAACAGGCGCTGCGTCAGCTCGCTGGCCGCGGCACCAGGCTTGTGGTTTTCGACGAATCGATGGAGCCGGAGGGCTTCGATGTCATCAGGTCCGTGGCCGGACCGGGCTGTGAGCTGGCCATGGGCCATCTGCTCACAGGCCACAGCAGGATCGCGTGCCTCACTACGGCCAGAAGTCTCGCGGGGCCGCGCTTTATAGCCTACAGGGACGCGCTGGAAGCTGCGGGGCTGCCGCACCGTGAAGCATATGTGGGCAGCTTCGACGGGACCTCTGCCGGAGCGTACGCCACCACCATCCGCTTGTTGTCGCTTGATAAACCGCCCACTGCTATCTACGCCACGACTGACTATGCGGCCGTAAGCGCCATTAATGCGGCACAGCGGCTGGGGCTGACTGTGGGCACCGACATCGACATCATCGGGGTAGGCAATACCGTGGAAGGCGAACGGATGACGCCGTCGCTGAGCACTGTGGGTCCGGTGGACTTCTTCGACCGGCTGGCACGGCTGCTGCTGGACCGCGCGCTGGGCTCTGATGCGGCCCCCGGCGTACTGGACTTTCCCTGGCAGCTGTTCGCCCGCGAATCAGCTCCGTTCAAGAGCACCACACCATAGTTTTGAGAAAGTTTCAGGCCACGCTCCACCGGGAACGCCCGGGTGGAGTCGGGGCTGCATGTTGGCCCGAGGGCTGCAACCAAGCAGGAGGAATCGATTAGTAATGGGAACTGTTGACATGAAGGTGGGCCTGGTCGGATTCGGCCTGCGGGCCAGTCTGTGGAAGCACGTCCACAAGCCGGGCCAGGGTTCCGTGGTGACCATTGTCTGCGATACCAGCGAGCGGGGCCGGGCAGATGCCGCGGCGAAAATTCCGGCAGCCACCGTGACGGCCGATTTGAACGAGCTGCTGGCCAGCGGGATTGACGCGGTCCTGGTGCTGACACCGGACAACAAGCACGCCCTGGTGGCGGTGGAAACGCTCCAGGCAGGCATCCCCACCTTCTGCGAGAAGCCCCTCGATGTGACGCTGGAAGCAGCGGACCTGATCCTGCGGACGGCGTATGAGACCGGAACCCGGCTGTATGTGGGACACAACATGCGGCATATGCCGGTGGTGGTGCAGATGCGCCAGCTGATCGAAGACGGCGTGATCGGCGAGGTCAAGGCCATCTGGTGCCGGCACTTTGTGGGTAACGGCGGCGACTACTACTTCAAAGACTGGCACTCGGAGCGCAAGAACGTTACGTCGCTGCTGCTCCAGAAGGGCGCCCACGACATCGACGTCATCCATTGGCTGGCGAACGGCTACACCAAGCGGGTATCCGCCGTCGGTGAACTTGCCGTCTACGGCGACGTGAAGGACCGGCGCGACAACACCGGCAGGAGGATGGTGGACTGGTTCTCGCTGGATAATTGGCCGCCCACCGAACAGACCGAGCTCAGCCCGGTGATCGATGTGGAGGACATTTCCATGATGCAGATGGTGCTGGACAATGGTGTGCTGGCTTCGTATCAGCAGTGCCACTTCACTCCTGATTACTGGCGGAACTACACGGTAATCGGCTCCAAGGGCAGGATCGAGAATTTCGGCGACGGACCTGGCGAGAAGATCAACGTCTGGACCTCCAGGACGGCCACCGGTTTTGCGGAGCCGGACCAGGTAGTGGAGATCCTCGACGGCGACGGAGGCCACGGCGGGGCCGATCCCCGCTTGGTCGCGGAGTTCCTTGACTTCGTAGCACATGGCGGGCCGACACAGACCAGCCCGGTCGCTGCGCGCCAGTCCGTAGCCGCAGGTGTGCTCGCCACCGAATCTCTGCGCGGTGACGGTTCCGCCCGCGAGGTTCCGGCCTTGCCGGCGGAACTTATCGAGTACTTCAACGCGGGGCAACCCGCACGGAGTGCACAGGCGGTCTGAAGGCCTGAAGGTTGATTGGCTGAGGCAGCCCGGTTCATCCTGCTCTGGTTGGCGTAGCGCTTCCGCCACGGCAACCAGCGCAGACCTGGACGCGCAGCTGCTTGAGCCACCGAAAATCATCGTCACGCATGTATCTTCGCCTTCCAGGGTGATTTTCGGAAGCCGTAGAGATTCCTCGATGATCGATCTGTCTCATTGAGTGTTTGTAGTGAAGAAAGTCACCGGCTGCGTCGGGAGCTCGATGCAGCCTGAAGAGCAACGATGTACCGATTAAGGAGCACAGAGAACGATGACTGACGCAACTCTTGGAGCATTCATGGACGAGGAACTGACTTCCCAGCCGGAGGTGTGGGAGCGTGCCATCGCCCAGGCCCATGCCGAGGAACTTCTCCCGGCAGATGGCCAGCGCGTGGCCGTCATCGGCTGCGGAACGTCCTGGTTTATGGCCCAGAGCTATGCCGCGGCCCGCGAAGCGGCCGGCAAAGGCCTGACCGATTCCTATGCGGCTTCCGAGGCGTTCGTGAACACCAACAGCGAGGCCCGCAACTACGACGTCGTGATCGCCATTACGCGTTCCGGCACCACTACCGAGGTACTGGACCTGCTGACCGGGCTCCAGGGCAAGGTCCGCACGGTGGCCCTGATCGGCGATGTCGAGTCCCCGATAGTCGGCCTTGCCGATGCCGTCATCGGGCTCCCGTTCGCGGACGAACAGTCCGTGGTGCAGACCCGCTTCGCCACGTCCGTGCTGGTCTACCTGCTGAGCAGTCTTGGTGTCGACCTTAGCCAGGCAGTCGAAGATGCACGGATCGCTGTAACGGCAGATGTTCCGCAGGAACTGCTCGACGCCGAGCAATTCACCTTCCTGGGGCGAGGCTGGACCGTCGGTCTGGCGCACGAGGCAGGGCTCAAGATGCGCGAAGCGGTGCAGGGCTGGACCGAGTCCTACCCCGCCATGGAATACCGCCACGGACCCATCTCCATCGCCGCCCGCGGCCGTGTCACCTGGCTCTTCGGCGAAGAGCCCGAGGGACTCCGCGACGACGTCGCCCGGACCGGGGCCCTGTACATCAATACGGGAAAGCACCCGTTGGCCGAACTGGCCCGGGTCCACAAGGTCACGCTGGAACGAGCCCGTGTCCGCGGCCTGAACCCGGACCTTCCGCGCAACCTCACCCGCTCGGTCATTCTCGACGCGACTGTCTAGGCGCCGCTCTATGTCAGATGGAATGACCCCCTTCGGCCCGGCATCAGCCGCCGTATTGGCCTTCGACGTGGGCGGTACGGACATGAAAGCCGGAATCGTTGACGCCTCGGGCGCTATCCGCGGCCTCCGGCGCGTCGCTACGCCGGTGGGCGGCAGCCGCACAGCGGTAGCCGTGCTGGACACTCTGGGCGGGATTGCCGCGGAATTGTCGCAGGAATTTCCGGACATTCCGCTACAAGCCGCGGGTCTGACGGTGCCTGGACTGGTGGATTCCGCTGCCGGAATCGGCATCTACTCCGCGAACCTCCCCTGGCGGGATTTTCCCTTTACCGCGGAGGCCGAGCGGCGCCTTGGCCTGCCGGTGGCCTTCGGGCACGACGTCGCCTCGGCCGGAAGTGCCGAACTCCTATTCGGTGCCGCCCGCGGATTCAGCGATGTGGTGGTGATGATCCTCGGAACCGGGATCGCCGGGGCAGTGTTCTCCGGAGGGCAGCCGGTGGCGGCCGGCGGCTACGCCGGTGAACTGGGGCATGCCCTGGTGCCGGACCCGTCCGGAAAAGGCACCGCAATTCTGGAGTCCGTGGGTTCTGCTGGCGCCATCGCCCAACGCTATGCGGGCATGACCGGCACCGCGGTGGACGGCGCCAGGGGCGTCCTGGAGCTCACCCGGTCCGGCGACGTCACCGCACAACAGGTGTGGGCCGACGCCATCGACGCTTTGGCCTTCAGCATTGCCCAGTGCGTCAATATCATCGGCACCGAGGCCGTAGTGCTCGGTGGCGGGCTCTCGGAAGCCGGAGACGAACTGTTGGCACCCTTGCGCCGGCGCGTGGATGAACTCCTGACGTTCCACCGAAGGCCCAGGATCATGCCCGCACAGCTGGGGCAGAACGCCGGCCTGATCGGTGCTGCACTGAACGCCCGTACCCTGCTGGGCCGGCCACTGCGGCCAAATGCGGACGTTCCCGCGTGAGCACCCCAGCCGGAGAATCGGCCGGGAACGGCAGGCGCATCATCACCGTGACACCGAACCCGGCCGTGGATCTCACCTACCACGTCGACAGCATCATCCCCGGAGCCAGCCACCGGGTGGACACTCCATTGAGCCGGGCCGGCGGCAAAGGGTTGAACGTCGCCAGGGTGGCCCACCAGCTGGGCAGTACGGTCCTCGCCATCGCGCCCGCGGGCGGATCAGCCGGTGCCGCCTTCGCCGCTGAGCTTGCAGCCAGTGGAGTACCCCACCGTCTCATCCCCGTTCGGGCGGAGACGCGCCGCAGCATCGCGCTCGTGGATGACGTCAGCGGCCATACGTCCATCTTCAATGAGTCCGGACTTCCTCTGGAACCCGCAGAGTGGCAGGCGCTGGCTGCCGCCGTCGTCGAAAGCCTCAACGGCGACGACGGGCACCTGGCCGGGGTTCTGGTAGGTTCCGGCAGCCTGCCGGCGGGCGCGCCCCAGGATTTCTATTCGGCCCTTGTCAAGCTGGCCCATGACGCCGGCGTCCCGGCAATCATTGACACGTCCGGTCCCGGGATCATCGCTGCGGCGAGAGCTGGCGCGGACCTGCTGAAGCCCAACCACCACGAACTCATTGAGGCCATGGGGCAGCAGGACCTGTCCGGCGCGGCCCTCGAGCTCATAGGGCTCGGTGCGCGGAGGGTGCTGGTCAGTACCGGTGCCGACGGCATGATGGCATTTGATGCTGCTGAACCGGACCGCTACTGGCACGCCCGACTGCCGGAACCTCTCAACGGCAACCCCACGGGCGCCGGCGACGCCGCAGTCTCAGCTGCCGCCGTCGAGCTTGCCAATGGCGTCACAGACACCGAACAGATCCTGCGGGCCGCCACGGCCTGGTCCGCTGCCGCGGTGCTGATGCCTGGCGCCGGAGAAATATCACCCCGGTATTCGGAACTTGCTGATCAGCTGATCGTCTCTTACAAGGAGCTGCCATGACCCTGGTCAATACCCGCGAACTGATGGAAAGCGCCGCAGAACGCGGTGTGGGGCAAGGTGCCTTCAACATCGTCCACTTGGAAACCGCGGAGGGACTGGTGGTGGGTGCCGAGGCGGCCGGACTCCCGGTGATCCTGCAGATCTCCGAGAACTGCGCCAAATTCCACGGCGGGCTGGAGCCCCTGGCGCTCGCTTCGCTGGAAATTGCGAGGCAGGCTTCTGTCCCGGTTTCCCTGCATCTGGACCACGCAGAATCTGAAGAGCTGGCTCGTGAGGCGGTTGACTTGGGGTTCGGTTCGGTGATGTACGACGGTGCCCATCTGGACTATGAGCTGAATGTAGCGGCCACGAGGCGGGTGGCGGAATACGCCCACAGCAGGGGCGTCTACATCGAGGCTGAACTTGGCAAAGTAGGCGGAAAAAACGGGGCCCATGCCCCGGGGGTCAGGACAGATCCCGCTGAGGCGGCTGCCTTCGTGTTGGCCACGGGGGTGGACGCGCTGGCTGTCGCCGTGGGTTCGTCCCATGCCATGACGGAGCGGAGCGCTGCCCTGGACTTCGGACTTATTTCCCGGTTGAGGTCCGGGCTGGACGTGCCACTCGTGTTGCATGGTTCATCAGGGGTCTCCGATGAGACGATTGTGGCTGCCATTGGCGCCGGTATGACAAAGATTAATGTATCCACCCACCTGAGCGGGTTCTTCACCCGCGCAATCCGGGAATATCTGGATGCGAACCCTTCCGTGGTGGATTCGCGGAAATACCTCAAGGCGGGCCGGGATGCCCTGGTGCCCGAAGTCTCACGGTTGCTGACGCTGTTCGCGAAGGCCATTTAGCGTGGCGCGAGAGGCACCCCAGTGAACGGTTCGAAATGGCCCAACCGGCAGGACCACGGCGGGAAACCCATAAGGAGGCAAGGCACGACGCGATATCAGCCTGCACGAGTTGAAATTTCGACCCGGGTCCGTCCCGGCGCGACGGAGGAATGTCTCTTGGGGCTCGTGGCTTCATACCGCGAAGAGCTGTTGCGCATGGGAGCAGCGGCTGCCGATATTGAACTCGTGACGGATCGTGATGAAGGCGGTGGTGTCAGTGTGATGGTGACCTGGATCAACGCAGCCGTAGCCGACCGGCCGGCGCCCGTGGAAGAGCGGTTTCCGAGGAAGGTGTTTGTCTTGGCGGTGGCGTTCACCGGCCGCCAGGTCATGGGCAACTGATCGCCGAGGGAAAGCCATGGCACACGCAGAAAACGAACCACCATCAGCCGCTCGCCGGAGGAGGTCTACGCGTTCCTGGCGGACGTCCCATCGCCGGCGACTACGAGGTCACTGTCGCCGAACCTGGCAAGCTGCTGGCCTTCCAGGTGGTGGGCCGGCCCCGCCCGGCCCACCCGTGCCGTGGCGCGAGGCCAGGGGCTCCCGGGTTTGCCCTATCAGGTTTGGTCGCTAAACCACGGGGTTGGGGACCAAAAGTGATAGGTCATCCGGGGTGCTCGGCTCGTAGAAGGCCGGCTCCTGGTGCGTAATGACGACGGCGTCGCTCACCACATCAGCCAGCCTGCCGTGACGGGCGTAGGCCTGCCGCTGCAGTTTGGCGCCGGTTCCGTTGCTGAAGATCCGGTACAGGGATGCCTCGACGTAGGCTTCGTCGCCTGCCTCCACCAGGGCGTCGCGGACATGGTTATGGAGCGCGGCGATGACCTTGCGTGCGGACTCCGGCTTGTGGGTCAGCGGGTTCAGCAGGTCTCCCTGGATTCCCCATCGGCTGGCCAGCCAGGAACCCTGGCGCAGGATGATGGCCGAAACCATGTCCGGCCCCTGGCCAGATTTCCATTCCCGGGCCGCGGTCTCCACCAGACCCCGGACCAGGGCGGCGATCAGGACGGTGTCGCGGGGGTCGAGGCAGACATCGGATACCCGGATCTCTACGGTAGGGTGGCGGGCGGAGAGGCGGGCGTCAAAATCAGGGTTGTTGATTACTCCCGTGCCGGCCAGGTCCGCCACGCGCTGGTGGTAGGCCTGCGCCGAGCCGAAGATTTCAGTTGGGCCGGCAGAGGACCACCGGTTCCAGGCCTGGGTGCGGTAGCTGGCATAGCCGCTGTCAGCGCCGTCCCAGAATGGCGAGTTGGAGGTCAACGCCATCAGTGGCGGCAGCCAGGTCCTGATGCGGTCAAGGATGGCAACGCCTTCCTCGTCAGAGTCAACGGAGACATGGATGTGGCAGCCGCAGGTCAGCTGCTCACGTGCCGTAACAGCAAACTTTTCCAGCAGCGCATCATAGCGGGCGTTGCTGGTGGAATGGGGTGTCACCGCCAGCGGGGACGTGGCGAGGGCGGCGATCCGGGCGCCCGCTTTCCGTGCAAGCGAGTCCGCGAGAGCGCGGCCTGACAGGATCTCGGCGGAGAGCCCGCTCAGGGTGCTGTGCGGGTGGGTGATCACCTCGATCTGTTCCTGGTGAAGCTCGACGGCGAGCATCGGGTGCGTGGAAAGGTCCGCAGGTTCGCCCGGGTCCTGGAGACGCAGCAGGTCTGCGGCCAGGGGCAGGGGACTGCCGTTGGAGGGATCAACGATCAAAAATTCTTCTTCTACACCAAAAGTACGCACTAGCTAAGTGTGCGGCACCAAAAGCAACCCCAGATCCACGCCTGTTCCAGGCCCCTGTGGGGGCATCTGTGAAGGAACGGTGAAGGCACCGTGGCGGCATCCGGGCGCGCCGCCTGAAGCTGTTGAAATCCCCTATATCCGCGGGTGCCCTTTCGGTTCCATAATGGCCACATAGGCTTCGGGGACCCTCGTGCCGATGATGGCTGGCGCGGCGCAGGAGAGTCCCAGGTGGCCGCTCCGGCACTGGCGCAAGGGGCGGCCACGCGGCACCGGACAACGATGTTCCGGAGCCGCCTCCGGGGGAGAGCGCCGCCACCACCGCGAAAGCAAGGCACAAAGGTAATCATCATGCTCAAGGATTCAACCATCATGGCCGTCCTCGCTGCCAAGGACATCAACAGGGCGAAGGATTTCTATCGGGACAAGCTGGGCTTGGAACCGTCCTCTTCCATGGAGGACGGCAGCATGTATTACAGCGGCGGCAACGGAACCGGTTTCCTGATCTACCAGACAGAGAATGCCGGGACGGCCAAGAACACCCAGATGGGCTGGGAAACGGACAACCTCCAAGGTGAAATGGAGGAACTGCGGGGCCGCGGCGTCGTCTTTGAAGACTACGATTTCCCCGGCCTGAAGACGGAGAACGGCGTTGCCGACAATGACTGGGGGAAGTCCGCCTGGTTCCTCGACAGCGAAGGGAACATTCTCAACATCTCCCAGCGCACGTCGCCAGCGGCGAGCTGATTGGCGCAGGGCTGATTGGCGCGCGAGGGGCCGCACCTGCCGCGAAGGCAAGTGCGGCCCCTCGTGCGCCACGCTAAGGAATCGACGCGGTTCGCCGCCCCAGCAAAGATGGGTAACGGTTCTATTATTCCGCGCTATCCGGCGGTGGGGTCAGCGTGTAAGCATGGGGCTCAGTCAAAACGGTACGTCGAGGAGGACCTGATGAAATCCAACGAACTGCTGCTGGACGCGTTCCGCCGGATCAGGGAGACGGTGGAGGCCACGCTTGAAGGGCTCGACGACGGGTCGCTGGTCCGGCGGCCGGTGGGAACCGGCAACTCGATTGCGTGGTTGGTCTGGCATCTCGCCCGCGTGGAGGACGCGCAGGTGGCCTCCGCCGCCGGCCTGGACCAGGTTTGGACGGCGCAAGACTTTGCCGGCCGTTTTGGCCTGCCGCTGACAGACCGGGACACCGGCTACGGACACTCGACCCATCAGGTCGACGCGGTGCAAGCCCGGCCGGAACTTCTCCGTGAGTACTACGACGCCGTGCACCGGCAGACCAGGGGTTTCCTGGAGACACTTACCGATGAGGACTTGGACCGCATCGTTGACAAACGGTGGGATCCGCCCGTTACCCTCGGCGTGCGGCTTGTTAGCAGTATTGCCGATTGCCTCCAGCACGTGGGGCAGGCCGCGTACGCCAAAGGGTTGAACGCCGAGTAGGGAGAGGGCGCTTCCCAGCATCAAGCCACCCCCGAGGACGCTGAAGCCGTGGTGTACATGCACACCCTGGCCTTCACGGGGTCACCCGGAACGTCCGGAGCTGCAGTGGCGGAGGCTTCGGGGTGTCTGCCGGGACCGAATGGTTGGCGGTCGCCATGAGCGTGGTGAACGGGCTGATTCTCGGGCTGGCTGTTTTTTCAGTCCGCTGGCTGGATCCCACGCGGCGTCGCGCCCTCATTGCCCTGGCGGCCGGATCGCTGTTCGGACTTCTGGGTGCTGCGGTCACGCGCCTCTGAGCACCGCCGGAACGAAGGATAAACGGCACTCGGCAAGGCCGGCAATCGTCGGTACGGTTGCGTCATGCAAAAGATATCGATTGAGGCTTTGGCCCGCCAGCAGATCAGCGCCGCCGTCGCGGCTCCCAGCGGGCGGGCAGCCGACACAGCGTACGGCGGGCATGAGAAGAAACTGCGCCAGACCGTCATGGCCTTCCGTGCCGGCACGCAGCTCAGCGAGCACCAGAACCCCGGCGAGGCCACGGTCTACGTGGTGAAAGGATCGGTCTGGCTCAGGGCGGGCGGGGATTCGTGGCAGGGCAAGGCCGGGGATCTGCTGATCGTGCCGGACGGGCTGCACAGTCTTGAAGCGGAAGAGGACTCGGCGGTGCTGTTCACGGTGGTGAAGACGGACCGCTAGAGAACACTCGCGGGAGGCTGGTGCTTGGCTCACCCGAGCGAGGTGAGGAACGCCGTCGTATCTTCTGCCACCTGCTCCGGACACTCCCACAGCACCAGGTGCGCCACCTCGGGGTAGACCTTCAGGACGGAACCGGGGATCCGGGCGGCCAGGGTTTCCTGATCGGCGCGTGGCAGTAAGCCGTCCCCGGCGCCCCACAGGATCAGCGTGGGCGCCTGGATAGTTCCCGATTCCGTGGGCGGGGTAGCTGCACATAGCCCGTTCAGGATGCCTTTCCACACGTGGGCCGGCATCCTGAGACCGTCGCGCACGCGGTCCTCGAGGAACCACTGCGGAACCTCGTGCAGCAGGGGAAACCAGGCCAGGGAATCCCGGACCCAGGCCTCGTCGAGGGGGTCCGTCAGGCGGTCCACTTCGTCGGCGAAGGCGGCCCGCCCGTGGAGGCTCAAGGGTGCGCCCACCAGCACCAGTGCCGCAACCTTTCGGGGATGGGCGACGGCCAGCTGCTGGGCGACATAACCGCCGCTGGAGGAGCCGACGACGGCGGCGCTCGGCACGTCGAGGGCGTCCAGGACCGCTGCCGCGTCCTCGGCCTGTTCCGCCAGGGAGTAGCCACCCTCCGGTTTGTCCGCCTCGCCTTGCCCGCGCAGGTCCGGGGCGTAGACCCTGAACCTGGTCAGCAGCGGTATCAGGAGGTCAAAGCTGCCGCTTGACTCGCCCCATGCGTGCAGCAGCAGCACCGGCGTCGCATCGGCGTCGCCGTGGATCAGACACGGTACCGTGATGCCCGTGCGGAGCCTGGGATACCGGACTTCGGAGTCCATGGAATCAGGCTACGCCACGGGCCGCGCGGCCGGCCGCGAGCACCCGAGTTACGTCCAGGTCGCCGACTCGGCGGAGACGTAGTGCAGGACCCGTTCGTGCTGGGCAGCATGAAGGGAGATAAACTCGGCTTCCCGCTGCAACATCATCACGCTGCCCTCGCTCGTTTGCGGCCACGTTTCCCCCTACCCCTCATGTTTCCGCGGTGTTCTACCGCACGCAAAGAACCGTGACGGACGGCAAATACTCAGCCGTTCTTATTTTTGCCTTTGCCCTCGCCTTTTGCCGGTTCGGGTGCAGTGGCTGGTACAGGTGCCGGCACGACGGGCGCCGTGTATTCCTGGGCGGCCTGCGCGGCGGCTTCCGCGTCCGCCTTGGTCTTCGCCGCTTCTGCCGCGGCGGCCGCTGCTGCTTCGTCAGCTGCTTTCGCTGCCGTAGCCGCTTCTGCCGCGGTGGCTTCTGCGGCGGCTTTGAGGTCGGCCCTTACAGCGGTGATGCTGGTCATGATGCTCCGGCGCCGTTCTTCGGAAACCCGACCGCTGCCGGCTGCGGACGCCACGTCCGTTTCCAGGCTGTCCAGCGTCTTGAGCGCGGCCGCGTGATCGGTTGCTGCCGCTGCCTGGCTCACGCTGAGCACGAGTTCCTGGAGCTTTTGGGCGGTGCCGCGCTGCAGGCCGTTATCGGCCGGGCCGCAGCCGGCGAGCGCCGCCGCCAGCATCACGGTGACGGCAAGGCCGGCTCTCCGGGCACCGGCGCGCTTGCCCCTGGAATGGGGGCGGGTCATGGTTCCACACTCTTCTGAAGTTCCAGGAGGTGGTCGCCCAGCGTGCCGCTTACGGCAGGGTAAGTCACGACGCCGGATGTGGCTTCTGGCGCCTGGCCCGCTGTCAGTACCGCGGCCCCGCCCGCCAGCGCGAGTACAACGGGGATGGCCACTGCCCAGAGCCGCGCCTTCTGTCCGGCACGGACCGACTTCGGCCGGGGCGTTCCCCGTGGGTCGCGGCGCTGAACGGCACCCGGCGCAGGCCCTGTCTGGGCTGTGACGGACGGCGTCCTGAACGGCATGGCCGGCAGCACACGCGTGGTTTCCGGTACTAGTTCGCCGGGAGTGGACGTCGGCGAGACAAGGGCCTTCCGCAGCACCGTCTCGACGTCCGCTGCTGCTGGGCGTTCCAGCGGCTCGATTGCAGTCATGGCGCGGATCAGGTCGGTCCACTCGGAGGGGAGATCCGTGGGAATGCTGGGCGCGCGGTGCAGCCTGGCCACGGCGGATTCCACAGCGCTGCCGGGATATTCCATCGTCTGTTTGATGCATTCGAGCAGGACCAGCCCCAGTGAGTAGATGTCTGTGGCAGGGGTGAGGGGGGAGCCCACGGCCTGTTCGGGGCTGAGGTACGCTGCGGTGCCCACCATTGCTCCAGTTGCGGTCAGGCGGGTTGCGTCGGCGATTCGTGCTATGCCGAAGTCGGCCACTTTGGCCCGCAGGGGTTCCCCGGGCCGGGTCTGAACCAAGAGGATGTTGCCCGGCTTGATATCGCGGTGGAGGATGCCAAGGCCGTGGACATAGGCGAGTGCGTCAGCGATGCCGGCGCCTATGACGGCGAGCTCGTCCAGTGGGATCCCGCTGTGCCTGATCCGGCTGCGCAGATCCTGTCCCTCCACCAGTTCCATCGTCAGGAAAGGGCGGGGTTCATCCGGGATGCGTGCGTCAACGCCGACATCGAACAATGTCACGAGGCTGGGATGGTTCAGCGTTGCCAGCAGCGTGATCTCAGCTTGCTGGCGTTTCAACTCATCTGCGTCCGGTGCCTGGGGTGCGAATAGCTTCAACGCCACGTCCCGGCCCAGGTTCTCGTCCCGAGCGCAGTAGACGGACGACATGCCGCCGCGGCCGATCACCTCGCCCAGCCGATAACGTCCGCCCAGCACTTCAGTCCTGCTGGCGCTGCGCGATTCCGCCACCATATCCGTTCCTCCCGGTGCACTGCGGCACTATTACCTAAAATCATAAGGCAACTTACTATGTTCGGGAGCTTCTTCGAATCACGGCAGCCCGTAGACGACCAATCCGCTAGTGTCCGTGCCTGCGAATTGTGTCCGAAGCGATGTCTCCCGGCCGGGTGAGGCGCTGTCAGGAACGATTCCGGCAGGCGAAGGGTTCCCGGAGCGCAGCGTGTGTTCTGGGCTGCGATGGCACAGAGCGGACACCATCAGCGCCGGCTCCACGCAGGCCGCTACTTCAGGCCGGGGCTGGGCATGACCGGCCCGGCGGCCGTGGATTACATCCTGTCGAGCCAGCCGAGCCTGGTCTGCCCTCCCGGTCGAGGAGCCGGGTTGTGCCCGCGGCGTGAGGTGCGCCTGTCCTCCCGGTCCAGCCTGTCTCACCCCGCGGTTGTGGTCGGAACTGGTGCGGGGGCGACCGGTGCTGGTTGGGTCGGCTCCGTGGTGGGAGCTTCTTGCGGCGGACTGCTCTCGGGAACCGCCCCGCCGGTGGCAGGCACCGGGGGAGGGGGCGCCGCCGTCGTCGTTCCGGACGGCAAGGATGCCGGGGCGGTGGCGCCCGAAGTGGGCGCGGCGCTTGGTCCGGCCGTTGAGCCGGGTGACGGGGTGGCTGGTGTGGACGGCGGCGTGGAGGTGCCGGTTCCATTTGTCGCGCTGGGGTCGCTTTGGATGATCTCCTTGATCTGTTCCTTGAACGCGTTAAGGCGTCCCTGGATTTCGGACAGGGGGACGTTCTGGAGGTTCCGCCCGAACTCGGAAATGTCGGCCCACAGGGCGTTGAGCCTGGCCGTGCCACCGTCACTCAGCGGCCCGTCGAGGGTGAGAACGAGCTGACTGGCCAGTGCGTATGTCAGGCAGCGAAGGCAGTTGTAGTTGGCGGCTGCGGACAGATTCTCCGGCACGATCACATCCGCCTGACCCACGATGAGCACCACCTGGAAGCCCACAGCCACCGCGGCGCAGTCGGCGCAGCTGGCGAACGCGTAGGCCTCGTTGGTGGTGTCCACGGGTTCGCCGTCTTCGGCCCACACCAGCGCGAAGGCGACGTCGTAGACCACGGAGCCGTCCGTGGTGTTCACCGCCAGGGCCTGGTTGCCGTCCTGCTCCGGGGCGGCGGGCTGGTTGAACGGGAATACCCACGACGGCGCCGGGGCGGAACCGGCCGTGGTGCCGGCCGCTGTCCCGGCCCCGGCAGGAGCGGTGCGGGGCATCAGGACCGTGCTGAGCTGGGGGTTTTCCCGCGTCGGCTTCGCTGCTCCTGCGGGCCACAGGGCCACCGTCTTCCCGGTCCCGCCTTCCCGCAGGGCGGAGTACGCCGCCGTCGGAAATACGGCTGTGGTGACGTCGGCCAGAGTGCCGCGTTCGTACGGCTGCACCGGCCGGTAGGTGTCTGCTCCGGGCCACCAGGCCCACGCCAGCCCGGCGGTCACCGCTGCGATGGCGGCCATCGCTACAGCCCGCTGCAGCGACTTGCCGCGGGTTTTCTGCCAGAGTCCGGTGGTCAGCTGCCGGACCAGCCGGAGCAGGATGTAGCCAACGCCCAGGATGGGAAGTACGACGGCGGCGATCGCCAGGGTGCGCACCGCGGCTCCGGCGATGTCCCCGGCCGCCAGGCTTTCGGACAATTCCGACTGCTGTTTCAGGACGCTGGCCCATGCCGTGCCCAGGAGCCGCGGCAGCGAGAGGACCATCATGACCAGGCTAAGTACCAGCAGTGGCACCGTGACCAGCACCCAGACCGTGACCACTGCCCGTGCCCGTGGCTTGAGCGCCTGGGCGGCGGGGTCCGTCCGGCGCCACGGCAGCAGTCCCAGCAGGGTCGGTTTGATGCGCTGGAAGAGGTCCGGAACTCCGGTGGCGTCGGCCAGGATGTGGTAACCGTCAAACCGCACCAACGGAAGCAGTTGCCGGATCATCTGGAGAATTTGGGTGACTACCACCAGCAACAGGGCGTCAAAGCCGGTGGCCCACCAGACACCCATGATGGCCACGGCCACGATCGCGTTGAAGTACAGCCCGCCCAGGTCGGTGCGGAGCCTGCCGCCCCGGCCCAATCGGTAGGAGTCGGTGACATCGGTGAAAAAAGCGGGCCAGATCAGGTAAAGGCCGGCTCCCATGGCTCCCGGTGTTGCGCCGCCACGGCGTGCGGCGGCAGCGTGGCCGAACTCGTGGAAACCCGCGGACAGGACCGTCACGGCCAGGACCAGCAGCACAAGGGCCGGGTTGGCGAACGCGTCGTGGGTTGCTGAGGCGAGGCCCTTGACCATGAGCACCCACCAGCACGCGGCGATGAAGGCTGCGCACACGGCCGCGACGATGAGTGGGTTGAAGAGCACCGCGAACGGAGCCGTGAGCTTGCGGGTACGCTCCGGATCCGTCACGGTGTAGCGGAAGCGCATGCCCAGCAGAGGGTCGGCTTTCTTCACCTCTGGCTGCGTACCGTCGGCCAGCCGGAGCAGCCCCAGCGGCAGGAGCTGGGAGGTGGTCAGGGCGCGGACGTTGTCCGCGCTGATCAACTTTCCGAAGCGGGCGCTGGCGTGGGCGGCGATCTGCTCTGTGGTCCGCTGGCCGTCCGTTGCCTCCAGCACCAGGTACAGCAGGCGTGTCAGCTGGATGGCCTGGCCATCTGCCCTGCGGACCAACGAGGGCGGCTCACGATAACCCGAACCCTTCGGTTCGCCGAGCAGTTCAACGCCATCGGCCCGCGCGGGAACGTCGGGCAGACGGGAGGTCGGCGGGCCGACGCCTATAGCCGTAGCGGGGGCAGGAGAAGCCGGCGGGCCGTCCATCCTGGGCGGCCCGCCGTGCACTGTACTCATCTAGGTATGCTCGCGTGGATGGTGGCGTCCGGACTACTGCCGGAGATCGGACTGCTGGTCGGCGGAGGCGGTGGCTTCGCCGTCGATGTGCTGGCTGATGATGGCGTCCTGCTGGGCCACAGCGAAAGCGTCGCTGTCGATGGAGCCGATGTTCGCCGCAACGGCCGCGTCGATCGGTGCGGCAACGTTGGCGTTGGCAGCAACGGCACCGTTGATCGGGGCAGCGATGTCCGCTTGGGCGGCAAGGTCCACATTGACGTTCAGGAGGTCTCCGTCCAGGGCCGCGGAAGGCTCCACCGGCAGGGCGCCGACATCTGAAGCGGGATCTCCGGGCAGGAGGCTGCCGTCGGTGGTGCCGCCTGCGGGGGTGCTGCTGTCCGCGGTTCCGTCCCCATTGGCGGCCGGGTCGGCGCCCTGGTCAATGGTGCTGTCCTGGGTGGAGTCGGCTGTCGCATCCGCGGTGATGCCCTGATCGATGATGACCCCCTGGTCAGCAAGGGCCTGGGCCTCGGATCCGAAGGAGAGGATGTTGGCGGAGGCAGCCGCATCGATCGGGGCTGCAACGTTGGCATTGGCCGCGACAGCGAGATCGATGGGCGCCGCGGCGTTGATGCCCAGGTCCAAATCGGCGTTCAGGTCCAGGACGGAGGCCACTTCCTTGTCGGGGAGCGCCGTGCCGCCTTGTGCCATCAGTTCTTCGTCGCTTACCGGGTTTAATCCCTGTTCAATGCTCATGCGAAACTCCATCTCCGGCACGGTCGCCGCTGCCCCCAGTGAGCAGTTACTACACCGATGTGCCTAATGCCAGTCAATAGTAAGCATGATGATCATATTTCGGCATCCCTGGGCGAAGCAAAGACTGTTGAGTGTTCGTTGCGCACAGTACATCCGGCGGCGGTACTGTGAGGCGCATGGAGATGCGCCTTGAAGTTGTCCAGGTACCTGTGGCCGATGTCGACAGGTCGAAGTCGTTCTATATGGAGAAGCTGGGCTTTGTCCTAGACCACGATGTGGAGCACATCCCGGGAATGCGAGTCGTGCAGCTGACGCCGCCGGGTTCGGCCGCCTCGATAGTCATTGGTACAGGAATGACGAGCATGACGCCGGGCAGCCTCGAGGGCCTGCAGCTTGTGGTGCCCGACATTGGCGGGCTCCGGGCCGAGCTCGTCCGCCGGGGTGCCGAGGTCAGCGAAATACAGGACATGGGCGGAGTGCAGTTTGCGTACTTTGCTGACCCGGACGGCAACCGCTGGGTCATCCAGGGCGCAACACCATCGGACGTACGGTACGCACGCCTCTGATCGGGGCCGTGGCTTAGACGGCCGGTACCGGCGGGGGCGTAGGATGCCGCTATGGGACTAATAATTGGGCTTCTGGTCATCTGGCTTGTTCTGTCGATCGTGGGCTTTGCCGTGAAAGGCCTCATTTGGCTGGCAATCATCGGCCTCATCCTGTTCGTCGCGACGGGCGTGTGGGGCTGGGTCAAGCGGAAAGCCAACGCCTGACGAAAGGGGATTACGCGGACCTACCCCGAAAGGGGTGGGTCATCCGTGAAGGGCATCAGCGCCATGAACGAACCTGACTGGGTCCAGCACGCCATCTGGTGGCAGGTCTATCCCCTCGGCTTCGTCGGCGCGGAGAAGACCGCGACGCCGGAACCCGCCGCTGACCACCGGTTGCTGGACCTTGTCCCGTGGCTGGACTACGCGGTGGAACTCGGGGCGTCGGGGCTGGCCCTCGGCCCCATCTTCGCGTCGGAGACGCACGGGTACGACGCCACGGATTACTTCCGGATCGATCCCCGGCTCGGATCCGAGCAGGACTTCGACACCCTGGTGGCAGAGGCACACCATCGCGGACTGCGCATACTGCTCGACGGCGTCTTCAACCACACCGGGCGCTCCTTTGCGCCGTTCCAAAATGTCCTCGTACGCGGGCCGGAGGCGGACACGGCCTCGTGGTTCTTGCTGGAGTGGCCCGAGGGTGCTGTTCCCGGCGTCGAACCCGCGTACCGCGACTTCGAAGGCCACCACCACCTCGTGGCGCTCAACCATGACGAGCCAGCTGTCGCCGATTTCGTAGTCGAGGTCATGGAGCACTGGCTGCGCCGGGGTGCGGACGGCTGGCGACTCGACGCCGCCTATGCCGTCCCGTCCTCGTTCTGGGCCCCGGTCACCGCGCGCGTCCGGTCATCACATCCGGACGCGTACTTCGTGGGCGAGTACATCCACGGCGACTATGCAGCCGAGGTCCGGTCCGGCGGACTCGATTCCGCCACGCAATACGAGCTCTGGAAGGCCGTCTGGAGTTCGCTCAACGACGCGAACTTCTTCGAACTCGCAGCCGCATTCGAACGACACAACGCACTCCTGGGCTCCTACGCACCGCTCACCTTCATCGGCAACCACGACGTCACCCGGATCGCGAGCAAGCTCACCGACGCAGCACTCGTGCCGCACGCCGTCGTTGTCCTGCTCACGGTTGGCGGAACCCCGTCCATCTACTACGGCGACGAGCAAGGCTACCGGGGCGTCAAGGAGGACAGGGCAGGGGGCGACGACGACGTGAGGCCGCTCTTCCCGTCCTCCCCCGGCCACCTCTCGGCCCTGGGAGGACCTATCTTCGCCGTGCACCAGGAGCTCATCGGGGTGCGCAGACGGAACCCATGGCTGCACCGTGCCACCACGGACGTCCTCCAGCTCTCCAACGAGGTGCTTGCATACCGCATCGCCGTTGACGCAGATGCGCTTGTGGTCGCACTGAACCTCTCGCACGACACCCAGCGAATCAGCGCCGCGGGAGCCACCTCCGTCGTCGCCGGACAGGCGACCGTCGATGTCGGTGCGGACGCCGTCCTCGTGCCGCCGCGGGGATGGGCCGTCCTGGGCTAAGACGGTTGCGAGTGGCCGCTCTATCTGAGGTTGCGGCCGCCTTTCAGCGGACCACTCGATACCGCACGTGCGTCACGAGGCCGGTGCCGCTTACTTCCGTCGGCTCAAGCGAGAGGTTCGTGACGCCGTCGAGCGGCCGTTCGCCCGCGCCCAGGAGGATGGGCGAGATGTGGAGCCGCAGTTCGTCCATCAGCCCCGCCGAGAGGTATTGCCGGGCGGTCTTCGCTCCGCCGGCAATGGCCACGTCCTTGCTGCCGGCGGCCTCCCGAGCCTGGGCCAGCGCCGACTCGATCCCGTCGGTAACGAAGTTGAACGTGGTGCCGCTCTGCATCTCCAGGGGCTCGCGTGGGTGATGAGTAAGGACGAAAACCGGTGCGTGATACGGCGGCTCCTCGCCCAAGGGCTCCGCAGTGCTTTGGTTCGGTCCCGCAAGGAAGCCGTCAAGGGAGAGGGTCAGATCGCATGTGACTCGGCTCATTCGCCCATCATGCCCCTTGCAGCGAATCTGATTCCCCACTTAGTGGCACTGCTGCCGGCAAGAGGCCGTAGCTCCGCCGTGTCCTAGGATCAACTCCCGCCGTGGCGCACATAGGCTCGGTATATGGGCAAAAACCAGCACAGCGAGTTGGAGGGGCAGACTTCCATTAACGAGCTGCTCGACAAGCCTATCGGCGACTCCCATATCCAGCTGGTGCTGCCCATCCATGTCCAACTCCGGCCGGGGGAATTCCGCCGCGTGTCCTGAAGTGGCGGAGAACTGCCGTAGCACGACGACGGCGGCGCTTGGGCGGCCGCCGACGGTCGCCACGAGGGCGGAGCGGACACGGCCAGTACAAGTGGCGGTTATCGGGGGAAGCCTTTATTGGCGGACCTTCCTGACTCTCAGGCCGCGTCGTGTCGCCGGAGTTCCAGTGTTCTGGTCCGCGATCCGGCGGAGTCGGCGTGTGCGAATGCCGGTCCGGGCGTGAGCCTGGTCCATCGGTTGCGTTGGATGTACCGGCCTCGATGCATTCCGCCGGCGCCGAGAGCGGAGAATGACGACTAGCGTCACGCCCAGCCAGGCGAACGCTGCCCCAATGACGAGAAAAACCGCCGGAATAGTGTCCATAATTAAGTCTAGATCCCAATCCGTAAGCGCACTTATTATTTTCGCCGCCTGAGGGTTGCCCGCTCCCGGCAGGCCCTAAGTTAGCCGGACGGCGGGGCGGGCGTTTCATATCGAAGGTGCACTGTAATCACAGACGGTCCCCATTCATTAGACGGGGCCAAGCAGGGAGAATCAGAAGCGACGTTCCATGAAGACGCTGTTTTGGTGCAGGGTGTAGTCCGCAAACGGCGGGCACTCAATGAATCCGTTGCGGACATAGAGGCGCCGTGCCGGAGCGAAATACTCATCGGTTCCCGTCTCAAGGCAGATGCGCTCTTAGTCTCGGCGTAGGGCTTCGTCCACGATGCGCATGAGCATGAGAGTGGCTATGCCCCGGCGGCGGCAGGCAGCTGTAACGGGACCAGGTGGCGCTGGCCGGAGCCGTCTTAGGTGTACATGAGGGAGCCCGGGGTGGTGAGTTTTTCGCCGGTTTCGAGCCAGGTTTTGAGGCCGGAAAGGATCATGGGCCAGCCGCCGTAGAGCTGGTCGTTGGCGTCTTCGCGGAGTTGGTCGTGGGTGACGGTGAGGTGGCAGGAGTCGCCTACGGGTTCGATCTCCCAGGTGATGCGGGAGGTGCCCTCGGCCTTGACGTCCTCGCCCCAGAGTGCGGTCATGGTCTGGACGAGCTTGCGCGGCGGGTCGACTTCGATGTTTTCGCCTTCGCCCAGGAGACCACCGGCCTTCGGGTTGCCCATCTCGAAGCGCCCCCCGGGAGTCCAGTCAGACGTGACGGTGTTCCCGAACTGGTACTTGCCACGGATTCCGCTGTCCGTGATGGCTTCCCAGAGCAGTTCCGGGGTGGTCTTGATGTAGATTTCGAAGATCTTTTCCACGGGATTTTCCAATCTGGTTTTGAGGTCGCTGAGGGCAGCGGCCCATGGTTGTGCATATTTGCTGACCCAGCGGTCGTGGACCAGGCGGATGGGCACCGGATTGAGGAAATGGAGTTTCTCCCGGCCCCGACGGCGGGTGACCACCAGGCCCGCTTCCTCCAGCAGTTTGAGGTGCTTCATGACCCCGTAGCGGGTCATCTCGAAACGGGCCTCGAGTGCGTGCAGGGTCTGCCCGTCATCCCGGAAGAGCTCATCGAGCAGGTCCCGGCGGGTGGGGTCGGCCAGGGCTTTAAATACGGCGTCCACTGTTCAATAATAGGTGACTAATTGGTCACATGTCAACGAGGCGGGATCCTCGGGAACGGAGTGACCAAAGGGTTGAACCTTGCGCCGAAGGTGCCTGGGGTGACAGCGGTGCTGCAGGCGCGCCGCTGCCCGTTTTAGCCATACTGGTGGGCGCGCCGGCCGGGCGGAAGCAGGGGGCTTAGGGTCGCCTTGTCGGTAGGTCGGAGCAGCGCACGGCGCCGTTCGTCGCGGATACCTTGCCGCTCGGCGCATTGATAATACGTTTGCTTATGATGTGCACCATGATTACCCAAGGTGAAGGTTCGTCCTGAGGGTCCTGGGCCTCCAGATCGCTGGACACCGACGTCTTCGACAAGCAACGGGAGCAGAATATGAGCTGGCTGGACCGTGAACGAACTATTGCCCCGCCGGGATTCAACCGCTGGCTGGTACCGCCCGCGGCACTGGCGGTCCACCTCTGCATCGGCCAGGCCTACGCGACCAGCGTGTACAAGACGGCACTGGTCAAGCACTTCGATGCCAGCCTGACCGAAATCGGCGTGATCTTCTCCATTGCCATTGTGATGCTGGGCCTCTCGGCCGCGATCATGGGCACCTGGGTGGACACGAACGGCCCGCGCAAGGCGATGTTCACTTCGGCCGTGTTCTGGGCCAGCGGCTTCCTGATCGGTTCGCTCGGCATCTTCAGCGGCCAGTTGTGGCTGGTCTACCTCGGCTACGGATTCATCGGCGGCATCGGCCTGGGCATCGGCTACATCTCGCCGGTGTCCACGCTGATTAAGTGGTTCCCGGACCGTCCGGGCCTGGCCACCGGCATGGCCATCATGGGCTTCGGTGGCGGCGCGCTGATCGCCAGCCCGGTGTCAACGGCGTTGCTGAAGATGTACGACCCGAACTCCGATGCCAAGGGTTGGGTGGCCAGCGGCGACTCTGTCGGCAAGCTCTTCCTGACTCTCGCGGTCATCTACCTGGCCTACATGATGTTCGGTGCCTTCACCATCAAGGTGCCCGCCGACGGCTGGAAGCCGGCCGGCTTCGACGCCTCGAAGGTCAGGAAGTCCGTGCTCGTTACCACGGACAACGTCTCCGCCAAGAACGCCATCAAGACCAAGCAGTTCTGGCTGGTCTGGATCGTGCTGTTCTGCAACGTCACCGCCGGCATCGGCATCCTGGAACAGGCCGCCCCGATGATCCAGGACTTCTTCCGCCAGTCCGACGGCGTCTCTCTGGTCAGTGCCGCAGTCGCCGCAGGCTTCGTGGGACTGCTGTCGATCGGCAACATGGCCGGCCGTTTTGCCTGGTCCTCCACCTCGGACATCACCGGACGCAAGCGGATCTACATGGTCTACCTGGGCGTCGGCGCGGTGCTGTATACCGTCCTGGCCCTCGCCGGTTCCACCACCACGGCGCTGTACGTGGTGCTGGCCTTCGTGATCATCTCCTTCTACGGCGGCGGCTTCGCCACCGTCCCCGCCTACCTGCGTGACCTCTTCGGGACCTTCCAAGTGGGTGCCATCCATGGCCGACTCCTGACCGCCTGGTCCGCTGCCGGCATTGCCGGGCCGTTGATCGTCAACGCTTTCCTGGATGCCCAGGGCAAGCCCGGCCAGCTCACGGCAGTGTCCTACCAGCCCGCGCTGCTGACCATGGTGGCGCTGCTGGTGATTGGCTTCGTAGCGAACCTGTTGGTGAAGCCGGTGGACGCGAAGTTCCACGAACCCCGCCCCGACCGCGGGCGGTCCCAAGAACCTGCCATGGAGGCCTGAAATGAGCACTGCACACACCCCCGGCACACAGGCGCCTGTGAAAGCGTCCACCGGAATGTTAGCCCTGGCCTGGGCGCTGGTGGGAGTCCCGCTGGCCTACGGGATCTACCAGACCCTGACCCGGGTGGCGGCGCTGTTCGGCTAGCGTTCGGCACACGCCAGAAGTTTGCCGCGGAGATGAAGGACGCAGGGTGCCGGGTGGGTGCTGGTTGTCTCCGACGGGTCCGCCGCTGGCGTGGATCGGATTGGAGGAGTCTGCCGTGATTGGCCTGGGGGTCGTCCTGCAGAGTCCGGTGCTCGCGGCATGCGGTGCTGTCCACCTGCTGGTGGCCCTGCGGATGAGGAAAGGTTCGGTCCGGGCCTGACACGGCTGGTTTAATTTCCCGCAGAGGACGGCGGCGGCGTTCTCCTGGAAGTTGCTGACGCAACAGGCAAGCTAGTGACCCGGGGCGGAGACGGCCATTCGGGTGTTTTGCGCGGGCCCAGCAAACGTTCGAACGGGCCCTGAGTAACATCCGGCCTGCCGTCCACTGGGTCACAGGCCAGGGGGCGGTAGGAAACTTGTCACACGCCCCTGAGTAGGTCCGTGACCCAAGGCAACCATGCGCCAGACTTAGGAGCGTGACGAACAAACCCCGTCCTGGCCTCGCGATCGCCGCGCTCAGCCTCGGCACCGCCCTGAACCCGTTGAACTCCTCCATGATCGCCGTCGCGCTGGTGGTCCTGCGGGAGGATTTCGCGCTCGACGTCGCCACCGTCACCTGGGTGATCACCTCCTTCTACCTCGCATCCGCGGCCGGACAGCCGCTGATGGGCCGGCTCGCGGACCGCTTCGGGCCGCGCCGCCTGTTCACCTTCGGGATGGCCCTGGTGGCCGTGACGTGCGCACTGGCGCCGTTCGCGCCCAACTTCGCGCTGGTCTGCGTGGCCCGCGCGCTCATGGCGGTGGGGACGGCGACGGCGTACCCGTCCGCCGTCGTGATGGTCACCGAACTGAGCCGGCTTGCGGAGCTCCCGTCCACCCGCCCGCTGGGCCGGATCCAGATGGCGAACACGTCCGCGGCCGCGGTGGGACCCGTCGTCGGCGGTTTGTTGGTGAGCCTGCTGGGCTGGCAGGCACTGTTCGCCGTCAACGTGCCGCTCGCGCTGCTGGCGCTGGTTGTGGTGCACCGGGCGGCGCCGGCCGATGCCGGGCGCGAGAGCGGGAAGCTCGCAACCCTGATCCGTGACTCCGACATCCCCGGCATCCTGGCCTTCGTGGCCTCGCTGCTGCTCGCGATGATGGCGTTGCTGAACGTGATGCCGGGATACCGGTGGTGGCTCCTGGGTGCCGCGACTGTCATTGCCGCGCTGTTCGCGTGGCGCGAGCTGCGCTTCCGCCCGCCCTTCCTGGACTTGCGGCTGCTGGGCCGGAACCGGCCGCTGCTGCTGGTGTATCTGGTGTTCGTCGTCTTCAGTGGCGTCTACTACTTTGCGTTCTTCGGCCTGCCGCAGCTGCTGCAGGAGGCGGGGCATTACGACGCCGGACTGGTCGGGTTGCTGATGTTTCCCCTGGCGGCGATGTCCGTGCTGGTCACCCCGGTGACGGTACGGCTGATTGAGCGGTTCGGTGTGCGTGCGGTGCTGATCGGCGGTGTGCTGATCCTGCTGGTTGCCTCCGGCGGGCTGGGGGCGTTGACGTTGTCCCTGTGGCCGCCCCTGGTGTTTGTGTTGACCGCGTTGATGGGGGTGCCGTACGGGGTGGTGAGCACGGCATCGAACCAGGGCCTGTACGTGTCCGCCCGGCCGCAGGAGAGAGGAGTGGCGGCCGGTATTTTCCAGACCTGCCGCTATCTGGGCGCCATCACCGCGACGGTGCTGATCGGTGTGCTGTACGGGCCAGGCGTGAACCAGGCGAACTGGGGACTGATGGTCCTGGTGATGCTGGGGCTGGGCGCCGTGGTGCTGGCGTTGGCAGCGGCGTGGAAGCGGAAACCCGGGGTGTAGGTGTGGCACGGTGTCTGGCCGCCCGTGCCGGACGGGCGTAGGGTCTGGAGGACCATGACAGAACAGCAACCCCACGAGCTGGTCACCAGCTACCCGCACTTCGAGTTGCGCCGGTATCCCGCGCACGTTGTCGCCGAGGTGCACGTCCACGCCACCTTTGACCGCGCCGGCAATGCTGCCTTCCGGCACTTGTTCAATTACATCAGCGGCAGCAACACGGCCGAACAGAAGCTGGCAATGACGGCTCCGGTCATCCAGGAGAGCGGGCCGTCACAGAAACTGGCGATGACCGCACCGGTGCTGCAGACCGGTCCGATGCCCGGCAGCGATGCGCAGGCCGATTTTGTGATCGCCTTTGTGCTCCCTGCCGGATTGACAGCTGAGACAGCTCCGGCTCCGACGAACCCCGACGTTCGGATCCGCACCGTTCCGGGTTCTCTTGCCGCAGTTGTTCGCTTCCCGGGCAGCGGCACCGGCGCGGCCTTTGCGCGCCGAAACACGGGGCTGCAGGCCGCGCTGACCCTGGCCGGGCTGACGGCTGTGGGGGCGCCACGGTTTGCGCGCTTTGATCCCCCGTTCAAGCCGTGGTTCCTGAGGCACAACGAGGTTATCCAGGATGTGCAGGAGTCCAACGCTCATGAAACGACCGGCATCGCCTCCGCCTAGGTGCGCAGCAAAGTTCAGGCTGAACAGATGGACTAAGCTTCGCCACGCCGGCATTGTATCCAACGACTTTAGTATTACCAAGAAACCATTGACGCGCGGCACAGCGGCGAGGATGATATTGAATTGTAGGCAGTGGCAGCCGGAAAGGTAAGAGGCCCTGCTGGTGACATTCAAAAGGGATTTGCTATGACCCAAAATCAATTTCGGGAATGGCCTGCGCGATCACGCCACTGGCAGGACCGGCGAATAATTCCTTTTTGGGTAAGTAATGGGGAGGGGATCGGGCTGGGCGATGCGGTAAAAGACCTGACAAACCTTGCCGGAATCCCGCCGTGCAGCGGCTGTGAACAGCGAGCAGCTTTCCTTAACAGGCTTTTGCGCCTGCCGCGGTTCCGGAAGCGGAACCGGACCTAGGTATCGTGTTTCCCCGGCGCCATGCCGGGATGCCGGCCTGCCCGCAAGTGCGGCCGGCGGAGTGTCAGGAGGCGGTCATGCCGCAGCAAGTAGTGGTAACGGAACGTTATTGGTGTCCCGGGCCGTGGCCCTGGGAGTGGTTCGATACGTGCACGCGCAAGGTGACGAAGTGGTGCTACGACTTCAGTTGGGTCGAGGAAACCGGCTACGGGCTGGCCAGCCATCTGAAAGGGTGCGAAAACGGAATTCTTTACAGTTGGTGGGCATTTTCCTTCAATATCTGGGGCAGTACCCAGTATGGCCCGGGAAGAATGTGTTTTACCAGCAAATTGAGTTCGTCGGGGCGCTGCGCCGCGTCGGCCGTTTCGGGGCTGACCGTTACGGCGGAAGCGCCGCGGATTCAATCCAGGGCCCGCCGCCAAATCCGCAGGCCGGTGCACCGGCCGATACCGGATGAAAAAGAGCATTCCACGCATGATGACGAGGGTTCGAAGTAATTCCATGCGCGCCACACTTAATTTGGAAACGGTGCTGCAGAATGTACATTGCCATGACGAGGGCGATGGGTGGGGAAATGCGGAGCCCTATATCTGGACCGTGTTCTTCAAGGTGGATGGGGACAACTTCGCCGTCGAGGCCGGGTCCGGGCTGATCGGCTCACCCACCATCGTGTCCAGCAACGGAAGCCACGGGAACCTGGGCAACACGGACGTGGACGCCGGGGACGATGTGGCGGTGCCAGACGCCGTCGGGCTCTGGTCCACCAAGCTGAAACCCATCCCTGTCAACGATGCCGGGCTGCGTGCCTTGCTCGGCGCGGATGATATCCCCGCCATCGCCGGCGTGGTGGTGTCCCTGATGGAGGAGGACGGCTGGCCGGACTCCCTGGCAAACACGGGGTACTCGGCGTTTGTGGATGCTGTCCAGTTGGCAGTGGTCAAGGTGGCCGCGAGTTTCCAACATGCCCTGGCGGCACCTACACCGCAGGAGATCAAGGATCAGATCGAGGTGGTGAAAGCCTCGGCCGCCACGTCGGTCAAGGCTGCGGTCAAGAACGCCATGTCCGGTTGGGAGCTGATCTGGTACGGGACGTTCGGGAACAACGACGACGGGATCGGCACCGAAGCGTTCACCACCACTACCGATGAGCTGGTGGCCGCTCCGGTGATCGCGATCAACCGGCGGTGGTCGGGGGACGAATCCGGGGACGGGGACTGGGAGATCAGCGGGGTGTTCCGGGGCTTCCCGCAGCTGGACTGCCACCTCGAGAGTTTGTTCTCGCTCAACGCCGGCAGCCAGGCCCGGCAGGAGGAGTCCCGTGCCAAAAGCTTTGACGCGATGCGGGGCTTCCGGGACGGTGCGTTCCGTGAGTCGCCGGGCCTGGGTGCGTGGTGGGCGGAATTCGCCGCGGCGAGCCCGGCCCTGGCCATGGTCGCGGAGCAGCGCCCGGACGTACAGGAAGCGCTGAACGGGCTGGTGCACGACGCCGGCACCTGGCTGGGGGAGGGGGCGGAACGTATCGGCGGGCAGTCTCTGGAACGCCTGAACACCGTCCTGGATGCCCTGGCCGCGGATGCGTCAGGCCACAGGGGCCGGGTAGTCCGGCAGGCGAAGCGCCTGGTGAAGCGGCTGGACGGGGCCAGCTTTGAGGATGCCCTGCGGTTCGCCGCCGAGATGAAACCCGTAGGCAGGACACCGCGCAGGGACCAAGCCCAGCAGACCGGGATGCGTGCCTAGTAGTACTTAGTTAGGTTGGGGCTCGTGGTTGGCAGTAGGGGCAGTATCCG
>NZ_JASBRB010000029.1 GCF_029960665.1 Pseudarthrobacter sp. AL07
CACCACAACCATTTATCAGCCGTGGATCGCTCCGGAGCAACTTTTCAAACTTACCCGGTTTCCCACCCCGATGCAAATCCATATTCCAGGACCCACACCAGCAGAAAACACATCCCCACCAAACAAAGGCGCCCAAAAGAACAACCAACATTTGGTCTTGAATTAGGGGGTTTGGCCGCCCGCGGTAACCAGCTCTTCACTGTTCCCCTCGCGGCGACTTAGAAAACAATACACCCACCCAACCCCCACCGCAAATCCACCCCCACAACGGGCCCTAACCCCGCCATTCCGGGCCCAAAACCGGCATCGGCACCCAAAACCGGGCACCGCCGTCGTTCGTGACTTCTGTGTGCTGCAGCACAACGGCCTCCGCCGCGGCGAGGACCTCGACGAGCTCGATCGCCAGAGGGGCGCAACCACCGGGGACAGCCCGATCACCGAAAGCCTTAAACGCAGAAGGGCCGGCAACCAAACGGTTGCCGGCCCTTCTTAAGCAGCTGGAATCAGCAGTGCTGGATTACCAGGAAGACTTGGTGATACCCGGGAGCTCACCACGGTGAGCCATGTCGCGGAAGCGAACACGGGAGATACCGAACTTCTGGAAGGTACCGCGGGGACGGCCGTCGATGATGTCGCGGTTACGCAGACGGACGGGCGACGCGTTGCGGGGAAGCTTCTGCAGGCCGAGGCGTGCAGCTTCGCGAACTTCGTCGGTCGAGTTGGGGTCAACCAGAGCCTTCTTCAGTTCGAGGCGCTTTGCAGCGTAACGCTCAACGATGACTTTACGCTGTTCGTTCTTTGCGATCATTGACTTCTTAGCCATGTGTTTAGCGCTCCTCTCGGAATTCGACGTGCTGACGGATCTTGGGATCGTACTTCTTCAGAACCATACGGTCCGGGTCGTTACGACGGTTCTTCCGCGTCACGTAGGTGTAACCCGTGCCCGCAGTCGACTTGAGCTTGATGATCGGACGTACGTCCTTGTCCTTAGCCATTAGAGCTTCACTCCCCGAGCAAGGATGGCGGCGACGACTACGTCGATGCCGCGCACGTCGATGGTCTTGATGCCCTTTGCAGAAAGCTGCAGAGTGACGTTACGGCGCAGGGACGGAACCCAGTAGCGCTTCTTCTGGATGTTCGGATCGAACCGACGCTTGTTGCGACGGTGCGAGTGCGAAATGCTGTGCCCAAAGCCCGGCTCGGCTCCGGTCACTTGGCAGTGTGCTGCCATGACTTCTCCTCAAAATTGAATGTAATGATCCGCATATCTGCTGCAGAATCATGCGGCTAAGTGCGACCCAAAGTGATCAGGGTGAACGGTTAGTCACGCAACTTGAGCCCCTAACTACCGGCTACCCTGGCGAAAATTACCGGGCCACCGGAGCAATTGCGCACGCTCCGCGCACTTAGCGCTCACCAAGTCTACGAGTTCACGCAATTAAAGACCAATCCGGGCCCGGACGGTGTATAAGAGGGCGCTGCTTCACAGGCGCGTGAGCTGCGCGTACTTCTGTGCCAGGCCGTCCCCCGAAGACTTGCCGGTGACGCGGCGGACCACCCACGGCCCGGCAAATTCGCGGACCCACCGGGCGTTGGCGCGGAGGGCTTCGGCCCGGTTCAGCTCGGGCACCGGGGTCATGGGCGGGACTTCGATCGAGTGGTCGCGCTCCAGGACGGTGAGGACCCGTTTGGCCATGTTGGCATGCCCGGCGGCGGACATGTGCATCCGGTCCTGCGCCCACATGCCCCAGTCGTAATACTCGTTGAAGCGCCAGTAATCCACCAGCAACGCACCGTGGTCCCCGGCAATGCCGCGGACCAGTTCGTTGTAGATGGCGGTGCGGCCGCGCATGGTGCTGAAAACCTTGGAGCCGCGCGCGTCAAAGCCGGTGAACATCACCACGGTGGCGCCGGTGGCCGCCAGCTTGCGGATGCCGGCGTCGTATTCCGCCAGGAGTTCGTCGATGTCGATCCTGGGCCGCAGAATGTCGTTGGCACCTGCGTAAATGGTCACCAAGGTGGGGTTAAGCTCGACGGCGGCGTCCACCTGTTCTGCCATGATCTGGCGGAGCTTCCTGCCGCGGATGGCCAGGTTGGCGTAGCCGAAGCCGGGATCCGCCGCGCCCAGCTGCTCCGCCACACGGTCCGCCCAGCCGCGGACTCTGTTGGGACGGCTGGGGTCGTCATCCCCGACCCCCTCCGTGAAGGAGTCGCCAAGCGCTACATACCGGGTCGAAAAGTCCATAGCGTCAGTCTTTCATCTGTTGCCGGGAGCAACCAAGACGGGGCCTGTCCGGTCGGTGGCCGCCAGAGCGACGGCTTATTGCCCGTTTTCCGTCTCACGCAGGATCCAGTGGTCATCGTCCAGCCGGGCCACGATCTTTTCGCCGATACGGGCGAGGTCATTGACGTCGCGGTCGGTCAGGGCATCCAGGAACTTGGTACGGACTGCCTCCACGTGCCCTGGTGCGAGCGCTTCCAGGGTGGCCATCCCGACGTCGGACAGGTGTGCGGTGGTGACCCTGGCATCGCGGGGATGAGGACGCCGCTCCAGCCATCCGCGCTTCTCCAGTTTGGAGACCACGTGCGAGAGCCGGGACAGCGACGAACTGGTGCGGGCGGCCAGCTGGCTCATCGGCAGGAAACGGCCCTCGGCTTCGGACAGCATGGCCATGACGTTGTAATCGAACAGGGACACCTTGCCGGCGGTGTGGAGCTGGTTGTCCAGGGCAGCCGGCAGCAACGTGTTGATGCTCAGGAGTGCCAGCCAGGCACGTCGTTCGTCGGCGTTGAGCCAGCGCGGTTCGGTCATGCGTCCATTCTAGAAGCAGAGCGTGGTTGAGCGTTCAAGTGACGCACCAGTACCCCTGGACCCGTCCGAGTAGGCTGGCTTTATGTTTGTTGTATCGCTGACCTACAAGGTGCCCGAAGACATTGTGGACTATCACCGCCCTGCCCATATGGCCTGGGTTAAGCAGGCGTTCGACGACGGCGTGTTCCTTGCGTCCGGACGCCTGGTTCCGGCGGTGGGCGGTGTGCTGTTGTCCAAGGCCAACCGAACCACACTGGATGCTGCGTTGGCCAGGGACCCCTTCTACAGCAACGGTGTGGCCGAGTTCGAGGTCATCGAATTCACCGCCACGACCGTGGCAGAGGGCTACGAAAACCTGCTGGACACCTAGGACTTCTCCGCAGCTGCCCTGGTTTTATCCGCTAGCTTCTTCAGCCCACGCTTCCGCGGCACCTTGACGGGTTCCGGCCAGCGCGGCGCCAACGCATCCCCAAGCGTGACGCCCCTGATTTTGCGGCCGAAGAGCGGCAGCACCCAGTCATTGACCCAACGCCGCTGCCGCAGCTCCCACTCCCGCAGGCTGAGCCGGGCCGGCGGGTCCCAGTCCTTCGGGCGGATCTTGTGCGGCACCCCGAGCTGGTCCAGGACCTGCCCGGCGAGGTACTTATGGCCCGCCTTGGACATATGGAGGCGGTCCGAGTCCCACATCCGACGGTCATGGAAGGCGTCCAGGCACCAGTAATCCACCAGGATCGCCCCATGCTTAGCGGCGATCTCGCGGACTCGCTGGTTGTAGACCGTGTTCCGCTTCTTCAGCAGCTCCAGGACGACTGATACTTTGACGTCGAAGCCGGTGAACAGGACCACCGTGGCCCCGCTCCCGGCCAGCTGCGCCACGAAGCTTTCGTACTCGTCCATCAGGGTGGCCATGTCCGTGCCAATGTCCAGGATGTCGTTGCCGCCGGCATACAGGGTGACCAGCGCGGGCTTCATGGCGAGGGCCGGCTCTAACTGCTCGCTGATGATGTGCTGTAGGCGCTTGCTCCGGATAGCAAGGTTGGCGTATTCCCAGCCCGGCTCAGCCCTGGCCAGCTTCTCCGCCACCCGGTCAGCCCATCCCCGCACGCCGTTTGGCAGCCGCTCATCCCGGTCCCCCACGCCCTCGGTAAAGGAATCCCCAAGGGCAACAAAGACACGCCGCCCATTCCGCGCAGGCAGTAAGGGAGAGACATCCACGCGACCAACCTAGCCATACAAAACTACGCCAAGGTTAACCCCAAGCAACAGCAGGGGGGAGGTCTTAGAGCTCGGCCTTACCCTGCCGCCAGTACCCCATGAAGGCGACCTGCTTGCGGTCGATACCGACGTCGCGTACAAGGTACCGCCGCATGTCCTTGATAACGGCTGCCTCACCGGCGATCCAGGCATAGAAAGGCATGGCGCCGGCGGGCATGGCGGGGTTCTTGGTGGCCTCGATTTCGGCTGTCCGCATCCGCGCGGGCGTCTCCCAGAGGATGTCCACGTCCACGTTGACGTCTTCGGGCTCCGGGCCCGCGCCGGCGTCGGACGCTTTGATGCCCACCCAGCCGGGAACGGGAACCGCCACGCGCACCGCCTGCCGCAGCAGCTCGCCGTGCAGGCGTGAGCGGCCGATGGCGGCACCGCGGGCGAGCCAGGTGATGTCGATGTCGGCGTCTGTCTTGAGGTCGAGGAAGTCGCCGGCTTCCGGTACTTCCAGGAGGGCGTGGCCGCTCATGTAGGACGGCAGGCTTTCGAGGATGGCGGAGATGGCGGGAATGGCGGTTTCGTCGCCGGCGAGCAGGACACGCTGGGCCATTCCGGGCCGCCACTCGATGCCGCCGTAGACCTCGGCGGTGTAGCACTGGGCGGCACGGCTGTTGGGGCCGATGAGGGTGATCGCATCGCCCGGCTTGGCGTTCAGGGCCCAGTTCGCGGCCGGACCGCCGTGGCCATCCGCGTCGAAATGCATCACGAAGTCAACGTCAATTTCCGGATACACGGCATCAAGCCGGGACTGGCGGACCGTGTACGTGCGCATCGAGCCGCGCACAGCGGGGTCCATCGCAAGCCATTCCCGGTACCAGCCGGCCTGCTCCATTTCGAAGACCGGCAGGGGCAGTTGCGTGCCGTCGGATGCCAGGGACGGGATCATCAGTTTGATCCGCAGATCGAGGGTGTCGCCGTTAACGCCGAAGTCCCGCAGCGAGTACCCGCCAAAGGTGATCCGGAGGAAGTTGGGACTCAGCTCCTGCACCGAGGAAACGATCACCTCGAAGGCCAGAGTCATGGGCTCGGTGGCGGCGATGTCGCGGGTCTTCATGAAACGAGCTCCAGTTCTGTTGCGGTGCTGTGGTGGCGGCCGATGGGGATAATCAGTGGCGTGCCCGAGACAGGATCGGGAATGACCCGGGACGCCAGGCCGAAGACGTCCCGGACCATCTTTTCGGTGACAACGTCAAGGGGGTCTCCCAGGGCCACAATCTCGCCGCCCTTCATGGCGATGACGTGGTCCGCGTAGCGTGCTGCCAGGTTCAGATCGTGCAGGACGATAGCCACGGTGGTGCCGCGCTTGCGGTTCAGGTCCGTGACCAGGTCCAGGACTTCCACCTGGTGCGCCAGGTCCAGGTAGGTGGTGGGTTCGTCCAGCAGGAGCACCTCGGTTTCCTGGGCCAGCGCCATGGCGATCCAGACCCGTTGGCGCTGACCGCCGGAGAGTTCATCGACGTTCCGCTCAGCGAGTTCCAGCGTTTCCGTCGCCTCGAGCGCGCGCTGCACAGCGGCGTCGTCCTCCGTGCTCCAGCTGCGGAAGAAGCCCTGGTGCGGATACCGGCCGCGGCCCACGAGGTCGCGGACGGCGATGCCGTCCGGCGCTGTGGGGTGCTGCGGGAGGAGGCCCAGGGTGCGCGCCAGTTCACGGGCCGGGCGTGCGTGGATGTCCTTGCCGTCCAGCGCGACCACGCCGGCTGCCGGTTTGAGAAGGCGGGACAGGCCGCGGAGGAACGTGGATTTACCGCAGGCGTTGGCGCCCACGATCATGGTCACCTTGCCTTCGGGGATTTCCGCCGTGAGGCCGTCCACCACGCAGCGCTGGTCGTATTTTAGGGTGAGGTCCTGGGCGCTGAGAACGGCCATGTCAGGCATCCTTTCGGTTGGCCGTGACCAGAAGCCACAGCAGGAACGGGGCGCCGAGCGCGCCGGTAATAACGCCGACGGGCAGCACGGTGCCGTCCAGCACCAAGGGGGCAAGGTTGGCCGCGATGTAATCGGCGGTGAGGACAATCAGCGCACCCACCAGGGCCGACGCCGGGAGGCTGGCTTTTAGGGTGAAGCGCCGGGCGATGGGCCCGGCCAGGAAGGCGACGAACGAGACCGGCCCGGCAGCCGCCGTCGCCACCGCGGCGAGTGCGACGGCGGTGACCACCACGGCGAGGCGGGCGAACCCGACGCGGATGCCCAGCCCGGCCGCGGCGTCGTCGCCGAGTTCCAGGATGCGCAGCGGCCCGGCAAGGGCGATGACGGCGGGGACCAGGACCAGCAGCGCGAGTGCGAGCATGCCGGCCCGGTCCCAGTTGGCGGAGTTGAGGGAGCCGTTGAGCCAGACGAGGGCGTCGGCTGCCGTGCGGATGTCCGCGCGGGTCATCATGAAGTTGACCACCGCATGCAGGGCGGCGGCGATGCCCACACCGGCCAGAATCAGCCGGTTGCCCGCGGCGTTCCCCCGGATGCCGCCGCCTGAGCCCAGTGACGGTCCGCGGGAGATGGCGTAGATCAGGGCTGCGATGCCCAGCGCGCCGCCGAGTGCCGCTCCGGACACGGCCGGACCGGTGGCGCCGAAGATCACGATGGCGGTGACCGCGGCCGCGCTCGCACCGTAGCTGATGCCGATCACGTCCGGGCTGGCCAGCGGGTTGCGGAGCATGGTCTGGAACAGGCCGCCGGAGAGCCCGAACGCGGCGCCGATCATTACGCCGATGACGGCCCGGGGCAGTTTGTTCTCCATGACGATGAAGCTTGCGCCGGGGATTTTCTCGCCGCCGGTCAAGTGCCCGATGAGGATCTTGAAAAAGTCCGGAACAGTCACGGTGTAGCTGCCCAGGAGCACGTAAACCGAGAACATAACCACAACGCCGAATGTCAGGGCGACGGTCCGCCAATGTTGCGCTATCAGTTTTGGTCGCCAAAACCCGGTTTTGGCAACCGGAAGTGATAGGTCAACGGGGGGTTTGGTTTCGACGAGGTTCACAGTCCGGCCCCCTTGCCGCGGCGGATGAGCCAGACGAAGACGGGCGCGCCCACGAGTGCGGTCATGATGCCGGCCGGGACCTCGCCGGGAAGCAGCACGACGCGGCCGATGATGTCCGCGCCGAGCAAAAGTGCCGGCGCGAGGACCAGGGAGAACGGCAGGATCCAGCGGTAGTCGGGGCCGGTGAGTGAGCGGACCGCGTGCGGAATGACCAGGCCAACAAAGCCGATGGGTCCTGCCAAGGCCGTCGCGGAGCCGCACAGCAGCACAATGCCCAGGGCGGTCACCCCACGCGTCAGGCCCACACGCTGGCCGAGCCCGCGGGCGATGTCATCACCCAGCGCGAGGCTGTTGAGGATGCGGCTGGTGCCGAGAATAATGGCTGCCCCGACGGCGAGGAACGGGAGGCCCGGGAGCACCACTGCCCAGTCGCGGCCGGAGATTCCGCCCACCTGCCAGAAACGGAAGCGGTCCAGGGTGTCCTGGCTGGAGACGAGAATGACGCTCATCAGGGAATAGAGCCCGGCGTTAAGCGCGGCCCCGGCGAGGGCAAGCTTGACGGGCGTCGCCCCGTCCCTGCCCATGGACGCGACGAGATAAACCACGACGGCGGCGGCTCCGGCGCCGATGAAAGCGAACCAGATGTAGCCGCTCAGGGAGGTAACGCCAAAAAGGTAGATGCCGGTGACCACGGCCAGCGCGGCGCCGGCATTAACGCCCATAATGCCCGGATCTGCCAGCGGATTGCGGGCAACGCCCTGCATGGCGGCGCCGGCCAGGCCCAGGGCACCGCCGGCAAGGATGCCGAGGACGGTGCGGGGGATGCGCGCGTGGACCACGGCGTGGTCCCCGTTGGCGGCGTCGAACTGGGTGAGCGCCTGCCACACAGTGGCCAGGGAAAGGCCCCGGGCGCCGATGGCCAAGGAAGTGGCGGCTAATAGAGAAAGTACGACGACGGCGGCCAGCAGCCAGGCACCCTGCCTGGTTCTGGCCTTCCCGCCGTCGCCAGCCCCTCGACCGGCGCGAACGGACACTTGGGGCCCTCGTTGCGATCCGACCGGGGCCCCAAGTGTCCGTTCGCGCTGTCCGGCGGGTGCCGTCGTCGTACTTTCCGTCATGGAACGGTGCTTACTTCACTGCATCCGCGGCGGTTGCCAGCTGCGGGAGGAACGTGTCCAGTGACCACGGCAGGCTCAACGGTGACGCGGCGGAGATGGACAGCGTCAGGGTGTTGTCCGAATCGGCAACCAGGGCGCCGCTCTTGACAGCCGGGATTTGGCCAATCAGGGGATCGGACTTAATGGAATCGGCGGTGGCGGCGTCCGGAACCCAGGTCACAAACACGTCGGCCTCAAGCTCGTTGGCCTTTTCAGCGGACCACGGGATGAAGAACTCCTTGGAGCCCTTCGAGTTCTCCTCCACAACAGATGCGAGCTTCATACCGATCCCGCTCAGGAAGCGGGGGCGGTTGTCGTTGGCGGTGTAGATGTTGACGCCGTCAGCCGAAGCGGGCTCCAGGTTGCCGTAGATGAAGCTCTTGCCGGCAATCTGCGGGTACTTGGCAGCTTCCGTCTTGACGGTGGCCTCAGTGTCGGCGATGAGCTTGGTAGCCTCAGCCTCCTTGCCCAGCGCCTTGCCGATGATGGAAGTTGAATCCTGCCAGGAGGTTCCGTAGGCAACCTCGGGGTGGGCCACCACCGGTGCGATCTCGGTGAGCTTCTTGTAGTCCTCTTCGGTCAGGCCGGAGTAGGCGGCCAGGATGACGTCAGGGGTGAGCTTGGCGATCTCGGTGAAGTTGATGCCGTCGGCCTCGGAGAACTGGACCGGAGCCTTGTCGGAACCGAAGCTGGCGCCGAGCTCTTTCAGCGCCGCATCCTTCCACGGAGTGGAGCCCTGCCCGTTGCCGCCCCATTCGTTCTTCGGGACGCCCACCGGGACAACGCCGAGGGCAAGGGCAACGTCGTCGTTGACCCAGGAAACGGTGACTACGCGCTTGGGCTGTGCCTTGACTGTGGTTTCACCGAAGACGTGCTTGATGGTGACCGGGAACTGCGAGCTGCCGGAGCTGGAGCTGCTGGCGTCCGAGGTGGAGGACGCGGGGCCGGTGGAGCAGGCGGACAGTGTGAGCGCCGCGGCGGCCAGAACGGCCGTTGCCTTGCCGGCTGATTTGAACAGCGTACGGCGGGTGGCACTCGGGCCGTAGAAGAGGGGGGAAATCACGGAACTCCTTAGGTGAATGATGCGAACCTAAGTAAGGGTAGCCTAGCCTGCTAATAATTAGAAAAGCTTTGTATTGCGTAATTGATTACGTGACGCACCGAATAGCAAAGCGGGGTCACATATGGCCCTTCCCGGCGGGGATTTTGGGCGTAATGTGACCCCGCGTTGGGGTATTGGAGACTGGTTAGCGGAGCACGATGTCCACGGGGTTCGCCTCGGACCGCCACTGACCTTCCGCGCCGGGCCTGGGCCGGATTACCGGAGCGGTGAGCACGCCGGAGCGGTTGGTGCGCTTGTCCCGCAGGATCTCGGTCACCGAGCCCAGGTGCCGGGACAGGTCGATCACGTTCTCCGGGGCGGCCAGGAGCAACTGGAATCCGAACTCGTGCAGCGCCTTGATCCCGGCGCCGGCAAACTCCTCAGAGGCCAGCACAAACGCCTCATCCATCATCACGGTGCCGTAGGTGGTGAATCCCTGCTCGGCGATGCCCAGCTGGTAGCTCAGCGCCGCGGCCATGATGAACGCCGTGAAGCGCTGCCGCTCGCCGCCGGACATGGAGCCGGTGTCCGCGTGCATGTAGACGTCGGTCCGCTTGCCGCCGCCCTTCCTGCCCGACGCCGGCCCGGCCACGTCCCGGTGCTCCTTGCACTGGATGAACAGGTGCCCGCGGACGTCCAGCACTTCGGCGCGCCAGCGCCGGTCCTCGGGGGTGGGTGAGCCGAGCCGCTTTACGAGCGTTTCGAGGGTCTTGTACCGGGCGGTGAGCTCGGCGTCGTCGCCTCCCCCGGTTTCCGGGCCGGAACCCGCGCGAGTGGGCCGCGTGTGCCGGGCCTTCAGTGCGTTCTGGATGGCGTCCTTGAACTGCTTGGCCGTGGCCGGCAGTGTCTGCTTGATGTCCAGTTCCAGGAAGCTGCCCTCGTGGAAGTTGACCTCGGACAGGATGCCGTTGAGCGGCAGGATGCGGCTGGTGATGGACCGCCGCTCCTCGTCCAGCAGGTGCAGCAGCGTGCTGAAGGATTCGTGCGTGCGCTGGTTGAAGAACTGCCGGAACTCGGACTCCTGGGCGGGCAGCCCGTCGCTGATGATGGCGTGGTAGCGGCCTTCGAACTCCCCCGCGGCCCCGATGGCGGTGCCGTGGTCCGCGGAGATCGCGGAGCCCCACTCGCGCACAAAGCCCTCGAAGATCCGGGTCAGCCGTTCGGAGGTTGCCTGCCCGCGCGTCTCGGCGGCGTGCAGCTCCCCGAGCAGCGCCGTCCGGACGCGGTTGGCCAGGTTGTCCAGCTCATGCATCTCGCTGACGTCGCCGAAGTCAGTGAAGTACGGCTCCAGCGCATTGACGGTGGCATCCGACGGCGGCACCTGCTCCAGGCGGGCACGCGCGGCTTCCAGCAGCGAATCGGCAGCGCTCAGCTGCCGGTCCAGTGCCTTGTATTCGCTCTGCAGGACTGCTGCGGCTTCGGTGCTGGCCTGGTGTTTCTGCCGCGCCGTTTCGATGTTGGCCCGCAGCGGTTCCAGGTCGGCCTGGGCGGCGAGGGCATCCTTGAGCCGCTGTTCAATCCGGGTGAGTTCATCGGCGGCGACGGCAGCGGACACCTGTTCCCAGTGCCGGTGGTCCTCCGCGATCCGGCGGAGGGCATCGAGCTGCCGGCTCATGCCCTGGTGCGACTCTTCACGGCTCTGCGCCAGCTCGGCGGCCTTGGCGAGTTCCTGCTGCAGGTCCTCCACCTGGGCGGCCACAAGTTCCAGCTTGGCGGCGTTGTCGAACCCGAGCACGTAGTCCTGGCGGCTGGTGAACCGGTCGTCCTTCTCTACCGTGTGCCGGTTGCGTTTGACCACACCGCCCAGGCTCAGGCCCTTGTCCAGAGTGGCCAGCTCATTCGGGTCCTCGACGCACGGGTAGGCGAAATCGAGGGCGATCCGCTCCCGGATCCATTCCCCGGCGTCCGCCACCGCGCCGCTGGCGAGGATGTCCAGCTTGGTGATCAGATCGCCGTCGCGCGCGTCCTCCACGGCGAGGGCGCCGCCCGCGAGCGGCTTGGATACGTCCACCGCGCGCAGGGCGCCACGTACTTTGTTGTCGTTCAGGTAGCGGGTCACCGCGGCGAAATGTTCGCCGGGGACCAGCAACGTGGTGGCGAGGTTCCGGAGGGCACGCTCCGCGGCCGGCCGCCAGTGTTCCTCCCCTTCGGCGAGGTCCATCAGCTCGCCGCCGAACGGCATGCGGTCCTCAGGAACGCCGGTGGCCGCGGCGATGGCCGCCCGGTTTTCAATGCTCGACGGCGGCAGCAGGGACTTGCGCGTCTTCAGGGACAGCAGCTCCTGCTGGGCTGCTGCCAGCTCACGCTTTTTGGTGGCGTGGCCGTCGAAGGCTTCGAAGCGGAGCTCTTGCAGGGCCTGCGAGTCATCCTTGAGCTCGGCCGATCTGGCGGCAGCCTGCTCGTGGGCCTGCTCCCACCCCGCATCGGTCCACTCCAGCTGCAGGCCGGCGTCGGACAGGGCCTTGCGGGCTGCCTCCTCCACCTGCTCGCGGAGCCGCAGCCCCACCTTGGCGTTGTCCAGCGACTGCTCGATCGCGGAAATCGCGTTGCCGCCCTGGTTGTTGTAATCGGCCTCCAGCTGGCGCAGTTCCTTGGCCAGCCCGTCGCGGATGGAACGTTCCCCGCCGAGCTCCTTGGCTTTCACCTGGGCCAGGTCCTTGAACCGGGCAAGGGTCTTCTGGTGCACCTTGACCGCGAGCTGCTGCTTGTAGGCTTCGAACTCCTCGCCCGACAGCCCGCGGAGCCGGTTTGCGTCCAGGAGCGACTGCGCATATTCCTTGTTCAGACCGGGCACCGGGGCCAGCTGGTCGCGCTGCTGCCGCACGTCCTCCAGCCGCTGCCGGATGGACATCAGGTTGCTGAACTCCTCCACCACGTCGTCCGCCGCGGCCAGCGTGGCCGGGGGGTCCAGGACCTGGTCGCGGAAGAAGGTATTAACGCTGCCGCCCAGGCCCTTGCCGGCCTGGATTACCCGCAGCAGGGGCAATGCCTGGTCCGAGCTGATGCCCAGGAGGCGGCGGAAACGCTCCGCGAAGGCCTTGTGCACATCGAAGATCTGGGCGTCCGGGAAGATCGTCTCCAACGCAGCTTTGGTGAAGCGCTTCTCCGCGATGTCCTCGATGGCCGGCAGGTCCAGCGGCTTGCTGTCGATCACGTAGAAACGCCCAACGCTGGACTCCGTGCCGTTTTTGGGCAGGTCGAACAGGGCGGACACCGTGATGCGGGTGCCCGCGGCGTTATCGAACGTCAGGGCGACGGCGGACCAGGTGGCACCGGGGCGCTGGAACGCACTGGCCGAGCCTTCGCCCACCGCCTTGTCGCCCACCTTGCCGCGCATATAGGTAAACGTGGTCCGCTTGTCCTCCACAGCACCGCCGGCACGCTGGGCCGCGGCCTCGTTGGAGCGCGGCCGGGCATCAAATACCCGCAGCATGGCATCAAACAACGTGGACTTGCCCACGCCCGAGTTGCCCGTCAGCAGGGTTCCGTTCCGGTCCACGTGCATCGTATGCGCCCCGTGGAACGTGCCCCAGTTGACCACCTGCACCAAAGCCAGGCGCATCTGGCCGGGATTCGTGAGGTCACCCATCGGCAGCATGGTTGCGATGCTCACTTGGCTTCCCCCGTTTCGGGGGTCGAGGCCGTGGCGGCATCGTCGTCCTCGGCACCCGGGTCGGAGTCGAGCTCTATAAGCGCTTCTGTGCCTGTTGGGTCTGCGGTGGCTGCAACCAGGGCTTCGATTTGGGCAGGGATGTCGCCGATGTTTTCGAAGGGGAGAGCCAGCGGGAGGGCATTGGAGATGGTGTAGACATCCTCCAGGCCTGTGGTGAGGAGCAGTTGGCGGGCCAGGAGCTTCGTGATGGCCCGGGTGACCACGTCCGAATCCCGCAGCGCGTCCTGCTGTCCGGCGGGCTGGTAGTGGGCCACGAGGTCAGCGATTTCCTCGCGGGTGATGGTCGCATCGGTCTGGGCCGTGACGTGGCGGTCCAACAGCATCCGCAGGCGGAGCAGCACGATGGTCTCCACCCGGCTCAGGGCACGCTGCTGGCGCAGGATGCTTGATCGGCCACTGCCGCCAATGGCCTCAGGATCCACCGGGCGCAGGACGGCGATCTTGCGTTCGTGGTCCAGCTGCAGGCTCAGGAACAGCTCGGACAGGCGGCTGCGCAGGATGATCTGGTTGTCCAGCAGCGTGGTCCACAGCTTCTCGTCGCGGCCGCCGTCAACGTACGGACCCTTGAGTAGCTTGACCAGCGCCTGGCGCACCTTCATCGAGAGAACCCCGGTATCGCCGGGAAACAGTGCCGCACCGTCCACAAACGTGTCCCGGGGCGTGACTCCGGCACCCCTGGTGATTAAGCCTGTCGAAATCCCGTGCGCCTCGGGCTCGAGCACTTGGGTGTTCTCGCGCTCCTCAACGGGAGGTGCCGCCGTCGTAATTTCTTCAGTCATCGTCAATCCTTCTTGAGGGTGACCACCGGCAGGTACGCCGTGCGGGTGGTGCCGTCGATCTGTTCGTAGTCCAGGCCATCCCAGCCGTCGCGGTCAAAGGCCGCGCCTTCCTGGAGGGCGTGCGAGAGGAGTGCACGGATGGAGTTGATGTGCTGCTCCTCGGGAGGGAGCTGTCCCCAGGCCTCGGCCAGGGTGGACGCGCCGGCCACGGCGGCCCGGATGGCCTCGGGACGGGCTTTGCCTGTTCTCGGCGAGCGCACCCGGTCTGAGTCGCTGAAGGCGATGGGGTCCGCCAGCTTGGGCGGGACGGCAAATTCGTCCGGGTCGTACAGCTTGACCATGGCCAGCGATTCGAACCCGGCGTTGAACAGCACCGGACCGCGGACCAGGCCCGGCCGTTCGCGTTCATACGGCAGGGACCTGATGGCCTGCTCGGCTTCGCGCAGCACCTTGCGGAGACGGACGGACTGGCGGAAGTCGTCGCTCTGGACGTAGGTGTTCAGGCTTTCGCTGAGCTTGCCGTAGATCCGCTGGATCTGGCTGTGCTGGTGGCGGAGCTCGGCCACCAGGTTCTTGAGCGTCTCGCGGTCCTCCGGCGAAAGGTCGTCGGCGAACTGCCGGCCGAGGACTTCGCCGATGGCCGAACGGAACCGGACCTGCTGCTGCGGGTCTTCCAGGAACGCGGTGAAGGATCGGAAGGTCCTGCCCTCGGGACTCTGCCGCAGCCGCTTATCCGCCTCGAGCACCTGCGCCATGGTGGCACCCTTGCTCAGGGACTCCTCGATGATCTGGTTGCGCAACTCGCCCACCAGTTCCTCGATGCGGTCGCGCATCTTTTTGTAGTCGGCGGGCAGGCTGGCGGCGAGGTCCAGGATGTTCCCGGCGGCTTCCACGGCTTCGTCGTCGTCCAGCAGGCCGTCAAAGTCGCCGGAGCTGATGTCCTGGATCAGCTGCCGCCGTTCCCCGATCTCGTCCTCAAGGGATTCCAGCCGGGCACTCTGGTCCGGGTTGGTCTCATTGGCCAGCTTCTCCACGTCGCCCAGCAGGGTACCCAGCCGGGAACCATTCAGCGTGGAACGCTCGCTGGAGAGGCTGTCCAGGAAAGCGAGCACGCGGGCGGCCGGTTCCGTCACCTCGTAAACGATCTGCCCCGACTGGTTGCGCCGGGTCAGGAAATGCTTGCGCGTCCACTCGTCCGCATAGTTCCTGCCGGACGACGTGCCGATGGCGGCGCCACCCGGCCCGGGTTCCTGGCGCCGGAGCTGCTCAAGGAAGGAGTCGACGTCGGCGTGGAACTCCTCGAGCGGAAGCTGCGGACGTGTGCGGGTAAAGGAGGCCTGGAGCACCGCAATCACCCAGGGCGCCGAGCGTGTCAGGGCCCAGGCGGGTCCTTTGGTAAGGAGTTCGAGGTCCCGGAGCCGGGCACTGATCGCGTCAGCGGATGACCTGGCGGAGCGGGGCACGCGCTCTCCTTCAGCTGCTGGGGGATGGGCTGGGCAGCGCGGATCGCGAAAACTGCCAACTACAAGGTTAACGCACCTTCCGCAAGCAACGCGGGGTCACTTAGCGCCCATCACAAGGGTCAACACGGGCGCGAAGTGACCCCGCGTTGGTTGGGAACGGAGGGGGCTTCCGCGACCGCTCCGTGACCTACCTCCCGGTAGCATTGCGATCCCGTATCAACCGGGCCTGACGGCGGGGCAACTCTGGCTGGGGCGCCCAAGGACCCCTACGCTCATGCTACTGATCTCAACCGAAGCAACGGCGCAGCAGGGGGAACAATGCAGTTCGACTTAAGTGCAGTGGAGACGGCCACCATGGTGTTCATCGGAACCCTGGTGTTTGGCCTGGTCCTGGTGGGTTTCGTCCTGACAGCAGGCTTCCTGGCCCTGGTCCTGGTGGGGGTAGGCAAGTTCGCCTGGTTCCTCGCCTCCACGACGCTGCTAACGGTGGTCCATGGGATCAACAGCGGCTGGGACAGGCTGGTCCACCACGCCTCCACCGGATCCCCGGGGGACTTCCAGGGCCAGCCATCCCCTAGCACTGGAAGCTACCCGCGGGTAATATTGAGAGACAGCTGAGGGGTTCTCCAACCCGGCGGATCCATGGCTTGAACCGGCCATCCCGGGCAGAGGAGATACCCCATGAGCTCCGCCACTGACAGTCCCGCCACGAACCCGCCCGCCACCCATATTCCGGCCACCGACGCCCTGGACGCCGAAGTCCCCGTCGCAACCGCCAATATCGGGTCCGAAGCCACCGCGGCGGATGCCCGCGCCCTTGCTGAAGCCTCCCGCGAGCTCGACTGGGACCGGCCCAGCTTCGCCAAGGGACTGTACCTGGGGACTTTCGACCTCAGCCTTATCCACCCCTGGCCGAAGGCAAAGTCCGATGACGTGGAACGCGGCGAATCCTTTATGGAACGCCTCACCGCATACGCCCGCACCATGTCCGGCCGCATGATCGAACGCGAGGCCAGGATCCCGGACGAGTACCTCCAGGGCCTGGCGGGCCTGGGCGTCTTTGGTATGAAGATCCCGCAGGAGTACGGCGGACTCGGCCTGTCCCTGGTCTACTACGGCAGGGCCCTGGCGCTGCTCGGCAGTGTCCACCCCAGCATCGGCGCCCTGATCTCCGCGCATCAGTCCATCGGTGTCCCCGAGCCCGTGAAGGTCTTCGGCACGCCGGACCAGAAACACGAGTACCTGCCGCGCTGCGCCGCCGGAGCCATCACCGCATTCCTCCTGACCGAACCGGACGTTGGCAGCGATCCCGCCCGGATGGGCAGCACCGCCGTTCCCACGGACGACGGCGGGAGTTACGTCCTGGACGGCGTGAAGCTTTGGACCACCAACGGCGTGATCGCCGAGCTGGTGGTGGTGATGGCCGTGGTGCCGGCCCACACCGATGCGGAGGGCACCGACCAAAAGGGCGGCATCAGCGCCTTTGTAGTGGAAATGGACTCCCCCGGCATCACCGTGGAGAACCGCAACACTTTTATGGGGCTGCGTGGCATCGAAAACGGCGTCACCCGGTTCCACCAGGTGCGGGTGTCCGCAGCCAACAGGCTGGGCCGCGAGGGCCAGGGCCTGAAGATCGCGCTCACCACGCTGAACACGGGCCGGCTCGCCCTTCCGGCGTTGTGCGTGGCGTCCGGCCGCTGGAGCCTGAAGATCGCCCGGGAATGGTCCAACGCCCGCACCCAGTGGGGTCGGCCGGTGGGCCAACACGAGGCCGTGGGCAAGAAGATCGCCTTCATCGCCGCGTCCACCTTCGCCCTGGATGCCGTCTTCGAACTGTCCGCGGAACTCGCCGACGCCGGGCAGAAGGACGTGCGGATCGAGGCCGCCCTGGCCAAGCTGTGGTCCTCCGAGATCAGCTGCCGGATCGCCGACGAACTGGTCCAGATCCGCGGCGGCCGTGGCTTCGAGACGGCCGACTCCCTGGAAGCCCGGGGAGAACGGGCGGTTCCGGCAGAGCAGCAGTTGCGCGACCTCCGGATCAACCGGATCTTTGAGGGCTCCTCGGAGATCATGAAACTCCTCATCGCCCGGGAAGCCGTGGACGCCCACCTTGCGGCCGCCGGCGACCTTGCGTCCGTGGATGCCAGCCTCCAGGACAAGGCGAGGGCCGCCGTCGGGGCTTCCGGCTTTTATGCCCGGTGGCTGCCCACACTCGTTGCCGGCGCCGGAATGGACCCCCGGTCCTACAGCGACTTCGGCAGGCTGGCCAAGCACCTGCGCTTTGTGGAGCGGTCCTCGCGCCGGCTGGCCCGCCAGACGTTCTACGGCATGGGTCGCTGGCAGGCGAAGCTGGAGTACAAGCAGGCATTCCTGGGCCGGGTGGTGGACATCGGCGCCGAGCTGTTCGCCATGGCAGGATGCTGTTCACGGGCCGAGATGATCCTTCGCACCACGCCGGAACATGCCGCCGCTGCCTACGAACTCGCCGACGCATACTGCGAGCAGGCCCGCGTCCGGATTGACGAGTACTTTGACCAGCTCTGGCGGAACACCGACGACGGCGACCATATCCTTTCGCGCAAGGTCCTGGCCGGGGATTACACCTGGCTTGAAGCGGGAGTACTGGATCCGTCGGAAGGCACCGGTCCGTGGATCGCCGATGCCACGCCGGGTGCGTCAACCAAGGAAAACCTGCACCGGAAGTACCGCTAGCAACTCATAAGCATCCTTGTTATCGCTGGCCACCAGTGGTTGAGTTGACGCATGAGCAACCAAACGGACCCTGAGGACAGATTTCCGCCGACGACGCGGAACGAGAATCTACGGAATGAAACTGCTCGTGACCAAGCCTTCGCCGGTGGTGAGCCCACGCGCGCCTTCGATCAGTCGCCGGCGCCCTATGCCGAGCCGGACTACGCCGAGCAGGGCTATGCCCCGGCTGCCCAAGCGCCGGTGGCCGACTCTTCAGTGCTGGATCCCCGCCTGACTGATCCGCGCCTGACCGATCAGCAGACGGCCGTAGCCAGGGAAAAGGAACGGTTCGGCGGCATCAAGGTGGGCTCGGCCTTTTTTGGCTGGCTCGCAGCCACCGGCATGGCTGTCCTGCTCACAGCCTTTGTGGCCGCAGCCGGAACTGCCGTAGGCCTGGCGAACAACACCGACGTAAATGACGCCGTCAACCAGGTGACGACGAACGGCGCCGTCGGGCTGGTGGGCATCATCGTCCTGCTGGCGATCCTGTTCGTCTCCTATTACTCCGGCGGCTACGTTGCCGGCCGGATGGCCCGGTTTAACGGCGCCCGGCAGGGCTTTATGGTGTGGATCTGGGCGCTGATAGCCGCAGTAGTGATTGCTCTGCTGGGCATCATCGCGGGCCAACAGTTCAATGTCCTGGCCAACCTGAACAGCTTCCCGCGAATCCCCATCAACGAAGGCGAACTGACCCTCACCAGCATCATTGCCGCCGCCGTAGTGGCCCTGGTCGCGCTCGTCGGCGCCGTGCTCGGCGGCCTGGCGGGCATGCACTTCCACCGCAAGGTGGACCGGGCCGGCTTTACCCCGGACGAAACGTACAGCGGCTGAACGTACCGCAGCTGAGCCTTAGGAGGCCGACCGCGCCCGGATGGTGGGCACGGGCATTTTCCCTGGCGAGACGCAACAGGGCAGTCAGGCGAGCCTCACGGCGTCGACGTAATACCAGCGGCGGTTTTGCCGGACAAAACGGCTGGTTTCGTGGTGGACTCCACGTTCGCCGTCTTGCCGGTAGTGAGCCTTGAACTCCACGGTTCCCTCAGTGTCCAACGGGCCGCCGCGGCTTGTGGACAGGATGTCCAGGCGGCGCCACTCCATGGCCGGGTCCAGCTCCAGATCCGAAGGCGCAGTATCCGGGTGCCAGGTTTTTCGGAGGTATTCGGTGTCCAGCAGGACAAACGCGCTGTAGCGGGAGCGCATCAGCTGATCTGCCGTGGCCGCGTCGGCCCCGCCACCATGGAACCGCCCGCAGCACTCCGCGTAAGCCTCGCCGGACAGGCAAACGCACGGGCCGGCGTTAATCGGATTCTCGGGCATGGCGCTCCTGTCTCGGTTGGCCGGACCGCTTTCCGGCGGCCTGGTGGATCCCTTTCGACTATAGGGCGCGGCCGGTGTTGTCATATCCGGTAACAGCTTCGAAACAACCTCGGACGAACCCCGCCCGGAGCCCGCCGGACGGAAAAATAGTCCGTAAGGTGGTAGGGGGCTGTTGCCCGTGGTGATGAGTGCCGGGACGGACTCCGCCGCCGGCAGAGAGGAGAGATGACATGGGAGATTCAACGACGATCGCTCTCAACCTGACTTTTTTCGGCACGCTCGGCCTGGCTTTCCTGATGTTCCTGGGCCTGTTCCTGCTGGTTGTCATCACCTTGCTGCTTGCCGGCGTCGGGCGGCTGTTAGTCCTGACCGCGATGGCCTTTTTCGGCCGGCTCCCGAAAAACGAAACCCTCCCCCTGGTTCGGCTGACCGGCGAGCCAGTGCCGCCGTCGGACGCCCCTCCTGCAACGCACGACGACGGCGCTGCCGTGGCCGTAGTGAGCACACCACGCGAGTGGCGCAAGGCCCTGCGGAACGGCCGCAATTTGCTGAAACCCTCCGAACTTCGGCCCCGCTTCCACCATGAGGTGGCGCAGCACCCGATGCTTACCGCGGCCCGCAAGGAGCCGCCGGTTCTCGCCGAGGACTGGGCCGCGGCGGTGGCCGAGGCGGATGCCCGGGCCATGGCGCGCGCCCGTGCGGCCGCCCCCGAAATCAGGATCTCGGTGCGTGATCTTCCCGGTCCCTCCGTTCCCGCAGAGAAGGTGGAGGCGGTGGCTCCGCTGGTGGAGTCGGCGCTGCATCAGGACAACCCAGGACCCGAGAACGCCAACCGCGACAACCTCACCCGTGAGGCCGCCGTCACTGGGGCCGCCCGCTCGTTCACGAAGCCGCCCGTCCCCGTACCGTTGTCCCTGCTGGATACCGGATCGCTGGTGTCGCTGTCCGGCCACGCGAAGGTCCTCAAGACCAAACTGCCTGCCGACCGGCGCTAGGACCGCGGGGCGCCAAGGCGTCACGAACCGTCACTGCTCACAACCCGGAAAGCCCTTATCCTGAGCAACTATCTCGACTACCGTGGAAACCATGGAATTCAGATACCTCGGAAACAGCGGCTTCAAAGTCTCGGAAATCACATTCGGCAACTGGCTGACGCACGGCTCACAGGTGGAGAACGACGTCGCCACCCAGTGCGTGCGGGCCGCGCTCGACGCCGGCATCAGCACCTTCGACACGGCAGACGTCTACGCCAACACTGCGGCGGAAACCGTCCTCGGCGAGGCGTTGAAGGGCGAACGCCGGGAGTCCCTGGAGATCTTCACCAAGGTCTACGGCCCTACCGGCCCCAAGGGCAAGAACGATCTTGGCCTGTCCCGCAAGCACATCATGGAGTCCATCAACGGCTCGCTCAGCAGGCTGCAGACGGACTACGTGGACCTCTACCAGGCCCACCGATACGACTTCGAGACGCCGCTGGAAGAAACCATGCAGGCGTTCGCGGACATCGTGCGGCAGGGCAAAGCGTTGTACATCGGCGTCAGCGAGTGGACGGCGGAGCAGCTCCGCGCCGGCCACGCACTGTCCAAGGAACTGGGCTTCCAACTGATCTCCAACCAGCCGCAGTACAACATGCTGTGGCGCGTCATCGAGGCGGAGGTGGTGCCGGCATCCGAAGAGCTGGGTGTCTCCCAGATTGTCTGGTCCCCGATGGGGCAGGGCGTGCTGAGCGGCAAATACCTGCCCGGCCAGCCTGCACCCGCGGGCAGCCGTGCCACGGATGACAAGGGCGGCGCCCGGATGATCGAGCGCTGGATGCGCGATGACGTGCTCGCCGGTGTCCAGGACCTCAAGCCGATCGCCGCGGAAGCAGGGCTCACCATGCCGCAGCTCGCGGTGGCCTGGGTCCTGCAGAACCCGAACGTTGCCTCGGCCATTGTGGGCGCGTCCCGCCCTGAGCAGATCGCTGACAGCGTTGCCGCCGCGGGTGTGGTCCTGGAGCCGGAGACCATGAAGAAGATCGACGACGCCATCGGCTCGCTCGCCGAACGCGATCCGGCGCACACCAAGTCCCCCGCCACCCGCGAAGCCTAGGAGAGCGCTGCTCCCCCGGAACTCGCCGTCACCGGGTCCACCGGCTGGCTGGGCGGCCAGGTGGCCCGGCTGCTGGCCGACGCGGGCAGCGCGCAGCGGCTTCTGGTGCGCGACGCCGGCCGCGCGCCGGAGCTCGACGGTGCCGTTCCGGCCGTCACCAGTTACGCGGACGCTGCACAGGCACGGGCCGCCCTGGCCGGGGTGCATACCCTGTTCATGGTCTCCGTCGGCCTGCACTATGCGGGTCGCTTGAGCTCAGCCTCGGCGCCCTCAAACGGGACCCCGCCATCACGGTCCCCTGGAGACCGCCGTGGAGGCTGTTTTCACCGGCACGGACGCGGGGATGCAAGGCGGTGTCCGGCAGCAGTACGCACGCAGCCTGCCCATTCGTGAGACGCTGCGGCCCGACGTCGTGCTTGCCTACGAAATGAACGGCGGCGATGGGAAGCGCCATCAGCAGGCCCAGCAACGGAACGCCAACCGTCAGCAGCGGGGCGGCCAGCGAATTGCTGAAGAAGCGCACCACCCGGTGGGACAGTACGGTGTTCAGCCGTACGAGGCCCGCGGTGCGAAGCGCTGCACGGGCCAGGGAGATGGGTTTCCCCAGCCCTATCAGCAGCGGCACCACAAAGAGCAGCAAGGAGATTTTCAGCGTGGACGCCCACCGCAGGTCAGCGCTGTACACACCAGGGAAGCCGCAGGTAAGGACCGTCAGGGATCCCAGACCCAGCAGGTAGAACGCAGCGGTCCGCCACCACGGCCAACGGCGGCCATTGGCCGTGGCCGTCCGGACGCCGAGCCCGTACAGCACACCGGCGGAAACAATGAGGATCAGTGCGGCCCAGCCGACCCGCCAGGCGCCTAAGACAACGTCGAAGGGGGCACAGGCCAAGGCTAAGGGATGTTCCTTGGAAAACGCCGGACGATCCATGACGGGCTTCATTCTTAAGGATTCCTTAAGCGCCCTGGAACAGACTGGTCCTCAAGCGGCCAGCCGGCCGCAGAGAGCGAGCCGGAGTATTTGATGCCTGACAACGTCCACAGCCAAAGTTTGCCCCGTGCCCGCGCGGACATCGTCCGCGGTGCCCGAAACGGCGCCGGAACGCGGCTCCTTGCACTGCCGCGGCCCCGGTTCTGGGCCTTGTGGGGGATCGTCCTGGCGGCCGCGGTCGTGGTCCTTGGCATCACCGTTGCCGACGTTCCGGGTATCAGCACTGACGAACTTGGTGTGGACCAGAACCTCAGCCAGCATCACGTTGCCCTGCTGACCGGCCTGGCCATGGCCCTGAACCTGCTGTTTGGTCCTGTGGCCGGGGTTCTGCTGATCGCCGTCGTCGCACTGTTCCTGCTATTGGTGCGCCGCAGTCCCGTCAATGCTGTGGCGTTTGGCTTGGTGGCGGTGTCAGGCTGGGCGGCGAGCGAATTCTTCAAGGTCCTTGTGGCCAGGCAGCGCCCGGATTCCGCGTTGCTGTTCGATCCGCTGGCACCGGAAAACGGTGCGGACAGTTTTCCGAGCGGTCACGTCACTTTCGCCGTGACTCTTGCCTTCGCCGTGTATTTCCTGGCCCGCGGGACGCGCTGGGCAAAGTCTGCGGCCGTTGCGGGCGTGGTTGTGGTGGCCGTCGTGGCGTGGTCGCGGCTGTACATCGGCGTCCACTACCCGTCCGACGTCGTCGGGTCGGTCCTGGCGGGCACCGCGGCTGTGATCCTCCTGAGCGGGTGCTGGAACTGGCTGGCGCCCCGGGTGTGGCAGCGGGTGCCGGTGAACGCGGTCACGCGTCCATTCCTGCCCTAAGACTCTCAGCCCGCAGAAAGGCATCATGCAGACATTTCATGCACTGGCCACGGTAGCCGCCGCCTCACCACTAGATCCCGCGGGGCTCCTTGAGGGCCTGGGGCCGGCCGCCCTGGCGGTCATCGCCGGGATGGTCTTCATCGAATCCGGAGTCCTGTTCCCGTTCCTGCCCGGAGACTCGCTCCTGTTCACGGCGGGCCTGCTGCATCAGCAACTGAACCTCACGCTCCCGCTCCTGATCGGCATCGTGTCCGTGGCGGCGGTGGCAGGCGACCAAGTGGGCTATTTCCTGGGCCGGAAGTTCGGCCGCCGGTGGTTCAAGGAAGACGCCCGAATCCTGAAGACCTCGCACCTGACCCGGACCGAGGAGTTCTTCCGCCGGCACGGCGGGGGCGCGGTGGTCATGGCCCGCTTTGTGCCGATTGTGCGCACGTACGCCCCGCTGGCGGCGGGAATCGCCCACTACACCTACCGGAAGTTCACGCTCTGGAACATCGTGGGCGCGGTGGCGTGGTCGGCTTCCGTGATTCTGCTGGGGTCCTGGCTCGGGCACTTCGACATCATCGCCAACAACATCGACCTCATCGCCGTGGCCATGGTCCTGCTCTCCGTCATCCCGTGGGGCGTTGAGTACCTCAAGCGCCGGAAGAACAAGGGCACCGCCAAGGAATCCGCCGAAGAATCCGAGGAACGGCCCGTGGAAGCGCTGGCCACGGAAGAATAGACCCATGACACCAGATGCCCGGCCGTCCCTGCTTCTGGTTGAGGACGATCCCGTCCTCGGCCCGCTTATTGCCGAGCTGCTGGAAGACGACTATCGGGTCAGCCTGGTGGCGGACGGAAGGCTTGGCCTGGGCGCCGCCCTCGGGGAGCCCTGGGATGTCATGGTGGTCGACCGCGGCCTGCCCGGCATGGACGGCATCGCCCTGATCAGCGCCTTGCGGGCGAAAGGGATTTCCACGCCGGTGCTGATCCTCACGGCGCTGGGTGCAACGGATGAGAAGGTCCGCGGCCTCGATGCAGGGGCCAATGACTACATGACCAAACCGTTCGACGCCGGCGAGCTGGGTGCGCGACTGCGCGCACTGACCCGCAGCTACGCCCAGCCCACGGTGAGTATCGGCGACTGGGAACTGAACGCCGTCGGCCGTTCCGTGCGGTCCGTATACGGGCCGCTGGTGACGCTGACCGCGAAGGAGTGCGAGTTGTTGGCGGCCCTCGCTACGGAGCCGGACCGTATCTTCAGCCGGGATGAACTCATCAGTGCCGTGTTTCCCTCCACCGACCAGCCGAGCGTGATCGATACCTATGTCCACCACCTGCGCCGTAAGATTTCCCGGAACGTGATCCGCACTGTCCACGGCGTTGGCTACCAGATCGGGGACGGCCATGAATGAACGACGCCGGGCCGCGGCAGACCCGGACCAGGCTACGCTCCGCAAGGCCTCACTAAGGATTGCCGTACGCATCAGTGCGGCGTGCGCCGTGCTGGTCCTCTGCCTGCTCGCGGGGGCTGCGATCTACCTGACCAACCAGCTGTCCCACCCGGAACTGCCCGGCACGTCCAGCCAGGCCGCCGATTTTGCGTACCTTGACTACAAGGACCTGCTCAAAGCCCTGATCATCGCCGGCGCGGCGGGGATCGTCCTTGCCGGAGTGATCGGCTGGTTCAGTGCCCGCAGCGCCATCGAACCGCTGGGCGCCGCGATGGCCCTGCAACGCCGGTTCGTCCAGGATGCCAGCCACGAACTGCGCACGCCGCTGGCCATCCTGGACGCGCGGATCCAGCTCGCCCAGCGGGACACTCCTCCGGAGTCAAAGCCGGGGCAGGCGCTGGCACGGATCCGGCAGGACACCTCAGCCCTGACGGCAATTGTCAACGAACTGCTGTTGGCCGCAACGGGAGACACTGCAGAAACCCCGGGGGAACCCATTGATGTGGCGGGGGTGGTGGAGTCCGTGGCCGAGAGCGTCCGGACCATCGCTGACGGCCAGGATGTCAGCGTAGCTGTAACGGCGGACGCGCATCCGCTGGCGAGGATCGACGAAAGCAGTTTGCGCCGCGCCATTCTGGCCCTGGCTGACAACGCGCTGGCGCACACGCCGGCAGGCGGGACCATCACCCTCGCCGCGGCAGCGAGCCAGCGCAGCGCGGTGATCACGGTGACGGATACGGGAAGCGGGATCTCCGGCGTCGAGCGTGACAGGATCTTCGAGCGCTTCGTCAGGACGCCGCGTCCGGACGGAACCAGGGCGCAACGCAGCTTCGGCATCGGGTTGGCGCTGGTCCGCGATGTGGCCACCGCCGCCGGCGGAACGGTGGAGATCGCCGGCACGGGCCCGGGCGGGACCACCATGCGGATCACGCTGCCACTGGCCACGCCCTGAACTGCCGGTCCCGACGTCCCACGCCGTATACTCGGTGCCAGCCATGACCAGCCTTCCTGCCTCCCCCGCCAGCGTCCGCCTTGATGCGTGGCTGTGGGCCATCCGCGCCTACAAGACCCGCTCCGCCGCCACAGCCGCGTGCCGGGCCGGGCATGTGCGGCTCAACGGCAGCCCCGCGAAAGCTTCGGCCACACTCGTTACCGGCGAGACCGTGACGATCCGCATGTCAGGTTTCGAACGCATCCTCGAAGTCCGCCGTTTGATTGCAAAACGGGTGGGGGCCGAGGCGGCGTCGCACTGCTTCACGGATCACACCCCGCCCCGTCCGGTGGCACCGGCGTTGGGACTGCCGCAGCGGGACCGCGGCGCAGGACGGCCTACCAAGAAGGACCGGCGGGAGATGGAACGGCTTAAGGGCTCTCAGCTCAGTTCTTAAGCTTGGCCTGCACGAGATTCGCGAACGGCAGCCGGCCATGCTCCGCAACGAAGGCTGCGTGATACGCGGCCTCGGCTTGGTTCACTTCTTCGGCAGGCAGCTCTTTCCACGCCATGATGAGCTCATCCGTGTGCGTCAACTGCCAGATGAGGCGGCCGTCCCAATGGCCCGGCGGCCTGCCCCGCCCAAAATCCAGGAACTCCTTGATCTGGTTCCGGAGGCCGCGGTTGCCCTTGCTTCCCGGCCCGGCTTTGCCAACGTAGAGAATGTCCGCGCCGTCCACCCATTCCGCCAGAATGGCTGCCGCAGGCAGGGTGGGATTCTTTTTCTTGAAGGTCCCGGCGGTGCTGATCTTGAGGAAGTGCGGCTCGAACTCATTCGGCCGAAGAACGGCGAACACCCCGGTGCCCTGCGGAATCCTTATGATCTCAAGGCTGTCGAAGGCCCGGAAGCCGGCAAAGCCGTCGGACTTGAGCGTTTTCCTGTTCATCATGATGACGTTACCCGGACCGGCGCCGGTCCGAGGCAAACTTGCACTGCGCACCTCTACGTCCAAAAGCGTAGAGTGGGTTCAGACGCCTGTTTCTGGACGCCGTGCTGCTGAGGGAGAGATCGTGACGATTGACTGGGACGAAAAAAAGGCCCTGCTACAGGAACCAAACATCGCGGCGGTAACGCAACTCTGCGATGAACTGATGGAAAAGAAGCCAGGGTCTGTCGTCCCCTACATCGACCCCGTGCATGACGAGGACGAATGCCGGATTGTCAGCCTGCACGTCAGTCCGGGCAAGGGCACCGAGTCCGGGTTCGTCTCCCATTTCAACGACGACGAAGCCGCCCGCCGCGCCACCCAGATTTACGAACTTGCCGAGCTTGATCCGCGTTACGTGATGCCGTGGAATGCGTACCCCTGGGTGCGGGATCCGGAGCTTCCGTCAGCGCTGAACGTCCAGGAGAAGACTGACGGCCTGCGGCCCTTCCGGCAGTTCCTCAAGATCAACCGCCGGGTCTCCGCAGTCATCGCACACGGCACGGACGCCTCCACGTTCCTCACCCTCTTTGAAAAGACCTACCATTCTTCCCTGAAGAACAGCGGCATCAAGATCTACAAGGCCAGCGCGCTCGGCGGGCGGGCCTTTGCTGTTTCCGAAGCAAAGCAGGAGGATCTCCTCGCCAAGAGCGTGGACGTCTACAAGGACGCCATGCAGCGGGCAGGCATCCAGCACCTTTAGCCACGCACGACGGCGGCAGTAACCGCGGGTACCTCAGCCTTCCAGTAAGCGCCTTCGGTGCTTGAGCTCCTTCACCCACGCCCTGGTGACCATGTCAGGGAACGGCGGGCCGCCGCCGTCGTTCTTCTCCGGCCCAGCGAGCCCCGCGAACGCTGTGCCGGCCTCCAGATCGGTGATCAACGGCCCTGACGCTTTCAGGGCGAGCTCCAGCACCTGGGCAGCCGTGCGGTCTGTGAGTCCCAGGTCCGCGGCCCAGCCCAGAAAATGCCGCCGCGAGATCCCGTTCCGCTTCCCGTTCAGGGTCAGCGCAAGGGTCTTATCCCCGTAGACCACTGTGGAGGGAATGTCGTAGACCGGGGCGATGGTCCACTCCCCGTGCGGCTGCTGGACCATCGAAACGTTCTTGGCGTGCAGGTCTCCGTTGCCGCTCAGCCACGCAAACGCCCCCTGGATGGCAAGGTTCCGGAGGGCCGGGAGCGGTGCCGAGCAGTAATCGGCGAGTGCATGGCAAACCTGCCCATAAGCCACGTTGTACTTGTCCGCCGGGTAAAGCTTCAGGACCTGGGCCCCGTCCTCCACCGCCAGCCGCCGGACGTCGTCGGGGCCGCCACCGGAGACGGGCACCCGGTCGAAGCGTTCCACCAGAAGCCCGGGCCTGCCCGCGGTATCCCGGATCAGCCGGACCCTGCTCAGCGGAATCCGCAGCCTGGCCGCGTAGCGGAACATCACCAGCTCGTTCTCCACCACATGCGGGAATTCGGGGGCGTTGAGTTTGAGGATAAACCGCTTGCCTGCGCTGGCCACAGGGAGCGAGATCATGCCGGCAGACAACTTGTCCTGAACCCCTGCCAGCGCCACGGGGTCGATCAGGTCCGGGTCGCCGAGCAACTTATCGAAGTCAACCGGGAGCTTGGGATCCAGCTGGACAGCGTGCTCGTCCGGATCCAGCGCCTCGCCGTGGCCTACGATCTGGACGTCGCCCACCGGGTTCCCGCCGGCGGCGATCAGCAGGGACAGGTCGTCGTCGGCGCTGGTCTTGATGGACCGCCGCAGTGCGTTGAGCCGTCGGCCTTCCGGCAGGAGGCCGGTGAAATAGGGGGGCGCCGCCCCCGCCGCTGAATCGACGGGTGCCCCGGTGAGCGGCAGGGAACTGGCGACGGCGGGTCCCTCGGATGCGAGGTACGCCGGCAGGTAGCTGAACCGGGTGCCGCCGTCGTGGCGTTCGAGCCGCGCGGCGAGCATCCCGGCCTTGTAGATGTCCGCGATGCGGTGCTTCATGGCTTTGGTTCGCGATCGCTGGCGTGCCCTGCGAGCGCGCGGGCACCTTTGCCGGTCTTGGTGGTGATCCGGAGCTCGAGGCCAAGCGTGTCTAGGACTGCCAGTAGGGAATCCAGCTGGACGCTTGGCTTGCCCTGCTCAATGAACCTCACGAAGCGTTCCGAGACCCCGGCCATGTCCGCTAGATCGCGCTGGGTGAGGCCCAGTTGTCCGCGGCGAAAGCGCACCTCGGCGGGGAGCCGGTCGGTCAAGGGTTCCATCGGCTCCTCCACCATAGGTACGATCGTGCCGTTTTTAGCGGCTGGCACGATTCTACGCCTGACGCACAGTCCTGACCAGCGCGTAATCGGCACGAACGTACCGCTATATGTGGGCGGCAACCTTCAGCTTGCAAAGATCTTGATCCCATATTTGCAAATTCTTGCCGGGAAACGTCCAGCATTATCGGAGGAAACTTTCAGGTTCAACCAAGGTTGCGGTATCTTCGCGAGATGATCGCCCGTTTTAGAAAAGAGCTTTGAATGAAGAAACTACTCGTTGCCTCCGTGGCCGCGGCGGCGTTGGTGGCAGGGTCCATGGTCGTCGCCTTTGCTGCAAATGCGGACGCCGGTACGGTGGTCCGGGTTAGTGATGGTGACACGCTGGTGGTATCCATCAACAACGGTGACCACACGATTCGACTGCTTAATATAGACACTCCGGAAACGAAGGACCCCGACCAGCCTGTGGAGTGCCTCGGTCCGCAGGCCACGGAATACCTCGAGGGGCTGCTGCCGAAAGGCACCAAGGTTAAGCTTGAATTCGATAAGGAACGGCACGACCAATACGGCCGGACCCTCGCCGGAGTATTCGCCCCGGACGGCTCCCTGGTGAATGCCGAGATCGCGCGGGAAGGGCTGGGAATCCCTGTGCAATACGGCGAAAACCGCAAATTCCTGCCGCCGGTCGAAGCGGCCTACGCGGAAGCCCGGTCGGCCAAGAGTGGCCTGTTTTCCGAGCAGGTCGACTGCGCGGTACCTACCCAGGTTGCGAAGACAACCAAGGCGCTTGAAACCGCAACTGCAGCGGAGCCAACAACCACGTCAGCTGCTGCAGGCGTAGCGGTGGCGGCACTTGCGACCGAACTGGCGGCGGCAAAGGCACTCAGGACTGTTCTTGCTGCCAGCAAGGATGCCCAAAGGGCGATCTATTGGGCAGGCCTGACGGCCACTGTCACTGCGGCATACCTTTCGACGCTGGACAACAAGGTCGCGGCTGCTGAGAAGAAGCGGGACGAAACGAAGGCCCTGCAGGGCACCCTCGCCGCGGCAGAGAAGAAGGCACACGAGGACCGCCTGGCCGCTGAAGCGCAGGCCGCAGCAGAAAAGAAGGCCGCAGAGGAACGTGCGGCGGCTGAAAAGAAGGCGGCTGACGAGGCAGTCGCAGCGGAAGCCGCCCGTCAGGCCGAGGCCGAGCGCCTACGAAGGTTGCCGGCACCCGCACCCTATGTCACGCCGGCACCCCAACCGTACATCCCGCCTGCTCCTGCCCCTTATGTACCACCGGCTACCAAGTACACGGGTCCGCGTTGCTACGCACCGGGCGGGAAGAGCTGGAGTCCCTGCTGACCCAGGCCGATAGCGGGCACCCGAAGGCTTCGGTTGCCGTATTCGAGTGCCCGCCGTCCCACAGGGTTTCTGCTGCAGCCACTAGGTCCCGCCCCGGGTGGTACCGGTGCCGCTCAAATTCCCTTATGAGGGCATCGCCTACGACGACCTGCCTGAGCACGAAAAGGAGCAGTGGGACGACCTCGACTGGACCGAGGACGGCGAGATCCCGGAGACGGTGGATCCCGCCATCGTAAATTCCTGGCTCTTCAACACGGACACCGTTGACAAGGCCTTGGAAGTCCTGATGACCCATGGGCACAAAATGGCCGGCGGGGACCGTCTGGGCAAGACGATCATCTTTGCCAAGAACAACCGGCACACCGAGTTCATCGAGGAACGTTTCGACAAAAACTACCCCCACCTCACAGGACACTTCGCCCGGGTGGTTACGTACCAGGTGAACTATGTGCAGACCCTCATCGACGAGTTCTCGCGCCGGGACGGGAACCCGCACATTGCTATCTCGGTGGACATGCTCGATACCGGCATCGACGTCCCGGAAGCTGTGAACCTCGTCTTCTTCAAGATGGACCGCTCCAAGACCAAGTTCTGGCAGATGGTGGGGCGCGGCACGCGCCTCTGCCCGGACCTCTTCGGCCCCGGCGAAGACAAGAAGGACTTCTTTATCTTCGACCTCTGCCGTAATGCCGAATACTTCAACGCCGGCATGCCCGGAAACGAGGGATCCCTCGGCAAGTCCCTCGCCGAGAGCACCTTTGCCGCACGCGTCCAACTCCTGCGCACGACTGCGGATCTCGCCTGGGATTCCGGCCTTCCGTTTGTTGTGGGGTTGCGGGAGTCCTTGCAGCACACCGTGACCCGGTTGCCGCTGGACAATTTCCTGGTCAAACCCGCCCGCAAATGGGTAGACCGGTTTGCAGAAGCTACGACCTGGGACTCGCTGGGCGCCGAAGACTTTGACGCTCTCGAAACTGACATCGCCCGGGTGGCCTCCATTGGCGCTCTCCCGGACACGGAGGAAGCCAAGCTCTTCGACTACCTCATCCTGCAGACAGAACTTGCCGCACTTCGGGTCCAGCCTCTTGGCCTGCTGCGGAAGAAGGTACAGGCCGTGGCCGCCGCGCTCCAGGACCAGCCGAATGTTACGGCCATCGCTGCCCAGCTCCCCCTGATCGAGGCAATCCTTGATGATGCCGAATGGGAGTCCGTCTCCGCCGAATGGTTGGAGGAGATCCGGCTGAGGCTTCGCGAACTGGTACACCTCATCGAGAAGCGCAAGCGCAACGTGGTCTACACGAATTTCCAGGACGAACTCGGGGAGCTTGAAGAGATCGAACTGGGCGGGGCATCCAATGGCCACGTTGACCTGGTCCGGTATCGCGAAAAGATCCGCCTCTACCTCGCTGAGCATCAGGACCATGCGACCATCCAGCGCCTGCGCCGGAACAAGCAGCTCACTGCCCTGGACCTCTCAGAGCTGGAACGCATCCTGATGGAAAGCGGCCTCGGCTCCCGGGAAGATCTGGATCGGGCCGCCACCGAAGGACTGGGCGTTTACGTAAGGTCTCTCGTCGGCCTGGATCGCGAGGCTGTCGAGGAAGCCCTTGCGGATTTTGTCACCGGAACAACGCTCACTTCGCAGCAACTGGACTTCCTTCAGGTCCTGACGGCGCATCTGGTGGAAAACGGCAAGGTGGCTCCGGCCGCCCTGTTCGATTCCCCCTACAACGAGCTGGCACCGTCCGGCCCGGACATGCTCTTCGGCGACGACAGCGTGGTGAAGCTGTTCGGCATCCTGCGGACAATCGAGAACCGAGCCAAGGTGGGCTGACCCGCCCGCTTCCGCTGCGAGGCCCGTCTACAGCAGGCTGTCCAGCGTCACGAAGCTGTAGCCCGCCGCGCGGATACTAGCGCCCTGAAGAATGGGCAAAAGACCCCGGATGGGCGGACGTACGCTCTCAGCCATAGCTCGCGGGGACACCCGGAGAACCCAGCAATTGACACCGCCTGTGACCCGTGCCATATTTTAGGTGTGAACCTGTCAGACAGCCCGACAGCAGGACAGCCTGCACCTCCGGCCAGCGCATCGCTCCCCGGAGCCCAGCCGCTCGCCCGGCTCAGCGCTGCCGAGGCGGTCTTTAACGCCATCCGCTCCGACATCGAGTCCGGTAATGCAGCCGTGGGCGCCAAACTCAGCTCCGAGGCTTCCCTCGCGCAGCAATACGGGGTCAGCCGTTCGGTGATCCGGGAAGCCCTCCGATCCTGTACTGCCCTGGGGCTCACCGTAACCAAGACGGGCAAAGGTACATTCGTCGTGGCCGACACGGTCGCCAGCGACCTCACGCTCGGACACTACTCCGCCCGTGACCTCACCGAGGCCCGCCCCCATATCGAAGTCCCCGCAGCCGGCCTCGCCGCCCAGCGCCGGACCGGTGAAGAACTGGAGACGCTGCGCCACATCGTCGCAGCCATGAGCACGGAAACGGACCCTGAATCCTGGGTTGCCCTGGACTCCAGTTTCCATGCCCTCATTGCGCGTGCCAGCGGCAACAGAGTGTTCGCCAGCGTCGTCGGAGAGATCCGCGGCGCCTTGGCCCACCAGTCCGAAACCCTCAACTTGGTGGCCGACCGGCAACACGCCTCAGATGCCGAACACAAAGAGATACTGGCAGCCATCGAGGCAGGCTCCGCGGACGGCGCCAGCCAGGCCATGGCAGCGCACCTGCATGCCGTGGGTGCCGCGCTCGATTCCATCCTGAACAAATAGCTCCGCCCAAGCAACCCGCCAAGGAACCCATGCTCTCCCCTGCGCTTTCTGACGCCCACACTGCTGCACTGCTCCCGCAGCACGCCCCGCTAGTAGTGGCCACCCGTGACGGACTGGTGGAAAGCGTCCACTACGGCTCGGCTATCGCCACCGCACCTGATGGCTCAATCCTGGCGGCGGCAGGCGATCCCCTGGTCCCGTTTTACCCGCGCTCCGCGCTCAAGCCGCTGCAGGCGGTGGCCATGGTCCGCGCGGGCCTGGAACTCCCGGCCGACCTCCTGGCCCTGACCGCGGCGAGCCACTCCGGCAGTGCCAAACACCGCGGCGGCACCCAGCGGATTCTCTCCTTGTACGGGCTTGCCGTAAGCGATCTCGAGAACAGCACCGACCTGCCCTATGGCGCCAGCGAGCGCGAGGACTGGCTGCGCAACGGCTTCCTCGCCACGCGCCTGACCCAGAATTGCTCCGGCAAGCACGCTGCGATGGCTGCCACATGCGTCATCAACGGCTGGCCCGTCAAGGGTTATCTCAACCCGGCCCACCCGCTGCAGCAGCTGATCGCTGCCACCGTCACCGAACTGACCGGCGAGACGCCCTTGGCCCGCAGTACGGACGGCTGTGGGACGCCGCTCTTCGCGCTCACCCTCCGGGGCATGGCCCGCGCTTTCGGCACCATCGCGGCCGCCGCAGCGCTTGCCGCAGTCAGCACTTCCGACGACAGCGGGACCGCCCCGCTGCCTGCGGAAGCCGCCGTCGGACTCGCCATGCGGCAACACCCTGACATGGTGGCGGGCGAGCGCCGGGACGTCACGGAGCTGATGCGGCTACTCCCGGGGGCGGTGGCGAAGGACGGCTTTGAAGGTGTGCAGCTGGTAGGCCTGCCGGATGGCCGCGCAGTTGCTGTCAAGATTTCCGACGGCGGCGACCGCGCCCGGATGCCTGCCACCGTCCACGTGCTTGCAGCCCTCGGCGTAAACACCGCACCGCTCGCCGGCATCGGCACCGCCCATGTCCTGGGTGGCGGCCACCAGGTGGGCCTGCTGCAGCCCACGAACTTCCTGCCTGCACGAACCCTGTCCACGCCCGCCAACGAAGCCCTGTGAGGACCCCATGACCAACCTGACCACCAACTTGAGTACCTTGGCTGCCGTCCCCGAAACCCGGTCCGAGCACGACCTGCTGGGTGACCGCGACGTCCCCGGCAACGCCTACTGGGGCGTCCACACACTCCGCGCCGTGGAAAACTTCCCCATCACCGGGCAGCCGCTGTCCTCCAACATGCACCTGGTGCGGGGACTGGCCGCTGTGAAGCTTGCCGCCGCCCGCACCAACCGCGAACTGGGACTGCTGGACGCCGAACGCGGCCAGGCGATCGAGCAGGCGTGCGCTGACGTGATGAACGGCCGGCTCAGCGACCAGTTCGTGGTGGACGTCATCCAGGGCGGCGCCGGTACGTCGTCGAACATGAACGCGAACGAGGTCATCGCGAACCGCGCCCTGGAAATCCTGGGCCACCCCAAAGGCGACTACGCCCGGCTGCACCCCAACGATCACGTAAACCTCAGCCAGTCCACTAACGACGTCTACCCCACCGCCGTGAAACTGGGCACCATTTTCGCCGGCCGGGAACTGCTGGACGCATTGGCCGAACTCGAAGAGGCTTTCGCCGCCAAAGCACTCGAATTCCGCACCGTGGTGAAGATGGGCCGCACGCAATTGCAGGACGCCGTCCCCATGACGCTGGGCCAGGAGTTCGGCACCTACGCCATCACCATCGGCGAGGATCGGCTGCGCCTGGCCGAGGCGGAACTGCTGATCCACGAAATCAACCTCGGAGCCACCGCTATCGGCACCGGACTGAACGCCCCCGCCGGTTACACCGAGGCCGCCTGCCGGCACCTGGCCGAGGTCACCGGGCTCCCCCTGGTCACCGCCGCCGACCTCATCGAAGCCACCCAGGATGTGGGCGCCTTTGTGCACCTGTCCGGCGTGCTCAAGCGCGTGGCCGTGAAACTCTCCAAGATCTGCAACGACCTCCGTCTGCTCTCCTCCGGCCCGCGCGCCGGCTTTGGCGAGATCAACCTGCCGGCCGTCCAGTCCGGGTCATCCATCATGCCCGGCAAGATCAACCCGGTGATCCCGGAAGTGGTCAGCCAGGTGGCCTACGAAGTCATCGGCAACGACGTCACCATCACCATGGCCGCCGAAGCCGGGCAGCTACAGCTCAACGCTTTCGAACCCATCATTGTCCACAGCCTCCACAAGAGCATCTCCCACCTCGAAGCAGCCTGCCGCACCCTCACGGCACGCTGCGTCCGGGGCATCACCGCCAACACCGAACACCTCCGTCTCACCGTCGAACAGTCAATCGGCCTGGTCACCGCCCTCAATCCCCACCTCGGCTACGCCACGGCAACCGCCATCGCCCAGGAAGCCCTTGCCACCGGCAAGGGCGTTGCAGAGCTCGTGCTCGAACACGGCCTGCTCACCGCCGCCCAACTCCAGGAACTCCTCAGTCCTGAACGCCTGGCGAACCTCAGCAAGTAACCCACCCCCAAAAAGGACACCGCATGACAACTCCCCAACAGGACACCGCCCAAAGGCAGGTCATCACGGACCACACGGTCCCGCCGCAGGCGCACGCCACCGAAAATGCCCTGCACGCGGAGGACAAGGGTTATCACAAGAACC
>NZ_JASBRB010000002.1:0-341576 GCF_029960665.1 Pseudarthrobacter sp. AL07
CATCACGCCGCGGCAGCAGGGGACCCCGCCGCCTGCGACCCCGAACGCATCTGCAACTACCTCTAAACCCGACCAGATCCCGGTGCTCGTCCGGCACGGCTGAATTCCCGCAGGCCCAAGGAATACATCAACCGCGGCAACCGCGGACGGGAAGGGGCGGAACCGGTGATCCGTCTACTCCCGGCGGGTTTTTCTCATAAACTGCACGCATCAAATGTCATGGGTCCGAGCGGAGCCGTGGTCCTTGTCTGCGGCTCGCAGCGAGGTCCAACCGATGATCGCCGCCGCGGTCAGCAGTACAGCGCCGGAAGCATAGACAACGGGAAGACCTGCCCGGTCAGCGAGAAAGCCGCCGATCCCCAGCGAGACCAGGCGTCCGAGTTGCCAGATGACGTCGAACGCAGTGAAAATCCGGCCTCGTGCTTCTGCGGGGGTTTCGGCCTGCAGCAGGGAATTGAATGTCACGGCCCCGGTCGAAGTACCAAGGCCGTATCCGGCCAGCGCACCGAGGGCGAGGACAGGAGAAAGGGTGAAAGCCAGTACTCCGTCAACGGCCGCGCGCAACAGATACGGGCCGAAGACAAAGGCCGCGCGCCGCGGGTTGCTGACATAACGGGACAGCACCAGGGGGCCCAGGACCGCTCCGGCACCAATCATGGCCAGGGCGAGGCCGTATCCGCGGGAGTCCAGGCCCAACCGGTCCTTCACGTAAACCACCAGCAGGGCACTGGTGGCCCCGGCAGACAGTGCGGCGAACAGCTGGCCCACAGCCAGGGCACGAAGGACACGGTGACGGCCCAACAGCACAAAGCCCTCACGGGCCCGGGGCCACCAACGATCCTTCGAAGGATCGGCTAAACCAGCCCGGTCCACCCGCAGTTTCCGCAGCACCAGCGCCGAGACGGCAAAACTGGCCGCATTGACCCAGAACGCCGGTGTGTAGCCGGCAACGAGAACCACGGCGCCAGCGGCAGGGGCCAGCACGATCTGGACGAATACCGCAGCGGACCAGATCCCGCTGTTCGCGGCCACCAGCTCGTCAGATCCCACGATTGAGGGCAGCGTTGACGCCGCCGCGGGGTTGAAAAACACCGAGGCGGCGGACATCGCAAACGCCAGGGCATACACGCCCGGCACTGAACCGATGACCAGCGGCAGGGACAGCGCACACACCATCCTCACCAGATCCGCACAGACCATCACCGGCACCGGGCTCCACCGGTCCACGACGATCCCGGCCACCGGACCGAGCAGAAGAACCGGCACGATTTCGGCGGCGACAACACCGGCCACACCCACACCGGAGCCGGTCAGCTCCAGCACCAGCAGGCTCAGCGCCACGGTCGCGAAAGCGTCGCCGGCGGCTGAGGCCGTGCGTGCCGCCCAGAGCCGCCGGTATGCCGGGTACCCGAAAACCGCCCGGATGCCTGGACGCCCGTTTGCCGTTTGGCCGCTCAGCTGATCTTCTCCATGCTGTGCCCGCAGCAGCACGTCGGGTTCTTGTCCCCGCCGTGGCCTTCGGCCGCACCCTTCGTCACCGTGATCTCACAGGCGCACGACGCATCCGGACAACGGTAAACCTCACCTTGTTGCAATGCCATTTCCTTCCACCTCCTCCTTATACGTCCCACGCTAAAACCTTGACCCGGGGGTAACGTCAAGACAAGGAGGAAAAATGGCAACTCTGCTCACGATGGGCCAGGCCGCCAAAAACACGGGCCTCACGCCCAAAGCCATCCGGCTCTACGAGCTACGCGGGCTGATCCGGACCCCGCCGCGAAGTCCCGGGGGATACCGTCTGTAGACCTCCGACGACATCGACACCCTGGCGTTCATCCAGCGCGCCCGCTCCCTCGGACTCGCCCTGGACGACATAGCGGACATCCTCACCATTCAGGAAGAATCAGAGACGCCGCCCTGCGCAACCGTCCACGACATGCTCACACAACGCGTCCAGGACATAGACGACACCATCGCCCACCTGACAGTTCTCAGATCCGCTCTGCTCGCCACCCGCGACTCCGAGTCCATGCCCGGCGAAGCACACGACGGGTGCCCAATCGTCAACGCCGGACACCGCCGTATGAAAAACATTCAGGCCCATGTCGGGCAGATGAAAAACCCCTAAGACCTGCAGATTGCCAATGAGAGTTACAGCCATCCCGGGAATCCGCCGATTCATTATCAAGAATTCTCGCAAACGAACGATTTCAAGAACAGATTGATTTGAGAATCGTGGTGTTCGTCGTGTTCGTGGCGGGCGGCTGCGAAGGGGGCGTCCTCCCGCGGAAAAACGCCGTGCTGGCGAAAAGCCGGGCTCAGGCCCGTCGTTCTCACAAATAGTTCTTGAAACGGTACAGTCGAAGCAACGCACCGGATTGAGTTTTGAGAAGAGAATACTCCGTGACCACACACCGCATCGGCTACGCTCGGGTCTCCACCCGGGACCAGAACCTGGACCTGCAGATCAGCGCCCTGAAGAAGGCCGGATGCGACAAAATCTACGAAGACACGATCAGCGGCACCACGTCCCAGCGCCCCGGACTCGACCAGGCGCTGGACACCCTGCGTGACGGTGACACTCTGGTGGTGTGGAAGCTGGACCGCCTGGGTCGGAGCGTGAAAGACCTCCTGGAATTCGCCGGCGGCCTGAATAACCGCGGCGTAGGCTTCGTCAGCCTCACCGATGCAATCGATACCACTACGGTCTCCGGGCGCTTCTTCTTCAACGTAATGGCATCCTTGGCCCAGATGGAACGGGAGCTCATGGTTGAACGCACGCAGGCCGGACTCCGGGCCGCGCGGGAACAGGGACGGGTAGGCGGCCGCAAGCGCATCATGACGGAAGCCAAGATCCGCTCAGCCCGCAAACTACTCAACCAGGGAACTCCGCCCCGGGAAGTGGCCAACAGCCTCGGCGTCTCCGTGCCGACGCTCTACCGGTGGGTCCCGGCCGCAGGCACTGCTGCAAAGCCGTAGTTCCCGCAGGTTGGTGCAGGCGACTTCTGAAAAGTGATGGTTGGTGCAGAGGACTAATGAGCGGAATGCGGTTCCGTGCACGGGACTTCTGACGGTGTCAACACCCGTCTGCACAAGCCCCGTAATTCCGCGGAATGCAGTGCAGACGACTTCTGAAACTGACATTTCGGCACCGATTCCGGCAAGTCGAAATGACTAGTCATAAATGGTCGTTAAAGCCACGGGCCTCCGGAGGCTGGCTTTGCCGGGCGAGTGGACTGCTGTTGTTTTCAGCCTTTAGATTCCGGGCTCCCTTTTCTTCGTGTTGCCGGGGCGGGTACTCTGGCAGTTATCATGGCCGGTCTGGTCGTGGCGACGAGGGTGTCGCAGCGCTGGGGTGCGCTAAAAGGAATATGTCCTGCCCCCGCCATTTCGTTCTGAATGGCAGGAGAATGTCCCATGTTCGAACAACGTTTTATTGTTGACGCTATTTCCCGGAGCGCGGAGAGCGCGGTGGACCGTCGCCGGTTTTTCCGGGCTGCCGGGCTGAGCGGGCTCACCGCCGGGGCGGCTTTCGTTGCCGCGTCCGCGGCGGCGTCGCCTGCTGTTGCGGAGGAGGCCGGGGCCCCCAGTGACGCGGCGATTCTGAACTTCGCGTTGAACTTGGAATACCTTGAGGCTGAGTTTTATCTCCGGGCCGTCACGGGGATGGGGTTGCCGGATAACATGACCACCGGGACGGGGCGGCGGGGTCCGGTGGTCGGCGGCAGGGCTGTACCGTTCAAGACGCCTCTGATCAAAAAGTATGCTGAGGAGATCGCCGGGGATGAAAAGACCCATGTCGCGTTCCTCCGCAGTGCGTTGGGCAGCGCTGCGGTGTCGAGGCCGAGGATCAGTCTTGATGATAGCTTCACGGCCGCGGCCCGGGCTGCGGGGCTGATCGGTCCGCATGACAAGTTCGATGTGTATGCCAATGAGGTCAACTTCCTGTTCGGGGCCTTTATATTCGAGGACGTCGGTGTCACCGCGTATAAGGGCGCGGCTCCGTTGATCAGTAATAAGACCTATCTTGAGGCGGCCGCGGGACTGTTGGCCGTCGAGGCCTACCATGCGGGGATTATCCGTACGACGCTCTACGCTTTGGGGGTCCAGACCCCGGCGATCTACACCACGGTGCAGAAGATTTCGGACGCCCGGGACAGCCTGGACGGGACAACGGATCTGGATCAGGGCATCGGCACCGCGGCCGTGGCCAACCTTGTTCCCACGGACGCGAACGGGCTGGCTTTCAGTCGTACCGCAGCCCAAGTGTTGAACATCGCTTACCTGAATCCGGAGCAGGTCAGCTCGGGCGGGTTCTTCCCGGCAGGTGTCAACGGCAGCATCAACACCAGCGGCGATAACGACAACGACTAAGAACCCGGGGACAGCAACGCCCCAAGGAATGCAGGCCGCCTGACTGCTCCGGAGCAAGTCAACATCCGGACCAGTCAGGCACAGCCCTGGGACCAGGAGCGCCCCCACACTGTGGTGCTGAAAGCGGCGCAGGGCCTCCTGGGGGCAGCGTGTCGGTGGCCGTCCTTTGGGCGCTGCTGCTGATGCGCCGTCGTGGATCTGTTGCTATTACTGGTCCCGGAGCTTTGCGGGGCGGTTGTCCGTTGGTTAGAGGCCCGGGCGGCCTATTCCGTGCCGGTGTCCTGTGCTTCGAGGTGTTTGGCCATGGCTTCAACGGCCTGGTCCCACCGTGCGGTCAGGGCCTGTCGGCTCAGCAGTTCAAACATGCTGGCCAGCACTTTTTCCACTGCATCATAGGCGGCGTCTTTGGCCCGTTCCTGCGCCGCCGGGCTGTAATAGTTCATGCCCGTTATTCGACACCGCCGCCCAAAAGGATGCCACGCCGGGGTTCAATCGAGGCAACGGAAAACTAAGTTCCTCACCCAGGCGCCCCCAAAAACGATGAACGGGTACCGCTCCTCGCCGGGTACTGTTCATCATTCCGGAAGTGAAAAGGCAAACCGCCATTTCAAGCTGCGACTTAACCGCCATTCCGAGTTAACAGTCACACCCCATGACCGCACACCGAATCGGCTATGCCCGAGTCTCCACCCGGGACCAGAACCTAGGCTTGCAGATCGACGCCCTGAAGAAGGCCGGATGCGACAAAATCTACGAAGACACGATCAGCGGCACCAAGTCTCACCGCCCCGGACTCGACCAGTCGCTGGACACCATGCGTGACGGTGACACCCTCGTGGTGTGGAAGCCAGACCGCCTGCGCCGGAGCGTGAAAGACCTCCTGGACTTCGCCGGCGGCCTGAATAACCGCGGCGTAGACTTCGTCAGCCTCACCGACGCGATCGATACCACCACGGCTTCCGGGCGCTTTTTCTTCAACGTGATGGCATCCTTGGCCCAGATGGAACGGGAGCTCATGGTCGAACGCACCCAGGCCGGACTGCTGGCCGCGCGCGAACAGGGATGGGTCGGCGGCCGCAAACGCATCATGACGGAAGCCAAGATCCGCTCAGCCCGCAAACTACTCAACCAGGGAACACCGCCCCGGGAAGTGGCCACGAGCCTCGGCGTCTCCGTCCCGACGCTCTACCGGTGGGTCCCGGCAGCAGGCACGCCGGGGCCATCGACGCAATAGTCGCTGCTGTTTCGTGCAGGCGACTTCTGAAAAGTGACGGTTGGTGCAGAGGACTATTGAGCGGAATGCAATTCCGTGCAGGGGACTTGTGACATCTCCATGTCCGTACTCGTCTGCACTACCCCGGAATTCCGCGGGAGCGAGTGCAGACGACTTCTGAAAACGACAGGCGTACCCAATATCCATGGACCTACTGTAGCGATACTTATCCTGCACGCTCCACACGGGACGTCTAAAAGAAGATAGTTGTGGAACGGCATTCCGTGGCGTGTCGCCATTTTTCGAAGGACCAGTCCCGGGCGTTCCACTTCCTAGGAAATGAACCGCCCTTTGAACGTTGTAGGGATTCAACAACGGCCCGGTCCAACAGCCCGTGAGTGTCACTTCAGGCTGGCGGTTCTTCACTGTTCATCGGCCGTTTTATCTGATGCCGATGGTGAGGTTGAGCAGGCACTCCGCGGATTCCCGAATCGTCATGGAGAGGTGACGATGCCATTTGTGGTGCGGCCAATGCGCAGGCGCGGGGCCCCTCCGTAGAGTCCCCGGACGGCGAGGAGATCGGCATCGGAAGTTCCCTGCCAGTGTGGCCGGCCCTCCAGAGTCTCCTACCTGCCGACGTCGGGAAGAATCAGGCCGGGACTTGGTGGACGATATCGGGAGCAGGCAGCCCCTCCAGCCATGCCACTGCTGCCGGACGCGACGTGAAAAACTCCTGGAGATTGTGCTGGCCGCGCCGCATCCAAGCGGCAACGACCCGGTCAAGATTCGTTGTCCCCACTATGGCTACGGAGGAAACGAAGTGGGTGTCCCGGTAGTCGTTGCAGGCTTCGACAGTGAGGTTGACGCCGATGATTTCGATTAGCAATAGGAGCTTCCGGCCAGCACTAAGAAGCTCCACGGCAAGCACAGATTCCGTGGCGTCTTCGGCCTGAAGAACGGAACCGGGCGCCCAGATCAGATGAAGGGTCCCGCCGACATATAGGCTCAGCGTCCCTTTTCCGCCTGCAAGCACGATCTCCGCCACGAATTCCCCTCTGCGACAGAGTAGCCGGAGAATGCGTGCCCCGGTAGGTGTCGGGCATGGCGGAGACCAAGAGTAATGCAAGGCCGTGGGATCGACAGGCGATTTCAGTCCGGACAGAAGCCGCCGCCACAGTCCGCGCGTTGTACGACGAGGATAAGACTTGAAGGTGCATATGCGATAATATTCGCATGGATGCAGATACGGCCTGTGGGCGGAATGGTGACAGCGGATATGTCGAGCTGGCGGTGGAGATTTTTGCAATGCTCGCGGACGCGACGCGGGTGCGTTTGATTCTGGCGCTGCGCGACGGCGAAATGTCGGTCAATGACCTCGCAGAGGCGGTGGGAAAGCCACAGTCTGCGGTGTCGCAGCATCTGGCGAAGATGCGGTTGGCCCGGATGGTTTCTACGCGGCAGGAGGGCACTAGGGTGTTTTACCGGCTCGAGAACGAACATGCCCGTCAGTTGGTCACCGATGCAATCTTCCAGGCGGAGCATTCCCTGGGCGGCACGCCGCGCCACCACCACTCGACAGCGGAGAATACGAAACCATGAAACAGGCCGACAGCCACACCCATGACCACGGCACCGCCGGGCATGACTACAGCGCCGACGAGCATAAGCACCTGGCCGGGCACGGGCATGACCAAGACCACGGACATGACCATGACCACGGGCATGATCATGAGCACAACCATGAGCACCCCGGAGGGCTGAAGGGCTTCCTCTACGGTCTGTTCGTTCCTCACAGTCATGATGCCGCTGACTCGGTGGATGAGGCGATGGAATCGTCGGTCAAGGGAATCCGGGCGCTGAAGATTTCCCTGGTCGTCCTGGCGGTCACCTCTTTGCTGCAGCTGGTCGTTTTCCTGTTCAGCGGCTCGGTGGCCCTGCTGGCGGACACTATCCATAACTTCTCCGATGCCCTGACTGCCGTTCCTTTGTGGGTGGCGTTCGTCCTGAGCCGCCGGGCGGCAACACGGACCTATACCTATGGATTCGGCCGGGTCGAGGATCTGGCCGGACTCTTCATTGTCGCCATGGTGGCGCTCTCCGCGGTGGTGGCCGGTGTGGAATCGGTCATCCGCCTTTTCCAGCCGCAACCGCTGAGTAACCTCGGTTGGGTTCTAGCGGCCGGTCTGATCGGTTTCGCCGGCAACGAGATCGTGGCGATCTACCGGATCCGGGTGGGCAAAGAGATCGGGTCCGCGGCACTGGTGGCGGACGGCGTTCACGCCAGGACCGATGGTTTCACGTCCCTGGCCGTCGTCGCGGGCGTCATCGGCGTCTGGCTTGGTTTCCCGCTGGCGGACCCTATTATCGGCATCCTGATCTCGGTCACTATTTTCGTCCTGCTGTGGGGCACTGCCCGGGACATTGGCCGCCGGCTCCTTGACGGCGTGGACCCGGACCTGCTGGAACGCACAGAAGCCGCCATCGCACCGGTAGCCCCTGCCGCCTCCACCGTCCGGTTGCGGTGGAGCGGCCACCGCCTCAACGTTGAAGTCACCGCCCCCATGGATCCTGCCCGGACCGTTGCAGAGCTCGCAGCCCTTAACAGGGCCGTTGAGGACACCGTCCGCGCAAGCATCCGCAACGTCGGAACGGTCCTCACCATTGCCCGCTAACCCTCCACGACCCAAACCCGTAGATTACGCAGCCCTTGCAGAAGCTGGGACGGCGGGCCCACAACCTGGCTTGACCATGGCCGACATACCCGGACACGGCCATTTTTTCCTCACAGCCCCGGCCATGGAAATGGTGGCAGTGTTCGGAGGGACGTTGCATTGCTATCAGGGCGACGGCGGATGCCGGAAGCAGGGCCTGTATTTCTCGCGGACCCCGCCGCGCAAACCGCTCTGGTGTGAACTCCACCGACCCACGAAACCCCCGGGAAACGACAGCCGGGGAGCAGGAACATCACTGGCGATAAGTGTCAGCCATGATCTCGCACCGAAACTGGACCGCGCAGTTCTGGACTTTGGGACGTACAACAAGATGCAGCGCTTCGTGTGGCTGTCTCTGCCCGCGGTTAAAGGACCTCAATGCAGCTGCCTCCGCTCAACAGGAACCCCTGCCGGCAAACGCTCACCCTGCCTCGACGACGAAGGCGTTGGCCTGACGGATCTCTAACACCGGCCGGGTCCCTGGCAGCGCAACGTCCCACACGGAGCCCAAAAACCAGAAGTGGTGCAGACGACTTCTGACATTTCGTGCAGGCGACTTCTGAAACTGACATCGGTGAACGCCGATGCGCTGGTGGCGGTGTCAGTCGCGCTGGGGTTTGACGTCGCGTCCCAGTCGCCGCTCCGGCGGCACATCCTGGACGTCGCAGACGGCCAACCACACCTGTCGGGGGCTTACCCCGGCGGCGAGGGCCTGGTCCGCCGTACGCCCGCCGGCGCCGGCCAGAACCAGGGTGCTGCTCAGGACCCGTGAGTAGCCGGCCCCGAATTCGTCGTCCATAAGCCGCCAATAGTCACTGATCCGCACCAATAGAGTCTCTCACGGTCCCGGACCCTAGAATTGTTGCCATGAGCAACACTGCCGACGGCACTCCTGCGACAGGCCGTCCTGAGACCGGCGTTCCCGTGACGTCCCCTGCGGAGACAGGTGCGGACAAAGACACCGTCGATGAAGCCCTGAACACTGTGGAACACCAAATCAGTCTCTTCTGGCGGCGTGCCCGGTCGGTCTCCCATCAGCTCTCGCGGCAGGTGCACCCGGACATGGAACCGGCGGCCTACGGACTGCTTTCGGTCATCCGGCGAGAGGGACCCATCCGGTTGACAGACCTGGCCCTGAATATCGGCGTGGGCAAGCCTTCCGTCAGCCGCCAGATCGCATTCCTGGAACGCATTGGGTTGGTGTTCAAGGAAGCTGACCCCCTGGACGGCAGGGCGCAGTCGATCCGCCTGACCGAAAAGGGCGAGGAAAGAATGCACCAGGTCCAGGATGCGCGCCGCCAGGACTTCCGTGAACGGCTGGCTGAGTGGCCGGTCGGGGAACTGCAGACACTCGCCGAATACATGGCAAAACTTAACTCCATGTTTGAAATTGACGCTTTCGCGAAGGACCCGTCCGCCGGCGACACGGAAAAATAGCCACCACACAACAAAGCCTCCGGGCCAGTGGCCGGAGGCTTTGTTGAAGTTCCTGTCTGGTTCCTGCGACGGCTTACCGTGCGCCGGAAAGCAGGCCCTTGGACAGTTCGTTGTTGAGTTCAGCGTTGAGATCGCGATCAAGGTCGCGGCCGTAGCGCTGTGAGAATTCCTGGGGAACGGTGTCCGGAACGGCTACGCCCTCCGCGACAGCAACACGGTCACTGACTTCCCTGAGCATGCTGGACAGCGGCACGTCCAGGGCTGAGCAGATTGACGAGAGGAGCTCTGATGAAGCTTCCTTCTGGCCGCGTTCTACTTCGCTGAGGTAGCCCAAGGAAACACGGGCACTGTGCGAAACTTCGCGGAGCGTGCGTCCCTGACGCTGGCGTACATCGCGCAGGACATCACCGATTTCGTGACGAAGGACAACCATCTTGCGCTCCTTCTGTTCGCTCTTGGCCTGATCGGCGAGGCCCACATCCTTCCAGCGGACAACGCCGTTTATGGATACGGGCTGCTTTACCATCTGTATCGCCTTGCTCCCTCATAAGTGCGGTCCGCCGTGGAGCGAACCGTGGTTGTTTATTCATCCTAGGCGCCTCCGCTATCCGGAAGCGACACAATGTAATAACTAATGGACACCGGGATTTGTTCCCGGCAACTTTACGCCCGGTAGCTTCAGGAAGATAGGGCCGCTATCAGGCTTTCCAGCGCGGCACCACAAGCCTGTCCGCGGATCTCGGCCCGGTTACCCGTGAAGCCGTACTCGAGGTAGGACGCACCGGCCGCTGTGGCGATCCCGATAAACACCGTTCCCACCGCCTTGCCGTCATGTTCCTCCGGGCCGGCTACCCCCGTGGTGGCGATGCCGATGTCAGCCCGAAGTGCGGTCCTTGCCCCGGCCGCCATGGCCGCTGCGACGGCGCCGTCAACGGATCCGGCAGCGGCCAGAAGCTCTGCCGGAACGCCGAGGACGTCCACTTTGACAGAGTTCTGGTAAGCCACCACGCCGCCCTGGAGCATGCCTGAAGCTCCGGCTGTGTCGGCGAGCACGGCGCTGACCATTCCTGCCGTGAGCGACTCCGCGGTCGCTACGGTGCGGCCCATTTCCAGTGCTCTTTTGACTGCCTGTTCCGCCAGGTGGTGAAGGTTGGTCACGTCGGCTCCCTAGTTTCCAGCTGTAGTTGTTCCGGCCCGTTTGCCCTGTGACCGGATTCGCAGGGCTTCAATGACGTACTCGACGCCGGTCCATACCGTGATCAGGACAGCCGCCATCATGACGGCGAAAGCCACCCATACAAGCCACGGTGCCAGCGCGCCGAGCGGCAGGAGGTACAGGAAGATCGCGGCCGTCTGAACGACGGTTTTGAGCTTGCCTCCGCGCGAGGCCGGGATGACACCGTACCGGATGACAAAGAAGCGAAGGGCGGTGATGCCCCACTCTCGGACGAGGATGACGATGGTGACCCACCACGGCAGTTCGTTCAGGATAGAAAGCATCACCAAGGCTGAGCCGATGAGGAGCTTGTCGGCGATGGGGTCTGCAATTTTGCCGAAATTCGTGACGAGGCCGCGGCTCCTGGCGATGTCGCCGTCGAGCTTGTCAGTGTAGATGGCGACGGCGAACACCACCACCGCGGCCCAGCGCCAAGGCCCCGACTCGCTGTTCAGCCCGGGAGCATCGGCGATGAGGAACCACACGAAGAACGGCACCAGGGCGATGCGCAGCATGGTCAGGATGTTGGGAAGATTCCAGATTCCTGGGCTGCTGGAGCCGGCGGCAGTTGCTTCGGTGCTAGTCACACTCCTAGGCTACCGTCCGGTGAGTGACCACGCGTCTTCGGAACCGGCCTCGTCGTCGCCCGAGGTGCTGTCGGCGCCGTCGAAGTACTCAATCTTCTGGCTGCGCTGGTCCAGGTCCGCCTGCACGAGGTCTTCCGCATAACCGCCCTGGGCGATGTTCGAGTTGGCGTTGTCGCTGAGCGCCGCCGTCTGCGAGTCAGCAACTGCGGGCGCGTCCTGGCCCTTCATGGCTGCTAGCACCGACGCGAGGTCGTCCGGCTTGACCAGGACGTCACGTGCCTTGGACCCCTCGGAGGGGCCAACCACTCCCCTGGACTCGAGGAGGTCCATCAGCCGTCCGGCCTTGGCGAAGCCCACCCGGAGCTTGCGCTGGAGCATCGACGTCGAACCGAACTGTGTGGTGACCACAAGTTCGGTGGCCTGCAGCAGCACTTCGAGGTCGTCCCCGATGTCGTCGTCGATCTGCTTTTTTGGTGCCTCGGGGGCGACATCGTGGCGGTAGTCGACTTTGAGCTGGCCCTTGACGTGTTCCACGACCTTGTGGATTTCAGACTCCGTGACCCAGGCGCCCTGGACACGCATGGCTTTGGAGGCACCCATCGGCAGGAACAGAGCATCACCCTGGCCGATGAGTTTTTCGGCACCGGGCTGGTCTAGAACCACGCGGGAGTCCGTGACGGAGGACGTGGCGAAGGCCATGCGGGACGGCACGTTGGCCTTGATGAGGCCGGTGACGACGTCCACGGAGGGCCGCTGGGTGGCCAGGACCAGGTGGATGCCGGCGGCGCGGGCCAGCTGGGTGATGCGGACGATGGAGTCTTCGACGTCGCGCGGGGCCACCATCATCAGGTCGGCGAGCTCGTCAACAATCACCAGCAGGTACGGGTAGGGCCGGATGACGCGCTTGGAGTCCACGGGCGGCTGGACCTTGCCGGCGCGGACGGCCTTGTTGAAGTCATCGATGTGCTTGAACCCGTAGTTGGCGAGGTCGTCGTAGCGGGCGTCCATCTCGCGGACTACCCACTGCAGGGCCTCGGCAGCCTTCTTCGGGTTGGTAATGATGGGAGTGATCAGGTGCGGGACGCCTTCGTAGGCGGTCAGCTCCACACGCTTGGGGTCCACCATGACCATGCGGACCTCATCCGGGGTTGCCCGCATAAGGATCGAGGTGATCATGGAGTTCACGAACGAGGACTTACCGGCGCCTGTGGCACCTGCGACGAGCAGGTGGGGCATCTTGGCGAGGTTCGCCACGACATAACCGCCTTCGACGTCCTTGCCGACCCCCATCACCATCGGGTGGTCGGTCCGGCGCGCGTTCTGGCTCCGGAGGACGTCACCGAGGGAAACGGTCTCGCGGTCCGTGTTGGGAATCTCGATACCGATGGCGGACTTGCCCGGGATGGGGCTGAGGATCCGGACGTCACTGGAAGCCACGGCGTAGGAGATGTTCTTGGACAGGGCGGTGACCCGCTCCACCTTGGTGCCCGGGGACAGCTCGATCTCATACCGGGTGACGGTGGGCCCGCGGCTGAAGCCGGTGACCTGCGCTTCCACGTTGAACTGGTTGAGGGTCTCGGTCAGCGAAGCCACAATGGCGTCGTTGGCTTCGGTGCGCTCCTTGGGGATGGAGCCCGGGGTCAGAACGTCCGACGGCGGCAGGGTGTAGGTGACGTCGCCCGCCAGTGAGAGCTGCTCGGTCCGCTGCGGAATGGGAGCCGGAAGGGGCATGGGTGTGACGGGCTTGGCCGGCACCTGCGCGACGGCGGCGGCTGCAGCATTGAGTGAACCGGCGGCGACCATCCCGGGGGTGACCAGCGGGATGGCCTCGGTGGCGTTGTCCTCTGCCGGGGCGCTCCCTGCGGTGCCGATGCCCTGGGCGGCTTTGATTTTCTCGACGGCGATCTCCGCCTTCGTGGGGCGGCGCACACCGGGAGCGGGGCGCGATCCACTGTCTGGCTTGGCGTCTGCCTCGTCGTCGTCGATAACGGCGTGCTCGAAGGCTTCATCGCCCACGTAGCCTTCCAGCCCGGCGTCGGACTCGTGGTCCTTGCCGAAGAAGCGTCGCTTCTTCTTCCGCGGCGCCTGGGTTGCCGGGGTTTCCTCGAGGTAGCTGCGGTCGTGGCTGTCCCCGTCGTCGCCGGGTTCCTGCAGGTCGATGCCCATGAGGTGCTCATAGGCCCCCCGGAGCCGGCGTGGAATGGCGCTGAAGGGGGTGGCGGTAATGATGAGCAATGAGACGAAGGCCAGCAGCCCGTAGACCGCAATGGGCACCGCGGCATGGATGGCTGCGAGAGGTGAGGCGGCCAGGAAGCCGAGCATGCCGCCTGCCTGGCGGAGTCCGTCGAAGCCTTCGGCTACGGTGGGCTGGCCACCCACTACGTGGGCAAGGCCGCAGCCCGCAAAGGTCATGATGAGAAAACCGATGCCCACCCGGTTGTTTCCCCGGCCGTCGTCGGGCTGCCGGAAGAGCCGGAAGGCGCACACAAAAAGCATCAGCGGCAAAAGCAGCGACATCCAGCCGAAAGTGCCATTGACCACGCTGTAGACGGCGTCGGGGAACCAGCCGGTCATTCCCCACCATGCGAAGGTGGCGATGAAGACGCCCAGGGCAAGGTTGAACAGGGCAGCGCCGTCGCGGCGTTCGTCCGCCGGCAGGTCGCTGACATCGGAGCCGATCCTGCGGACTCCGCCGCCAACCAGATGGCCGACGCCCAGCCAGGCGCCGGCCACAACGCGCAGCAGCCAGGGCTGCCGCTGGTCGACGGCGGGAAGCTGACGGGTGCGTGCGGTGCCCGCCGATGAACCGGCCCGGCCGCCGGTGCGGCTGGACCCTGTGGCGCCTGCACCTCGGCCCGCCGAGCTGCCGGATTTGGCGCTGGATTTGCCGCCAGCGGTGCCTCGGGGCGCGGGAGTAGTACGAGTGGCCATACGTGCCACGGTACCGGAACTGGCGTGGTTTTCCGCGGATTTCCGGCCGTTCCCGGCCTCATGTTGCAGATGGGAAAGGCCCGGTTCCATAAGAACCGGGCCTTTGCCATTCCGCTGCCTTCGGGGCTGTTACGCCTCGAGGACCACCGGGATGATCATGGGCTTGCGGCGCAGCTTGCGGTTGACCCAGGTGCCGACAACGCGGCGGATAACCTGCTGGAGCTGGTGCGTGGTGTGGTCCGTGCGGTTGAGCACGGCTTCTTCCAGGGCGGCGTTGATCTTGGGGATAATCTCGTCGAAGACCGAATCGTCCTCGGCCACGCCGCGGGCATGGATCTCGGGTCCGGAGACCACCTTGCCGGTAGTGCGGTTGATGACGGTAATGATGGAGATGAAGCCTTCATCGCCGAGCGTCTGGCGGTCCTTGAGGTCCGCTTCGGTGACTTCGCCGACGCTGGAGCCGTCCACGTAGACAAAGCCCACTTCAACCTGGCCTACTACGTCTGCGCGGTGGTCCTTGAGGTCGATCACGGTGCCGTTGTCGGCAAGGATAACGCTGGCGGTGGGGACGCCGGACTCGATGGCGATCTTGCCGTTGGCGATCAGGTGGCGGGTCTCACCGTGCACGGGCATGGCGTTGAGCGGCTCAAGGATGTTGTAGCAGTAGAGCAGCTCGCCGGCGGCTGCGTGTCCGGAGACGTGCACCTTGGCGTTGCCCTTGTGGATGACGTCCGCGCCGAGCTTGAGCAGGCCGTTGATGATGCGGAACACGGCGTTCTCGTTGCCTGGGATGAGGCTGGAGGCCAGGATCACGGTGTCGCCGTCGCCCACCACTACGCGGTGGTCGCCGTTGGCCATGCGCGAAAGCGCGGCCATCGGTTCGCCCTGGGAACCCGTGGACATCAGGACCACGCGGTTGTCCGGCAGGTTGTCGATGTTCTTGATGTCCACGAGGAGGCCCTCGGGAACGTCGAGGTAGCCGAGCTTGGCGGCGATGGCCATGTTGCGGACCATGGAGCGGCCTACGAAGGCCACCTTGCGGTTGTGCTTGGCGGCGGCGTCGAGTACCTGCTGGACGCGGTGGACGTGCGAGGAGAAGGACGCCACGATGATGCGCTTGGTGGCCTGGCCGAAGAGCCGTTCCAGCGTGGGGCCGATTTCCTTTTCGGCGGTGGTGAAGCCCGGGACGTCGGCGTTGGTGGAGTCGGACATAAAGAGGTCAACGCCCTCTTCACCGAGCTTGGCGAAGTGCCGGAGGTCGGTGATCCTGCCGTCCAGGGGCAGCTGGTCCATCTTGAAGTCGCCCGTGTGCAGGACAGTGCCGGCGGCCGTGCGGATGAACACGGCCAGTGCGTCGGGGATGGAGTGGTTGACCGCGACAAACTCGCACTCGAAGGGGCCAAACTTTTCGACCTGGCCCTCTTCAACGGTCATCGTGTACGGACGGATCCGGTGTTCCTGCAGCTTGGCCTCGATGAGGGCCAGCGTCAGCTGTGAGCCAACCAGGGGGATGTCAGCGCGCAGCCGCAGGAGGTACGGAACGGCGCCGATGTGGTCCTCGTGGCCGTGGGTCAGGACAACGGCCACGATGTCGTCGAGACGGTTCTCGATGTAGGAAAAATCGGGCAGGATCAGGTCAACGCCGGGCTGGGTCTCCTCCGGGAAGAGGACACCACAGTCCACGATGAGCAGTTTGCCGTCGATTTCGAACACGGCCATGTTCCGGCCGATCTCCCCCAGTCCGCCCAGCGGAACGATCCGAAGGGCGCCTTGCGGCAGACGTGGAGGCGTGACAAGGCCGGGAAGGGCGGTTTGGGTCATAGTGCACTACTTTCCAGGCGAAAGGGTGCTGGTCTTAGCCCTCAGGGAAAGACCAGCCCCGCTTCCGCCAAATCCTCGCGGATGGATACGATCTCGGCTTCGTCCGGCTCCACGAGGGGCAAACGGACAATCGAGTTGGGCAGGACTCCCTGCCATTTAAGAATTAGTTTGGCTGCAACGGCTCCCTGGATACGGGTCATCGTTGCCCGTACAACGGGCAGCAGCTCGAAGTTAATCTTACGCGCGGTTTCGAAGTCGTTCGCATTGATGGCGTCGATCAGTTCGCGGAAGCGGCGCGTAGCGATGTGGGTTGTAACACCCACGAGTCCGACGGCGCCCAGGGACATCCACGGAAGGGTCAGTCCGTCGTCGCCCGAGTAGAAGTACAGGTCCGTCTCTGCCATCACGCGACTGGCTGCAACAAAATCGGCTTTGGCATCCTTGACTGCGACGATGTTCGGGTGCTGCGCCAGGCGGATCATGGTTTCGGGCTCGATCGCGATGGAGGAACGGCCCGGAATGTCATAGAGCATAACGGGCACATCGGCTGCGGAGGCGACAGCCTCGAAGTGTGCCCGGACCCCGGCCTGGCTGGGCTTGTTGTAGTACGGCGTGACGAGCAGGAGCCCATCGACGCCGAGCGCTGCCGCCTGCTGGGAGAGGTGCACCGAATGCGCGGTGTCGTTCGTCCCGGTGCCGGCGATGATGGCGGCGCGGTCTCCCACGGCCTCCTTGACAGCGCGGAACATGCCAAGGTTTTCGTCATCCGAGAGGGTAGACGTTTCGCCGGTGGTACCGGTGACGACCAGGCCGTCGCAGCCATCGTCCACAAGTCTGGTGGCCAGTTCGGCTGCCTGCTTGTAGTCCACGGCGCCATCCCTGGTGAAGGGCGTGACCATGGCGGTCAGGAGCGTACCAAGGGCAGGAGCGGTGGCGGATTTGTGAGGCATGGAAAAAACGTTACCCTGTCGGCAGCTGGTTAGGACAATGGGAGCGGCGTGATACACATCAAATAGGGGGCTGCCATGCCCCAGGAATTGAGGTCCGCACCCACTGGAAGTCCGACACCCGCAGCGTCAGCGGAATTTCCGCAAGGCACTCCGTTGCAGGACGGTGGTGACCACTTCCGTGCCGGTTCCGGCGGCCTTTTTCAGTTCGAAGCCGTCCGGTCCCCAGAACCCGCTGAGGCCGCAGGAAGGGCCCAGTGCAGTTGATCCGCCAAGGTTCGCCAGGATGGCGAACATCCGGTTGTCCATGGCCCTGGCTCCCAGGTGCAGGCCAAGCCGTCGATCTTCGGCCAGCGTGTACAGGGCCGATACGGCATAGATATCCGCGCCGGCCTGGGCTGCCCCGGTGGCGTGGGCAGGAACCGCGGCGTCAAAGCAGATGGCCAGCGCGATCTTCCAGCCGTCCAGCTCGATCACGAGTGCACCGTCGCCAGCGGCGAAGACCTCCCGCTCCTGGCCGTGGAGGTGGGTTTTGAAGCCGAGTCCGAGAGTGCCGTCGGGGTGGATCACGAGGCCGGCGAGCCGCGGCGTGCCATCAGGTTCCCGATAGGCAGCACCCGCCACGGCGGTGATCCCGGTCCGGCGGCAGATTTCGTAAAGGTCGCCCAGCCGCGGGTCCTTGTGCTGGAGCCAATAGCCGTCATCGGCCAACTGCGCCAGGTTGTATCCCGTCAACGACAGCTCCGGGAACACCACCAGCCGAGCGCCGTGGGACTCTGCATCCTCGATCAGCCGGACGTGTTCTTGCACATTCGGGACAATCCCGCCTTCCAGCGCCTGGTACTGCACGGCAGAGACGGTCAGGGCATCAGTCACCTCATTATCCTAGGGATGCTCGTCAGCCCTCGCCACACCATCCTGCGTATTCCCCGGCTGGCAGTACCGGTCCACCGCAGCCTCCCGCAGCCCCGCGGCCCAGGCTGCAAGCCGTTGGGCCGCCCGGACGTAGTGGAACAGTTCCGTGGGCGTCAAGGCGTCGAGGTCGCTCTCGGCCAACCTGCGGGCCAGCTCGGCCCCCGCCGGCTGGGCGGTGAGTGTCACCCCTTCGTCCTGCCACTGGATGTCCACGGGAGACCGACCCGCCACGAGCTGCCGGAAAAGAAAGTCCACCACTCCTGGGCTCATGGCTTTCATCAAACCTGCAGGATGTGCCGGGGCGGCGTCCTGGGCATCCCGGGCGGGGCGCACCGATCCGCCGGCGAGTGGGAATTCCGGAAACGGCCGCGGCTGGGATGGGGTTTGCATGGTGCCCATATTATTCGAACATATATTCGAACACAAGGTCTTCACGGCCGCGTGTCCGCCGGGCCCTTGACTGCCGCCACAAAGGTTGGTGTGAGAACATCGCCTGATGACGTCCCGTGCCCCGGCAAGACCCTCGCGGGTGCCTCGAACCTCACAGGCCGCGGGCCGCCTCCGCGGTATCGACGCCGCCAGGGGGCTGGCGCTCCTTGGCATGATGGCCACGCACCTGCTCCCCACCTTCGAGGCAAACGCCGATCTCACGCCCACCTGGATCGGCCTTACCTTCTCCGGCAGGGCGTCCGCCCTGTTTGCCGTACTGGCGGGCGTGGGACTGGCGCTGTCTACCGGAAAGCAGCTACCGCCGGAAGGTACTGCCTTGAACGCAGCCCGCCGCGGCATCGCACTGCGCGCACTGGTGATTGCCGCCGTCGGGCTCTCATTGGGCGGGCTGGAAGTAAACCTTGCGAACATCCTGGTAGACTACGCCCTCTTGTTCCTGTGCATCCTGCCGTTCCTGGGCCTGAAGCTGAGGGCGCTGTGCGGCTGGGCGGTCGGCTGGATCGTGGTTTCCCCCCTGCTCGCCTATCTGCTCCGCCCCTGGCTTATGGCGGCCAATCCGCCCCTGAACCTGGGCCATAATCCATCCTGGGAGGACCTCTCCACACCGCTCCCCCTGCTGGGAGACCTGTTCCTGACCGGCTACTACCCGGTGTTCCAGTGGCTGTCATACCTGCTGGTGGGCCTGGTCATCGGCCGGCTGGCCCTCACCAAAGCGATAGTCCCTGTCCTGCTGCTCTGCGTCGGCGCGGCGGTGGCCGCACTGGCCAAGGCTTTGGGTACCGCCGCGATGGAGAACTGGGGCGGCCGGGCCGCGCTGGAGGCGGTCCTGAACGCGCCCGGCTACCCGCTGGACAGCGTCCTCCAGGTCAACCTCACCGGAATCCGGCAGGAAGGATCCTGGTGGTGGCTGGCGACCGCGGCGCCGCATTCGGCCACCACGCTGGACCTTCTGCACACCTGCGGCGTGGCAGCCGCCGCGGTGGGCGTGTTCCTCCTGCTCGGCAGGCTGGCTGACTGGCTGGACCTGGACCTGCTGCTGCCGCTGCGGGGCGCGGGTGCCATGACGCTCACGCTCTACTCAGCGCATGTTTGGGTTGTTTCGGCGTTCTACCTGAAGCCGCTGCCCGCGGGCTGGACCGAGGACGGGATGTACTGGGCGCATGCCGCGGCGGCCATCACCGTGGGTATTGTGTTTGTGCTCCTGAAGTGGCGGGGCCCGTTGGAGTTGGTGGGCCATGCGGCCAACCGGCTGGGGCGCGGCGACCGGGCCAGCCTGCGCTAGGCGGGAACCTTGCCGCGGAACAGCTTCACGGCGTCGCGCATGGACCCGCGGGCGCGCTTGCGGTCCCCGGCAGCGTCATAGGCGCAGCTGAGCCGGAACCACGAACGCCAGTCACCGGGCGCCGCTTCCGCCTCGGCCTTGTACTTTTCGAATTCCAGATCCGCCGCGGAGCGGACGATCCGGCCGGCGGGTGTGCGCGGCAGTTCGTCCACCGGGAGCCCGCCTTCGGCTTCCAGGACCTTGGCCATCTGTTCCGTGCGGGCGCCGAACAGCAGTTCACGGATCATGGCCCAGGCGCCGATGGCCGGGAGGACCAGGTAGGCAGCTCCGATGGCCTTGGCGGCGGGGTTGCTGTCCAGCAACAGGAGGATGGAGCGCTGGAAGGACACCACCAGGTAGAAGACCAGCAGGAGGGTTACGGCACCCACCCAGATCTTCGTGCGGTTCTTCCGGAACGCGGCAAATAACCCGCCCACGGCCTAGAGTCCCAGGTCCAGGTAGCCGTCCAGGCCCACCGTCAGTCCCGGATGTGCGGCGACATTCCGCACGCCCAGCAGCACTCCAGGCATAAAGGAGGCCCGGTCAAAGGAATCGTGCCGGAAGGTTAACTGCTCCCCCGGCCCGCCGAGCAGCACCTCCTGGTGGGCCACGAGCCCGCGGAGCCGAACGCTGTGAACGCGGACTCCCTCAACGTCGCAACCCCGCGCGCCGGCGAGTTCACTGGTGGTCGCGTCAGGACTGGCCGGAACGTCCGCCGCCTTGCGCTCGGCGGCGATGAGCTGGGCGGTGCGGACAGCCGTCCCGGATGGGGCATCAACCTTTTCCGGGTGGTGGAGTTCGATGATTTCCACGGATGCGAAATATTTGGAGGCCTTGGCGGCAAAGGCCGAGGCCAGCACGGAGCCAAGGGCAAAGTTGGGGGCGATCAGCACCCCGGTTTCGGGGCGCTCCGCCAGCTGTGCCTCCAGGGCGGCTAGCCTGGTGGCGTCCCAACCGGTGGTCCCCACGACGGCATGCATGCCATGCTCGACGGCGTAGCGCACGTTTGCTTCGGTGCTTTCGGGGACGGTGAGGTCCACCACTATGTGGGCACCCGACGTCGCCAGCTGGTCCAGCGAGTCGCCGCGTCCCAGGGCGGCTACGAGCAGCAGGTCAGGAGCCGCTTCAACGGCCTTAACGGCTTCGGCGCCCATGCGCCCGTTGGCGCCCAGGACAGCCACGCGGGTGGGCGCGGAGAGTTGTTCGATCATGCCGTTAACCCTACCGTCGGGCCGGGTGCGGGATTGAACCGAAAGGTGTGCGTTACCTCGCGGCCGCCGGAAGGCGTAGGGAAGCCGGTGCGCCCTAGCTGCCTGCGCCGACCCACTCCACCGTGCCGTCCGCGAAGAACTGTTCCTTCCATATGGGCACCTGCTCCTTGATGCGGTCCACCAGTTCGGAACACACGGCAAAGGCCTGTCCTCGGTGCGCAGCGGAGACCGCACAGACCAGCGCCGGATCACCGATGTTGAGCATTCCGATGCGGTGGGCAGCCCAGATCCGCACGGGCTGCGTGGCGGATCCGTCCCCGGCATGTTCGGCGGCAAGGCGGGCGACGACGTCGGCCATCACCTGATGAGCCGTGGGGTGCGCGCTGTAACTGAGCCGCTCCACTGCCTTGCCGCCGTCGTGATTCCTTACCACGCCGCTGAAGCTGACCACCGCCCCTGCTGTGTCAGACTCCACGGCAGCGATGGCCTGGTCCACGGAGATCGGTTCTGCGCTCAGCACCGCGTGGACCACTTCGAAAACCGATTCAGTGCCCATGTCCGCCCTCCAGCTGGTCGCACAGGTGCCCGATTAGCGGATCGAGCACCGACAGTCCGTCCATAACGCCCTTGGGCGACCCGGGCAGGTTGACAATAAAGGTCTGCCCCGCAGCTCCGGCGTGCCCGCGGCTGAGCGCGGCGAGCGGCGTCTTGACTGCGCCTTCGCGCCGGATCGCCTCCATGATGCCCGGAATTTCCCGGTCCAGAAGGGGCAGGGTCACGTCGGGTGTGCGGTCGTCCGGGCTCAGCCCGGTACCGCCGCTGGTGATCACGACGGCGGGATGCTGGGTGAGGAGGGCCCTGATGGCGGCACCAACAGGCTCACCGTCCGGCACCACCATGGCAGGGTAGGCCTCAAAGCCGTGCTCGGTGAGCCAGTCGATGATGACCGGGCCGGTTTCATCCTCATAGATGCCTGCGGCCGCACGGGTGGACGCAATGACAACCCCGGCCTTGCGCCCCTGCACTTCGCCGTGCGTGTGCGGCTCCGGCAGGTGAGGTTGAGGTGCAAGCGGCCCGCTGTTTGGCTCAGGCAGGATAGTGCTCTCGGTGCTCATAGTGTCCAGTCCCCGCTCTTGCCGCCGCTTTTCGCCAGCACTCTGATGTCGGTCAGCACGGCGTGCTTGTCGACGGCCTTAATCATGTCGTACACGCTGAGCGCGGCCACAGAGGCCGCCGTCAGTGCTTCCATCTCTACCCCGGTGACCCCGCGCGTCTTGACCGTGGCCAGGATCGCCACGGAATCGGTTCCGAGCTCGAAGTCCACGATAACTTTCGAGAGCGGTAAGGGATGGCAGAGCGGGATGAGCTCGGGCGTCTTTTTTGCCGCCATGATGCCGGCAACCCGCGCCACGGCCAGGGCATCACCCTTGGGCAGGCCGCCGGATCCGAGCATACCCAGCACTTCGTCAGTGGTGCGGACCGTGGCAGTGGCTGTGGCTTCCCGGGTGGTTTCGGCTTTCGCGGACACGTCCACCATCTGGGCGCTGCCGTCCTGGCGCAGATGGGTCAGCGCGGACGGGTTATGTTCTGGATTCACAGCATCCATACTTCCACCTCGTCGCCCTCGGCGAGCACCGAGACCCCAACCGGTACGTGCACCAGCGCGTTGGAGCCGGCGAGGGCATGCATGAGGTGGGAGCTTTCGCCTCCTTCCAAGCGGACGGTTCCATCCCCCTGGAGGGTTCCGCGCCGGACCTGATGCTTATGTTCCGGCGACGACAGGCCGTGGCCCAGCCGTGCGCGTACCGGGATCCGAGGTGCGGGCGATCCAAAAAGTTCGGCCAGCACGGGCCGCAGGAACATTTCGAAGGAAACGAGGCAGCTGACCGGATTTCCCGGGAATCCCAGGAAGGGTACTCCGTCGAAAGTTCCGATGCCCTGCGGGCCACCGGGCTGCATGGCGACATGCAGGAACTCGGCGCCCTCGCCCTCCATGGCCTGGCGGACAACTTCGTAGGCTCCTTGGCTGACCCCGCCCGTGGTAACGATCATGTCCACCGCTCCGGCATGGCTGCGCAGCAATGAGCGGAATTCGTCAGGATGGTCCGAGGCAATGGCCGTGCGCACCACGGCCAGGCCCGCCTGCCGCATGGCACTCTCAAGGAGCGTTCCGTTGGAGTCATAAATCTTGCCTGCCGGCAAGGGCCGGCCGGGTTCCACCACTTCATCGCCTGTGGTTGCCAGAAGGACGGTCACCGGCCGGCGAACAGTAACTTCGGCGATCCCCAGGGCCGCCAGCAGCCCCAGCTGCGCCGGGCCGAGGAAGGTGCCCGCCGCCAACGCCCGCTCCCCCAACGCAATATCACTCCCGGCCGACCGCACGAAGGTGCCCGCCGCCGTCGCCGGCAACCACACGGTGCTTGCTTCCCCTCCGGCAGGAAACCGGTCCGGGATGGCACGTTCCACGGGCACGACGGCGTCAGCGCCGGCGGGGAGCATGGCTCCCGTCATGATGGCCGCGGCAGTGCCACCGCCCAGGGCCGCCGGCACGGCGCCTGCCGGAATGGGGACAACCACCACAGGCAGTTCCGCGCCGCTTTCGGGAACGTCCGCGCTGTTGACGGCAAAGCCGTCCATCTGGGAGTTGGCGAACGGCGGGAGGCTCAGGGGGGCCGCAACGTCCTGGGCGAGCCCCTTGCCCAACGCGTCCCGAAGTGCCAGCCTTTCCGTCTTTTTCCGGGCGACCAGGGGTGTCAGCAGTTCGGTGACAGCGGCACGGTGCAGGACGACGGACCGCGCCTGGTGGGTCGTGTGGCCGTGCTGGTGCGGAGAGCTGTGCATGGTCCTGCCTTCGGTCCGGGCGGTCATGGATTCACATCAACTCTAATAGTGTGGAAGCCGGTGGCCCCGTCGGGAGCAACCGGCCGGCGTTCCTCGACCTGCGGCTCGCCGTTGAGGTCCGTCGCGCGGACCTGGACCTCGTACTGCCCAGGAGCAAGCTCGATGCCAGCCTGCCACTGGTACCAGGTGTCCAGCGAAATCCCGGGTGCGAGCCGGGCTGCCTGCCACGGACCGCGGTTGACGCGGAGTTCCACCTTGCCGATCCCGGTGTGCTGTGCCCAGGCCACGCCGCCAAACATGACCGTTCCAGCACTCACCCGCCGGCCGGTTCGAGGCACGTCGATCCGTGAGGACGTTTTGATGGGGCCACGGTCGGACCAACCGCGCGGCGTCCAATAGCCGACGTCGTCCGCGAACCTGGTGACACGGAGTTCGGTGAGCCATTTGGTGGCGGAAACGTAGCCGTAGAGGCCAGGCACGATCATGCGGACCGGGAAGCCGTGTTCCAACGGCAACGGATCGCCGTTCATCCCCACCGCGAGCAGGGCGTCGCGATCGTCGGTGAGGACCTCAAGCGGGGTGCCCGCAGTCCAGCCGTCGGAGCTTCGGGACAAGACCATATCGGCACCGGCTTGCGGCCGGGCAATGGCCAGGACTTCCCGCACCGGCCAGCCAAGCCAGCGTGCATTGCCAATCAGGTCCCCGCCCACCACGTTGGACACACAGGCGATGGTCACATGACGTTCGATCAGGGACTTGGACAGCAGATCAGCCAGGTTCAGCTCAATCTCCTGTTCCACCATTCCAGTGACGCGGAGTACCCAGGATTCGGGGTCGAGGGAAGGGACAATCAGGGCGGTGTCGATCCGGTAGAAGTCCCGGTTCGGGGTGACCAGCGGCTGCATTCCGTCCAGGCTTACCTCGGCGCCGGCAGGGATCGCGGGCGCTTCAGACGATGGAGCGGGCAACGTCAGTTTTTCGCGGGCAGTACTGATGCCGGCGGCCGCTCCTCGCCAGACCGCGGCGACAATCCCACCAACGGCGGTGGCCCCAGCGCTCGCAGCCAGGACCTGCAGGAACGTGCGCCGCCCGGCGGTTCGTGCAGTCCTCGCGGACATTTCTGTCCCCGCTGCGCCGGCCGGCAGTCCTTCCTGGAGCCGGCGGCTCAGCCATCCGAGCAGAAGTGCTCCAGCCAGGGCTGCGACCAATGGAACCACAGCCGCTGCTGGGGTCAACTGGGCGCGGGTAAGCACCGCAGTAAGCCCGACGAGCCCAAAAACACCAATCACCGCTGCACCGGCAAACCGCCTACGCTGTTCCAGAATGCCGGCCAACGCCCCGACTGCTGCGATAACCAACAGCATCCCGGCCACGAATACTGCCTTGTCGGCGGTGCCGAACAAGGAGATGGCCCAGTCCTTCACACCCGGCGGAACGGCATCGATCAGGGCCCCGCCAACTGCCGTCAGGGGCGAGAGGGACGGACTGATCAGGCCTGCCAGCAACTCCCCTATGACGAGGGCGGCGCCGGCGGCCACGGCCCCCGAGGCTGCTGCCCAGCGGCGGCTGAACTGAGCGGCACCCGCAGTTCCCGAGCGCCCGGGAGAGGTGGCGCCGTCGTCGGCCGTTTCCTGCATGGGCTGGGAGCTGTTCACCTCTCCAGCATAGGTTCGCCGGGACCCGGCAGCGCCGGACTTGGCCGTCTTCGGGAGTTCTGTACGACTTCCGTAAGATCATCCTGCGGCCCCGGCGCCATGACGCGGCCAAAGGTGGCGTAGCCTGATTTCATGAGTGTTCAGCTAGGCATGCCGCAACCCCGAGAAAATGCCGGGCCGGGCCTGCCGCCTGCCCGGCCGGCCGGCACTCCGCCCGGGCTGCTGGACCAGTACGGCCGCCGGGCCACGGACATGAGGCTGTCGCTGACGGACAAGTGCAATCTGCGTTGTACGTACTGCATGCCGGCCGAGGGGCTTGAGTGGCTGTCCAAACAGGCTGTGATGTCGGCCGAGGAAATCGTGCGGATTGTCGGCATTGGCGTGGACCTGCTCGGTGTCCGGGAACTGCGGCTGACGGGCGGGGAGCCGCTGGTCAGGGCGGACCTGATTGATATCATCGCGGCCCTGCGGAGCAATCACCCGGAGCTGCCGATCTCAATGACCACCAACGGCGTGGGCCTGGACAAAAAAGCCGCCGCGCTCAAAGCTGCGGGCCTGACCCGCATCAATGTCTCGCTCGATTCGCTGCACGAAGAGACCTTCACGAAGCTGACCCGGCGCCCGTTCCTGGACCGCGTACTCGCAGGCGTCGATGCCGCCTGGGCCGCGGGGCTGGGCCCCGTCAAGCTCAACGCCGTGCTGATGCGCGGCATCAACGACACCGAGTCGCCGTCTCTGCTCGCCTGGGCACTGGACCGCGGCTACGAACTGCGTTTCATCGAGCAGATGCCCCTTGACGCGGACCACGGGTGGACGCGGCGGAACATGATCACAGCGGCCGAGATCCGTTCCCTGCTCTCGCGCGACTTCGTGTTGAGTCCCGATCCCCGCGCCCGCGATGGAGCCCCCGCAGAACGCTTTGACGTACGACGCCGGGTGGCCGGGTCTGCGGGGCCGGATGGTCCTGGGCTGGGCACCGAGGTGCCGGACACCGACGGGCCGGTGCTCGGTACCGTGGGGATCATCGCGTCCGTCACGGAGCCGTTCTGCGCCGACTGCCGTCGGACGCGGATCACCGCCGAGGGCAAGATCATGAGCTGCCTGTTCTCCCGTGAGGAGTTTGATCTTTTGGGTCTGCTTCGGGAGGGCGCCAGCGACGAAGCCCTGGCCGAACGCTGGCAGGACGCCATGTGGGTCAAGCCAAAAGCCCACGGCATGGACCACACAGGTCTCGGCGCGCCGGACTTTGTCCAGCCGGACCGCAGCATGAGCGCCATCGGAGGCTGAATTCTTGAACGTACGTTACTTCGCTGCCGCACGCGCTGCCGCGGGTGTGGACGAGGAGTCCTTTGATCTCGCGTCCGGGACGACGGTGGCCGGCTTGCTGCAGGCAGTCCTGGCGGTGGACCGCGCCGAACCACCTGCCGGCACGCCTCCCCTGCAACGAGTCCTCTCCCGGAGCAGCTTCCTGCTCAACGAAGTGGCCGTCCGGGACCGCACGACTGTGTTAAATCCGGGCGATGTGGTTGACGTGCTGCCCCCGTTCGCCGGAGGGTAGGACACCCTTCAGACAGCGCGAACGGACAGTTGAGGCCCCGGATCTCAGGCCCGGCGGACAGCTGAGCCACAGGATCTGAGGCGAGTAAGTGTCCGTCGCGCCGAAAGGCCCGGGCTCGTAGTCGCGATAGCTGCCATCAAGACCGTGGCCGCGGAGTTATGCACATAGCTCTTCAGCCTCGGCGTTATTGTCATACCCTCCGGGGATCATTTGTGTATGGATAGCAGAGCAGCTGTGGCGACGGCGGAGGCCCTTTCGGTGTCTTTCGCGGAGCTTGCTGCTGTGCTCCGGGGCGGGCCGGAAGCCGCCGGCTTCGGGGATGCTGATCCGTTGCGCCGGGTAGCGGATGATTTCCTGGACGGGCTGGCGGAGATCTCACGGTTGGACGCGAAAAGTGCTGCCCTGAAGGTCTGGCTGGCTGCCGGCTACAGCGCCGCTGCCGAGGCCCTTGCAGGCCCTTCCGCGTCCCCGCAGGACCACACCGGGCAGGAGATGGCTGTCGTCGCTGAAGTCGCATGCGTGCTGACGGTCAGCGAACGCGCCGCCAGTGCCCTGCTCGCCGAAGCGCACCAACTCACAACGGCCCTGCCGCTGACCCTGTCCGCATTGCAGGCCGGGACGATCTCCTGGCAGCACGCCCGGATTATGGTCGACGAAACCGTGAACCTGGACCCTGCCGGTGCACAAGCGCTCGAAGCGCATTTCCTGGACCCGGACGTCGCGAATCCGGCACGTGGCTTCGCCGGTGAGCTCATTCCCGGAAGGTTCCGGCACAAGGCCCGCACCTGGCGGGAACGCCACCACCCGGTCAGCATCGAAAAACGCCACACTAAGAGCGCTGCCGACCGGCGCCTGGAGTATGCCCCGGACCGGGACGGGATGGCCTGGCTCTCCACCTATCTCCCCGCCGATCAGGCGGCCGGAATCTGGGACCGCACCACCACCGCCGCCCGGGCCCTCCAAGGCCCCCATGAGGGACGGACCCTCAGCCAGCTCCGCGCCGACACCACCGCCGCCTGGCTCCTCGGCGGCACCGGTGACCAGGCAGGTATCGACGGCGGCAGCGTGGCTGCTGGTGTCCCGTCGCCGCGGGCGCAGGTTCTTGTTACGGTCCCCCTCCTCTCGCTGTTGGGTGTCACGGATGAACCAGCCATGCTCGACGGATACGGACCGATCCCGCCGTCCATGGCCCGCCAACTCATCGCCGTCGGCGCCGAGTCCTTCCACCGCGTCCTGATCGACCCGCGAGACGGCGCTCCGCTGGAGATCGGGCGGACCAGCTACCGGCTCACAAAAGCGCAACGCCAATGGCTCAGACTTCGGGACGGCAAATGCCCGTTCCCCGGCTGCAGCAATCACTCCCTCGACAACGAAGCCGACCACCTCCTCGCCTGGGCCTACGGCGGCAGCACCGGGATCAGCAATCTCGGCCAGCCCTGCCACAAACACCACCGACTCCGCCACACCACAGCCTGGACACCCACTACAGCCAGCAAGAACGAACCACCCGGCTGGATCTCACCGTCCGGACGCCACTACACCAGCGAACACCCCGACTGGGAACCACCACACTGGCCAGCAAACATCCCCATGGCCGGCACCGGCACCAGCACCAGCCCCGGTTCGTTCTTGGACGTGCACCCGGAACTCGACCTGGACCTGGACCTGGACCTGGACCTGGACCTGGACCTGGACCTGGACAAAAGCATGCCACCGCCAGAGAGTTGAAGGCCCGTCCAGTTACTGGGCCGTTCCCATCGCCAAGGCCAACAACGTCCCGCGGCTATGGACGCCGCACGTATCGAAAATCTGCTTGAACTGATCCTGGACGGTGTAGGCCCCAATCCCCAAGGCAGCCGCCATGGCGTTGGTGTCGGCGCCGCTGGCTGCAAGGTCAAACAATTCCCGCTGCCGCGTTGTCAGCCCGAAGCTCCGGGCGAACATATCAAGCCTCGCTTCCGGAGGGCATGCCTGGATGGTCACGGCCAATGGCGGAATGGCCGCTGTGCCGGTGGAGTCAATCCGGCTGGCCTGGAGCAGGGCCCACTGGCCCCACCCTATGTGCACACGGGCGGACGCAGGATGACCATCCACGCCGGCCTCACGCGCCAGCAACTGGGCAGCAACGTTGAGAACCTCAGCCGGTACGCGTTGAAAGGGTCGTGGGCCAGGCTGAAGCAGCCCCAGCCACTCCTCCACCGAAGCCGTTCTACCCACCACGGCCATCTCCGCATCCAGAGTCAGCACAGCCTGCTGAGGCAAGTCCGGCCTCGGACCTCCGTCGATGGCTGGCGCCCCCGCACGGACCACCTCCTGTCCTGCGAGGTCGCGCCCGCCGGGGTCGCGCCCGCCGGGTGCCTCCATCAGAAACTGCCGGGCTATTGAACGGCGCAGGGCGGGCATCACCTCACGTGTCATGGCGGCGATGTATCCCACTTCCTCAGCAGTAAAGGGATCGTCCTGCGCCGTTCGCCAGAGGTCTAGCCAACCCCAGCAGCCGTGTTTGTCCGCCAGCACTGCGAACAGGACATCGGTCACTCCGTAGCGCTTCATCAGTCCCTCCCACACCAGGCTCCGTGATGGATTGCCGGCCGTTTCTAGCAGCAGCGTCGTCGCCGGCGACGGATTGATCGCCAACCGCGTCCACCGACCTGCCAGTGTCAGGTACTTGAGCCGAATCAGCAACGGCAGATCGTCCGGGCACGGAATCCGGGCAATGGGCGAGATGCCCGTCGCGGTCAGCGGATCTGAAATCGGCCAGACGAAGGCACTGAACGGAAGCACGCGGCCCAGCTCAGCAATCACAGCGGTGCGCAATGAGTGGTGATCCGGGGCGGAATCGCCGATCAGCCGGATCCGTTCAAGGCTCCGGTTCCAGGGCCTGCCAGTGGTCATTCCCCCAGTATGCGCTCTGCGGCCGGCGCCGGCGCTTCCGTCCCAGGGGGCCCAGATTTCTGGGATACCGGCGGCAGCGGCCAACAGTTACCGTGACGGTAGGTATCGCGGCGGAACCGTGAGGCTCTCCTGGCGGCGGAGCTAAGGGTGGGAGCACGGAGTCAACAAGTGCCGCCAACTAACGCGATGAACTAAGGAGAAGCAGCAATGTACACACTGCAAATAGAACATGGCATCAAGGACTTTGGCATGTGGAAAGCGGCCTTCGACCGGGATCCGGTGGACCGCGCGGCCTCCGGAGTTGTCGGCCACCGGATTTCCCAGCCTGTGGATGATTCCCACTATGTGGTGGTGGAACTCGATTTCAACGAACGCGGCCAGGCTGAGCAATTGCTGGCGAACCTGAAAGATAGGGTGTGGAATTCGTCGTCCGCAGCGCCAGCCTTGAATGGCACGCCGCGGACAAGGATTCTGGAATCAGCCGGCTGACTGTCGGAATTCTGCAGGGCCGCAAACGTCCGTTCGCGCGGGGGCAGGTGGAACGTGCGGCGGCATGGGGTCAGACGCGGCGGCACTCGGAGGTCATGAACGGGACAAAGTCCGGGCCGTCGCCGAGTCGCAACTCGGCGGTGTGGATCAGCACGTCGTTGTCCACGCGGAAAGTATGGCGGGCAGTCCCCCGGTCACTGTGGCGCTCGACTCGCAGCACACCCTCCACCCACGTGCAGCGGGCCGGGACTCCCGGCGGCTGGCCCATGCTGTCCACGTGGTACCAGAGGATGTCATTGTGGTCCCGGTCTACAGTAAAGACGCCGTGGCCTTCAAAGTGCGTGCCATCAGCTTCGGTGTGTCTGTAACTTTGGACGACGGCGTAGCCCCCGGCGGCCCTGGTGTAACTGACTTCCGCCGAGGCCGTGCGTCTGGGCCCCCAGGCCGACGCGTCCAGCCGGGTGGTGCCGCGCCAATGGCCCAGGAAGTTCTCCAGCACGGCGTGCACCATGCCCGGCTGCGGAAGGTTCATAGGTTCATTATGGCTGGCGTACGCCTGCCGGTCAGAGACCGAAGGTTTCGGTTTCCTCGAACGGGCCCACCACGGTGACAGTCCGCGGCGCAGCTGCGAGTTCCCTGGCCAGGTCCTGGACCTCCTGCGCGGTGACAGCTTTGATCTGCCGCAGGGTCTCGTCGATGTCCTGGTATTCACCGGACACCAGTTCAGCGCGGCCCAGGCGGGACATACGGGAACCCGTATCCTCCAGTGCCAGGACAATTCCGCCGCACAGCTGGCCCTCGGCCTTGCGCAGTTCATCGTCGGAGATCCCGCCTTCTGCAAGCTTGTCCAGCTCCAGCCCCAGCAGGTCCAGCACCTGGCGGACCTTGGACGGAGTACACCCTGCGTACATCCCGAAGTAGCCGGCATCCGCGTAGGAGGAGGCAAAGGAGTACGTGGAGTACACCAGGCCACGCTTTTCGCGGATTTCCTGGAACAGCCGCGAGGACATCCCGCCGCCCAGGACGGCGTTGAGGACGCTCATGACGTAACGGCGTTCATCGGTGGCCACAATCGTGGGGCAGCCCATGATGATGTTAGCCTGCTCTACCGCACGCTTGACCACATGCAGCCCGGCGGTGCCGGTGATGTCCGCACGCGCGGTGGAGCGGCGATCCACCGGAGCGGCGTCCGGATGAAGTGACCACCCGGCAGTGTGGAGGGCGTCCACCACAAGGCTGCAGACGACGTCGTGCTCCAGACCCCCGGCGGCGGTGATGACCAGCTCATCCGGGCGGTAGTAACGGCGGTAGTGCTCCCAGACGGAGTCACGGGCGACGGCGCGGATCGCGGCGGGCGTGCCGCCGATGGGGCGGCCCAGCGGGTGGGTGCCCAGGACGGCAGCCACAAAGTTTTCATGCGCCACGTCCGTGGGGTCATCGCTGTCCATGGCGATTTCCTCCAGGATGACGTCGCGCTCCTGCTCCATCTCGGCCGGATCCAGGACGGCGCCGGTGATCATGTCGGCAATGACGTCGATGGCCATGGGCAGGTCCGTGTCCAGCACCCGCGCGAAATAGCACGTGCTCTCCTTGGCCGTGGCTGCGTTGGACTCCCCGCCCACCTCGTCAAAGGCCGAGGCGATCTCCAGGGCAGTGCGGCGTTTGGTCCCCTTGAACAGGAGGTGCTCCAGGAAGTGTGTGGAGCCGTGCTGGCCCGGGGCTTCATCGCGTGACCCGACGCCCACCCAGAAACCGATGGTCGCCGAACGCTGGCCCGGCATCGCTTCGGTGAGTACCCGGACGCCGCCCGGCAGCACTGAACGCCGGACAACGGAGCCGCCGTCGGAGCCGTGGACCAGGGTGTCGCCGGGCTGGTTCTGCTCAAGCGGCAGGGGTACAACAGTCATTGAAGCCTTTCAGGAGAGGCAGCCGGATCTGGCTGCCATCGTAACAGCGGCGAGGCCGGTGGATCATCCACCGGCCCCGCCGATTCATGCCGAGTGACGGAGAATGTTACTCCGCGCCAGGGGACTACTCCGCTTCGGCAGCGCCCTCTGCGGCGGAAGCGTCAACAAGCTCGGCGCCTTCTTCTTCAGCCACTACGGGGGACAGCGACAGCTTTCCACGGTCATCGATCTTGGTGATTTCCACCTGGATCTTCTGGCCGACGGAAACCACGTCATCTACATTGTCCACGCGCTTGCCGTTGGCCAGCTTGCGCAGCTCGGAGATGTGCAGCAGGCCATCCTTGCCCGGGGTCAGCGAAATGAAGGCACCGAAGGTGGTGGTCTTGACGACCGTACCCAGGTAGCGCTCGCCGATTTCGGGGATCTGCGGGTTGGCAATGGCGTTGATGGCGGAGCGTGCTGCGTCAGCAGACGGACCGTTCGTGGCGCCGATGTAGACCGTGCCGTCGTCTTCGATGGAGATGTCCGCGCCGGTGTCTTCCTGGATCTGGTTGATCATCTTGCCCTTGGGCCCAATGACCTCGCCGATCTTGTCAACCGGGATCTTGACCGCGATGACGCGCGGCGCGAACTCGGAGAGTTCATCCGGAGTGTCGATCGCGGAGTTCAGGACGTCCAGGATGTGAAGACGGGCTTCGCGGGCCTGCTTGAGTGCTGCTGCCAGCACGGAAGCGGGGATGCCGTCGAGCTTCGTGTCCAGCTGGATGGCCGTCACGAATTCGGCGGTACCGGCAACCTTGAAGTCCATATCGCCGAAAGCATCTTCGGCGCCGAGGATATCGGTCAGGGCTGCGTAGCGGGTCTGACCGTCAACCTGGTCGGAGACCAGGCCCATGGCGATACCAGCAACGGCTGCCCTCAGCGGAACACCTGCGTTGAGCAGGGACAGCGTCGAGGCGCAGACGGAACCCATCGACGTCGAACCGTTGGAGCTGAGAGCCTCAGACACCTGACGGATCGCGTAGGGGAATTCCTCGCGGGACGGAAGCACCGGCATGATGGCGCGCTCTGCGAGGGCGCCGTGGCCGATTTCGCGGCGCTTGGGCGAGCCCACGCGGCCGGTCTCACCGGTGGAGTACGGCGGGAAGTTGTAGTTGTGCATGTAGCGCTTGCGCGTGACGGGCGACAGCGAATCAATCTGCTGTTCCATCTTGAGCATGTTCAGCGTGGTGACACCCATGATCTGGGTTTCGCCGCGCTCGAAGATTGCCGAGCCGTGCACGCGGGGCAGAACCTCAACCTCGGCGGTGAGCTGGCGGATATCCGTCAGGCCACGGCCGTCAATGCGGATCTGGTCCGTGAGGATGCGCTGGCGCACAACGTGCTTGGTGACCGAGCGGAATGCTGCGGACAGCTCCTTGTCGCGGCCTTCGAACTGGCCGGCCAGGGAAGACGTGACTTCGTCCTTGAGTGAATCCGTTGCAGTATCGCGTTCCTGCTTGTCAGCGATCTGGAAGACAGCGGCCAGCTTCTCGGCGGCAGCGGACTCAACGGCGGCGTAGACGTCATCCTGGTAGTCCAGGAAGACCGGGAACTCAACAGTGGGCTTGGCCGCGCGTGCGGCCAGGTCGGCCTGGGCCTCGCAGAGTGCCTTGATGAACGGTTTGGCAGCCTCGAGGCCCTCGGAGACAACCTCTTCGGTGGGAGCGGTGGCGCCCTGTTCCTTGATGAGGTTCCAGGAGTTGTCGGTTGCTTCGGCTTCGACCATCATGATGGCGACGTCGTCACCGGCAACACGGCCGGCTACAACCATGTTGAACACGGAGTTCTCGAGCTGGGAGTGCTTGGGGAAAGCAACCCACTGCGAACCGTGCTCGTCAGCGACGAGGGCAACGCGGACGCCGCCGATCGGGCCGGAGAACGGGAGGCCGGAGAGCTGGGTGGACATGGAGGAGGCGTTGATGGCCACCACGTCGTAGAGCTCGTCAGGGTTGATGGCCAGGACGGTCACCACGATCTGGACCTCGTTGCGCAGGCCCTTGACGAAGGCCGGACGCAGCGGGCGGTCCATGAGGCGGCAGGCGAGTATGGCCTCGGTGGACGGGCGGCCTTCGCGGCGGAAGAACGAGCCTGGGATACGGCCGGCGGCGTACATACGCTCTTCAACGTCAACCGTCAGCGGGAAGAAGTCGAACCCTTCACGCGGGTGTTTGCCCGCGGTGGTGGCGGACAGCAGCGCAGTGTCTTCGTCGATGTACACCATGGCTGCGCCGGCTGCCTGCTTGGCAAGACGGCCTGTTTCAAAGCGGATTACACGCTTACCAAAGCGGCCATTGTCAATGACTGCTTCTGAGAACTGGATTTCGGGACCCTCCAAGAGAGTCACCTCCGTTTCTTGTTTCACGGAGTCCAGCCGCATCAACCCAGTCCAGCATCTGTCTACTGGCCTGCACTGCACCCGGTCATCGATCGAGACCCACGGGCCGAGGGCTTCATTCTTCGAAGCCGTTCCCGGGGATCACTACCGAGGACCGCGAATGCGTGATGCGGTTGATCCTCCTGTTTAATTTTCTTCTGAAGAAGGCGGCCCTTTCCGTCACGGAAGGGGCCGCCCCTTAAAGCTGACTAGCGGCGCAGGCCGAGACGCTCGATGAGCGCACGGTAGCGGGTGATGTCAGTGTTCTTGAGGTAGGTGAGCATACGCTTGCGACGACCAACCATGGCCAGCAGACCGCGCTGGGTGTGGTAATCGTGCTTGTGCACCTTCATGTGCTCAGTCAGATCCTTGATCCGCTGAGTCAGGACTGCAACCTGGACCTCCGGCGAACCGGTGTCGCCCTCGGACGTTGCGAAATCCTGGATGATGGACTGCTTTACAGCGGCTTCAAGTGCCACAATAACTCCTAGAGATGTGCCGTGAGGCCCGATTCAGTACTTCACTGCCGGGTCTGCCCGCGCGGGAATCCCCCGCAAACCAGGGTCTTTCCACACATGACAGGAACCAGCCGCCACGGACTGCAGCCGGAACCAACCCTTAGTTTACCGGCCCCGCCGCAATCTTGTCGAAACAGCCCCCGCCGTCGCCAAACCCCGTCACCAAATGCCGTCCCCAAAAACCCTCACCCACAGGCAGTAGCTCAGCGGTGCAGCTGATCCCGAATGGCAGCCATCCCCCGGAACAGTTCAGCGAAGCTGGTGCTTAGGGGCGAAAGCCCCACACGGATGCCGTGTGGTGCGCGGAAGTCCGGAATGACGTCCTGTTCCCACAGCGCCGCCGTCACGTTCCGGAACGCCGGATGATCCAGGGTGATGTGGCTCCCGCGAAGCGCCGGATCGCGCGGCGATGCCAGCTCCACGCCCGTCGGCGCCAGCCAGGCCTCATACAGCTGCACGGCGTAGGCGGTGAGTTTCAGCGACTTCTCCCGGATGGCAGCCATGCCGGCCTCTTCGATGAGGTCAAGGGTCCCGCGTATGGCCAGCATCCCGAAGATGGCCGGCGTGCCGCTCAGGAAACTGCGGATGCCGGGCGCCGCCTCGTAGCCCGCTGCCATCTCGAACGCGTCCTTGCGTCCCATCCAGCCCCAGATCGGCTGCTGGAGTCCGGGCAGGTGCCGGCGGTTGACGTAGGCAAACGCCGGCGAGCCCGGTCCCCCGTTGAGGTACTTGTAGGTGCAGCCCGCGGCAAAATCCACATCCGCCCCGTCCAGGTCCAGCTCCACCGAGCCTGCGGAATGGCATAGATCCCAAACCACCAATGCCCCCGCGCTGTGCGCAGCTTCCGTAATACCCGGAAGGTCGGCCAGGAAGCCGGAGCGGTACGCCACGTGGCTTAAAAGTACGACGGCGGTCGCCGGGCCGGTTGCGTCCCGCACCTGTTCAACGCTTACCCCTGACGCTGGATCGGCTTCGATCCACCGCAGGGTCAGGCCTTCCTCGCGGGCGATGCCCTCGACCAGGTAGCGGTCCGTGGGGAAGTTATCGGTATCCAGGACGATCTCTGCGCGGGCGGGGTCAGCCACGGTGGCCAGCGCAGCACGGATCAGCTTGTAGAGCACCACCGTGGTGGAGTCGGCGATGACGGTCTGGCCCGGGGCTGCGCCGAGGACAGCGCGGCCCAGTTGATCGCCGATGGCCTGTGGCAAGTCCAGCCATTCCTCGTCCCACCCACGAATGAGCCTGCCGCCCCACCCTTCCTCGATAAAGGTGCTGATGTCCCGCGGGGTCCTCTTCAGCGGCCGGCCCAGGGAATTGCCGTCGAGGTAGGAAAGGTTCGTGTCCGTCCCGATGAAGAGGGCGCGGTAGCGTGCCAACGGGTCAGCGGCGTCCAGTCGCGCTGCCTGCTCTAGGAGGATGGCGGCGTCGTGATTTTCCAACTTCGCGTCCATCGCATTGCTCATTGGCCGATCTCCGTCCGTACCGCAAACAATTCAGGGAAGAAGGTGAGTTCAAGGGCCTTCTGCAGGAAGGCGGCGCCGCTGGATCCCCCGGTTCCCGTTTTCATCCCGATGGTCCGCTGGACAGTGCGGAGGTGCCGGAACCGCCAGAGCTGGAAATTATCTTCCAGGTCCACGAGTTCCTCGCAGGCCTCGTAGGCGCCCCAGTTAGCGGCCGCGTTTTCGTAGATGTGCTTGAACAGCGGTAACAGGTCGGGGCAGAACTCGTGGGCGCGGGTGACGTCCCGCTCCAGGATGGACTGCGGCACGTCGAAACCCTGCCGGGCCAGGTAGGCCAGGAACTCGTCGTAGATGCTGGGCGCGTTCAGCAACTCCTCCAACATGGCGTGCGCTTCCGGGTCCGATTCGAACACCGGCAGCATTTTGCGGTTCTTGTTGCCGAGGACAAACTCGACGGCCCGGTATTGGCTGGACTGGAAGCCGGAGGAGTTGCCCAGGAAACCGCGGAACTGGGAGTACTCCGTGGGCGTCAGCGTGGCCAGCACGGACCACTGCTCCGTCAGGGTTTTCTGAATGTGCTTGACCCGGGCGATGCCCTTAAGTGCGGAGCCGAGATCGTCTGCTCGCAGCCAGGTCGCGGCGCTGCGGAGCTCATGCAGGACCAGCTTCAGCCACAGCTCGGTGGTCTGGTGCTGGATGATGAACAGCAGCTCGTCGTGGTGCTCGGGTGTGCTGACCGGCTGCTGTGCACTGAGCAGGGTAGGCAGCTGAAGATAGGACGCGTAGCTCATCCGGGAACTGAAATCGCGGACAATGCCTTTGTCCAGTTTGCGGGTGTTCTTCTCGATGGCCACGGTGCTGCCTCTCTGGCTGTTCGTTGCGGGTGGGACCCGGTCAGTGCCGCACCAGGAGATCGTGGGCCTGAATAACGTCCAGACGCATCTGGTCAACAAGCGCCTCCGGCCCACGGTATGCCACCATGCCGCGGAGCCGCGCCACAAATTCGACCACTACTGTCTGGCCGTACAGATCGAAGTCCTCCACGGCCTCGTGCGGACGGTCGATCACATGGGCTTCGACCTGGCGGCTGACGCCGTCGAACGTGGGATTGGACCCCACCGAGATGGCCGCCGGCCAGCGCGTGCCGGCCTGGTCCACCAGCCAGCCGGCGTAAATTCCGTCGGCTGGGATGAACCCGCTGGCCTGGTGGGCAAGGTTGGCGGTGGGGAACCCGAGCACACGGCCGCGGGCGGCACCGTGGACAACCTCGCCGCGCATCCGGTGCGGTCGTCCCAGCACCGCCGCCGCGGTGGCGACGTCACCCTCCGCCAGTGCTTCGCGCACCCAGGTGGAGGAACAACGGCGGTCCGTTCCGCCGTCGTTGTGCAGCGGGTAACCTTCCGAACCGAACTCACTGATGACCTGGACGTCGAAGTCGAACTTTTCGCCCAACTGCTTCATGGTGTGAAGGTCACCGGAGTTGCCGCGGCCGAACCGGGAATCGTGACCGATCACCACATGGCTGGCGTGCAGGCTGTCCACCAGGACCTGGCTGACAAATTCCTCAGGGGTGAGGCTGGCCAGGTTCAGCGAGTACTTCATCACCAGAATGGCATCCAGGCCCAGCTCCCCCAATGCCACGAGTTTGTCCTGCAGGCCCATGATCATTTCGGGCGCGGACTCCGGGCGGTGGATCAGGGCAGGGTGCGGGTCAAAGGTGACGGCAACGGCTTTGGTCTTGTTGAGCCGCGCCGAGCGGATGAGCTCCGAGAGCACCTGCTGATGCCCGCGATGCACGCCGTCGAAGTTGCCAAAAGTGACAACGGAGGGACCAAAGTCCGCCGGGACCTCGGCCGGATCGTTCCAGATGTAGACCATCACCCTCGCCTTTTACTGCCTAAAAACTGACATCTCTCCGAACGCACCGGCGCCGGAACTCTCTAAGATTACCCGCATTCAAGATGGCTTCCACACGCCGCCAGGCCAACGGGCCGGCACTCGCGGACGTACCCGAAGGCTTACCGGCAGCCGCCGATCGCTGGTGCGGTGCAGCGCTGGTGCGGTGCAGCGCTGGTGCGGTGCAGCGCTGGTGCGGGATTACTGCCGGCGCGGCCGGCGCCGGTAAAGCCACACCAGTCCAAGGATCGGCAGCAGCAGCGGAATGAACGCGTACCCCCGGCCAAAAAGGGACCAGACGGTCTCATGCGGGAATGCCACCGAGTCGACGGCACTCAACGCCCCCACCACCAGCACACCGACAAGTTCCACCAGGACGGCGGCCAGGGAGATCCTGAACCAGGTGCGGCCGGGCTTGGCCAGGGACACGGTTGCCACCACGTAGACCAGCGCCGCGAAGGCGGACAGCAGGTATGCAAACGGAGCCTCGGAGAACTTCGTCAGGATCTGGTAGCCGGCGCGTGCGGTAGCCGAAATGGCAAATACTGCATAGACGGCGATAAGCAGACGTCCGGGGCCGGTGTTCCGGGTGTCCTTGCCGGCCTTGGCATCTGCCTTGGCACGGGATGCTTCCGAACGAGGTGCTTTCACGTTGCGTGCTTCTTCCATTTCAGTACCAGATCTGGTTCATGCGGGCGGCCATCACGAAGGCCGTGACACCGACGGCGGCGAGGACGAAGTTGCTCCAGCGGGTCCGTTCCAGGATGGACCAGTACACGGCCGCCGGCGGCAGGAGCATCGCAGTGGCCAGGTATCCCCAGAACTCCCAGGCTTCGCCGGCAATCGATTCGCCCGCGATAACCCTCACAATCGAGCCCACCAGGTAAACCAGCAGTGCCAGCTCGACGGCGGCAACAGAGAGGATGGTGAAATCGTTGGGGGCCTTTTTGAGGATGCCGGCACCGAGGCAGATCCCGCTGGAGAGCAGGCCGACCACCAGGATGATATAGAAGTAGGCGTCCATGCCTAGGCGTCCCCGCCCGCTGCTTTTCCGGGCGCACCATTGCCCGGCGCGAACACCAGTACTGGCTTGGCAAAGTTTCCGGAGTCCGCCAGAAGCGCCACGAGGCTGCCGTCGGGCGCGAACGCCGCCGCTGGGTGCTCAGTGGTGGCGGCCGCGGGATCGCCCGCTTCTGCTCCGGCCGCGATCCGGCGTCCGAAGGAAATTTCGGTGGTCTCCTCTGCCGTGAGTTCACGGTTGGGCATCAGCGCCCGGGCTGCCTGGGACATTTCCAGGACGTTAAGCTCTTCGGCCAGCTGTTCCAGCGTCCGGGCCTGGCCCAGAGAGTACGGGCCAACGTTGGTCCGGCGGAGGGCGGTCAAGTGGCCGCCCACTCCCAGCCCGTCGCCGAGGTCGCGGGCGAGGGCCCGGATGTAGGTGCCGGAGGAGCACTCCACCGTGACATCAATGTCCACAACGTCGCCGCCGGATTCCCGGTTGATGCCGTGAACTTCGAAGCGGTGGATAGTGACCGGGCGCGCCGCGAGCTTTACCTCTTCACCCGAGCGGACCCGGGCGTAGGCACGTTCGCCGTTGACCTTAATGGCGCTGACGCTGCTGGGCACCTGCTGGATGTCACCGGTGAGGGCGGCCACGCCGTCGTGGATTGCTTCGTCGGCGACGGCGGCGGCACTGGCGGCGGCAATCACGTCACCTTCTGCGTCGTCCGTGATGGTGGACTGGCCCAGCCGGATGGTTGCTGTGTACGTCTTGGACGTACCCACGATGTAGGTCAGGAGCCGGGTGGCCTTGTTGATGCCGACCACCAGGACGCCGGTAGCCATCGGATCGAGGGTGCCGGCGTGCCCCACTTTCCGGGTCCCGGCGAGACGCCGCATCCGACCAACCACATCATGGCTGGTCCATCCCTGCGGTTTGTCCACTATCACCAGTCCAGAAAGCACGCTTCCCAGTATATCGGCGCTGACCACCACCCCTGCCCACAAGCCCTGCACCCAACTCCAGCCCCCAACTCCGGCGGCTAGGATGGCATCCATGCCTGAGATTGCGGCGCACGCGCGCGACGTCCCCGTCAACCAGATCCGGGAAATCACCGAGGCCGCCTGGCATACCCCCGGGGCCATCGTCTTGAGCATCGGCGAACCGGGCTTCGCGCTCCCCCGCCACATCCTGGAATCCGGAATGGCGTGCCTCGACCGGGACGAGACCAACTACACGCCCAATGCCGGCATCCCGGCCCTCCGTGAAGCATTCGCCGCCAGGTTCCGCGAACGAGCCGGACTCGATACCAGCCTCGGAGCGGAGCGTGTCTACGTGGTGGACGGCGCGCAGCAGGGCCTGCACTTCGCCATGAGCCTCCTGCTCTCCCCCGGCGACGAGATCCTGATCCCCAACCCCGGCTACCCCACATTCGCCATGACCAGCCGGCTCCTGAATGCCGTACCCGTGGGTTACCCGCTGTATCCCGAGCATGACTTCCAGCCGCGGATCCATGACATTGAGGCGCTCATCACGGACCGGACCCGGGTGCTCATCCTGAACTCCCCGTCCAACCCCCTGGGCGCTGTCCTAGGCGGGGACCTGACCCGCCAGCTGGTGGACCTTGCCCGCAAGTATGATCTTTGGATCATTTCCGACGAATGCTACGAGGCCTTCACCTACGACGTCCCCCACGTCGGCCCGGCCCGCTTCGACAGCGACGTCCCCGGCGAAGCGCGGGTATTCACGTCACTGACTCTCTCCAAGACGTACGGCCTGACCGGGCTGAGGATCGGTGCCCTGGTCTGTCCGCCGGGGCTGGAACAGAAGATGAACAACGTGATGGAGGCGATTGTCTCCTGCGTTGCCTCCCCGTCGCAGTATGCGGCGCTGGCGGCGCTGACAGGTCCGCAGGATTACGTCCGTCACGCCCATGACCACTACCGGGGCAACCGGGACGCTGCCTCAGCCGTGCTGGAGGCCAAGGGAATCCCGTACCTGAGTGCCCAGGGAGCCTTCTATCTTTGGGCCGACGTCTCCCATGTCAGCGACGGGGACGTCCGCAGCTGGGCCCGCAGGTTCCTGGCCGATTCCGGCGTCGCGTTCGCGCCGGGAACCGCCTTTGGCTCGATTGGCGAAGGCTGGGTACGGATCGCGCTGTGTGGTGCCCGCGAGGATCTGGTCGATGGCGTCGGCAGGCTGCCTGAACGCCAGGATTCATGATCCGGTACCTGGTTAGTAATCCTTGCGTTTCGTGTTGCGGCGCCACGCGTCAAACGGAGCGTCCGACGCCGGAATGGCGGCTTGGGCGACCGGCAGCAGTTCCGGACGTGTGCCGTTGAAATACTCGTAGAACACGGCGTCGTCAAAACCGGCAGCGGCTGCACCATGGCGGTCGGCCGCAAAATAAACTCGATCGATCCGCGCCCACAAAGCGGCGGACAGGCAGAGCGGGCACGGCTCACAGCTGGCGTAGAGCACGGCGCCGCTCAAGTCGAACGTGGCGCCTGCGGCTGCCGCAGCGCGGATTGCCACCACTTCGGCATGCGCGGTGGGGTCGTTGTCCCGGGTGACCCGGTTGATGCCTTCATGGACCCGCCCATCCGGGGTTACCACCAGCGCACCAAACGGGCCGCCGCCGTCGGAGACGTTCCGGACAGCCAGCTCAATGGCCTGTTCCAGGTAGCGGGTGGCCTCGTGGTTGTCGCTCGCCTGCGTCATATCTAGATCCTAGCCACGACCCAGGATTTCCGGTTCAAAAAACGGAGCTCACAAAAGGAAATTTCCGTCGACGAAGCCCGCCCGGAGGACTATTCTGGCGCCCGGGGGCTGTTAATGCCATATCCACTTGGTCTCATTGCTCAGCCCCGTCCGCGGGGTGGCGAAAGCTACTCACCGCCAGAGCCGAAGATCCTGGCCGAAGGGCTGATGACTCCTTTGAGCCTCGCCGTCGGTAGAGGCGGCTCTGTCCTGGTCACCCAGAATTATGCGGGCCGGCTTGACCGCGTGAAGGATGGCCGCCAAGTCGCCAACGTCTACACGAAGTCGGATTGGGACGTCGGCGGTGTTGAAACCAAACGCGGGACGACCTATTTCGTGGCGAGCGTGGACGGTGGTAGAGGCAATCCCGATGCGCTTGAGGGCTACCTGAAGTCGATCGACTCATCAGGTGACGTAAGGACCATTGCCGATCTCGCGAGCTATGAACGCGCCCAGAATCCGGATGGTGACCAGGAGTATGGCTTCGGTTCCGATGTCTCAGCTGAGTGCCGGCAGCAATGGCCCGCTTTCCCGCCGGCCCGGTACACGGGTGCCCTTGATTCCCATCCCTATGCTCCGGCAGTCAAGGGGTCCACTGTTTATGTTGCTGACGCCGGCATGAATGCCATCCTCAAAGCCGATGCCGATTCCGGTGACGTCTCGACTATCGCTGTCTTGCCGCCACGGCCTCCCGTCGTCCCTGCCGGCACCAGGATTCCCATAGATATGGCGGGCGGAACAGTTGAAGTCCCTGCGTGCGTCGTTGGCCACGAATACGCGTTTGAACCGGTGCCAACGGACGTGTAGATCGGCCCCGACGGCTCGCTGTATGTCTCCTCGCTCCCAGGCGGTCCCGAGGATCCTTCCCTGGGCGCCCGCGGCGCCATCTTCCGCATCAACCCCTTTACCGGCACAACACGCCTGTGAGCAGAGAATATCCTGGGCCCCACCGGCATCGCAGTGTCCGACAGCGGGGATGTCTACGCAGCCTCGCTGTTCGGCAACGAGATTGTGAAGATCGATGCCTGGACCCGTGAGGCTTCACAGTTCCTGCTGTGGACGGTCCTGCGGCCGTCGAACTGAGAGGGAAAACCCTGTACGCCACGGCCGGCTTCAGCTTCGCTGACCTCACCGCCGGAACGGTCCTGAAGGCCAGTATCCGGTAGGAAACGCAGGGAACATCCCGCCGACGAAAAAGACCCGGACCCAACTTCGGGTCCGGGCCTTCTTCGCGTGAAGCTACTTGTTGGCGTCTTCGTCGAGGTCTTCGTCGTCGGTGAGGTCAATATCCTCTTCGTCGAAGTCGTCCTCGTCGATCTCCACATCGGCGGGAATGTCGCTCTTATACGGATCGGCGTCGCCGGCGTGCTTGGCGTTTTCGGCCAGGGCAGCCACCTCGGCGTCGCGCTTCTTGGCGGCCCGGAGCAGTTCCTCCAGGTTCGAGGCAACGACGGGGATCTGGTCCGCGACGAATTCCAGCGTCGGTGTCAGGCGGACAGTCACGTTGCGCCCCACCTCCTGGCGGAGCACACCCTTGGCCTTCTCCAGGCCCTTGGCAGCATCAGCCTGGATCGCCTGGTCGCCGAAAACGGTGTAGTAGATCGTGGCATGCTGCAGATCATTGGTCACCCGGGCATCGGTAACAGTGATGCCCTCCAGCCGAGGATCCTTAACCTTCCGGCCCAAAGCCTCAGCAACAACAACCTTAATCCGCTGCGCCAATTTGGCAGCCCGTGCGGGATCAGCCATTTCCACTCCTAAAAATTTTGGATGTACGACGGCGGCCACTTGGGCGACTGTCGCACTCATCTTGGATTCATTGCCACGCACTAACGGCGAGTTCACGACGGACCCGCGTTGGGTTTTTCCGGCGGCCTGGGAGTGGCATCGGGCCTGCCGAAGCTGGGCGGCAAGGGATCGCAGATCCCATGCCGCCCAGCGTAGGGGCGGGGCCGCCGGGAAAACCCAACGGCCCCGCACCTGTAACGCTAAGACAACCTAGACGCGCGGCTTTTCGCGCATCTCGAAGGTCTCGATGATGTCGCCCTCGGTGATGTCGTTGAACGAACCAAGGCCAATACCACACTCGAAGTCCGTGCGGACCTCAGTGGCGTCGTCCTTGAAGCGCTTGAGCGTCTCAACGGTGAGGTTGTCACCGATGGTCTTGCCGTCGCGGCTGATGCGGGCCTTCGTGTTGCGTCGGATGATGCCCGAGCGAACGATGGAACCGGCGATGTTTCCGAACTTGGAAGAGCGGAAGACTTCGCGGACCTCGGCGGTGCCCAGCTGGACTTCTTCGTACTCCGGCTTGAGCATGCCCTTGAGGGCCATCTCGATGTCATCGATTGCTGCGTAGATGACGGAGTAGAAGCGCATGTCCACGCCTTCGCGGTCTGCCAGTTCGGCAACCCGCTCGGCAGGCTTGACGTTGAAGCCGATGATAACGGCGCTGTCGACCGTTGCCAGGTTGACGTCGTTCTGCGTGATAGCACCAACGCCGCGGTGGATGACGCGCAGCTGCACGCCTTCGCCGACGTCGATCTTGAGCAGTGCGTCTTCGAGGGCTTCCACGGCACCGGACACGTCACCCTTGAGGATGAGGTTGAGGGTGTCGATCTTGCCGTCGGCCACGGCCTGGTCGAAGTCTTCCAGGCTGATGCGCTTGCGGCGCTTGGCGAGGGCGGCGTTGCGGTCGGCTGCTTCACGCTTCTCGGCGATCTGGCGGGCGGTGCGCTCGTCAGCGGTCACAAAGAAGGTGTCGCCGGCGCGCGGCACGTTGGACAGACCCAGAACCTGCACGGGGCGGGACGGGCCGGCCTCGGTCAGGACACTGCCGTCGTCGTCGAACATGGCGCGGACGCGGCCGTGGGCCGTACCGGCCACGATCGTGTCACCGACACGCAAGGTGCCGGACTGCACCAGGACGGTTGCCACGGAACCGCGGCCCTTGTCCAGGTTGGCTTCGATCGCGATACCGCGGGCGTCCTTGTTCGGGTTGGCGCGCATGTCCAGGGCAGCGTCCGCGGTGAGCAGGACAGCCTCGAGCAGCTCGTCAATGTTGAGGTCCTGGCGGGCAGAGACCTCCACGAACATGGTGTCGCCACCGTATTCTTCGGGAACCAGACCGTACTCGGTCAGCTGGCCGCGGACCTTCTCCGGGTTGGCGCCTTCCTTGTCGATCTTGTTCACAGCCACCACGATCGGCACATTTGCTGCCTGCGCGTGGTTGAGTGCCTCAACGGTCTGCGGCATTACGCCGTCGTCCGCTGCGACCACCAGGATGGCGATGTCGGTGACCTTCGCACCACGGGCACGCATGGCGGTGAACGCCTCGTGGCCCGGAGTATCGATGAAGGTGATCTTACGATCGATGTCTTCGTGGGTGTGCGTGACCTGGTAAGCACCGATGTGCTGCGTGATGCCGCCGTGCTCGCCCGCCATAACGTCGGACTTGCGAATGGCATCGAGCAGACGGGTTTTACCGTGGTCAACGTGGCCCATGACGGTGACCACTGGAGGACGTGCCTCGAGGTCGTCATCGCCTTCGGCTTCGAGCTCTGCTTCGAAGTCGATGTCGAAGCCGGAGAGCAGCTCGCGCTCCTCGTCCTCCGGCGACACAACCTGGAGCTTGTAGCCAAGCTCCTCGCCGAGCAGCGCGAAGGTCTCTTCATCCAGCGACTGCGTGGCCGTGGCCATTTCACCGAGGTGGAAGAGGACCGTCACCAGTGCTGCGGGGTTTGCCTCGATCTTGTCGGCAAAGTCCGTGATGGACGAGCCACGGCGAAGCCGGACTACGGTGTTGCCGTCGCCGCGGGGTACGCTCACGCCACCCAGCGACGGAGCACTCATCTGTTCGAGTTCCTGGCGCTTGGCACGCTTCGACTTGCGCTGCTTGCCACGGCCTGCGCCGCCCTTACCGAAGGCGCCCTGGGTGCCACCGCGACCGCGGCCACCCTTGCCGAAGCCGCCGCCGGCCGGAGCGCCGCCACCGGCACCCGGAGCTCCACCGGTACCCGGAGCGCCACCTGGACGTCCGGGACCGCGTGCGCCGCCACCGGGACGTCCTGCACCAGCAGGTGCGGGACGCTCGGTGCGGTTGGGCATCATCCCCGGCGTGGGCCGGTTTCCACCGGCACCCGCGGGACGGGGTGCACCCGGGCGGGGTCCACCCGAGCCAGCAGCCGGACGGGGGCCACCGGCACCGGCTGCGGGACGCGGACCACCCGGACGGGGGCCACCGGCACCGGCCGCGGGACGCGGACCACCCGGACGGTCGCCGTCGGGGCGGCCACCCGCGCGGGGCATGCCCTGAGAAGGAGCGAACGGGTTGTTACCCGGACGGGGAGCACGCTCGCCGTCGCCACCGCGGCCGCGGGGCATGCCCTGGGACGTGGCGAACGGGTTGTTGCCCGGACGGGGACCGCCGGGACGCGGTGCGGAGCCGCCCTGCGAACCACCCTGCGCTGATCCGCCGGAGCGGGTCGGCGCAGCCGGGGTTTCAGCCTTCGGTGCCGGACGGGCACCGGGCTTGGCGCCGGTGGACGGTGCACTTGCAGCCGGGGCTGACGCAGCTGGTGCAGCCGGGGCTGAAGGGGCCGCGGAAACGGAAGCGGGTGCAGCCGGAGCCGCAGCAGCTGGTGCTGCCGGGGCTGAGGGAGCTGCGGGGCCCGGAGCGGGTGCTGCGGGTCGTGTGTCGGCCGACGGGGCAGGCGCCTTGGGCGCGGCTGCCGGAGCTGCGGTCTTAGCAGCTGCGTCGGGGTAGGCGTTGCGGAGCTTCCGCACCACCGGGGCCTCAATGGTTGAAGAGGCAGAGCGAACGAATTCGCCCAGTTCCTGCAGTTTGGTTACTGCATCTTTGGAAGTAATACCGAGCTCTTTAGCAAGCTCATGTACGCGGACCTTGGCCACATTTCTCCTGTCTCGGTCCGCACCGAGCCAGGCACGAACCGTCTACTTCTTACTGCGGGCCCCAGCCGCGGTTGCAACTACAGGGCCCATTGCAGAGCGCAACAAAGTTGTCATCGTTGCGCACTCATCGCTGGGAACTCATCGGGTTTCCATCAGTTTTCTGACCCGCTTTCAGGTTGGACGGTTTTTGCTGCAGCTACCAGGGGTACCTGCAACGGGCCGGCGTCCTGCTTGCCTGCCATGATCCGGCGTTCGACGGCGGTGGACCCGGTTGCACCGTTGAGGGCCCTTCCGAATGCTCGCCGCTTGACCGCCAGGGCCAGGCACGCTTCGCTGGGGTGCAGCCATGCACCCCTGCCAGCCATCCGGCGTCGTTCGTCTACCAGCACTGCGGTGGAACCGCTGCCTTCGGCGACGAGCCGGAGTAACTCAGACCGCGGTGCCTTTTTCCGGCATCCGATGCAGGTACGCTGCGGTTGATCCTCGGTGTGAAGCACTTCTGCCACGGTGAGTATCTTCCTGACGTTCATAACTGCCGGCCCCGAGGACCCAACCGCATCGGCGGAACGGGAATACTCAGGGCACACGAATACCGGCCGTTAGGCGCGGTCATGTCTATTCTAGCCCCTCGGGGCAGTTCTGCCCGAAACCGGGGCTTCGCCCGAAGGCATCCGCCGCCGGCCGCCGCCCCGGAACCGGATTAGCTTTCGCGCGCCGGGGCCGCGTCCGAGACGATATCGATCCGCCAGCCCGTCAGCTTGGCCGCCAGCCGGGCGTTCTGGCCCTCTTTGCCGATGGCCAGCGAGAGCTGGTAGTCCGGGACCACCACACGCGCGGAGCGGGTGGCCTCGTCCACGATGGTGACCGAATTCACACGCGAGGGGGAAAGTGCACTGGCAATAAACGTTGCCGGATCCTCGCTGAAGTCGACAATGTCGATTTTTTCGTCGTTCAGTTCCGTCATAACGGCGCGGACGCGGGAACCCATTTCGCCGATGCAGGCGCCCTTGGCGTTGATGCCCTGGGTGTGGGCCTTGACCGCGATCTTGGTACGGTGGCCGGCCTCGCGGGCCAGTGCCACGATCTCCACCGAGCGGTCCGCGATCTCCGGGACCTCCAGTTCGAAGAGCTTCCGGACGAGGCCCGGGTGTGAACGGGACAGCGTGACGGACGGGCCCTTGGTGCCGCGGTGGACGTCGATAACGATGGCGCGGAGCCGGTTGCCGTGGATGTACTTCTCCCCCGGCACCTGTTCGGGCGGCGGCAGCAGGGCCTCCACCGAACCCAGGTTGACCTGAATCATGTGCGGGTTGTTGCCCTGCTGGATCAGGCCGGCCACAAGTTCGCCCTCGCGGCCCTTGAACTCACCCAGGATGGCGTCGTCCTCGACGTCGCGCAGGCGCTGGAGGATGATCTGGCGTGCGGTGCTCGCGGCAATACGGCCGAAGCCGGCAGGCGTGTCCTCAAACTCGCCAATGGGGGCGCCGTCGTCGTCGATCTCCACTGCCCAGATGGTCACGTGGCCGCTCTTGCGGTCCAGCTCGGCCCGGGCCTTTTCAAAGGCGCCGGGCGATTTGTGGTATGCCACCAGGAGCGCCTGCTCGATGGTGGGGATCAGGAGGTCCAGCGGAATTTCGCGCTCACGCTCCAGAAGTCTCAGCGCGCTCATGTCAATATCCATCAGGCCTCCTCAGAAGGTCCATTGTGCTCAGGTTCCAGACCAGCTTCTTCGAGGTGGCTGAATTCGATCTCGACTTTTCCGTTGCGGATCCTGTCGAAAGGAAGAATCTGGGGCTCGCCCTGCTTGGGCTTCATGCCCTTCTTGACGGCGATCTCCGGGATGATGGTGACGCCGGAATCGTCCACGGACTGGACCCTGCCGGTGACGTTTTCGCCCTGGATAACGTTAACCTTGACCATCCGGCCCCGGGCACGGTGCCAGTGCCGGACTTCGGTGAGGGGACGCGCGACACCCGGGGAGGAAACCTCGAGGTCGTAGGGGCGCCCGTCGTCCGCTGGATCATTATCCAGGACATCGGAGAGGATCCTGGAGATGTCAGCAATGACATCAAGGTTCACGCCGCCGGTTTCCTCCTGCGGCAGGTCGACCACCACGTGGACCACGCGGTGCGAACCCGCCATGATGGATACGTCCTCGAGGTACAGGCGGTTGGCCTGCACCGCCGGTTCCAGCAGCGCCCGGAGCCTGGTGGCTTCGGGATTGTTGGCGGGCGCAGCAACAGCGGTACCCGTTCCGGTAGCGTCTGATGAAGTCGTGGCTTCTGCATTGCTCACGATGCCGGCCGCCTTCCAATAGATGATGTTGTGACTACTAGCGTAACGATTTTCCGGCCGCAGTGGTGCACGAAGAGCCGCATCAGGCGTGACAACATGGTCTGTTGTGAAAGACGACACGCAGGAGACCGGCCGCCACGGGCGCTATTTCCAGTACGCCGTTTTTGCGCTGGCCGCCCTTCTGGTGGCGAGCCTGGGATTCGTGCTCATTCCCCGCCAACCGCCCCCGCCTGCAGCGCCGCCGTTTTCCGAGCAAGCAAGGGCATCCGCGTTCGCTGATTCCCTGACCCTGAGGGCCGCGGGCCTGGACCTCGTAGACACTGCCGGCGCCACTGCGCCGGCCCCACAAGCTGCAGCCTTGTCCCGGGTTGTGACTTTGCTGACTGTGCAGGCCCGGGCCTTGATGCTGCCGGCTGATGCGGCCGGCGATCCTGCACTGGACGGCGCGCCTACTGACGCGGCCACCGCACTGGCCACGACGCCGCCCACCGACACGCCGCCGTCGACCACCGCAGACCTCGCCGCTGCCCTCCAGTCAAGCGGGGCACAGCGGCTCCAGGACGCCGAAACGGCCGACGGCGGCATGGCCCGCCTTCTCGCCGGCGCCGGTACCGCCCAGCTCCTGGCCGCGGAGGAGCTGGCCTCGGCGGCCGGGATCGCATTGGCACCGCTTCCGGTTGCCGGACCGTCCTCCCCGGCATCGCCGGCGGCCCCCACCCCTGCTACGGCTACAGCCGCCGCCAGCTGTGCCAGCGAAGCGGCGATCGCCGACGCAAGCACTGGCGCGGACCTCGGCTTGGCGCTTGCCTCTGCCGTTGCCGGCGAGCTGGAACTGGTCTACGCATACCAGGCCGCGCTGACCCGGCTTAACTCCGGGTCAGCTGCTCCGGCGTCGAACTTCCTGGCCCAGCACGGCGTCCTCCGTAGCGAAGCGGAGGCCATGGGCAGGTCCCGCTGCGCCGCGGTACCCCTGAGGCAGCCCGGCTATGCCCTGAGCCAGGCGTTCCTGGCAGACCCTGCGGCGGGGCTGGGAACACTGGAAGCAGAGACACTTCCGGTGCTCGGCGACGTGGTGGCCCTTAGCGAGGGACCCGAACGGGCATGGGCACTCTCGGCACTTCAGTCGGCGGTACGGCGGACCGTCCACTGGGGTGCGTCGCCAGGCCCGGTCCCCGGCCTGGTCCTGGACGAAACACTCCTGCCGCCACTGCCGGAGCCTGTATCAATTCCGGGAACTTCCACAACCAGCACTCCCGGCAATTCGTAGCCAAGGCACGGCACACTGGCCAGCCGCAGGCACTAATGCTTTGCTGGAGGCATGAACAGTGCCGGCGCCCCCGCCCTTCATGAGAACGAGCCCCACCAAAACGACGTCGCTCAGCGCCTGAACTGGTTGCGCGCCGGCGTGCTCGGTGCCAATGACGGCATCGTCTCGGTCGCCGCAATCGTCGTGGGAGTCGCCGGTGTAACCACACAGTCCGGACCGATCCTCGTCGCCGGCACGGCCGGTCTGGTGGGTGGTGCAGTATCCATGGCCCTGGGCGAGTACGTGTCCGTCAGCAGCCAGAAAGACAGCCAGCGGGCCCTGATCGAAAAGGAACGCCTGGAGCTGCAGGAACAGCCGGAGGAAGAGCTGGAGGAACTCGCGGCGATCTACCAGGGCAAGGGCCTGAGCCTGGACACAGCAAGGAAAGTGGCCCGGGAGCTGACAGCCCACGATGCCCTGGGCGCACACCTGTCCGCCGAACTGAACATCGACGAAACAGACATAGTGAGCCCGTGGAATGCAGCCTTTGCTTCAGCTGTTGCGTTCGTGACCGGCGCCATCCTGCCGATGGCCGCCATCCTCCTGCCGCCGGAAAACATCCGGGTCCCACTGACCTTCGCGGCCGTGCTGGTGGCCCTTGCCGCCACCGGGGCCCTGGGCGCCTGGATTGGCGGCGGCTCGAAGGTACGGGCCGCCGCCAGGGTGGTGGCGGGCGGGGCTTTGGCATTGGCTGCCACGTTCTCCATCGGCAACCTGCTCGGCGCAAGCGGCGTCCTGTGAGTGTCCAGATTGGCGTGCCGATCCCGCCAGCCCTTAGCGGGCGTTTCAGCCACAGTAGCGCGGGACGGGCCTGGCTTTCCTCCCTCCCGGGACTGGTGCAGGGGCGGCTGGAGCATTGGGGGCTGGCTGTTGACCTGGCAGCCGGCGCCCTCCCGTGGCATGGCCACGGCGGCGTCGTGGTTCCTGTCCGCCGGACGGACGGGACGCCCGCGGCGCTCAAGATCGCGTTTCCCCACGATGAGGCACGGGTGGAACGCCATGCGCTGGCGCTGTGGGGAGGCTCCGGCGCCGTCCGGCTGTTGGAATCCGACGCCGGAACGTGCGCCATGCTGCTTGAGCGGCTGAATGCGGACTCCTCGCTCCAGATCCTTCCGCTGGATCAAGCGGCGGCGGCCTGGGGCAGCACCATGCGGCAGTTGGGCCTGGTGCCGGACGGCCGGCCGCAGTGGCAGGAGTTCGACCACATCGCCGGGCGGGCCGAACAATGGAGCGATGACCTGCCCGCCGACTGGGAACAGCAGGGCCGCCCGTTCCCGCGCTGGCTACTGGAGGCGGCCCTGGAGGTCTGCCAGACCCGCGGCGCCGTGGGCCGCCGCTCGGGTCGCGATGTCCTGGTCCATACGGACCTGCATTTCCTGAACATCCTGGCCCGGCCCCAACCCAGCAGCGGAGGGCTCCCCGGGGAAGCATTCGTCGCCATCGACCCGCAGCCCATGATCGGCGAACCGGAGTTCGCGGTGGCACCGCTGCTGTGGAACCGTCTCGGCGACCTGCCCCGGAGCGATCCGGCAGGAGGGTTGAGGCGGCGTTGCCAGGACTTCAGCGCCGCGGCCGGACTCGATGCCGAGGCTTCCCGCCAGTGGGCAGTGGCACGCGAAGTGGAGAACGCCCTCTGCTACGCGTCCTTGCCGCGCCACCAAGGAGATCTTGCCCGGTCACTCTGGGTGGCCAGCACCCTTGCCGGGCGGACCCTCGCTGGTCTCCCCTCGGCGCACGCCCTGCCTGAGCCAGGACACGGCGACAGCTGAGCGATGGGTGGCTTCCCGATGGAACGGTGCCGCCAGTTGATCAGCCGGCGGCCCGCACAGCCGCCAAAGCGGAACTGACTGCCTCGACGGCAGTGCCGACGTCGTCCGCGTCAGTGCTCCAGTTGCTGACCGAGACGCGCAGGACATCTCTGCCCTGCCAGCGTGACCCGGACATCCAGACCTTGCCGTCCTCGATCACCTGGGCAGTCACGGCGCGCGTGGTGGCGTCGTCCCCGAAGGCGAGCGAAACCTGGGTGTAGTCCACCGTGTTGAGCACCTCGACACCGTCCACCTCGGCCAGGCGGCTGCCGATCGTCGAAGCGGCGTCGGCGAGCCCGCGGACCTGGGCTGCCACGCCGTCCCGGCCCAGGGAGCGGAGGGCGGCCCACACCGGCACGCCGCGGCCGCGGCGGGACAGCTCCGGCGCTTTTTCGAACGGGTCACCCGGGCCTTCTACGTCGTGGATCAGGTAGCTGGTGTGCTGCAGTCCCATGGCGCTGCGTAGCGCTGCTGAATCCCTGACGATGGCAATACCGCAGTCATACGGGACGTTGAGGGTCTTGTGGGCGTCGGTCCCCCACGAATCGGCCAGGGCCATGCCGCGGGTAAGGTCCGCGAACTCGGGCACTGCCGCGGCCCACAGCCCGAACGCGCCGTCCACGTGCACCCAGGCACCATGCCGCCGGGCAACCTCGATGGCGGCGTCGAAGGGGTCGAAGGCTCCGGAGTGGAGGTTGCCGGCCTGGAGGCAAACCAGCGCGGGCCCGGACCCTTCCGCCAGCAGCCGGTCCAGGTCTGCGGCGACCAGCCTGCCTTGGGCATCAGCGGGGACCGCGGTGGGCCGGCCGAGCCCAAGGTACCGCAGACCCAGGTCAATCGTCTCGTGGCGCTCCTGGCCCACAAAGCACCTGATCCGCGGGGCGCCAGCCAGGCCATCGACGTCCAGGTCCCAGTCGGCATCGGCCAGCAACCGCCACCGCGCAGCGGCCAGCCCGGTGAAGTTGGCCATGGTGGCACCCGTGGTGAAGCCGACATCCGATTCGGCCGGGAGGCCCAGGAGGTCCAGCAGCCAGTGGCCGGCCCCCTCTTCGATGGCGGCTATGGCAGGCGTGGCGTAGCGCAGGCCGGAGTTCTGGTCCCAGGCGCTGACCAGCCAGTCCGCGGCCAGCGCAGCAGGCAGCGTCCCGCCGATCACCCAGCCAAAAAAGCGCCCCGAGGGCATGGCCATCAGCCCCGGCTCGGCTTTGTCCGCCAGGTACTCAACCACAGCTGCGGCAGGCATGCCCTGCTCGGGAAGCGGGCCGCCGAAGTCGGCCGCGAGATCGTGGGCGCTCTGGGCAGGACCGACGTGCCTGTCCGGCAGGCTCGCCAGCCACTCGGCGGCGCGGCGTGCCGCAGCTGACAATGCTTCCGAATAGGATTCCCCGCCTGCGGACATACCTGCATGGTACGCCCGGCCGGCGACTGCGAGGGCTTTGGCAACCCTCTCAGACGAAGTTTTCCACCCAGACATCGATGCCGAGTTTGATGATCAGGGCGCCTACCACCAGCAGGAATACAACACGGATGAAGCGGCTGCCCTGCCTCACCGCGGTCCGTGCGCCCAGGTAGCCGCCGGCCATGTTGGCCAGGCCCAGCACCAGGCCAACACCCCACAGGACTGACCCGTGGGGCAGGAAGAAGAACAGGGCGCCTGCGTTGGTGGCCATGTTCACGATCTTGGCTTTGGCGCTGGCCTCCAGGAAGGCATAGCCCATCGCCGAAACGAGCGCGATGATGAGGAAGGAACCGGTGCCCGGACCGATCAGGCCGTCATAGAAGCCGATAACGGCCCCGATCAGGCAGGCCACCACGTAGTGCGCGCGGCCATCGTGCCTCAGCACAGTGATGTCGCCGACGTTGGGCTTCAGTGCCGTAAAAAGCGCGACGACGACCAGCGCCACCACGATGATCGGTTTGAAGACACTCGCAGGCAGGGTGGCGGCCAGAACTGCCCCCGCGAAGCTGCCGGCAAGGGCGATCAGCGCCATGGGCACGGCTGTCCGAAGGTCCGGTTTCACCCGCCTGTAGTACGTCACCGCGCTCGTGGTGGTGCCAAAAATAGACCCCATCTTGTTGGTGGCCAGGGCCTGGACCGGCGTGATTCCCGGCACCAGCAGCATGGCCGGCAGCTGCAGCAGGCCCCCGCCGCCCACCACCGCATCTACCCAGCCGGCCGCAAATCCAGCCACCACAATCAGGATGATCGTGGTGAGCTGGATCGACTCGAAACCGGAAATCACCGCCGCAGGTCAGCTGCGGACGGCGGTGACCACATAGTCAACAGCCTTGTCCACGGCTACGTTCTCGGCTTCGCCGCTGCGGCGGTCCTTGACTTCCACAACGCCGTCCACCAGGCCGCGGCCGACGGCCAGGATAGTGGGGACGCCGACGAGTTCCGCGTCGCCGAACTTTACGCCCGGGGAGACCTTGGGCCGGTCGTCATAGATGACGTCCAGGCCGGCGGCCTCGAGTTCCAGGGCCAACTTCTCGGCGGCGGCAAAGATCTCCTCGCCGCGGCCGACGGCCACCACGTGGACATCTGCAGGGGCGACGGCGCGGGGCCAGATCAGGCCCTTCTCATCGTGGTTGGACTCGGCGAGGGCGGCGACGGCGCGGGTGACACCGACGCCGTAGGAACCCATGGTCACCACGACCTGCTTGCCGTTCTGGTCCAGGACCTTCAGGTCCAGGGCCGCGGCGTACTTGCGGCCAAGCTGGAATATGTGGCCCATTTCGATGCCGCGGGCGGTTTCGAGCGGACCGGAGCCGTCCGGAGCCTCGTCACCGGCGCGCACGTCGGTGCACTCGATGACGCCGTCCCAGCCAAAGTCGCGTCCGGCGACGAGACCGAAGACGTGCTTGCCGGCATCGTTGGCGCCGGTGACCCAGGCGGAGCCGCTGACGACGCGGGGGTCCACGAGGTAGAGCAACTTTGCGGCGCCCTCGGTGCCCAGCAGCGGCGCGTCCAGGGACATGCCGGGGCCGAGATAGCCCTTCACGATCAGGGGCTGCTTCTTGAGGTCGTCGTCGTTGGCGGCTTCGAGCGTAATCTCGCCGGCAAGCGGCAAGAAGGACCCGATGTTCGCTTCGACGCGCTTGAGGTCAACGCCGCGGTCGCCGGGGAGGCCGATGACGACGAGCTGGCGCTCCCCGGTGGGCAGTGTGACGGCGAGGACGACGTTCTTGAGCGTGTCAGCGGCGGTCCAGGCGCCGCCGTCGGCCTCTGCCCGCGGAGCGAGGACGTTGGCGGCGTCCACGAGCGTGTCGATCGTGGGGGTGTCCGGGGTGTCCCGGACCTCGGCGACGGGGGCGCCTGTGAAGTCGATGTCCGCGGGAACCACAGTGGTGACAGCTTCAACGTTGGCCGCGTAACCTCCGGCGGAGCGCACAAAAGTGTCCTCACCGATCTCGGTGGGGTGCAGGAATTCCTCGCTCTTTGACCCGCCCATCGCACCGGCGGTGGCCGCAACGGGAACAACCTCCAGGCCCAGGCGCTCAAAAATCCTGAGGTAGGCGACGCGGTGTGCGGCGTAACTGGCGTCCAGGCCGGCGTCGTCCACGTCGAAGGAGTAGGAGTCCTTCATGATGAATTCGCGGCCGCGGATCAAGCCAGCCCGGGGGCGTGCTTCGTCGCGGTATTTGTTCTGGATCTGGTAAATGCTCAGCGGCAGGTCCTTGTAGGACGAGTACAGGTCCTTGACCAGCAGGGCGAACATTTCCTCATGCGTGGGTGCCAGCAGGTAGTCGTTGCCCTTACGGTCCTTGAGCCTGAAGATGCCTTCGCCGTATTCCGTCCAGCGGTTGGTGGCCTCGTAGGGTTCCTTGGGCAGCAGTGCCGGGAAGTGGACTTCCTGAGCGCCGATAGCTGACATTTCCTCGCGGATGACCTGCTCCACTTTGCGCAGCACGCTGAGCCCCAGTGGCAGCCAGGTGTAGATACCCGGCGCGGCCCGGCGGATATAGCCTGCCCGGATCAGGAGCCGGTGGCTGGCCACCTCGGCATCGGCGGGATCTTCACGCAAGGTGCGCAGGAAAAGCTGGGACATTCTTGTGACCAAGGGTGGGTATCCGTTTCTGGGAATAGCTGCTGGAAAAGCAGGACGGGACAATTCTTCTGGGTACTAATCTACCGGCAATCCAAGCCCCTTCTGGCGGCGGAACCTGAGCCGGGCCAGAGCCAGGCGCGGAGTCGGATGGGGGGCTGTGCCGAGGGCCGGGCGGGGGGCTGTGCTGAGGGCCGGGCGGGCGGAACGCACTAGAGCCACGCCCGGCGTGCAAAGCCCCTGGCCGTAAACGGCTGGTCATTACATGCGGACGTGGCTCCATGGCCGTTGACGCCTGGGTACTGGTGAGGACTGGTGAGACCGCCCACCCACTCCAGCGCAGCTAATCCGAACATATGTGATAGCCGACACATGCACAAGGGTTTTTCCATTTGAAGTTGTTGACGGCGACCTTCGCCAGGTCTAGGTTTAATTCACCATCTGGTGAATTAAGCGAGGACTCCCAGCATTTCGGAGGGCACACATGTCCCATACAGCAGCAACTGCCCCGGCCGGCCCTGAACCTGAGGTGGCCGTCGCCGCCAGCTCCCTGCACGTCACCAGGGGAAATGTTTCCGTCCTGCGCGGCCTGGACTTTTCCATCCACACGGGCCAGATAACCGGGCTGTTGGGCCCGTCCGGCAGCGGCAAGACCACCCTCATGCGGGCCGTCATGGGAGTCCAACTACTCACCTCCGGCTCAGTAAAAGTACTGGGGCTGCCCGCCGGGCACCCTGACCTGCGGCACCGGGTGGGCTACGTGACCCAGTCCCCCAGCGTGTATCCGGACCTCACCGTCGAAGCCAACGTCCGATACTTCGGCGCCATGCACCGCAAGGGCCGCGCCGAAGCCGCGGAAGCGATCGCCGCCGTCGGGCTTGACCCGCAGGCCAGGCAGAAAACCGGGGACCTCTCCGGCGGTCAGCTGAGCCGGGTGTCACTGGCCTGCGCCCTGGTGGCTCGTCCCAGCCTGCTCGTGCTGGATGAACCCACCGTCGGCCTTGACCCGGTGCTCCGTGCGGACCTGTGGGACCGGTTCCGGACCATGGCCGAGTCCGGGACCACGCTCCTGGTTTCCAGCCATGTGATGGAGGAAGCCAGCCATTGCGGATCGCTGCTCCTGCTCCGGGAAGGGAAGCTCCTGGCGCAGCTGACGCCAGCGGAATTGAGTCAACGCGGGCACAGCGCCGATCTGGAGAAGGCCTTTCTGCACATCATCCAGGACACCGCCGAGGGCCGGTCCACCGAAGGGACGGTACGGTCATGAACGTGTTGATGCTGTTGGCCACCACCCGGCGTGTCCTGGACCAACTCCGGCACGACCACCGAAGCATCGCGCTGATCCTGGTGGTTCCTGCGCTGCTGCTCACCGCCGTGTACTTTCTCTACGAAAATGAAACACTGGCGACTGGCGCGCCCAGGACTTTTGACCGCGTAGGCCTGATGATGCTGGCGATCTTCCCGTTTGTGGTGATGTTCCTGGTTACGTCCATCACGATGCTGCGCGAACGCACCTCCGGGACCCTGGAACGGCTGCTGACCACTCCCATCCACAAGGCGGACCTGCTGTTCGGCTACGGGCTCGCATTTTCCATCATGGCCGCGCTGCAGTCGCTGGTGGCTACCGCCGTGGCCTACTGGATTTTCGGGCTCGACATCCAAGGCAGCCCGGGTCTGGTGGTCATGATTGCCGTGATCAATGCGGTTCTTGGCGTCGCTCTGGGGCTGCTCTGTTCGGCCTTCGCCCGCACGGAATTCCAGGCCGTGCAGTTTATGCCGGTGGTGGTGGTCCCGCAGATTCTGCTCTGTGGTCTCTTTGTGGCCCGCGAGAGGATGAATGAGGCCCTGGAGGCTGTGTCGAACGTCCTGCCCCTGACCTTTTCGGTGGATGCGCTCCAGGAGATTGCCACCAACACCGAGGCCACAGACCAGCTGTGGATGGACGCGGGCATCATGGTGGCCATTGTCCTGGCGGTTCTGGTCCTCGCGTCGTTGACCCTGCGGCGGCGGACTGCGTGAATGGACAGCAGTATCCGGCGGGCGGCTTAGATCCTGCGGGCGCCGCGGAGCCCGCAGGAAGCGCGGCTGGTCCGGTCCGGCGGGGCAGACGCGGCGGGGCAAGCGAGTCGAGGGACCAGATCCTGGACACCGCCCGGAGACTGTTCGCCGAACACGGTTTCGAGGGGACCAGCCTGCGCCAGATCGCCCGGGAATCCGGAGTGGACCCCGCCATGGTGCACCACTTCTTCAAAGGCAAGGACCAGCTTTTTGCGCTGAGCGTGGCACTGCCGGCCGACCCGGAGAAGGTCCTGGCAGGCGTCAACGGCTACTCGCCGGAGGACCGGGCCGAGGCGATTGTGCGTGCGGTGCTGCGCTTGTGGGAGAGCCCGGCCCAGCACAGCCTGGTGGCCTTCCTCCGGGGAACCATCGGTTCGAAGGCGAAGACCCTGCTGCTGCGGGAACTGGTACAGCGCACCATCCTCAGCCGGATCATGGCGGGAGTCCCCGGACCGCCCGCAGAAGTGGCCATGCGCGGAAGTCTCGTGGCCACGCAGATGGTGGGCGTGATGCTGGTCCGGTATGTCATTCGGCTGGAACCGCTCGCGTCCGCTTCCCCCGAGGACGTTGTCCGGCTCGTGGCGCCTAACGTCCAGCACTACCTGACGGGTGACCTGAAAGCTGAGGGGTGACCTAATGCGGCATCCTGGAGGCTAGAACAGCACCGTGGCGAAGGTGCCAACCTGGCGGAAGCCCACCCGCTCGTACGTGGACCGTGCACGCAGGTTGAAGCCGTTGACGTAAAGGCTGGTGACGGGGGCAAGCGTTCGCGCCTTCTCCACTACGGCAGCCATGTAGCCTGCGCTCAGACCCTGTCCGCGGTAGCCCGGGTTCATCCATACACCCTGGATCTGCGTGACGTCAGCTGTCACAGCTCCCAGTTCGGCCTTGAACACAACATCGCCGGATTCGTTGACGTGCGCCAATGAGTGGCCTTGCCGGATGAGGCCTTCCACCCGACGGCTATAGAACTCCTTGCCCCCGAGGAACGGCGAATAGCCCACTTCCTCTTCGAACATGGCGGCGCAGGCAGGAAGGATCCGGTCAAAATCGGCCAGCCGGCCAAGGTCCAGGTCCTCGTTCGGCTCCACTGCCGGCGGCCCGCACAGCGTCATCAGCGGTTGTTCATCCCGCACCTCGTGGGCCGCATGCCCCAGTTCTGCAAGCTCAGCATGAAGTGCAAGGACGGCATCTGCGGGGCCAAAGGCGGAGGCGAAGCGGCGGCCGGATGTGCTTGCTGCCGCAGCGACAAGCCTGGTGAATTCCGGGTCAAGCTGGACCGGGACCAGGTTGGCGCCTGCCCAGCACGCGCCCGCCAGGATGCCGTCGTCGAAAACTCCCAAGATGGCCGCACCACCAGTGGTGGGCGCAGCCGAACCAGCCGCCCGAAGGTGCGCCAGGATAAATACATTGGCCACCGGGTCCTGCGACGCGAGGCGCCGCAGGGCAGGGGTGTCCGCACCGGCGAGGGTCCTGACGGATATCCCCGCCGGCACGGCGTCCTCTTTATGAGACGCTAACCACGGGGCTACCCTTGACAGCATCTTCGCCATCGGCCTCCCCCATCTCTTCAGCTATGCGCATGGCCTCTTCGATCAGTGTCTCAACAATCTCGCTCTCAGGCACAGTCTTGATGACTTGGCCCTTCACAAAGATTTGGCCCTTGCCATTGCCCGACGCCACACCCAGATCGGCTTCGCGGGCTTCGCCCGGCCCGTTCACAACACAGCCCATCACTGCCACACGGAGCGGAATTTCCATGCCTTCCAGCCCTGCAGTGACCTGCTCGGCCAGGGTGTAGACGTCCACCTGGGCGCGGCCGCATGACGGGCAGGAGACGATTTCCAGTTTGCGCGGGCGCAGGTTCAGTGACTGGAGGATCTGGTTGCCCACCTTGATTTCCTCAACGGGCGGCGCCGAGAGGGAAACCCGGATGGTGTCGCCGATGCCCTTGGCCAGGAGCGCCCCGAAGGCCGTAGCGGACTTGATGGTTCCCTGGAAGGCTGGCCCGGCTTCGGTCACGCCCAGGTGCAGGGGCCAGTCGCCCTGCTCGGCCAGCATCTCGTAGGCAGCAACCATGATGACGGGGTCGTTGTGCTTGACCGAGATCTTGAAGTCGTTGAAACCGTGCTCTTCGAACAGCGAGGCTTCCCAGACGGCCGATTCCACGAGGGCCTCGGGCGTGGCTTTGCCATATTTCTTCAGGATTCCAGGCTCGAGGGATCCGGCGTTGATGCCGATCCGGATGGAGGTCCCGTGGTCCTTCGCGGCGCGGGCGATTTCCTTAACCTGGTCATCGAACTTGCGGATATTGCCCGGGTTCACGCGCACTGCCGCGCAGCCGGCCTCAATTGCAGCGAACACGTATTTGGGCTGGAAGTGGATGTCCGCAATGACGGGGATCTGGGACTTGCGCGCGATGATGGGCAGTGCCTCCGCATCATCGGCAGACGGGCAGGCGACGCGTACGATGTCGCAGCCGGAAGCGGTGAGTTCCGCGATCTGCTGCAGGGTGGCGTTGATGTCCGTAGTGGGCGTGGTGGTCATGGACTGCACGCTGATGGGCGAGTCCGAACCGACCCCGACGGAACCCACTTTGATCTGCCGCGTCTTGCGGCGGGGTGCGAGGACGGGCGGCGGTGCTGACGGCATTCCCAGGCTGACCGAGGTCACGTGGACTCCTTGAATAGGTGTTTCAGTAGTGAAATAGGTCCGGGAATCAGGATGCGTGTGCGGCCAGGAGGCCGATCACGGGAGTCCACTCGGTGGTCCGGATCCCGGCAATGGTGCCGGCGACGGCGAACGGGTCCTGCTTGAGGAGTTCGTTCAACTCGGTTTCGTCCTGGACCTTGAAGATCAGCAGGGCGCCTGCCCCGTCACCGTAGGGTCCGCTGGTCAGCAGTTGGCCCCCATCCGCCAAACCCGCCAGCCAGGCGCGGTGTGCAGGGCGGTGGTCATCACGGACGGCGGAGGAATCGGCGGCGTACACATACTCAACGGCAAAAACAGTCATAAGGACACCCTATCCCCAGGGGTGGGCTGCCGCCGATCCGGGCACCGGGAAGACTCACTGCAGGAACACCACCTTGATCACCGCCGCCGTTCCCGCGGCCCACAGCATGGATGTGAGCGTTCCGATGATGAACCGTTCCGCAGCCACGGGCGTCTCCTTCAATTCGGCGAACCTGCCCAGGCCCTTGATGGCCACAATGTAGGCGATGGCCACCGGCTGTCCGGTCAGGATGGCCACGCAGACGCCCAGGCGTTCCAGGACTCCGATGATTGCCCCGCCGCGCAGGATCCGCTGGGCCGGCAGCGTGGACGCCGGCTGGGGAAGGTCCGACGGCGGCTGGCCGCCTCCTGCCGTCAGCTCGCCGTCGACGGTTTGCCCGGTACCGGTCCGCGGGGCTTCCGACACGGTGTCCACGGTGACATCGGCCGAAGGATCCTGGGCTGATGCGTCCGGGGCCGGCTTACTGGCCGCGTCCGCTTTGTCGTCAATGGTCCGGGCGAGCCGGAAGACCAATGCGGTCACCGGCCATCCTGCAAATCCGGCCACCAGCAGGGCAACTGCGATCCATAGTGCGTTCACCGGTCGCCTTCAATCTGGGAATGCGCGCACTCGAGGAGCATGGCTGCGGCGGGCCTGGCGGCCCATTCTTCCTGCCAGCCGGACCTGAGCACAGCACGGCTCACCGACTGCTCCGTGATTCCCAGTTCCTGGGCCACGTGTTTCTGGCTGCCGTGCTTCCCATCGCCGCCCTGGAGTGCGCGCAACCGGTCCACCACCCGCCACTGGGCTGGTGTGCGTTGCTGCACCAGCCGTCCGATCAGGCGAAGCACCGCCTGGGCATTTGCACTGCTCATTGCTCCTTCCTTGGCGCGGGGAGGCATCTCCCGGCCACGGCCGATACTGCCGGACACCACCGACAATGGCACCTGACCAGCCGCACCCTTGGCGAGTTCCACGGCCTTTCGTGCTGCCACAAAGCCGCTCCCGGAACCTTCCCGGGGGCTGCCACCCGGGGTGAGCTGCACGGCACCGACGCCGATCCCGACGTACCAGTGCCCGCTCCGGAGTGCGTACATGGCGATCTCCACCACATCCTCGGCATGTTCCACCACGCCCTGGAGTTCATCACCCACTGAGCGCTCAAAGGGCGCCGACACAAGGCTGCGCAGCGCGGTGATCAGATCGGGAACGCGGTCGACGTCGGCGGTGCTGCCGCGCTGGTCGATGGTCAGTACGTACATGGCTTAACCGTACCCAGATGATCACGCATAATCAATCAAAAATAGCTGATTATTAATCATCAGCCAATAAAGGCTGATTGTTCAGAATCACCCGATGTGGTCGGGTACTGCTGCAACAGGCCGGGTATACGCTCCGGGACAACGCCCAGGTTCCTGGCAGATCCGGGGGTCTCCGGCGAGCCAGACGTCGGTGGGAGTCAGCCGAACAGGTTCACCGGCTTGACGATGTCGGCATAGATCAGGAGCGCACTCATGCCCATCAGCAACACAGCCACCACGTAGGTCACCGGGAGCAGCCTGGCAATGTCAAAGGCGCCCGGATCCGGTTTGCCGAACAGGTTGGCCACCCGCCGCCGTGCCCCTTCGTACAGCGCTCCGGCCACATGGCCCCCATCGAGCGGAAGCAGGGGGACCAGGTTGAAGACCGCGAGCGCAAAGTTCAGTCCGGCGAGCAGCCCTACCAGGGCGCCAATCCTGGACTGGAGCGGCACTTCTTCCATGGCGGCCACTTCACCGGCCACGCGCCCGACGCCCACCACGCTGATGGGGCCGTTGGGGTCCCGCTCTTCCTCACTGAAGGCCGCCTTGGCGACGCCCACCACCCTTGCAGGCAAGTTGAAGATGACGCCGGCCACTTGCTTGATGTTTTCGCCCGCCATGGGCAGGACGGACGACGCCGGCTGGGGAACCAGTTCGGTCTGCGAGCCGATGCCCAGGAATCCGACGTCCTGGTACAGGAGAGTGCCGGCGTCGTCTTTGGCCTGGCGTCCGTCCACACCCACGACAGGGCGGGCAGAGAGTACCGGAGTTACTGTGGTGGTGACAGGCGCACCGTCGCGCTCCACGGTAATGCTCACTTCCCTGCCGGCGGAGGCACGGATCCATTCGGTCATCTGGTCCCACCCAGTGACAGCCTTCCCGTCAAAGGAGGTGACCACGTCGTTGGGCCGGAGCCCGGCGGCGGCCGCGGGGGTCAGTTGGCAGTCCGGGGAATCGGGATCAACCGTTTGGCCGGCCGCCACCTGGCATTTGGAGACGTCGGCGATGGTGGTGGTGGCCGTGGCCATGCCGAAGCCCATCAGCAGCACGGCTGTCAGGACCACGCCGATCAGCAGGTTCATGGCAGGACCGCCCAGCATCACGATGATTTTCTTCCACACCGGCAGCCGGTAGAACACGCGGTTTGCGTCCTCCGGACCCACGTCCTCGTGTGCCATGGACCGGGCCTCCGTGGCCAGGGTCTGGAACATCCCGGTGCTGGAGGGGCGGACGGTTCCGTCTTCCTTGTTGGGTGGATACATGCCGATCATGGACACGTAGCCTCCCAGCGGGATCGCCTTCACGCCGTATTCAGTTTCGCCCTTCCGCTTGGACCACAGGGTGGGGCCGAAACCGATCATGTACTTGGTGACGCGCACCTTGAACAGCTTGGCGGGCACCAGGTGCCCTACTTCGTGCAGCGCGATGGACACGGCAATACCGATCGCCACAAAGACGACGCCGAGGATGAAAAGGAGGACGGGGCTCATGCGTTGATCTGCTGCTTCCTAGAGACTGCTGACTGCTAAACGTTCGTGGGCGCGCGTACGTGCCCAGTTTTCAGCATCCAGTACCGACTCCAGCGTCAGCCCGGAGGATCCTGAATGTTCGCTGAGGACAGCATCGATGGTGTCCACGATTTCGGTGAAGCGGATGCGCCCCGCGTGGAACGCCATGACCGCTTCCTCGTTTGCCGCATTGAAGACGGCAGGAAAGGTGCTCCCCTGCTTGGCGGCGTCCTTGGCCAGGTCCACCGCCGGGAAAGCTACGGTGTCCAGCGGTTCGAACGTCCAGCTGGTGGCCTTGGTCCAGTCGCACGGGGAGGCTGCCTTGGGGACCCTGTCCGGCCAGCCCATCCCCAGGGCAATGGGGAGGCGCATGTCCGGCGGGGAGGCCTGGGCGATGACGGACCCGTCGATGAACTGGACCATGGAATGGACCACCGATTGCGGGTGGACCACAACATCGATCCGGTCCAGCGGCACGTCGAAAAGCAGATGGGCTTCGATGAGCTCCAGGCCCTTGTTGACCAGCGTGGCTGAGTTGGTGGTGACCATCAGGCCCATGTCCCACGTGGGGTGCGCCAGGGCCTCTTTCGGCGTTACGTCGTGGAGCTGCTCCCGCGTCCGGTCCCGGAACGGCCCACCGGACGCCGTCAGGATAAGCTTTTCAAGTTCAGCCGCGGAGCCGGAGCGCAGACATTGGGCTATCGCTGAGTGTTCGGAGTCGACCGGAACGATCTGCCCCTCAGCTGCGGCGGCCTTCACGAGCGCTCCGCCCACGATCAGCGATTCCTTGTTGGCCAGCGCCAGTGTTGCACCGGACTTCAGTGCGGCAAGAGTCGGGGCGAGCCCGATGGACCCGGTAATGGCGTTGAGTACCACGTCCGCCGCCACTGCTGCGATGCGGGCGGAGGCGTCCGGGCCAGCGATGATTTCTGGGCGATAATCCTGCCGTCCGGCGAGGCGCGCGGCCTCGGAAATCAGGGCCCGAAGCTGCCGGGGATCCCCCGCAGCGATGCCTACAGCGCCGGCACCGGTGTGGACGGCCTGGCGGGCCAGGAGCTCCAGATTGCCGCCGCCGGCGCTGAGCGCCACCACCTCAAAAAGGTGGGGAGCGCCGTCGACGACGTCAATCGCCTGGGTGCCGATGGAACCGGTGGATCCGAGGAGGACGACTCTGCGAGGCTGCATGGGTTAAGTATCCCGCACCTGGCCCGCGGTCCGGTCAGGCTCCCGCCGCCAGCTCGATAAAACCCTTCGCCAGCGTGGACACGGCTCCGATGTAGGCGATGGCCACAACGATCCTGCGGACAGCGGCCGGTTTGACCTTGCCGGACAGCAGATCGCCTGCGATGATTCCCGCCATCATGGCGGCCAGGATGCTGAGCCACTGCCAAGCATCCAGGCCGGGAACATGTCCACCCGACAGTACGTACTTGATGGCCAGGGAAGACAGTCCGGTGGTCACGAAGTAGGGCTGGAGGGTGGCGCCGAAACTCTTCTGCTCCCACCGGGTGGCAATGGCGTACGCGGTGATGGCCGGTCCGCCGACGCCCGCTGCCGCGTTCATCAGTCCGCTGGTGAAGCCGAGAGAGACCATGGGAACAGGGTCGCTGGCACGCCAAGAGCTGCGCGTCAGCCGCTGCGAGGCCAGCAGGGCGATGATGAGGAGGACGCCGATGCAGATCTCCAGCGGCGCTTCGGCCACATTGCTGGCCAGCCAGGCACCCGGCAGTACCCCGGCGAGGGCGGCGAGCGCGAGTCCGAAGTAGCGCTTCCACTCCACATGCCGCCAGACCCTGGAGAGGATCAGCAGGGATGAGGCTGCGCCGCAGAGGTTAATGATCATGACGCCGTCGAAGGGACCGAGCAGCACCACCAGGACGGGAGAGACGAGGAGGCCGAATCCGAGGCCGGCCAACCGCTGGGCCAGAGCCCCCGCAACGACCGCAATGAGCACCAATTCAAACACCATCCGATCTTAGTGGGCGGACAGCGACGCCGGGCGTAACGTGGATTGCGTGGACTGGGTTTCCTGGTTCGGTGCGCCGGAGTACGGATTCGCCCGGCAGGTGCTGCAGCGAGGTGTGGCGGCACTGTTCTTTGTTGCGTTCCTGTCTTCCCTGAACCAGTTCCCAGCGCTGCTGGGCGAACGCGGTCTGTTGCCGGTACCGGACTATCTGGGAGGGTTCAGCGCGCGCCGGCGGCCCACGCTGTTCCGCTGATCGCGTTTCTGGCCCTGTGGCTGCTGTATATGTCGATCGTCAACGTGGGGCTGACCGAGCCGCCGCGCACCATCCTGATCCTGTTGGCCTGGCTCGTGTTCCGGCTGGAGTTCGGCGCCGGGATGATCAAGATCCGCGGCGGCCGGGAATGGCGTGACTTGACGGCCCTCTACTACCACCATGAAACGCAGCCGATGCCGGGGCCGCTGAGCTGTGGCTGGTGGCCAGCGGCAATTTTGCGTGGCTTAACTGGATGGCCCTTGTGCTGGCCTTCGCTGCGGTCAGCGACCGCGTGGCCCACGCCGCATTGCCGTTCCTGCCGCCGACTGGGGATCCCCGGGTAGACGTCCGCGGCAGTCCCCGTACTGGCTTGGCATCACTTTAGTGGCCACCTTCCTGCTGGTGGCGCTCAGCTACTGGCCGCTGCGCAACCTGCTCTCCAAGGGCAGCTGATGAATGCCAGCTTCAGCCGCTGGCAACTGGCCAACACGTACGGCGCGTTCGGCACGGTAACGAAGCACCGCGTCGAGATCGTGTTTGGAGGGCACCCTGGACAAGGAACCTGGGGACTCGGCGGACTTGCGCGAATATGCGTTCAGGGGCAAACCCTGTGACGTGCGCCGACTGCCCCGGCAGTGGGCGCCATACCACCTGCGGCTGGACTGGCTGATGTGGTTCGTTTCGCCCGGCGGCCCTACGAGCGGATGCCTGCCCGGCGGATGGTGGCTTCGGCGTGCTTGAGGATGGGGCCATCGATCATTTTGCCGCCGTGCTGGAACACGCCTGATCCAGCGGCAGCGGCGACCCGCAGCAGTTCTGTGGCCTCGGCGACGTCGGCCTCGGACGGGGCGTAGGCGCCCCGGACAACGGCCGCCTGCGTGGGATGGATGCAGGCTTTGGAACCGAATCCTGACGCAGCGGCATCGGCTGCCTCCAGCGCCAGCCCGTCAAGGTCCGGGATGTTGACGTACACGGCGTCCACGGCTTCTTTCCCGAAAGCCCGTGCGGCGAGCAGCACCGCGGACCGGGCATGCAGGGCCACGGCGCGGTAGCCGCCGTCGTCCGTTCTGCTGGACGTGCCGCTGAGGGAAGCCAGGAGGTCCTCGGCGCCCCACATCAGTGCCACCACGTTGGGGGCCGCCGCGATGGCGGGCGCGTTGAGGACCCCGACGGCTGTCTCACACAGGGCAATGACGTGGTAGTCCGCCAGGGCTTCGAGCTGGGCCGCGTTCTCGGCCTTGGCCAGCATCACCGTGCGGTACGGCGTGTGGGCCAGGCAATGCAGGTCCTTCTCGAACTCGTCGGTGCCGGCCGGGTTGATCCTGACGATGGTGCGGCTGGGATCGAGCTCCGGCCCCTCCCTGGAAGCGCCCAACTGGGCCAGGATGGCGCCGCGCGCCCGCTGCTTGTCCGCGGGAGCCACGGCGTCCTCGAGATCCACGATGACAGCGTCCGCTCGTTGGGCGGCCTTGGGGAAACGCTCGGGACGGTCGGCAGGGCAGAAGAGGAGGGCGGGACCCATCACAAATGTCATACGGACATTGTCCTCTTTTCGGGGCCCTGCACGCTCCCCTTTTCAGCACCTGCAGGCTGCACCTGTTAACCGGAGGACTGCGCCGTATGGGCGTCCCGGGTCCACATGAGGCAGCTCCGCGTGGCATGGGCCACCACGGTGCCGTCCTGGTTCCTGCCGGTGTGCTGCATGCTTACGATCCCCTGCCCGGGACGCGATCCCGAGAGGCGCTTCCCGGTGATCACCGTCTCGGTGTAGAGCGTGTCCCCGTGATAGAGCGGGTGCGGGAAGGAGACGTCCGTCAGGCCCAGCTGCGCGATGATGGTGCCCTGGGTGAGCTGCGAGACGGACTGTCCCACAAGGGTGGACAGCGTGAACATTGAGTTGACCAGCCGCTGGCCGTACGGCTGGCCGGCGCTCCACGCGGCGTCCAAGTGCAGGGCCTGGGTGTTCATGGTGAGCGTGGTGAACAGGACGTTGTCCGCCTCGGTCACTGTGCGGCCGGGCCGGTGCGCGTAGACAACGCCTTCTTCGAGCTCGTCAAAGTACAGGCCGCGTTGTTCGATGACCCGGGGGGCGTCGGTTGTCGGGCCCGGGGCATCGGGGCGCGGAACCCCGTTCATACGGTGAGCTCCTGGTCTTCTTCGAACAGTTCGGCGCCGGTTGCCGCCGCCACGTCCTCCACGGAGACGTTGGGGGCCAGTTCGCGGAGCACCAGCCGGGACCGCCCGCCCTCGGTGACCACGTCGATCACGGCGAGGTCGGTGATGATCCGGTCCACGCAGGCCTTGCCGGTCAGCGGCAGCGAGCAGTTCTCCACGATTTTGGGGTTGCCGTTCCGGTCCACGTGTTCCATCATCACGATCACCTTCTTGGCGCCGAAGACCAGGTCCATGGCCCCGCCCATGCCTTTGACCATCTTGCCCGGGATCATCCAGTTGGCCAGGTCGCCGTTCTGGGCCACTTCCATGGCACCGAGCACGGCAACGTCCACATGCCCGCCGCGGATCATGCCGAATGACGAGGCGGAATCGAAGAATGCGGCCCCCTTGTTGACCGTGACGGTTTCCTTGCCGGCGTTGATGAGGTCCGGATCTACCGCGTCCTCGGTGGGGTACGGTCCCACGCCCAGGATCCCGTTCTCGGAGTGGAGCACCACCTCGACGCCTGCCGGGATGTAGTTGGGAATGAGCGTGGGCATGCCGATGCCGAGGTTGACGTACTGCCCGTTGCTGAGCTCCTGGGCCACCCGGGCGGCCAGTTCGTTGCGTGTCCATCCTTTGGCTTCCGGATTGGTGCCTTCCGGATGGCCGACGGCGGCACGCCGGTATTCGGGCCGTACGGCTTCGGGGCGGGGAGGCGCTCCCTGCGTGCTGTTGGACTCCATGGCTACGCTCCTGCCTGTTCGGTGGTGCTCCCGGTTCCGGCAGCCTGGGCAAGGGCGACGGTCCGCTTTTCGATCCGCTTCTCACCGGCGGGCACAACCACCACCCGCTGGACGAAGATGCCTGGCGTGTGGACGTGCTCCGGGTCCAGGTCGCCCGGTTCCACCAGCTCCTCCACCTCGGCGATGGTGATTTTTCCCGCCATGGCGCAGAGCGGGTTGAAGTTCATGGCGGTGGCGTGGAAGACCAGGTTGCCGTGGCGGTCACCCTTCCAGGCGTGGACCAGTCCGAAGTCGGGTGTCAGGGATTCCTCCAGGACGTAGTCCACATCGTTGAAAGTCCGCACTTCCTTGGGGGAAGAGGCGATGGCGATGCCGCCGTCGGCATCGTACTTCTGCGGCAGGCCGCCGTCGGACACCTGCGTGCCGACCCCGGCTTTGGTGTAGAAGGCGGGGATCCCGGCGCCGCCGGCCCGGAGCTTTTCCGCCAACGTTCCCTGCGGGGTGAGGACCACCTCAAGCTCGCCGGAGAGGTACTGGCGCGCGAACTCCTTGTTCTCGCCGACGTAGGAACTGACGGTCCGCCGGATCCTGCCGTCACGGAGCAGTACGCCCAGCCCCCAGTCGTCCACGCCGCAGTTGTTGCTGACGGTTTCGAGGTCCTTGGTGCCGTGCCGGTGCAGGGCACCGATCAGTGCCACCGGGATTCCGCAGAGGCCGAACCCTCCCACCGCGAGCGACGCGCCGTCGGGAATGTCCGCAATGGCTTCCTCGGCGCTGGCAACAACCTTGTTGATCATCGTTGGTCCTTTCAGGTCTCGACGGGCTCGACTACCGTTTTACAGCTCGACCACCGTTTTACAGCCCCAGTTCGCGGGCGATGAGCATCAACTGGACTTCCGTGGTGCCCTCCCCCACTTCGAGGATCTTGGAGTCGCGGTAGTGGCGTGCCACGGTGAATTCGTTGATGAAGCCATAGCCGCCGAATACCTGGGTGGCATCCCGCGCGTTATCCATGGCCGCCTCGCCTGCGACCATCTTAGCGATGGCCGCCTGCGTCTTGAACGGCTTCCCCGCCAGCATCCTCGACGCTGCGTCGTAGTACGCCAGGCGGGCCGTATGGGCCCGGGCCTGCATGCGGGCGATCTTGAACGAGATGGCCTGGTATTTGCCGATGTGATGGCCGAACGCGCTGCGTTCCTTGGCGTACTTCACGGACAGGTCAACACAGCCCTGCGCCGCCCCCGTCGCCAAAGCCGCGATGGCGATCCGGCCCTCGTCCAGGATGGAAAGGAAGTTCGCGTAACCCCGCCCCTCCGCACCGAGCAGGTTCGTTTCCGGCACCCGGACGTCCTTGAGCGTCAGCGGGTGCGTGTCCGAGGCGTTCCAGCCCACTTTGTTGTAGGCCTTCTCCGCCCTGAAACCCGGAGTCGTGGTGGGCACCAGGATGGTGGAAATCTGCTTCTTGAGGCTGCCATCCTTGCGTTCCTTCTGACCCGTTACCGCGGTGACCGTGACCAGGCGCGTGATGTCGGTCCCGGAGTTGGTGATGAATTCCTTGTTGCCGTTGATCACCCAGTCACCGTTCTCACGATGGGCGTGGGTTTTGGTCCCGCCGGCGTCTGAGCCTGCTTCCGGCTCCGTGAGTCCGAACCCGGCGAGCGCCTTGCCGGAGGCCAGCAGCGGGAGCCACTCCTCCTTCTGGGCCTCGGTGCCGAACCGGTACACCGGCATTGCGCCGAGGGAGACGCCTGCTTCCAGCGTGATGGCCACGGACTGGTCCACCCGGCCCAGCTGTTCGAGGGCGAGCGCCAGGGCGAAGTAGTCCCCGCCCATCCCGCCGTGCTCTTCCGGGAACGGCAGCCCGAAGAGGCCCATGTCCGCCATCTGGGACACCACCTCGTACGGGAAGCTGTGCTCCTCATCGTGCTTGGCCGAGACCGGCGCCACCACGTTGTCCGCGAAGTCCCGGACGGTGTCGCTGAGGTCCTGGTATTCCTCGTTGAGCTCAAAATCTGCCATGGCTAGGCTCCCTTGCCTGTGTTGTTGGAATCCTTGTTCGACTCCGTGTTGGAATCCTGAAGTGAATCTGCATCTGAATCGGTGGTTGAAGGGTGGATGGTGGCCAGCACCTGGTCCGCTTTGACCGGCTGACCGGCCTTGATGCTGATGTGGACCGTGCCGGCCACCTCTGCCACCAGCTGGTGTTCCATCTTCATGGCTTCCACGGAGAGGAGAACCTGTCCGGCTTCCACGGTGTCGCCGTTGCTGACCGCAACGGATACCACCGTTCCGGGCATGGGCGAGCGCACCTCCGGGTCCGCGGTGCCTTCCTCGCGCTCGACGGCGGCGAGCACCCGGACCAGCCGCGACTCCCGCGTCAGCACCTCCAGCCTGCAGGACCAGCCTCCGTTGCCGAGGAACAGCTCCGCGGGAACTCCGGGAGACAGGTGGCCCGGGGTAAGGCTGACCGGGACCGCGTCCGCTGGCGCCAGCGCATACTCCGTGGTTTCGCCGTCGAGCGTAAGGGCCAGGCACCCGCGGCCCGGCAGTCGCAGCGAAGCTGTCCGCCAGGGCCCGTCACCGACACAGACGTGGACCGGGCCGGCGGCCACGCGGCCTATGACACTCACTGTTGCGATCCCGCCGTCGGGCGTTCCCAGGCTGATCCGCCGGGGCGCCGGCGCCCCGATCCGCCAGCCGTTGCTGGCCTGCCAGGGACCGGGGGGCGTCCCCGTGCTGTCCTGTTCCCCGCTCACGACGGCGTACAGGGCGGCCGCGACCAGTTCGGCGTCGTCAACCCGCCGGAAGGCGAAGCCGGGCATCTTGCGCTCGATCAGGCCGGTGTCGAGATGTCCGGCGCGGACGTCGTCGTCGTTGATCAGCAGCCTCAGGTACTCAACATTCGTGTCGATGCCAAGGGCTGTGTAGCCGGCGAGTGCCGCGTCCAGGGTGTCCAAGGCAACGGTGCGGTCCGGGCCCCACGCAATGACCTTTGAAATCATCGGATCGTAGCTGGAGGAGATCTCCAGACCCTCCAGCAGGGCCGAATCCACCCGGATCGTGCCGGCTCCGTGATCGGGCATTTCGTCCAGCAGGAGCACGGTCCCGGTGGACGGCATGAAGGTCCGCTCCGGGATTTCCGCGTAGACGCGGGCTTCGACGGCGTGCCCGTTAAGTTCGACGTCGTCCTGGCGGACGGTCAGTTCCTCACCGGCGGCGATGCGGACCTGCCATTCGACCAGGTCTACGCCGGTGACCATTTCGGTCACCGGGTGCTCCACCTGGAGGCGGGTATTCATCTCCATAAAGAAGAACTCGTCAGGGGCCTCGTCCGAGACCAGGAACTCCACAGTTCCCGCACCGCTGTAGTTCACGCTGCGGGCCGCCTGGCAGGCAGCCTCGCCGATCCGAGCCCGGGTAGCGCCGCCGTCGTGCAATGACTCCAGCAGCGGCGACGGCGCTTCCTCAATCACTTTCTGGTGGCGGCGCTGCAGCGAGCACTCGCGCTCCCCCAGGTGGATGACGTTGCCGTGGTTGTCGGCCAGGACCTGGACTTCGATGTGTCGGGGCATGCGGACCAGCCGCTCCAGGAACAGCGTGTCGTCGCCGAAGGCACCCGCCGCCACACGCCGGGCGGTGACCAGCGTGGCTGCAAGGTCTGCGGCCCGTTCCACGACGTGCATGCCCTTGCCGCCGCCGCCCGCCGAAGGTTTGATGAGCAACGGGAATCCGACGGCGTCCGCGGCCCCGATCAGCTGCGCGTCAGTCATGCCCGGTTCGGCGATGCCCGGCACCACCGGGACACCGTAGCCGGCCACATGGTTCTTGGATCGGATCTTGTCGCCCATGACGTTCAAGGATTCGACGCCGGGGCCGATGAAGGTGATGCCGGCGGCTTCGAGGGCGCGGGCAAAATCGACGTTTTCGCTGAGGAAGCCGTAGCCGGGGTGGACTGCATCGGCGCCGGTGTCGCGGCAGGCCTTGAGGATCGCCGCAATCTTGAGGTAGCTCTCTGCAGCGGCGGCGGGGCCGATCCGCACGGCAGTGTCAGCCTCGTGCACGTGCCGGGCCCCGGCATCGGCGTCGCTATGGACGGCCACGGAACGGATGCCCAGTGCCCGCAGGGTGCGGATCACGCGGCAGGCGATCTCCCCACGGTTGGCGACCAGCACGGTGTTGAACAGCGGCTTCTGCGGAGTGGTGGAACGAATGTCGGGCGAGGAAACGGTCATGGCTGACTCACATCCGGAAAAGGCCGAAGGAGGTCTCCGGCAGCGGGGCGCGGGAGACGACGTCGAGCGCCAGTCCCAGGACGGTGCGGGTGTCCGCGGGGTCAATCACGCCGTCGTCCCAAAGGCGGGCGGTGGAATAGTAGGGGCTGCCCTGATCTTCATACTGCTGTTTGATCGGGGCCTTAAAGGCTTCCTCGTCCTCAGCGGACCATTCCCGGCCCGCCACTTCGTACTGGTCGCGCTTGACCGTGGCCAGGACGCCGGAGGCCTGGTTGCCGCCCATGACCGAGATGCGGGACGCCGGCCACATCCACAGGAAGCGCGGTGAGTAGGCCCGCCCGCACATGGAGTAGTTGCCCGCGCCGAAGGACCCTCCGATGACGACGGTCAGTTTGGGCACCCGGGCGGTGGCGACGGCGGTGACCATTTTGGCGCCGTTCTTGGCAATGCCGCCTTGCTCGGAATCCTTGCCCACCATGAACCCGGAAATGTTCTGCAGGAAAATGAGGGGAATGCCGCGCTGGTCGCAGAGCTCGATGAAGTGTGCGCCCTTGAGCGAGGACTCGCTGAAGAGCACGCCGTTGTTGGCCACGATCCCCACCGGGTGCCCGTGCAGCCTGGCGAACCCCGTGACCAGTGTGGTGCCGTACTCCCTCTTGAACTCGTGGAACCTGCTGCCGTCCACCAGCCGGGCAACGACCTCGTGCACGTCGTACTGCGCGTTGACGTCCGCAGGGACGGCGCCGTACAACTCTTCCGGATCCGCCAGAGGCTCGACGACGGTGTCCACATCCCACGCGGGAGCTGCCGGCCTCGGCAGGGTGGCCACGATGTCGCGGACGATCTGCAGTGCGTGTTCGTCGTTCTCGGCGAGATGGTCCGTGACCCCCGAGATCCTCGAGTGCACATCACCGCCGCCCAGTTCCTCCGCGGTGACGATCTCGCCGATGGCGGCCTTTACCAGCGGCGGACCGCCCAGGAAGATGGTGCCCTGGTTCCGCACGATCACCGTCTCATCGCTCATCGCCGGAACGTAAGCTCCGCCCGCCGTGCAGGAACCCATGACTGAGGCGATCTGCGGGATCTTCGCTGCTGACATCTTCGCCTGGTTGAAGAAGATCCGGCCGAAGTGCTCCTTGTCCGGGAACACTTCGTCCTGTTTCGGAAGGAAGGCCCCGCCCGAATCCACCAGGTAGATGCACGGCAGCCGGTTCTCCAGCGCAATCTCCTGGGCGCGGAGGTGCTTCTTCACCGTCATCGGATAATACGTGCCACCCTTGACCGTGGCGTCATTGGAAATCACCAGGACCTGGCGGCCGTGCACCATCCCGATCCCGGCAATGACCCCGGCACCCGGCGATTCGTTGTTGTACATGCCGTTGGCTGCCAGCGGCGCAATCTCCAGGAACGGGCTGCCGTCATCCAGCAGCCGGTCGATGCGTTCCCGGGGCAGCAGCTTGCCACGGGCCACATGGCGCTCCCGCGACTTTTCCGGCCCGCCCAACGCGGCGTCAGCCAGCCTGGTCCGGAGCTCTGCGGCCAGAGCGAGTTGTGCAGCGTTATTTGCAGCAAACACTTCACTTGCGGCATCAAGCCGGCTGGCGAGGGTCTCCATCGACGGTGTCCGTTCCTCATCTTTTGAAAGCCACCAAGGCTCCGGCAGAGCCGGAGAAACCAGCTCGGTTAATGCTTTATAACTGGAAATCAGGTTAGTCTTTATTAACTGTGATGTCCAACACAACGGGACATTGTTAGAATCTGCTGTTCCTAGGAGGAAAAGCATGCCCACAACCCCACCGGTCAAACCGTCCGCACAGGCACTGGCAGCCCAGGGAACTCCCGGAACACCCCGCAGCCAGGCGAAGGAGAACCGACGTCAGGCCCTACTTACCGCGGCCGCGGCGCTCTTTGCGCTGCACGGGTTTAACCGCGTGTCGCTGGAAGATCTGGGCGCCGCAGCTGGTGTCAGCGGCCCGGCCGTTTATCGCCACTTCCAGGGCAAGCAGGCGGTGTTGGGAGACCTGCTGCTCACCGTCAGCCGCGAGCTGCTCGACGGCGGCCGGCGCGTCATTGCCGAGACCGCGGACCCACTCGCTGCGCTCCGCAGGCTAGTGGGCTTCCAGGTGGAGTTCGCGCTGGGAAAGCCGGACGTGATCCGGGTGCAGGACCGGGATTTCAGCAACCTCAGCCAGAAGGACCAGTCCGAGGTACGGACGCTGCAGCGGAACTACGTGGAGATTTGGGTGGAGGTCCTGTCGCTGCTGCATCCGGGCACCGACGCCATCGAACTGCGGATGCGGGCCCACGCTGCCTTCGGCCTGATCAACTCCACGCCGCACTCCATACGGAACCACGGACGCAAGATCGCGCCCAAAACGGCCCGGCCGCTTCTGGAGAGCATGGCGTTGGCGGCACTCACGGTGGAGGTTCCCGAAGTTCCCTGACCACAGGCTCGGTGCCTCCAGGGTCCGCGCCTCCAGGGTCCGTGCGACAAAAAGGGCCCTACGGGTGGTGCGGGCCTGAGCGGCGGGGCGACCCAGACCCCAGAGTTTTTGTCCAGATAAAGAGGTTTAGATCGCCCGAAACCCGGATTATCTGGACAAAAACTCGTGGGTCAGACCATCGTGAGCACCATGCCGGGTTCGGCCAGGATGGCGCCAACATCGGCAAGGAACCGAGAGCCCTGCTCCCCGTCCACCAGGCGGTGGTCAAAGGACAAGCTCAGTGTCATGACCTGGCGCAGGGCCACCTCATCCTGGAATTCCCATGGCATTCTCCGCACGGCCCCCATGGCCAGGATGGCCGCCTCGCCGGGGTTCAGGATGGGCGTGCCCGCATCGATGCCGAAGACGCCGATGTTCGTGATGGAGATGGTGCCGCCGGAGAGGTCGGCCGGGGCAGTCTTGCCCGCCCGCGCCGTCTCGGTCAGCCCGGTCAGGGCTTCGGAGAGTTCCAGCAGCGAGAAGGTATCCGCGTCCTTGATGTTCGGCACGGTGAGCCCGCGGGGAGTCGCCGCCGCGATGCCCAAGTTCACGTAGTTGAACTGCACAATCTCCTGGCCTGCCTCCTCCCACCGTGAGTTCAGCGACGGGTTCCGCCGCAGCGCGATCAGCACCGCCTTGGCTACCAACGTCAGCGGCGTGAGCTTGTAGCCGGCAAAGGCCCTACTCGTCTTCAGCTTGGCCAACAGGTCCATGGTGGGCGTCACATCCACCGTGAGGAATTCCGTCGCATGTGGAGCCGTGAACGCACTCGCCACCATCGCGGCCGCCGTGAACTTGCGGACGCCCTTGATGGGAGTACGGACTTCCCGGCCGCCCTGCGCTCCCGGCCCCGCGGCAGAAACCGAATCCGATACCGCGGAAAGGTGACGCACCGGCGCCGACAGTTCCCCGCCGACAAAATTCCGGACATCCTCCCGCGTGATCAGTCCGCCGGCACCGGTACCCGCGACCGCGGCCAGCTCGACACCGAGGTCTTTGGCCAGCTTCCGGACCGGCGGCGTGGAGCGTGGGCGCTCCGCAGTGTCGGCGGGCCTGGTTTCGACAGGCTCAACCACCGGCGTTTCGGTCCTAACCTGCTCAACCACCGGGGTTTTGAAGTTGCGGGCCCTGCGGGCTGGACGGCCCGAACTTTCGACGACGGCGCCGTACCCCACCAGGTTTGGCTCGCGTTTTGCGGCGCCCGCCACAGCATTGGTCGCCCCGGCGGGCGCAACCCCGGCGGGCGCAACTCCGGCGGGCGCAACTCCGGCGGGCGCAACTCCGGCGGGCGCAAGCTCTGAAGGTGAGGAGCCGCCGTCGTCCGCTACTTCGAAGGAGACGATCGGCTTGCCCACCTCCACGATTGTTCCCGGCTCTTCATGGAGCGCAGTGATCACGCCCGCGAAAGGTGACGGCAGCTCCACTACGGCCTTCGCGGTTTCCACCTCGGCGATGACCTGGTTCAGCGTCACCGTGTCTCCCACTGCCACTTTCCAGCTGAGGATTTCGGATTCCGTGAGGCCTTCGCCGAGGTCCGGGAGCCTGAATTCCTTGATCATGGCGGCGCTCATCCTTCCAACCCGCTGAGGGAGTTCGGGCGTCCGAGGGCGCGGTCCACGCCGTCGAGGATCCGGTCCAGGCCGGGCAGATGGTGCATTTCGAGCTTGGAGTACGGGTAAGGAATATCGAACCCGGTGATACGGACGGGGGCGGTTTCGAGGTGGTAGAAGCACCGCTCGGTAATGCTGGCCGCAACTTCGGCGCCCAGGCCACCGGACTGGCCGGCTTCATGGGTGACCACCAGCCTGCCTGTTTTCCGGACGGATGCTTCAACGGTGGCGTAGTCCACGGGTGCCAGCGAGCGCAGGTCGATGACCTCGATGGAGATGCCTTCGTCGGCGGCCGCGGCTGCTGCGTCCTTGGCCGTCTTCACCAACGGCCCGTAGGCCACGAGCGTCACATCCGTGCCCTCGGCGACAACGCGGGCGGAGTCCATGGGCAGCGCGGTGCGCGGATCGATGCCCTCATCCACTTCACCTTTGTCGTGGTAGCGGCGCTTGGGCTCGAAGTACAGTACCGGGTCATCGGACAGGATGGCCTGCTGGATCACGGTGTGGGCATCCTGCGGGTTGGACACGCTGACCACACGAAGCCCCGAGGTATGCGTGAAGTACGCCTCGGGCGACTCGGAGTGGTGCTCGGGTGAGCCGATGCCACCTCCGAACGGGACGCGGATGGTGATGGGCATCTTCACGGCCCCCTGGGTGCGGTAGTGCAGCTTCGCCACCTGGCTCACGATCTGGTCGAAGGCGGGGTAGATAAAGCCGTCGAACTGGATCTCCACCACCGGGCGGTAACCGCGGTAGGCGAGGCCGACGGCGGTGCCCATGATGGCCGATTCGGCCAGCGGGGTGTCCACCACGCGGTGGGTGCCGAAATCCTTCTGGAGGCCGTCGGTCACCCGGAAAACACCGCCGAGGGTGCCAATATCCTCGCCCATGAGGATGACTTTTGGATCGTTTTCGAGGGATTTGCGCAGGCCGGAATTGATGGCTCGGGCAAAGGTCATCTGGGTCATCAGCGTGCACCTTCTTCTGAGGTGGCTCCCGCGGGATCGCCGAAGGAAGCCAGGTAACGGGCGTAGTGGTCCTGCTGCCGGTCCAGCCACGAGTTGGGCTCGCTGTACACATGCTTGAAGATGTCCATCGGCTCCGGATCCGGCATGCCGATGCAGCCCGAACGGATTTCGCGGGCGACTGACTCTGCCTTGTCGTGAACGTGCTGCTTGACCTGATCCGTGAGGAGGCCCTTGCGTTCCAGCAGGGCCTTGACCCGCAGGATGGGGTCCTTCGCGGCCCAGTCCTCCAGTTCATTGGCGTCACGGTAGCGGGTGGGATCGTCAGCGGTGGTGTGCGGTCCCATGCGGTATGTGACCGCTTCGATGAACGTGGGTCCGCCGCCGTGCCGGGCACGGTCCAAGGCCACGCGCGTGGCTGCCATAACGGCCAGCACATCATTGCCGTCCACCCGGAGGCTGGGAATGCCGAATCCGGTAGCCCGGTCCGCGATCTGGATGTGGGACTGCAAGCGCACAGGCTCCGAAATGGCCCAATGGTTGTTGGAGCAGAAGAAGACCACGGGCGCCTGGAAGCTGGCGGCAAAGACCATGGCCTCGTTGACGTCGCCTTCGCTGGTGGCACCGTCGCCGAAGTACGTCACCGCCACCGAGTCCGCGCCGTCGTTCTGGATGCCCATGGCGTAACCGGTGGCATGCAGCGTCTGCGCGCCGATGATGATCTGCGGGGTGGCCATATTCACGGAGTACGGATCCCAGCCGGAGGAGGCCGTGCCACGCCACACCCGCGTGATGTCTGTCAGGTCCACGCCGCGGCAGTACGCCACACCGTTTTCCCGGTAGCTGGAGAAAACAAAGTCGTCCTCGCGCAGGGCCCTGCCGGAACCGACCTGCGCCGCCTCTTGCCCCAGCAACGGGGGCCAAAGACCAAGTTCGCCTTGACGCTGGAGGGCGGTGGCCTCAACATCGATCCGCCGGATCACCGTGAGGTCCTCGTAAAGGGAACATAACTGCTCATCCCCGATGTCCTTCATCCATGGATCAAACTCCGGGTGGCTGATCCGCTCCCCTGCCGGGGTAATCAGCTGGATCAGGTTCCTGTCTGTAGACACGATGGCACGCAACCTTCTCACGTCGTTTGACCGGAGCCTGGGGACTTATGGTCCCGCCCGCCGTCGGCCGCCCGGGCGCCGTTGCCCCGGATATTTGTGACCCTACTCACAACGCTCAATGGGTACAACCACCGCGGCGGATACTGCGCATAATGCCCCGTTTGCAGAGAGGTCACCGTGCTAAAGTTGCGCATTATGCACGTTTTGGATGGCACAGACACGCGGCTACTCTCGGCCTTGGCCCGCGACCCCAGGCGGACAGTGGTGGCGTTGGCCCAGAAGCTGGGGCTGTCCCGGAACACCGTGCAGGCGCGCATGGCCCAGCTGGAGAAGAAGCACGTCTTCCTGTCCTTTGAACGGCGGATCAACCCCGTGTCACTGGGCTATCCGCTGATGGCGTTCATTTCCGTCCATGTCCAGCAGCAGAAACTCGGGCAGCTGGCCCATGACCTCGCCGGCATTCCGGAAATCCTGGAAGGCTACGGCCTCACCGGCTCCGCTGACCTCCTGCTCCGCGTGGTAGCTCTGGACGCCGAGGATCTCTTCCGGATCAACGGGAAGATCCTGGCCTGCAATGGAGTGGACCGGACGGATACCGCCCTGGCCATGGGCGAACTCATCCCCTTCCGCATCCAGCCATTGCTTGAGCGGGGATCCGGAGACGCCTAGGGCCGGCAGCCCTTATTAATTCGGCGATACCCAGCCCCGGCGGGGCGGGTTATAGGCTGTTCCAAGGTCAATCCATGGGTGCCGTTCAGCGGGTCCCTACAATAAGGCAGTGCCAGTGCGTTGCCGGAAAGGCTCCATCGTGAGCAATCCTCAGGAACCGTACCAGCCGGTTCAGCCGGCGGCCTGGCCCGCACAACCAGCCGGGCAGCCCGGGAACCCTGGGCAGCACGGCGCGCCACCGCTGCCGGGCAACCCGCCACATGGTGCGCCGGGACAGAACGGTGCGCCGGGGCAATACGGTCCCCCGTCGCAGTTTGGCCCGCCTGCACAGTACGGGGCACCTGGCCAGTACTCGCCAGATGGACCGTTCGGCCTGCCCGGACAGGAACCCCCGGCGCGAAACCGCCGGAAGCTGTGGACCATCCTCGGCATTATGGGCGGTGTCCTGCTGCTGGCGGTGGTGGGCGTGCTCATCCTGGTCAACGTTGTCAACGGAGCCACCAACCATGCTCGGGGACTGGCTGACGGCTTCACGAAGCTGGTGATTGCGGGCGACAGTTCCAAGGCCTACGACGACTATCTTGACCCCGCCCTCCGCGAACAGCTGACCAAGGAAGAATTCATCGCCGGCATCAAGACGCTAGAGATGGATAACACCTGCAAGCCGGCCTACAACCAGGTGACTGCCAGCACCGAGAACGGCACGAAAGCGGCCGACGTGGCCGGCCTCATCACTTGCGACGGCGACAAGAAGATCGACCTCGCCTACCGCTTCGAAGGCACCGACGAGCTGAGAATGATCAACATCAAGCTCAAGCCCCAGTCCTAGCGCCAGCACCAGAGCAGAAAAGAGTCCCCGTGCCTTGACGGCCCGGGGACTCTTGTCTGTGGTTCAAGATCCGCTGCGACGATCAGCCAGCAGGATCGTTTTCAGCGTGTCAGTGGTCGACGGCTTTCTCCGCGCCAACACCGGTCAGGGAGCGTACTTCCATCTCCGCCTGCTTGGCGGTGTCCTCGCGCTTCTTGTCCAGCACCGTGCCCAGCCAGCCGAGCAGGAATGCCAGCGGGATGGACACAATGCCAGGGTTGCTCAGGGGGAAGAAGGCGAAGTTGGCACCCGGGACCATGGAGGTCTTCAGGCCGGAAACCACAGGCGAGAAGGCGATCAGGATGATTGCCGAGCCCAGGCCGCCGTACATGCTCCAGACCGCACCCTGGGTGGTGAACCTGCGCCAGAACAACGAGTAGACGATCGTCGGGAGGTTCGCCGACGCCGCAACGGCGAAGGCGAGCGCCACTAGGAAAGCCACGTTCTGGCCGTTGGCGAAGATGCCACCCAGGATGGCCATCACGCCGATGACCACCACGGTGCGCCGCGCCACCTTGACCTCTGTCTCGGCGTCGGCCTTGCCCTTGGAGATAACGCTGGCGTAGATGTCGTGGGCGAAGGACGCTGCGGCGGTGATGGTCAGCCCGGCCACCACTGCCAGGATGGTGGCGAAGGCCACCGCGGAAATAAAGCCCAGGAGCAGTGGTCCGCCGAGATAGAAGGCCAGCAGCGGGGCCGCCGAATTGACGCCGCCCGGGGCGGCCTTGATCGTTTCGGCTCCCACCAGCGCTGCAGCGCCGTAACCCAGGACCAGGGTGAACAGGTAGAAAAGTCCGATCAGCCCGATGGACCAGACAACGGATTTGCGGGCTTCCTTGGCGGTCGGGACCGTGTAGAAGCGCATCAGCACGTGGGGAAGGGCAGCCGTTCCCAGGACCAGGGCGAGGGCAAGGGACATGAAGTCCAGCTTGGACGTCTCGGTCTTGCCGTACTGCAGGCCGGGGTTGAGAATGTTCGGGTTGCCCGAGGTTTCCACGGCGCCGCCCAGCAGGTCGGAGAGGTTGAACCCGTAGATGGCCAGCACCCAGAAGGTCATCACGGCAGCACCGGCAATCAGCAGGATCGCCTTGATGATCTGGACCCAGGTGGTGCCCTTCATCCCGCCGATCAGTACGTACATGATCATGAGGGCGCCGACGACGATGATCACCAGTGCCTGTCCGCCCCAGTCGCTGATGCCCAGCAGCAGCGAAATGAGGCTGCCTGCTCCGGCCATCTGCGCGAGCAGGTAGAAGAAGCAGACGGCGAGGGTGGAGATGGCCGCAGCGATGCGGACCGGCCGCTGCTTGAGCCGGAAGGAGAGGACATCGGCCATGGTGAACTTTCCGGTGTTGCGGAGCAGCTCAGCGACTAGCAGCAGGGCCACGAGCCAGGCAACCAGGAAGCCAATGGAATACATAAAGCCGTCGTAGCCGTTGATGGCGATGGCGCCGGTGATGCCCAGAAACGATGCGGCGGACAGGTAATCCCCGGCAATTGCCGTTCCGTTCTGGGAACCGGTGAACGAGCGGCCGGCCGCGTAGTAGTCCGCAGCGGTTTTGTTGTTCCGGCTGGCGCGCAGCACAATCACCATGGTGACGGCAACGAAAAGGCCGAAGATGCCCATGTTCAGCAACGTAGTGTCCTTGAGCGCGGCCACATCCACCGCGGTGGCAATTCCGATCATTTGGTGACTCCACTCACTCGGTTGCCGCCTTTGTCGAACTCATGGCCTTCGATTTCGTTGCGGATCTCCGCCGCGATGGGGTCCAGCCTCCGGTTGGAGTAGCTGACGTACCAGCCGGTGATGGCGAACGTGGAGATGAACTGCAGCAGGCCCAGGATCAGTCCGACGTTGATGTTGCCCCACACTTTGGTGGACATAAAATCGACGGCGTAGTCAGCCAGCAGGACATACGCGAAGTACCACAGCAGGAATGCCACGGCCATGGGGAATACAAAGCTGCGGTGACGTTTGCGCAGTTCCTGGAACCGCTCTGTCGACTGGACCTGTTCGAAGTCCACGGACGCCGCTGCGTCCGGAGTGTGGGCATCGTTACCCATCGTTCCTCCTCATTGAGACTTGCCTGGTTCACACCGGCCGAGGCCTGCGGGCAGGATTCGGACAATGTGACTGCAATCACTCTGCGCTGCCGCGGGCGGCCATTCCAGAACCATGGCCGGAACGGTCGCTCAACGGTTACGATGCTGCGACTAACGGCACCCGCCGCTACGCTGGGCACCATGCCAGACTCCCCGCTGCTGACCGCCGCCGCAGTTGCGGTGATTGTGCTGGCGATCGCCGTCGTCGTCGGCGTTGGCATCAAGCTGCTCCGCTCCTTCCGTGAGTTGGGCACTGACGCTGAGCGCGCCACGTACAACACCCTCCACGCTGCATCGAGTGCCGGCCAGCACCTTCGTACCGGCCTCAATCCGGCGGGCGCGGCCAAGGCGAGCCGGCAGCTAAGGAACCTGCTGGGCTGTGATGCGCTGGCCATCACCGATACGGCCGGGGTGCTTGCCTGGGACGGTGCCGCCGAGGAACTGAAGCCCCGGTTGATGAACCTGGCGGCAGAGGTCCTGATCGGCGGCCGGACCGCGGTGCTCCAGGCGCGGGACCTGGGTGCGGACCTTGCCTCCGGGAACCTCGCCGCAGTCATCGCCCCGGTCCGTGCCGGGTCACGGGTGGTGGGCGTCGTGGCGGCGTTTGCCCCGTCGGCCGGCGCAGGCCTGGTCCGTGCCACGAGCGAAGTGGCGGACTGGGTGGCCGTCCAGGTGGAGCTCGCTGAGCTGGACGCGTCCCGGACGCTGCTGATGGAAGCCGAAGTCCGGGCGCTGCGTGCCCAGATCAGCCCCCATTTCATCTACAACTCGCTGAACGCCATCGCGTCGTTCATCAACACGGATCCGGAGCGGGCGCGCGAACTCGTGGTGGAGTTCGCCGATTTCACCCGGTACTCGTTCCGGCGCCACGGCGACTTCACCACGCTAGCGGAGGAACTGCGCTGCATTGACCGGTACCTGCTGCTGGAGCGTGCCCGATTCGGTGAGCGCGTCCAGGTCAGCCTGCGGATCGCACCGGAAGTCCTGAGCACCGTCATCCCGTTCCTCAGCCTCCAGCCTCTGGTGGAGAACGCCGTCAGGCACGGCCTGGAGGCCAAGGAAGGGGCGGGCCACATCACCATTACCGCCAACGATTCGGGCGCCTACGCGGAAGTGACCATCGAGGACGACGGCGTGGGGATGGACCCTGCCGAGCTCCAGTCAATGCTGGCCGGGCACCACGACGGCGACCATGTGGGGCTGCGCAACGTGGACGCCCGGCTCCGGCAGGTGTACGGTGACCAGCACGGCCTGGTGATCGAGACGGCGCCGGGCGAGGGAACGCTGATCACCATGCGCGTGCCCAAGTCCCAGCCCGGCCATGACGCCTGAACCAGCCGCCTGCTTCCAACCGCCTGCGGCGGCTAATGTAGGACCATGATTAATGTCCTCGTCGCCGACGACGAGCTACCCGCCGTGGAGGAACTGGCCTACCTGCTGGGCAAGGACGACCGGATCGGGGTCATCCACCGGGCTACGTCCGGCGCGGAGGCACTGCGGGCCCTGAACACCGAAAGGATTGATGCCGTCTTCCTGGATATTCACATGCCCGCCGTGTCCGGCCTTGATGTGGCACGCGCCATCACGCGCAGCAGCAAACCTCCAGCGGTGGTGTTTGTGACCGCGGACGAGGACTGCGCCTTGGAAGCCTTCGAACTGGCCGCCGTGGACTATCTGCTCAAGCCCGTCCGGGCCGAGCGGCTCTCCCGGTCGGTGGGCCGGATCAGCGAGCTGCTGCGCGACGGCGCCTCCGCCGCCCCCGAGATGATCACCGTTGACCAGGGCGGCACCACCAGGATGATCAGGCGCGACGACGTTACGTACGTCCAGGCGCAGGGAGACTACGCCCGGCTGCACACCGCGGATGCCAGCTATCTCATCCGCGTGCCGCTGGCCGATCTGGAGCAGCAGTGGGCGGAGGCCGGGTTCATCCGGACGCACCGGTCCTACCTGGTGGCGCTGAAGCATGTGCAGTCCATGAAGCTGGCGGCGGACAAGCCCAGCGTCTCGGTGGCCGGCGCCGGCCTGCCCATCAGCCGCCGCCACCTTCCCATGGTCAGGGAAAAGCTGGAAGCCACCCGCATCCGGCCGCAGGCATGACCCGGGTCCGCGTCACCGCCCCGCGCTCGGTGCCCCGGCCCGCCGGGGAATCCCGCGAGGCGGCGGAGGAATCAGACGTGGGACAGGTCTTCGTCCGCTCCCTGATCCGTTCCCAGTTGCGGCTGGCCCTGGTTGTGGCCATCGTATTCCTGCTGATCCTGTCTGCGTTCCCGTTGCTGGCAGCCGTGCCGGGCTTGGCCGATACCCGGGTTGCGGGTGTCCCGCTCGACTGGATCCTTCTGGGTGCCGGCATCTATCCGGTGATCGGCCTCAGCGCCTGGCTTTTTATCCGGGCCGCGGCACGGAATGAGAGCCGCTACCGGGACCTGGCCGGGGACAAGTGATGGCCTGATGAATCCGGTAGTGGGCGTGATGGCACTGGTTGTCGTTTCGCTGGCAACAGCCGCCATCGGGTTCTACGGGCTGCGTATCTCCCGGACCACCGGAGATTTCTACGTGGCCTCCCGGACTGTCAGGCCCTGGTGGAACGCCTCGGCCATCGGCGGAGAGTACCTCTCTGCGGCGAGTTTCCTCGGCGTAGCCGGGCTGATCCTGCTGTCCGGTACCGACGCACTGTGGTTTCCCGTGGGCTACACCGCCGGCTACCTGATGCTGTTGCTCTTTGTGGCCGCACCGCTGCGCCGGTCCGGCGCGTACACAATCCCGGACTTCACCGAGGCCAGGCTGGATTCGCGCGCGGTCCGACGTGTGACCAGTGTGGTGGTGGTTGTGGTGGGCTGGCTGTACATTGTGCCGCAGCTCCACGGCGCGGCACTGACCATCCGGATCACCACCGGGCTGCCAGCCTGGGTAGGCTCCGTGGCCGTGGTGGTTGTGGTGTGCCTGACCGTTGTGGCCGGCGGCATGCGCTCCATTACGTTTGTGCAGGCCTTCCAGTTCTGGCTGAAGCTCACCGCCATTGCTGTGCCCGTCCTGTTCATCGTGTTTACGCTCGCCGGTGACGGGGAATCCGCGGTGGCTCCCGCCGTCGTGAATCCCACCGGGCTGGCCCCGGCCGGGCCGTACCAGAACATCTCGCTGCTGGTGGCGCTGCTGTTCGGCACGCTGGGACTCCCTCACGTCCTGGTCCGCTTCTACACGAATCCGGACGGACACTCGGCCCGGCGGACCACCCTGATCGTGCTCGGGCTGCTCTCGGTGTTTTACCTGTTTCCCACCGCCTACGGGCTGGTGGGGCGGATGTTCGCGCCCGAACTCGCCCGGTCAGGGCAGCCGGACGCCGTGGTTCTCCTGCTGCCGGGGCAGCTGATCGGTGGAACCGCCGGCGATCTGCTCTCCGCGTTGGTGGTGGCCGGAGCCTTTGCCGCGTTCCTGTCCACCACGTCCGGCCTGGTGGTCTCCTTGGCGGGCGTGATCAGCCAGGACGTGCTCGGCGGCGGTGTGCGGGGATTCCGGCTCGCCGCGGTCGTCTCCGCTGTGGTCCCGCTGGGAATTGCCCTGATGACTGATTCCATGGCGCTGGCCGGCAGCGTGGGCCTGGTGTTCGCGTTTACGGCCTCCACCGTCTGCCCGGTGCTCCTGCTGGGCATCTGGTGGCGCGGGCTCACCGATGCGGGCGCCATCGCCGGCATGGTGACCGGAGGCGTCCTCTGCGGTGGCGCCATGGTGTGGGGAAACATCCTGGGCGCCGCCGGCACGCCGTTCTGGCTGGCCCAGCCGGCGGCGTGGACCGTTCCGGCCGCCTTCGCCGTGACAGTGCTCGTCTCCCGGGCGACAAAACATCGGATTCCGCGGACCACGGCGCGGGTCATGACCCGGCTGCACACGCCGGAACGGCCGTTGGCCACCGAACGCTGATCTTACCCGCACAAGCGGTCCCGGGCTTCCCGCCGGGCGGCTGGAGGGAGGACAATTGCGGCATGTCCACGCAGGACGGAAACACCCCCATGAGGCGGACGGCGTCCCGCCGTCGGTCCGGGCGCAGCTGCTCGCCACCGAGCATTGGAGCCTGCTTGCATCCCGCAGCACTACACAGGCTGAGGTACTGACCCGCATCAGCATGTTCCTGATGTTCACCTCCGCCAGCCTGGTCAGCCTGGCACTGGTGGGTCAGGCCACCAGGTTCTCGGACATGTTCATGGTTTTGGCCGGAGTGGTGCTCTCCGTAGACGTCGTTATCGGCTGCCTCACGCAGGTCCGGGTTTTTAATGTTGCGTACGAGGACCTGATGTATGTGCTCGCGATGAACCGACTGCGGGCGGCCTACGTTGCCCTTGACCCGGGCATGGCCCGGTACTTCATGACCTCCGTGCACGACGACCTGCCAGGCTCCGTCCAGACGTACGACTTCCTGGGGAGCCGCAACCCACTGAGCCATGTGGCAGGAAGCAGCATGACTTTCATCAGCACAGCGAACTCGGCGCTCATCGCGATCCTGGCAGGGCTGCTGACATCCATCTTCGGGACAGGCGCCGCCGGCGCGGCCGCCGTAGGGGCCGTGTTCGGACTGGCTTTTTTCACCGGTTCGTCGGTCTACGGCTACAGGACGTATATGGCAGTTTGGCGCCAATTCACGCCTGTGTCCCCCACTCCCCGGGAAAGTCATTGAGCCTGGTCCGGGGCAGCGTGCCGGGAAGCTTTCAGTCGATGGCCGCCATGAGTTCAACCACGCGGTCCAGGAAGGCATCAACCTGCGTCTCTTCGTAGCCGTCCTTGCCGACGGCGGGACGGAAGACCACCCGGCGGACGTTGTCCACGCTGAGCGGCTTGTCCTCTTCGAGGTAGCCGATCAGGTCGTAGCAAAGGTTGTCCACATCCAGGATGTTGTAACTGCGGGCCTTCTTTTTTGACGGGCGCCGGAACCGCTCACCGTCAGGCCGGTGAAGGCGGCCCCTGAGGATTCCGGAGAGGCTGCCGATCTCCCGCAGCCAGGCATCCTCGCCCTTGGCGGCGATCAGTTCGTCCCGTTCGCGGCGGGCGAAGGCGTCTTCGAGCCGGTCCAGCGCTGCGTCGACGACGGCGGCAGCGTAGCCGCCCTTGACCGGGTCAAAGGAGACGCCCCGGACGTCGGCGCTGGTGACGCCTCGGCTGGTGGCCTTCGGTGTTTCAAGTGCCACCCTGGCCCGCTGGAGGAACTGGTCCACCTGTTTGGCGTTGTACCCGAATTCGTTGCCCCGCACGCGCTCAAACGACGCGGGAGTTTTCCGTTGAAAGTCCAATGCCACTGTTGTTCCTTTGTTGCTCTTCAGCTGGGTCAGGTTACGCACCAGTCTATTGGCGCTGCCGGTGCTCCGGCGGAGGTGGGCAGTTAAGGCCGTGTCAGACGCCCGCGACCAGTGCGAACAGCACAAATGCCACGGGACAGGCGAAGACGATGGAATCCAGCCGGTCCATTACGCCCCCATGTCCGGGCAGGATGCTGCTCATGTCCTTGATTCCCAGTTCCCGCTTGACCATGGACTCGGCCAGGTCTCCTGCGGTGGACGCCGCAACGACGCCAACCGCAAGGATCACACCCACCCACCAGGGTTTGTCCAGCAGGAAAATGCTGGCGAGGATGCCGATCAGCACGGCCCCGGCAACGGATCCGGCGAAACCCTCCCAGGATTTCTTGGGGCTGATTTTGGGGGCCATGGGATGTTTCCCCAGCGACGCGCCTACGAGATAGCCGAACGTATCGTTCGAAACCACTAGCAGGAGCATCACGGCCACCTGCCAGGCCCCTGGCGGCACGGTCCCGCCAGGCCAGAGACCCACCGGGGTGGCGACACCGACGGCGTGCAGCGGCAGCACGGCGAAACTGATGAAGAACGGCACCCACCCCAGCGTGAATACACCGGCAAAGATGCTGTTCGCTGATCCCGCCGGGCTCTCCACTGAACGCCAGAGGAGAACTGCAACGCAGCTCAGGAGCATGACAAAAAGAAGGCTCTCAAGACCGCCGAAATAGGCGGCAAACGGCATGCCGAGTGTACCCACCATGACCGGGACGATGGGCAGCCTGGTTCCGTTCGCCTCCAGGGCGCGGAAGATCTCCCAGACTCCGAAGACCGCGAACCCGGTGGTGACCGCCACGAATCCGAGCGGGAGGAAAACCAGGCCGCCCAGCACACCTATCAGCATGGCCAAGCCCACCACAATGGCTGCCGGAAGATTCCGGCCGGCCTTGGGTGTCGGATTACTCCGCAACTGTTTCCCCCTGGTGCGCGCCCTTGGTGCGGGGGCCTGCTCTGCCTGGCTCATCAGACTTCGAGCAGCTCTGCTTCCTTGCGCTTGAGCAGCTCGTCAATGCCGTCCACGTGCGATTTGGTCAGGCCATCCAGTTCCTTTTCGGCGCGGCTGCCTTCGTCCTCGCCGGCTTCGCCATCCTTGACAAGCTTGTCCAGCGTCTCTTTGGCCTTACGCCGGATGTTGCGGATGGAGATCTTCGCGTCCTCGCCCTTGGTCTTGACGATCTTGACGTATTCCTTGCGGCGTTCCTGGGTCAGGTCCGGAATGGTGATTCTGATGACGTTGCCGTCGTTGGAGGGGTTGGCACCCACCTCGGAATCACTCAGGGCCCTCTCGATGTCCCGCAGCGCGGTCTTGTCGAACGGCGTGATGAGGATGGTGCGCGCGTCCGGAATGGCGAAGGAAGCGAGCTGCTGCAGCGGGGTGGGCGAACCGTAGTAGTCAACCAGAACCTTGTTGTAAAGGCCCGGGTTTGCCCGTCCGGTGCGGATCGAGGCGAAGTCTTCCTTGGCTACCTCTACTGCCTTGTCCATCTTCTCTTCGGCTTCGAGCAAGGTTTCTTCGATCACGGTCTCTCCTCAGAAATCAGTGCAGTCCGGATACCGGTTCCCTGCACAATCTTGGTTCAGTGTTCCTGGTTCCATTGTTGCCCGGCCGCGGCCATGGAACCGTACTCAGATCATCCTAGCTGCAGCTACGGGGTCACCAGGGTACCGAGCTTTTCACCCAGGATGGCGCGGGTGACGTTCCCTTCGCCTTCCATTCCAAAAACCACCATGGACAGGTTGTTGTCCTTGCACATGGTCATTGCCGTCTGGTCCATGACCCTGATGTCGCGGCGCAGGGCGTCGTCGTAGCTCAGGGTGTCCAGCTTCTCGGCAGTGGGGTCTTTCTTCGGATCCGCGGTGTAGACGGCGTCCACGCCGCTCTTGGCCATCAGGACAACATCCGCGTGGACTTCCAGGGCGCGCTGGGCGGCCACAGTGTCCGTGGAGAAGTACGGCAGGCCGGCGCCGGCGCCGAAGATGACCACGCGGCCCTTTTCCATGTGCCGGATGGCCCGGCGCGGAATGTACGCCTCGGCGACCTGGCCCATGGTAATGGCGCTCTGCACGCGGGTTTCCACGCCGGCCTGCTCCAGGAAGTCCTGCAGCGCCAGGCAGTTCATGACAGTACCGAGCATGCCCATGTAGTCCGCGCGCGAACGGTCCATGCCGCTCTGGGACAGTTCCGCACCACGGAAGAAGTTACCGCCGCCGACGACGATTGCGACCTCGACGTCGGGGACCGCCGCGGCGATCTGCTTGGCGACATCGCGGACGGTGTCGGGATCAACGCCCAGCTTGCCGCCGCCGAAGACCTCGCCGGACAACTTCAGGAGGACGCGGCGCCTGCTTTTCTCTGGCTGGCTTGAAGAATTGACGGCTTCCATAGGTGCCTTCCCGTTGGTGAACTCTGAAAAAGGTTATCGTGCCGGGTGGCCAAAGGTCTCATCGGACGTTCAGCCGGTGCATGCAAAAGGGGCGGCCACCGAAGTGGCCACCCCTTTGCGGATTCGACTAGGAGCCGACGCGGAAACGTGCGAAGGACGTACCCTTGACGCCGGCCTCTTCGAGGACCTGCGCCACAGACTTCTTGGCGTCCTTGGCGAAAGCCTGATCAACCAGGACCTCACCCTTGAAGAAGCCCGTTACGCGGCCTTCCACAATCTTAGTCATTGCCGCCTCGGGCTTGCCTTCAGCCTTGGCAGTCTCTTCGGCGATGCGACGCTCGGACTCGACCAGGTCGGACGGTACGTCTTCCCGGGTCAGGTAGTTCGGGGACATCGCTGCGATGTGCACTGCAATGTCGTGTGCGGCGGTGGCAGCGGCTTCGCCTTCACCGTCAACGGCGAACAGGACGCCGACCTGGGCCGGGAGATCCTTGGACGTCTTGTGCAGGTACGCGTCAACGGTGCCGCCCACAATGCGCGAGAGCTTGCGGACAACAACCTTCTCGCCGAGGATTGCACCTTCTTCGACGACAACCTCGGACAGCGGCTTGCCGTCAACTTCGGTGGCCAGGAGGGTGTCGAGATCGGCAGCGCCGGACTCCACAGCCACGGCCAGGACCTTGTCAGCCAGCTGGATGAACTTGTCAGCCTTGGCCACGAAGTCGGTCTCGCAGTTGACTTCGATCATAACGCCGACGCCGTTGCTGACCTTGGCGGCCACCAGGCCTTCAGCGGTGGAGCGGCCTTCGCGCTTCGTAGCGCCCTTGAGGCCCTTGATGCGGATGATCTCGATGGCCTTTTCGGCGTCACCGTTGGCTTCGTCAAGAGCCTTCTTGACATCCATCATGCCGGCGCCGGTGCGCTCGCGCAGAGCCTTGATATCGGCGGCAGTGTAGTTCGCCATGGGAACCCCTCTGTCTAGAAAATGTATGTGGTGTACGGACCGACAGGACAGCGGCTCACCGGGTGAGCTGCCATCCTGTCAGGTGCTCCGGCGCTGCGGGCAGCGCCGGAGAATCCGGATTTACTTGTCAGCGTCGGCGGCGGGAGCCTCGGCGGCTGCCGGAGCTTCCTCGGCAACCGGGGCTGCTTCTTCGGCTGCCGGAGCGGCAACTTCTTCAGCAGCCGGAGCAGCCTCAACAGCCGGAGCTTCTTCAGTCTTGCTGCCTTCGAGGAGTTCGCGCTCCCACTCAGCCAGCGGTTCTTCCGGAGCTTCCGTGGTGCCCGTAGCGCGGTTGTGGCGGGCGATGAGGCCCTCCGCAACGGCGTCGGCGACAACGCGGGTCAGCAGGTTGACGGAGCGGATGGCGTCGTCGTTGCCCGGGATCGGGAAGTCAACTTCGTCAGGATCGCAGTTGGTGTCCAGGATGGCCACAACCGGGATGTTCAGCTTCTTGGCTTCGTCAACGGCCAGGTGTTCCTTCTTGGTGTCCACGATCCAGAGCACGGACGGCGCCTTGGTCAGGTTGCGGATACCGCCGAGGTTGGTTTCCAGCTTGGTGAGTTCACGGCGAAGGAGCAGCAGTTCCTTCTTCGTGTACGCGGAACCGGCGACGTCGTCGAAGTCGATCTCTTCCAGTTCCTTCATGCGCTGGATGCGCTTGGAAACGGTCTGGAAGTTGGTCAGCATACCGCCGAGCCAGCGCTGGTTCACGTAGGGCTGTCCAACGCGGGTAGCCTGCTCAGCGATGGATTCCTGGGCCTGCTTCTTGGTGCCTACGAAGAGTACGGTGCCGCCGTGTGCAACGGTGGCCTTTACGAACTCGTAGGCGCGGTCGATGTAGGACAGCGACTGCTGAAGGTCAATGATGTAGATGCCGTTGCGCTCCGTGAAGATGAATCGCTTCATCTTCGGGTTCCAACGGCGGGTCTGGTGTCCAAAGTGGACGCCGCTGTCAAGCAGCTGGCGCATAGTTACGACGGGCATGCCGGCGCTCCTTCCGGCAGGTCATTCATGAGAGAACCTTTTCAGGCTCTCTTACCCTGCCAATAGTTGACGGTTATTTAGCGTGGCCCAAGACGGGCCGTGCTCCTGGCATCCATTGCGACCCTTACCAGGACCGCGAGGCCCTGACCGCAAGAGACACAATCCTCCTCATACAAAGCCGGAGCTTCAGATTTGGAGGGCTGGATACGCGTAGTCAGTTGCTGCTCCCCCGCATTCCTGAATGAGGCGTGCCGACGCAAGCGTTGAGGGCACAGCAAACTGCTCCACCAAGTGTACTACAGGAGCCAATAACCGCTGGACTACCCGAGGGCCCTCGGCGGGCGTTTTCCACATGGCCAAAGTGGGCACTCCCCATCAGGGATCCGGCACGTAAAGCTGGGTTCATGAAAGCATCACTCGTCCTGGCCGCCGTGCTACTGCTTCCGGCCACGGCGGCCCCAGCAGGTACAGCGCCGCGCGATTCCTGGGAGTGGCCGCTCTCCCCCAGGCCCACGGTGCTGCGCGCCTTTGACCCTCCGGACAAGCCGTGGATGAGCGGGCATCGTGGCGTGGACTTGGAAGCAACGCACGACGGCGTCCCGGTCACCTCGCCGGAGTCCGGCACCGTCAGTTTTGTGGGAGTGGTAGTGGACCGCCCCGTGATCACCATCGATCACGGGGGCGGTCTCCGCAGCAGTTTTGAGCCGGTCGGCAGCCCGCTCACGGCGGGAACCGTGGTGGCGAAGGGCGAAACCATCGGAACGCTGCAACCCGGGCACTGCGGTGCCATTGCCTGCGTCCACTGGGGCGTCCGGCGCGGGGACGCCTACGTCAACCCGCTGGAATTCGTCACGGACCTCCGCCCGTCCATCCTGTTGCCCCTGGGGCCGGACACGGGCTGACGGCCGACGGCACTAGACGATGGCAGAGATCCCGGTGATGGCTCGGCCTGTCACGAGGGTGTTGATCTCGTGGGTTCCCTCATACGAGTAGATGGCTTCAGCATCTGCAAAGATCTTGGCCATCTCAAAGTCCGTCACGATGCCGTTGCCGCCCAGGAGGCTGCGGCCGATCGCAACACTCTCGCGCATCCGGGCGGTGGTGAATGCCTTGGCCAGGGCGGACTGTTCGTCCTTGGCCTGGCCGGCATCCTCCAGCTGGGAGAGCCGGACCATCATGCCCATCGAGCTGACGGCATTCCCGAGGATCTGCACCAGCTGGCTTTGGACGAGCTGGAACGACGCCAGCGGACGGCCGAACTGGTGGCGTTCCACGGCGTAGCGGCGGGCCACGTCAAACGCTGCCAGCTGCTGGCCAACTGCCTGCCAGCCCACGGACAGCCGCGTGACCTTCAGGACCTTGTTGGTGTCGCGGAAGCTGTTGGCGCCTGCCAGCTTGAAGAAGTCCGGAACCACCACGTTCTCCAGGACGATGTCTGCGTTCTGGACGGTCCGGAGGGAGATCTTGTTTTCGATCTTGGTGGCACTGAACCCGGGCAGCGCCGTATCTACGAGGAAACCCTTGACCTGGTTGTCGGCAAGGTCTCGGGCGTAGATGACCACCCAGTCCGAGAAAGTAGCGTTGCCGATCCAGCGCTTGTCGCCATTGAGGATCCAGGTGTCGCCGTCGCGCTGTGCTGTGGTGCGTGTGCCGCCGGCAACATCGGAACCGCCCAGGGGTTCGGTGAGCCCGAATGCGCCGATCTTCTTCAGCGAATAAATATCCGGCAGCCAGGCGTCCTGCTGTTCCTGGGAGGCAAGGGCTTCGATGGAGCCGGTGAACAGTCCGTCGTGCACGCCCATGAAGGTAGCGATGGAGGTATCGGCGCGGGTGGCCTCGGCGTGGACCAGGCCGGCAAACAGGTTGGAGTAGCCCTGGCGCCGCACCGGGCTCACCAGGTCAATTTCGGCCAGCTTGGGAATGAGTTCCATGGGGAACTCGCCGCGGTTCCAGCAGTCCACGGCAATCGGCCGGACTTCGCGGGCAAGGAAACCCCGAATCTCGGCGAGCCGGTCCTGCTCCTTGGCGGTGAGAAGTTGCTCGAAGGCGAAGAAGTCGCCGTCGGCGTACGGAAGGTTGTTGATGTCAATGGATTTCTTAGACATGGTTTTCCTCGCTAGGGATCAGTGCTGATGGACGGCTCCAAGGCGCGAATATCCCCGGAAGTTCATTAAGTTACTGGTGAGTAACTTACCGCATCGGCCTTACCCTCCGCAACGGTGGCGATGGAAGGAAGCTGGACCTGCAAACGCCCAGACGGTCGAACGGTGCAGCGAACTTCGATAACGTCGGGTGCAAGGATGTTGCATCTTTTTACTTGGGGGAATTGTATTGACTGACCCGCGCCGCGAGGCCGTTCTCATCCGGAGCAGGGACCAGCCCGGATTTCACGACAAAACCTCGCAAGTTTTGGATTACGTTGCCGCCGCCGACTTCACCTTCGTTACATTCCAGCCAGCCAGCAGACCGCGGAAATACAGGTATTCGGCCCAGAACGTCATGATTCTGCGCCACCCGACACGCGAACCCATTGAGGATAGGGACTGTGTCAGCATCCGTGGAGATCCCGTGCAGGGAGTGACGGAGGTGTGGCGTTTTGACGGTCCCGGCCAGAGCTGGTGGCGCGTTTTCTCCTTAACCAGTGGACGCGAAGACTATAGGACATGCAGGCACGACGAGATCAGCATTGTCCACGCTGCGGAGGACGCCACCGAAGCTTACGACGTCCTCAACTACTGGCACCACGTCGTTTCCCATCTCGGGCAGGACGATCCATTGCGCCCCCTATACAAGAACTTTCGGGCCGTCCCCCAGGGGAGCATCCTCGATCTCTACCTTCGCGGCGAAGCCCTGGATGCCTCGGCGGAAATCGGGGAACTTGTTTTCCCGTTTTCGTCAAACCTCAGCCAGCGCGAGGCTCTGATGAAAGGCCTCACCCATCGTATCTCGGTCATCGACGGGCCGCCGGGAACAGGAAAGACGCAAACAATACTGAACCTGGTTGCCAACATCATCCGTTCCCCGGGGACAACTGTGGGCATTGTGTCTTCCAATAATGCCGCGGTGGAAAACGTCCGCGACAAGCTCGCGCGGGAAGGGCTCGGCCACGTCGTTGCAGACTTGGGGCGTAGCGACGTGAGACGTAAGTTCTTCGCGGGACAACACACCGAAAACGTCGAGGTGCAACGCCAAGCCGGGCGCTCAGCTGTGTCCTTGCCAGCAGCCGGTCGGATTTCGGAGCTCGACAAGCAACTCCAGCACTTGCAGGTGATGGCCCGGGAGCTGGCTATGCGGCGGCAGGAGCTGGATGCCTACAAACTTGAACGGCGTCACTTCAGCCACCATGTCGACAGTCACGAACTGCCCTCGCTTCCGGCATTGACACTCCTGAAGCGGCCGTCTAACCGTATCCTCGAATTCCTCGCCCAGACAGCGGCCGTTCCAGCGAATGAAAGTCCCCTCAAAAGAGTTTTTCGACGGTTCAAGAGCCGTCTTCGATATGGATCCACGAAGCACATCGATCCAGACAACACAGACGTAGTCCTGCGTCTCCAGGCTGCTTTCTACGACAGTAAAATTGCGGAGTTGGAACAGCAAATCGAGCGAGCGAAAGCGCAGCTCGATCAGAATGACTGCCCCGGTCTCGAAGACGAACTGAGGCACTTGTCACGACAAGCGCTGGACGCCAGTCTGTACCAGCGCTATTCCGGTGGCCGGTCTCAAGGCTATTCGGACGACACTTATCGCCGGGACTTCAAGAACTTTGCCAACGATTATCCAGTGATCTTGAGTACCTGCCACTCGCTACGGCGAAGCATCCCGGCTGGCTTCCTGCTGGACTACCTGATCATCGATGAAGCGTCCCAGGTGGACCTTCTAGTCGCGGGCGTGGCGCTTTCCTGCGCACGGAACGTCATCGTGGTGGGCGACCTGCAGCAGCTACAGCACATAGCGGATAAGGGTGCATCCGAGCGCGCCCGGCCAGCACCTGCGCCAAGTTACGACTATGGGCGGCACAATATCCTGTCCTCAATCATCGAGCGCTTCGGCACCGGCCTCCCCCGGACAATGCTCCGGGAGCACTACCGCTGCGACCCTGCCATCATCGATTTCTGCAACAAGAAGTTTTACGGTGGGCAACTCGTTCCGTACACGGTCAGTGACCCGGACAACAAGGCGCTCATAGTGGTACGCACAGCTAAGGGAAACCACATGCGGCAGCACGTGGGCGGTCGCACCAACCAGCGGGAAGCGGACGTTATTGCAGAGGAAGTCCTGCAAGAGCTCTGCTCAGACACACGGCCTGAAGACATAGGTGTGGTCACGCCGTACCGTCTGCAAGTGGACAAAGTGGCGGAAGCCCTCGTCAACACCATCCAGGCTGACACCGTCCACAAGTTCCAGGGCCGCGAGAAGGAAGTCATCATCATGAGCACGGTCCTGGACGAGACCAAAAACGGACGTTTCGGGGTTGAATTTGTGGATAACCCGCAACTGGTCAACGTGGCGGTATCCCGGGCGGTCAAACGGTTCATTTTGGTGACGAATTACGACATGCTGCCGGCCAGCCGTCATCTCCGCGATCTGGTCCAGTTCATCCAATACCAGGATCCCGAGCACGGCGTGTTCGATAGCGCAGTCGTATCTGTATTCGATCTCCTCTACAAGGAGTACTCGGCGGTGCTCCGGCCCTTGGCTGTCCGCCTTCAAAACACGTCCAAGTTCGCTTCCGAAAACATCGTGTGGACGCTGCTCCTCGAAATTCTTGCCGAGGCAACCTACACGGATTTGGCCGTTGCTCAGCAGGTCGTTTTGCGCAATCTGCTCCCCGACCTGTCCAGGCTCACGGCCCAGCAGATGGCCTACGTGCGCAACCGCGCCACGGTGGACTTCGTCATATACAACCGCATCACCAATGTGCCTGTCCTCGCTGTGGAAGTTGATGGTTTTGCCTTCCACGAGGCTGATCCTTTGCAACGAGTCCGGGACGGCTTCAAGGATGCGATCTGCCTCGCGCACGGCATTCCGCTCCTGCGGCTGCCAACCACCGGGAGCGGCGAAGAACACGTGATCCGCCAAAAGCTCGCCACAGCCATTCTTGACCAGGAATCCGTCTGAGACACGTATGCCCTCCGGTTTGCGTGAACGCAGACCGGAGGGCATACACACAGTAGGGCTACTCGGACTTGAACCGAGGACCTTAGGATTATGAGTCCCGCGCTCTAACCAGCTGAGCTATAGCCCCCCGCCCCTGCCAGCGTGGTCTGTGGACGACTTCAGCTTCAGCAGGGCAAAAACACTCTAGCAAACAGTGGCGGGCATCCGGACCACGCAGCCAGAAAGCCGGGCCCCGGCCAGGATGGAGCGAGCGGCTGCCAGATCGCAGTCAGAGCGCTTTATCGTCGTAGGTTGCACCCCGGTAGAGGTCCTCGAAGGTCTGCAAAGTACCCTCGATGCTGTGCGGTTCAACCATCCGCCGGCTGGCCTGGCCCATTGCCGCCCGTTCGTCGGCCGGCAGCTGGAGGATCCTCGTGATCTTGGCTGCGAGGTCGTCGCTGTCGTTGGGTGTGAACAGGTAGCCGTTCTCGCCGTCGCGGACCAGGTGCGGCAGTGCCATGGCATCCGCGAGCAGGACGGGAGTGGAGGCGGACATGGCTTCGAGGGTCACCAGGGACTGAAGCTCAGCGGTCCCCGGCATGCAGAACAGGTCTGCCCTGATGTAGGCCTCACGGAGGTCTTCGTCGCTGGCCAGTCCCAGGAATTTCACCCGCTCCCCCATTCCGAGCCGTTCCGCCTGCGCTTCAAGAGCCGCGCGGACTTCGCCGCCGCCCACAATCTCCAGGTGGACGTTGAGCTCTTCGGGCGTCTTGGACACGGCATTGATCAGCACGTCCACGTGCTTTTCCTCGGCCAGGCGCCCCACAAAAACCACTGTCGGATGGGCGTGCGGTTCGATAACTTCGCCTGGCTTCAGCTCGTAGGCTGCGGAGTCGATGCCGTTGGAGAGTGGCAGTACCTTATGCAGAAAAGCGTGCTGGTGCATGGCCTTGGCGGCCAGGGGTGTGGGCGTGGTGACCACGTCAGCCTGGCCCATGACCTTGCCCATGTCCTTCCAGGAGATCTTGCCGATGATGTCCTTGAACCACTGCGGGAACGGCAGGAACGGGTTCAGGTTCTCCGGCATGAAGTGGTTGGTGGCCACAATTCTGATGCCCCGCTTCCCCGCTTCGTAGAGCACGTGCTCGCCGATCATGTAATGGCTCTGGATGTGCACTACATCGGGCTTGATCCGGTCGAAAAGGAGGCCGATCTCCTTCTTGATTTCCCAGGGGAAACAGATGCGGAAGTATTCGTGAGTGAAGACCCCGTGCGAGCGGAGCCGGTGCACGGTCGCCTCGGAGCGGAACTCGGTGAAGCTCGCACCGTTGTCCGCCCGGCAGGCCAGCACATGCACATCGTGGCCTCGGCCCGTCATACCCTTCGCGAGCCGGTAGCTGAACTGGGCGGCCCCGTTGATGTGGGGCGGATAGGTATCCGCGGCAATCAGTACGGTCAGGGGTCGCTGGTCAGAGGGCGTTGTCACGTGGAGAGCTCCTGAAGGTCACGGCGCGGGCAGCTGTCGCTGGCTGCACCGGTGGGCCGCCGGCAAGGTAGCACGGGGCCTCTTAGTGAAAATCGGCTGGTCATGAAGTGGGCTGGTTGGGAATACAGGCTAGTGGGACGCCCTGCCCGCCGCCTTCCGCGCATCTTTCCTGCGCTTAGTGACCTCGGGATGGTGCCTGGAAAGGGCGATCACCCCCACGATAGCAAGCGAAGCAGCCGTAGCCATGGCAATCGCCATCACGGCGTGGACGTCCGGGCGCAGCTCACCCAGGATCACGATGCCGATGGCGATACCCACGATCGGGTCGATGACAGTCAGCCCGGCGATGACAAGGTCCGGCGGGCCGCCCGAGTAGGCGCTCTGCACAAACCACGAACCCAGGCCACCGGCCGCTGCGATGGCCACCACCGAATACCACTGGACATTGAGCAGTGCCAGCCCGTTCGGATCCAGCAGGTGTTTGCCGATGATACGTGTCAGGACCGCGACGAAGCCGAACAGCATGCCGGCGCCGAGGATGTAGACAAACGCGCCCATCCGGTGCCGGAACATGACCGCCAGGGTGCCGAATACGCCGACTGCCAGTGCCAGCAGCAACACGATGGTGAGCTCGTCCTCCTGGTTCACGTGGTGGTTCTCCTGCGTCACGTTGACGGCAAGGAGGACAAAGAGTGCGGAGCCGGTCACGCAGGCCGCGATGGACACCATGGTGGCCCGGTTGATGGTGATGTCCTGGTCCCGGGCGTTCACCACCGTGGTAATGACCAGCGCAATGGCGCCGATCGGCTGTACCACCGTCAGCGGCGCGGAGACCAATGCCACCGCGTTCATTCCCATCCCGACGCACAGCAGGAGTAGTCCCAGAACCCACCGCGGATTGCGGAGCAGACGGAGGAATCCATGTGAACTCAGCGCCAGCCCGCCGGTGTCAGCTTTGACTGCACTCCCCTGCTTCTGCGCTCCGAAGGCCAGGCAGAACGCTCCAAACACCGCCAGCAGAACGGCCACCCACACCATCAGCCGGTGCCGCCGTCGTGATGGGACTGCTGACGGCCCTTGCGCAGAATGGCCCAGAAGTAGTTGTAGGCGGCAATCCAGTGGCCGGCAAGCCCGAGTCCCAGCACGATCCAGGCGGCAACGTACAGCGGCCCGGCAACCGGGGTGTCCAAACGCGACAGGACCAGCAGCGGTGTGCCCAGGAGCAGTAATCCGGTGCGGACCTTGCCCACACGGCTCACCGGCAGGTCCGGATGGCCCCCGAAGTAGGAGAGTGTCAGCAGCAGGAGCACGGCGTCCGGCACCAGGAGTGCGGCCAGATACAGCCAATGGACGACGCCGGCAATCACCAGGGTGACCGCCACCGCGATCAGGGCAAGCCGGTCCGCCAGCGGGTCCATGACCCGGCCGAGCTTGGACGCCTGGTCGAAACGGCGGGCCACGTACCCGTCAATCCAGTCGGTTCCCGCCATAACCACCAGAACCACAGCGGCGGTCCCATACTCCTTTTGGGCCAGGACCAGCCAGACAAAAAGCGGCACGCCCATAAAGCGCAGCACCGTCAGGGCGTTGGGGAGTGTGAAAACGCGGTCGTGGTCAATTTGCGGGCGGCCGGGTCGCGCGCCAGCGCCAATGAACCTCAATCCGCCCCCCTTCCATAGTTCCCAGTGTGATGTGTGTTGTCAGGGGTTCCGGAGCAGCCTGCGCAGGAGCACCACAAGGATCGTCGCGGAGGCCGCAAGGGCGGCAAGCGGCTTCCAGCGCACGCCGGCGCCGTCCCGGGAGCCGGAGAAGGCAGCGAACTTCTGGCTGGCCGCGGCCGCGCCGTGTTCAACGGCAGCCTTGCCCTCCCCGAGTCTCTCCTTGGCAGCGCCGAGCACGAACATGGCCTGCGGCTTGATGTCGAGCTCGGTATCCAGCTCGTCGCGGACCTGTGCCAGGTGCCGCCGGCGTTGTTCGAGGCGGCGGTGAAGCTCGGGCTCGGACGCGTGCGGGAACTCCTTCTTATGCGCCTCGGCCTTGGCGTCCTTCTCGGCCTTGGCCTTCGCGGCTGCTTCGTCCTTGGCAGCCTTCGCGGCCTTGGCCTCCGGGCTGGCAGGATCAAGCAGTTCGGCGTTGAAGCCCGAGCCTTCCTTGGCGATGCCGAGATCGTGTTTGATCCCGCGGATGGTTTCGGCCGGGACCAGGGGCATGGCCTGCTTGAATTTGCGGAGGCCGATCAGGGCACCGATGAGGGCGATGACCAGGAACAGAGCGCAGACGAGCAGCGCGGCCAGCCACGCCGGCATGATGGTGGCCAGGCCCATTATGGCGGCCACGATGAGGCCCACCACAAGAAACGCCACAAAAAGAAGCGCGACGGCGAAGAACGCGGCGGCGACGCCTACCTGGATGCCCTTGCGCTTGAGCTCGATCTTGGCGAAGGCGATTTCATCGTTGAGTTGGCGAGGGGCCAGGCGAAAGAGTAGTTTCAGCGTCCTGGGCAGCGCGGTGATCCGCAATCCCTGGCTGGTGCGCCCGGTGTGACGTCCGCTCATCGGTTCCCGCCTAACTTGTTGCGTAGTCTGCTGCCTGGTCGATTCGGCATCCGTGTGCTGTGGGAGCCCGCGGCAGCACGGTCCCGCCCCCAAAACTATCATTCCGGTCCGGGGCAAACTTCCTGGTTGGCCCCACGGCGCGCCCGCAACCCCGGAAAGACGGAACTTCCGGGCCTAGGATTGATCTCCGTGACCACTCACTCGAATCCGGGCGATTCGCTGACCCGACGCCGGAAACTGCTGTACATCCTCCTCCTCGGTGCACTCACCGCGCTGGGCCCTTTCACCATCGACCTATACCTGCCTGCGTTCCCGGCACTGGAAGCGAGCCTGGGGGTCACCGAGGCCCAGGTCCAGCTGACACTGGCCGGCACTACCGTGGGCTTTGCCCTCGGCCAGCTGGTGGTGGGCCCGTTCAGCGACAAGTTTGGCCGCCGGCTCCCGCTGATCCTGGCCACGGCACTGCACATCGCCTCCTCCGTGGGAGCAGCCCTGTCCACCGACATCTCTACGTTGGGCTTCTTCCGGGTGCTCATGGGCGTGGGGGCTGCGGGTGGCGGTGTGGTGGCCATGGCAATGGTGCGGGACCTGTTCTCCGGCTATGCCATGGTCCGGATGTTCTCGCGCATGGCCCTGGTGAACGGACTGGCTCCGATTCTGGCCCCGGTGATCGGATCGCAGCTGCTGCTGGTGATGCCGTGGCCGGGAATCTTCGTGTTCCTGGCCGGTTACGGCACGCTGGTGATCATCGCCGCGCTCGTCCTGGTCCGCGAAACATTGCCACCGGAAAAGCGCGGGCTGACCGGCATGACAGCCAGCCAGCGGTACAAGGTTCTTTTCACCGACCGGATCTTCGTGGGCCTCCTGGTGGTGGGCGGCATGAACTTCGCCGGCCTCTTTACTTACCTGTCCGCGTCGCCGTTCCTGTTCCAGGGCATCTACGGGTTCTCGCCGCAGGAATACGGTCTGTTGTTCGGCATCAATTCCCTGGGCATTGTGGCTGGCGTCCAGATCAGCTCCAGGCTCATCCGTATCGTCCCCCCGCAGTGGATCCTTGCCTGTTCCACAGCCTGGATGTTCCTCATGGCCCTGCTGATTGTGGTCTTTGACCAGGCCGGCCTGGGACTTTGGGGCGCAATGGTTCCGCTCTGGTTCTACATCATGGGCACTGGCTTTACGTTCCCTTGTGTCCAGGTGCTGGCTTTGAGCAGCCACGGAGCACAGGCCGGGACGGCTGCGTCGCTCCTGGGCGCCGCGACGTTCCTGATGGCCGGCCTGGTGTCACCGGTGGTGGGGTGGCTGGGCATCACCAGCTCCACCCCCATGGGCGCCGTGCAGGCCGCCTGCATACTGATCGCGATAGCTGGCCTCTGGCTGATCGTCAGGCCGCGCACCGTGCCCTCGATCCACTGAACCCGTCGATCACTAATTCTGATGAAACGCATAGCACGCAAGCCGCACCGCAACCCCCGGGGACTGTTCCTCGGGGCAGTGCTGGGCGGCGTGGCCGGTTACTTCCTTGGGCGCGTGTTCGGCAGTGGCGCCCTAGGCATAATCCTGGGTGCGCTGGCCGGTGCTGCCCTGCTGTACCGGGTTAACCCGGGCCCTTGGAACCGCCCGTAGTTGTGGGGGTCTGGAGAGCCGTTGTGACCCGGCGCCAAATCGCGGGTCACCGAGGAGGGGCCAACCCCTGCCGCTGGGGTGCTTTCCCACGATAAAATAGATCCGTGCCCAGCTGGCAGTTCTCCCCGCCGCCCCCGGCCACATGGCAACGTTGCGACTCAGGCATTTTGCCCTTGTGGTGGGACCGGCTGTGCGCCCAAACCGGCGAGCAGTCCGCAGCCCTCTATGCCGCCGGACTCTTCACGGACGACCGACGGCGGCCTATCGCGCAGTGGTTCAACGCAGCCTTCAGCGCCGCCCTCCTGGTGGCCCCGGAGACGTCGCCCGAATGGCCGGTGCAGCGGTTCGGCATCTTCTACGCACCGCCGGCCTCCGGCTTCGTCCGGGTGCACTCAGCAGCCCATGAGTGGCATCCGCGGGAGCCCCGCAAGTTCCCAACCGAGCAGGACGCCTTCCGCGCAGCCATTACCGAAGCGGAGTGCTTCCTGCAAGTGGAAATGGACTTTGTCTGATGCAAAAAATCCCCGCCCTCAGAGATGAGGACGGGGATCTTTGTTTGTTTGCTCCTCCTGCTGGACTTGAACCAGCAACCCTTCGATTAACAGTCGAATGCTCTGCCAATTGAGCTAAGGAGGAATGAAGCAGGTATGACATTAGCAAAGTTTTCCCGGGAATGGGAAATCGACGGCAGCACAGCATCGCATACCCGCCCCGGGTATAAAAAAATCCCCGTTCCGGAGACCCGGAACGGGGATTGTGCGCTCCTCCTGCTGGACTTGAACCAGCAACCCTTCGATTAACAGTCGAATGCTCTGCCAATTGAGCTAAGGAGGAATGAAGCGGGTACCAGCCTAGCAAACACCGTGCGGGGAAACGAAATCGGAGTGGAATCGGCGCGTTTCAGGCGTCCGAGCGCAGTGCCCGGCGTTCCATTTCGAGCATCATCAGTTCCCGCTGCAGTTGCTGGATCCGGTCGTGCTCGGAGCCTGGGTCGAGTCGCTGCAGCTGGCTCATCTTGTCCGCCTTCACGCGCGTGATCTGGAGTTCAAACAGCGCAGTGAGAATGCCTCTGCCGTACTTCTGGACTCCCTCGGCGGTGCTAGCGGGCAGCGGCACCACGGACAGTTCGGACACCAACGGCCGCAGGGGTTCCGGGACTTCCTCCATCACCTGGCCCACCCAGCGGGCGGGGTCGCCGATCAGCTCGGGGCCGGAGGCGCGCATCGCATCGTGTACGGCCAGGAAGGCGGGCGTGATGAACCGGGCCCCGGAGAAGCGCTCCCAGATGCCGCCGCCCAGGAGCGCAGGCTCCTGCAGCGCCACCTCGAGGGCCTGCCGTTCCATGGAGGCCACGGGGTCCCGTGGGTCGGGCCGCTGATAGGAAGGGACAGCGCCCGACGTCGGACCGGCAGCCACGCCGGGCCCGCCCGCCTGGGCGGACCCCAGCTGAGCCGCCGTACCGGCTCCTGAGGGCGTCCCAGGTGCAGCCGGCCCGCCTGCGGCGGCACGCTTCATGGCGACACCAACAGCCCGGCTGACATCTTCAACCGAGATGCCAAGCCAGCCGGCCAGTTCCCGGGCATACTCGGGCCTGATGGCTGCGTCGCGGATCTGGGCCACCACCGGAGCCGATTCCCGCAGCGCGGCCACCCGGCCCTCTACGGTGTCCAGGTTGTGGCGCCTGAGCGTGGCCTTGATGGCAAACTCGAACAGCGGCCGGCGCGTGGCGATCAGGTCCCGCACGGCGGCGTCGCCCCTGCTTTGGCGCAGGTCGCACGGGTCGGCGCCGGTGGGCTCCACGGCCACGTAGGTCTGGGCGGTAAAGCGCTGGTCTTCCTCGAAGGCGCGCAGTGCCGCCTTCTGCCCGGCGGCGTCACCGTCAAAGGTGAAGATAACCTCTCCCCCGGTGCCGTCGTCCGACAGCAGGCGGCGGGCGATCTTGATGTGCTCGGTGCCGAACGCCGTGCCGCAGGTGGCCACCGCCGTCGGGATTCCGGCCAGGTGGCAGGCCATCACGTCCGTGTATCCCTCAACCACCACAAGCTGGCGGTCTTTGGCGATACTGCGCTTGGCGAGGTCGATCCCGTAAAGCACCTGGGACTTCTTGTAGAGCGTGGTTTCGGGGGTGTTGAGGTATTTGGGGCCCTGGTCGTCCTCATACAGCTTGCGGGCGCCGAAGCCGATGGTGTCGCCGGCGATGTCGCGGATGGGCCAAATGAGCCGGCCGCGGAACCGGTCATAAATGCCCCGGTTCCCCTCGGAGAACATCCCCGTCAGCTTGAGCTCCTGGTCTGTGAAGCCACGGCCGCGGAGGTGCTTCAGGAGCGCGTCCCAGCCCTGCGGCGCGTACCCCACGCCGAACTGCTCCGAGGCGGCGCGGTCAAAGCCGCGGCCGAACAGGAAGTTCCGGCCTTCGGCGGCGCCGGGCGTCAACAGCTGGGCGCGGAAGAACTCATCGGCGATTTTGTGGGCATCCAGCAGGCGCTGGCGCTTGCCCACTTCCTCACGGTTGGGGCCGGTGCCGCCGTCTTCGTAGCGCAGTTCGTAGCCGATGCGGGCAGCCAGTTTTTCCACGGCCTCATGAAATGAGGTGTGGTCCTGTTTCTGCACGAAGGCGATAACGTCCCCGTCTTCACCGCACCCGAAGCAGTGGTACCTGCCCACCTGGGGGCGCACGGTGAACGACGGCGACCGTTCGTCGTGGAAGGGGCACAGGCCCTTGTACGTTCCCAGCCCGGCACCCTTGAGCGTGACGTAGCCATCAACCACTTCCTTGATGTCCGTGCGCTGGCGTACTTCGTCTATGTCATCGCGTTTGATCAGGCCAGCCACAGAGCCATCCTAGTCCCGGGGAACACCAGTGAAGGCCGCCCTATGGCGTCTGTCACCACAGCGACGGCAGGCTCCCCACGAGGCGTTCGTACATAGCCAGCGCCGAGCCGTCTGTCAGCGACGCCACCTGGTCGATGACCACCCTGAGCCGTGCGCCGTCGTCGGGCGCGTCCCGCCAGTCAGCCGCGAACATCGGCTCCAGGTGACGGTCCCCCGTGGCGTTCAGGGCAGTGACCAGAGCATGCAGCACCTCGCGCTGGCGCTCGTAGATGGGCTGGCGGTGTTCGGTGGTCATCACAAACGTGGTGGCCAGGCCCTTCATCACCGCGATCTCCATGACCGTCTCGTCCGGGACCATCAGCTCGGCGCTGTACCGGGTGAGGTTTTCCGGGCCGTAGACGGCACGGGTGGTCTCCAGTGCGCTCTGGCAGAACCGGCCGATCAGCTGGCTCGTCATGTTCTTCAGGGCGGCCATGGATTTGCGGCTGCCGTCGGCCTCGCGGACCCACACGTCGGTGGCTTCCAGCCGGGCCAGGGCAGCGTCGATCGCGGCGGGGTCGTTGTGCGGGAGGTACCACTGCTTGGCATAGCCCACCACACGGGCCCGGTGGTCCGGGTTATCCATCCAGCGCAGCTGGAAGTGCCCGGCCACGATCGCGTCCTCGACGTCGTGGACGGAATACGAAATGTCGTCGGCAAGGTCCATGACCTGTGCCTCCAGGCATGATCGGCGTTCCGGCGCGCCCTCCCTGATCCAGTCGAAGATGGGCAGATCGTCCTCGTAGGCGCCGAACTTGCTGGTGCGCTGACCGTGGATCACCGGCGCGTTCAGCGCGGACCAGGGGTATTTCGCCGCCGCGTCCAGGCTGGCCCTCGTGAGGTTAAGTCCGGCCGGGCGCCCGTCGGCGGCCAGAACCTTGGGCTCCAGCCGGGTGAGGAGCCGGAGGGTCTGGGCATTGCCTTCGAAACCGCCGATGGCATGTGCCACCTCGTTCAGGGCGGACTCGCCGTTGTGGCCGAACGGCGGGTGCCCCAGGTCATGGCTCAGGCAGGCGGTGTCCACCACGTCCGGGTCACAGCCCAGGGCGCGGCCCAGTTCGCGGCCCACCTGGGCGACTTCGAGGCTGTGGGTCAGCCGGGTGCGGACGAAGTCATCCGTATCCGGGGCTACCACCTGCGTTTTCGCGCCGAGGCGGCGCAGCGCCGAAGAGTGCAGCACCCGGGCGCGGTCCCGCTCAAAATCGGAGCGGTAGTTGTTTTTGGGCGGTTCCTCCACCCACCGGGCGGAATCGTGGGCCTCGTAGCCGGGCAGGGCCTGTGCCGTGGTGCGCGTCTCAGCCACCGGAAACATCCAGTTCCGCGGCAGAGATGTCCCGGGACTGCGCTGTGTTCAGGGCACGGGATTCCAGCCAGTCCTTGGGCAGCGCCGGTTTCTTGGGCGATCCTGCCCTGCCGCGCGGGCCTTCGGCATCCACGCCGGGGTACGGCGAGTCCAGGTCCAGCTGGCTCAGGGTCTCGCGCAGTACCTCCAGGCTGGACACCATGGCCAGTCTGGTCCGTAGTTCGCTGCCCACCACATAACCCTTGAAATACCAGGCCATGTGCTTGCGGATCTCCCGCAGGGCCTTGCCCTCGTCACCGAAGGTTTCCACCATCAGCTCAGCGTGCCGGTAGACGCTCTCGGCCACCTTGTGCAGGTCCGGCTTGTGGCGGACCTCGCTTCCTTCGAAGGCCGCCATGAGGTCACCGAACAGCCACGGGCGTCCCTGGCAGCCGCGGCCAACCACCACGCCGTCCACACCGGTTTCCCGGACCATCCGCACAGCGTCCTCCGCGGACCAGATGTCGCCGTTGCCGAGGACAGGGATGTCCGGCAGGGCTTCGCGCAGGCGGGCGATCGCAGACCAGTCTGCCTGGCCGGAATAGAACTGCGCCGCGGTGCGGCCGTGAAGCGCAACAGCGGCCACCCCGGCATCACGGGCGATCCGGCCGGCGTCGAGGTACGTCAAGTGGTCCTCGTCAATGCCCTTGCGCATCTTGATGGTGAGCGGGACATTGCCCTTGGACGCTTCCTTGACCGCAGTCTGGACGATCGAGGTGAAGAGATCGGTCTTCCAGGGCAGGGCGGACCCGCCGCCGCGCCGGGTCACCTTGGGAACGGGACAGCCGAAGTTCAGGTCGATGTGGTCCGCGCGGTCCTCTTCGACCAGCATGCGCACTGCGTGGCCTACCGTAACGGGGTCCACGCCGTACAGCTGGACGGAGCGGACCTTTTCGTCGTCGTCGTGCGAGATGATGCGCAGCGACTCGGGGGTGCGTTCCACGAGGGCGCGCGAGGTGACCATTTCCGCCACGTACAGGCCGCCGCCGTATTCACGGCACAAACGACGAAAAGCGGAGTTGGTGATGCCCGCCATAGGAGCCAGGATCACGGGGGTGTCCACCGTGAGGGGGCCCAGCTTCAGGGGCGGGAGTTCCAGCTTGGGGGCGGGAGGCGTTGCGGTAACAGTCACCTGTCCATTGTCGCAAAGGCGGGCAAATCGGCGAGCCACGCCATGTGGACACGCCCTTTGGAACTCTCCGGCAGCGCCGGGCGGCCAGCTGCCGTTCAGCCGCGGTCTGCGCGGCGCACCCTCCGGGCGAGGACAGGATCGTCGGAGTCTTCCGTGGACTGCCGTGACCGTCTCTCGAAGGCGGCCGCCGGGAGCGCCCCGGTAACGCCGACGTCGTCCGCGTTAATGGAGTCGGCGCCCCGGGTGCCGTTTGGTCGGCGGTCTTCGTCCGGGATGCCGACGGCGGGCTGACCCACCGTCCGGACGCCGGTGGCCTTCACCACCAGCACGGCGATCAGCGTGGTCACAGGGATGGCGAGGACCAGGCCAATGGAGCCCACAAGTGTGCGGATGACTTCTTCTGACAGCTCGGCACTGGTCAGGGTGTCCCCCAGCGGCCGGTCATACAGCATCACAATGATCAGGATGGGCAGGGCTGCACCGGCGTAGGCGAACGCGATGGTGTAGACCGTGGAGGCGATGTGATCCCGGCCGATCCGCATGGCCGAGGTGAAGAGCTTGCGGGCACTGGTGCCGGGGGCCAGCTCGTAGAGTTCCCAGACGGCGGACGACTGCGTGATGGTGACGTCGTTGAGGACACCAAGGCCGGAGATGATGAGGCCGCAGAGGATCACTCCGGAAATGGAGATGTTGGCCGAGGTATTGATCAGGGTAGTGGCGTCGTGGCTGCCCACGCCGGCCAGGTTGGCGGCGTCGGTGGCCCAGGCAGCAAGCAGCGCCGTGATGCCCAGGCCGAACATGGTGCCCAGCAGCGCCGTGGACGTCCGCGCTGAGAATCCGTGGGCAAAATACAGGACCCCGATCATGATCACCGTTGACCCCACCAGGGCCAGCAGCAGCGGAGGCTTGCCCTCCACCAGCCCCGGCAACATGAAGCCGGCAAGGACGAAATACGCGCCCACCAGCCCCAGCAGTGCCCGGAGTCCGCGCCAGCGTGCCACGGCGATTACCACCAGGGCATAGAGGAGCGCCAGGATCACGATGGGCAGGGTCCGGACGAAGTCAACGAAGATGTACGCCGGGGTCCCCTGCGACGCCGCGGCACCTTGGGCGTTCGAAAGGTTGAGGTACCTGATCTGGTCACCCGGCTTCACGCCGTGGGACTGCGCCACGTCAGGATTGATCACTACTTTGACGGGGCTGCCGCCCCGGTCCGGTTCCGTAAAAGCAAACATGCACTCGGAGCCGGCGGGGGCAGGCTGGCCGCTGGTGTCCGCGGGCGGGCTGGCGGTTGTGGAGCCCTGGAAGCAGCTTTCTTCCACGACGCTCTGGATCTTGCCGGTATCAAACGTAACGCCGGGCGCCGCCGAGTAAGGGCTGGCGAGGGAGATCCCCGCTTGGGACCCGGACGGCCACAGCATGGCCATGCCAACCAGGGTCAGCAGCGTCAGCGGCACCAGCACGGCTGCCAGGATGCGGTTTGCGTTCCGCCGGGCAGCAATCGCCTCGGCTGTCGGCTCCGAATGATCTGTTGAAACGTGGGAGTGACCGGAGCCCATCAGCAGTTGAACCTCATACCTTGCACTCTACGTCCGGCGCCTTAGGGTTGATAAATGGCATGAACCGAGAGGAACCACACGTGACGGACCGCAGCACTCAATTTCACACCAACGAACCTGCTGCGAGGCGGGAAGCGGCACTCACCGTACTGCCGTCCGCGGGGACAACGCGCGGCGTGGCACTGGTCCTGCACGGGGGCAAGGCACACAGCTTTGAGCCCGTGGAGGCTCGCCACCTGAGCCCGCTGCGCATGATCACGTTCGCCCGGCATCTGCACCGTGCCGGGAAGGACCATGGCCTGGCCGTGTGGTCCCTGCGGAACAGCGTGCGGGGCTGGAACGGGCCGGACAGGTCTGCACTGCAGGATGCCCGCTGGGCCCTCCAGCAGATCAGTGCGCAGCACCCTGGCGTTCCCGTGTATCTGGTGGGGCACTCCATGGGCGGCCTCACCGCAGTGAGTGCCGCGGACCATCCGCAGGTGGATGCCGTAGTGGCGCTGGCCCCTTGGCTCAGCCCGGAGACACCTGCCACTCCGCTCACTGGGCGCAAGGTCCTGATTGTCCACGGCACCGGAGACCACATGACCAGCCCGTCCCAGTCCCTGGCCTTCGCGCGCCGGGCCACCGGGACAACAGCCTCCATGCAGTATGTTTCGATCCACGGTGCCGGTCATTTTATGGTGCGCCGCGGCCGTCTGTGGCACACGCTGGCCACCGGCTTTGTCATGACGGCCTTCGCCGCGAGCACCGGATTCACACACCCCGTCTCGCGCTCGCTGACTGAACTGGCGCCCGTGTCCTCCGCTGAAGTGGCCCTATGAGCCCTTTCCCCTGGCCGGAGTTCGCCGCGTCACTGCCCTGGACAGCGCTGGCGGTCCTGGCAGTCCTGGCGCTGACGTTTGGTGTGGCCGTGCGGCAGGGCCGGCACGCGGTGATGGACGTCGCCTGGGGCCCTGGCTTCGTGGCGGTGGCCGTCGTGTCCTGGTTCCTGTCCGCCGGATCTGGCGACGACACCCGCAGGTTCCTGTTGCTTTTCCTGTCGGCCCTGTGGGGGTTACGGCTCGGTGCCCATATTGGGTGGCGGGCACGCGACGGACACGAAGACCCTCGGTACAAGGCCCTGCTGGAACCTGCGCCCGGATCCAGGAACGTCTATGCACTTCGCCGTGTATACCTGCCGCAGGGCGCGGTGATGTTCTTTGTGTCCCTGACGCTGCAGGTGGGGATGTTCGCCACCGGGCCTGTGGCGTGGGTGGCCGTGCTCGGCATTCTGCTGTGGATGACGGGGTTTGTGTTCGAAACCGTGGGCGACTGGCAGCTGGCCCGGTTCAAGAAGGACCCGTCCCGCCGCGGCACGGTGCTGGATACCGGTTTGTGGCGATACACCCGGCATCCCAACTATTTCGGTGATGCAGCCATCTGGACGGGGCTGTTCCTCATCACCGCAGACTCCTGGCCGGGCATCCTGACTATCCTCTCAGCGGCGCTGATGGTGTGGACGCTGGCGGGGAAGACCGGGAAGCCCCTGACGGAAAAGGCGATGTCCGGCCGGCCCGGCTACCGGGAATATGTCGAGGCAACCAGCGGCTTCATCCCGTGGCCGCCCAAACGCCGGCGACTGCCCCCAAACTGACTCGCAGTTAACGTCGCCATTTCGCGTTGTGAGAGCGTTAACTGCGAGTCAGTTGGGTACGGGGGTCAGTCCGAGACGACCAGCGTGTCCGCGCCGGCCTGGCGCGCTTTGCCGGATTCCAGCAAGGGCTCGACGGCGGCGCGCAGCGCGGCCATCGAATCGTCCAGTTCCAGCATGACCGGGTGCTGGTACGCGAGGAGCGAGAGCAGGTCACGGACCGCAGCGGCGGCGTCGTCCGAGTCCAGCGCGGGTTCGTGGCCCACAAACACATCCGTGGCCTTGGCGCCCTGGGCAGACGCGTCCGCCGCCGGGTCCTGGGCCGCCTCCGCATAGCTCACCGCAAAGGCGCGGATCCGGCCCTTCTTGCTGGGCGAAACGGCGGCGCCGAACGCTGACCCCGGCTCTACGCGCAGCACCAGCGCACCGTGGGCGCCAGTGAGGTCATCCAGGAACAGCTTCTGCACCTGCCCCACCGACAGCACGCCCGGCGAATCCCAGCCGTGGATGGATGTGTAGTACCGCCCCACGACGTCGGTCAGCTCAACGGAGCCGGTAGCGAGGTCCATCACGACGTCGGAACCGGCGTTTTCGTCGTTGGCCGGCCCGCCGCCGTCGTTCTTCGCAGGGAACACCGGCAGCTTCAGGGCGCCCGGTTCCACCACCACGAGACGGGAACGCTGGATGGGCGCAAGCCCGAACGCCTCGGCGAACGCGGCCCCGGCAGTGCCCGGCTGCACCTTCGCGCGCAACTTGGTAACGCCCGACGGCGCCTGCTCGGCTTCGCGGCGCAGCATGGTCAGGAGCGTGGCACCGATGCCGGCGCGGCGGTGATCGCGCGCTACCTCGATGTAGCTCCACAGCCGTTCCGGGTGCAGCGAGGCTTCGTAGACAACGCCCGCCGCCACCGGAATGCCAACGCCGTCAATGACGTCCTCGGCCACGATGCAGCGGCGCCACGGCGTGCCGTCCGTGCCTCCCGAGGAGACGGCCAGAGCTCCACGGAACTGCCGGGCCTGTTCGGTCTCCGGGCCGCCCCAGATTTCCAGCAGCGTCAGGTCATCGCCCTCAAGCCATTCGCGGTATTCGATGGCCATGCTCAGGCGCCGATCAGGCGGGCGGCCAGGTAGCCTTCCACCTTGTCCAGTGAGACGCGTTCCTGGCTCATGGTGTCGCGTTCGCGGATGGTCACTGCCTGGTCCTCAAGGGTGTCGAAGTCCACGGTGATGCAGAACGGGGTGCCGATCTCATCCTGGCGGCGGTAGCGGCGGCCGATCGCGCCGGCGTCGTCGAAGTCGATGTTCCAGTTCTTGCGCAGCTGCGCGCCCAGGTCTTTGGCCTTCGGCGAGAGGTCCTCGTTGCGGCTCAGCGGCAGCACCGCAGCCTTAACGGGAGCCAGTCGCGGGTCAAGGCGCAGGACGGTACGGACGTCGACTCCGCCCTTGGCGTTCGGTGCCTCGTCTTCGGTGTACGCATCCACCAGGAACGCCATGAAGGATCGGGTCAGGCCAGCGGCCGGCTCGATCACGTACGGGGTGTAGCGCTCGTTGGTGGCCTGGTTGAAGTAGCTCAGGTCCTGGCCGGAGGCCTTGGAGTGCGTGGAGAGGTCGAAGTCGGTGCGGTTGGCGATGCCTTCGAGCTCGCCCCATTCCGAGCCCTGGAAGCCGAAGCGGTATTCGATGTCCGTGGTGCCCTTGGAGTAGTGGCTCAGCTTTTCCAGCGGGTGTTCGAAGAAGCGCAGGTTCTCCTCCCGGATGCCCAGGCCGGTGTACCAGGACATACGCTCTTTCATCCAGTACTGGTGCCACTCTTCGTCCGTGCCGGGCTCGACGAAGAACTCCATCTCCATCTGCTCGAATTCACGGGTGCGAAAGATGAAGTTGCCGGGTGTGATCTCGTTGCGGAAGGACTTGCCGATCTGGCCGATGCCGAAGGGCGGCTTCTTGCGGGACGTGGTGAGCACGTTGCTGAAGTTCACAAAAATGCCCTGGGCCGTTTCCGGGCGCAGGTAGTGCATTCCTTCCTCGCTGGCCACCGGGCCGAGGAAGGTCTTGAGCAGGCCGGAGAATTCCTGGGGTTCTGTCCATTCGCCGCGGGTACCGCAGTTGACGCAGGCAATGTCCTTGAGGCCGTTTTCGGCAGGGCGGCCCTTCTTTTCCTCGTACTCTTCTTCGAGGTGGTCGGCACGGTAGCGCTTGTGGCAGGAGAGGCACTCAACGAGCGGGTCCGAGAAGACGTCAACGTGGCCGGAGGCTTCCCATACCTGGCGGGGCAGGATGACGGAGGAATCCAGGCCCACCACGTCCTCGCGGCCGCGGACCATGGACTGCCACCACTGGCGCTTGATGTTTTCCTTCAGCTCAGCGCCGAGGGGTCCGTAGTCCCAGGCAGAGCGCGAGCCTCCGTAGATTTCACCGGCCTGGAACACAAAGCCCCTTCGCTTGGAAAGGGAAATGACCTGGTCGAGTACGGATTTTGCTGCCATGGTGGACTCCAATTTCTACAGGGCCGCTGGGTGCGGTCCGCGGGTATCTGGCCCCGCTGCACGTGGGTGCATCACCGCTGGGTGCGGGCGGGGCGGGCGAAGGAACAAGATGCAGAGAACTGCGTGTCCTAGCCTACCGGCCACTGCCTCCGGAAGCTGCCTGCCTCCGGAAGGCGCCCCGCGGCCACGGCAGGGTGGCCAGGATGATGGCGGCCAGCGTCAGCAGTGTGCCCAGGACGGTGGCCGGGGCCACGATGCTTCCCGGAGCCGGCACCAGAAGGTCCAGCCCCAGGGAGCCCAGGAGCTGTCCGGCGATCATGCCGAGCCCGGTCACCAGCACTCCCAGGCTCCGGACCAGCAGCGCACCCAGGCCGATGAACACGCAGCCCATGGGTCCGCCCAGGTAGTACCACCACTCCGCCGGCAACGGATTGCCCGGTCCAACAACGGCCACCTTGATGGCCAAGGCAATCCAAAGGAACACCGCGCCGGCCACGAAGTTCACCAGCGTGGCGGCGATCGGCGAACCGTAGTGAACCGTCGCCGTCCCGTTCATGGCCTGTTGGAAACTCATCAGGAACCCGGCCAGGACCGGCAGGATCAACGGCAGGACCAAGGTTTCCAGGCCGCCGGCTCCGTCCGCGGGAGCACCCGGGGAACCCGGCGGGCCGGCCAGCCGTGGCGAAACCGCCCAGGCGACGGCGGCTACCGTCAGCACGCATCCGATGATCCGCAGGGGAGTTACGGCCCGTTTGCCGGCCGGACCGATGCCCAGCCGGTCCACCAGCAGCCCGCTCAGGGTCTGCCCGGTCACGGCGGCGACGGTAAACAGTGCCACGCCCAGGATGCCCACGGTGAAGGACTGCGAGAAAACAAAAAGGGCGCCGATGCCGCCGGCCAGGACGTACACGGGCGGAAAGGCCCGGGACCGGACCGCCGGCAGGATCCTGGCGAGACCGGCGCGGCCGCTGGGCAGGATCAGGGAGATCAGGATCATCACCACCAGGCCGATGCTGAAGCCCACCACGGCCGCAGCGATGCCGTCGTTGAGCCGGACGCCGAGGGCACCGTTGATCCGGCCCTGGACGGGAATGGCCAGTCCCGCGACGACGGCCAGCGGGAGCCCCGCGAACCGCGGCAGCCGGGGGGTGTGGGTCATTGGATTCACCTTACGTCAGGCATTATTACTTGTATGAGCAACCAGGACATTCAAGAGATCCCCATCCGCGACAGCATGATCCGTCTTGGCCAGCTCCTGAAGCTCGCCAGCCTGGTGGAGGACGGCGTGGAAGCCGCTGAGCTGATCAAAAACGGCCTCGTCAAAGTCAACGGCGCGATCGATGACCGCCGGGGACGACAGCTGCACAACGGCGACACGGTCACCGTCAACGGGCAGACCGTGAAGGTTGTGGCCCCCGAAGCCTGACAAGCGTCAGCGGTCGGCGGCACTGTGCCGCCGACCGCCGTCGTACGTTTATTTATTCAGCACCTCGTGCGTCAGAAACTCGGAGACGTGCCCGATTTCCTGCTGGTTGATGCCATGCCACATGCCCGCATACAGCACCTTGGTGAGCTTGACGTGCCCCCGCACCCAGCCCATGGTGTAGTCAATTTTGTCGGCTGAGATTACGGGGTCCTGCTGGTCCCGGCCCCAGAAGAGCGGCACCGTGCCGTCCAGTTCGCCGTCTTTGAAGGCGGGGTCGCCGTCCGCGTTGACCACAAAACCGGAAAGCCCGACGACGGCGGCGTAGTCAGCGGGGCGCTGCCGGAGCAGCGTGGTGGCCATGGCCATTCCCATGGAGAAGCCGAACAGCGTCACCGTCGGGTGGTCGGCTTTGACGGTGTCAATCCAGTCCTGCACGTACATGGCTGCGGCCTTGACGGCGTCGAGCGTGTATTCGATGGAAGCCGTCAGCGGGAACCATGTAAACCCGGGGCCGGTCACCAGGGGCGCCCGGAGTGAGGCAACAACAAAATCCTCGGGAAGCATATCCGCCAGGCTCAGCAGGTCCTGTTCGTTGGCACCGTAGCCGTGCAGCAGCACCAGCAGCGGCTTCCCGGAGCGCTGGTCCTCCGGCCGGGACCACAGAACAACAGGAGCGGGAAATACTTGGGCGTCAGTCATGGTTTCCATTCTTACAGTTACCCGGTGGTAACTACCTACGGTGGCGTAGCTTGTGAAGGAGGAGGCAGGATAGGACCGTGAATGACGCGAAAGCCATGCAGAGCCCACCCAGGGCCACGGAAGCGCACCCCTGGAGCCGCTATGTAGCGATGGGAGATTCATTCACCGAGGGCATCGGCGACCCCGACCCAACCAGGCCCGGCGGATTCCGCGGCTGGGCCGACCGGGTGGCCGAGGAACTGGGCCGCGGCCCGACGGACTTCGCCTACGCCAACCTGGCGGTTCGCGGCCGGCTCCTGCAGCAGATCGTGGACCAGCAGCTCGCTCCGTGCCTGGCGCTGAAGCCGGACCTGATAACCCTTTCCACCGGCGGTAACGATCTCATCAGGCCCGGCGGAGACCCCGACGCCCTCGCCGAAAAACTTGATTCAGTGGTCCAGATCCTGTCCATGGGCGGTGCCACGGTGGTGCTGTTCAACGGCCCGGATACCGGCTCCTCGGTGCTGGGACGGATCCGCAGCAAGGTGACCATCTACAACGAGAACCTGCGCACCGTGGCCGCCCGCCATGACGCCATCATCGCTGACATGTGGTCGCTCAAGCAGCTGAACGATCCGCAGATGTGGGACGAGGACCGCCTGCACTTTTCGCCATTGGGACACCACACCATCGCCGCCATGGTGCTGGATTCGCTGAACGTGAACCACACTCTCGAGCCGCTCCGGCCCAAGCCCCTGCCCGTCCGCACGTGGCGGGCAGCCCGCTCCGAAGACCTGGTGTGGGCCCGCGAGTACTTTGTCCCGTGGGTGGTGCGGCGGCTGCGCCACCGCTCTTCCGGCGACGGCATCACCGCAAAACGTCCGACGCCGGGCCCCGTGTTCGGCCCTGGCGTTCCGTTGGGATCCGGCGAGGGGCCGCTGGGCACCACCGACGCCCGGCGCTAGCCACGGGCCGGCGTGACCCAGGGAACAGCGATGCCGTGGATCGGCATGGAGCCTTCCTGCGGATCCCGGCCGTGCGTGTGGGCTCCGGGGTTAAGCTGGAAGGACACATATGAGAGGCGCTACACCGTGAACAGCTTGTTTTTCTGGATCATCATTCTGTCCTTCGTGGTGCCTATGGCGATGCGGATGTACCGGAAGTCCGTCAACAAACGGAACCAGGAGCAGAGCTTTTCCGGTCGCTACCCTGAGCAGTTTCCAGGCGGCGGGCAGTACCCAGGCAGCGAACAGTATCCTGGGCCGCAGAACAAACAGCCCCGTGATGGCTACACGCAGCAGGATTACATGAGTGGCGGCTTCCGACAGATCATGAGCCCGCAGCCCCTGCCGCCGAGCCAGCCACTGCCGCCCATGCAGCCGATTCCTTCTGCGGACCAGCAGTTCCCGCCGTACGGTCAGCCGCAACCCACCGGTCAATCGGTGCCTGATCAGCGCGCGGAAGCACCGAAGCAGCCTGCCGCCCCTGGCATTCCCCTGCCGCCGTCGGGCCCGCAGGGCTACCGGGCCCGGAAACTGGCCGAACTCGACCAGCAGTACAGCAACGGCGAGCTGGCAATGGAGGACTATATGAAGCGCCGCTCCGACATCATGAACGGCTAACTGCTTAGACCAGGAACGTATTCCGGAGCTGGGTGCCGAGCTGGCCAATCTCGGTCAGGAAGCCGTCGTGGCCGATCGGCGCCTCAATAACGTGCACATCCACGTCACCCGGGAGCGCGTCGGCCAGCTCACGGGACTGGGAGGGGAAATACAGCCGGTCACTGTCCACGGCGGCCACGAAGAACCTGGCGGTAGCCCGGCCCAAGGCGTCGTGCAGGGAACCCCGCCCGCGGCAGACATCGTGGCTCATCAGGGCGTCGGTGATGGCGATGTAGCTGTTGGCATCAAAGCGCCGCACCAGCTTTTTGCCTTGGTAATCCAGATAGCTTTCCACCTGGTAGCGGCCCCGCTCCCCCAGCGCCGCCGCCTGGAATGGCGATTCCGGGTGCTGGGCCGACCGGCCGAAGCGCCCATCAAATTCCTCTGCGGAGCGATAGGTGATGTGCGCAATGCGCCGCGCCAGGGCCAGTCCGTCCTCCGGCAGCGGACCGCCATAGTAATCGCCGTCGTTAAAATTGCTGTCCTGGCGGATGGCGAGCGTCTGCGCCTGGGCGAATGCGATCTGTTCGGCCGTGCTGGCGGCACCGATCGAGATAACAGCGCACCGCTGGACCCGTTCCGGGTAGGTGACCGCCCATTCCAATGCCCGCGCGCCGCCCATGGAGCCTCCCAGCACGGCGTACCAGCTCGGGATGCCCAGCTGGTCAGCCAGCCTGGCCTCAGCCGCTGTGGTATCCCGCAGCGTTACCAAAGGAAACCGCGACCCCCATGGCTTGCCGTCGGGGGCAACCGAGGATGGCCCGGTGGAGCCGTAACAGCCACCCACGACGTTGATGGAGACCACAAAGAACCGGTCGGTGTCCACCGGCGCACCGGGTCCGGCCAGTTGCTCCCACCAGCCTGGCTCATCGCTGTCGCCGCGCGTCACGTGCGTGCTGCCGGTCAGGGCGTGTTCAATCAGGACGGCGTTGGAGCCGTCCGCGTTGAGGGTTCCCCACGTTTCATAGCCAAGGGTGACGTCCGGGAGGTAACCGCCGGCTTCGAGCTCAAGTCCGCCGATGCTGGCGTAACGGACCACGCCGTTTCCGGGTGCTGCAGTACGGGAAATCGTAATCGTCATGGAAGGACCTTTTCTATGCGCTTGCCCACCGTCAATTGACCGGCAGGCCAGGTCCTCACCCGGGGCACCCCGCCGCAAAAGAGGGTTGCCGGCCAGCAAGCCGGGGCTGTCGCTGGCACTCATGACCTGCTTCGAGTGTACGAACTGCCCCGGTCTATTGCTAAGCGTGTGACTGGTTGTGACTTCGCGGAAGCCCTACTCCTGCGGGCCCGCAGCGTCTTTGTTAGGGTCCGCCGCACCCTTGGCCGCCCGGAACCCGGCCTCGAGGTCGGCCAGGATGTCATCGATGTGTTCGATGCCCACGGACAGACGGACGAGTCCCGGCGTGACCCCGGCGATGACCTGCTGCTCCGGCGAGAGCTGGCTGTGCGTGGTCGATGCCGGGTGGATCACCAGTGAACGGACGTCCCCGATGTTCGCAACGTGGGAGTGCAGTTCCAAGGCATCCACGAAGCGTTTCCCGGCCTCCGCGCCGCCGGCCAGGTTGAATGAAACCACCGCGCCGGTGCCATTGGGGCCGTATTTGCGGCCGCGCTCATACCAGGGGCTGGAGGCCAGCCCGGCATAGGCGACAGATTCGACGTCGTCCCTTGCCTCAAGCCACTGGGCAACATCGACGGCGTTGGCCACGTGCCGCTCCACCCTCAGGCTCAGCGTTTCCAGGCCCTGGGCGATGAGGAATGCGTTGAAGGGTGACACTGCCGAGCCGAGGTCGCGCAGCAGCTGCACCCGGGCCTTGAGGATGTAGGACAGGTTGGCACCCAGGGCACCGCCGGCACCGAGGTCCCGGGCATACACCAGCCCGTTGTAGCTGGGGTCCGGGGTGTTGAAGCCCGGGAACCGTTCCGGGTCAGCGCCGAAGTCGAACTTTCCGGAGTCCACGATCACGCCCGCGATCGCGGACCCATGGCCGCCCAGATACTTGGTGGCGGAGTGGACCACAATGTCCGCGCCCCATTCGAGCGGGCGGATGAGGTACGGGGTGGACAGGGTGCTGTCCACAATCAGGGGGACGCCGGCGTCATGAGCTACCCCGGACACGCCTTCGATGTCCAGCACGTCCTGCCGCGGGTTGGAGACCACCTCGCCGAAGAAGAGCTTGGTGTTGGGCTGGACGGCATCGCGCCACTGGTCGAGGTTGTCCGGGTCAGCCACAAACGTGACGGATATGCCGAACTTCTTGAGGGTGTGCGCCAGGAGGTTGTACGTCCCGCCGTACAGGCTGGGGCTGGCCACGACGTGATCCCCGGCTTCGGCAATGTTCAGGATGGCAAAGGCTTCAGCGGCCTGTCCCGAACTCAGCAGCAGTGCAGCGAGCCCGCCCTCAAGGCTGGCAATCCGCTGTTCCACGGCGTCCTGCGTGGGGTTGCCGATTCTCGTGTAGATCGGTGCGAGTTCTGCGAGGGCAAACCGGTTGGCGGCGCTTTCGGCACTCGGGAAAACGAACGACGTCGTCTGGTAAATTGGGAGCGCCCGCGCGCCGGTGGCGCTGTCCGGTTCCTGGCCAGCGTGGATCTGGCGGGTTTCGAAAGACCATGCGTTCGACATTCAATGCTCCTTGACGTGGTGTGGCACAACTCCGTTGCGTTCAGTGTAGGAAGACTTTCCCGGACAGGAACAGGATTGTGACGAAGGTGGTCAGTCTGCCGGTACTTCTCCTGCTTTGCGGCGGAATGTCCACTCGTGACGCAACGGATTCCGGTAAGGCTGCCCTTAGCTGAGAGCCGGATCACAAAGTGCCAAGATGATGGCATGCGCATGGATCACGTCTCTTACGCCTGTGAACAAGATGGCCTCGTTGCCACCACCGAACGTATTTCGTCCGCCCTCGGCGTTGAAGCCGTGAAGGGCGGGGTGCACCCCCGGTTTGGAACCCGGAACATGATTATTCCCCTGGCCGGCCATAAATACCTGGAAGTTGTGGAGGTCCTGAACCACCCGGCATCGGACAAGGCCCCCTTCGGGCAGGCTGTCCGGGCCCGGTCCGAAGCCGGCGGCGGCTGGATGGGCTGGTGCGTCGAAGTGGACGACCTAGCTCCGTTCGAAGACCGACTGGGCCGTGCTGCCGTCAACGGCAACCGCAAGTTCCCGGACGGCCGCGAGCTGGTCTGGAAGCAGATCGGCATCCTGGGCCTGATCGCGGACCCGCAGGTCCCGTACATGCTCAAGTGGGAGGGCGACCCCGCCCTGCACCCGTCAAATGCCTATGAGAGCAACGTCAAGATGAGCTGCCTGACCATAGCCGGTTCCGCCGCACGCGTGACGGAATGGCTGGGTGAACCCGTCGAAAAGCCCCTGGAGGACGTCGCCGTTGACTGGGTGGCTCCGCATGGAACCCCTGGGATCCTGTCAGTGACCTTCGAAACCTCTACCGGAGCAGTCACCATCTGATTGCACGTACAAAGCTTCGGCCGCCATCAGCGGGTGCCAATGATGCCACCCACCGATGGCGGCCGAATCCTTTTAAGCCGGACCTGATTCAGTGCACGGTGCGGCATGGGAACAACAGCCCTCTTACCCCAGTCCCACGGCCCGGCCAAAGAGGCTGAAGCCCACGAACGCCACGATGTCCAGCAGCGCGTGCGCGATGACCAGCGGCATCACCCGTTTGGTCTTCGTGTAGAGCCAGGCGAACACCACACCCATCACGGCGTTGCCGATGAACGGCCCGAAGCCCTGGTACAGGTGGTAGCTGCCGCGGAGCATCGAGCTGGCGAAGATGGCCAGGGGCATGCTCCAGCCGAACTTGCCGAATCGGTCCAGGAGGTAGCCCACGACGATGACTTCCTCCACCACGGCGTGCCGCAGCGCCGAAAGAATCAGGACGGGAACTGTCCACCAGTACGAGTCGAGTGCGCTGGGGATGATGGCCGTGGTGATCCCCAGCGTACGCCCCGCGGCGTAGAGGCCCAGTGACGGGATCCCGATCAGCGCCGCCAGGCCAAAGCCCTGCAGCAGGTCACGGCCCGGCCGGGCGAAGTTGAAGCCCAGCTTCCGGAAAGCCGAACCGCTCTGGGAGCTCACGCCGGCACCGGACTGCCGCTGGTCCGTGAGGAAGTAGATCACCAGCAGCACGGGCACCAGGGCGAAGATGATGTCCAGCAGCTGGTATGTAAGGTCGAAGTATTCGCGCGGGCTCTGTGACCGGTTCAGCGTGGACGTGCCTTCGGCCAGCGGGGCCCGGGTTATCTTGTCCAGCAGCTGCACCACCGAGTAGACGGCGGACTGCCCCAGGGAAAGACCCAGCACAATCCAGACTTCGATCCGCAGGCGACGGCGGGAGGGAACCAACATGGTTCCATCTTGCCTGTAGTTTCTGGTTCTTCGCTGATTCCCGACGGCCCGGCTCGCAGTGAGGCCCTGCGCCGGAGGCGGGACCTATGCTTGGGGCTTATGAGCGCGCCAGGGAAAATCTTCATGATCCGGCACGGCCAGTCCGCGGCCAACGTCGATACGTCCATCTACAACAGGGTCCCGGACTACCGGATTCCGCTGACTCCACTGGGCCTGGCGCAGGCCGCGGCCGCCGGGGAACGGATCCGCCGCGAGTTGGACGGCCGGCAGGTCTGCGTCTACGTATCCCCGTACCTTCGGGCGCACCAGACCCTGGAGGCACTGAACCTCGGCAATCTCACGGAACGGGTGATCGAAGAGCCACGCCTCCGCGAGCAGGACTGGGCCAATTTCCAGATCACCGGCGACATCGAAGACCAGAAGGAACTCCGCAACGCCTACGGCCATTTCTTTTACCGGTTCCGGGAGGGCGAATCCGGCTCCGACGTCTACGACCGGATCTCATCCTTTATGGAGACGCTCTACCGCCATTGGTCCAAACCGGACTACGCCCCCAACACCCTGCTGGTGACCCACGGGCTCACCATGCGCCTGTTCTGCATGCGCTGGTTCCACTGGTCGGTGGAGTATTTCGAATCGCTCAACAACCCGGACAATGCCGCGGTGCGGACCCTCCTGCGCACCGACCTGGGCAAGTACGAACTCGACATTGCGTTCAGCCAATGGGTGGACCGCCGGGTGGACGAGACCGTCCTGGACGCGCCGCCGGTGATCTTTTAGGGGATGCAGGTCCCTTAGTGCGGGGCCACGATCACTTCGGTGCCGTTGGCTTCGAATGCGGCCTTGTCCTCGTCGGAGATCCCGGAATCGGTGATCAGGCGGGTGAACGCGTAGCCGTCCATGGTGGCGAAGGCTCTGACGCCCACCTTGGAGGAGTCGGCTACCACGTAGGAGATCCGGGCCCGGCTGGCCAGCAAGGCATTGACTGATGCTTCGCCCTCCCCCGTATTGGTGGGACCGACCTCAGGGTCGATGCCGTTCACGCCGATGAAGGCGATGTCCATGACCACCTTCTGCATAATGATGTCGGTGTACGGTCCCACCAGTTCATACGAGCGGGGGTTCAGGATGCCGCCGGTCACCATGACCTTGATGTTGGGGCGGACAGCCAACTGCGCAGCGATGTTGATGGCGTTAGTGACCACCGTCAGGGTGGACTGGTGGCCGGGAGCGTTGAGGTCCTCGCGCGTGGCCAGGATCTGCGCCAAGGCCGTACTGGTGGTGCCGCCGCACAGCCCGATCACCGCGCCGGGAAAAATCAGGGCCGCGGCGGCCTGGGCGATCTGTTCCTTGGCTTCGGCGTGGTCGTCACGGTTGTAACGGCCAGGAAGGTCGTAGGCCAGGGCGCCGGTGGTGGCTCCGCCCCGGGTGCGGGTCAGCAGCCGTCGCTTGGCCAGGCTGTCCAGATCACGCCGTGCCGTGGCAGGCGAGACCGCAAGCTGCGTGACAATCTCCTCCACCTCAACCTGGCCGGTCTTGGCGAGGATGTCCAGAATGGCCGTCAGGCGGTCAGTGCGGGTCATGGGGAGCCTCTCAGCGGCAAACAAATCGGCGTCAAACAGTCACCAGAATATGACGTTATCTGATCATAACAGGACCAAATAATCACATCGCAATCACAAATACGTGACCCCAGTTAGCGTGCCCGCGCACCGGCCCGCCACACAGCGTACGTGAGCGGCATACCCGGGCGGTAGGCGAGGTGCGTGGCGGAAGGTGCATTGAGCATATGCAGGTCTGCCCGGTGCCCGACGGCGAGCGAACCCACCGCCCGGGCGCCGTCGGCGTCGTGCCCTGTCTCCCGGTGCAGCGCCAGCGCGCCTCCATAGGTTGCAGCACGCACCGCCTCGTGGACGCTGAGCCGCATCTGCAGCACCGCCGTCGCCACGTTGAACGCCATGGAACTGGTGTACGAGGTACCCGGGTTGCAATTGGACGCCAGCGCCACCTGCACCCCTGCGTCCAACAGTTCACGCCCGGGGGCCAGTGGCTGACGGGTGGAAAGATCGCAGGCGGGTAGGCAGGTTGCCACGGTGCCCCGGTCACCCGTACCGCTGACCGGATTCCAGCCGGACCAGCTTTCCGCGAGCGCCGCCACGTCACGGCCCGACAGATAGTTCACGTGGTCCACGCTGGCGGCCCCGAGTTCCACCGCCAGCTGCACGCCGGGACCTTCGCCAAGCTGGTTGCCGTGGACACGGATCCCCAGTCCCGAGGCGCGGCACGCCTCCAGCACACGGCGGGACTGCTCGGCAGTGAAGGCGCCTTCCTCGCAGAACACGTCCGCCCACCGGACGTAGGGCCGGACGGCGGCGAGCATGGGCCCGCAGACGAGGTCGGTGTAGGCCTCGGAATCGGTGCCCGCGGGGACCAGGTGTGCGCCCAGGAAGGTGACTTCGTCTGCGACCGTGGAGGCGATCCGGGCGCTCCGGGCCTCATGCTCAATGTCCAGCCCGTACCCCGTCTTGGTTTCGAGGTAGGTGGTACCCTGCGACAAGGCCTCGGACACACGCGCCATGGCCAGCCGGGTGAGGTCGAAATCGGACGCGCGCCGGGTGGCGTCCATGGTGACGGCGATACCACCGGCCGAATACGACTCCCCTGCCATCCGTGCCTCGAACTCCGCGGTGCGGTCGCCAGCGAACACCAGGTGCGTGTGCGAATCCACCCAGCCCGGCAAAACGGCCCGGCCGCCGGCGTCCACGGCGTCATCGGCCGCCGGCGCATCCGCGGCGGAACCGAGCCAGGCGATCCGTTCGCCCTCGATCACCACGGCGGCCTTTTTAAGGACGCGGTGGTCCAGGTCCTGGGTCATCAGCTCGGCGATGTTGGTGATCAGGGTGCTCATGGGTTCCATTTTTCAGCGCCGGATGGACCAGCGCGTGGCCGCCAGCGCCTCCGCTGTCCGGGATGCCGGATGATGGTCCGCAACGGTACTGTGACCGGTGCCCTGCCCGGCCAGGATCTGCGCGGCGGCGAGCTCGGCCATGGCCGATGAGGTCTGGAAGCCGTATCCGCCCTGACCGGCAAGCCAGTAAAACCCCGGGGCTTCGGCGTCGAACCCGGCTACCGGGACGCCGTCGGCCACCTCGGTCCGGAGCCCCGTCCAGGCCCTCCGGACTCCGCGGATTCCCAATGTGGTCAGCTGGTTGAGCTTCACGATCAGCCGCTCGACATCGCCGGGCCGCGGCCGGGCGTCTTCGGGTCCGCTGGGTACCGATTCCGACGGCGAGATCAGCACGTCGGTGCCCTCCCGGCGGAAATAGAACGTGTGGTCCGCTGCCGCCACCATGGGGCTGTGCCCGGGCACGGGATGTTCGACGTCGACAATCGCCGCAGTGCGCCGGTACGGCTGGAGCCCGAGTTTTTCCACGCCGCTGATCACGGCGAGTTCGTCGGCCCAGGCGCCGGCCGCGTTGACCAGCACACCGGCCTCAAAGGCTTCCTGCCCCGCCCCGATCTCCCAGCCAGAGCCCAGCCGTTGCGCAGAATGGACACGGGCGCCGGTGATGATGTCGGCGCCGGCGGCCTCAGCCCGCTGCCGGTGGTCTTCCAGCAGCAGCGGGGCGTTGCAGGCGAAGGATCCGGTGTCCAGGCCTGCGGCGGAGAAAGTCCCGGGCACCAGTGCAGGGCACAGCTTCAGTGCCCGGTCATGCGTGATGGCATTCATGTGGCCGCTGCCCTCGGCGCGGACGGATTCCTCTGTGCCGATGAGCATAAAGCTTCGCGGCGTCAGGACAGGTTCGGGCAGTTGGGCGTCCCGGGCCGCGATCAGTTCCAGGGTCCGGACCGTGAGCTCCCGGACCACGTCCGGGCCGTAACTCGGAATAAGCTGGCGGGCGGAGCGGGAGGACGTGTGGTACGCCAGCTCCTGCTCCGCTTCCACCAGCGCCACGCTGCAGCTGCCCGCAAGCGCGGAGGCCAAGGACAGGCCGGCGATGCCGCCGCCCACAATCAGGACGTCGTAGTGTGCTGCCATGGCTCCATCCTTGCAGAGTTGCCCTCCGGCCGCGCCGGTCCTGCTCTGTGAGGTTTAGCCCCGCTGGGTTAACCCGCTACCGCAGCACGGCTGGCGACGAACGCACGCACGCACGCTTCGACGTCGTCCGCTGAGTGCGATGCTGAAAGCTGCACGCGGATCCGGGCGGCGCCGCGCGGGACCACCGGGAAGCTGAAGGCGGTGACGAAGACGCCTTGCTGGAGCATCTGGTCCGCCACCTTGGCGGCCATTACGGCGTCCCCGAACATCACGGGGACAATCGCATGTTCGCCGTCGAGGAGTTCAAAACCTTCTTCGGTCATCCGGCGGCGGAACAGCCGGGCGTTCTCGAAGAGCCGGGTCCGCAGGTCACCGGAATTCTCCACCAGATCAAGGGCCTTGATGGTGGCGGCGACGATCGCGGGGGCCAGGGAATTGGAGAACAGGTACGGGCGCGCTTTCTGGCGGAGCATGGCCACCACTTCAGTGCGGCCGGACACATAGCCGCCGGACGCGCCGCCCAGGGCCTTGCCAAACGTTCCGGTGTAGATGTCCACGCGGGAGGACACCCCGGCATGCTCCGGGGTTCCGGCCCCCGTGGCACCCATAAAGCCGACGGCATGGGAATCGTCCACCATCACTAGGGCATCGTGCTTCTCGGCGAGGTCGCAGATGGCCTCCAGTGGCGCCAGGTAGCCGTCCATGGAGAACACCCCGTCCGTGACGATGATCTTGCGCCGCGCAGCCTTCGCTTCAACGAGCTTGGCCTCGAGGTCCGCCATGTCCTGGTTGGCGTAGCGGAACCGTTGGGCCTTGCAGAGCCGGATGCCGTCGATGATGGAGGCGTGGTTGAGGGCATCGGAGATGATGGCGTCCTCCGGCCCGAAAAGGGATTCGAAGACGCCGCCGTTGGCATCAAAGCAGCTGGAGAAGAGGATGGTGTCCTCGGTGCCGAGGAACCTGGAGACCCTGGCTTCCAGTTCAAGGTGAAGGTCCTGGGTGCCGCAGATGAAGCGGACGCTGGCCATGCCGAAGCCCCGTGAGTCCATGGCCTCTTTGGCTGCGGTGATGATGTCCGGGTGGTCCGCGAGGCCCAGGTAGTTGTTGGCGCAGAAGTTCAGGACGGTGGCGCCCGGCTGGCCGATCTGCCCGGCCGTGACATGGCTGGACTGCGGGGAGTTGATGCTGCGTTCGGACTTGAAGAGCCCGGCGGTGCGGATGTCGTCCAGCTCAGTCTGCAGCTGGTCCTTGATGGAGGTGTACATGGTGCTCCTTAGAGTTCGGTCCAGTCGAGGACAACTTTTCCGCCGACGCCGGCGCGGGCGGTCTCGAAGCCTTTTTCCCAGTCTGCGGCGGGAAGCTTGTCCGTCACCACCGCTGAGATGCCGGCGTTCAGCACAGGGTTGGAAGAAAGCATGGCGCTCATGGCGTACCAGGTCTCATACATTTCCCGGCCGTAGATGCCCTTCAGGGTCAGCATGTGCGTGACCACTTTGCCCCAGTCGATGGTGATGTCCTGGCTGGGCAGGCCGAGCATGGCAATGCGGCCGCCGTGGTTCATGTTCTCGATCATCTCAGGCAGTGCCGTGGGGTGGCCGGACATTTCCATCCCGATGTCGAAGCCCTCCCGCATGCCGAGTTCACGCTGGGCGTCCTTGACGCGCGTAGTGGAGACGTCGATGGCCAGGTCCACGCCGAGCTGGCGTGCCAGTTCGAGCCGCGGCTCGGAGACGTCGGTGATGGCGATCTTGCGCGCACCGGCGTGGCGGGCCACCGCGATGGCCATAAGCCCGATGGGGCCTGCTCCGGTGATCAGCACGTCCTCGCCCACCAGGGGAAAACTGAGGGCGGTGTGTACGGCGTTGCCGAACGGATCGAAGATGGCGCCGAGTTCCGGCGTGATGGAGGGATCGTGGTGGACCCAGACGTTGGTCTCGGGGATGACCACGTACTCGGCGAAGGCGCCGTCCCGCTGCACGCCGACGCTGACGGTGTGGATGCACATCTGGCGGCGGCCTGCGCGGCAGTTCCGGCAGATCCCGCAGACCACGTGGCCCTCGCCGGATACCCGGTCCCCCACCTTGACGTCGCGGACGCCGTCGCCGATTTCCACCACTTCACCGTAGAACTCGTGGCCGGCGATGAGTGGCGCCTCGATCATGCCCTGCGCCCAAGCGTCCCAGGACTGGATGTGCAGGTCCGTGCCGCAGATCCCGGTAGTCATGACCCGGATCTTGACGTCGTTGGGGCCGGCGTCGGGCTCGGGGCGGTCAACCAGCTCGAACCCGGCGTGTGCACCGGACTTGTAGAGTGCCTTCATTGGCTTCCTGACTGTTGGCAGCGACCCGCGGCCTGCGGTGTGGTCTCCCTTTATTAGAGCCACTTCGAAGCATTAGCACAAGCAGAATTCTCTCAATCGACGATGAAGCATTCGCTTATGCATAGACTGGACGGATGGAAATTCATCAGCTGGAAATCCTCCGCGAACTGGGCGCCCTGGGCAGCGTGAAGGCGGTGGCGGAGACGCTGATGGTCACGCCGTCCGCGGTGTCCCAGCAACTGGCACTGCTGCAGCGCAACATTGACGTCCCGCTGACCCGGAAAGAGGGCCGCAACCTGGTGCTGACCGAGGCCGGCCAGGTGCTCGCCGACGCAGGTGCCGCCGTCGTCAGTGCCATGGCGGACGCCCGGACCGCGATCGGCGCCTATCACGGCTCGCCCGTTGGCCCCGTGACCATCAGCGGTTTCCACAGCGCGGGCCAGGCGCTGTTCGCGCCGCTTGCGCGCATGCTGGACGCGCCCGGCCAGCCGCGGATCCAGCTTTCCGACGAGGACGTGGCGCAGCAGGATTTCCCGGCGCTGACGGCGCGGTACGACCTGGTGCTGGCGCACCGGATGGACCACAGCCCGCGCTGGCCCGAGGAGCGTGTGGCGGTGATCCCGCTGGCGCACGAACCGCTGGATGTTGCGTTGCCGGCCGGGCATCCCCTGGCGGATCGGGACACCGTCACGGCTGCCGACGTCGTGGGCGAACCGTGGGTGACCAGCCACACCGGCTACTCCCCCGCGGACGTCCTCTCCGCCGTCGCGGCCGTCTCCAGCAGGGAATTGAACATCGTCCACCGGATCAACGACTACTCCACCGTGGCCGCGCTGGTCGCGGCGGGCGGGGTGGTGGGCCTGCTGCCGCGGCATACGGCCCGGCCGGTGCTCAACCCGGGCATTGTGCTGCGGCCGCTTGAGGGCATCAGCACCCGGAGGCAGATCGACATCCTGGCCCGCCCGGAGAACCTGAAGCGCCGCTCGGTGGTGATTGTGTGCGAGGCGCTGCAGGCGATCATGACCGGATTGGTGGCCCCCACCCCAACTAGGTAGCAGTAGATGTCGTTATGAGGGCTCAAACCGACACCTGCTGCTACCTACTTGGGGGAAAGCCGCTTGGCGTGGCCGAGGCCCTTGCCCAGCCCGTGACCGTGCCCCTTGCCTAGGCCTTTTCCGTGGCCCGGACCCGTTCCGGCGCCTTCCACGATGTGGCGCGCCTCGGCGTTGTTGCCGCTCTTCACTCCGGAGACCCGGACGGTGTCGCCCGTGGCGATGTCCGCGATGGTGACCTCTGACCGCTTCAGCCGCTTCCCGTCGTCGCCCGTTGCCGGCGAACCGTCCGCGGCCGGGGCCGGGAACTTGATGATCTTGGTATCCGCGTTGACGGCGTAGGTCTGGGTGAAGCCGTCTTCGCTCTTGACGGTGACCGAGGTTTCGCTGACGGCGTCCACCGTGCCTTGCTGGGTCAGCACGGTTTCGAAGGACCCGTCCGCCTTCTTCACCACACTTTCACTGTGCAGATGCTGCGGGCGCTGGGCCTTGTCCGACTTCCCCTGGCCAGGCGCCTTGTCCGACTGCCCCGGTGCGGAGGCCGACGGCGACGGCGTGTCTGTGGCGGACCAGGCGATGGCGACACCCGTGCCGGTCAGGGCCAGAGCAATGACGCCGGCCAGCAGGACTTTGCGGAATCTCAACGGTTCTTGGACCGACATGGCCATTCCTCCCACAGCACCGGCAGGGCTCCGGCGCCCTGGAACTTCAGTCTAGAACCGGCAAGCCCCGCTGAACACGCGTACTTTGCGGGCGGGAAGTGAGTACTTAAAGCCAAACTGGGTCGCAGTAGATGTCGTCATGAGCGCTCATGACAGCATTAACTGCGACCCAGTTGGGTTAAAACAGGCTGCTTAGCCTGCGGCTCGGCCCTCGGCTAGCCTTCAACGCCGAGCTTCGCGAGGATCAGCTCCTTGACGCGGCCGGCGTCGGCCTGCCCGCGGGTGGCCTTCATAACGCCGCCGACGATCGCGCCGATCGCCTGGAGCTTGCCGGCGCGGATTTTGTCCGCGACGTCGGGCTGTGCGGCGAGGGCGGCGTCGATGGCTTCCAGGAGGGGGCCGTCGTCGGAAACGACGGCGAGGCCGCGCTTCTCCACGATCTCCGCCGGGGTGCCTTCGCCGGCAAGCACGCCGTCCAGGACCTCGGTGGCCATCTTGTTGTTGATCTTGCCGTCCTCGACCATCCGGTTCAGCTCCACGATGGTGGCGGGCTGGACGCCCAGCTGGCCGGGATCGACGTCGGCGTTCTTGGCCCGGCCCACAATCTCGCCCATCCACCATTTACGGGCGACAGAGGCAGAGGCCCCAGCGGCGATAGTCTCTTCGATCTCATCCATAACGCCGGCGTTGACGACGTCGCGGAATTCCAGGTCCGAGTAGCCCCAGTCGGCCTGCAGCCGCTTTCGGCGGGCCGCCGGCGGCTCGGGCAGAGTGGCGCGGAGCTCCTCCACCCATTCGCGGGACGCAACGATCGGAACCAGGTCCGGCTCCGGGAAGTAGCGGTAATCATCGGCGTCCGACTTGGGCCGGCCCGAGGTGGTGGTGCGGGTGTCCTCGTGCCAGTGGCGCGTTTCCTGGATGACCGGGTTGCCGGCATCCAGGACGGCTGCGTGCCGCTGGATCTCGTAGCGGACGGCGTGTTCGACGGCGCGCAGCGAGTTGACGTTTTTCGTTTCGGAGCGGATGCCGAAGCGTTCGCGGCCGTGCGGGCGCAGCGAAACGTTCGCGTCGCAGCGCACGTTGCCGCGTTCCATCTTCGCGTCCGACACACCAAGGTTCTTGACGATCTCCCGGACGGCGGCCACGTAGGCCTTAGCCAGCTCCGGGGCGCGGGAACCGGCGCCCTCGATGGGCTTGGTGACAATCTCCACCAGCGGAACGCCGGAACGGTTGTAGTCCACCAGCGAGAAGTCGGCACCCTGGATGCGGCCGGCGGCCCCGCCCATGTGGGTCAGCTTGCCGGCGTCCTCTTCCATATGGGCGCGCTCGATCTCCACGCGGAAGATAGTCCCGTCCGCGAGTTCGATGTCCAGGTAGCCGTCGTACGCGATCGGGTCCTCGTACTGTGACGTCTGGAAGTTTTTGGGAGTGTCCGGGTAGAAGTACTGCTTCCGGGCAAACGTGCAGGATTCAGCGATCTTGCAGTTCAGGGCAAGGCCGATCTTGATCGAGGACTCGATCGCCACCCTGTTCACCACCGGCAACACGCCGGGCATGCCCAGGTCCACCTCGTTGACGTTGGTGTTCGGCTCATCGCCGAAGACGTTGGGCGCCGAGGAGAACATCTTGGTCCTGGTATTGAGTTCCACGTGGACCTCGAACCCCAGGACGGGATCATACTTCTCCATGGCCTCTTCGAAGCTCAGTGTTGCGTCCGTGCTCATTATTTTGCCTCCTTGGCGTCAACAAGGGTCTCAACCAACGGCGGCGCCTGGTCCAGGAGCGGGCCGCCCCACTGTGCCTCAAGCAGGGATTCCAGGACAGCACCCACCCGGTAGAGCCGGGCATCCTCGCGGGCAGGAGCCAGCAGCTGGATGCCGACGGGAAGGCCGTCCTCGTCCGCCAGGCCGCCGGGCAGGGTCAGCCCGGGCACGCCGGCGAGGTTGGCGGGGATGGTGGCGACGTCGTTGAGGTACATCGCCAGCGGGTCGTTCAGTTTCTCGCCGAGCTTGAACGCCGTGGTGGGCGCCGTGGGAGAGATCAGGACGTCGGCCTGCGCGAACGCGGCCTCGAAGTCGCGCTGCACCAGGGTACGGACCTTTTGGGCCGACCCGTAATACGCGTCGTAGTAGCCGGCGCTCAGCGCGTAGGTACCCAGGATGATGCGGCGCTTGACTTCGTCGCCGAATCCTGCGGCGCGGGTGGCACCCATAACGCGTTCGATCGTCATGGGTCCGTCCTCGGGCAGGACGCGCAGGCCGTACCGGACGCCGTCGAACTTTGCCAGGTTGGAGGAAGCCTCCGACGGCATGATCAGGTAGTAGGCACCGAGGGCGTACTGGAAGTTTGGGCAGGACACCTCAACGATGTCCGCACCGGCCTGCTTGAGCAGTTCCAGGGATTCGTTGAAGCGGTTCTCGACGCCGGCCTGGTAGCCCTCGCCGTGGAGTTCCTTGATGATGCCGATCCGCATGCCTTCGACGTTGCCCACGCGGGCTGCGGCGACGAGGTCTGCCAGGGGGTCGGGCAGGGATGTGGAGTCAAAGGGATCATGCCCGCCGATGACCTGGTGCAGCAGCGCCGAGTCCAGGACGGTGCGGGAAACCGGGCCGATCTGGTCCAGCGAGGAAGCCATGGCGATGGCACCGTAGCGGGAGACGCCGCCGTAGGTGGGCTTGACTCCCACGGTGCCGGTGACGGCGCCGGGCTGGCGGATGGATCCGCCGGTGTCCGTACCGAGGGCCAGCGGGGCCTCGAAGGCAGCAACGGCCGCAGCCGAGCCGCCGCCGGAACCGCCGGGGATCCGGTCCAGGTCCCACGGGTTGCGGGTGGGGCCGTACGCGGAGTGCTCGGTGGAGGAACCCATGGCGAATTCGTCCAGGTTGGTTTTGCCCAGGATGGGCATTTTGGCGGCACGGAGGCGCTTGACTACCGTGGCGTCGTAGGGGCTGTGCCAGCCCTCGAGGATCCTGGAGCCCGCTGTGGTGGGCTGGCCGATGGTGACGATGAGGTCCTTGACCGCGATCGGTACGCCGGCGAGTTCGTGGAGTTCCTCGGCCGCGGCACCTCCTGCGGCACGGATGGCGTCCACCTCTGCGGCGACGGCGAGCGCTTCCTCGGTGTTGACGTGCAGGAACGCGTTCACGCCGCGTTCGCCGCCGTCCACGGCAGCAATGCGGTCAAGGTACGCCTGGGTGACCTCGACGGAGGTGACCTCGCGGGCGGCCAGCTTGGCGGCCAACTGCGCGGCGGAGAGGCGGATGAGTTCGTTGGTGTCAGTCATGGTTATGCCTCATCCAGGATTGCCGGGACCTTGAAACGGTTCTCATCGGAATCCGGAGCTCCCGAGAGTGCCTGCTCCGCGGTGAAGGTGTGGCCCACAACGTCCTCGCGGAACACGTTGGTCAGCGGGATCGGGTGGGAGGTTGCCGGGACGTCATCACCGGCGGCTTCACTCACGGACTTCACTGAATCAACGATGACGGCGAGTTCGCCGGCCATCCTGTCCAGCTCTTCAGCACTCATCTCGATGTGAGCGAGCCGCGCGAGGTGCGCAACATCGTCACGGTTGATCGCAGCCATGGATCTCCCCTGCAGGTTCGGATTGTTTTCCGAACCAGTCTAGTGGGGAAACGTCAGTGCCCGTCTGACGACCCCCAGCGGGCGTCAGACGGGCACATCGGTGCCGTGGTCCCGGCCACAAAGGCCAGCCACAGGCAGCTACAGACTAACCGATCCCGATGGCTCCAGTCAGCATCCCCACGCCCAGCATGACGAGGGAAACCACTGCGGTGCGCCACAGGACCTTTTTGTGGTGGTCGCGGAGGTCCACCTTGGCCAGCGAGACGAGCAGGAGGATGGCCGGAACCAGCGGGCTCTGCAGGTGGACCGGCTGCTCGGTGATGGAGGCACGCGCCATGTCCGCGGCGCTGATTCCGTAGTGCGCGGCGGTCTCGCTGAGCACGGGCAGGACGCCGAAGTAGAAGGCGTCGTTGCTCATGAAGAACGTCATGGGGATGCTGAGGACGCCGGTGATGACGGCCATGAACGGGCCTATGCTCGTCGGGATGATCTGGACAAGCCACGCGGACATGGCCTCGACCACGCCGTGGGCCGACGCTCCGGTGCCCGGGCAGCTCAAGGCGCTGACCCGGCCTGACGCGTCGGAGGCCGATGCCATTGAGCTGGTGGCCGGCGGCAGTGTCCTGGTGGCCAACGCGCGCAAGGCCTTGCATCGAAGCAAGAACCTGGGCTTGGTGGTGATGCTCCGGGACCGCACCGAACTCCAGCAGCTCACCCGGCAGCTCGATGCCGTGGGCACCATGTCCACGGCCGTGCGCGCCCAGCGCCACGAATTCGCCAACCAGCTGCACACCATCGCCGGCCCCATGAGCATCGGGCAGCACCAGCAAGCCCGCGAGTACCTGGCCGTCTTGGCCGCCACGGGGCCGCTGAAGTTTCCGGTGGACCAGGCGGAACTGTTGCAGGACCCGTACTTGCAGGCCTTTGCGGGTGCCAAGGGGGTGGAGGCTGATGAGCGCGGTGTTACGCTGCGGATCGGGCCCGAAACACTGGTCCGGGGCCAGGTCACGGAGCCGCAGGACGTAACCACTGTGCTGGGCAACCTGGTAGATAACGCGGTGAACGCCGCCGTCGCCGGTTCGTCCCCGGACCGCTGGGTGGAGCTGGAGGTGCTGGATGAACCGCACGACGACGGCGGGACGCTGCACATCGTCGTTGCCGATTCCGGCGACGGGCTGGCCGCCGGGACCCGTGGCGGGCAGGGGCTGGGCCTGGCCCTCGCCCGGAAACTGGCGCGCCGCCGCCGGGACGTCCGCTTGCTGGAGCCGGGGACGACGGCCCGGACAGGGGCCGGGACACCTTCGGGGACCACGGATTTGGCTCGAGAGGACAATGATGCCTGAGGATTTCAGGGTGCTGATTGTGGATGACGATTTCCACGTGGCCAAGCTGCATGCCGCGTATGTGGATTCGGTGGCGGGATTCCTTGCTGGCGCCGGTGGGGTCGGCGTCCTTGGCCCTGCAGGCGATCCACAGTCTCCGCCCGGATCTGGTGCTGCTGGATGTTTACCTGCCGGACGCCTCAGGGCTCGACCTGCTGCAGCAGCTCGACGTGGACACCATGATCCTCAGAGCCGCGTCGGACACCGGGTCGCTGCGGAAAGCGTTCCGCCACGGCGCAACGGTACCTGTCCTCGCTGGCCGACGACGGCGCCGTCGACATCCAACTGCGCTACGGGACCACCGGACGCCCGGAACACCGCTACAGCCTCCCGGGCCAGTAGCGGCGCCCTTCGAACGCGAAAGGACACTTGGGGCCCCGGAATCCAGGGCCCCAAGTGTCCGTTCGCGCCGGGGGTGCAGATTGGAGCGTGCTAGTTGGCGCTCTTCTGCGCCACGAGCTCGATCTCGACGAGCATCTTCGGGTCAAGGAACGGCAAGACGTGCACCAGGGCAAGCGTGGGGCGGATCTCGCCGAAGACTTCGCCGTGGGCGCGGCCGGCCTCTTCCCATTTGCTGATGTCCGTCAGGTACAGCTTGGACTGAACCACGTCGTCGAAGCTGAAACCGGCGTCGGCCAGGACCACGCCGAGCTTCTGCAGGATGTACTGGGTCTGCGTGTAGAAGTCATCGCCCACAATGCCATCCTCGCCGCTGGCAGCCGTGGCGGAGATGTACAGCGTAGTGTCCACCTGGACGGCGCGGGAGTAGCCGAGGGTCTGCTCCCAGACGGAGCCGGTGCCGAATGTTTTGCGCATGGTGGGCCTTTCTGTGCCGAAAATGAGTCGGCACCACTTTAGGGTGACTGGACGTCAAGCCGGTAAACCAGCAGCTTTATGTCGGTGCCCGGAATCAACCAGTCGCGCTCGGGGACACGTTTGAAGCCTGTCTTCCGGTAGAGGCCGTGGGCGCTCTCCCAGGTCCCGCCGGTAGTGAGGGCAACGCCGGCGATCCCCTCCAGCGATTTGGCATGCTTAATGATGGCTTCCACCATGGCCTTGCCTGCGCCACTGCGCTGGACCGCGGGATCCACAACCAGCATCCGGAATTCCAGCTCATCCGGCCGGGCGATGTCGGCGAACGGTTCACCTGCCAGCGCGAGAGTCACGGATCCCACCACCTGCCGGCCACGCTCCGCAACCCAGATGGTGGACTTCGCTGCACGGGCGGCAACATCCTGGATCTGCTGCATATAGGGATGGTCCGCGCTGTCGAAATACCCTGCTGCCAGGTATGAGTCCACGGTGATCCTGGCGATGGCCTGGAAGTCTTCCTCTACGGCCGGTCGGATGGTTATTTGCGATAGCACCTGACAATGCTAGTGGCGCAACGGCGTCACAGTGGAAACTTCCCGGACAACGCCAAGGTCCCGGCGCAGGTCCAGGCGGCCAGCCTGTCCTCGTCGGAGGGTCCGCCGTCCAGCGGACTGGCCAGCCGGGGACGCCGGACCCAGCAACCGGCTTCCTCGGCGATCAGCGCACCGGCGGAGAAGTCATGTTCGTTGAGCCCGCGTTCGCCGTAGGCGTCGTGGGTCCCGTCAGCCACCATGCAGAGGTCCAGCGCTGCGGAGCCCAGCCGCCGGACGTCTGCGAATCCGTCCATCAGGCTGCCCAGCAGTGCAGCCTGTTCGGAGCGGATGGCGGGGTCGTAGCTGAAGCCGGTGGCGAGGATCTGCCCGGTACGGTCCGGCACCGGGCCCTGGAGCCGGGTCACCCGGCCGCCTTCTTCCAGCCACGCACCCCGGCCACGGGCAGCATAGTAGACGCGGCCCAGCGCCGGGGCGTTGACGACGCCGGCCAGCCAGACGCCGTCGGAATCCGCCACTGCCACGGAGGTGGCGTAGTAGACGATGTTCCGGATGAAGTTGGTGGTACCGTCCAGCGGGTCGATGGACCAGCGATAACCGGTGGGGGCAGCGGGCCGGGTGGTCCCGTGTTCCTCACCCGTGATGGTGTCCTGTGGGCGGACGGCCGTGATGGCATCGCGAACCGCGTTCTCCGCGGCGACATCAAAGGCCGTAACCCAATCGCCGGCGTCGCCTTTGTTGCTGACATCCAGGGTTTCGCCATTGCGGGAAGCCAGTACGGCGGCGCCGGCGGCGGCTGCTTGACGGGCCACCGCAAGCAGTTCGGTGGTGAGATCCTGCTGGTTCATTCGGCTGCCTCTTCTGATTCTGTGGACGTCGGTGTGGGCGCGGCTTCGGCGGCAGGCGCAGGGCCGTTCGCTAGGAGTTCCCGGAAGCCGTCCTCGTCCAGCACGGGAATTCCGAGCTGTTCGGCTTTGTCCAGTTTGGTGCCTGCGCTTTCGCCGGCCACCACATAACTGGTGTTTTTCGAGACCGAGCCGGCGGCTTTACCTCCGCGGATGAGGATCGCTTCCTTCGCCTCGTCCCGGCTGAAGTTCGGCAGGGAGCCGGTAACCACAAGGGTTAACCCTTCCAGGGTCCGCGGCATGGATTGGTCGCGCTCGTCCTCCATGCGGACCCCGGCCGCGGCCCAGTGGTCAATGATTTCCACGTGCCAGGCCTCGGCGAACCACTCCTTCAGTGCGGCCGCGATGGTGGGGCCGACGCCGTCCACGTGGGCCAGGTCTTCCTCGGAGGCGTTCCGGATGCCGTCCATGGTGCCGAACGCCGTGGCCAGGGCCCTCGAGGCGCGGGGACCAACGTGCCGGATTGACAGGGCAACCAGCACCCGCCAGAGTGGCTGGGCCTTTGCCTTCTCCAGCTCCGCTAAGAGCTTCGCGGTGGTCGCCGTGGGCTTGGACGGCGTCTTGGCGGTTGCCTTTGTCCAGAAGTACGGGACCAGCTCGAAGACGCCGGTGCCCACGCCCTTGGAACGTTTCTCGCGCAGGATCCGCACGTGCTCCAGATCCGCCGCGGTCAGGGAGAAGAGCCCCGATTCGCTGACCAGCGGGCCGGGCCTGGGCTCCGCCGGATCGGTAAGTGCCACGGCAGCTTCACCGCCAAGGGCCTCAATGTCGAAGGCCCCGCGGCCGGCCAGGTGCGCGACGCGCTCCGTCAGCTGGATAGGGCAGGATCTGGAATTGGGACAGCGGATGTCGATGTCGCCCTCCTTGGAGGGGGCGAGCTCCGTGCCGCAGGACGGGCATTCGGCGGGCATCACGAATTCGCGCAGTTCGTCCTCACGGCCTGTGCGCAGCGCCATCACGGGGCCGACGATCTCCGGGATGACGTCTCCGGCCTTGCGCAGCACCACGACGTCGCCGATCAGCACCCCCTTGGCCTTGACCACGTCCTGGTTGTGCAGCGTGGCACGGGCAACGGTGGAACCGGCCACCTTCACCGGCTCAAGTACCCCGAACGGGGTCACCCGGCCGGTACGGCCCACCTGGACCTGGATGTCCAGCAGTTTGGTGTGGACTTCTTCCGGCGGGTACTTGTAGGCGACGGCCCAGCGGGGAACGCGTGAGGTGTAGCCGAGGGCACGCTGCGTGGCGAAGTCGTCGATCTTGACCACGATGCCGTCGATTTCGTGCATCAGGGTATGCCGTTGCTCGCCATAGCGCTTGATGAAGGCCAGCACCTCCGGCAGGCCACCGAGAACCTCGAAATACGGACTGACGGGAAGGCCCCACTGTTCAAGCACGGCGTAGGTCTGGGACTGGCTCAGTGTCTCAAGCCCTTCGCGCGCACCAATGCCGTGGACAAACATCCGCAACGGACGCTTGGCGGTTTCCGCCGGATCCTTCTGCCTGATCGAACCGGCGGCAGCATTCCTGGGGTTGGCCAGCGGCGCCTTGCCGGCTTCGATCAGTGCCTCATTGAATTCCGCAAAAGCCTTCGAGGGGATAAAGACCTCACCCCGGATTTCCACCTCGGAGGGAAAGCCGGTGCCCGTCAGTTCCGTCGGGATTTCCTTGATCGTCAGGACGTTGTGGGTAATGTCTTCACCGGTGGTTCCGTCACCCCTCGTGGCGGCACGGACCAGTTTCCCGTCGCGGTACAACAGGCTGACTGCGAGGCCGTCAATCTTCAGTTCCGTGAGCCACGTCAGCTGGGCGGTGTCCCCCAGCTTGCTGACGCCGGCCTCGGCCTTGGTGATCCAGGCTTCCAGCTCCGCCAGGGAAAAGACGTCCTCGAGGCTGTACATCCGCTGCAGGTGTTCGACGGCGGCGAACGCGGCTGAGACTTCCCCGCCAACCTCCTGCGTGGGCGAATCATTGGCTACCAACTCCGGATGCAGTGCCTCGATCTCCTCCAGGCGCCGGAACAGTTCGTCGAACTCAGCGTCCGAGACCAGGGGTTCGTCCTGCTGGTAGTACGCAAACCGGTACTTCCTGACCAGGTCCGTCAGGTTTTCGTATTCTTCGCGAACGGTCCCGGCGGGGACGGCATCAGGATCCAAAAGTTCCTCAGTGCTGTTTGCTGTTTTTTCTGCGGGGACCGGTGCTGTGCTCACAGACCTATCTTGCCCTACGGCCACGACAACCAAACGCCCATGCGCCGCCGAGCCCCGTTAGTTGCCGTGGGGCCCGGACACTGTGCTGCCCCCCTCGTCAGAGCTTCTGCGGTTAGCGTTAAGCCTGGTCAGTGTGAGGCGAGTCGGTTCCGGCTCCACCAGGCGAACGCGAGGCCGGCGACTCCGACCAGGAGCACGCCCGCCATGATGGCCAGCAGGCTGGGGCCGCCGAAGAGGCCGGAGCCGTCGTTCCGGGAAACGGCGGCGGCCTGTGTGGGCTTGGCCGATTTGGTGACTGGCTTGTTCCAGTTCGATTCCGTGGACGGGGTTGCGGACGACGACGGCGGGCTGGCGATGGTGGTGCTGGGCGCGGCCGATCTCGATTCCTCCGGCGGCGAAACGCTCGGTTCCGGGGCGAGGGTGGGAACCGGTACCGCTGCTGGCGCTACGGGCGCGGGCGGCGGTGCCGGGGGATCGATCACCGGGGCTGGCGGTGACGGCGTCGGCGTTGGTTTGCCCGGACTGGGCGGCGTCGGGTCGTCGGCCGGGCCACACAGCACCACACAGGGCATTTTGCCATTTTCACCGTCGTCGGCCTGCGCCGGGGCCGCCCCAGAAAGGCCAACCAGGAGCGCCAGCACCGCAGCGGCCGCAGCCGCGGACACGTCGCGGAGCACGGATGAAGATCGGATCATGGTTACCTTTTCGACAGCGCCCGGCACCCCCTTGCCGCAGCGAACAGTGTTTCCGGTAGTCTCCTACAACGCCCACGGGCCGGCAAATCCGGCGGATTTGCCGGCCCGCATAAAGCAACGGCTCAGCCCCTGTTTTCCGGCGGCAGGGCGATCTGCAGTTTCCGCGCCTTGCCGCGTCCAACGATGTAGCCACGGCCAGGTATGAATTCCGGGCTGACGCGCCCCAGCGACGTGTTGAGCAGACTGTCCCCTTCGATGTCGCCCGGGTTGATGAGCAGGCCCCGGCGTCCGGATTTGAAAGGCTGGGCCAGGGACCAGGCCGAGGACCAGGTTGACGTTTCCGATTCCCCAATGACCCACTGATCGGCCTTGATGGACGCCGACACGAGCTGCGAAACGCCCGATTCAGCCACGGTATCCGTGAACTCGGTCAGGCCCTCGATGAAGATCGCCAGCTTCCCCGGGTTCCCCGAAGAGTGCTCTGTGAGGTCCTCGATGATCTCAGCCAGGTCCTCGGCACCCACCACCGAACGGTTCCAGAGCGGCAGCGACGCCACCGCGGACCGGCGCGAGCCGATGTACACCAGCTCCGTGTCCGGATTGGAGCGGCGCAGCGCGTACGCCAGGGTCACCAGCGCCACCGTCCTGCCGGCCCCTGGCGGACCGGCCAGCAGCAGCGGTCCCTGTGCCATGATCTCGGCTGGCTGCAGGGTTTCGTCGTCGACACCGATGACGGGCAGCTCCGGGCTGCCGGCAGGCAGGACATCCAAGTCCACCAGTTCGGGAAGCCGCTGGATTTTGGGTGCCGACTCCAGCCCCTGGCGCAGCATCGCCTGGCTCAGCTTGTGGACTTCACGGGCCTGCAGCGCCAGGTTGGAGTTACCGCCCAGGACGGCCAGCTGGACCTCGTAGCCGCCCAGCATGCCGCGCCCGGGCGGTGAGGAGCTGGTGAGGACGTCCTTGGCGACGTCCATGGACATGTAGTCGTCCTCGGACGTCAGCCTCAGCACCAGCCGGCGCTGGATGGAGGCCAACAATGTCGCCGGTACCGCGTTGGGCCGGTCACCGGTGACCACGAGGTGGATCCCCAGGGGACGGCCATCGGTGGCCAGCTGCAGGAAAATATCCCAGAGCGCGGACAGGCGGCTGAATTCGTACGTCTCGCGGAACGCCGAGATGCCGTCCAGCAGCACGAAGATCCGCTTCTCGTCCGGGCGGTTGGCCAGGGTCCGGTATTCCACGATGGTGGAGGCCCTGACCTCGGCGAACCGGGCTGACCTCTCGTCGGCGATGTCCCGGAGCAGGCGGAGCAACCGGCCAACGCGTTCGACGTCATCACCGTTGATGATCTCGCCGACGTGCGGCAGTTCTTCGAGCATCTTCAGTCCGGAGGAACCGCAATCTATCCCGTAGATATGCACGGGCCCGCCCCGGGGCGTGACGGCCGCGGCGATCGCGATGCCGCGCAGGGCAGCGGACTTTCCCGAACCGCCCGTGCCGTAGATGGCCATGTTGCCGTCCTGGTCCGGCTCGTAGAACACCGTGGGCTGTTCCTGGCGGGCAGGATCATCCGCCACACCCAGCAGCAGCCGTTCGTCCGTCCGGGGGTTCGGGAGCTTGGAGAAGTCGTACGTCTTGGCCAGCTCGTCCAGCCACGGTTTGCGCGGGGGCCGGATGGCCAACGATTCCGCTGCCCGGACGATGTTGGTGGTCATCCTGGCGATGTCGTTGGGTCCGGCCGGGGCTTCCTTGACGGGTTTTTCCGGGGCCGGCGCCTCCCAGCTGGGTCCTGACCCGAAGGCCATTTCCACAATGTCGATCTGCGGACGCTGGGGCTTCTCCGTAGTCCAGCCGCCGGCATAGCCGGTCTGGAAACCCTGGATGCGGCCGGGCCCGGTCTTGGCGGCGCCGCGGCCCGGGATGGACGGGTCGAAGTAGGCCGCATCAGGCACGCCGAGGATGTCGGTAGCGTCATCCTCATCCGCCATGCGCAGGGCAACCCGGAGGTTGGTGTTGGCGCGCAGGCTGTCCTTGATGACGCCGGCGGGACGCTGCGTGGCCAGGATCAGGTGCAGGCCCAGGGACCGGCCACGGGCAGCGACATCGACCACGCCGTCCACAAATTCGGGGACTTCGGTGGCCAGCGCCGCGAATTCGTCCACAACGATGATGAGGTACGGCGGTGCTTCCGGGTCGGCTTCGCGCTGGAGCCCGAGCAGGTCTTTGGCTTTCTTACGGTTCAGCAGGTGCTCGCGGTAGTGCAGCTCTGCACGGAGGGAGGTCAGGGCGCGGCGGACCAGGTGCTGGGAGAGGTCGGTCACCAGGCCCACGGTGTGGGGCAGGCTGAGGCAATCGGCGAACGCCGCCCCGCCCTTGTAGTCCACAAACAGGAAGCTCACGCGGTCCGGGCTGTACGCGGCAGCCATGCCCATGACCCAGGACTGCAGGAACTCTGATTTGCCGGCGCCGGTGGTGCCGCCGACCAGCGCGTGCGGGCCCTCGTTCTTCAGGTCCAGGTAGAGCGGCTCGATGCCCTTGGAACCCACCAGCGCCCGGAGGGTGCCGTTGTCCTTCCTGTTGGGAACCGCGGAGGCATGCACTGAATTGTTCTCGACCCACCGCTCCGCCACGGCCTGCGGGTTGTCCAGGAAGTCTTTGCCGATCAGGGTGGCGTAGGACACCGCGCGGGGCAGGTCGGAGTCGTCGCTGACAGGCTTGCCAACGTCCACCACGGGCGCCAGCATCCGGGCCAGCTGGGCGGCCAGTTCGGCGTCGAGGCTTTCGCAGCTTACGGGGTAGGTGTGCCGTCCCAGCCGCACCTGCCCGGTGGTGGTGCCGTTTTCGCCGTCCACCACCATAAAGTCCCGGCAGGCGGCAGGGAGTGCCTGGATGTCGGTGGCCACCCACATCACGTGGACGCCGGAATCCGGCCCTCGCTCGGCAAGGCGGGTCAGCCTGCCCCGGTCCACCGGAGCGTCGTCGTCGACGATGACCAGGACCGCCGGCAGCACCGGCGCCGGGACTTCGTCCCTGGCCGGGTCCACGGATCCCCGGTGTTCGGGAGTGGAGCGTTTGGCCATAGCTTCCCGCGCGTCGAGCAGGTCCTCGAGCCTGGCCACCAGGGAGGAGCCACTGGCTGAACCGGCGGCGAGGTGGTCGCCGCTGAGGGGACTGTGGCCGGAGCCCACGTGGGGCAGCCACTGCAGCCAGTCCCAGCGCTGCCGGGACTGCGCCGACGTAATGGCTGTCACCACGGCCTCCGCGGGCGAATGCAGCCCCACAAACTGCAGGACCATGCCGCGGGCAACGTCGTCCACCAGGCCCCGGGCCCCGGCCACGCCGAAGGACCCTGCGGTGCGCAGCTGGGAGACCACCGGGACACCCTCGATGTCCCTGAACTGCTTCAGGCAGTCCTGGATCTCGCGCATGAATTCAGCTTCGGTGTCATTGCTGTTGGGTTCCTCGAACAGGATGCGTGACGTTCCGGTGCCGAGCCCGAAGCGCAGGCCCAGGAAACCGGTGTGCTCAGGACGGTGGGTCCACAGCAGCGGACCGAGTTTGTAGATGGAATCCACGGTGTCACTGACCGACGGCGCTTCCTGCAGGCGGACCGCGCGTTCCACGTGCTGCAGTTCGGTGATGTCCTGCCGGAACGCGGCCATGGACTCCCGGAACTGTTTGAGCTGTTCCTTCTGCTGGCGCCTGGTCTGCATCTTGTGGTCCACATAGTGACCCACAATGAACAGCGGCATCATCATCATGAACACCACCGACAGGATGTTCCGGGTGACCGCGAACATGATGCCGCCCATCAGCAGCGGCGCCATCAGCATGATGTACGGGAACGGCTGGTGGTCCGGACGTTTGGGTCCGGCCGGCGGCACGCGCTTGGGCGCCTCGAAGCGGGGAACCACCCGTGGGGAGCGGTTGAAATCGACAAGGGGCGACGTCGGTGCTGCCGCCTGGTTGCGGCCCAGCGGCACCACGGTGACGGTGGTCTCCCCCAGTGTCACCGTGTCGGAGGAGTTCAGGGTGGCCCGGGTGACCGGCAGGCCGTCCATCAGGAGGCCGTTGGCGGAGTTGGTGTCCACGATCTCCACGCTCTCGCCCACGGTGATGCGGGCGTGGCGCTTGGAGGTCAGGGGGTCCGTGAGCCGGATGTCAACGTCCCGGTCCCGGCCGATGTAGCTGGTGCCGGAAGGCAGCGAAAACTCCTGGCCGACGTCGGGCCCGGAAAGGATCCGCAAGGTGGCTGCGGCGGGTCCTCGATTGGCGCCGGGGGCGTTGAAAAGTTCGCTGACTTCGGTCAGGGACACCACGGAGCCCGGGCGCAGGCCCGACTCCAGGAGGTTGTCCGTGCGGGTCAGGACGCTGCCGCGCATGCCGCCGCCCACAAATGCCTCGTCGATGCGGAGCGAAAGGTTTTCCGGTGCCGGCGATCCCTTGCGGTCGGGGTCCGCGACCCAAAGCTGGGTGGCGATGTCCGCCACCGTGGCCAGGCCGTCGACGGTCACGGCCAGGTCCTTGGTTTCCGCCGGGTCCCGGCGGAGTGTCAGCCGGATCCTCATCCTTCGTCCACGCCCCTCATCTTTTCCAGTAAGTACAAATCGTCGGGCGTGACCAGGTGGGACGTGACGGCGTGCTCGACGAGCCTCGCGCGCCGGTTGGTGGCCAGTTTCCCGCCGCCGCCGCGCAGGCCCACCACGCCCACGCGGTCAAGTTTGTCGCAGACGTTATCCAGCTTCCGGTTGAACCGGGTGAGTGCCCAGCCCAGGGTCTTGGCCGCTGCTGCCGAGGACGGGATGGCGCTGAACCCGGTCCCTTCGCGCCGGAGCATGGGTTCGGCGAGAGCTACGATGAGGGCCCGTTGGGAGTCGGTGAAGACCACGGGGCCGATGGTGGTGTCGCCGTTACTGTCGTCCTCCCGTGATTCCTGGCGGAACGACGGCGTCTTGAGGTGGACGGCGAACTCATATGTGGTGGGCCCGGCGGTGAAAATGACGTTTGTGTGGCTGAACACCAGCGGGATGCGCGCACCCGGCGACAGCCAGGCCTGCATCCCGCCGGAACCGTCCGCAACCGTGGCGGAGAGCATCCCGCCCACGTTGCTTAGCCACCAGATCCCGTCGTAGCGGGCCACTTGCAGGAACTGGCGGTGAAGGTACGGGTTGTCGTCCACTTCCAGGTCGCCTTCTCGGCCGATGTTGAAGATTTCCTCATCGGACGGTTCGTACCACTCACCACAGAAATCTATTGCTAGATCCCCCATTTTCCGTGCCTCCTCGTCGGGCAGTGCCCGCGTTCACTACCGGTTCCGGTCTGCTTTGCCGTCACTTGCGGGTGCAGGCGATCGAGTCTTCTTCCAACGGTGAGAACGCGCCGTCGCTCCTGACGATCATCACCTGGATACAGGTGGATTCCGTCGGATTCAGCGCAACCTGGGCGGTTGGCTCGGCAGTGGACTGGTACCCGCCGTTGTTGCCTAATGCGTAGACCCGCCACTTATAGGCGTCGCCCGACTTCGGCTGCGGATTAGTCCACGTGAACGTCGCCTTGCCGGTAGCGTCCACAGTTCCCGCCAGGTTGGCGACGTCGGGAACTGTCCCGTTGTCGAGGGCATCCGCAGGAGGTTTGCTGACTCGGGCGGTCTCTTTGACCTTCGGTGCCTGAACTGAGGACGCCAGCACAATTCCGACAATGATGGCGAGGACCAGCAGCGTTCCGCCCGCAGCGGCAAGCCACACGTTGCGCTTGCCGTGGTCGGGTGCCGCCTTGGGGGCGGGTTCGGCGACCGGGGCGGGACGGCTGATCGTCGCGTCAATCTCGGGCCCGCCCCCCGCCGCCCGGTGGCCGGGGGCGCCCGGCTGGCCGGCCTGCTGTCTTGGCTGGTGGCCGGTTTGTTGGCCAGACTGTGCAGGAAGGAGCCGTGGGCGCTGGACAGTTGCGTCCGGCACGGACCCGTACCCGGCCGCCGGTTCTTTGCCGCGGAGCATCGTGGCATGCTCCCACTCCCCCGCGGGGCTGCTGCCGTCCTGACTGCCGCCCACCCGCGGGCTGTCCTGTTGGCCGGCAAAGAGCTTGCCCGGAACCTGGGGCCCAGGTCCTGCCGGGGCCCCAGGTTCCGGGGGGAACCCGTCACGTGGAATGCCCGACGGCGGCGCACCGGTTCCGGGGCCTTGCGGCCGGGTGCGTGCCGGGAAAGTAGGGGCACTGCCGGTCTGCTCCGGATCGATGGCCGCGATGCTCCGGACGCGGGTTTCCTCGAAGCCGTCATCGGGGTGGTTTTCTTCGACTTGCTGCTCTTCGAGTACCTCGAACGGCGTGACCGAGAGGTTCAGTTCGGCCTGGATCCGCTGCAGGGCGAGGGCAAACGCGTGGGCTGAGGAGTACCGGGACGCCGCGGACTTGGCCATTGCCGTGGACAGTGCCCGCTCCAGTGACTCCGGAACGTCGGCCCGGCCCAGGCGCGGCAATGCCGCGCTGGTGATCCGCGAGATCAGTTCCCGCTGGGAGTTATCGGTACCGGGCATCACGAACGGAGACCTGCCGGCCAGCAGTGTGTACAGCGTTGCGCCCAGTGCCCAGACATCCACCATCACGCCGTCCACGGGGCCGTCCGCGAACTGTTCCGGCGGCGACCACGGAATGGACATCCCGGCGTCCTCGTCGGCGTCGCCGCCCAGCGTGCCCGAGATCCCGAAGTCCGTCAGGGCCGGCCGGTTGTAGTCGGTCACGAGGATGTTTGCGGGCTTGATGTCCCGGTGGGCGATGCCGGCCCGGTGCGCGGTCTCGACGGCGGAGGCCACCTGGATGCCGACGGCCAGGACCTCATCAACGCTGAAGCGCTGACGGCGGTACCGGACGTCCAGGCTGGGCCTGGAGCAGTACTCCATGGCCAGGTAGGAGTGGCCGGCCTCGGTCACCTCGGCCTCGAAGATGGTCACGATGTAAGGGTGGGAGGAGAGCTGGGCCATCAGGTTGGCCTCGGACTCGAACCTGCGCCGGGCACCCTCGGTCTTCAGGTCCGACAGAAGGACCTTGACCGCCACCTTCCGGCGCGGCCGGTCCTGTTCGTAGAGGTAGACGTCGGAGAACCCGCCGGAGCCGAGCAGGCTGATGTACGTAAACCCCGGGATGGGGGGCGGCGGCGCAACAGGCCGTTTGGAACTCAAAGAATCTCCTCAAAACGCAATGAGATATCGTCACCCAATTCGGCGATGTCGCCGTCGAGCAGGATGGCCATCTCGTTCTGGGCCAGGCGGCGGGGCGGCTGGCCCTCGCGGACCAGGACCGTGCCGTTGGTGGCCTTCAGATCGCAGAGCATCACGTGCCAGCCTTCCAACCGCACTTCCACGTGGGAGCGCGAGATGTCGCCGCTGGGGCTGGGCACCTGGACCAACCTCGGCATAACACCTCCGTGGACCCGGGAAACAGAAGGCTGCCGCCCAATGACCAGAGACTGGTCCAGGTCAACCAGCGCACCCGTCGAGATCCGCATCCGGCCCAGCCGTGGCCGGGACACCTGGACGGCGTCGGCGGGCAGCGGCGAGCCACAGGCAGCGCACTGCGAATGGGTGGGCGGATTCGCGTGTCCCCGATCGCAAACCCGGGCCAGTACCAGGGGGCCGGCGGCGGCCTCCGGCTCCGGAACCGGGGCGGGATGTGCGGCCATTCCGGCAAGGTCGCCCTTCATGATCGTGTGGCCATCGTGGTCAGCGTCGAAGGCGTCCGGGTCCACAGCCGACTCCCCCGCGCGGACTTCTGCCTGCACCTCCGACGGCGGCAGATTCAACGACGGCGGATTGAACGACGGCGGATTGAACGACGGCGGCAGATTCAACGACGGCGCACTGGACGACGCCGCAGCCTGGGCAGCGGGCGCACTCCCGCTTGTCCGCCACGGGACCGAGTCGATGAGTCCGCCCATCATCCTGGCGGCCGCTGCGGCGGCAGGCGGGGTGGGAGGTGGGCCTGCCAGTTCGTGGGAAGGCGGGGCGGGGGCGAGGCTGGCGGCTGCGTCCGACTGCCCTGCGGCGTCCCCCTCTGCCGCATCCACCGGTGCCGGAGCCGCGTCGACCGGTGCCGCAGCAGCGCTGTGATCGTCGTCTTCGGGGTCGTCGCGGACGGCTGCGTCCTCGATGCGGCGGACAACAGTCCTCTCCCAGAGGTGGTCGTAGCTGCCGGTCATTTCGTGGGCCGGGACCTGATCCGGATGGGCGGTGGGCTCCGGTTCCGGCTCGGGTTCAAGGTCCGTATGGGTCTCCGGCGCTTCAGCCGCAAAATTGGAGTCCTCGTCCATAAGCCCCATCACCGTCTCGGCCGAGACCTCCCGGTCGTGTTCCGGCTCCGCCGCCGATTCGGGTTCAGACGCCAGTTCATGTTCCGAAGCCGGTTCGGGTTCCGGCTGCGCTTCCAGTTCAGTTACCGGCACTGATTCGGATGAAGGCTCCGCGTCAGTTTCAGGGACCAGTTCAGTTTCAGGGGCCGGGCCGGCGTCCGCCACGAGGACGACGGCGCCGATAAGGGTGGGTGCCCCAGCTTCAGCGGGGGTGGCCGAAAGGGAAACCACCTCGTCCGCCGGGGCTCCGGCGAGAGACACCGTCAGCGACTCCAGCAGGACCACGCCTTCGCTGAGCGGCAACACGGGTCCGGGATGGCTGTCCCCGGCTACAGTGAGGCGGTACCACTCGGGTGTGTCCAAGCGGCGCTCCGTCCAGGTGGTGACGTCCCGCCCGTTCAGGTCCACGGGGCCGCCGGGCAGCTGCACGGTCAGGTCCAGGTCGCCGCGGAGGAAGATCCTGAGCGCGTCACCGGAATCGACTATCCCGAAGGACGGTATCTGCGCCAGGGAAACGCCGAAGCTGCTGGTGACCGCGTGGAGCACCTCGTGGACTTCCGGAGCGCCCTCCAGCAGTTCCCACAGGGACTGGACCAAGGCCGGCGGGGTCCCGGGCCCCAGGAGGACCACAGTGTTGGCCCGGACAACGCCGAGCCAGGTGCCCGCGGTGTACGTTGCGGTTGGCATGTCAGCGTTCCCCTCCTTCGTCGTCCTGGCCGGCCGGCCGGCTGGCGTCAACAATCCGTGCCCGGGGCAGGGTGTCCTCCTCTGCCGCATCAGCGGCGCGGCGGGGGGCTGTGGTGGCCAGGCCGCCGTCGTTCATCACGTTCCTGGCGTCCACCACAATGACGGTGACGTTGTCCCTTCCGCCATTGCGGAGCGCGGCCTGGATCAGGGCATCCACGGCGTCCTGCGGGTGGCCCACGGTGCTCAGGATCCGGAAAATGTGCTCATCCGTCAGCTCTCCATTGAGCCCGTCCGAACAGACCATGATCCGGTCGCCTTCTTCAACAGGCAGGAGCCAGTAATCGGCTTCGGTCTCGTCCCCGGTTCCCAGCGCCCTCGTAACCACGTGGCGGCGGGGATGAACGGTGGCCTGCTCAGGCGTGATTTCACCGGCATCCACGAGTTCCTGGACCTCCGAGTGGTCCACACTGACCTGCTCGAAGTGCCCTTGGCTCAGCCGGTACGTGCGGGAATCCCCGATGTTCATGACCAGCCAGTACGGCATGCCCATCTGTTCCACCACAACGGCCCCGGTGAGCGTGGTCCCGGCGCGGGCACCGGTCACCTCCCGGATGGAACTGTCGGCGCGGAGCAAGTATTGCTGGAGCACCGCCGCCGTGACGCTGCGCTCCCCGGTGGCGAGCTGTGGCATGGCAGCGAGGGCGCGGACGCACATGCCGCTGGCAATCTCGCCTGCTTCATGTCCGCCCATGCCGTCCGCCACGGCGAAGACGGGGTCGGAGGCGATGAAGGAATCCTCGTTCAATTCCCGGCGCAGCCCGCGGTCCGTGCCGTAGCCGTAACTCAGGCTGAGGCCGGTTCCGTGGTCTGCGTCAGCTGAGTCACTGGCGGGCTGGGAGTTCATGCCTGTCCTAGGTGGAAGGAACGGTCACCAAAGTGGACAGTGGCTCCCGGGCTGACAAAGATGGGTACACCCGGCTGCAGCGGCGTGCGCCGGCCGTCCGGCGTGGTGACGGCGCTGCCGTTGGTGGAATTTCGGTCCGTCACCCAGATGCCGGCGCCGTCGGTCAGCAGGTGGAGGTGTGTCTTGGAGATCGAGCGGCCGGGATCGTTGACTGCCAGCAACTGGGCCTGCTGCTCCCCCGCCTGGCCCAGGGGGTTCCGGCCCAACAGGACGTTGCGGTCGAGCTGGAAGTCCCGGCCGTCGTCGAGCTTTATCCGCAGCACGGCGACGGGCGCCGCATACGTTGCGCCGCCGCGCATCTGCGTACGGTCGAGGTCGTCATCGGGATGGGTCCGGGTGGCCGGCGCGGGAACCGCCGGGGCTGCAGTCTGCGCCTGCGGCGCCTGAAAAGGAGCGGACGACGGCGGCGCGTACGGCTGGGGTGCGAAGGACGGCTGTGCGGACCGCTGCACGGGTTGTTGGGCCGGCGGCTGCCATGCCTGCACCGATGGCTGGGCCACGGCCGCCTGGGCGTTCACGACCTGGGGCGGCTTTGCGGCCCCAGCGACTGGCGAGGCGACCTGCTGGACAGGAGGGAGGTCCAGGGGCGCGAAACTGTACGGTCCCTGGATGCCGCCGGAGGTAATGGGGTTGCGGCCGTCCTTGACGTCGAACACCAGTGTTTTGGCGGCGGTGTCATGCCAGCCACGGAGCCTGCCGTCGCGGTCCCAGGTGTTGGAAACCACCACAAGTACGGCCCACACGGCGCCGATCAACAGCAGCGGGCCGAGGATGAAGACGGCCACATCGAACCATTTGAAGATGACGACGGCCACGGCGGCCAGGAGCGTCAGGATGATGCCTGCGCCGGTGATGAGGCCGCGCAGGAACACTCCCCCTGCGCCGGGGGCGTAACCATCCTTGTCAGCGCTGCGGATGCCCATGACGTGGTTGCCGAGGGTCTTCCCGGAGCGGCCTTCCATGCCCACCAGGACCGCCAGATAGACCAGTGTCAGCCCCAGGCCGATGCTGCCGAACAGGACCAGCGATCGGGTGTCGTAGATGATGAAGCCGCCGCTTTGGGTGCGGGTGATTCCCGCGAACCCGATGGCGAAAGTCACCACCAGGACCGCGACGGGGGCCAGCCAGTCGAGCACCGCTGCGCCGAGCCTTTTCCCTGCTGTCGCCGGAACAAGCTCAAGATTGGCTGCCATTCCCGTTCCTCCCCCTGGAGCCGTTTGTACTACCGGGATAGTACCGGGATTCTGGCTGGCGTGCGCCGCCGCACGCTCCATCATGGCCCGCTGTGCATGGTCCACGTTGCGTCCGCTGCGTGCCGCCCTGTTGGGAAGCGGAGCACCGCACGCCGGACAGAATGTGGCGCCGCGCCGGATCAGTTGCTGGCACCGCTGGCAGCGCTGGGCCTCGTTCATCATGATTCAGTGGAGTTCTTCCTGCCAGGGTTCCGCATAACGGTGGACTCATCAGGCTCGGAAGCCGCCGCCGTCCCGGGTCCGCTGTCCTGAACTGCCGGATTCGGGGTTCCGGCACCGTCCGGGCCGGTCCCCACCCTACCGGTGGCGGACCGCCATCCGGGGGAACCCTGGCCGGACGGACGCACCAGCGGGCCCAGCCCGAGCCTGGCGCCACGCAGCTTAAGGGCATTGCGGCCATCAGCCAGCAGTGACCGGGGCGAGAAGCGGGCCTGCTGGCGCCGCCAGAACCCTACAGTTCCGGTCATCTCCTTCAGCGAGCCGTCCACGATGGTCCAGTACTCCCGGACCTCCTCTTCGCTGGGCTGGCCGGCGCCGAAGATGGAGGCATCCGCGCGGTGCGCGAGCATGGTGGTGGTCTGACCGGTTGCGGGGAACGAGTCAGCGAGCACCACTGCGCTTTCGCGACGGGTTGCACGCGTGTCAATGCCGGCACCCATGTCCGTAGCGAGGCTCACCACTTCATTCCAGCCGCCTCCTACACGCTGTGCGGGGTGCCCCTCCGTGAGGCGGGCCTTCCGGCGTCGTGATTTCAGGAGCGCGATCAGCAGCAGCGGCAGCGCCAGGATGGACAGCGGGATCAGGGCAATGCCCAGGGCCCCCAGCAGGGCACCCCAGAAGAGCCACGGATTATTCTGCTTCTCGTCGGCGTCCAAGGCGTCCGGCGAGGAATCCGGCGGCAGATCGGCCGGTTCCTGCGGCGGCGGTGGCGGTTGCAGCACCTGCGGCTTGGGTTTGGACTTGTTCTCAGGGTCCGGCGGGATGGGGACATTGTCCTTCGGCGGCGTGGGGTCGAAGCTGACCCAGCCCACCCGGTCGAACGCCACCTCAACCCACGCGTGGACGTCCTTGCCCGTGATCTTTACCTCACCGGCTCCGTTCTCCGGGCTGGTCGGATCAGGGTAGAAGCCCATGACCACCCGTGACGGGATCCCCAGGTGGCGGAGCATCAGCGACATGGACACGGCATACTGCTCGTCATCGCCCAGCATCTGCTTGGCGGTCAGGAGGTTCCTGATCCGCGACGAGCTGTGGCCGGACACACTCGGCAACTGGCCGTCAGCGACCAGGCCGTTGCTGAAGGCACCCGTCTTTTGGAAATGTGCCTCAATCTGGCGGACCCGGTCAATGGCGGTCGGCGCATCGGCTGAGAGATCGTTGGCCTGTGACCCCACCACCGGCGGGACTTCGACGGCGTCCGGCAGCGTGATCTTCGCGAAGTCGTACTGGGTCAGCTGGCCGTGTTCGAGCTTCACGGGATCGGACACCTGGACGCTGTAGGAATCGCCCTTGGACAGCCCCTGTGTGGTCACGGCGGTATCGGTGCCCGCATTGAAGTACAGGCCCGACGCCGCGGCAGAGGCGCTCTGGTCAAAGCTCAGGCCGGTGGTCTTCCGGCCGCCCGGGACAAAGTAGCCCTGGTAGTCCTGGATGGTGACGTCGATGGAGTAGTCATTGGAGGGGACGATGCCCGAGGTGTCGGCCAGGGTGTTGATGGATTCGGTGTCCCCTACTTTGCTGAAGCTGCCGGAGCCGTTGGGGTCCATGTTGTAGTTGGTGCCGTTGAAGGCATCCAGGGCCCCCAGCCGGACACGGCCGTCCCGGGGCAGTCCTTTGACCACGAACAGAGTGTCGTCCTTTTTGTCCTTCACGAAGGTCCGGAAGCTTGCGAGGGGGGTGATGTAGTCCTTGGGATCGAACGGCGGGACCACCACGTTGCGCAGGACCTTGCGGTCACCGCCGGCGGTGACCAGGGGCGCCGCCACCGCCGTAATGGCGACGCTGGCGGCGATCACGGCGGCTGCGGTGCCCAGCCGGCGGAGCTTGGCCCGCTGGGCTGTGGCGGCATCGGTCTGCGGACGGTTGACTGACACTTTGCGGGTGTCGCTGCGCCGCAGTGCGTCGCGGCGGAAGGTGGCCCAGGTGATCGCTATGACGGTGAGCCCGATGCCGCGCTCCACCGTGAGGAAGGCGGCGTTGGTGCTGAAGGCGATGCCCGTGACGAACAGCACCAGCACGGGAAGCAGCGGCCAGTACGGGGTTTTCAGCCGCCAGGTGAGGATGCCGGCCACCAAGGCGGTGAGCAGCGAACTCAGGAACGGGACGATCAGGACGCCGCCGGCAGATCCCACCGGAACGCCCACCGTGAGCATGTCTTTCCAGGCGAACACCACGCCCAGGAGCAGGGTCCGCAAGGAGTCGAGGCTGGGAACGAAACCGGCAATCGCCGCGTCCGGGACTGCGAGGAGCGTGCCGAGCACGAGGTAGGCCCCCAGTGCGAGGGCCGTGGTAATCAGTAACCCCAGGCGCAGGTGCGCGTTGACGGCGGCGATGCCGAGGCCCAGGAGGATGCCGCCGAAGCCCGAGACCAGGTAGAAGGGGTCACCGCCGAAGCTGAGGCTGAAGCCCAACAGGCCCAACCCCAGCAGGACGGTGAGGACGCCGGCGTCGAGCACAAAATGCCACACCGGCTGGCCGTCGGCGAACGATGATTCGTACTGCCGCTGCTGCGGGCGCGGCCGGAAATCCGGTGCGGAGCTCATGCGGCCGCCTTCCTGAGGACGATGGCGAGGTCAGCGAGGTCGCCGAGCGTCAGCACTGTCAGGTCCGCGATGTTCGCGCGGCCCGGAGCGGCACCGACGTGGAGGCGCACAGCCAGACTCCTGACGCCGAGCGGCACGGAGGCCGCGGCCGAACGGAGCTGGGCGGGTGTCACATTGCTGCCGACCACAAAAAAGACCAGGGACGCGTTGGGGACCGTGTCGGCCAGGCTCCGGGCGAGGTCGACGGCGGTCCGGCGCATGGGTGCCCCGGCGATCCGCGTCATGTCGTCCAGCATGTTCCGCCCGGTTTCGCAGCGCAGCGGCCCCTTTTGGGTCAGGACGTCCAGTTCGCGCTGTTCCCGGATGGCCTGCCTGCCGATCGAGGCAGCCGCGGAGATGGCCATTTCGAATTCCTGCTCTGACGCGTACTCGTCCGTGTTGATGGACAGTGAGATGGCCAGGTGGGCGCGCCGGGTCTCCTCGAACTGGCGCACCATCAGCTTGTTGGTCCGGGCGGTGGTCTTCCAGTGGATGTGCCGCCGGTCATCGCCCGGTACGTAGTCACGCAGGGCATGGAAGGACACGTCCGCGCTGGACAGGTCAGTGGTGGGCATGCCCTCTAGGTCGCGGATGAATCCGGCGGCCGAACCGGCCAGGGCCACCGTCTTCGGGTGTACAAACAGGTCCTCCGGTTCCGTCCACAGCACCTGGCGGCGGAGGAGGTGCAGGGGGTCGGCCCGGACGGAGCGAACAGGGCCCACCACGATGACGGCGCGGCGGGCGGTTGGAATGGTAAAGAGGTCCTCGTGCACCTGCGCGGGCTTCATCCTGGGCAGGTGGAAGACCGCGGTGGCGTTGCCCACCGGCAGTTCCAGGGCGGCCGGCAGCAGAGGCCTGGCCGAGGTGTTGGAGACGGCGATGCTTCCTACCGCACTGTCCCCGACGGCCACACGGGTCCGGGCAAGGTCCAGGATCACGCTGTAAGAGGACCGGCCAAGGATGAACCCGATGGCAATCAGGAAAAGGACACACGCCGCGATGGCCGCAGCTTTGGCCTCTTGCCAACCGAAAGCCTGGCCGGCGGTCCACAGCAGGATGGAGGCAGCCAGAACCGACCAGCCCAGGACACTGACCACCGACAGGACCGGCCACACGTAGCGCAGCCACAGGCCACGGACCTTCTCCCACACCGGGGTGAGGGCAAGGGCGGCGGTGCCGGTGGCTTCGGCCCAAACGGATGAGGGATGCAATCTGGTGGATCTGCCGTTCCGCTGGAAAGATTGACGGAGACGTTCAGCAAGCCGGGTCAACGGAGTGCTGCTGGACATAAATGTGCCTTTGTTCGCGCTGGTCAGTGGTGGTCTGGAACTCCGTCGGAGCGTCAGACGGCGGCGCGCTGCTGCGGTGCCGCGATGTCGGACAGGACCCGGGCCAATACAGCCTCGGGGGTGGCGCCGGAGAACTCAGCCTCCGGATCCATCACAAACCGGTGCGTCCATACAACGGCTGCCAGTTCCTTGATGTCGTCCGGCAGGACGAAGTTCCGTCCCTGCCCCGCGGCCCAGACCTTGGCGGCGCGGACCATGGCGATGGCGCCACGCACGGAAACGCCCAGCCTGGTTTCAGGCGCGCTGCGGGTCTCTTCGCAGAGCCGGGAAATGTATTCGAGGACCGCCGTGTCCACGTGCACGGTGGCAGCGAGGTCGGCCATGTCCGCCACGGCCTGGGTGGTGATCACCGCGGAGATCTCTTTCGAGCGGTCCTTCAGGTTCGAGCCGCCGAGCAGCTGGACCGTGGACGCGTGATCCGGATAGCCGATTGAGGTCTTGATCAGGAAGCGGTCCAGCTGCGCCTCCGGCAGACGGTACGTACCGGCCTGCTCGATCGGGTTCTGGGTGGCCATCACCATAAACGGCCGGCCCGCCTCGTAAGTGACGCCATCCACGGTGACCCGGGATTCCTCCATGACCTCCAGCAGCGCCGACTGGGTCTTCGGCGACGCACGGTTGATCTCATCGGCCAGGACGATGTTGTTGAAGATGGGTCCCTTGTGGAACTCAAACTTCTGCGTTTTCTGGTCGTAGATGGTCACGCCCGTGACGTCCGAGGGCAGGAGGTCGGGGGTGAACTGGATGCGGTTATTGGACCCCTGGACAGTGGCGGCCATGGCCCTGGCCAGCATGGTCTTGCCGGTGCCGGGAGCGTCCTCGAACAGCACGTGCCCCTCCGCCAGCATCGCGGTGAAGGTCAGCCGGATGACATGGTCCTTGCCGAGGACCGCCTGTCCCACGTTGGCGACGAGCTTGTCGAAAGTGCCTGCAAACCATTCGGCCTGCTCGGTGGTCATGGTCATGAAGGAAGTCCTTTTCAATATTTGGTGCTGGTTGGTAGGGCCGGGAGCCCCTGCGCTGTGTTGGTGCGGGCGGTATTGCGCTAACGGTTGGGCATTCCGTTCGGCGGGTTGCAACCCAGGTTGGACGTGTCGCAGCGGAGCCAGTTGCCAGCGGCCATGCCGCTGGTCAGGTGGTACCAGATGCCCGTCGGGTTGTTCGACGTCTTGTACCAGACCTGGTAGCGGTCCGATTGTGAGGCGGCGCCGGCGTCAAGCCACTTGCCTTCACCGTTGCACTGTGACGGGTTACCGGCGACGAAGCTGTCGGTACCCTTGCGCGGTTCGGTGCAACTTCGTACGGGTGACGCCGTGATGGACCACGACGTGGGCGGCGGTGGTGTGGGGTCCGCTCCGGAACGCGAGTTCGCCTGGCCGGCAGGACCCACTGCAGCAGTGACGGCACGGACTTTGAGGGTTCGGACCTGGTCCCAGCCACCGGCCGGACGGTCGTAGCGGTTTGCCAGGCCAACACTGGTCCAGGCGCCGCCTTCGTAGCTGATCTCGAAGTGATCCAAAGGGCGCCCATTGACGGCCGGGTTGTTCCAGGTCCAGTGAACGTCACCGTCACCCTTAGCCGAGGTCTTTCCGTCAACGTTGGGTGCGTTCGGCGGTCCGTATGGATTGCCCGTCCCGATGGACTTGGCGTCGCCGGCGACGTTGTTCTTGGTGGACGTGGCGATAATCGTGACCGTAATGTCCCGGCCATTGGTAAGTCCTCCGATGGTCCCACCGCCGGCGGCGATACTTCCCGACTTGCCGTCCGCGTTGTAACTGTACTGGATCTCCGTCTCCGTTGATCCGTTCCGCTGAGCCTGCGTCAGCGACGTAAACGTCACCCGGAGCTGGCCGCTGGTACCGGTGTCAGCCACTGTCCCGCTGCTCACCTGGCCGGGTTTTCCCGCGGCCCGGATGGCTGCGGATGGGGCACTGGTCCCGCTGGTTCCGGCCTTGTTGGTGGCGGAGACGGTGAAGGTGTAGTTGGTCTCGGAGTTGTCCACGGTGACGTTCTGCGTGGTGCCTGAAGGTACCGGTTGGGTGGCAACCACTGCGCCGCCCTGCAGGGTGGTGAGGGTGTACGAGGAGATCGCGTCGCCGTTGTTGTTCGGCGCGGTCCAGCTGACCTTGAGCTGGCTTTGCGCGCCCACAGCCCCAGCCTGCGACGCAGTTGGCGCGGACGGGGTGGCCGGAACACCAGCAGGAACTTCCGCTGCCGAGTACGCGCTCCATTCGGACGGTTCCTCGGCATCATTCCTGGCCTGGACGCGTACTTTATAGGACACGCCGTTTTGCAGTCCCTTCCAGACGTAGCTGACAGCGGTCAGGTTCTGGATCTGGGCGTTTTGTCCCGCGGGCGGTGGCGAAATCTCCAGGTCGTAGGACTTGACCGGCGATCCCTTGCTCGCCGGAGCCGCCCAGTTCACCGCAAGCTGCTTGTCGCCAAACTTAAGGGTCGGCGCCAGGGGTGTATCCGGTTTGACGTCGGGCCTGACCTCCGCCGAGGCAGGCGAACGGTCAGACTCGCCGAACTCGTTGGTGGCCGTCACCTCGAAGGCGTACTTGGTGTTATTGACCAGCCCGGTGAGGGTGCAGGTATTGGCGGGGCAGTCCTGCCGGAAACCCGCGCCGTATACCGTGTATTTGGTGATGGGTGAGCCTCGGTCCGCAGGCGCGGTCCAGTTCAAAAGTGCTGTCCGGTCTCCAACGCTCTGGGCCTGCGGGGTGGCCGGTGCCAGCGGCTTGTCCTTGACGGTGAGCCGGATGCGGGCTGTCGCCTGCCGCGAAGATTCCTCCGTCTTGTCAGCCACTGTGTAGGACACCACCATCGTCCCGGTGAAACCGGGCGCGGGCGTCACTACAACTGAATCGCCGGAAACATCCACGTTGCCGCTTCCGGTTTCGGTGCCTGCAGCTATGATCTTCAAGGCAGTTTCGGGGAACGGATTCGAATCGTTGGCCAGGACCTTTACAGTGACGGGCTTCCCGGCGGCCGCACTGGGTTCAATGTCGTCGTTGGCAATGGGCTTGGGCCGGTTGGAGGCCGTGACGGCCAGCTGGAAGGTTGCCGTTGCCTCCAGCCCGCGGGAGTCCTTGGCCTTCACCTGGACCGCACCGGTAGTGCCGGTAGCAGTGGCGCCGTCCACGGACGTCTTGAGCACCTTGCCATCGATCCTGGCGTTGAAGCTGGCCGGGCTGCCGCCGACCAGCTCATACTTCATGTTCTCCAGATCGTCCCTGTCCGGGTCAGAGGTCAGTTTGCCCAGGTCCAGGTCCGCAGACTCGCCCTTCGGCACGTCAACGTTCGCGCCCAGGAGTTCCGGCGGGTTGTTCCGGTTGGGGTCAGGCAGCACCTTCGTGCGGATGCTCAGAGTAGATTTCAGCCCGGCAGGATCGTCAACGGCGGTGCCGTCGGTAACCTCAAAGCTCAGCGAGCCCGGGCCCACGTAGTCAACGCCGGCCGTGTACTTCAGTGCCGTTCCGTCACCGGAAACCGGGTTGCTGCCATTCGAACCGATGAGTTTGATCCGGTCCGTCTGGGTCAACCGCGGCGTGCGGCCTTCCCGGACCTTAACCCATTCCTTGAGATCAACATTCACGGATTGGCCGGCAATGACCTCAATAACCTCGTCCTTGGCAAGGGTGGGAACCTGCTGCCCCAGCCCCGGCGCCCAGATGATGGCGGTGGACTTCTGGCCGTCCACGTCCTCGACGGTGTACGGGATCAGCTGCGGCTGTTCGGTCAGGTCCACGAGCATGGTCCCGTCGGGTCCCGGGCGTGCGGTGAGTGACTCGGTACTGAGTTTGAGGTTCTCGCCGACACCGTCGGGGTCTTCATCGTTCTTGAGGACCGGCACGTCCACGGCAGTTTTTCCCATCGCCTGGGCCGAGGTCACGCGGTCGTCGCGGGCAATGGGTGCCTTGAGCGGAATCTCATTGTCCACCACCACGCGGATGGTTGCTTGGGCGGTGGCATCGCGGTCGTCGGCGATGGTGTAGCGGATGTTGACCGTCCCGGCAGCGCCGGGGGCGGTCAGGATGACGCGGCCGCTGGTCTTGCTGACGGTGGCCTGGAGGGCGTCATCAGCCTCGATACCGTCTGTGAAGATGCGGATGATGTCGCCGTCAGGATCGGTGTCGTTGCCGGTGGCGTCGACGGCAATCTGCCGTCCCGGCCGGACCTTGACCTCGTCATCAACCGGAGTGGGCTTTTGGTTCGTTTCGCCACGCGGGGCGATGCCGACGGTCACGGTTCCGGTGTTGACGGCACCTTGGCGGTCCACCACCTTGTAGCGGAAGGTGTCGGTTCCGGCGCCGTCGCCGGCTGCGGTGAAGTCGATGAAGTTGCTGCCCACGGTAGCGGTTCCCATGGCAGGAGTGCTGTCGATCCCGGTCAGCTGCACGGAGTCACCGTCGGGATCGATGCCGTCCAGCGGGACGGGAATGCGCACCGTTCCCGCGGCAACCACACGGGTGGTCAGATTCTGTGGCTGGGACCGCGAGTTCTCCGCGCCTTCCAAGGGAAGGATGTGGATGGTGACGGCGGCGGCGCTCTTCTGGCCCTGCGGGTCCACGGCGTTGTAGATGGCGCGCACTGTCTTGGGCTGCGGGCCGGCGATAAAGCGCAGGGTGTTTTCCGAGACGAAGCTCTTGCCGTCCAGTTCATCCACTGCCTGCGGCAGCACGGGGTCCACACTCAGCTCCAGGCCCTGCGGGTGCGTGTCGTTGTTTAGCACCGGGATGGTGACGACGTCGTTGACCCGGACGTTCACTTCGTCGGGTTTGGGCTGGGGCGCCTCGACGACGGCGGGAGCCGGGACCGGGACCACTGAGACACTGCCGGTGGCTGACTTCTTGCCGTTGGACATGGTGTATTCAAAAAGGAACGGATCCTTGGTGCCCAGCACATCGGTGATGCGCAGGACGCTGTGGTCTATCACGCTCACCGAAGCCGTGGTGTTGTCCGGGAGATTTACGGACTGCAGCACCAGCACGCCGCCGGAAGGATCCGAGTCGTTGGCCAGCGGATCCAGCAGCACGCTGCCTCCGGTGGGCATAAGCGCAACGTCATGGACGGCCACGGGGTCACCGGCGTCCTTGCCGGACTCCACGTCAACGCGGATAAGGCCCTGGCTGCTTTGCGGGCCGTTGCTGGCGATGTAGGTCAGATAGACGGGACCGGGAGTGGTGCTGCGGAACGTGAACGTACCGCCGTCGGTGACTGGGCCCAGTTCGGCGGGACCGTTGGCCTCCACCTGTGCCAGGCGGAGGGCTCCGCCGTTGGGATCGACGTCGTTTTTCAGGGGCGCGATCACCAGGTCCTGGCCCACTACGGCAGTGACGTGATCGGCGTTGACCACCGGTGCCAGGGCACCCGGCGGCTGGACGTTCACCACAACTTTGCCGGTGACCGTTGCCCGGCCGTCCCAGATGGTGACTTCTACGTTTTTCTTGCCGGCGGTGGCCCCGGAGTCCTGGAACGTGAGCAACCCGTCCCGTCGGACTTTGACCTGGTCCTGGTCGTTGTCTGCCTTGGCGTCCAGCAGGACGAGGTCGTCGCCGTCGGGATCCACCCAGTCGGTGAGGATGTTCTGGCTGACGGTTTTTCCCTGTTCCACCAGCATGGTGGTGGAGTCTCCCCCGCGTTTGAAGACAGGCGCCTTATTTTCATCCGGTCCCACCACGTTGAGCGTGACCTGTCCGCCTGCTGAAAGTCCCCGGCCGTCCGCGGCGTTGTAGCTGAACGTCTCGGCGCCGGGCCGAGCGTCCGCGGGAACGGAGATCTGGAACGCGGTGCCGCCGTAGATGCTCTCCAGCGTTCCGGCTTTGGGCCCTGAATCGCCGACAGCGGCGGTCAGGACGTCGCCGTCAGGATCCGAATCGTTGTCCAGGACGCTGAGGATGGTGGTCCGCCCCGGACGAACGCCCAGGGTGTCCGGTTTGGTTTCCGGCGGCCGGTTCGGTTTGGTGCGGTCCGGCAGGACGTTGACGGTGTTGTTGTCCGCCGATTCCTGGTCCTGCTCATCGGATTCGTTCTTCGGGGGAACAACGTCGTCCCAGTTGTTCACGAGCTGCATGTTCTGGTTCACCAGCCACACATTCCCGGAATTCACATCGTTCAGGACCACCAGATCCCGATTCACCCGGAAAACATACGACGGCGACGCACTCGCCTTAGGCACATCAACGTTCTTATCATCAGCATCATTAACACAGTCCCGGACATACCTATTCGCCCCGGACCACGCCGCATGCACACACCCGGCCAACTGCACCGGAGCCGCCGGCACACCCTCGCCATCAAAGGCCACCGTCTTCGCCGTCGAACCATCCAACGGCTGCTTCAACAACGCCTTCTGCGTCGAAACCGCCACAAAATCACTCGCCGGACCACCCTGCTGCAGCTTCGCATCCCGTGCATTATCCAACTGCAACCGCTTACCGCCCGGCAGGAACAACTTCCCCGCAGCAGCATCCAACACCACCGGCTTATCCCCCACCACCGTGATCTGCAGGTCCCCTGCACCCTTCAACTCACCCCACGTACTCGAATCAGCGGACACCACTTCACCATTCACGTCCACCACCGTGACAGTCACCGCACCAGATTTGGGATCGGCACTATAGATCCGGTCATCAGCCCCAACCGCAGAAACCAAACCCTCCGAACCCACCATCACAGGCTCAGATGCTTCCTGGTCAAAACCATTAACGGTGGACGGCGACACGGCCCAAACCTTGCCTGATGCCGGGTCCGTCACGGAGATCACGCTCGCACCGAAGCTCACCTCCGCCGAACCCGGCAGCTGCTTGTCCCCGCCCAGACGCATGTTCGCAGGAGAAACCTGGTTCAACGTCGAACCCGTCTCATCATCCACAAACACATCCCCGGCATTCTGGAGAATATCGAAAGTGGTACTCGCCGGCGTCACCGCACCATCCAACACACGCGAGGGATAATTCAGACGACCCACGGCATTCTTGGACTTGGAGACTACCCACACGCCGCCGTCGTTCAACTCCACCTCAGTGGTCTTAAACCCCGGATAAATGATCGCGCCGGCAACCAGCACAGCGCCTGCCGCGGCAAAGGCCGAACCCGTAACGATCTTGTTGTGGCGCTTCTTGAGACCGAACTTCCCCAGCAGTGATGTCACAGCGTTACTTTTCCCTCAATTGTGTGGCTGCCCCCGTGGCGACCCCTCCAAAGACCCGATACCGGGCTCTCTGTTCCCCGCGTCAGCCTACCGAAGCATGGCTGCTGCCGCGATGGGGAGCGCTCCCCTAATCCTGCGGGACGGGGAGCCCGCCACGGTCGACTATAGCGCGATACGCCAACAACTGGATAAACCTGCAGGTCAGGGACAAACACGTCCCTGACGCTAAGCAATGGGGTATTCCATGGCTCCCGGGGCTGTCCCAGTTCCGGCTAGTCGAGGACCAGGCCTTTTCCTTGACCGCGTGCCAAGAGCACGGGATGGATTTCGCCGAACCCGCGGACATTTTCAGCAGGCTGCGGAACGAGAATGAAGCGCTTGTCCTGGTCCAGCGCGGATGCAGTCATGGAGTCGATCAGGACCGTTCCCGGATCCGCCAACGTAGTGAGACGGGCGGCGAGGTTGACCGTGGGTCCGTAGATGTCCCCCAGCCGGGACAGGATCCTGCCCCAGACCATCGCCACCCGCGCTTCCGGCAGGATCTCGTCTTCGGTGAACGCCTGTGCCAGGGCCAGCGAGATCTCGGCTCCGGCAGCCGGAGTTTCCGCGATATACAGGACTTCGTCGCCTACCGTCTTGACCAGCCGCCCGCCGCCAACGGAAATGATCTCGGCGCATTTGTTCTCAAAGCGCTGGACCAGCCGGGCGAGGGTCTTTTCATTCATCCGGCGGGAGAGACTCGTATACGAAACGAGGTCAGCAAAGCCGACGGCGCGGGCCAGCGGCAGCGGGGCGTCGTCTTCGTCCCCGTCGCGGCCTTCTTCGCTGGCCTGCAGGCCGGCTTCGGCGCGCACGGCCAGGCGTTGCACACCGGCATTGAGTTGCCGCCGCCACGAATAGACCAACATCTCCTCTAGTGCGTCCAGTAGGGAGGGAAGTTCCTTCACCAGGCGCTTGCGGGCCACAGCGTCCGTGACGCCCTGCTCGTGGACCATGTCCTCCACCAGGGCCTCGATCTGCCAGACCACCATGCGGTCTGTCATCTGTCCGATGGACCGGGTCACGGAGATGGCGGCTTCCTCGGTCAGCACTCCGGTGCGGACCAGGTCAACCACCGTGGACAGCGCAGCCTGATCCCGTTCGGTGAAGGCGACGTCTTCGTCGCCGAAGTTCGGGAAGCCGAGGGCACGCCACAGCTTCCGGGCCGAAAGGAGGGACAGCCCTGCGCCGGCGGCCACCTCACGTCGCCGCAGCTTCCGTTCGCCGCCCAACAGCCGGGCCTCGAGAGCCTTGGCAGCCACTCGTTCCGGAGAGAGGGTGCCTGTTGCCGGGTGGGCGGTTTCGGGCACGGCGGGAGCCGGCAGGTCCGCTTCGTCCCGCTGGTCCTCATCGTTCATCGTCTCCACCTTCTCTCAACTCCCACGGCAACGCTTCGTCTGTGTAATCCGATATGTCATCAGTACTCGGGTCCCCGCCCGCGGGCAGTTCGTCGATTGCATCCAGCACGAAGTCCCGGAACCGTACTGCTTCCGGGACGTCCTGGATGCCCACCACACCTTGGTACCCGGTTTCCAAGGATATATTCCCGGAGCGCAATATGCGCTGCAGCACCGACTGATGGACCGTGACGTGGCGGATCGACGCGAGGTTGACCTGCTCGTCCCGGCGCCGCACCATGCCATAGCGGGCAACAATCCGGCGGCTCGTGAGGATGTACCGGGTTGCCTGCCACTGCAGGAGCCGAGGCAGGCAATATGCCAACCATATCCACGCTGCGGCCATGACGCATGCCAGGACGATCCACGGCGTCCAGTCAGCGGAGGCCACAGGCACTAATCGGGTCGCCTCGCCGCGCACGGTCCAGGCACTGGCAAAGGCTGCCGCGGCCGGCGCCGCAATGAAGGCTGCGGCAGGGCCAGCCAGCTTCCTCGGCTGCGGTCGGGTGATCGTAATGACCTGCTCGCCCGGCACGAGGCCTTTACGCATAGCCGCTTTCGGCGCCCTGGCCGGGCGGGACCCACGGGCGCAGGTGGACTACATCGCCGGCGGTGACCACATGTTCCCGGCGATCCTTGTCCACCACCAGGAGTGAGCCGTACTCGTCCAGCCTCGAAGCGTGCCCGATGATCTCGTGGTCACCGGGCAGCTGCGCACGCACTTGCTTGCCCAGCGTCACCATGACGGACTCCACCCGCTTGTGGAGGGACGCGCCGCCGGCTATCCCGGCGGTGGGGTCGCCGTCGGCATTGCAGAAGCTGCGGTAAAGCACTGTGAAATGGGCGAGGTAGCTCTTGAGTAGCAGGGTCCGATCAACGGTCAGCGGCCCTTCCAGGGCAACCGACGTCGCTGTGGGCACCGGGAGCTCTGATGCGGTCAAAGTCACGTTCAGGCCGGTCCCCAAAATGACCGGCGGAACGGAACCGTCCCCCATTGGCCCCAGCTGGGCCAGGATTCCGGCGATCTTTCGGCCACGGACCAGTACGTCATTGGGCCACTTGAGCTCGGCCGGAATGCCCGCGGCCTCGGTCAGCGTCTCCCGCAGCGCGAGTGCGCCCAGCAGGGACAGCCACGAATACTTGTGGGTGGGCAGCGGCCTGCCCTCTGCGTTGGCGGGCCGCAGGACGAGTGACACCGACACCGAGCTCATCGGAGGCGCCTCCCAACGCCGGTCCAGGCGTCCCCGGGCGGCGGTCTGGTACTCGGCTGTCAGCACTGACAGGTCCGGCCATTCTTTGGGTTCAACGGTCACCGAGCGCAGGAGGTCGGCGTTGGTGGAGCCGGTGGCGTCCACCACCACCAGCTTGGCGATGCCCGTGGCCGCAAGGAAATCCTGGTCCGCCAAGGCTCCGCGATTCAACGGATTTCCTGGGGTGTGTGCGTCATCCATGGTTGAATCCTATCGACTCAAGCGCCGCCGCTGGCTGTTCCCGCAGCCACATGGCTGGAACCCGCGGCTCAGAGAAATATGTCCGGAACCAGCCGATCCTCCGCTGCCCCGAGGCTGTACGGACGGAAGTCGGTGACACCTGCCGCGCGGAGCACCTGTTCGTCCGTGTAGAAGTTGCCGCTGGGCGCACCCGCGCTGCCCCCGTGGTTGCCGGCCCCGCGCGTCCCGGCCAGGTTGCTGCCGGTCAGGACGGCATGGGCTGCGTCGGCCATGACCCGCGGTCCGCGGGCAGCGTGGACGATTTCCTGGCCGCCGGGCATGTTCCGGATGGCCGCTGTGTCGATGAGGGTGCACGGCCAGAGTGAGTTGACGTTGACGCCGTCGGCCTTCAGTTCTTCGGCAAGGCCCAGCGTCGTGAGGCTCATCCCGTATTTCGCCATCGTGTACGCCAGGTGCCTGCCTGCCCAGTAGGGGTCAAGATTCAAGGGCGGCGAGAGCGTCAGGATGTGCGCGTGGGCCGATTTACGCAGCGCCGGCAGCGACAGCTTGGACAGCAGGAATGTCCCGCGGACGTTGATGTCCTGCATCAGGTCGTAGCGCTTCATGTCCACGTCGTCGGTGGAGGAGAGATCAATCGCGGACGCGTTGTTGAGGACGATGTCGATCCCGCCGAAACGTTCGACGGCGGCCGCCACGGCTCCGGCGACGTCGTCGTCACTGCGCACGTCACCCACGATGGCCAGAGCCTGGCCCCCGGCGGCTTCCACCTGCTCGGCGGCGCTGAAGACAGTGCCTGCCAGCTTGGCATGGGGCTGGCCGGTCTTGGCAATCATGACAATGTTGGCACCGTCCTGCGCGGCCCGGGTGGCAATGGCCAGCCCGATGCCGCGGCTGCCGCCGGACATCAGAATGGTGCGGCCCCGAAGGGACCCGGCGGCCTGGTACGGCGTTGCGGCAGTGGACCTTGCGTCGTTGCTGGAAGTCATGGCTCCACTGTAGCCGAGGTATGTTACTGGTGAGTAACATATGGGCTGGCCGCTGGAAAGTGCGGAAAATTGTAGGTTTTCTACAGTCGTCCCACGCAGATGCGTCATTAGACTAGCCAGCAGGGTTCGTCCTTTGTGTGGAATCTACTTAAATCCCACACCTGACCTACCAGGTACCACCGCACGCAGCACCACATTGTTACAGCACCAATCTGCTACAGAGCCGGAGACAATTGATGAGCCACGATCTGACAACGACAGCGGGAAAGATCGCCGATTTCCGCGACCGCCAGGCCCGTGCAGAACAACCCTCCGGCCCCGAAGCCATCGAAAAGCAGCACGCCCGCGGCAAGAACACCGCCCGCGAGCGCGTGGACCTCCTGCTGGACGAAGGCTCGTTTGTGGAGCTTGACGCGCTGGCCGTGCACCGCTCCACTGCGTTCGGCATGGAAAAGAAGAAGCCGCTCGGCGACGGGCTGGTCTCCGGCTACGGCACAGTGGACGGGCGTCCCGTTGCCGTCTACAGCCAGGACTTCTCGGTCTACGGCGGATCGTTGAGCCAGGTCAACGGCGAGAAGATCGTCAAGGTCCAGGAATTCGCCCTGCGCAACGGCTGCCCGGTAGTGGGCATCCTCGACGGCGGCGGTGCCCGCATCCAGGAAGGCGTGGCCTCCCTGGCCATGTTTGCCGACATCTTCCGCAATAACGTCCACGCGTCCGGTGTGGTGCCGCAGATTTCGCTCATCATGGGCCCGTCCGCCGGCGGCGCGGCATACTCCCCCGCCCTCACGGACTACGTGGTGATGGTGGACAAGACCTCGCACATGTTCATCACGGGACCGGACGTCATCAAGACCGTCACCGGCGAAGACGTGGACATGGAAACCCTCGGCGGCGCCCGCCAGCATAATGCCAACACGGGCACGTCCACGTACCTGGCCTCCGACGAAGCCGATGCCATCGAGTTCGTCCGCGAACTGCTGGACTTCCTGCCGTCCAACAACCTTGCCGAGGCTCCGGTGCTGGAGCACCATCAAGAGTTGGAGATCAACGACGACGACCTCGCCCTGGACACGCTCGTCCCGGACTCTGCCAACCAGCCGTACGACATGCGCACCGTCATCGAACAGATCGTTGACGACGCCCATTTCCTGGAGATGCAGTCCCTCTATGCCCCCAACGTCATCATCGGCTACGGCCGGGTTGAGGGACACACCGTGGGCATCGTGGCCAACCAGCCGCTGCAGTTCGCCGGCACGCTGGACATTGCAGCCTCGGAAAAGGCCGCCCGCTTCGTCCGGAACTGCGATGCCTTCAACGTCCCCATCATCACCCTGGTGGATGTTCCCGGCTTCCTGCCCGGCAAGGACCAGGAGTTCCAGGGCATCATCCGCCGCGGCGCGAAGCTGCTGTACGCCTACGCCGAAGCCACCGTCCCCAAGCTGACGGTGATCACCCGCAAGGCCTACGGCGGAGCGTACATCGTGATGGGCTCCAAGAAGCTCGGCGCGGACCTGAACCTGGCGTGGCCCACGGCGCAGATCGGCGTGATGGGTGCCCAGGGAGCCGTCAACATCCTGTACCGCCGTGACCTGGCCGCCGTTGCCGAAGCCGGCGGGGACGTCGAAGCCCGACGGGCCGAGGTCATCAAACAGTACGAAGAAGAACTGCTGAACCCCTACCAGGCCGCCCAGCTTGGGTACGTGGACGCGGTCATCGCACCGTCCGACACCCGGGGCCAGATCATCAAGGGCCTCCGCGCCCTCCGCGACAAGCGGGCGAGCCTGCCCACCAAGAAGCACGGGAACATCCCGCTGTGATGGCGCAGGATCCGGCGGTCGAAGCCGCGTTGGTTGAGCCGGGGAGCGAAACCCTTGAGCCCGCACTCCCAGTACTCTCTGTGGTCAAAGGGCAACCGTCGGCCGAGGAGCTCGCGGCGCTGACCGCCGTCGTGCTTTCCCTGGGCAGCGGCGACGCCGTGGCCGCCGGGAAGCCTACTGCCCGCGACTGGGTGCGCCGCCAGCAGCTGCGGCTCGCCCCGACGCCGGGACCCGGCGCGTGGAGGCGGAGCCGGGGTTAGGCTCGTGGGGTGACTACCGAAGCCGCCCCCGCCGCCCGTCCGCACTCCGCCATCGATGCCGTGGCGGATGACTATACCGACACGCTCATCCGGCTGAACCCGTCGCTTGCCACCACGCTGGGGCTGCCGGGGCACGAGACCGAGTACCCGGATTACTCCCCCGCCGGCATCGCGGGTTTTGCAGCAGAGGCCCGCAAGGCCCTTGCCGCCCTGGAGTGCCTGGCGCCCCAGGACGATGTTGATGCCGTCACCCTGGACGCCATGCGGGAACGGCTGGGCCTCCAGCTGGAAATCCACGAATCGGGCTGGGATGTGGCCGAGCTGAACAACATCGCCTCCCCCGCACAGGACATCCGGGCCGTTTTCGACCTGATGCCCACCGAAACCGCTGAACATTGGGAGCACATCGCCGGCCGCGCCCTGAACGTCCCCGGCGCTCTCCGCAGCTACATCGAATCCCTGCGCCACGCCCGGGACGCGGGCAAAGTCGCGGCCGAACGCCAGGTCTCCATCGTCATCGAGCAGACCACCAAATACGCCGCCGAAGACGGCTTCTTCGCCAAGCTCGCCGCCGGAGCCCGGACTGTCGACGGTCCCCTGCCGGGCGAAACGCAGGAAAGGCTCGACGCCGGCGCTGCCGCTGCCCGGAGTGCCTACAGGGACCTCGCGGAATTCCTCCGCACGGAACTGCTGCCTGCCGCCCCGCAGCAGGACGCCGTCGGCCGGGAACGCTACGCACTGGCCTCGCGCTCGTTCCTGGGCGCCGCCGTCGACCTCGAAGAGACCTATGCCTGGGGCGTCCAGGAACTGGACCGGCTCATCGCCGAGCAGGAAAAAGTCGCGTCCGGCATCAAGCCAGGGGCCAGCATCGCGGAGGCCAAGGACCTCCTCAACAACGATCCGGCCCGCCAGCTCAAGGGAACGGAGGCCCTCAAAGCGTGGATGCAGGAACTCTCGGACAAGGCAGTTGCCGAGCTTGCCGGCGTGCACTTCGAGATCCCGGACGTGATGAAGAAGCTCGAATGCCTCATTGCCCCGACCGACGAGGGCGGCATTTACTACACCGGCCCTTCTGATGACTTCTCGCGCCCGGGCCGGATGTGGTGGTCGGTTCCGGCCGGCGAAGACACCTTCACCACCTGGGCCGAAACCACCACGGTCTTCCATGAAGGCGTCCCGGGCCATCACCTGCAGGTGGCCACCGCCACGTACCGGCGGGAACTGCTCAACAAGTGGCGGCGCAACATCTGCTGGACGTCCGGCCACGGCGAGGGCTGGGCCCTGTACGCGGAAAAGCTGATGCAGGAACTCGGCTACCTGGCCGATCCCGGCGACCACATGGGCATGCTGGATATGCAGCGGATGCGGGCGGCCCGCGTGGTGTTCGACATCGGCGTCCACCTGGAACTGGAGATCCCCGAACGCTGGGGCAGCGGAACATGGACCCCTGAGGCGGGCTACGACTTCCTCAAGGAGAACCTGCCCATCAGCGAAGGCCAGCTCAAATTCGAATTCACCCGCTACCTCGGCTGGCCAGGCCAGGCCCCCTCCTACAAAGTGGGACAGCGCCTCTGGGAACAGATTCGCGCCGACCTCGAAACCCGGCCCGGTTTTGATCTCAAGGCTTTCCACACGCGGGCGCTGAACATCGGCTCCGTAGGCCTCGATACCCTCCGCCGGGCGCTGCTGGATTAGCCAGGTCCGGGGTGACGTTTGGCACAATGACGGCGGGAATAACTTCACAATTGCCTTGTTTGACGCCGGATTCGCGGGGATTCCTGGGCCTCGATGGCAACGTGGCGGCGTAACATTTCTCAACATCTGTTCGCCGTGGTAGGAAACCCGGGCCTAGCGTGTTCTGGTGAGCACTCAAACCCGCACCCCCGAATCCGCAGGAAAGACCGGCTTCCAGCTGCCCAAGTGGGCTGGCTCGTTCGGTTTCCAGATCATCGCCGCCCTCATTGTCGGGCTGGGCCTCGGCCTGCTGGCCAAGTACACGGGCAGCACCAAGGAAACCCCCAACGGCCTCGGCGCCACGCTTCAGACCATCGGCTCCAGCTACGTTTCGCTGCTGCAGACCGCGGTGGTTCCGCTGATCTTCACCGCCGTGGTGAGCTCGATCTCGAACCTGCGCCAGGTCTCCAACGCCGCCAAGCTGGCCTGGAACACCCTGCTCTGGTTCGCCATCACCTCCCTGATCGCCGTGGTGATCGGAATCGGTCTCGGCGTGCTCCTGCAGCCCGGCGCCAACACCGGCATCACCCAGGAAGCCAAGTACGCCGGCAAGTCCGGTGACTGGTGGTCCTTCCTGATCGGGCTGTTCCCCAAGAACTTCCTGGGCCTCGGCGCGAGCTCCACCGTGACTGAAAGCGCCACCGCAGCCACCACGGTCGCCACCTCTGTCAGCTTCAACGTGCTCCAGATCCTGGTCATTGCCATCGCCGTCGGCGTCGCCGCCCTCAAGGTGGGCAAAGCTGCCGAGCCGTTCCTGACCCTCAACGCTTCGGCCCTGGCCGTCATCCAGAAGGTCCTGTGGTGGATCATCCGCATCGCCCCGCTCGGCACAGTTGGCCTGATCGGCAACGCCGCGGCCGTCTACGGCTGGGACACCATCGGCGCGCTCGGCAAGTTCACTTTCGCCATTTACGTGGGCCTTGCCCTGGTGCTCTTTGTGGTTTACCCGGCCCTCATCCGTTCCCATGGCCTGTCCGTGAAGCAGTACTTCTCCGGCGTCTGGCCTGCCGTGCAGCTGGCGTTTGTGTCCCGCTCCTCGATCGGAACCCTGCCGCTGACCCAGCGCGTCACGGAGCGCAGCCTGGGTGTTCCCCGCGCCTACGCTTCCTTCGCCGTGCCCCTGGGTGCCACCACCAAGATGGACGGCTGCGCCGCGATCTACCCAGCGATCTCAGCAATCTTTGTGGCCCAGTTCTTCGGCGTCCAGCTGGACGCCAGCCATTACCTGCTCATCGCCCTCGTCTCGGTCCTCGGTTCGGCCGCAACCGCCGGCACTACCGGCGCCGTCGTAATGCTCACCCTGACGCTCTCCACGCTGGGCCTGCCCCTGGCCGGCGTCGGGCTCCTGCTGGCGATCGATCCCATCCTGGACATGGGCCGCACCGCGGTCAACGTTGCAGGCCAGGCCCTGGTGCCCACCATTGTGGCCAAGCGCCAGGGCATCCTTGACGAGGCGCTCTACAACGCGCCCCTGAACGGCACTCCGTTTGTGGACGACGACGCCGACTCCTCCGCCGCAGATCCCTCCGCCATCACCGGCGCTACCGATTCTCCGGAAGCCGGACGCGAGCTGGCCGACGCCAAGGCCTGACGCACCGCCGCAGCCACACCCCGCAACACCCCACCCCCGAGTTTTTGTCCAGATAATGCGCCCAGGAAACGCTTAAAGGGGCATTATCTGGACAAAAACTCTTCGGGGGCGGGGTGTCCTTTTGCTAGCGGCCGCCACCTCCGATGACTCCGTTCTGGACAGCCTTGGCAACGGCGTCCGCCTCGGCCTGGGTCAGCTTGCCGTCAGTGACTGCTGCGTCCAGGCGCGTCTTCAGAGCCGCGGCGCGATCCGCCTGTTCGGCAGTCCGCAGCTCTTCAAGCGCCGCTGTGACCTTTGCCTCGTCGATGCCCAGCGTCGCGGCGAGGGACTTCGCGAGTTCAGCCTGCTTCACCGCCGGGTCAGGCCGGGTTCCTTCGGCCGGCGGAGTGGCGGGCTTACTGGCGTCACGGTAGGCCTTCAGGGCCTCCGTCACCTTGGCCTCATCCACACCCAGCTTGGTGGCCAGTTCCGCCGCGTCAACGCCGCGGAAGCCGCCGTGGCCGTGACCGCCCCGCATGCCCTTGCCGTCGGCGGGCGCGGTGCTGGTGCTGGTGCTGCCGTCCGCGGTGGCGCTCGAGCTGGTGCTGGGTGTGGGCGTCGTGGTTGCGGACGCCATGCCGGCGACGCCGATCCCGGCGCCAAGGGCCAACGCGGTGGCCGTGAGGCCAAGGGCAATTCTCTTTGTGCGTACCATTCTTGTCTCCTGGATCTGCCGTCCGGTGACGGCTGGTCAAGATGCCCCAGACGGGACTCTTTCAGTCTCCGGCGGCAGCCTCAGGCTTAGCTGTCGGGAACCTTTCATCTTCCTGTGAATCAACTTGCGCGGCGTGCAAACTTGCACGTAGGGTAATTTTCATGCCCGACCTTCTCTCGCGCCGTGAACTCAACAAAGCCGCCACCCGCCAGGCCATCACCGACGCCGCTTTGACTCTGCTGCGTGCGAAGGGCCCAGGGAATTTCACGGTGGAGGATATCGCCGCATCCGCCGGGATATCGCGCCGCACCTTCTTTAATTACTTCAGCAGCATCGAAGCCGCCCTGGCTTCGGTGACGCACGGGTTCTTGGACAGCGCCCTTCAGCAGTTCCGGCTACGCCCCGCGAACGAGCCCGTTCTCGAGTCCGCCCGCGCGGCACTGATGCAACTCGCTGACCCAATGACCGTGGCACCGCTGGCAGAGCTCTTCACACTCACCCAGGAAAACGCGGTCCTGTCCCGGTCCGAACTTGAGGCGTGGGACCACTGCACCGAAGAGATCATCAGCGCGGCCCGGGAGCGCTTCGCCGGAACCCCGGGCGCCGTCGTCGACGAACTGTACCTGCGCGCCCTCGCAGGCTCCGTCATCTCCTGCGGGAAGGCGGCCATGGACGTGTGGTTCGCCCAGTGCGGCGCCGATCTCTCCCCCGCTTCCCTCGTTGTCCTGCGGCAACTGCTTATTGACGCCATGGGCCACCTCGGCTCCGGCTTCGGCAGCCCCGTTCCGGCGGCCAGCCCCTCCGCGACGTCCACAACCGCCACTACCCACCTCAACAAAGAACGGCTCTGACATGGCCCTGCTGCTCTACCGCCTCGGCAAGTTCTCCTACCGCCACCGCTGGCTGGTCATTTCGCTCTGGCTCGTGGCGCTGGTGGCCGTGGCCGGCTCCGCAGCCGCGTTCCATGGCACGCTGTCCAACAATTTCCAGATTCCGGGCACCGAGACACAGCAGATCGCGGACAAGCTGAAGCAGGAACTGCCGGCAGCGTCGGGCGGCTCTGCCACGATCGTCTTTGAAGCCCCGGAAGGCGGCTTTACCGACCGGAGCCGCGCCGCCGTCACAGACGCGCTGACCAAGCTTGGCGACCTGCCGGACGTCAAGGCCACGGTGGATCCCTTCGCCACGCAGGCCAAGCTGGACCAGGCCGGGCAGGCCATCGCCGACGGCGAGCAGCAGCTTGCCGCGGGCAAGGCCCGCCTGGATGCCTCACGCGACGAACTCGACGCCGGCACCGCGCAGCTGAGCGCCGCGGAGCAGCAGTTCGCCGCCAGCGGCGCCACCCCAGCCATGATCGAAGCCCGGCTTGGAGCACAGAAGGCCGCCCTCGCACAGGGCAAGGCGCAGCTCGAAGCCGGCACTCAGGAATGGCAGGCCGCCAAAGCCAAGCTGGACCTGGGCAAGCGGCAGGCTGAAGCTTCCGCCGGGATCCGCTTTGTCTCAACGGACGGTCAGGCAGCTGTGGCACAGGTGCAGTTCAACACCTCCATCAATGCCCTGACACCGGCGGTGCGCCAGCAGGTGCAGGACATCGCGCATGAGACGTCCTCCGCTGGGGTGACGGCACTGGCCAGCAAGGAAATCACCGAAGACATTTCAGAACTCTTCGGCACCGCAGAAATCATCGGCATCGGGGTCGCGGCCCTGGTCCTGATCCTGATGCTCGGCACGCTCATCGCCGCGGGCCTGCCACTGCTGATGGCCGTCATCGGCGTTGGAGTCGGGGTGGGCATCACGTTCGCCCTCTCCGGCGCCTTCGAGATGAGTTCCATCTCGCCCATGCTCGCACTGATGCTGGGCCTCGCGGTGGGCATCGACTACTCGCTGTTCATCGTCAACCGGCACCGGACCCAGCTGCAGGCGGGTATGGATCCCGAAGAATCCGTGGCGCGCGCCACGGGAACCTCGGGCAACGCGGTGCTTTTTGCCGGCCTGACCGTCATCATCGCCCTGGCTGCCCTGGTGGTGCCCGGCCTGCCGTTCCTGAGCGTGATGGGACTGGCCGCGGCCGGCACCGTCGCGGTGGCCGTCCTGGTGGCGCTCACCCTGACCCCGGCCCTGCTGTCCCTGATCGGCCGGCGCATCATTTCCCGGCGGGCCTGGGCCAAGGCCGATGCCCACAACGCCGAGGCCGGCCACGAGGTTGCGGACCAGGCCAAGGATGAGGAAAAGAGCACCCAGGGCTGGGGCGGCATGGTCACCAGGCACCCCGTCGTGGCGCTCGTCGCCGGCGTGCTCCTGCTGGGAACGCTGGCCCTGCCCGCCGCGCAGCTCCAGTTGGCACTGCCCGACGGCGGCTCCGAACCGGTGGACTCCGAGGCCTACCAGGCCTATGACGTCACCGCGCGCAGCTTCGGCGAAGGCGTTACCGGACCCATTGTGGTGGTGGGTGAATTCCCGGCGGGCCTGGACGAAACCCGGGCCCAGGAACTGCAGTATGACGTCGCGGACCTGATCCGGGGCGTGGACAACGTGGTGGCAACAGTGCCGGTGGCACTGAGTGAAGACCGCCGCACCGCCGTATTCCAGGTCATCCCGGAAGAGGGGCCCGCCAAGGCCGGTACGGTGCAGGTGGTGAGCGAACTCCGCGAACGCGGCACCCAGATCCAGGCCGAAACGGGGGTCACCATCGGCCTGACCGGACAGACCGCCGGCAACATCGACGTCTCCACAAAACTCGGTGACGCCCTGCCGCCGTACCTGGCGATCGTCGTCGGCCTCTCCCTCATCCTGCTGCTGCTGGTGTTCCGCTCCATCGTGGTTCCCCTCCTGGCAACCGGCGGTTTCCTGCTGTCCCTGGCCGCAGCGTTCGGCCTGGTGGTGGCCGTCTACCAGTGGGGCTGGCTGGGCGGCGTGTTCGACGTCGCCAATCCCGGCGCGGTCCTGAGCTTCCTCCCGATCATCCTGATCGGTGTGCTGTTCGGCCTGGCCATGGACTACCAGGTGTTCATCGCCTCCGGCATGCGCGAGGCCTACATGCATGGCGCCCCGGCCAAAAAGGCAGTTCGCATCGGCTTCAGCCACGCGGGCACCGTGGTGACCGCCGCTGCGATCATCATGGTCAGCGTGTTCGCCGGTTTCATCTTCAGCCACCTGACCATGGTCCGGCCGTTGGGCTTCGCCATGGCCTTCGGTGTGCTGCTGGATGCTTTTGTGGTCCGCATGACCATCGTCCCGGCCGTAATGTACCTCCTCGGCGAAAAGACCTGGTGGCTGCCGAAGTGGCTGGACCGGATCCTGCCGGATGTGGACGTGGAGGGCGCCCGGCTGGAACGCCGCGAAATCGAGCCGCAGAAGCATAGCGAGCCAGTCCACTAGGCTGAAACCGTGACCCGCCTGATCCTCGCCTCCCAGTCCCCCGCCCGCACCAAGCTCCTGGCCGACGCCGGCATCCGGCACTCCGTGCTGGTCTCCGACGTGGACGAGGACGCGGTCCAGGCCCGCTACGGCGTCACGGACCCGCACGATACCGCGCTGCTGCTGGCACGCGCCAAGGCCGAAGCCGTGGCCGCGTTGCCGGAAGCAGAGGGCGCGCTGGTCATCGGCTGCGACTCCGTCTTCGAGTTCGACGGCGAGGCGCACGGCAAACCCTACACGGCCGCCGTCGCACGCGAACGGATGCTGCGGATGAGCGGCAACAGCGGGGTCCTGCACACCGGCCACTGGCTGGTGGACTGCCGCGCGACGGCAGCCGATGACGAGCCCGGCGAGGACACCGGGGATGGGGCGGCCGACGACGGCGCCACAGCACCGGGATCCGGCGCCACACTTGGGGCGGTCGCCTCCGCCGAGGTCCACTTCACGGACATGGATCCGGAAGAGATCGACGCGTACATCGCCACGGGCGAACCGCTTCACTGCGCCGGCTCCTTCACCATCGACGGCCTGGGCGGCGCGTTCATCCTGAAGGTGGACGGGGACCCGCACGCCGTCGTGGGGCTGTCCGTTTCCACCCTGCGCAGCCTCCTCGCGCACGCAAACGTACGCATCACGGAGCTGTGGTCCGCCGAATAATTGCGGCGATTTTCCGGCCAGTTGTAGGTTCCCTACAAAGCCGCGCCCGTTTACACGCGGAAACCGCAAGTAATATCGGCGGAACCCACAAAATCGCGCTAGGCTCCCTGAAGGAAAGAAGGAGACGCCTTGTCAGCAAATTTGGAGCAGTCCGCTAGTCCCGTGCAGTCGAACCTCACCAAGGTGCTGATCGCAAACCGGGGCGAAATCGCAGTGCGCATCATCCGCGCGGCACGCGACGAAGGCATTGCCTCCGTGGCGGTCTACGCCGATCCGGACCGCGACGCGCTCCATGTCAGGCTTGCCGACGAAGCTTATTCCCTGGGTGGCAACACCGCCGCGGAGTCCTACTTGGTGATGGACAAGATCATTGACGTGGCCCGCCAGTGCGGTGCCGACGGCATCCATCCCGGTTACGGCTTCCTCGCCGAAAACGCCGACTTCGCCGCCAAGGTCATCGACGCCGGCATCACCTGGATCGGCCCTTCCCCTGCCGCGATTTCCGCTTTGGGCGACAAGGTGCAGGCCCGGCACATCGCCGAAAGGGTCGGCGCGCCCCAGGTTCCCGGCACCGCCGATCCTGTGGAGTCCGCCGAGGAAATCCTCGAGTTCGTCGACAAGTTCGGCCTGCCCGTGGCCATCAAGGCAGCCTTCGGCGGCGGCGGACGCGGTATCAAGGTGGCCCGTAACCGCGAAGAAATCCCGGAGCTCTTCGAGTCCGCCGTGCGTGAGGCCGTGGCGGCCTTTGGCCGCGGCGAGTGCTTCATCGAACGCTTCCTGGACGCCCCGCGCCACGTCGAAACGCAGTGCCTCGCGGACGCCCATGGCAACGTTGTGGTCATCTCCACGCGTGACTGCTCGCTGCAGCGCCGCAACCAGAAGCTCGTTGAAGAAGCGCCTGCCCCGTTCCTCACGGAAGAGCAGAACCGCCGCCTCTACGAATCGTCCAAGGCGATCCTGAAGGAAGCCGGCTACCAGGGCGCCGGAACCTGCGAGTTCCTGGTGGGCCAGGACGGCACCATCTCATTCCTCGAGGTCAACACCCGCCTGCAGGTGGAGCACTGCGTCTCTGAGGAAGTCACAGGCATCGACCTCGTCCGCGAACAGTTCCGGCTGGCGCGCGGCGAGGAGCTCGGCTACGGCGACCCCGAGGTCCGCGGCCACTCCTTCGAATTCCGCATCACCGGCGAGGATCCCGGCCGCAACTTCATGCCTGCCCCCGGCACCATCACCACCCTGAAGAACCCCACCGGCCCCGGCATCCGGATCGATTCCGGCGTGGAGGAGGGCGATGTCATCAGCGGCAATTTCGACTCGATGCTCTCCAAGCTGATCGTCACAGGCGCCACCCGCGCCCAGGCCCTGCAGCGTTCGCGACGCGCTTTGGAGGAAATGGTGGTGGCAGGAATCCCCACCGTTATCCCCTTCGACCTCGCCGTGGTATCGGACCCCGCTTTTGCGCCCGAGGAAGGGCCCTTCAGCATCCACACCCGCTGGATTGAAACCGAATTCGTCAACAACATTCCTGCCTGGACGCCGGACGGAACCGCTGACACCGGCGGCCACGCCGGTGAACGCCAGCGCGTGGTGGTTGAAGTAGGCGGCAAGCGCCTAGAGGTTGTCCTGCCCGCCTCCCTGGGTTCGATCGGGGCGGGTTCCACCGCCGGTTCCGGAGCCAAATCCGGCAAGTCCAAGAAGCGCCTCCGTTCAGGCGGTGCGGCCTCGGCCGCCGCCGGAGACGCACTGACCTCCCCGATGCAGGGCACCATCGTTAAGGTTGCCGTGGCCAACGGCGACGTTGTGGCCGAGGGTGACCTGGTGGTGGTTCTTGAAGCGATGAAGATGGAACAGCCCCTGACCGCGCACCGTTCCGGCACCATCACCGGACTCAGCGCAGCGGCCGGTGAGACGGTGTCGGCCGGCGCCGTCATCGCCACGATCGAAGACTAGACCCTGCCGGAGGCACCCTATGCTTGCACCCAGTTTTGAAGAAGAAGTAGACCGCTACCACCTGGCGGTTCCGGAAATCACCCGTGGGAATCCCGGTGCCGTCAAGGACCTGTATTCCAGGCTCGACGACGTCACGCTGGCCAACCCGTTCGGCGGCATCGCGCGCGGTTGGGCCCAAGTGGAGGCCCGGCTGGACCAGGCGTCCCGCCAGTTCCAGGACGGCGAGATGCTCGGATTCGACACCATCACGTCCTACACCGCACGTGATACGGCCTTCCTGGTGGAAACGGAACACTTCCGTGCCCGCCTGGGGAGCGCCGCAGCGCCAGAGGAATTCGCGCTCCGTGTGACCAGCATCTTCCGGCGCGAAGAAGGCTACTGGAAGCTGGTCCACCGCCATGCAGACCCGGCCGCGCAGCCGCAGTCCCGGCGATCGTTCGTGCAGCCTGCCAGCCACTGACATCCCCCCGGCGCCGGGTCTGTGCTCCGGCCCAATTGGCACGCCGGCACCGCACAGTGCTCTGGCGCCGGGGGTGCTCTGGCGCCGGGCCGGGGCCAAAGGCACACTTAGCGTGTGAAGCCTTTCCTGCTCCTGGCCTCCCGGGCCGAAGACGCCGCCGCTGACGACGAGTATGCCGCGTACCTGAGGTATTGCGGCCTGGCGCCGGAGCAGCTCCGGCGCGTCCGGCTTGAGGCCGCGCCCCTGCCGCACCTGGACCTGGCCGAATACTCCGGCGTGATTGTGGGCGGAAGTCCCTTCACCTCCAGCGACCCCGCCGAGAAGAAAAGCGACACCCAGCACCGGGTGGAGCGTGAGCTTGCCGGGCTGCTGGACCACATCGTGGAACAGGACTTTCCCTTCCTGGGCGCCTGCTACGGCGTGGGGACGCTGGGCAGGCACCAGGGCGCCGTGATTGACAGGACGTTTGGCGAACAGTTGGGCGGGGTGGAAATCGAGCTGACGGAGGCCGGGCTCGCGGATCCGCTCCTGCACGGGATGCCGCGCCGTTTCACCGCCTTCACCGGGCACAAGGAGGCCTGTTCATCGCTGCCCTCCCACGCCGTGCTGCTGGCATCCTCCCAGGCCTGCCCCGTCCACATGTTCCGGATCAAGCAGAACCTGTACGCCACGCAGTTCCACCCTGAGCTGGACGCGGAGGGCCTGGTCACCAGGATCGACATCTACCGGCATGCCGGCTACTTCCCGCCGGAATCCGCCGAGGAACTGATGACAGCCGCCCGTACCTTCACCGTCACCGAACCCATGACCATTCTGAAGAACTTCGTGGCCCGCTACGCCGGCTGAGCTCCGCGCTGGTAGGCGGGTGCCGCCGTCGTGCGTTCCTCCCCCGTTGGTCCCGTCCGGACACAGCAATGCCCGGCATGTTCCCCGCAATAACGGGGAACATGCCGGGCAGTTCCGTCAGCAACCGGGCTGGAACGCCCGACGGCGGCCCGTCAGGCTACGTTGTTCTCGTAGTCCAGGTCGCGGGTTTCCTTGGACACGAACAGCGCGATCAGCGTCAGTACCGACATCGCGGTCAGATAGACACCGACCAGGACTGGGCTGCCGTCAGCCAGCTCCCACAGCGCGACGGCGATGAACGGAGCCACCGCAGCACCCAGGATGCTGGACACGTTGTAACTGACGGCGGAGCCCGTGTAGCGCACGTTGGTGGGGAACAGTTCGGGCAGCAGCGCACCCATGGGGCCGAACGTGAGGCCCATCAGCGAGAAGCCGATGATCAGCAGGGCCATGGTGCCCACAAAGCCGCCGCTGAACAGCGGAACGAACAGCAGGCCGAAGATAAAAATGCCACCTGTGACGGTCAGCAGCATCTTGCGGCGACCATACTTCTCCGCCAGCGGCCCTGAAACCAGGGTGAAGATGCCGAAGAAGACGACGCCGGCAATCAGCATCCAGAGGAAGTCGTTGCGGTTGAAGCCCAGGCCGGGAACAAACGCTGCCGCGGCGGCCTCGGACATTGGTTTGCCGGCCTTCTCTGCAGCAGCCTTGGCGGCACCCAGGTTGGAGGCGCGGGTTCCGTAAGTCAGCGTGAACGTGGTCATCAGGTAGAAGAGCACGTACGTGGCGAGCATGATGAACGTGCCCAGGATGAGCGGACGGCCACTGGACTTGAAGACCCGGGCCAGCGGCAACTTGGCCACCTCATTGGATTCGAGCACCTTGGTGAAGGCAGGGGTTTCGATCAGCTTGAGACGGACGTACAGGCCGATGATCACCATGACGGCGCTGAGCAGGAACGGCACGCGCCAGCCCCAGGCCAGGAAGTCGGCCGGCGTCAGCGTGTAGCTGGCCACCAGGAAGATCACGTTCGCGATGATGAAGCCGATGGGTGCGCCGAGCTGCGGGAACGTACCGTAGATGGCGCGCTTGTTGGCCGGGGCGTTTTCGGTGGCCAGCAGGGCAGCGCCGCTCCATTCGCCGCCGAGGGCGAGGCCCTGGGCGAAGCGCATAACAACGAGCAGCGCCGGAGCCCAGAATTGCCAGCCCGGGACCAGCGCGGTGGGCAGACAGCCGATCAGGAAGGTGGCAATGCCCATGGTCAGCAGCGAGGCCACCAGGGTGCCCTTGCGGCCGAACTTGTCGCCGAAGTGGCCAAAGACGATGGATCCCAGCGGGCGGGCAACGAAGGCCACACCGAAGACAGCGAAGGAGCTGAGCAGCTGGGTGGTCTCGTTCTGGTTGGGGAAGAACAGCGACGGGAAGACCAGCACGGCGGCGGTCGCGTAGACGTAGAAATCGTAGAACTCAACGGTGGTGCCGATCAGGCTGGCCACAATCACGCGGCCGCGCGAGTTCACCGCCTTGGGGGATCCTGGCTCCGCGGTGGTTTGGGTAGATGACATATGAACACTTTCCTGAGAACCGGCCGGGCCCGGTAAGGTCCGGCGTGCAGTAGTTAGAGTCCGATAGTAGTTCCAGCCGTCCATTCAATGGACAAAACGTCCATCATGTGGACCCGAGGACCCTGTCTCATCCTTCGGCCGTTAACGCTCCTCACGCCGCCGGATGGCTGCCGATAGGCAAATGTCACAGCGCGTTAACAAACCGCGACCGTCCACGAAACGCGCCTTCCTTACCTTGGAAGAACAACATCCCCCATGAGGAGGTCCACCGTGACTGTTGACCGCAGCGCAAATGCCGGCCCCGGCAATTCCGTAGATATAGACACCGACCCCCAGCACGGAGGCGTGTCCTCATCCGCCGGCACGCAGCCCTCCACGGGTACACCCGACGCCCCCGCCCTTGAATTCCGTCCCGGCCGCTGGATCGCCAACTGGAACGCCGAGAACAAAGAGCAGTGGGAGTCCGGCGGCCGGGCCATCGCCCGCCGCAACCTGAACTGGTCCATCTTCGCCGAGTTCCTAGGATTTGTGGTCTGGCAGCTCTGGTCCATCGTGGTGGTCCAGCTTCCGGCAGCCGGCTTCACGTTCACCACCTCGGAAATCTTCTGGCTGATCTCGATGCCCAGCCTGGTAGGCGCCACGCTCCGGATTCCCTACACCTTTATGGTTCCCCGCTTCGGCGGCCGGAACTGGACCATCGTGTCCGTGCTCCTCCTCCTGATTCCCTCAATCGGCCTGGGACTCTGCGTCTCCAACCCGGAAACCCCGTTCGGCGTCATGCTCTTCGTGGCAGCTCTGGCAGGCTTCGGCGGCGGCAACTTCGCCAGCTCCATGGCCAACATCACGTTCTTCTACCCGGCACGCGAGAAGGGCTGGGCCCTGGGCCTGAACGCCGCCGGCGGCAACATGGGTGCAGCCGTTGCACAGCTCGCCGTCCCGATTATGATCACCCTGCTCGCCATCGGCGGCGTCAACAACCTGCCGATGGCCGGCTGGATGTGGATCCCCTTCATCCTGATCGCCGCCTTCGGTGCCTGGAAGTACATGGACAACCTCACCAGCGCCAAGGGTGACGTGGCCGGCTCGGTCGCAGCACTGAAGGAACCGCACCTGTGGATCATGGCGCTGCTGTACATCGGCACCTTCGGGTCGTTCATCGGCTTCGCCGGCGTGTTCCCCAAGCTCATCAAGGACTACTTCCCGGCGTTCTCCTCCATCGGAGTCGGCACCATGGCACTCTCGCTGGCCTTCCTCGGCCCGCTGGTCGGTTCACTCGCCCGCCCCTACGGTGGACGTATGGCTGACCGCATGGGCGGGGCGCGGATGACCGTTGCAGCGTTCGCCAGCATGGCCGTCATCACCCTGACCATGATCTGGACCCTGCCTCTGAAGAACTTCTGGCTCTTCCTGGTCCTATTCCTGATGCTCTTCACCGCCAGCGGCTTCGGCAACGGCGCAACCTACCGGATGATCCCCATCATCTTCGCCACGTCCAGCCGCGCAGCAATGTCCGGTGCCAGCACGGTCCAAACCCAGCGGCTCGCGTCCTCGGCCCTCGGCCTCATCTCGGCCATCGGCGCCTACGGCGGCTTCGTTATTCCGCAGGTGCTGAACGCCTCCAACACGGCCAGCGGCTCCTACACCCCGGCCTTCTATGGTTTCGTCGGAGCCTACGTCGTCATGCTGGCGGTCTGCTGGTTCTTCTACATCCGCAACGCCAACCGAAACGCGATGGGACACGTCTAACATGACCAAAAGCGCCGACACGCACTGCCCTTACTGCGCCCTGCAGTGCGCCATGACGCTCACATCCCCTGCGGAACTGACCCCGGCTTCCGAGCCGGGGTCAGTCCCCGTGCCGGCTGAATCCGCAGCGCGGGCCGCTGCCCTCCTGGAAGCCCCCCTCCCCGAAGTGCTCCTCGAGGTCAGTGGACGCGATTTCCCCACCAACCGCGGCGGCCTCTGCCGCAAAGGCTGGACCTCAGCCACGCTCCTGAACCACCCCGGACGGGTCACCGAACCGCTCCTCAAGGGCGCCGACGGCGTCCATCGCCCCATCGGCTGGAACCAGGCCCTGGCGCTGGTCACCACCGCAGTGAAGGACACGCAGGCACGCTACGGTAAGGACGCCGTCGGGGTCTTCGGCGGCGGTGGCCTCACCAACGAAAAGGCCTACATGCTGGGCAAGTTCGCCCGCCTGGCCCTGGGCACCTCACGCATCGATTACAACGGCCGCTTCTGCATGTCCTCCGCCGCGGCCGCCGGGATGCGCGCCTTCGGCCTGGACCGCGGCCTCCCGTTCCCGCTTGCGGACCTGGACACGGCCAGCACCATCTTGATGCTCGGCTCCAACGTGGCCGAAACCATGCCGCCGTTCGTACAGCACCTCCAGGGCGCGCGCGACGCCGGCGGGCTGATCGTGGTGGATCCCCGCCGTTCAGCCACGGCAAAGTTCACGGCCGACGGCGGCGGCCTTCACCTCCAGCCCCTGCCGGGCACCGACCTCACCCTCCTGCTGGGCCTCTCGCACGTGATCATCCACGAGGGCCTGGCAGACGAAGACTTCATCGCGGCACGCACCACCGGCTATGAGGCCTTGGTCCGCAGCGTCAACTCGTTCTGGCCTGAACGCGTCCAGTCCCTCACTGGCGTCCCGGCCGAGCTCATCCGGGACACGGCCCGCAGGCTTGCCGACGGCGCGGCCAAGGGCGGCAGCTACATCCTCACCGGCCGCGGCGTGGAACAGCACGTGGACGGCACGGACACCGCCACCGCAGCAATCAACCTCAGCCTCCTTCTTGGACTCCCCGGTTCACGCCGCAGCGGCTACGGCACCCTTACCGGCCAGGGCAACGGCCAGGGCGGCCGCGAGCACGGCCAGAAGGCCGACCAGCTCCCCGGCTACCGCAAGATCACCGACCCCGCCGCCCGCGCCCATATGGCCGGCGTCTGGGGCGTCCCGGAGGGAACCATTCCCGGGCCCGGACTGCCCGCCGTCCAGTTGCTGAAGTCGCTGGGACAGCCCGACGGCGTCCGGTGCCTTTTTGTGCACGCCTCCAACATCGCGGTGGCCTCCCCCGATGCCAACGCCGTCATCGCCGGGCTCCGCAGCCTGGACTTCCTGGTGGTCTGCGACTTCTTTATGTCCGAAACGGCCGCTGAAGCGGACCTCGTCCTCCCGGTCCTGCAGTGGGCCGAGGAGGAAGGCACGCTCACCAACCTCGAGGGCCGCGTCCTCCGCCGCCGCCGGGCCCTGCAGCCGCCGGCCGGCGCACGCAGCGAACTGTGGATCATGGCCAGGCTCGCCGAAGCGCTCGAGGCACCCTCCACCTACAGCGAAGATCCGGAAACAGTCTTCGAGGAACTGCGGTTGGCCTCGGCCGGCGGGCACGCCGACTACTCCGGCATCGACTACGCCATGCTGGACCGCGGCGAAGCCGCCTACTGGCCCTACCCTGTGGGCAGCACCGGCACACCCCGGCTCTTCCTGGACACGTTTGCCCACGCCGGCGGCAAGGCGGTCATGACCCCGGTGACGCCCCGCCGTCGTCGTACGCCCGAGGCCAATCCGGATCCGGCGGCAAAAACCATGACCCTCATCACCGGCCGCCTCCTGGAGCACTACCAGTCCGGCGCTCAGACCCGGCGAGTGTCCGAGTTGCTGGCCAGCCAGCCGGAGGCGAAATTACAGATCCATCCGGCCGCCGCGACGTCCATGGGCATCGCCGAGGGTTCCTTCGTCTCGGTGGCCAACGAACGCGGACAGGTGGTCTGCCGGGCCGAGCTCAGCACGGCAATCCGCCCGGACACGGTGTTCCTGCCGTTCCACTTCCCCGAACTCGAAAGCGCCAACCGGCTGACGGAGGCCGCCACCGACCCCATCTCAGGGATGCCCGAATTCAAGTTCAACAAGGTCTGGGTCCGGCTGGCCGCCGACCAGGCCCCGAACCAGCCCCAGACCAGTGTTCTTCAGACATCGGAGGCATCATGAGTGAGCAGATTGTCATTGTTGGTTTCGGCCCGGTGGCTGCCCGCCTGATCGATGAACTGCTGCCCGCAGTCCGCGACGGGCACGTCAGCCTGACCGTGGTGGGCCAAGAGGCCGAGGCCGCTTACAACCGGGTGCTCGTGGCCGACCTCGGCGTCGGACGCACCACTGCCGAGGCCCTGGCCCTCTCCGACGCCGCAGCCCTGACCACCGACGGCGTGGACGTCCGGCTTGGTGTGCGCGTCCGCCGCGTGGACCGCGCCCGCCAGCAGGTGATCCTCACCGACGGCACCTCGGCCCACTATGAGCGGCTGGTCATCGCCACCGGTTCCCGGCCCGTCATCCCCAATCTGACCGGGATCAACCCCGATCCCTCCTCCCCCGTCCTTCCGGTCGGCGTCACAGCGCTCCGGGACCTCCGCGACGCTTCGGTTCTGCGCGCGGCGGTCGACGGCGGCAAACGTGTAGTGGTGCTGGGCGGCGGCGTCCTTGGCCTCGAAACAGCCCTCGCCGCTGCCGAGGAAGGTGCCACCGTCACGGTGGTGCACAACGGGCCGCACCCGCTGGGACGCAACATCGACCGCGGCGGCGGGGCGGTCCTGGCGGCCAGCCTGCGCCGGTGCGGCGTCCGGATGGCCAGCAACGCCCGGTCCACCGGGGTGGAGCACAACGCGCCCGACGGCGGGTTCTCGGCGCTGCTGCTCAATGACGGTTCGGCGATCGACGGCGATCTCCTGGTCCTCTCCTGCGGCGTCCGCCCCAGGACCGAGCTCGCCGAAGGCTGCGGTCTGTCGGTTGGCGCTGGCATTCTGGTGGACCACCGGCTGCGGGCCCACCACGAGCCGCACATCTTCGCGATCGGCGACTGCGCAGAGGTCCGCTGCCCGGACCCCGCCTGCGGTGAGTGCCGCACGGCAAAGGGCCCGTCCGGCCTGGTGGGTCCCGGCTGGCGGCAGGCCGAATGGCTGGCCGAATACCTGACCCTGCTGGCCTCCGGCACACAGGACGACGCCGACGCGCTGCAGGAACTGCCCCAGGAACAGGCCGGCGTGATTGTGCTCAAGGCCCGCGGCATGAACATGGCCGTGGCCGGCAACAACGGGGCCGAACCGTGGGATGTGGAGACGCTCACCGCGGGTGCCGTGAACGGCCGGCCCCGGCTGCAGATCGCCCAGTGGGCCGATCCGGAACACGGCCGCTACGTCAAGATGACCACCCGCGGCGGAGTGCTGGAAGGCCTGGTGTCCGTGGGCATGCCGCGGACCGCCGCGGAGCTGGTGGGACTGTTCGAGCGCGGCGCGGAACTGCCGGCTGACAGGTCACTGCTGCTGCGGCTGGACGGTCCGGACCAGCTGGCCGCGTCCGGTCCCGCCGATCCTGCGGGAACGGTATGCCGCTGCGCCGGAGTCAGCGGCACCAGGATCCAGGGTGCCGTGGCCGATGGCTGCTCCACAGTGGCCGAGGTCTCCAAGGCGACCCGCGCCGGCACCGGCTGCGGCGGCTGCCACGAGGACATCAAGGGGCTTATCGAAAAACACTTCCAGGCGGCTCCCGCCGCCTGACATTTCCGACCGGTGACTGAGCCATGCACCCGTGATTGAGCACGTGGAAGTCCCGGCGAAGACGCATGGCCGGCGGCTTTCCGCAGGCCATTTGCGCGGGTTATTCCCAACGCGGTGCGCTGTCAGTAGACTCACCGCACGGGCCTTCGGCCCGTAGGTAGCAGACCTGCGCTGGGCAGTGTCACGGTTTGCACCAATTTGCAGCGTCTGCCACCGAGAAGAGTCATCACTTCGAGGAATTGAGGCAACACAATGCACAAGAAATCACTGTTGGGTGCGGCCGTCTGTACGTTGGCGCTGATGGGAATGACAACGGCGCCTGCGTCGGCCGCGGGGCAGGTGGAACGGGGCCCGGACCATGCCAATTCGATCTGCTCGTTCTCCGGCCTCAACGATGTCCCGGACGATCCGGTTGAAGGCGGCAGGGTCCAGTCCTACGGGCAGATCGTCGCGGCAGGCTTTAAGGCCGAAGTGCCGAGCCCGGGCATGCTCTGCAATGGCCATAACTTCCCTTACCCCGAAGCTTTCCCGGAGGAAGGGCCGTAAAGCTGTCATCACGGTTGGCCCTTGGTCTCAGGGCCAACCACCAAACGGCCGCTGGCGGACTCTACGCCGACGCTTTGGGGATCATGATCCACAGGGCGATGTAGACCAGCTCCCCGATCCCCAGCAGGCCAAAGATCACAAAGCCGAGCCGGACCAGGAACTTCGGGAGCCCGAACCGGGCTGACAGGGCGGCGCAAACGCCACCGATGATTTTTCCGCGGCGTGGCCGCTCCAGAGCTGTAGTCATGCCCGCCACGCTACCGGACCTGCTACATGTGGACGTGCAGGCGGCGAGCGGCTTCCGAGATGGACCCGCTCAGTGACGGGTACACAGTAAAGGTGTTGGCGACGTCGTCGACGTGGAGCTTCTGGGTCACCGCAAGGGAGATGGCGAAGATCAGCTCGGACGCGTTCGGCCCCACCACAACACCGCCAATCACGGTGCCGGAGCCCTTACGGGCGAAGATCTTGACGAAGCCGTCCTTGTGATTGCGCATTTTGGCGCGGGCATTGCTCTTGAGCGAAAGTTTGACGATGTCGCCCTGGTATTTGCCGGACTGGATCTCGGCCTCGGAAACGCCCACGTTCGCGATCTCGGGAGAGGTGAAGATGTTGGACGCCACCTGGTGAAGCTTGAGCGGCATCACGCTGTCGCCCAGGAAATGTGCGATCGCAATCCGGCCCTGCATTGCGGCCACCGAGGCCAAAGCCAGCACGCCGGTGCAGTCGCCCGCGGCGTAGACGTTCGGCGCCGTGGTGCGGGAGACGCCGTCGACCTTTATATGGCCGCTCTCGGTGAGTGCCACGCCGGCCTCTTCAAGGCCGATGCCGGCGGTGTTCGGGATGGAACCCACGCATACCAGGCAGTGGCTGCCGGTGACTTTCGATCCGTCACCGAGAGTGACCACCACGCCGTCGTCGGTCCGCTCGACGGTTTCGGCACGGGCGCGGGACAGCACGCGCACACCGCGGCGCTCGAAGACTTCCTCCAGTACCTCCGCAGCATCGGTGTCCGAGCCGGGCAGCACCCGGTCGCGGCTGGAGATCAGGGTGACTTTGGAGCCCAGGCCGTTGTAGGCGGAGGCAAACTCGGCACCGGTCACACCGGAGCCCACCACAATCAGTTCCTCGGGAAGCTCGTCAAGGTTGTAGATCTGCGCCCAGTTCAGGATGCGTTCCCCGTCCGGCCGCGCGGTGGGCAGCTCGCGGGGGTGCGCGCCGACGGCCAGCAGAATGGTGTCAGCTTCCACGATTTCGGTGCCGTCAGCGGTCAGGACTTCAATGGTGTGGTTGTCCAGGAGCTTGCCCGAACCGAGCAGGATGCGGACGTTCTGGTGCTCCAGCCCACTGGAGATGTCAGTGGACTGTTGGCGGGCAAGGCCGAGCAGGCGGTCGTTGATGTGTTTGAGGTCGGCGCGCATCGCCGGCACAAAGTCGCCGCCGTCGACGTCGAACTTCACTCCCAGCTCGCCCGCCTCACCGACGCGGGTCATCAGGTCCGCCGTCGCGATCAGAGTCTTGGAAGGCACGACGTCGGTCAGCACGGCCGAGCCGCCCATGCCCGCGCGTTCGATGATGGTGACCTGCGCTCCCAGCGAGGCAGCGACCATAGCGGCTTCGTATCCGCCGGGGCCACCTCCGAGGATTGCGATCCGGGGGGAGCTGAAATCAGGGTGCGTAGTCACAATCAACCATTGTCCCGCATCAGCGCAGGGACCACCAATAAAAGAGCGGCCCGTCACGGTGCCGGCCGCGGCCTGGAGCACCGCTGTTGCCACTGTGCACAGCGGCAGCAGCACGATAACTTGTACCAGTGAGTAATACAGACTTCCAGAACACGGACCCTTTCGCCGCCGCGCGCTCCGCTGCTGACTACATCGCCCGGGAGACGGGGGTTGACAGCCACGACATCGCCCTCGTCCTGGGCTCAGGCTGGGCCGAAGCCGCCGACCTCATCGGCAAGACCACCGCCACCCTGACCGCTGACACCGTCCCGGGCTTCCATGCCCCGGCGGTGGAGGGCCATGTGGGCACCATCCGCTCTGTCCTGACCAAAGAGGGCAAACGCGCGCTGGTCCTGGGCGCACGCACCCACTACTACGAAGGCAAAGGCGTCCGCGCCGTGGTCCATGGCATCCGCACCGCCGCGGCAGCCGGCTGCAAAACCCTGGTCCTCACCAACGGCTGCGGAGGACTTAACGAAAACTGGACGCCGGGCACCCCGGTACTCATCAAAGATCACATCAACCTCACCGCCACCTCCCCGTTGGAAGGCGCAACGTTTGTTGACCTGACAGACCTGTACAGTTCACGCATCCGCGCCCTTGCCCGCGAAGTGGACCCTTCGCTGGAGGAAGGCGTCTATGCCCAGTTCAGCGGGCCGCATTACGAAACGCCGGCAGAGGTCCAGTACGCCAAGCGGATCGGCGCGGACCTGGTGGGCATGTCCACTGCCTTGGAAGCGATCGCCGGCCGTCACGCAGGCATGGAAGTGTTCGGAATTTCATTGGTCACCAACCTTGCGGCCGGCATCAGCGCCATGCCGCTGAGCCACCAGGAAGTCATCGAGTCCGGCCAGGCCGCCGGACCGCGCATCTCCACACTGCTGGCTGGCATCGTCGCCAGGCTTTAGCGCAACGCGGGGTCACTTAGCGCCCATCCGAGGCCTTGCAACGGGCGCTAAGTGACCCCGCGTTGCCTATAGGCTGGTCAGGATTTGGCGCCCATGAGTTGGCTGACCGCGTCCTCCCGGGCCTCGGGAAACCGGCGCTCGATGGACTGTGCGATCCCGGCAATGCTCTGCCGGGACAGCTCGGTCCGCCAGGTGACTTCGGCGTGGCGCATGGTCTGGGAGATGAGGCACGTGCGGGCGTAGTCAGCGTCCATACTCCCGCCCGGCGCGTCCTTGGTGATGCCTTCGCACCGGAAGGCATGGTCATTTCCTTCAACGGCGAGGACCACGTCAAGGACGGAAATCCGGTCCGGACGCCTGGCCAGCGAGAAGCCGCCCCGCGGCCCGGACACCGAGGTCAGGATCCCGGCCCGCACCAGGGCCTGGAGCTGTTTGTTCAGGTACGCGGCGGGAAGCTTGTAGAACTCGGCCAGCCGTGCGCTGCTGACGGCCTCCCCCGGCGCGGTCCAGGACATGTTGACGCAGCTATGCAGCCCCCACTCAACACCCTGCCCAAGTTTCATATTCGCGACATTACTTGTCCAGAAAATTCCCTGCAAGGATTTCGCTGCTTTCCGCTGTCACAGGCGAGTGTTCAGGCACAGTTCCTGAAGCAATGACGATAGCGTTGACCGCATGACGTCCTCCGATGCCGCCTCCTTGTTCAGCCAAGCCCGTGAGTGGGCGGCCACAGATCCGGATCTAGCCACAGCCGCAGAGCTCACCGAGCTGCTGCAACTCGCGGAGGAGGGCTCCCCCGCAGCGTCACAGGAGCTGGCCGACAGCTTCAACGGCACCCTTCAGTTTGGCACCGCAGGCCTCCGCGCCGCCCTGGGCGCCGGGCCGAACCGCATGAACCGCGTGGTGGTGCGCCGCGCCGCCGCCGGCCTCGCCGACTTCCTGGTTGATGCGGTGGCTGAGGCCGCCCCCGGGACCCGGCCACGCGCCGTCGTCGGCTATGACGCCCGCTACAACTCCGACATCTTCGCCGAAGAAACGGCGGCCATCTTTACGGCCGCCGGGATCGAAACGTTCCTGATGCCGTCCGCGCTGCCCACCCCGCTGCTCGCATTCGCCGTGCGGGCCCTCAATTGCGACGGCGGCGCGATGGTGACGGCCAGCCATAATCCCCCGCAGGACAACGGCTACAAGGTGTATTTGGGCAGTCATGCCGTGGAGGACAGCGGCCGCGGAGCGCAGATCGTGGCGCCCTACGACGCCCGGATCGCCGCGCGGATCGACGCCGTGGGCGCCCTGGAAACCATCACCCTTGCCGCCGGCGGCTGGACAGTGCTGGACCCGTCGGTTGCGGCGGATTATGAACGCGCGACGGCGGCACTCGCCGATGCGGCCCGCTTCCCGTCCCGTGATCTGCGGATTGTCCTGACCCCCATGCACGGTGTGGGCGGCGAAACTGCCGTGGCGGTGCTGAATGCTGCCGGCTTTGCCGATGTCACTCTCGTGGCCGAACAGGCGGAGCCGGATCCCGACTTTCCCACGGTGAACTTTCCGAATCCGGAGGAACCAGGTGCTTTGGACCTGGCCCTGGCGACCGCGGCCCGTGTGGACGCCGATATTGTCCTGGCCAACGATCCGGATGCGGACCGCGCGGCAGTGGCGGCCAAGGATCCTGACACCGGCGCGTGGCGCATGCTCCGCGGCGACGAGGTGGGCGCGCTGCTGGGAGCACATATTGTGGCTCGGCTGGCGGCCGGCGCTGAGCAAGCGTCAGGCAATGCGGACGAACTTGGCAGGGGTGAAGGGGCCGGCGTCTTCGCCAATTCGATTGTGTCCTCGCGCCTGCTCTCCCGCATCGCCGCCGCGGCAGGATACGCGCATGAGGAAACGCTGACCGGGTTCAAGTGGATATCCCGGGTGCCCGGGCTGGTTTACGGCTACGAGGAAGCCCTTGGCTATTGCGTTGCGCCGGACCTGGTCCGGGACAAGGACGGGATCTCTGCCGCTGTCCTCATCGCGGAAATGGCTGCCGCCGCCAAGGCGGACGGAAAAACCATCTTCGACACCCTGGATGAGCTCTACCTTCAGCACGGTCTGCACGCCGGCGACCAGCTGAGTATCCGGGTGGCGGATCTGGGCCTGCTGGACGCCATGATGAACCGGCTCCGGGTGAGCCCGCCCGATTCGTTCGGTTCGTCCGCTGTTGAAACTTTCGTGGACCTGGCCGAAGGGAGCGGGCACCTGCCGCCCACCGATGGCCTGCTGTATCTGACCCGGGACGACACGCGGGTCATCATCCGGCCCAGCGGCACCGAGCCAAAACTCAAGTGCTACCTGGAGGTCATCCTCCCGGTTGAGTCAGCTGCCGAACTTCCGGAAGCCCGGCAGGCAGCCCGTTCCGCCCTGGACCATGTGCTCGGTGATGTCCGCGAGGCGCTCGGGCTCTAGCGGGACGCTAAACCTCAACTTCGATGAAACCGTCTGAAATGCGGGTGCTGAACGTTTCCAGCCGCACCGCGGCGGTTCCGAAGGATTCACCGGTTTCCAGATCGTAGACCTCTTTGTGCAGCGGCGACGCAATGGTGGGCCGTGTGCCGCGTGAACCCAGAATGCCCCGTGCCATCACGTGGGCGCCGGTGGCGGGATCTTCGTGGGCCACGGCAAAAACCTCACTGGGGCCTGTCCGGAAGAGTGCCACCTGGCGGCCCGCAATGAGTGCCGCTTCGCCCCAGGCAAGCTCCAGCTCGTCCACGGCGCAGACCCGGTGCCAGGTAGCGGTGTCGGCGGCGAGCGCCCCAAGTTCCAGTGTTGCCGTCATGTCCGGCTCCTCTCCCCGTGCTTGATTGGCCACCTCTATGGCCGTACCAAACAACTTAGGCAACGGGTGTTTCAAAGGCGTGCGGTGCATGTGTCCGGCGCGTAAAAGAGACCTCACCCGTTCGGAAACCCGTTCGTGATGCAGAAGTTAAGCCTACGAAACATAAGGGAAACTGAAGCGAAACTGCGGCTACCTAGTCTGGATGGACACCTCGTCAGAGAACGTCGCAGAACACCGTCTGCGGCACATGCGAAAGGCCCACAGTGACCGAACAGACTTCACCCCAGACGGCACCGCGCCGGATCGTCGTCGCCGGTGGCGGCCCTGCTGCCCACCGCTTCGCCGATGCCATGCACACCCGGGGCCTTGAGGGCTGGGACGTCACGGTCCTCACGGAAGAAGCCCACCTCCCCTATGACCGCGTGGCGCTCTCCAAGGCACTGACGGACAGCAGCGTGGACCTCACCCTGGGCTCTGCCTCCATGTGGGACCACGCTTCCCTGTCATTGAAGACCGGCGAGCGCGTGGTCAAGATCAATGCCGGGGCGAAGACCGTTGAGACCGCTGCCGGCAGCATCTTTGAATTCGACGACCTGGTGGTTGCCACCGGCTCCGACGCCATGCGGCTGCCCATCCCCGGCGCCGAGCACGTGCATGTTTACCGCACGCTCGAGGACGTCTGGGCCATCAACAAGGCCATCGCGGAGCTCACGGAAAAGCTGGGCCGCACGATCAACGCCGTGACCATCGGCGGCGGGCTCCTGGGACTTGAGTCAGCTGCAGGCACTGAACAGCTCGGCGCGACTCCCGTGGTTATCAACGGCGCACCGTGGCTGATGAACACCCAGCTGGACGAAGGCGCTGGCCAGTCACTGGGCCGCCTCATCGAAGCCAAGGGCTTTACGGTCCACGGCGGAGTGTTCCCCTCGCAGGTCCTTTCCGACGACGACGGACAGGTCACCGGCGTCCTCATGGCAGACGAACGGATCATCCCCGCCGACCTCGTCATCGTGGCCATCGGCGTCAAGCCCCGTGACGAACTTTTCCGCGCAGCCGAGGGCGAGGAGCCGCAGTTCAGCCTGGGCCCGCGCGGAGGCGTGGTCATCAACGATTTCTGCGCCACGGAAGTCCCCGGTATCTGGGCCATCGGTGAAGTGGCCAACTTCGGCGGCATGTGCCTTGGCCTGGTTGCCCCCGCCAACACCATGGCGGAGATCGTCGCTGACCGCCTCCACGGCGGAGAGGCCACCTTCCCGGGGTTCGACACCGCCACCAAGCTCAAGCTCTCCGGCGTGGACGTTGCCAGCTTCGGTGACGCGTTCGCCCGGACCGAGCACTCCCTCGAAATCGTCTATGCCGACCCCGCCCGCGGTGTCTACCAGAAGATCGTCACCACCGACGATGCCAAGACCCTGCTCGGCGGCATCTTCGTAGGCGACGCATCCCCTTACATGAGCCTGCGCCCGCTGCTCGGCCGTGAACTCAGCGCCGAACCGGGCGCTTACCTCACGGCGGCCGGCGGCGGCGACGCCCCGGACACCGAACTCCCGGACGAGGCCATCCTTTGTTCCTGCAACAACGTGGCCGCCGGCACCATCCGCGACACCATCAACGGCTGCGGCGCCTGCGACGGCAACGCCCCTGTCCAGGAGCTTGGCGAGCTCAAGGGCTGCACCCGCGCGGGCACCAGCTGTGGATCTTGCGTGCCGATGCTCAAGAAGCTGCTGGAAACCGAACTTACCAAGTCCGGCGTTGAGGTCTCCAAGGCCCTCTGCGAGCACATCGAACTCTCCCGCCAGGAACTCTTCGACGCCATCCGCGTCCTGGAACTAACCTCCTTCGAAGAGATCATGACCAAGTACGGCACCGGCGCAGGCTGCGATATCTGCAAGCCCACCATCGCCAATATCCTGGCCAGCCAGAACAGCGCCTACGTCCTGGACGCCGGCCGCGGCACCCTGCAGGACACCAACGACCGCGCCCTCGCGAACATGCAGAAGGACGGCACCTACTCGGTGGTCCCCCGCATCGCCGGCGGCGAGATCACCCCGAAGAAGCTCGGCGTTATCGCCGCCGTGGCCGAGAAGTACAACCTGTACACCAAGATCACCGGCGGCCAGCGGATCGACATGTTCGGTGCCCGGCTCGAAGAGCTGCCGGAAATCTGGAAGGAACTGGTGGACGCCGGCTTCGAATCCGGCCAGGCGTACGGCAAGAGCCTGCGCACCGTGAAGTCCTGTGTCGGTTCCACCTGGTGCCGTTTCGGTGTCCAGGACTCGGTGGCAATGGCCATCGCGCTCGAGCTCCGCTACCGAGGCCTCCGCAGCCCGCACAAGCTCAAGATGGGCGTCTCCGGCTGTGCCCGCGAATGCGCCGAGGCCCGCGGCAAGGACGTCGGTGTGATCGCGACGGCCGACGGCTGGAACCTGTACGTCGGCGGCAACGGCGGTGCCACCCCGGCCCACGCTCAGCTGTTGGCCAAGGACCTCGACGACGAAACCCTGCTCAAGTACATCGACCGCTACTTCATGTACTACATCCGCACCGCGGACCGCCTGCAGCGTACCGCGCGCTGGCAGGAAGAGCTCGACGGCGGCATCAAGCACGTCGAGGACGTGGTGGTCAATGACACCCTGGGCATCGCCGAGGAACTTGAAGCCGCCATGGCCAAGCACGTTGACACCTACGTGGACGAATGGGCGGACACCCTCAAGGATCCCGAGCGCCTGCGGCGGTTCCGGTCCTTCGTCAACGCGCCCGACCAGAAGGATGACTCCATCACCTTCGTCTCCGACGAGCGCGGCCAGATGCGCCCTGCCACTGCGGAGGAAAAGACTCGCGCCAGCCAACAGCCAGTCCTGATCGGCGCCTCCATCCCCATGCGGCCCTCCGCTCCCGAACTGCTGGACGAGAACGAGGTATAGCCATGCAGCTCAGCATCGATCTCACCGGCCGCGAAGTCCTGGTCACCGGCTCCGACCACGCCGCCCGCCAGGCGGTCCGCCGCTACGAAGCCGCGGGCGCCGTCGTCTCTCGCCTTAGCACCCCTGCGGGTGCGGCGCATGACGGCCCGCTCCCTGAGCGCCCGTTCCTGGTCGCAGCGGTCGACGACGGCCAGCCCGGCTGGGAGCCTCTGCTCGAGCGCTGCGCCGCCACCGGCATCCCGGTGGCGGCCGAGCCTGCCGCCGGACCCGTCGGCCACGTCACTCTGGTGGGCGGCGGACCCGGCACCACCGAGCTGCTGACTGTCGCAGCCGTGAAGGCTCTCCGCGATGCGGACGTGGTATTCTTCGACCGGCTGGCTCCCTGCCAGGACCTGCCGGACCTGACCTCCGCCGAACTGGTGGATGTGGGCAAGAAGCCCGGCCACCACAAGGTGGGCCAGGCCGACATCGAGAAGCTCATGGTCGAAAGCGCCCTCGCCGGCAACAACGTGGTCCGCCTCAAAGGCGGCGACCCCTATGTTTTTGGCCGTGGCGGTGAGGAAGTGGCCTCCTGCGTGGCAGCGGGCGTGCCTGTCCGTGTCATCTCGGGTGTCACCAGCGCGATCTCCGTGCCGGCGGCCGCCGGCATCCCTGTCACGCACCGCGAGGTCAGCCACATGTTCACCGTGGTCTCCGGCCACGCGCCGCTGACCGAAAAGGAACATACGCACCTGGCCGGACTGGGCGGCACTATTGTGGTTCTGATGGGCATCGGCACCCTGCACCAGCTCGCGGCCGGACTCCGTAAAGCCGGTATGCGCCCCGACATGCCCATGGCCGTCGTCGAACGCGGTTACCGCCCCGGCCAGCGCACCACCATCGCGGACCTGGGCACCATCACCTCCGCCGCTGCCGGGTGCAGCAATCCCGCCGTGCTGGTCATTGGCGAGGTGGTTCGCGTGGCAGAAGCCAACCGCGGGCATGCTGAGGCCGCCGCCGACCTCGACCGGCTGGCCGCCTCGCTGCTCGGTTCATGAAAGGATTGACCCCCATGACCGCACTGGCACCCGCTGAGCCCGCCCAGCTTGAAGAGACCTCCGGGCCGGAGGCTGCGGGCTCCCCGCTGGAGGGCTTCCGCATCGGAGTCACCTCGCACCGGCGCTCCCGGGACCTCATCGAGGCCCTGGAACGCCGCGGCGCGGAAGTACTGCACGCGCCGGCCCTCAAAATCGCCCCGGTGCAGGAGGACATCCGCCTCATCGAGGACACCAAGGCCATCATCGCCGCACGCCCGGACCTGTGCATCGCCACCACGGCGTACGGCATGCGCCGCTGGTGCGAAGCTGCCGATTCCTTTGGGATCGGTGAGCAGCTACTGGAAACCCTCGGGGCGTGCCGGATGTTCGTCCGCGGCCCCAAAGCCCGCGGCGCCGTCCGCGCGGCCGGACTCGCCGACGTCGGAATCAGCAGCGACGAAACCACCGCAACGCTGGTGGATATGCTGCTCGCCGAAGGCGTGCGCGGCAAGACCGTGGCCGTGCAGCTGCACGGCTACACGGACGTCCGGCAGCTGGAACGGCTGCGTATGTCCGGCGCTACCGTCCTGACGGTCACCCCCTACCGCTGGGTAAAGCCCGACGGCGAAGACCGGCTCCCGCGCCTCATCGAGGCTGTGTGCAGCGGCAACCTGGACGTGCTCACCTTTACCAGCGCCCCCGCCGTCGACGCCGTGTGGAGCACCGCCCACGAAATGGGCGTCTACAAGCAGCTCATCGAAAGCCTGAAAACCAACGTCACCACGGCAGTGGTGGGGCCTGTCACGGCCCAGCCCCTGCTCGACGCCGGCATCACCCCGCTCATTCCGGAGCGGTTCCGGATGGGCGCCCTCATCCGGCTGGTGTGCGAGCACCTCGCCCTGAACCATGTGCGGCGGCTGGACACCGCGTCGGGCAACCTGGAGCTGCGCGGGCGCAGCCTGCGGGTCGATGGAGTACAGGTTGAGCTGGCGCCTGCGCCCCTGCTGCTGCTGCGCGCCCTCTTGGGGGCCGGTGGGGCCGTGCTTTCCCGGGAATCGCTGTCGGAGCTGCTCGAGCTGAAGGGCTCGGTCCATGCCTTGGACATGACGGTCAGCCGCCTGCGGTCATCACTGCCGGACGGCCGCCTGGTGGAGACGGTGGTCAAGCGGGGTTACCGGATCCGGGTCTAGCGCCTCCCGCAAAAGGAGTTTTTGTCCAGATAAGGCGGCCAAAGCGCCGTTTTGAGCGCATTATCTGGACAAAAACTCCTATTGTTACCGGGCGGTAAATGGCAGCGACAATGTGGAAACACGGTGGAAAAACGGGCAGCCTACGCTGGGATTCATCACGAAGTTCCGGCCGCTCCTGCGGCCGCCAGCGAAAGGGCGAGCACATGTCCGCTCCGGCACCGTCCACCTCAGTTTCCCAGGCTCCTCGCATTGTCATTGCCGGAGCAGGGCCCGCCGCACAGGCGCTGGTCCGCCAGCTTGACGCTGCACGCTTCCGCGGCACAGTCACCGTCCTCAGCAACCGGGACGACGCTCCAGCCGAACTCCTGGAACTCGCAGAGCTGCCACAGGTATCAGTCCGCTTCGGCCAGCCAGCCAGCTTCATCGACGCGGGGAACCGTTCCGTCACCACCGCCGACGGCATGGACCTGAGCTACGACGAGCTGGTCATCGCCACCGGATCAGCGCCCGTCGCGTCCCCCGTGGCCGGCGCCGGCCGCTGCCTGAGCTACTCCACGATCGACGACGCAGCCCGGATCGGCGACGCCGTGAAGGAAGTGACGCGGGAACTGGGCCGGCGGCCACTGGGGATCCTCGTGGGAACCGGCGCGGCAGCGGGCCAGGCCGAAGCGGTGCTGCGGGCCCGCGGCGTCCGGCCTATCCGCACAACGGTCCGGCCGGCCGCCGTAGTGCACTCCATCGCCGGCTCAGGCCTGACCGCCTCCGGGGTCGTCTTCGAAGACGGCAGCAGCATGAATGGCGATCTGGTTGTCCTGGCCGAAGAGCGGATTTCCCGCGATGGACTCGCCGCCAGCGCCGGACTCGCTACCGCCCCCAACGGCGGAATCGCCATCAGCAAGGACTACCGGACATCGGTCGCCGGCGTCTGGGCCATCGGCGACGCCGCCGCGTTCGACGGCGTGCGGCTGGGGCTGCTGGTCGCGGCGGCCTCTGCCGCCGGCGCCTGCGCGGCGCAGCTGATGACCGCTATATCAGCGGCGGAACAGCGCGTTGCCGTGGCTGCCTGACCTCCTGCTCACAACAACGCGGGGTCACATCCCGCCCAATGCGGAACGTTCTTTGGGCCGGAAGTGACCCCGCGTTGCTATGGCAAGATGGTCACCAGAAGAGCCATGGACGCCTCGGCGTTTTGCGGCCCACAAGGCCCCTTGGAAAGGACCATCCTGATGAGCAACGAAGCCATTCCCGCAACCGGCAACATCGCTTCCTACATCGACCACACGCTGCTCAAGCCCGAGGCCAGCGAAGCGGAGATCCTCGGAGTGTGTGCCGAGGCCGCTGAGTACCACTTCAAGTCGGTCTGCGTTAACCCCCTCTGGGTCAAGACAGTCAAGACCGCCCTGAAGGGGTCCGGGGTCCTCACGTGCTCGGTCATCGGCTTTCCCATGGGTGCCACGCCCAGCGACGTGAAGGCCTTTGAAGCCCGCGGCGCGGTACTGGATGGGGCGGACGAAATTGACATGGTCATCAACATCGCGGCTGCCCGTGCCGGTGACAAGGGTGCGCTGGTGGACGATATCTCCGCCGTCGCGGAGACGGTCCACGCAGGCGGAGCCATCCTGAAGGTCATCATCGAAACCGCATTGCTCAGCGATGACCAGAAGGTCCTTGCCTGCCGGGCGTCCGTTGAAGCGGGGGCGGACTTCGTCAAGACGTCCACGGGGTTCAATGGCGGGGGTGCCACGGCCGAGGATATCGCTCTGATGCGCCGCACTGTAGGCCCCGATCTCGGCGTCAAGGCGTCCGGCGGCGTACGTTCCCTGGCCGACGCGCAGGCTATGATTGCTGCAGGTGCAACACGTATTGGTGCCAGTTCCGGCATTGCCATCGTCAAGGGTGAACAGGGTTCATCCAGTTACTGACGCAGGCCCGGAGCCGCCACAGTTTGAGCCCCGCGGGGCCGAGGAGGAAATAATGTCCAGCAAGACCACCGAGTCCGGCAACGCCACGGTACAGACCCCCCAGAACGAGAACAGCCTTGTGGGCAGCATCCTTCTGTTTGTACCCATGATGGCGCTGTTCCTGGGCTCCATCTACTCCCTGTCCTTCCTCACGCTCGGCAACCCGTGGCCGATGGCTGTCTGCCTGGGCCTGTTTTTCCTGGCGTTCTGGATCCCGCAGACCATCACCGGCCGCTCCGATTCAGCCGGCGGCAAGTAAGAACCCTCTGCAACTTAAAGGTCTGCGGCCCCGGATATTCCGGGGCCGCAGCTTTTTAAGTCGTGAACTGTACCGGCCGCGTCAGCCCGCGCCCAGCAGCCGGCTGACCACGGTCTTACCGAGTGCCATGGCGGCCGGGAAATGGGCTTTCGCCGACGACCACGCCGCCACGCACATGCCCACCATGGCGTAGGCGCTCACCGGGATCAGGACCAGCCACTCGCGTTTGGAACCGGCGCGGCCCAGCAGCGGCAAGGAAAAGGCGCCGTTGGCTTTCCAGACGTCGTTGAGTACCGGCAGCTTCCGGAGGAACTTCGGCGACTTGATGACGATCGGCCAGAGCAGGGGCACACCCCCTGTGGTGATCATGTCCCCCACGATGTGGACCACCACCCCGGTCAGCATCGAGACGGGCAGCCAGGTCCACTGCTCCGGCGCGAACCAGGTCACCAGTCCGGCCATGGTCAGCGCAAAGATCCAGTTGCTGATAAATCCGGACTTGGGAAACAGCTTCAGCGCCTTGGCCGCAATGTTGATCATGAACATGCACAGCAGGCCGGCACCCACGGACAGCAGGCCCCAGTCCGTCTGCAGCTGGAACTGTCCGGCCATCGTGGCCAGCAGCACAAAGCACGCGGCCCCGAGCACCGAGTGGGTGCCTTGCCGGTGCCCGCCGCTGGCGTTCTCAATACCCACCGCAATCAGGTTGGAGAGCGGTGGCAGCGAGCCGGCCACCGTGCTGTGGCGGTGGTCCCAGTCGCACACGAGCGCCGTCCCCGCCGTCGCCATCCCGCCGATGAGGATTCCTGTGGCGTCCAGTGGATACCAGCCCAGCGTGTACGGCCCCGTTGAGGCAATGGCTACCCACGCCGCGGCTCCCGACGCGGCGTGGTGTCCTCCCATCAAGGGCTTAACCCCTTGCTGCCGGAGCGGCGAGCGGCGCGTCGGAGAAGATGTTGCGGATGACGCCGTTGGCCCATTCGAGGATTTCGGCGTCCTGGAGGTCGCGGCCGCCGATCCTGGCGGTCTTGGGCTTCGGAATCAGCACCGCGTCCAGGGCAGGCTTGGACTGGGAACCCGGGTACATCCGGGTCAGCCGCATCAGTTTCGACTCCGGCAGCTGCGCGGGCGAGAACTTGATGAAGTTTCCCTGCAGCGCAACGTCGGACAGGCCGGCTTCGCGGGCGCCCACCCGGAAGCGGGCCACGGCGATGAGGTTCTGGACCGGCAGCGGCGGCTCGCCGTAACGGTCCACGAGTTCGGCCAGCACCTCCTCGATGGCCTCGTAGGTCACCGCGGAGGCCAGCTTCCGGTAGGCCTCCAGGCGGAGCCGCTCCCCCGGCACATAATCGTGCGGGAGGTGGGCATTGACCGGCAGCTCGATCTTCATTTCGGCGGCCTTTTCCTCGGCGTCCCCGCGGAAGTCGGCCACCGCCTCTCCCACGAGGCGGATGTAAAGGTCGAAGCCCACACCCTGGATGTGGCCGGACTGCTCGCCGCCCAGCAGGTTGCCGGCACCGCGGATTTCGAGGTCCTTCATGGCCAGCTGCATGCCGGCACCGAGTTCGTTGTGGGTGGCCACGGCTTTGAGCCGTTCCAGGGCCACCTCGCCCAGGGGCTTCTCGGACGGGTACAGGAAGTAGGCATAGGCGCGTTCACGGCCGCGGCCCACCCGGCCGCGGAGCTGGTGCAGCTGGGAGAGGCCGTATTTGTCGGCTCCGTCCACAATCAGGGTGTTGGCGTTGGAGATGTCCAGGCCGGTTTCGATGATGGTGGTGCACACCAGGACGTCGAAGCGCTTCTCCCAGAAGTCGACGATGATCTGCTCCAGGCGGCTCTCGGACATCTGCCCGTGAGCCACCTCCACGCGCGCTTCCGGAACCAGTTCACGGATCTTCGCAGCCGTCCGTTCGATGGTGGACACCCGGTTGTGGACCAGGAACACCTGGCCTTCACGCATCAGCTCGCGGCGGATGGCGGCCGAGGTCTGCTTGTCCGTGTACGGGCCCACGTAGGTGAGGACGGGGTGGCGTTCCTCCGGCGGAGTGGCCAGGGTGGACGTTTCCCGGATGCCGGTCAGCGACATCTCGAGGGTCCGCGGAATCGGGGTGGCGCTCATGGCCAGCACGTCCACGTTGGTCCGCATTTTCTTCAGCGCTTCCTTGTGCTCCACGCCGAAGCGCTGTTCCTCGTCCACGATCACCAGGCCCAGGTCCTTGAACGCGAAGTCCTTGGACAGCAGCCGGTGGGTGCCAATGACCACGTCAACGGCGCCGCTCTTGACTCCTTCAACGGTCTCTTTGGTTTCCTTGGTCCCCTGGAACCGGGACAGGGCTTTGACCCGCAGGGGGAACCCGGAGAAGCGTTCGGTGAACGTTTCGTAGTGCTGCTGGGCCAGCAGGGTGGTGGGCACCAGGATCGCCACCTGCTTCCCGTCCTGGACCGCCTTGAACGCGGCCCGGACGGCGATCTCGGTTTTGCCGTAGCCGACGTCGCCGGACACCAGGCGGTCCATGGGGATTTCCCGCTCCATGTCCGCCTTGACCTCGTTGATGGTGGTCAGCTGGTCCGGCGTTTCCACGTACGGGAAGGCCTCCTCCAGCTCGCGCTGCCACGGGGTGTCCGGCCCGAAGGCATGGCCCTTTGAGGCCATCCGAGCGGAGTACAGCCGGATGAGTTCGCCGGCGATCTCCTTGACGGCCTTGCGTGCCTTGGACTTGGTGCTGGCCCAGTCGGAGCCGCCCATCTTGCTGAGTACGGGCGTGTCTCCGCCGACGTAGCGGGTCACCTGGTCCAGCTGGTCGGTGGGGACAAACAGGCGGTCCCCGGGGGCGCCGCGCTTGGACGGGGCGTATTCCAGGACCAGGTATTCGCGGACGCCGTCTCCGCCGCCGGCCACCTTGCGCTGGATGAGTTCGATGAAGCGGCCAATGCCGTGCTGTTCGTGCACCACGGAATCGCCGTTGACCAGCTGCAGCGGGTCCACGGCGTTCCGTCGCTTGGACGGCATGCGCCGCATGTCCTTGGTGGAGCCCGCGGACGTCCGTCCCAGCAGGTCCGCTTCGGTGAGCAGCCCAATTTTGAGGGTGTCCAGGACAAAACCGCGTCCGACGGCGGCAGTGGTCACCTCGATGATGCCCGCCTGCGGCTCCTTCTCAAGGGTGTCCACCCGGGCACAGGGGATGTCGGCATCGTGGAACAGTTCCGCCAGGCGCTGCGCAGGGCCGGGACCCTCCGTGGCCACCACGATCCGCCATTGGTCCCGGACGTGGGAGCCGATGAAGTCCATCATCTCGGCCACATCACCCTGGTACCCGCGCGGTTCCCGGGCGCGGAGGTTGAGGACGTCGATCTCCGGCAGCAGCTCCTCGTCAGTGGCCAGTGACGTAATCGACCACCACGAGACCTCGTGCTCCAGCGAGGAGCTCCGGGTTTCGGCCAGGGAACGGAAGCTGGCGGAGTGCAAGGCTTCCGACGCCGCCGAGCTGAGGTCCAGCGGAGCCGTGCCGCCATCGGATGCCGTGGACCAGGCAGCTTCCAGGAACTCCTCGTTGGTGGCGGCAAGATCATGTGCGCGGCGGCGTACCTTTTCCGGTTCTATAATCACCGAAATGGACCCGGCGGGCAGCTGCTCCACGAACGGGACCATGGCATCCACCAGCACCGGGGCCAGGGATTCCATCCCTTCCACGGTGATGCCGCCGGCGATCTTCTCGAGCATGTCCGCGGCCGCGGGGAGCTGCGCCTTCAGGGTGGCCGCGCGGGACATCACTGACGGCGTGATCAGGATTTCGCGGCAGGGCGGGGCATGGAGTTCGGTGGGGTGATGCACGCCGGGCGCCGACAGCGAGCGCTGGTCGGCCACCGCGAACCAGCGCATCTGGTCCACCTCGTCGCCGAAGAACTCTACCCGGATGGGGTGGTCCTCGGTGGGTGGGAAAACGTCGATGATACCGCCGCGGACGGCAAACTCGCCACGGTGGGTGACCATGTCCACGCGTGCGTAGGCCGCGTCGGCGAGGCTCCGCACCACGTCGGAGAACGGCATGTCCTGTCCCACCTTCAGCGTGACCGGAACGAGCTCACCCAGCCCGGCGACGATCGGCTGGACCACCGCGCGGACCGGCGCCACCACCACCCGCAACGGACCCGCCGTCGAACTTTCCGGGTGAGCCAGGCGGCGCAGGACGGACAGCCGGCGGCCCACCGTGTCCGAACGGGGCGAGAGCCGCTCGTGCGGCAGGGTTTCCCAACTGGGGAACTCGGCCACTGAATCGGCCGGCAGGTAGGCACGCAGGGCCGCCGTCAGGTCCTCTGCCTCGCGTCCTGTCGCGGTGACTGCCAGCACCACCGGGGGAAACCCGCCATCGGGAGTTCCTTCGTCGGCACCGGCGGCCAGGCCGTCTGCCATTTCCGCCAGCAGGACGGCACGGAGACCGGCCGGCGCGCTGACCTGGTAATCCTGGCCCCGGACATCAAAGCCCCTGGCCGCCTCGGCCTGGACCCTGGCGAACGTCTGGTCTTCTGCCAGGACACGGCGCAGCCCGGCCAGCGATGGACCGGCGTGGGACGGGCCAGGATGGGACGGGCCAGTGGGGCTCATGGCGGAAACTCCTGTGGGTTCAAGGGATCGCAGGCAACACGAAAACCCGAAATTCTCTTCGAATCCCGGGTCATCCCAGCCTACCCCTGCACCGGGGCCCGCCGGGAACCCCCGTTGCTAAGCTTGCTGAGGAAGCGCACCCGTTTGACGCATCCGCCCGCCTGGCCTGAGGAGCCTTCAATGAGCGATAGCAAGAGTCCGAGCGACACTCCCTCCACCGTGGCCGCAGGGACGGCGCAAACCGTCCTCGTGACCGGCGCCACCGGCTACATCGGCGGCCGCCTGGTCCCCCGGCTGCTGGAGGCCGGCCACACCGTAAAGGTCATGGTCAGGACTCCGGCCAAGATCGCAGGTGTGCCGTGGCTAGGCAAAGTTGAGGTGATCCAGGGCAGTCTCGACGACGGCGCTTCCCTGCGCCAGGCGCTGGCCGGGGTCGACGTGCTGTACTACCTCGTTCACTCCATGGCCGCCGGCGCCGGGTTCGAATCCAAGGAAAAGGCCATGGCGGAAACAGCCGCCACAGCTGCCGCCGCAGCCCATGTAGGCCGGATCGTTTACCTGGGCGGCCTGCACCCGGCCGACGTCGAATTGTCCACCCACATGCGCTCCCGGGAAGCCGTGGGGAAGGTGTTCCTGGATAGCGCGGTGGAGGCTGTGGTGTTCCAGGCCGGGGTGGTGATCGGTTCCGGGTCGGCGTCCTTCGAAATGATCCGCCACCTGTCCGAGACCCTTCCGCTGATGCCGGCCCCAAGCTGGGTGCGCAACAAGATCGAAGCGATCGCCGTCCGGGACGTACTGCATTACCTTGTGGGTGCCGCCTCCATGGACGGGCCGGTCAACCGCACCTTCGACATCGGCTGCCGGCAGGTCCTGAGCTACGCGGGCATGATGAAGGAATACGCCGCCGAGGCCGGGCTGCCGTACCGGGTGGTCCTGGCGCTGCCCATTCCGGCCCCTAAGCTTGCCGGCCTGTGGGTGGCGCTGACCACGCCGATCCCGCTGTCCATGTCGCTGCCGCTCGTCGAGTCGCTGCAGCACGATGCCGTGTCCCACGAGCAAGATATCGACGCCCATATTCCCGTGCCGGCCAGCGGTCTGACTCCGTACCGGCGGGCTGTTGCCCTGGCCCTGGGCAAGGAACGTGACGGCCAGGTGGAAACCACGTGGTCAAATGCCGGGGCGGACGCCGATCCGCTGCCCAGCGATCCGGACTGGGCAGGCCACACGGTCTATATGGATGAGCGGACTTTCCACGGGGATGTTGCTCCTGCCCACGTGTGGACCATCATCGAAGGGATCGGCGGCCGGAACGGCTGGTATTCACTGCCGCTGGCCTGGCGCGTTCGGGGCTGGCTGGACAAGCTCACCGGCGGCGCGGGCTTGCTGCGGGGACGCCGGCATCCTGGCACCCTGGCCTCAGGCGAAGTGGTGGACTGGTGGCGTGTGGAACGGATAGAGCGCGGAAAACTGTTACGCCTCCGCGCAGAGATGCGCGCCCCCGGACGTGCCTGGCTTGAGCTGTCCGTGGAACCTGACGGGACGGGCAGCCGCTACCGGCAGCGGGCGATTTTCTTCCCCAAGGGCCTCAGCGGAAAGCTCTACTGGCTGGCCGTACTGCCATTCCACAGCCTCATCTTTCCGGCGATGGCACGGAACATCACCACAGCGGCGCAGAAGATCGCCGGCGGCGGCAGCGCGGGGGCCGGTTCCAACAACCGGTAGGGCTCCCCGTAGGATGTGGGGAGCAAAAAGCGTTCTGACCTACACATCACTGGAGGACCCATGGCACTGAGTGCAACCACCACCCTTCCGCACGCCGTCGGCAGCGTTGCTGCTGTTTTTATCAACGAGGACTTCCAGCGGCACACCAGCCAATTCGTTGGCGGCACCCTGGAGTCCTTCGAAGTGGCCGGAGACGTCGACGGAGCATTCAGCACCACCTCGGTCCGCACCCTCCCCACCACCCGCCTGCCGGAGATCGCCCGCAAGTTCGTGGGCGAAAAGCTCACAGTGACGCAGGTGGAAAACTGGGAGGCTCCAGCGGCTGACGGTTCCCGCCAGAGCAACATCACGCTGAAGATCGCCGGCGCCCCCCTTGATGTGACCGCGGTCCAGCGGCTCGTCGCAGAGGGCGGCAGCACACGCATTGAACTCGAGGGCAACGTCACGTCCTCTGTTCCCTTCCTGGGCGGCAAGATCGCCGAGGCGGCCGAGCCCATGGTGTCCAAGGCCCTGAACATCCAGTCCCAGCAGGCCCAGGCCTGGCTCGAAAGCCACTAGGCCGTGCAGCTCCCTCTGCTTGCGGGCTGCCTGCTGATCATCGCCGGCATCTGGTCCCTCGTGGTCTGGCCGCAGTTCCTGCGTCGCGTGATGAAGGACCCCCGGGCGCGGGACGCCGCCGGCAAGGCCACAAAGTTCCTCACCGTCCACGTGGTGCTGGTCAGCATCTCGATGATGCTGGGAGCTGTCACCGCGGTGATCGGAGTTATGGGCCTGCTCGGGTAGGCTGATACAAAGGTGCGCCGGGAAGTCTGGTCGGCAATAGTTTTGCCGACCCCCTAATTCCAGGAGCCATTCATGGCCAAGCACCCTTCCCGTCCCGCCTTCGCCGCTAAGGTCCTCAGCCGCTCAAGCTACCCTGAATTCCTGCGGATCTCCGCGATCCTCAGACTGGAAACAGCCGGCGGCGCCCTCCTCTTGTTGGCGACTGCTGCCGCACTCCTCTGGGCCAACTCTCCGGCGGCCGAGGGCTACTTCACACTGCGGGACCTGAAAATCGGTTACGAACCCTGGCACCTCCGGCTCTCCCTGGGGCAATGGGCCTCCGACGGTCTCCTGGCCATCTTCTTCTTCCTGGCCGGCCTGGAACTGAAGCGGGAGTTTGTCTCCGGCGAACTTCGCAAGGTGTCCAAGGCCGTGGTTCCCGTTGCCGCGGCCGTGGGAGGGGTTGCAGTTCCCGCCCTGATCTACACGCTGGTGAACCTGGGGCAGGACGCTGAGAGCCTGCGTGGCTGGGCAATTCCCACAGCCACTGATATCGCTTTTGCCCTTGCCGTCCTGGCCGTCATCAACACCCACCTGCCTGCTGCCCTCCGGACCTTCCTGCTGACCTTGGCCGTAGTGGATGACCTGCTGGCCATCGGCATCATCGCTTTCTTCTACTCGTCCGGACTGCAGCCGCTCTTCCTGCTGGCGGCACTGGTTCCGCTGGGGCTGTTTGCCCTTCTGGCCCAGAGGAGGGTCCGCAGCTGGTACCTGTTGCTGCCGCTGGCCGCCGCCACCTGGGGACTCGTGCACGCCTCCGGCATACACGCCACGGTGGCCGGCGTGCTGCTCGCATTTGCCGTGCCGGTACTGGCGTCGCGGAGTCGTGGTGAGACCGGCTCCGGGATGGCTGAGTCCTTTGAACACCGGCTCCGCCCGCTTTCGGCAGGTTTCGCCGTCCCGGTCTTCGCCTTCTTTTCCGCCGGAGTAGCCGTGGGTGGCCTCGACGGCTTCAGGTCGGCCCTCGCGGATCCTGTGGCACTGGGAATTGTGGCTGCGCTGGTGGTCGGCAAGACGATTGGAGTGTTCGGTACTACCTACCTGATCACTAAGACCACCAGGGCAAAGCTCGACGACGGCCTCGCCTGGATCGATGTCGCCGGCCTTGCAATGTTGGCCGGAGTGGGCTTCACGGTGTCGCTGCTGATCGCAGAGCTGAGCTTTGGTGCGGGCTCGGCGCACGATGACCACGCGAAGGTGGCCATCCTCACCGGATCACTGGCGGCCGCCCTGCTCGCCGCCGTGGTGCTCCGGTTGCGGAACCGGCATTACCGCGTAGTGGAAGAGACGGAACGGCGTGATGCCGACGGCGACGGCGTCCCGGACGTTTTCGAGCAGCGGCGCTGACCGCCGCGGCGCGGCCGCGCGGCCGCGCGCCAGCTTCGGACCGTACGGGCCTAGGTTGCCTGGTTCAGGGCGTCTTCGGCGGCAACCCAGGAAATCATGGCGCACTTAACGCGCGCGGCGTAGCGGGCCACACCCTCAAATGCCGCGGCGTCGCCCAGGATTTCGGGATCGGCGTGGACTTTCCCACGCGAGCGGAGCACTTCGCGGAAGGTGCCAATGACGGCGCGGAGTTCGTCCACGGTCATTCCCTCCGCGAGCTCGCTGAGGACCGACGCCGATGCCATCGAGATGGAGCAGCCTTCGCCGTCCCAGGAAATCTGCGCCACCTTGCCGCCTTCAACAGCCACCCGCAGCGTGACTTCGTCACCGCAGACGGGGTTGAGCTGGCGGGACTGGCCCGTGAACGCACCCGCCGGCGCGGCGATTCCCGCCAGTCCACTGCCGTGACGGACCTTGGAATGGTCAAGGATGATCTGCTGATACAGCTGGTCAAGGCTCATTGAGGTGTACCTTCGGTGATCGCGCTAGACGCGGAAATAGGACCGGACTCCGGCAACGGCTTCCAGGAAGGCGTCGACGTCGTCTGTGGTGTTGTACAGGTAGGCGCTTGCCCTGGTGGTTGCGGTCAGGCCCAGGCGGCGGTGCAGCGGCTGGGCGCAGTGGTGTCCCACGCGGACGGCGATGCCCCGGGAATCCAGGAACTGTCCGACGTCGTGCGCGTGCACACCATCGACGTGGAATGCGGCGAGGCCGATCCGTTCGTGTCCTGCGGTGGGCCCCAGCACACGGATGCCGGGAATGGACTCCAGTCCCGCCACCATCCGCTGGCCGAGCTCGGATTCCCAGCGGTGCACGCGGTCCAGGCCGGTTTCCGTGAGGTAGTTGGCTGCGGCGGCCAAGGCAACCGCCTGCGAGATGCGCTGGGTACCGGCCTCGAAGCGCTGCGGCGCGGGCAGGTACTCGGCCCGGTCCATGGTCACGGTGGTGATCATGGATCCTCCGGTGAGGAACGGCGGCAGCACATCCAGGATGTCCTGCTTACCGTAGAGGACACCGATTCCGGTGGGCGCCAGCATCTTGTGGCCGGAGAAGACGGCGAAGTCGACGTCAAGCTCTTTGACGTTCAACGGCAGGTGCGGCGCGGACTGGCAGGCGTCCAGGACCACCAGGGCTCCGGCCCGCCGCCCCAGCGCCACCAGTTCCTGCACCGGATTAATGGTGCCCAGCACGTTGGAGGCGTGGGTGAAGGCGAGGACCTTGGTTTTTTGTCCCAGGATCTCGGCCGCCCTGTCCATCCGCAGGGCACCGGCGTCGTCGATGGGGATGTAGCGCAATGTGGCGCCGGTGCGGAACGCCAGTTCCTGCCAGGGGATCAGGTTGGCGTGGTGCTCCATTTCCGTCACCACGATCTGGTCACCCGGGCCCACTCCGAGCTCTTTCAGCCGCCCGTCACCGCGCCCCTGCGCCGCCCACAGCGAGGCGTTCGACAGCGCGTAGCTGATCAGGTTCAGGCCTTCGGTGGCGTTGGAGGTCCACACCGTTTCCGCGTAGTCGGCACCGATGAAGTCCGCGATGGTCTGGCGGGCATCTTCGAAAACCTCGGTTGCCTCCACCGCAAGGTAGTGGGCACCGCGGTGCACGGCAGCGTTGCGCTGTTCGTAGAACTCCTGCTCAGCTTCGATGACGCTCAGCGGGTTCTGCGACGTGGCGCCCGAATCGAGGTACACCAAGGGCTGGCCGTTGACCAGCTGGCCAAGTACGGGGAAGTCGTTCCGAATCCTGAGGACTTCGGCGTTATCCATGGCCGGCACTGCGCGTTCCAGCGTGGCAGGCGTTGATACTAGGGCCAAAGCGAACTCCTTGAGATGCCAATGGATTGACACTCAATTGTCCCACAGCAGCTCCGGGCTTCAGCCCGCGGAAGTGAGGGCCGGCGACGGCTGGGGGGAGAGTCTCGGTCTCAGAAGACTCTGACGTCGCCGGCCCCGTTTCAATCCGGCCCCAGGTGCCGGAAGCTTGCGTCAAAACGAGGCCTATAAAGTCTGTTGGCCGGTCCACGGTTCCGGTGAATCCGGGTTTTCCTGCCGCACTAAGTCAACCGCACACGAACGCCCGGCGCACGAGTAGGCAGTACTCTAGTTTTTTGCGCCCGGGCTACGGGTTAGGCTACGTAAATACGCATACCGGGACGTCCGCGCTCGGGGCCCGGACGGAGGGCTTCCGTACCCAGCCCCTAGTGCGGAAGTGCTGTAGCCAGTTCGTCGCGGCTCCGCACGCCAAGTTTGACGTAGGTACGGTAAAGGTGGCCCTCCACAGTACGCACGGACACCATGAGCTTCTGTGCGATCTCCCTGTCGGTGAAGCCCTGCACAGCAAGCTCTACGATGTCCTGTTCCCTGCGCGTGAGGTGCACGCTCGGTGCTGCGGCGATGAAGTGGCCTTCCCGAAACCGCTCCCCCAGTTCGTGGTCACACTTCTCCCGCAGGGCCACTGCCTGACGGGCCCGCCGGCGCTCCCCGGAGCTCTCAAGGACAGTGTTCGACCGGGCGTAGGCCTCCCGCGCCAGGTTGACGAATCCGGCGCCTTCAAGCATGGCCGCCGTCTCCATGATGGAATCCGCGTCTTCGGACTCCCAATGCTCCGCCAGGGTGAGCATTGCAGCGGCCCAGCGGCCTTCAACGCTCCCCGCCAGCTTGTGGACCAAAGGGATCACGGAATGATCGCCAAGGTCCCAGCAGAGTGCCAAAAGTTCCAGAAGTGTCCCGGTTCGGCTGGTCACCTCGCGCGTGGTGGACAGTGTGTGGAGGGACGCCAGGCCTTTCCCGTCGTGCGTTACATACTCTGATGCTGCTGCGGCATAGGCCGTGGCAAGGAGTCCGAAGCCAGTGGAGCCCAAGGGTGAATCCTTGTAATCCAGCTCAAGCCGGCCGGCCTGGGCGGAGTCACCGAGCCTCGCCGCTGCATAGAACGCCAGCCCGGAACCAAACCGGAACAGCTGCAACGGGTCGTTGAGCCGCAAGGTCTCCACAGCCGGTAACAGCGTTTGGTAGGCGCGTTCCATCCGCCCCTGGCGCAGCAACGAGTAGCCACGGAGTACCTCGAGGCTGCCGCTGAAATATGCGATACCCCTCGGCTGTCCGGCGGCGTAGTTCGCCAACTCCCGTTCCGCGGACTCCCACTCCCCCATGGCCAGGTAGTCTGCCACCAGGCGGCCGAGGACAAATTCATTGAAGAAGAACACGCCACCCTGCAGGGCGGGAAGTTCCGAGGCCGACAGCAATGCAGCATCCAGCCCCTGGACGGCACGTCCGGCCGAGGCGAGGGCATGGGCCAACAGCGCGAGGCCCACAGCATGCAGGGCGTCCTCCGTGGCATCACCACCGCGGCCGCTACGAAGTTCCTGGACCTCGGCCGCCAACGCCTGGTGGTTGCCGGCTTCGCCAAGCTCCAACAGGTGAAGCAAGCACTCCTGCCAGATCCTGTCAGGAGCACCGGTTGCCTGTTCGGAATCCTGCAGTACGGCCAAGGGGCCAGCCGTCATGGCACCGGCGCGCTGAAGCGCTTCACGGGAATCGGCTGCAAATACTGCCAGCGGTGCCCCCAGAGCCTGGTGCGCCATTGCCCTGAGCATCAGGACCGGAACAGCCCAGGGCCCCTTCCCCAGCTGCAGCCAGCACCCGTCCAGAAGCTTAGCGGCACCAACGAAGTCGCCTTCATTGAATAGGGCCCTTGCCTGGACAGCCTGTGCCTGCGGTACGAGGTCCGGGTCCGCGACCTTTTCCGCCATCGTGCGGCTACTCCAATTTCGGGAGTGGACCAAGGCGGTGCCGGCGGCCTCAAGCAGCTCGGTATCGGATATTTTTAATCCGCATTCGAGGGCCCATTCCACGGCCCTCATCCTGCCTTCAGACCCTTCGGGTGCGGTGCCGAGCTGATCCTGGATCTTTTCAAGCAGCTGCAGGCTCCGTGACACCGAGATGCTGGTGCGGAGCGCCTCTCCGAATACGGAGTTCCAGATCCGGAGTTCGGCCGGAATGCCGGAATTTTCGACGATCATCTGCTGGTCCAGAAGCGTGCGCACCACGTCGGCGCCAAAGGTGTCCTCGATCATTTTACGGCTCACGGGCCCGGCGAGGGCAACAAGTTTCAGGACTTCCTGTTCTTCCGGGCCGCGGCGGAGCATGTCCTTCACCACCACCTCGGTGAGTCTTGGTCCGTCGGCAGGCAAGGGGCCCAGCAGCATCCAGATCCCGTTCCGCTTTGCGAGTTGGCCCCGCTCTGCGGCATCGTGCAACAAGGCATCAAGAATCCGCGGATTTCCGCCGGATGCACTCCAGATAGTGTCAATGGTTCCAGCGGGGACTGTTCCATCAAGGACATGGGAGAGGACTTCCTCGATCTGCTCCCGATTCATGGGACGCAGATCCACACGGTCGGCCAGGCCGTCGTACCAGAGCTGCGCGAGCGGCTGCGGCAGCCCTGGTCGCGGCCTGCCGGCAGCAAGCACGGTGACCCAGCCGGCGGTGATCATGTCCGCCACAATGCTGGCCGATGCCTCGTCCAGGTGATGGGCGTCATCCATCATCAGAAGCAACGGGGTATCTTTGCCGCCCTTCAGCTGCTCAAAGTACCTCCACACGGACCGCAGCACAGCCACCGGGGACACCGAGTCCTCGGCAGTGAGCTCCGCGGTGTACGGCGCCAGAACTCCAAAGGGTACACCGGACAGCGACGAGCTTCCATGAATCTGAACAATGATCATCTCCTGGGCAAGCCGCTCGGTGATGGCCTCGGTCAGTGTTGATTTCCCGATGCCCGGGCCCGCCATGAGGAACACTGCCTGACTCGTGCGGCTGCGGATGATATTGCAGATCCGGTCCAGCGGTTCACGCCGGCCCGTGAGAAGCCGGTACGGCGGTCCTGGTTTGGCTACGTGGCCGTTATACGAGTCCAGTCAGATCACCCCTGGACGTTACTCCGAGTTTGGTAAAGACCTGGTAAAGGTGCCCTTCCACAGTGCGCACGGACACTCCCATCTCTACGGCAATGTCGCGGTTGGACGCGCCCCGGCCTGCCAGCCGCGCGATCTGCCGCTCCCGCGCTGTCAGGAGCGGGCTGCCGCTGCTCGGTACGATCGGCAGGCTGGCAACGGTGGCTGCAAGGATGTCGAGCCGGGCCTGTGCAGTCCTGGCGGAGACCGAGTCACCCGCCTGCCGGGCGTAGTCAACGGCCAACGCCATGCACCGGGCCTCAACGGCATCCAGTTCGAGGGTGGCCGCCAGTTCCCCGCCGGCAAGCAACGTTTTGGCATCGCGGGTCCGGCTGCCCACGGCGATCAGCCGTGAAATTTCGGCCAAGGGGCCCTGGCGATGCCCGGCCACTTGTTCCATCAGCCGGAAGTCAGCGTCCGTGCCGTTGACCGTTGCTCCGAGCAGGCTGATCCCGGCAAGTGTGAACGTTCCCGTTGCGATGTCGCGGCGGGCGGACTGCTTGAGGCGGGTGGCTGCGTCGCTGTCCCCCAGCCAACGGGCGGCCATATCGGCACAGAATTCAGTGCGGCTGCGGGTGGCATGGTCAGCGGCGTCTGCTGTCCGCTGCAGTCTGTCAAGATATTTCCGGGACTGCCCGGCATTGCCGATCTGCGCATATGCGAAGGCGATGGCAGCGTAGGCGGCGCGGAGCATGCTCTGGAGGGGCCGCAGCTCCAGCTGCGCAGCGGCCGAGAGCAGCGAATCAAGGGCCGCGGCACCGCGGCCCGAGTATACGTAGGCGATGCCGGCAGCGAGCTCCGCGGCAGCACTCCGGTAAGGGAGCCGGTGGAATTCGCGCGCGGAAGGCGGATCCAGGAGGTCGATGCACCGGCGCCACTGCCCTGCCATCAGGAGCACGTTGTACGCCCGGCCGGCGAACTTCTCACGCAGCCCCACGATCTCGGCGGCGTCGGAGATCTGCCCGCCCACCTGCCTCATCAAGCTCAGCGCGTCCATTTCCCGCCCTGTCATGGACAGTGCGCTCATGAGGATTACCGCTGAGTTCATCCTGAAGCAGGTATCCGGATTCTTCCCGGGGTCCGCGGCGGCTTCCAGCGCCGGCAGGGCGGCGGAGTAGTCCCCCACGAAGGCTTGGTATTCGAATTCGCTCAGGCTGATCCGGTTGGCCGCAGCAGCCAGGGGCTCCGGCCAGCCCTTCGCGATTCCCGGTTCCACGCCAAGCCGCTCCCGGGCCGTCTGCAGAAGTGCCGGCACGCGGGCGGTGTGTTCGGGGAGCCAGACCATAACCCGCGATTTGGCAGCGACCACCCGGGCGAACTCTTCAACGTCCAGGTTGTCCAGCTGCGGCTGGGAAATATCGTCCAATGCTGCCATTGCCTGCACCGGCAGGTCCATGAGCAGGTACGCTGCCGCCTTCTGCCGCTGGGCCGGCACCCACTGGGGGTCATTCCGCTTCAATGTGTCGGCGTACTTGAGGGCAAAATGGGGGTCAAAGAGCTGCACTGCGGCTTCGGCAGCGGCCAGCGCCATGGCCGGACTCAACTCAGCCTCGCATTCCTGGGTCCAGGCGCCGAACGCCATCAGCTCCTCCACCGTCATGGTGGCCGGGTCAGGCTCCTTGCCGCCCAGGAGGAGGCTCCGCAGTTCCCGTCGACGAGTGATGCTCAGCCAGGAACGGACAACGTCGCCGAGGTACTTTTCGCGCAGTGAAACCCATCGGTGGTCCGAAGAATCGATCTTCAGCAGGCCCGAATCCTCCATGTCCGCCACCACACCGGCACCGTAAACGGCAGTCAGCCCGGACAGTTCCACGCTGCGGGCGCAGGAGAGCATCTCGATGACGTCCCGTTCCTCCGGAGATTTCCGGGTCCACTGGGATCGGACGATGTCGTCAAGGCTGGCCGCGCCGTCGAGCACCACTTTGTCCCGCAGTGTCCAGACGGAGTCCGAAAGAACCAGGTTCCCCGAATGCTGCTGCTCGGTGGCAAGCGCCTTCAGGAGCAGCGGGTTTCCGCCAACCATGGTGTGGAAGGTGCTGACCAGGGAGGCCGACACGCGGTGGCCCAGCAAGGAAAGCAGCACCTGGCGGGTCTGCAGTTCATTGAGGTTGTCCAACCTGACCTCGGTGAGCCGGCGGTCGCTGAGGAGCCAGTGGAAGTCGGCCGGAAGGTCGCTGATCATGGGTGCCACGGCCACAATGCGGGCGGTCCCTGTCAGGAGGATGTTGAGCAGTACGCCGGCGCTCATGTCATCGATGCCGCCTGCGGTGTCCAGGGTGATGACACACTGGCGCCCAGCGGCATCGCTTTTGATGAGGGATGTAATGCCGCGGAGGATGGCCGTGGGTGACCCCATGTACGCCTGGGGAAGGCGCGCCAGCAGGAAAGCCAGGCAACCGTAGGGCGTTGTTCCGGATGACGGTCCGCTGCGCAGTTGCAACGTCCAGATATCCGGCCCCAACTCGGAGACGGCCGCCCTGGCTAAGGAGGACTTGCCGACGCCGCGTCCGCCGGTGATGACGACTCCCAGGGATTCGAGGCTGGTCAGGGCTGTACGGACCGCATCGAGGTTGGCGCTCCGCGCAGGCACGGACCATGGCTGCGGCTCTGATCGGCCAGCAGTGTCGGTGCGCAGCCCAACGTCGTTGAGCGGTGACCCACGTCCCCAGCTGAGTGGCTCGATTGACATGAACTTGTCCCCTAAATCCCACCTAAAGCGGGATAAGCCCCATCGCCCCCCCGCTTAGAAAGAAGACTACCCCTTGGCACACACAGGTAAACAGGGACAGACCGTTTTAAGTTTTATGGCTGACCGTCTGACCTGGCTGGATGGAACTTCTGCTGGGCCGCGCTGAGTCCTTCCCTGACCAGCAATTCCACGGCATCGGCCGCCTCATCGAGCAGGAACGGAAGGTCCTTGCGTTCTGCAGTGCCAAAATCGCGCAGGACATAGTCTGCAGTTTCCATCCGCCCTGGCGGGCGGCCCACTCCCACCCGTACCCGCAAGTAATCCTTGGTGGCCAGTGCCTTGGACATGTCCCGGAGCCCGTTGTGACCGCCCTCGCCGCCACCGCATTTCAGCTTTAGCGTGTTAAACGGGATATCAATCTCATCGTGCACCGCAACAACATGGTCAGGATCAATGCCGTAAAAGTTCGCCAGGCCCGCCACAGGGCCGCCGGAAACGTTCATATAGCTCATCGGCTTGGACAGCACCACCCGGGGGCCGCCGAGCCCGAGCCGCCCTTCGAGCACTTGGGCGCGTGCCTTGTGTGTTTTGAACTTTCCACCCATCCGGCCAGCAAGTTCGTCCAGGACCATCTGGCCGACGTTGTGCCGGTTGTCCTTGTATTCGGCCCCGGGGTTACCGAGGCCAACGATCAGCCAGGTGTCAGTCATTATTCAATCCTAAGGTGGTCCGGACATGGCTGTGGCCGGACCCTGACAGGGCCCGGCCACACATCAAACTGTGCCGTTATTACTCGGCTGAGACTGCGGCTGCGGAGTCAGCCTGTGCCTCTTCCTCAGAAACCTCTGTGGCCTCGGAGATGTGGACCACCAGTGCGTCTGCGTCGGCCAGCAGGACCGAACCCTTCGGCAGGACAAGGTCGGAAGCGTGGATGTGCTGGCCGGCGGAGCGGCCTTCGATGTCGACCTCGATGGCGGTGGGCAGGTGGGTTGCCTCTGCCTCAAGGGAGATGACGGTGAGTTCCTGGTTGAAGACGCTGCCCGGAGCCAATTCGCCAACAATGTGAACCGGGATGTCCACGGTGACCTTCTCGCCCTTGATGACGGTCAGCAGGTCGATGTGCTCGATGATCTGCTTGATGGGGTCGCGCTGGACGTCCTTGACCAGGGCCAGGTGCTCTTCGCCGTTGACGTCCAGGGTCAGCAGTGCGTTGGCTTTGCGGACTGCCAGCGTGGTGGCCTTCGCCGGAAGCGTGATGTGGATCGGCTCGGCGCCGTGGCCGTAGATGACGGCGGGGATCAGGTTGGCCATGCGCGCGCGGCGGGCAAAGCCCTTACCGAATTCGGTGCGTACTTCTGCTGCGAGCTTCTGCTCAGACATGTGTATCTCCTCGGAAGACTAAAAGGTGTTCAGCAAGGGCGGAGGTCTGTTACGACCTTCAACGCCGGGCGGCCGTGAGGCGGCCCTTCCAGAAGGGAGATTCAGACCCAGTCGATAACGGAGACCTGCGATCCGGTTTCCCGGATGCTCTCCCTCGCCAAGGTATCGTCAAAAAGCTTACCAGCGCCGGGACCAAATACTGAAAACGGACCCGCCGCCGGCTGCAACAGCGTCGGGAATCAGGCGTTGCCGTCGAACAGGCTGGTGACAGACCCGTCGTCGAACACTTCACGGATGGCGCGGGCGATCAGCGGTGCGATGGACAGCACCGTCAACTGCGGGAACTGCTGATTCGCGGTGAGGGGCAACGTGTTGGTGACCACCACTTCGCGGGCGCCGGATTCGGAGAGCCGTTGTGCAGCGGGCTCGGAGAAGACAGCGTGCGTCGCGGCAATGATGACGTCCTTCGCCCCGGCGTTCTTCAGGACCTGGACCGCTCCGGAAATGGTGCCGCCGGTGTCGATCATGTCATCGATGAGGACGCAGGTCCGGCCCTCGATCTGGCCCACGACGGTCTTGGAGACGGCCTGGTTGGGAACAGTGAGGTCCCGGCTCTTGTGCACGAACGCCAGTGGCGCTCCGCCCAGCCGTTCGGCCCACTGCTCCGCAACGCGCACCCGGCCGGTGTCCGGGGACACGACAGTAACGTTGTCCGCGGCGACGCGGGTGCGGATGTAGTCCGCCAGGAGTGGGATGGCCATGAGGTGGTCCACGGGACCGTCGAAGAAGCCCTGGATCTGCGAAGTGTGCAGGTCAACGCTCATGATGCGGTCAGCACCGGCGGTCTTGTACAGGTCCGCTACCAGGCGGGCGGAAATGGGTTCGCGGCCGCGTCCCTTTTTGTCCTGCCGTGCGTACGGGTAGAACGGGGACACCACGGTGATGCGCTTGGCGGAGGCCCGCTTCAGCGAATCGATCATGATCAGCTGTTCCATGAGGTGGTTGTTCAGCGGTGCAGGGTGGGCCTGGATGACGAACGCGTCTGTTCCCCGGACACTTTCGCCGGCGCGGACGTAAATTTCCCCGTTGGCGAAGTCATAAGCATCAACGGGCAGCAGCTCGGTACCCAGCTCCTTGGCGATTTCCCGCGCCAGTTCGGGGTGCGCCCGCCCAGCGGCTAGCACCAGCTTCTTCTCGCCGCGTGCCGTAATTTCGCTCATTATCGCTGGTCCTCTTCTGTCGATGCCGGGGTATGTGAGGAATCTGAGGCGGCCGCCTGCGCCAGTTCAGCCGAGCGCGAGCCGGGGCGGTTGGCCACAACCCATCCCTCGGCGTTGCGCTGTGCGGCGACGGACAGGACGAGTGCCCCTGCCGGGACGTCCTTGCGGATCACCGCGCCGGCGCCGCTGTAGGCACCGTCCCCCACGGTGACCGGTGCAACAAAGACCGTGTTGGAACCTGTGCGTACGCCCGAGCCGATCACCGTGCGGTGTTTCTTCTCGCCGTCGTAATTGGCCGTGATGTTGCCGCAGCCAATGTTGGTATCCTCGCCGATTTCGGCGTCACCAGCGTAGCCGAGGTGGGAAAGTTTGGAGCCTCGGCCAATCGTGACGTTCTTGGTTTCGTAGAACGCACCGATCGTGCCGGTGTCGCCGAGCACGGTGCCGGGACGCAGGTACGTGAAGGGGCCCACAGCGGCGTCCGTGCCGATCACAGCGCCGGAACCGTGTGTGCGGGTCACCTTGGCGCCCTCGCCGATGCGGACATCGGTCAAGGTGGAGTCGGGGCCGACGACGGCGTCCCGCGCCACGGTGGTGGCGCCGTGCAGCTGCGTGTTCGGCAGGATACGGACGTCCTCGTCGAGGGTGACGGTCGAATCGATCCAGGTGGTGCCGGGGTCAACGACGGTGACCCCGGCGCGCATCCAGGCTTCAACGGTGCGGCGGTTCAGTTCCGCGCCGAGGGCGGAGAGCTGCACACGGTCATTGGCGCCCTCCACCTGCCAGCGGTCTTCGGTGACGACGGCAGCAACCCGGCCGCCCGCCTGCCGGGCGATTCCCAGCACGTCGGTGAGGTACTTTTCACCCTGCGAATTGTCGGTGGTGATGTGGACCAGCGCGTCACGGAGGACATCGGCGTCGAAGGCGTAGATCCCGGAATTGACCTCGCGGATAAGGCGTTCAGCTTCCGTTGCATCCTTGTGCTCGCGGATGCCAATGATGGAGCTGTCATCACCGCGGAGAATGCGACCGTAGCCCGTGGCGTCAGACAGCAGCGCGGTCAGTACCGTGACGGCATTGGCCTCCCGCTCATGCGTGGCCACCAGGTCCGCCAACAGACTGCCGGTCAGGAGTGGAACATCGCCGTAAGTGACCACGACGGTGCCTGCGAGTTTTTCCTGGGCGTCCAGCGCCTGCACGGCCACCTCAACGGCGCGGCCGGTGCCGGGGACGTCGTCCTGGTCCACGATCAGGGCATCGGGGTCCAGCTCGTTCAGGTGGCGGGCCACCAGATCCCGCTCGTGGCGGACCACCAGGGCCAGCCGTCCGGGGTTAATGCTGCGGGCCGCCAGCACGGCGTGACCCACCATGGACCGGCCGCCGATTTCGTGCAGGATCTTCGGCGTACGGGATTTCATCCGGGTACCGGCGCCTGCTGCCAGAACAATGACGGCGGCTGGGCCGGTATTCTCGGGGATCACGTACGGGTTCTCCTTGCTTGGTTGCGCGTTGCGCTGGGCGCGGTGCCAGTCCGGCCAAAATCCACGGCGGGGCACCGAGTTCATCCTACTGGACGGTCATCGCACAGCAGTTCCGCCCATAGGATTCGAACCTATACTCCACGGCTCCAAAGGCCGGGGTGCTGCCATTACACCAGGGCGGATCATGCCACAGGCGCAAAGGCCAAGGCACAAGTATTTATTTTGCCATGGCTTCAGGGCCCCCCGCGACATTGGCAGGAAACTCGGCAGCGATGCCCCTGCGCCGCCGACGTTTTCAACGGCTCAGCGGAGCTAGGGCATGCTGGAAATGTGAGCAATAACCCACCCCGGATACGGATGACAGGCGCGCAGCGGCGCAGCCAGCTGGCCGACGTCGACTGTGGCCTTTTTGTCGCAGCCCGAAGGTGCCTTCTCCACCCTGCTGTCCCAGGACGGCGCCAAGTACGCCCAGATGCTCGTGGGCACGGTGGCCGGACAGCCGCCAGCCTGACAAACACACCGTTGCCGCGCGCTTGGTCAACCTCGCCTGAAACGGCCTCACCGGCCTCCAAAAAGACCCCGAACTCCGCACGGAAAGCTGAGCCGGGTTGCGTTCGAAAGCGGGATAAGAGCAACGCGGAGGATGTCAGCGGCGGCCCCAATATCGAAGCTACTCGCCGAGAACTTCCAGGGCTTCCATCCATTCGAGTTCCAGGGCTTCGCGGTCCGTGGCGAGGTCCTTGAGTTTTTTGTTCTGGTCGGCGAGGGCGTCGAAGTCCGATTCTGCGGTGCTCTTGACCATCTGGTCGTGAATCTTTTTTTCCTGCTGCTCCAGTTTGCCCAGCTGGCGCTCGATCCGGTTCTTTGCCTTCCGGGCGTCCCGCTTTTCGGCTTCGGAGGAGCCGGACGCGGCAGGGGCGGTGCTGCCGCTCGGGCCGGTGACAGGGTTGCCGCCGCCGGTGATCGTAGAGCCGGCAAGAGCCCCTTCGCGGAGTTCGAGGTACTGGTCCACGCCGCGCGGCAGGGCGCGGATCTTGCCGTCGCCCAGCAGCGCCATCTGGTGGTCCGTCACGCGCTCCAGCAGGTAACGGTCGTGGCTGACCACAACGAGCGTGCCCGGCCAACCGTCAAGGACGTCTTCGACGGCGGCGAGGGTGTCGGTGTCGAGGTCGTTGGTGGGCTCATCGAGCATCAGCACGTTCGGCTCCCCCACCAGCAGGCGCAGCAGCTGGAGGCGTCGGCGCTCACCGCCGGAGAGGTCCCGGACCGGGGTCCACTGCTTTTCGTTAGTGAAGCCCAGCTGCTCTACGAGCTGGCCCGCCGTGAATTCCTTGCCGCCCACGTTGAAGGACCGCTTTTCGCGCTCGATGACTTCGATCACGCGCAGGTCCGAGACGTCGTCGAGCTCTTTGACCTCCTGGGTCAGCACGGCGGTGACCACGGTCTTGCCGCGCTTGACCTTGCCGGCTGACGGCTCAATCTCGCCGTTGAGGAGTTTCAGCAGCGTGGTCTTGCCGGCGCCGTTGACGCCCACGAGTCCCAGCCGCTCACCGGGTGCAAGCCGCAGGGTGATGTTGTCGAAGAGCTTCTGTCCGGGGTCGCCGCCGAGGAAGTCCAGTGAGACGTTCTCGAGGTCCAGGACGTCCTTGCCGAGCCGGGCGGTGGCCATCTTGCTCAGGGCTGTGGAGTCGCGTGGCTCGGGGACATCGGCGATGAGGGCGTTGGCGGCCTCGATGCGGAATTTCGGCTTGGCCGTGCGGGCCGGAGCGCCGCGGCGCAGCCAGGCGAGCTCCTTCTTCACGAGCATCTGGCGCTTGCCTTCCATAACATTCGCCGCGCGGTCACGCTCTGCGCGGGCCAGGACGTAGGCCGCGTAGCCGCCGTCGAACGGGTCCATGATGCCATCGTGGATTTCCCAGGTCTTGGTGCAGACTTCGTCCAGGAACCAGCGGTCGTGCGTGACCACCAGGAAGGCGCCCTGGTTCGCCCGCCAGCGGGTCTTCAGGTGCCTGGACAGCCACGCGACACCTTCCACGTCGAGGTGGTTGGTCGGCTCGTCGAGCATGATGACGTCGTGGTCCTCGATCAGCAGCTTGGCCAGCGCCACCCGCCGCTTCTGCCCGCCGGAGAGGGCGTGGACGTTGGCGTGCCAGTCGACGTCGGACACAAGCCCGCCCATGACTTCGCGGATCTGGGGATTACGGGCCCATTCATAGTCGGCCTGGTCGCCGACGATCGCCGCGCCGACCGTGAGGTCGCCGTCGAGCACGTCGCTTTGGTCCAGATATCCGATGTTGACTTCGCTGCGCTTGGTCACCCGGCCGGAATCCGGGGTTGAGCGCATCGCCAGCAGGCGCATCAGCGTGGACTTGCCGTCGCCGTTCCGGCCCACCATGCCGATCCTGTCACCTTCCTCGAGTCCGAGGGTGATGCCGTCCAGGACGGTGCGCGTTGCGTACGAAACCGAAAGGTTTTCGCCGCCAAGAAGGTGTGCCAAGAGGACTGCTTTCTGCTGCTCAGTAAGGAAGGGGCTCTTAAAGGAGGGTATCGGAGATGATGCGGGCGCCGGGCACTGGCCCGTGGACAGCCAGTGCTGTCAGACCGTAGTGCCGCAGATCCTCGGCCAGGCTTTCGGCAGCCGTTGGATTGTGCGTCAACAGTGCCACTGTGGGTCCCGAACCGGAGACAATCCCCGCGATGGCGCCATGGGACTCGCCCATTCCCAGCGTATCGCGGAGCGCGGGGGCAAGTTCAATGGAGGCCCGCTGGAGATCGTTCACCAGGACCCGGCTCAGGGCGTCGGCGTCCCCGCTCCGCAGCGCCTGCAGGATCTTGGGATCCACGGCCGTGGGCTCGGCAATGTCCAGCCCTTCGGCCTCGCGGAGCCGGTCCAGGGTGCGGAAGACTTCGGGCGTGGGCAGTCCATAGTCCGCCGCCACGAGGACCCAGTCGGTCTGGGCTTTGGCCAGGGCCGGCGAAAGGTCGTCGCCAACGCCGAGCCCGACGGCGGTTCCGCCAAGGAGGGAGAACGGGACGTCGGCACCCAGTTCGGCGGCCAGGTGTGCCAACTCGTCCCGCGACAGCCCGCTGTTCCACAGCGCATCGCACGCTAGCAGGGTGGCCGCGGCATCGGCCGAGCCGCCACCCATGCCCCCGGCCACGGGGACCCGCTTAGTGATTTCGAGGTGCACCCCGGTGGAATGCTCGGAGACATCGGCCATGATCGCTGCGGCCTTATAAGCCAGGTTTTTCTCATCCAGCGGAATATCCACGCCGTCCAGGTCCAGGGTGCTGTCAGGACTGATGCTGACGGTGATCCCCGGCGTCTCCGTGTTGGTGGCTGCCACTTCCTCATAGAGGGAAACTGCCAGGTAGACGCTGGCAACGGAGTGGTAACCGTCCGCGCGCAACGGCCCAACGTCCAGGGAAACGTTGACCTTGCCGGGCGCCTTTACCCGGACAGTCCGTGCGGGAAACTTCCCCGAGAGTGCGTTCACGACCCGGCCTCGCGGGCTTCGGCAATCCGGGCGAAAGCGTGGATGTCCAGGACTTCGCCCCGGGCAGAAGGAGCCACCCCGGCAGCGACGAGGCAACGTTCGGCCTCGGGTGCACCGCCGGCCCAGCCGGCCAGGGCGGCGCGCAGCGTTTTCCGGCGCTGGGCGAAGGCGGCGTCGATCACCGCGAACACCTGCTCACGGGTGGCGGTTGTTTCAGGTGGTTCGCGCCGGGTGAAGGCCACGAGTCCGGACTGGATCTTCGGCGCCGGCCAGAAGACGTTCATGCCGATCACGCCGGCTTTGCGCATGCTGCTGTACCAGGCTGCCTTGACCGAGGGCACCCCGTAGGTCTTTGATCCTGGCCCCGCAGCCAGGCGGTCGGCAACCTCGTCCTGGACCATGACCAGACCGTGCTGGAGGCTGGGGAAGTGCTGGAGGAGGTGCAGGACCACCGGCACGGCAACGTTGTAGGGCAGGTTTGCCACAATGGCGGTGGGCATAACAGGGAGGGACGTCACCTTCATGGCGTCGGCCTGGACAAGATGGAAAGAGTCCGCCGCTTCAGGCCGCCAGGCCTTGACGGTTTCGGGCAGCTTCGCTGCCAAGACAGGGTCGATCTCAACGGCGACCACCGTCTGAGCGGCGTCCAGAAGGCCCAGGGTGAGCGACCCAAGCCCGGGCCCGACTTCCAGCACGGTCTCGGTTGCCCCAATGTTCGCAACCGAGACGATCCGGCGGATGGTATTGCCGTCGATGACGAAGTTCTGGCCCAAGGTCTTGGTGGGCCGGATACCGATTTCATCCGCCAGCCGGCGTATGTCGGAGGCACCGAAGAGGGGTGCGGGCGCGGCGGCAGTCGGTTCAGTCACCTAGGTATCCTATCCCGGCCGCTGTGACGGTCCACCCGCTTTCCGGGCGGATCATGCGTGTTAGGCGGCATGCTTTTCCGCTTAACGGCGGCGGCCGGCCCCGGGACAATCCGGGACCGGCCGCCGCCTACTGCTTACCTGGCGGTTGTGGTCAGCTGCCGCCAGCGCATGTGCTTAATGGCGGCTAACTTGTAGCGGCCCAGCCACAGCCCCACGGCTGGAGGCCTCGCTGTGCGTACACGCGGTTGGCTATGTCGATCTGCTGCGCCTTTGTGGCGAGGCTGGCGTTGGGGGCGTAGGCGCCGCCGCCGGAACCGATCCAGGTCCGGATGTCGAACTGGAGGCCGCCGTAGTAGCCGTTGCCCGAGTTGATGGACCAGTTTCCGGTTGACTCACACTGGGCGATTTTGTCCCACATGGCCTCGTTCATCATGGCCGGGGCTGCGGCGCCGGTGTTCGTTCCGGCCGCGGTCACGGCCACGGCCGCTGGCTTTGCCTTGGTGCCGACCGTGACCTTTTCAGTGACGGCGGGCACGGAAACCGTTTCGGAGACCAGGGTCCGCGAGGCTTCACGGCCGTCAACCATCACCAGTTTGAAGCTCTTGTCCACCTTGCCGGCCACGCCGGCCTGGGTGACCTCTTTCTCGCCTTTGAAGAGCTCGGCGCTTTCGGTGGTCATGCTGTCGAAAGCAACATTTTCAGTGGTGGCTGCGGTCTGGCTGGTATCCACCCGGGAGACCTTGACCACCATGTTGTTGACCACGTGCGCGTTGCCCGGCTGCGAGGTGCGGTCGTCGACGCCTAGGGTGATGCCGGCGTCCTCCAACACCTGCGCGACGGTCCCCGCGGTGGTGGTGGCCGTGGCGGCCTTACCATCGGCCACAATACTGACGGACTTGGGCGTGGAGATCGATACAAAGGATCCGGCCACAGCGAGCTGGGCGTCCTTCGGGACGGAGACGGAGGAGGCGCTGGCCACCCCGAGTTCGGTCACGAGGCCAGCAACATCCGGCGCCGTGGTGTTTATGGTCTTTTCGGAACCGTCCAGGCTGACCTTCACGGCCTTGGCCATGTTGACGTTTATCACGGTGCCGTTCTCCACTTTGGCGTCCGCCGGGGGCGAGACGCGGTCAGCCGACTTCAGTTCTACGCTTGCGCTTTTTACTACCTGGCCCACGGTGCCGCCGAAGGACTGGACCGAAGTCACGTTTCCATCGACGTTGAGGGTAACGGTTTTGTTATTTCCGACGAAGGCCACGAGGCCCAACACCAGCGCACAAAGCACCACGAGTTGGGTGCCCACCTTGATAAAACTGAACTTGCCGTCCGTTGTGAAGAGCTTGACCACGATTGCCCGTAACTTTAGATCGATCCGGGCACGGGGAAAAACGCAGTAAAATGGCCGGCGCGTGACCCTGGGGACAAGCTCCGGGCACCGTTGCGCCGCCACACTCCGCGCGGCAGGCAGGGGGCATCAAAGCCCTGCCTGGTCCTGCTGCGAATGGAGTGAAATTATCCGAAGGCCTTCCCCGACCCCGGCTAATAGTTCTCTACTGTAACCGTAGCGTTATAAAGCGGCCAAGAATTTTACATACGAAGTATGTTTATCAAGCCATCTGTCGAGGCCGGGATCAGTCCCACGATCCGTACGCCCGCGCGGTATTCTCGCTGATCCGGGTGCAGAGCTCAGCGAGGTCAGTTCCTGTCAATTCGGCCATGGCGCGGACGGTGTACGGCACCATATAGCTGGCGTTGGGACGGCCGCGGTGCGGATGCGGAGTCAGGAACGGCGCATCCGTTTCCACCAGCATGAGGTCCGGGTCTGCCACCGCCAGTGCGGCGCGGAGGTTGGCGGCATTTTTAAACGTCAGGGTGCCGGCGAAGGACATGTTCCAGCCCGCAGCGTTGCAGATCCTGGCGAGCGCCTCATCACCCGAGAAGCAATGAAACACCACCCGTTCCGGAGCCCCCTCCTCGCGCAGGACCTGCACCACGTCGTCGTGAGCGTCGCGGTCGTGGATCTGCAGCGTCAGGTTCAGTCGCTTGGCGATATCGATATGCCGCCGGAACGAATAGCGCTGGTGGGCAAGGCCGTCCCCTTCTGTGCGGAAGAAATCGAGGCCGGTCTCGCCGATGGCCCTGATCCGGGGATGGGCGGCCAATCGCTCAATCTCCGTCAGCGCATCCTCCAGCTCGCCACGCCTGGCATAGTCCGGGGCATCGTTGGGGTGCAGTGCCACGGCGCCCAGCAACCTGCTGTCCAGGTCAACGGCGCGGACTGTGAACCGAGAGGACTCCAGGTCGCAGCCCACCTGGACAGCCCCCTGCACTCCGACGGCCTGGGCCGCATCCATCGCCGCGGCGATCCCCACGGGGCTCTCACCGTCGGGGAAGTCCAGGTGCGTATGGTTGTCCATCACGGGGACCGGCAACGGCTCCGGCGCGGGCGGATAGTCCGGCCGCGCCTGCCGCCCGGCGCTGGCTGGGGTGCCGGCCGCTGCACCGGCTGCGGCCTCAGCGGCAGCGTGGGCTCCATCTTCAGGGTCCGTCCCGACTGCGCGGTAGGCGGCGGGAATCAGCGATTTGCACATCCCTCAAGCCTAGCGGCGGCCGATCCCCGCAGAATTCCCGGAACTCTCTGTCAGCGAGGGCAGTTGTGTTAGTAGGCTGGTACGAACAGACGCGAACGCCCACCGCCGGGCGAAGGCAGGCCTGCTGTCCCGTTCCGGGCGATCCCGGGGCTGAAAGGTTGCAGATGGATTCCCACCGCCGCACCGCTGTCAACGAGGTGACCCCTGCCAGCCGGAACTTTTCCGCCGTGTCGGAGCAAGTGGGCCAGCTCAACGGCCATAAGTCAGCAGCCATGGACAGGGAAGCATTCCACGCGGCCAGCCAGCGAATCCTGGCATCGGTTAACACCGTCATCGACGGAAAGTCGGATGCGGCCAGGCTCGCCCTGACAGTTTTGCTGGCCCAGGGCCATCTGCTCCTGGAGGACGTGCCGGGCGTGGGCAAGACCCTTCTGGCCAAAACCCTGGCCCGGAGCATCGACTGCACGGTCAGCCGCATCCAGTTCACCCCGGACCTGCTGCCCTCGGACGTAACGGGCGTGTCCATCTACAACCAGGCGTCGCGGCTTTTCGAGTTCCGCCCGGGTGCTGTGTTCGCCAACATCGTCATTGGCGATGAAATCAACCGCGCGTCCGCCAAGACGCAATCAGCCCTCCTGGAGTGCATGGAGGAACACCAGGTCACGGTGGACGGCGACTCTTACAAACTCGACGAACCGTTCATGGTGGTGGCCACCCAGAACCCGATCGAGATGGAAGGCACCTACCCACTCCCAGAAGCCCAGCGCGACCGTTTTATGGCACGGATTTCCATGGGCTATCCGGACAAGGACTCCGAGATCGAGATGCTGGAGACTCATCAGGCGACCTCCCCGTTGGCCAAGGTCTCGCCCGTGATCACCGCGGCCGACGTCGCAGCGATGATCGCAACCGTCCAGCAGGTTTACGTATCCCAGGCGGTCAAGGAATACACGGTCTCGGTAGGCCGCGCAACGCGCGGAAGCCCGCTGCTCCGGCTGGGCGCCAGCCCACGCTCCATGCTCCAGCTGCTCCGGGCTGCGAAGGCCACAGCGGCCCTGGACGGCCGCGATTTTGTGCTGCCCGACGACGTCGTCGGCGTGGCGGAATCCGTGCTGGCCCACCGGATCATCCTGGACCGCAAGGCAGCCGGCGCCGGCGAGACGCCGCACACCGTCATCCGGGGCATCCTCTCCCGGCTCCCGGTGAACCAGGAGCCGGTGAAAAACCCGGCCCGGTCATCGGCCCCGCCCGCCGGATTGCGCCGGAACCACTAGGCTGGGCTGTCACATGGCGCTGCGTGACCGACTCCCCCGGCACCTTTTCAGCCAGCGTGGCTGGGGGCTCCTGGCCGCCGGCGCCGTCTGCCTGTTGTCTGCCCAAATCATGGGACGGCGGGATCTGCTGAGTTTGAGTGTTCTGCTCATAGTCCTTCCCTTGGTTTCACTCGCCGGAATCAGGCTCCTCAAGCCGCGATTCCAGGTCTACCGCGAGTTCAACCCGTCCCCGGTGGAAACCTCCGCTGCCACCACGGTTAGGCTCGCCGTGGCACGGACCGGTTCCGGGGGCGGCCGGGCCATCATGGAGGAACGGCTGCCGCCACGGTTCGGGGAATCCCCGGCCTTCCATTTTCCGTCCCGCTCCGCCAAGGGCGGGACCAGCAGGTACGAATATCGTCTGCGATCCACCAAACGCGGACAATACCTGATCGGCCCGGTAACAGCCGAGTTCACGGATCCGTTCGGGTTGTCCCTGCACCGGCGGTCAATTGACGACGGCGACACGCTCACCGTGACGCCCGCCGCCGTCGAGCTTCCCGCGACGGGCCTCGCGGGAGCCCGCGGGAACGACGGCATCACAGCCACGCGAACCCGTGCCAACCCCAGCGACGATGACGTCATGACCCGTGAATACCGCCCGGGCGATCCGATGCGCAGGGTGCATTGGGCCGCGACCGCCCACCACGGCGCCCTGATGGTACGTCAGGAGGAATCCGTCACGACACCGGAGGCCACCGTCATCCTGGACCAACGGTTCGCTGCGTTTTCCGCTGGCCACGGTTCTGGTCTCGGGGGCAGTGCGTCCGCGGACGGCCACGAGATGATCACCAGCGGCACCTTCGAGTGGGCCGTGGTGGCCGCGATCTCCATCTGCACGCACCTGTCGGAGCGCAGCTACGCCCTCCGCCTCCTGGACCCCCGCGGCGAACCCGCGTTCCTCCGTTCCCCGTCCGCGCCGGAACCGGAGGCGGAAGAGTTCAGCGGAGTGTCCGGACTCCAGTCGATCGCCGAAAGCCTCGCTGCCATCCAGCTCTCCGGTCCGCACCATGCTGCCCGGGACCACGGTGGCCAGGATGCCGGACCGGCTGATTTCGACGATCACCTCATGGATAAACTCTCGGCCCACCGGATGCGGGGTCCCCTGATTGCCGTGCTCGGCAGGATCTCGCCGAGCGAGGCCAGAGCCCTTGCTCCGGCGGCGGGTTACGGCGCGAATGCCTTCGCCATCATCGTTTCCGACAGGCCGGCGGATGCCGAGGACTCTTTGGAGGCACTCCGCCGGGGCGGCTGGAGGGCAGTGGCTGTGACAACCTCGATTTCAGTCCCGGATGCCTGGACCCACTTCGACCACGCCGGTGCTGCGCCTGCCACGGCGGCTGCAGACGTGCGCCGCGGAGCGGGGGTGGGGCGGTGACGCTGGCACCGGGACGCAACGTTTCCCGCGACAAGGCAGCAACGGGTACCCCCGGACAAGTCCCGGCACCGACGCGGGTTGGGGCGTACCCCTGGGCCATGGCCGGGGCTGTGGCGCTATCTGTTGCGGGCGCCGCAATTTCCCTCAACGGCGTCCTGCGCGGCTGGGCCTGGTACTTGCCCATCCTGACCACGGTAGTGGTGGTCTGCCTGTCCATCGCCGCGCTCCGCGCACTGCGGGCCCAACCCCTGATGGTGGCAGCCGGCGGCTTTGCGTCGCTGATCGCGGTTCTAACACTGACGTTCTTCCGGAGCACGGGCATTGCCGGTTTCATCCCGTCCGGGGCAACCCTGGCCGAAGTGGACAGGTTCATCAGCCGTGCGAGCGAGACGGTCCTTGCGGAAAGTGCCCCGGTGGCTCCGAATGCAGGGATCGTGATGGTCTGCTGCGCAGCCCTGGGCCTGACCGTCATCCTCATCGATGCGCTGGCCGTGCCGCTTGGCATGCCAGCAACAACCGGGCTGGGCCTTCTGGCCATTCTGGTGGTCCCCGCCACGGTGAAGCCCCAGAGCGTCGGGGTTTGGGGCTTCATTGCCACGGTAGCCGGATATCTGCTGATCCTCGCGTGCAGCCAGTGGTTTGCGCCGGATTCCCGCACATCAGCCGACAGCGGCCGGAATCCCGGCCAGCTGCGTCGGGCCGTGCTGACCGGAACCGTGGCGCTGGTGGCAACCCTGGCGGTGCCGGCGGCGATTCCCGGTTTCGAGCACGGCACGTTTCCGCAGGGCGCCCGGCTGAACCCTTGGGGCGCCGGCACCGGCCTGAATCCCATGATTACCTTGGGAAACAGCCTGCGGGCACCAGCCGGCAGCGGGCGGATCACTTATGCCACCAATGCGTCCGGGTCGCTCTATCTGCGGTCCGTCACTGTTGACAATTTCGACGGCGAATCCTGGGGACCTGATGACCGGGACGCCGAGCGCCGCCCCGTGGCCGGACAGCTTGAGACGGGCTACGAGATCGTCGCCGAGGAGCAACTCCGCCAGGTGACTGCCGTGGATACGGGCACGTTCACCAGCCCGTATCTGCCGTTGCCGTATGCGCCTGAGTCAATCCGCGGGCTCAACGGCTCCTGGACGTGGGACCCGGCCACGCTGGCCGTCAAGGGGTCCAACAGCAACTCGCGGGCACAGCAATACATTGTGGTGTCCTCGACGCCTAAGCTCACGGCCGCACTGCTGCAACAGTCATCGCAGGCCGTGCGGGGAATCCGTGATGATTTCACCAGGGTTCCCGGCAACGTCCCGGACATAGTCCGGAGCACCGCTGCCACGGTGACGGCGTCCAGCGACACGCCCTTCGCCAAGGCCATGGCCATCCAGAAATACCTTCGGTCGGGTGAGTTCACCTATTCACTCCAGTCACCTGTCCAGGGCGGCTATGACGGGAATGGGCTTTCGGTGCTGGCCGATTTCCTGACCCAGAAGAGCGGTTACTGCATCCACTTCTCGTCCGCGATGGCTGTAATGGCACGCTTGGAGGGTATCCCCAGCCGCATCGCGGTGGGCTACGCGCCGGGCCGTACCACCGGTTCCACGGTGTCCGTAACCGGGCAAGGTGCACTGCCCCAGTATGAGGTGGACGCCCGGGATGCCCATGCCTGGCCCGAACTCTACTTCCAGGGACTTGGGTGGGTGCCGTTTGAACCCACCCCGTCGCGTGGTGTCATACCCGCGTACGCCACGGAAACCAACAACCCGGGTAGCCCCGGGTCGCTGGAAAACAACGCCGACCTCCTTCCGGGCACAACAGCCCCGGCCTCCACACCGGGTGCTTCGGCCGCGCCCCTCCCCGGTGCAGGTGGCGGCGATGGGGACGTGGGGCCGGTGCTCCTGCCGTGGCTGCTCGGGACGGCGGCCGCGCTTGGCCTTGTCCTTTTGGCGGCCTCGCCACGGCTGGTGAGGATGGGGCGGCGTGCACGGCGGCTCCGCACCGAGGACCGGGCCCGGGAGGACGCGGTTCCGCTGGCGTGGGCTGAAATCCGCGACCTCGGAACTGACTACGGCCTGCCACCGGAATCCAGCGAAACAGCCCGGACGTATTCCGCACGGCTCCGCCAGTCATCGCTGCTCGGCGAGAGCGGTGGAATGGACGACGCCGCGCATCAGGCCATCCGCAGCCTCACCTCCGACTTCGAACGCCGGCACTACGGGCCGCCTGTCCAGGACCCAGCAGGCCGCGGCAGGACTGGGGCGATTGCCCCGCGCATCGCGGCGGTACAGCAGTCCTTGCGAGCCAACGCCTCACTCCCCCGACGCCTCCGTGCCGACTGGCTCCCGCCGTCCGTTCTGGGCCTGTGGGCCTGGCTCCTGGTCGCCCCGTTTAGGGGGTTCAACCGTCTGGCACGCGTGATGGCAAAAGCCGCCGCACGCTCCTGGTCGAGGGCGCGCGACCGCTTGTTCCGGCCGCGGGGCAGCCAATAGCAGCCAGCTGCTGTTGGCTGCCCGCAGGCGCTGGAGGACCCATCTGACCGGAGGATAATCCTGTCAGCCGGAGGATTGGTCCGTTCAGCCGGCGTAGGGGTCCGCGATGCCGATGTACTGGGTGTAGAGATATTCCTCGATGCCCTCGAGGCCGCCTTCACGTCCCAGCCCGGACTGCTTGACGCCGCCGAACGGTGCGGCGGCGTTGGAGATGACGCCGGCGTTCAAGCCCAGCATGCCGGTCTCGAGCCGTTCGCCCATCCGGATGCCGCGGTTCAGGTCGCGCGTGAACACGTATGCCACCAGCCCGTACTCGGTGTTGTTGGCCAGGCGGACCGCTTCGTCCTCGCTGCCGAAGGTGATGATCGGTGCGACGGGGCCGAAGATTTCCTCGGACAGGATCCGGGTGCCTTCGGTGACTCCGGTGAGGATGGTGGGCGGGTAGAAGTAGCCTGGGCCTTCGGCCGGGGCGCCGCCCAGGACAGCTTTGGCGCCGGAGGCGACGGCGTCGGCGACAAGTTCGTGGACCTTGTCCCTGCTCTTGGCGTCGATCAGGGGACCGACCTTGGATTCCGGTTCCGTGCCGCGGGCGGTGGTCATTTCGCCCATTTTCGCGGCGAACTTCTGGGCGAATTCGTCGGCGACGGATTCGTGCACGATGAACCGGTTCGCGGCGGTGCAGGCCTCGCCCATGTTCCGCAGCTTCGCCAACATGGCACCGGCGACAGCGGCGTCCAGGTCCGCGTCTTCGAAGACCACGAACGGGGCGTTGCCGCCAAGCTCCATGGAAGTCCGCAGCACAGTCTCGGAGGCATCGGCGAGCAGGCGGCGTCCTACCTCGGTGGAGCCGGTGAAGGACAGCTTGCGCAGGCGCTGGTCCTTGATCAGCGGGCCGGTGGTTGCGCCTGCAGTGGACGTGGGAATGACGTTCAGGACTCCGGCGGGCAGGCCCGCCTCCTGCATGACGGCGGCGAACAGTTGCGAGGTCAGCGGCGTGAGGTTGGCGGACTTCAGCACCATGGTGCAGCCGGCTGCCACGGCGGGGGCGATCTTGCGCGTGGCCATGGCCAACGGGAAATTCCACGGCGTGATCAGCAGGCACGGGCCCACCGGCTTCTTGGTGACCAGCAGGCGGGACTTGCCATCGGGCGAGACCGAGTAGCGGCCAAACGCGCGGACGGCTTCCTCGGAGAACCAACGCAGGAACTCGGCGCCATACGTGACCTCGCCCCGGGCCTCCGCCAGCGGCTTGCCCATCTCCATGGTCATCAGCAGCGCGAAGTCCTCGGCACGCGCCGTAACCATTTCAAAAGCACGGCGGAGGATTTCACCGCGTTCACGGGCCGGAACCCTCGCCCACGATTCCTGCGCGGCGGCGGCCGCGTCCAAAGCAGCCTTGCCGTCTTCGGGGCCGGCGTCAGCGATGCTGAGGAGCGCCTTCCCCGTCGCGGGGTCTTCGATGTCGAACGTCTTGCCTGAAGCCGCCGGGCGCCATTCGCCGTTGATCAGCAGTCCGGTGGGAACAGAGGCCAGCAGCGCGCTTTCGCGCTCCGCGGTAACAGCTGGCAGTGCGGTGACAGTCACGTTGACTCCCTCGTCAGTAAGGTTTGGTGCAGCCACTACACAGGCCTGGTGGCCTGCCTTCCCGGCTGATTTACTGTCAGACTACCGCCCTGGCCGCCAGAGGGTCTACGCCTGGAAGCACTACAGATACCAGACAGTGTTGTGCAGCTGCACAGCTGATTTTTCGCTTGCTCAGCGTGCCGCGAGGACTGCCGCGTACAGCTCCCGCTTGCTGACGCGGACGTCCTCAGCGACGGCGGCCACAGCTTCCTTCAGTCGGATTCCCTGGGCCACCAACTCGTTGACGGCCGCTACGTGGTCTTCGGGGGTCCCCGGCGCCTGCTCGGGAGCGCCGCCCAGCACCACGGCAATCTCGCCGCGGACCTCATTGCCTTCGGCCCACAGCAACAGTTCCCCGACCGTCCCGCGGATGACTTCCTCGTAGGTCTTGGTCAGTTCGCGGCAGACGGCGATCCGCCGCTCGGCACCGAAGCGCTCGCGCAGCGCCCGCAGCATCGATTCCAGGCGGTGCGGGGCCTCAAAAAACACCATGGTCCGGCGTTCGGCCGAAAGGTCCGCCAACCGCGACGCCCGTTCGCCGGCTTTGCGGGGCAGGAACCCCTCAAAACAGAATCGGTCGGTGGGCAGGCCGGAAAGAGCCAGGGCGGTCAGAACCGCAGACGGGCCCGGAACGGCTGTCACGGTCAGTCCCGCGGCCACAGCTCCTTCCACGAGCCGGAACCCCGGGTCCGAAACCGAAGGCATGCCGGCGTCAGTGACCATCACCAGGGTTTTGCCGGCCCGGACGTGCTCCAGCAGCTCCGCGGTCTTAGTGGCCTCGTTGTGCTCGTGGTAGCTGATGACCCGCCCGGCGACGGTGACTCCGAGGTTCTGGACCAGGCGGTGCAGGCGCCTGGTGTCTTCGGCGGCCACGATGTCCGCCGTACCCAGGAGTTCGATCAGGCGGGCCGACGCGTCGCCGGCATTGCCGATGGGCGTCGCCGCCAGCACAATCCGGCCTGGCCCCGTGGCAACTGGTGCCGCTGCAGCCGGGTCCGCTGTCACCAGCGCCCCTGCCGCAGGCTCCTCCCCGGCGGCAACGGAAGGTTCTGCAGGGCGGGAATCGGCGAAGGTGCTGGGGTTAGGGTCCACTCCCCCAGCGTACTGCTGGCAGGCGGCCCAAGCTGCAAAAGGTACCATGGGGCTCGTGACGCAGACCTCTATGCGGCCTGCCGAGGCAGGCCAAACCAACCAGCCGGAACGAGGCCCCTGGATCGCCCGTCCGGCGAACGTCTTCTTCGCTGCAGCCCTTCGCGAGCGCCTGATCGGAAGCACCCGCGGCTGGCGGGATTACCCGCCGTCGCTGCGTCTCTGGTTCTGGCTGGTTCCTGCCCTGATCTCCGCGATCGGGGGCGTACTCCGCTTTGTGCGGCTGGACACGCCGCACAGCCTGGTCTTCGATGAAACGTACTACGTCAAGGACGCCTACTCCTACCTGGTCAGCGGCTACGAACGGGGCTGGCCGGACAAGGCCAACGACTCATTCAACGCGGGTAACCCGGCCATCCTCCTAGACACTCCCGAGTACGTGGTCCATCCGCCCGTGGGCAAATGGATGATCGCCGGTGGCATGTGGCTGTTCGGGGCTGATAATCCGTTCGGCTGGCGGTTTGCGGCCGCACTCACCGGGACCCTGTCCGTCCTGCTGCTCACCCTGATTGCGTTGAAACTGTTCCGCTCACTGCCGCTGGCTGCCGCCGCGGGCCTGCTGCTCGCCGTCGACGGCCACCACCTGGTGATGTCACGGACATCACTCCTGGACATCTTCCTGATGTTCTGGATCCTGGCGGCCTTCGGAGCATTGCTGCTGGACCGCGATGACGGTCGACGGCGGCTGGCCGCGCGGCTCGGACGGCTCGCGGCCGCGTCCCCGAAGGGCCAGCCCTCACCCAGTCAGCTGCTGGCGGGGCCATGGCTGGGGATCCGCTGGTGGCGTCTCGCCGCAGGCGTGTGCATGGGCCTCGCGGTGGGCACCAAGTGGTCGGGCCTGTTTTTCCTCGCCGGCTTCGGGGTGCTGACGGTCCTGTGGGACCTCAATGCACGGCGCGTCGCGGGAATCCGCGGTTGGGTCAGCGGCGGAATCATCAAGGACGGGCTCCAGGCCTTTGCCAGCATGGTTCCGGTTGCCGTGGTGGTCTACGCCGCCACCTGGACGGGCTGGTTCCGTTCCGAGGGCGCCTACTTCCGGCAGTGGGCCCGGAGTAACCCCTCGGCGGAGTGGGGCTGGCTGCCTGACTCCTTGCGTTCCCTGGCGCATTACCACCTGGAGGCCTACAAGTTCCATCAGGGGCTGGGCTCCGAACACCCCTATGAGGCAAGTGCCTGGAGCTGGCTGGTGATGGGCCGGCCGACGTCGTTCTTCTACCAGACACCGGAGCAGGGCGTTCCGGGATGCGACGTGCCCAACTGCGCCTCTGCCATCCTCTCGGTGGGGAACCCGATGATCTGGTGGGGAGCGGCCATCTCGCTGGTGGTCCTGCTGTTCTGGTGGGCAGGGCGCCGTGATTGGCGTGCAGGCGCGATCCTCGCGGGTGTGGGTGCCGGCTATCTGCCGTGGTTCATGTACCCGGAGCGGACCATGTTTTTCTTTTACGCAGTCTCCTTTGAGCCTTTCCTGGTGCTCGCGCTGGTGTATTGCCTGGGCCTTGTCCTGGGCCGGGACACCGACCCCCTGTGGCGCCGGCGCTCCGGTGTTTATCTGGTGGCACTCTTCGTCGCCGGGGCAGTCCTGCTGTCCGCTTTCTTCTACCCTGTGTGGACGGCGGAGACCATCCCCTACCAGGAATGGCGCTTCCGGATGTGGATGCCGTCCTGGATCTAAGGCAGGATTGCATCAGACCCTGACCAGCCGCGAACTGCGTTAAGGCAGCGGAACGGAGACGCCACCCGTGCGGGAAGCAAGCACAAAACTCCTGGTGGAACTGGAGCCCGGCAGCAATGTCACCGATCTCCTGCGCCAGCGGGAGGCCGCAAACCCGTCCCACGCCCTCTACGCGCGCAAAGGCCCCAACGGCTGGACCGACGTTCCGGCGCAAAAATTCCTGCACGATGTCTGTGCCCTCGCCAAAGGACTGATCGCCGGCGGCCTGGAGCCGGGCGACACCGTGGCCGTCATGTCCGCGACCCGCTATGAGTGGGCCCTGGTGGACTTCGCCATCTGGTTTGCCGGCGGCGTGAGCGTCCCCATCGACGAGACCTCGACCCCCGGCCAGATGGAGTGGATCCTGCACCACTCCGGCGCGCGGCGGGCGTTCGCACAGGACCGCGGCAAGGTGTCGCTTATTACAGGCATCCTGGAGACCTCCACTCTGCTCAAGGACCGGCTGGTCACCGTGGTGAGGATGGATAACGACGGCGACGCCCCGAACCTCGCCAGCCTCTCGGCTGCCGGAATGGGCGTCACGGATGCCGAGCTGGAACGCCACCGCTCCGCCGCGGACCTGGACGACGTCGCGTCCCTGGTCTATACCTCCGGGACCACGGGACATCCCAAAGGCTGCGAGATCACCCACGGGAACTTCGCGCTCGTGGCCGTCAACGCTGTTGCCTTTCTCCCGGACGTCATCAAGGCGCAGAATGCGCGCACCCTGATGTTCCTGCCGCTGGCCAATGTGCCCGCCCGCGCCGCCCAGGTTGCGTGTCTCCACGCCGGTGCCACCGTGGGCCATATCACCGGTCCCGCTGATCTGCCGGCGGATCTGGGCACGTTCAAACCCACGTTCCTCCTGGCGGTGCCCCGGATCTTCGCGAAGGTCCGGGCGGAGGCCGCGCACCAGGCTGCCGGGTCAGTAAAAGCCGGGATCTTCGCGGCAGCGTCGGCCGCCGCCGTCCGCTTCTCCACAGCACAGGACAACGCTGCCCGCGGCCGGGGCAGCGGACCGGGACTGGCGTTGCGGGCGCGGCATGCCGTCTTTAACGGGCTGGTGTACCCGAAGCTCCGCCAGCTTCTGGGCGGCCGGGTCCGCTACGCGGTATCAGGCTCGGGCCCCTTGGCGCCTGGGGACGCGCACTTCTTCCGCGGTGCCGGGATCCGGGTTCTTGAGTGCTATGGGCTGAGCGAAACAACGGCGCCCTGCACGTCCAACACGCCCGCCCGGACCAAGGTGGGAAGCGTGGGCATCCCCCTGCCGGGCACCACCATCCGCGTGGCCGAGGACGGCGAAGTGCTGGTCAAGGGGATCGGCGTGTTCAAGGGTTACCACGCCAACGAAGCCGCCACCGCACGGGCCTTCGTGGACGGTTTCTTCAGGACCGGAGACCTCGGCGAGCTGGACCCTGAGGGCTTCCTGACCATCACGGGCCGCAAGTTGCGGACCGCTAAGTCCGAGGGCTGGGAAGTCGCTTAGGGCTGCACCTCAGCGGCGTCCTGGTCATCCTTGGCCAGCCCGCGACGGCGGCGCGTGGGCCAGGTGAGGATGAGCGTCACAAGGGCTGCCAAGAGGACCAGCGCGGCGATGACAATGCCGGCATCGATCCAGAACTGGCCCGGGAACAGCCTGATCAGGGTGTCTTCCAGGGCGAACGTCCAGGAACCGCTGGCGAAGAAGATCCGGTGGAACTCGGTGAAGAACTGTTGCCAGCCGAGCACGGCCAGCGCGCCGAGGCCCAGGATGATCGCCAGCGCAACGATGGATCCTGCGAATAGTCCGCGGCGCACTCCGCCGGTGCTCCGGCGGCGCAGGTACGCGATGGCCACGAGGCTGAGGACAATCAGGAGGGCTCCCCCGCCAAAGGCCGAGAGGATGACAATTTTCACGTCGGCCATGTGGCTGACTTCGCCGTCCTTGAAAAGGTCCCCGCCGCTGCGGTTGACCAGGTCGCCCAGGTACCGCGGCCCCGCCCAGTCGCTGAGGTAGTCAACCGCGTAGGAGCCGTAGGTCATCCTGTCGTCGCTACTGAAGCCGTACCCGTCGCCGGGGAACCCGGGCCGGTTGTACTCGGTCCACAGGAACAGCGGGCTGGTGACCGCACGAACGGCAAGCACCAGCAGGATCACGGGGTAGAAAAGGGCCAGCAGGATTTGCCAGATGCGCGGAGCCACGGGCTTGGCGTTGGCTGCGCTCTCGCGCTCTGCGTTGCGGCGTTCCACTTCCTCCTGCGGCGGACGGACCTGCAGGGCTGACGTGGGGAGCGGCTCGCTGAAGTGGGCACCGCTTCGGATGGCGCCCTGCGCGGACGGTGCTTTACGCAGTGACTCTTCTACGGAAGGAACGACGGCGGGAGGTTCGACGGCGGCCTCCGCGGCTTTTCGGCCGGCGCGGCTTTCGGGCTGGTTGACGACGCCCTGAACGGAACCGGAACTACCAGCCGGGGACGCCTCGGGAGTGCTGGAGCCGGAGTCATTCAGCCAGGCAAAAGCCGGTTCGTCCGTATCCGATGAAGTATCCAGGTCCGGATCCGGCTGCGGCTCCGTGCGTTTGGCAGGGGTCGGAGAATTGTCATTCACAGCAGCGTCACTTCCGTTGGGGTCCGCGCTGCCGGCTCTGATCCGGGCAGCGCCGTGTATCTGATCTTGAGCCTACCGCCCGCTCCTGCACGAGGGCGAGGAGCCACCCCGGCGCCAGTGGATTCATACGGCGATTTCGCTGTATCCGGCGTCACCGGCCAGCAAATCGCCGCGTTCACCGGCGTCATAGGCCCGCCGTCCCCACACCAGGACGTAACTCCAATACGCGGCCAGTACTGCCACTCCGATGCCGATCTTGGCCCACACCGGAAGTGGACTGGGCGTGACAAAGCCCTCCACCAATCCGGAGACGAACAGCACCAGCGCTAAGCCCAAGGCCACGGTGATCAGCGATCTGCCTTCCTCCGCCACGGCCCGTCCCCGCGTCCGCGGTCCCGGGGACACCATGGCCCAGAAGATCCGTAAGCCGGCAGCGCAGGCAATAAAAACAGCGGTGAGTTCCATCAGGCCATGCGGCAGGATGTAGGTGTAAAACACACCCTGTTGGCCCACTGCAGCGAAGACTCCTGCAGCAATCCCGACGCTCTGGGCGTTCGTGAACAGGATCATGGGTACCCAGATGCCGGTGATGCCCAGGGCCACCGCTTGGGCGCTGATCCAGGCGTTGTTGGTCCAGACGGCCCCCGCAAACGAGGCCGCAGGGTTTTCCGAATAGTAGTCAATGAAGTCTTCCTCGACGTACTGCCGGACCGCAGCCTCCGAGGCAACGGACCGCAGGGCATCCGGGGACGTCCCGATCCAGAGCGCGTAGGCGCCGGCGACCAGGACAAATGCGGCGCCGCAGGCCACCGTCAGCCACCGCAGGCGGTACAGGGCTGCGGGCAGGGCAACCACGAAGAAGCGGGCCAGGTCCGCCCCCACGTTGGACCGCGCGCCCGTGAAACGGATCCGGGCCTGGGCCAGCGTGGCGGACAAGGAGGCGGACAGGCCGCTCTCCGGGGCAATGGACCGGATGAACGAAAGATGCGCCGACGTCGACTGGTAGAGGCGCAGCAGTTCGTCGGCCTCCTCGCCACTGAGGCGCCGCTTATGGGCGAGCTGGTGCAGCCTTGACCACTTGTCCCCGTTCGCGGCGGAGAAGGCATCCATATCCACGGCAACAGCCTAGCCGCCATAGACTGTGAGCGTCCGCAGGATGGCTGACGAGGGATTGGGGTATCCGCTTGAGTTCGATAATCACCGGCGAGGCAGTTGTCCTGGAACTGCGGCCCGCGTCGTTCGCCGCCCGTGCCCTTGGACTGCTCCTGGATGTGCTGTTCAACATCATCCTGCTGGTCCTGATCCTGCTGGGCATCGCAGCCGCCGGCCAGGACCTTGACGAAGCGGCAATGCGGGCGCTCACGCTGGTGAGCGTAGTCTTCTCTTTTGTGATTTTCCCCGTGGCGCTGGAGACCCTCACCCGGGGGCTCTCGCTCGGAAAACTGGCGGCCGGTCTGCGGGTGGTTCGGGACGACGGCGGCGCCATTCGGTTCCGCCATGCAGTGATCCGGGGGCTGACCGGGTTCGTGGAAATCTACCTGACCGTGGGCGGCCTCGCCATCGGCGTCGCCCTCTTCAACAGCCGCTCCAAGCGGCTGGGTGACATCCTCGCCGGCACGTATGCGCTGCGCCGGCGGGTGCCAGTCGAGGCGCCGGTCCACGTCTTTGTTCCGCCGCAGCTTCAGGCCTGGGCCTCAGCAGCGGACATCGGCCGGATTCCGGACGCCACCGCACGGCAGGCTGCCCAATTCATCCGGCAGGCCGGCCGCATGGCACCGCTGTCCGCCGCCGGAATAGCGGCATCGATCGCCACGGAACTGGCCGCGCATGTGGCCCCGCCGCCGCCCCCGGGAACCAGCCCGGACCAGTACCTGACGGCAGTTACCGCCGAACGCCGGCACCGCGAGCTTGCGCGGTTGCGGCAGGCCCGGCGCCGGAACTCTGCCACGGCAGAGCGGTTGGGCCGCCTGCCGTTCGGCCCGTAGGACCGGATGTGTTCCTGGTCGCAAGTCGAACGGTTCCTAGTTGTTGTACTCCGCCCAGGGGATGTTCCAGTCGCCGTAGCCGTCGTCGAGGGCGGCGTAGTCGCCTTCGGTGTTGACAATCTGAACCACATCGCCGGTGGTCATGTTGGCAAAAACCCAGGCGGCGCCGTCGGGAGCGAACCCGATGCAGCCGTGCGAGACGTTCGTGTTGCCGATGTATGGGAAGGCGGACTCCAGCGCCTGATGAATGTAGGCACCGCTCAGCGTGAGACGGATGGCATATTCGACGTCCACTTCGCCGTAGTAGGCGGGATCGCCGGGCTTGAGTCCGATGCTGGCGGCCCGGAAGTGGTCATAGCGGTTCTTCTCCATCAGGACCGCGTAGCCACGCGCTGACGGGAAGCGTTTGTCGCCCATACTGACCGGCAGGGTTTTCACGACCTGGTCGTTGACGCTGAGCGTGAAGGTGTGGGCGGTGGCGTCGGCGATGGCCACCCGCTTGTCCCCGAAGTTGACGGTGGCTTTTTTGTTGAAGTTGGCAATCTGGCCGTTGCCAAGGTCCACGCCGAAGAGCTGCATGTCCATGGTGACGGTGGAGTTCGCCGCCCAGAAGGCCTCGGGTCGGTACCGGACCATGGTGTCACTGAACCAGTGGAAGGCTCCGGTCTGCCCTGCGCTGGAGGTGATTTTAATGGCTTTCTCCACGGCATCCCGGTTGACTACCGGTTCGCTGAAAATGACCTGCAGCGGCTGGCCCACGCCAACCTTCATCCCGTCCAGGGGGTAGATGGCGGCGTCCGCCTCATGGGTGCTGGAAACCGTACTGAACGAGTTAGTGGTGCTCGTTTCCCGGCCCGCACCGTCGGTGATCACATATGTGTGGCTGTATTCGGTGTTGAATTTCAGGGGATCCGTCGCAGTCCAGCTGCTGCCGTCCCCGGCGAAGGTACCACGGACGGCTTCACCGGCTGTGCTGGTCAGGGTCACGCTCTCGATCCGACCGTTACCCACCGTGAGGGACACGGATGTGGCCGGGTTCACCTGCTTCGCGGCGTTGGCCGGCGTGACGTCCACCTTGACCGGGGCCACCACGGGCGATGCGACTCCCGGTGCGGACCGGACTGCTGAGCTCGCTTCGGACTCCAGTCCGCCGCGCGCGAAGCCCGGCGCGACGGCGGCGAAAACTCCGCCCGTCGCGGCAAGGACACACACGGCTGCCACCAAGAGAATTTTCTTGGCGGTCCCCCTCCGGCGTGGCTTAGCAACAGGTTCCATGGTCCGATCTTAATACTTGGACGTAACAGCCCCGGGCGCGGTTGGCACCCGGGGAGTCACACGTCAGTAACGATAGTGCTCGGGCTTGTACGGTCCGGCGATGTCCAGGTCCAGGTAGTCGGCCTGTTCCTTGGAAAGTTCCGTGAGTTCCACGTCGAGGGCGTCGAGGTGCAGCCGGGCAACCTTTTCGTCCAGGATCTTGGGAAGGACGTAGACCTGGTTATTGTATTCGCGTTCGCCTTCGGGCTGGTCCCGCTTGGTCCACAGCTCGATCTGGGCGATGGTCTGGTTGGCGAACGAGTTGCTCATCACGAAGGACGGGTGACCGGTTGCATTGCCCAGGTTCAGCAGGCGCCCCTCGGACAGGACGATGATGGAGCGCTCTTCCGAGGTTTCGGCGTCGAGCACCCATTCGTGTACCTGGGGCTTGATTTCCACCTTCCTGATGCCAGGGATCCGCGCCAGTCCTGCCATGTCGATCTCGTTGTCAAAGTGGCCGATGTTGCCGACGATGGCTTTATCGCGCATGCCAGCCATGTGTTCGGCCAGGATGACGTCCTTGTTGCCGGTGGTGGTAATGAAGATGTGGCCTTGGCTCAGCACCGACTCAAGCTTGGCAACCTGGTAGCCGTCCATGGCTGCCTGGAGGGCGCAGATGGGATCGATCTCGGTGACGATGACGCGCGAACCCTGGCCCCGGAATGCTTCTGCGGCTCCCTTGCCGACGTCGCCATAACCGCAGACGACGGCCACCTTGCCACCCATCAGGACATCGGTGGCCCGGTTGATGCCGTCCGGCAAGGAGTGGCGGATGCCGTACTTGTTATCGAACTTGCTCTTGGTGACCGAGTCGTTGACGTTGATGGCCGGGAACAGCAGCTTGCCCTGCTCCGCGAGCTGGTACAGGCGGTGGACGCCGGTGGTGGTTTCCTCCGTGACGCCGCGCAGCCCGGCCCCGATCCGGGTCCACCGCTGCGGGTCTTCCTGCAGCGAGGCGCGAAGCACGTCCAGGAAGATCCGGCCTTCCTCGGACTCGTCCTCGCCTGTCGCCGGCACGGCGCCGGCGGCTTCGAACTCAACGCCCTTGTGGACCAGCATGGTGGCGTCGCCGCCGTCGTCGAGGATCATGTTCGGGCCAAGCTCCGGGTTGGTGTCCGCGCCGGGCCAGGCCAGGATCTGCTGGGCAGTCCACCAGTATTCCTCCAGCGTTTCGCCCTTCCAGGCGAACACCGGGACACCCTGCGGGTCCTCGACCGTTCCCGTGCCCACTACGACGGCCGCGGCGGCATCGTCCTGGGTGGAGAAGATATTGCAGGAGGCCCAGCGGACCTCGGCACCAAGGGCCGTGAGGGTTTCGATCAGGACGGCGGTCTGCACCGTCATGTGCAGGGATCCGGCGATCCGGGCGCCCTTCAGCGGCTGGGTGGGTCCAAACTCCTTGCGGAGTGACATCAGGCCGGGCATCTCGTGCTCGGCCAGGCGGATCTGGTGGCGGCCTGCTTCGGCCAGTGAGATGTCGGCTACTTTGTAGTCAAATGTCATGGGGTTCCTTTGCTTTGTCCGATGGCGGCGACGGCGTTGAAGCGTCTGCGCGAAAGTCGACTGCGGGTGGTGGTGCGGGGTATCCAGGCGCTGCCTGGGCAGTACCTGCGGTTCTCTCCGCAGCCGGCATTTAGTCCGTGGCCGGCCGGACAGCGGGATCGTGCTGGTCCGAGCCGGCAGCGGTAGCGGCCTGGAGAAGTTCCGGCGGCAGCAGCAGCGGGATACCGTCCTCGATCGGGTAGCGCAGCTTTACGCCCGACTCTCCGGCCGCCGTCGACACAAGCTCCTCGCCTTCCTGGACCACAGGCGAACCGGTCACGGGACAGCGGAGGACGGACAACAGTTCAGGACTGATCTTTGGCATGATTGGTGCTCCCGACAGGGGCGCGCGTTCGCGCCGTTGGCTGACTGATTAGCAGGTTCCAGCCTACCGCCAGATCCACCTCAGGAAGGTTCGCGCAGTGCGCGCAGATGCCCCCGGCGGACGCCTTCCGTGCCGGCTGGGGCCTCCAGCGCTGAATGCGAGACCCGCTGGCCCGGCGTGGTCTGCTGCTTCGGCGGCTGTCCCGCCGCTTCGCGGACCGCGTTGGCAAGGGCCAGGAGGTCGTCCGGTCCAGGCTGCTGCGGGCTGGTCGGCATCGCCAAACGAAGCACTTCCCAGCCGCGGGGCACCGTCAGGGAGCCAGCGTGCTGCTCGCACAAATCGTAACAATGAGGCTCGGCGTAGGTGGCAAGCGGACCCAGGACAGCGGTGGAATCGGAATAGACGTACGTCAAAGTTGCCACCGCCGACTGACGGCAGGCTGACCTTGAACATTGACGGATAGCTCCCACGACATCACAGACTACTCCGTATCCTTGCCCGTTCGGAGTATTTGCCGAAACGACCGCCGCGCCCCGGCACGCAAACCGGGGTTATGTCGCGTAATTCTGCGCCCGGGTTTACAGTCAAGGTATGCAGTCCTCGAACCAAGATTCAGCTTTTTCGGTCCGTTTGGCTGACCCGGATGTCCGCGCCGCAGAAACGGGCTTGGGTTCGTCCGGCCGCAGCTTTGCGATGCGCCGCCGGAACCGCCACGGCCGCGGCCTGCGCGGGGAGCTGATGTTGCCCACACTCCCCGGATATCGGACGCGCTCGGACCGCTTTGATGAGATGGTGCTGGATTCCGCGCAGCGGCTCCATGACATCTGGGGCAAAACGCTCGATGGCGTACGGTTTGCCGTGGACGAAATACCCCCGCAGCTGGAGCAGTTGGTGGCCGAGGCCGCACCGCCTCCCATGGGCGCTTACACTCCCGCCACCGCCGAGGAGGGCCCTGTGATCACCCTGTACCGCCGGGTAGTTGAGCAGGGTTGCGGCAGCCGGGAGGAACTCCAGGACCTGGTGCACGACGTTGTGGTGGAACACACCGCCGAGATGCTTGGCGTGGCGCCGGAAACTCTGGATCCGGTTTACCGCCGCCGGTACTGACCGGTCAGTATCCCAGGGAGACCGGCACCTTTTCGTGCCCTGCAGCGGCCGGCGTAAAGGCCACCGTGGAAATGTCGTCCCGGCCCTCCTGCTGCAGGAGCAGCGCGCCGTAGGCGGCGTCACCCGAAGCGGAGACAACGTAGGCCACTACTTCCGACTCGTCCACCTTCTCGGGGACCTTGATGGACGTTGTGGCGCCGCCAGCGACGTCGGCAGTTGCGGCAGCGCGGATCTTGCCGTCCGCGGTGATGGCAGCGTAGGTGACCGTGGCCCGGTTCTCGAGGACGCCGAACACCAGGATCCGGTCACCGCCCTGGGGCACGGGCACCACGTGCTGGCTTCCCAGCCGGACACCGGAGGCAGCCCAGGCCACGTCCGAGGCTTTCTCCTTCGTGATGCCCCGCGTGACGCGGGCTGCAGCCACAAAGGACACGTCCGAACTGGTGGACACCGTGTAGTGGCCGGGAGGGACACCCGCCAGCGAAATCTCGGTGACGGCCCCGGCTTTTGCCGTGACCACACCGCCGCCTGGGAGGGCTTTCTGGCCGTCCCGGCCGAAGAGCTTAACCTCCACTACCGCGTCCGACGGTCCGGGCACCGTGATCGCCAGCGCAGGCCCTGCATCGTTGTAGCCGCTGTTTCCCGTGAGGGCGGAGATCGCGCCGGCGTCCTGGATGTCTACCGCGGTCATGACCTGCCGTGCGGCGGGAGCGGCCCCAGGAACGATGAAGTCAACGCCGCCGGGCGTAAGTCCCCGCAGGACACTCTGCTGGATGGCCGCGGCCACCGGGCCGCCTGCGCTCCGGACATGAACCGTGAGCTGGGCTTCACCCGGCGCCAAGCCGGCCAGGACTATTGAGCGGGTACCGCCCGGTGCGACCAGGAGACCCCTGCTGCCCGGGGCCTGGATCTGGCCCTTGCTGCCGAAGAGCTCCAGGCTGACGGTGGAAGGGGTGCTTGAAGCGTTGCTGAGCACGAGGACGGAAGTGCGGCCCACAGTGGTGCTTGCGCCCGAGAGCCAGAGATCGTTGGCGGGTGGCTGGCAGTTGGCAGCGGCCGACCCCTGCAGGTCACCGTCCGTGGCAGTGAATTTAACAACGCCGGCGGCGGAGGGTTTCTGGCTGGCTTGGGCGTCGGCGCTCAGGAGGGTGGCGTCATCCACGCTATGCCCGGCGAGGACGCCGGCGGTCAGGTCCTGGGGACCTGTCCCCTGGCCGGGCTGGCTGCCGTCCCTGGCGATCTCGACGGCGGGCGTCCCGTCAAGCGCGGCGAGCCTGCTCCCGGGAAGAACCCCGCCGGGGGCGCTCAGGACGGCGCCCGTGACGGCGCTCTTCGCCGTCGCGGATTCGGGGCTGAACTGGGGATCAGTGCCCGCCTCAGTCCCTTCGAGCAGGCGGGCCGGGCCGGCACATACCCCTGTGCTGGCCCCGGCAGGAACAGCTACCAGCACGGCCGGAATGCTGCGGCTGCCCGCCGGCTGCGGAGCCACCGACGCGGCAGCGAGCACCGCTCCGGCCGCGGCCACAATCCCCACAGCCGAGACCAGGCCTGCCAGCATCTGCTTGCGCGGGGTCCTGCGGGCGGCGTCCTTATGCATTCTGGTGTTCCTTACGCAAAGATCCTTCGTCCCGCGACAGCCCGGTGTTGGGCCGGCGCGCGGGCATGGGAATGGCGAGCATTACAGTGAGTCCGATCACCGTGATCTGTGCGAGTCCGGACCAAAGGGCCCCGGGCGCTTCGTAGCGGATGTTCAGCTGTCCGGCGGAGGCCGGCAAGGTGAACGCCTGGGCCGAGCCGGACGTCGTTGCCGTGAGCCTCCGCCCGTCGAACCAGGCGCTCCATCCCGGGTCCGCCCGTTCAGCGAGCACCACCAGCCGCCCTTCCGGGCCCCCGGCGACGGCGGTGTCGACGTCGTCATACCTGGACGGTAAGAGCGCCACCGTGGCTCCTGCCCCGTCCACAATCCTGACGCGATGGCCGACATCGGCAGGCTGCAGCACAGGCTGGTTCAGCGGCGTAATCCGCCAAAGCCAGCCGACGTCCGTCTGGCCGACGGCAACAAGCCCCGGCACGGCGTCCATTCTGCTGGCCGTAAGCTGGGCGGCCGTATCTGCCGAGCGCAGCACCACGAACCCGACGCCCAGGCGCTCAAGCCCGGGCCGGGGATCCACACCCTGCCCGGCCACCAGGGTGGCCACGACGCTTCGGATGGACGCCGTGACGTCGTCGTCATCCCTGATTGTCTCCTGGCCGGGTGCGCCGAGAATGTTCCGGGCTGCGGCGATGGCTGACATGCTGTCCAGCGTGGTCCCGGCGCCACGCATCAGGGCCGCGTCATAGATGCCGTTTTCCTGGGTGCTGATCAGCAGTGTGCGTGCCTGCTCCGGCCCGGTGCCCCGGTCGATGGCCGTGGCGGGAAGCGTCCGGGCACTGCCTGCCTCCACCAGGCGCGGCGTTCCCAGCGCAGGACCGGACGCCACTTCGGCGGGGCGGGCCGTGGCGGTGGAACGGAGCAGGTTCTGCGCCGACCACACCGCCATGCCGGCCAGCGGACCGGCCAGCAGCACCACCATGGCAAGCGCCGTCGCGGAGCGGAGCGCCACCGTGCGCCGAACACTGGGCGAGACTGCCCGGTCTGCGGCATCAAGCAACCGCTCGGCACCGATCAGGGCTGCTCCGACCAGGGCGAATCCGCCGGCCGAGACGGCCGGACCGGTGAACGGTGTCACCAGGGTGTCCGCAGTGGCGCCGGTGGCAACGTGCCCGGCCAGCCAGCCACCGGCGAAGATCACCAGTGCCGCCACCCAGAGAACACGTGCGGTCCTGCTGCGCTTACCCGGGAGGAACAGGGCGGCAACGGCCAGCAGCAGGACAGGAACGGCCAGCAGCAGTGCGAGCACGAGTGCCCACGGGATGGCCTGGCCACTGAAGAACGGAAGGCCTGACAATCCACCTTCGGCGGAGAAAAGCAGCGGCTGGCCCAGGAACTGCTGCCATAGCGGGGCCGCCTCAAATCCCAGCGGAACCCCGGGGTCTGCCAGCAATGCCCGCGGCCGGTCGATGACGGACAGGCCAAAAGGAATAAAGAGCGCCGCGCTGGGCAGCAGGGCCCACCACACCGTGCGGCCACGACGGCCAAGCATCAGCCCGCAGAGCACGATAAGTACCGTGGCGGGAATCAGCAGTGAAGGAGCCGACGCGGTCACAACGCCCAGCACCAACCCCGCGGCGGCGGCGGCGGTCCAGGACGGCATGCCGTTGATCCCCGGCCGTGCAGGCGGTTTTTCAGTGAATCGCCGGTCTTCCGGGGACGGGACAATAAAACGTCCGTGGCCCACGGCCGACCCAGTGGCGCGCAAGAGCGCCAGAACCAGCAGTGGAATCATGATGTGGGCCACCAGGGCGCCCGCGCGGCCTTGGTTCAGCGCTATTTGCAAGGCTGGAGCGGCCGCCCAGAAGAGTGCGGCAACGAGTCGGAAGCGGCGCCGAATGGTCAGGCCACCGGCCGCAAACCACGCCGTCAGACCGGCCAGCGGAGCGGCGAGCAGCAGGAGCCACGCCATGGCCGCGTTGGCATCTCCCCCACCGAGCAGGCCAAGGATCCACAGCACATAGTCGAAAGGGTCTCCCCTGCCCGGAAGCCCTGCTCCCAGGCTGATCCACCAGCTGGATGCGTGGTGCCAGACTTCGCCAAGGGTGGAGGACACCGGAATGACGCCTCCACCTGAGACGGCTTCGGCCCGGAACAGCCCGCTGAGCGCCGTGAGGGAAGCCACGGACGCGATAAGCACGGCAGCCAGGGCACCGGCGCCCACCCAACCCCGTTCGCTGGTGGTCAGCGCAGCGAAGTCATCTGCTGCGTCCCCTGTTGGCTGGTCCGCCATGGGGTCATGGACCAGGCCGTCGGCCGGGGAGTTGTCGGCGCCCAGGGCCTCCATAAGGGAGCGGCGGTGGTTCCAGACTTCACGCCGCGGCGTCTGCAGCTTTTTGATGACCGACCGCCGGATCCGCCGGCTGCTGGACGCCGTCCTGCGTGCCTTGGCGACGGCGCCCGGCCGGGCCAGGGCAGCGAACGTGGCCACCAGCTGGGAGAAACCATGCCCGGGATCCTTGACAGCAATGCTCAGCACGAGTTTGAAAAGGCTGCCCAGCAGCGCCCCGGCCGCATGGACAGGCACCTTCCAGAGCGGTGCATGCTTGAGGCGCAGATGGACCTGGGCCTTCCGCGCCGCGGCGGCGTTTCCCTGGGCATGGGGCCGATGGGCTACGTGGAACATCCGCGCAGTGGGAACCACCACCACGCGGTGCCCGGCAAGGCGGTTGCGCCAGCAGAAGTCGACGTCGTCGCCGGTGCCGGGCAGTGCGGGGTCGAACCCTTTCAGGAGCTCCCAAATGTCCCTGCGGACCAGCATGCCGGCCGAGTTCACAGCAAAGGTGTCAGTGCGGCCGTTGTACTGGCCCTGGTCCAGTTCGTCGGCATCGATCAGGGTAAGCCGCTCGGCCCAGCGGCTGGTGGAGAGTCCGACGTCGATCAGCCGGCGTTCGGTGTGCCAGTCCAGTTGCTTGCAGCCAGCCACTGTCACGGACGGTGCGCGTTCCACGGCGCTGAGGAGTTCAGCCAACGCCTCCGGCGCCGGGGCCGCATCGTCGTGAATCAGCCAGATCCACTCTGTGGCGGCTCGCTGGGGCTGGCCTTCCAAGGGCGCGTGGGTGTCGAGTCCGGCACGTACCGCGCCGCCCATGCCGCTCTTGCCGTGCGGGAAAGTGCTCACATTGGTTGCGCCGAAGGCCCGCTCCAGGAGGACAGCGGAGTCGTCTCTCGATCCCGTGTCCACTCCGATATGGGCATCCGCGGGCCGGGTCTGGTCCGCGAGGGCAGCCAGGGTTTTGGGGAGATAGGCACTGCCGTTGTGGGACACCACAACGGCAGTGACGTGTACTTCCTGAAGAATTAGATTGCTCGCTTCCTTAGCCGCCGGCGCTCACGCTCGGAAAGGCCACCCCAAATGCCAAACCGTTCGTCGTTAGCCAGCGCGTATTCCAGGCACTGCGACCGCACATTGCATGCACCGCAGACCTTCTTGGCGTCGCGCGTGGATCCGCCCTTCTCCGGGAAGAAGGCCTCCGGATCCGTTTGCGCGCACAATGCATCAGTCTGCCAGCCGAGTTCGCCTTCGTCGTCGAAGTCCTGCCGGAATGGCAGTCCGATCCACACCGGCTGGGTGCTTGCCCCCTGTGCCGGGGTGCGCAGTTCCATGGGCGGGTCCAGGTCGTCATCGTCCTGGTCGTGTCCGCCGTCAAGCAGTGCTTCGTGCGCCGCCAGGAGGGCCGTAGCCTGGTCCCGGGGCGAGTCTTTGGTGTTGCGGTTGTAGCGGTCCGCCGCGTCAGGATCGGCAGGATCCACATACCAGTCGCTCGGTACCCCCCGTGCGCGGTATTTAGCCGTTGCCTGGCCGGCGACGGCATCTTCATGGATACGCTCTGCTAGCCCCACGGCGACCCTCCTGAAAGTTGCAGTCCCTGCCTGGATTCTTAGACACTCGGTTGTGTGCCTGAATTTATGCAGCGACTTTCGATATCTAATTACACGTGTGTAACTAGTGGGGAGTCAAGCTGTGGACGGGATAATAATCAACTTTCCGGGCCAAATGCTGGCACGCCACGCCCGGGAGTTTTCCGAAGGCCCGGCGCGTCAAAGGCCTGACGGCCTGCATCGGCACGCCAAGTGAACGGGTTCCGCTGAATAGCGGTCGAAAATACAGGCGCAGTCCGAATAAGACAAATAAGATGACAAACTTGCTGTGAGTAACATCACAGCGCGGCTGGGCCCTCCTGCGCTCTTGAGGGACTCCGCGCGGGGCATCCCCGCCAGGGACGCCCTACAGCGTCCGTGACAAGATAAAGCCATGAGTATCCCGGCGATAGATCTGATGACCACCCTGCGTTCCGGCCACGCCACGTCGCCCCGCCTTACCTGGTACGGCCCGGACTCCGAACGCGTGGAACTCTCCGGCCGCGTGTTGGACAATTGGGTGGCAAAAACCAGCAATCTGTTGCAGGACGAACTCGACGCAGAACCCGGTATGCGGCTGAGCCTTGATTTGCCAGCTCACTGGAAGTCAATGATCTGGGCGCTGGCCGCCTGGCAGTTGGGCATGGAAACAGTGCTCGACGGCGGGGCATCGGAACTCCTCGTCACCGACCGGCCCGGAACCGTTGGGGCAAAGTACGACGCCGTCATAGCCGTCGCGCTGCCTGCGCTGGCGATGCGGTGGCCGGGTGAGCTGCCTGCCGGAGTCCTCGACTACGCCGCCGAGGTGCGCTCCCACGGTGACGTCTTCATGGCGCACACGGATCCGTCGGGCGCCGCCTACGCCATTCGGGCAGGAGCAGGCCAGCAGCACATCCACGAAGAACTGATCTCTGGCTTTGCGGCCTCGCATGAGGAAGGCGTCAGGCTCCTGGTCCCCGCTGCCGAAGGTCTGGAACCGGCGCTCGCGAACTCGCTCGGCGCGTGGCACAGCGGCGGCTCAGTGGTGCTGGCGCACCCCGATGTGGAGCTCACGGACAAGCTGCTGGCCGCGGAACGCATCCACGGCAAATAGCCGCCTGCGTCACGGGTGCCGGCTGTGTCAGGGCTGCCGGCTGCTTTCCGGCGAGTCCCCGTCCGGCTGTTCACCCCGCAGGGCGGCGGCCTTCTCCTGATGATGACGCTCGATGAGCTCGTGGTCGTGCGAGAACTCCGGCTCCTGGTCCAGTTCTTCGTTGAAGACCCAGAACCGGTAAGCGAAGAAGCGGAAAATGGTGCCCAGGACCAGGCCCACCACGCTGCCGGCAATAAAGAGCGAGGGTTTGTCGTTCAGGTCCAGGATGTACTTCGCGAACCAGACGCAGCCTGAAGCGATCAGGAGTCCTACCAGGTTCATGATGGCGAAGAGCCCGGCCTCGCGGGCCACATTGGCCTGCTTGCGGTGGCGGAACGTCCAGTAGCGGTTGGCAACCCACGAGAAGACGCTGGCCACGATGGTTGCCACGGCCTTGGCCCAGACCTCGCTGCCGTGCATCGGACCGGTGAACAGCCAAATGAAGATTGCTGAGTCAATGACGAACGCCACACCGCCTACGGCACCGAACTTGGCTACTTCACGCCAAAATAGCGAGGCGAGCCCCCGGATACGATCTGAAAGTGCGCTAAACATGACCCTCCATGGCCGTCCGTTCAATGGGCCACACGGCCGGAGGTCCATTTTAGACCCGAAAACAGTGAACCGGCCCCCCGCAGAGTGCAGAGTGGTGACGAAAATACCCGAAATGCGGGCCCCTCGGCGTCCCAAAGCCCGGATCCGGTGAGCTTTTCTGTAGGCTGGCACATGTGACTTTTCCAGTAATCGGCGTTGTTGGCGGCGGCCAACTCGCGCGCATGATGGCCCCGGCCGCTACCGCCCTTGGCTTTGAACTCCGCGTCCTGGCTGAGGCGGAGGACGTTTCAGCCGTTTCAGCCGTATCCACGTCACCGATAGGTGACTACAAGGACCTCCAGACACTCCTCGACTTCGCGGACGGCCTGGATGTCATGACGTTCGACCACGAACACGTTCCCACGGACCACCTCCGGGCGCTTTTGGCCGCCGGAGTCAATGTCCAGCCCGGTCCGGACGCCCTCGTTAATGCCCAGGACAAACTCGTGATGCGGGCTGCCATCGACAGCCTGGGTCTCCCAAACCCCACGTGGGCTGCCGTGGCTGACGTCGCCGCGCTCGTGGATTTCGGCAACGAAACCGGTTGGCCCGTTGTCCTCAAGATGCCCCGCGGCGGCTACGACGGCAAGGGCGTGCGGATCATCGATTCCGCCGACGCCGCCGGAGAGGCTGGTCCGTGGTTCGAGGCCATGAGCCCGCTCCTCGCCGAAGCCAAGGTTGAGTTCAGCCGCGAATTGTCCGCACTGGTGGCCCGGACACCGGGCGGCGAAGCGAGGGCGTGGCCGGTGGTGCATACCATCCAGGTGGATGGTGTCTGCGACGAAGTCATTGCCCCTGCCCTGGACATCCCCCTCGAAGTCGCCGCGGCCGCGGAAGACGCGGCGCTGCGCGTCGCCTCGGAACTGGGCGTCACCGGAGTGATGGCGGCGGAACTCTTTGAAACGCCGGGCTCCGGCGTCGGCTTTCTGATCAACGAACTCGCCATGCGGCCCCATAACACCGGCCACTGGACCCAGGACGGTTCCGTTACCAGCCAGTTTGAGCAGCACCTGCGGGCGGTCCTGGACTTGCCGTTGGGTGCCACCGATATTCTGGGCCCGGTAGTGGTCATGAAGAACTTCCTCGGCGGCGCCAACCAGGACCTGTTTTCCGCCTACCCTGCCGCCCTTGCCAGCGAGCCGGCCGCCAAGGTCCACTGCTACGGCAAGTTCGTGCGTCCGGGACGCAAGATTGGCCATGTCAACCTGGTGGGGACCTCCACCGATGATGTGGACTCGGTCCGGCAACGCGCAACCCGGGTGGCGGCCATCATCCGCGACGGCCGGGCTCCCAGCGAAGAATCAGCACGGATTTCCGAGGAGAACGCATGACTACCGAAACCACCGCCGACACCGGCCTCCGTCCCATCGTTGGGCTGGTCATGGGCTCAGACTCGGATTGGCCGGTCATGGAAGCCGCCGCGGATGCACTGGCTGAGTTCGGCATCCCGTTCGAAGCCGATGTGGTCTCCGCTCACCGGATGCCCACCGAAATGATCCGGTACGGCCAGACCGCCCACAAGCGCGGCCTCCGGGTCATCATCGCCGGCGCCGGCGGAGCCGCCCACCTTCCAGGCATGCTGGCAAGCGTGACGCCCCTGCCCGTCATCGGCGTCCCGGTCCCACTGAAGACCCTGGACGGTATGGATTCCCTCCTCTCCATCGTGCAAATGCCGGCCGGCGTCCCCGTAGCCACAGTGTCCATTGCCGGTGCCCGGAACGCAGGCCTGCTCGCGGTCCGGATCCTCGCGTCGGGAACGGACCAGCTGGCAGCCTCGCTCCGCGCCGACCTCGTGGAGTTCGCCCAGGAACTCAACGACGCCGCCACCCGCAAGGGAGCCAACCTCAGACAAAAAGTCAGCGAAGTCTTCGCCGACGGCAATGGTGTTCTCCGGGGCAGCCGTTAAGGAACCCGACATGCCCAGAAGCGAACCGCAGCAGTCAGCAACCGGCACAGTCATGACTGATCCTGTCCGGTATCCGTCCAGCGCCTCCGCGCCAGTCCGGACTAAACGGGGCCTGGCCCTGGTCCTGATGACCCTTCTGGTGCCCGGCAGCGCCCAGATTGTGGCCGGCGACCGCAAGCTTGGCCGCGTTGCGCTGCGCGTCACCCTCAGCGCGTGGGCTTTGCTGGCGGTCATCCTGCTGCTGCTGGCAGTTAACCGGTCGCTCCTGATCAACATCCTCACCAATCAATTTGCCTCGCTGGCGATCATCCTGGTCCTGGTCGCACTGGCGCTCGGATGGGCATTCCTGTTCATCAACACACTCCGGCTGATCCGCCCCGTCCTGCTGGCACCGGCGGCGCGTCCCGCCGTCGGCATCGCCCTGGTCCTTGCCCTGGTCCTGGGCAGCGGCACCCTTGGGTATGCCGCGTACCTCCTGAACGTGGGCCGCAACGCCATCGGCAGCATCTTCGCTGGGGGCCCAACGATCGATCCCGCGGACGGCCGCTACAACTTCCTGATGATGGGCGGTGACGCCGGCGACGACCGCACAGGCCGGCGCCCGGACAGCCTCTCCGTGCTCAGCGTGGACGCCAAGACCGGCCAGACTGCCATCATCTCAGTGCCGCGCAACCTGCAGGACGCCCAGTTCAGCGAAGGTTCGCCCATGCGCAAGCTCTACCCGGACGGCTACGACTGCGGCAACGAGTGCCTCATCAACGCCATCAACACCGAAGTGACAAACGAACACGCGGACCTGTACCCAGGCGTTGCAGACCCCGGTGCGCAGGCCACGCTTGAGGCGGTGTCGGGAACCCTCGGCATCACCGTCCAGGCCTACGTGCTGGTGGACATGGACGGCTTCGCCAAACTGATCGACGCCATGGGTGGAATCCGGATCAAGGCTGGCGGCTGGGTGCCGATCAGCGGCCCCATGATCGATGAGGCCAACGGCATACACGGCATGCCGGACGGCTGGATTCCCGCCGGTGATCAGAAGCTCGATGGCTTTCACGCGCTCTGGTACGGACGCTCCCGCGAGTTTGTTGACGACTACGCCCGGATCCAGCGGCAACAGTGCGTCCAGCAGGCCATGCTCAAACAACTGGACCCGGCAACCCTCCTCTCGAAGTTTGAGGACATCGCCAGTGCGGGCACCAAAGTTGTTGAGTCAAACATCTCCTCCTCCCAGCTGGGCAGTTTCGTGGATCTCGCCATGAAGGCCAAGGGCCAGGAGGTCAAACGGCTGACCATCGGACCGCCGGATTTTGACGCGTCCTTCTCCACGGTGCCCGACTTTGACATCATTCACGACAAGGTGGACGAGCTGCTGGCCTCCGCGTCGGGACCCCGGGCTGCCTCGCCCGTCGACGGCCCCGTTGAGCCCGCTACGCCGGGCGGTCGGCTGCAGGCGTCGGCGCGGGTGCCCATGGCTGCGTTCCCGGCAGCCGGTGGAACCCCCGCGCAGACTGCCCCGCCGTCGGACTTCACCCCGGTAACCACAACGCCCGCCGGCGAACCGATCACCGAGGCGATGCTGAACCAGCTCAAGAGCGAAGGCAACGAACAGGCCCTGCGCGAACTGGTGGCCACCAACGGCAAGTGCGCGCCGCTCTAGGCCCAGCGCCTTCGCCGGAATCCCGGCCGCAACACCCTGACTGCACGAACACGAAGACCTGTAGACCAGTAGACCTGTAGACCAAGAATGGACACCGGCTGTGTACGAAATTGAGAACGTCCTCCGCGACTACGCCTGGGGATCCACCACAGCCATCGCAGCGCTGCTGGGACGCCCCGAGTCCGGACGGCCGGAAGCCGAGCTCTGGATCGGAGCCCATCCCGGCGCCCCTTCCATGGCCCGCCGGGCGGACGGTTCCGTGGCAGCGCTGGACGCCTTGATTGCCGAAGATCCGGAACATTTCCTGGGCAGCGAATCTGTGGCAGAGTTTGGCCCACGGCTCCCCTTCCTGACCAAGATCCTTGCCGCCGCCCAACCTCTGTCGCTCCAGGTCCACCCCAGCATTGAACAGGCCAGAGCAGGATTCGCCCTGGAGAATGCTGAAGGCATTGCGCCCGATGCCGATCACCGCAACTACCGCGATGACAACCACAAGCCGGAAATGCTCTTTGCACTGACCCCGTTCGAAGCGTTGTGCGGGTTCCGGGCGCCGGCTGCAACCCGGGAGATCCTGCTCCACCTTGCCGCCTGCTTCGACTTGGTGGAATCCGGGATCCCGCCCCTGCTGGTGGAAGTGCTGGAGATCCTGGAAAACCCCGATGAGGACGCCGGTCTCAAGAGTGCCTTCGAGCGGCTGATCAAAGGCGGCGACGACGTCTCGCACACCACAGCGTTGGTGGCGGCCGCCCTGATCTCCGGCGCTCCGCTGGCACCCTACCAGGCGGAACTTTCCACGGTCATCAGCCTCAACGAGAAGTACCCAGGCGATCCTGGCGTACTGATTTCGCTGCTGCTGAACAGGATTTCACTGGCCCCGGGCGAGGCCGTCTACCTCCCCGGGGGCAAAGTGCATGCTTACCTGCACGGCATGGGTGTCGAGGTCATGGCGTCCTCGGACAACGTGCTTCGGGGCGGGCTGACGCCGAAGCACGTCGACGTACCCGAGCTGCTCCGGACCGTCGAATTCCAGTCGGTGGCCATCCCCAGGCTGACGCCGGAATTCTCCGGCCTTGGCCAGGAGCTCTATCAGCCGCCCTTCCGGGAGTTCCAGCTTCAGCGGATCGAGCTGGCACCCCGCGCGGAGCCGGTCCCGCTGGCACAGGCGGGCGCCGTCGTCGTTATTGTTGTGGCCGGATCGGTGTATCTCGATTCGCCAAAGGGCGATCTGCAGCTGACCCGCGGCGGCAGCGCCTTCCTGCCGGCTGCGGAAGCACCGGTCAATGTCCACCCCGTGGCCGGAGCAGAGTCACCGGCCATTGCCTTCGCCGTGACCACATCCCTGAAGGCCTGAACCGTGGAATTCTTCCTGCAGACACCCGCTTGGGCGGAAGTCCAGGCGTCCCTGGGCCGCACCGTCCATCAGCAGTCAGGTCCGGGCTGGAGCTTCCTGGCCGTGGGGGAGAAAAACCCGGCCGGCAAGGTCCTCTACGCCCCCTATGGACCCGTGGCATCCTCGGTGGAGGCGTTCGACGCCGCCCTGGCCGCCCTGGTTGCCACCGCACGGTCGTGCGGGGCGGTGTTTGTCCGGATTGAGCCGGTGTCCTCGGGTCTTGAGTTACCGGCCGCCGCGGAGCTCCGCCGGCGCGGCCTGCAGCCGGCGCCGGTGAACCAGCAGCCTGAGCTCAGCTGGATCGTGGACCTCGAAGGTGACTTCAAGGACGTCCTGGCCGCGATGAAACCCGTGAACCGGAACCTCTACCGGAACATCCACAAGAAGGGCGTGACCTTCCGGACGTCGAAGGACCCGGACGACATCAGTATCCTGCTGGAGTTCCTGCACATGACGGCCCGGCGGAACGGCTTCAAGCCGCAGAGCGACGAGTACCTGACCCAGGTGGCAGCCTCCCTGATGCCCGCCGGCGCAGCCACGCTGTTCATCGCCGAGCTCAACGGCGAGCCGATCGCTGCAGCCTTCGCGTACGATTCCGCGGACACCAGGACGTATGCCCACGCCGCCTTGGATGATACCCACCGCAAGCTCAGCGCGGGCATACCGCTCCTGGTGACCCTGATGGCAGACGCCAAGGACCGGGGCCTGAAACACGTGGACTTGTGGGGCGTTGCGCCCGCAGATCAGCCCAACCATAAATGGGCGGGATTCACCGCGTTCAAGAAGTCCTTCGGCGGCCGCGAGGTGGCGTACCCCGGCACCTGGGACCTCCCGGTGCAAAAGCTCCGGTATAACGCGTACCAACTGGCCCGCAAGCTGCGCGACAACCTGCGCGCCCTGGCCTCGTCCTCGTCCGCCCGAACGAACATTTAAGCCCCTCCTCCTGGCGCGAACGTACACTTGGGGCCCCAAAAGGCGCCGATTTAGGGCCACAAGTGTCCTCTCGCGCATCCGACGGGTCCAAAGCCTGTGGATAACGGCTTTGCCACCGCCAGACGTGTGCACACTGAAGCATGGCTCTCTCACCGCTCCCCGAGCAGCTACTCACCGGATCGTTTACGTCGGCCACCGCGGCGGCTTTGGGGGTGTCGCGCAAACGGCAGCGGCAGCCTGACGTCGTTATTCCATCCCGGGGCGTCCGCATCCCTCTGGAAAGCGGCGCGGGCATCCCGGGCAACCTCCAGGCCTACACGGCACTGGACGAAACGTCGGTGCTCACGCATAACTCGGGCGGCAGAATATGGGAGTTAGGGCTGCCGCCGTGGCTACAGGACGACTGGCGGATCCACGTGGCCCGGGAACGTGACGGCAGCAGGCCCCGGCGTCAGAACGTCGTTGGCCATCGGATGACGTTCAAGCCAGGCGAAGTGGTGATGCACGACGGCGTCCGCGTCACCTCGCCTGCCCGGACCTGGCTGGATTTGGCAAATCTGCTCACCGTTGATGAGTTAATCGCCGTCGGCGATTCCGTGGTTAACTGCCACGGCACAGACTTTCCCCGGCCCAAGGAGCCAATGGCCACGATCAATGATCTCCACCGCATGATCGCTGCACATCCGGGGATGAGGGGCATGAAAACGGCACGGCTGGCAATCGACGAGATCAGGGTTGGCGCCGATTCCCCACAGGAAACAAAGATGCGGCTGGCACTGGCACGCACAGGCCTCGGTGAACCGGCTTTGAACCACGTGATCCGCAATGGCTGGGGGCAGCCCGCGGTGTGGCCGGATGCGGCGTACGTTCAGCATCGCTTGGCACTGCAGTACGACGGCGCCCATCACTCGGAGTCCCGCCAGGTGCGGCTCGACAACAAACGCCGGACCGTCACTGAACGGCTCGGATGGACGGAAGTCAGGGTTTTCAAGGAGGACCTTGAGGGAGACAAACCCTTCGTCATCGAACTGGTGAAGGCCGCCTTGCAATCCCGCCACCGGGCCGGGGACGTCCAACGTGGCTCCCGTGGCAGGGGACGTGCGCGAACGGACACTTGAGGCCCACGGTTTCGGGGCCTCAAGTGTCCGTTCGCGCAGGAGTACGCGGGGTGAAGAACCTGCTAGTTCTTGCGGGCGTAACCTTCCCACTTGCTGGCCTGGTGCTCGCCGTCAACAAAGCGGATGGTGCCGGACTTGGAGCGCATCACGATGGACTGGGTGAGAACCTTGTCCTTGGAGTAGCGAACGCCCTTGAGGAGGTCGCCGTCGGTGATGCCGGTGGCCGCGAAGTAGCAGTTGTCGCTGGACACGAGGTCATTGGTGGACAGCACTCGGTCGAGGTCGTGGCCGGCGTCGATCGCCTTCTGCTTCTCGTCGTCGCTGGTGGGCCACAGCCGGCCTTGGATAACGCCGCCGAGCGACTTGATGGCGCAGGCTGCAACGATGCCTTCCGGGGTGCCGCCGATGCCCATGAGGGCGTCGACGCCGGTGCCGGAGCGGGCCGCGGCAATAGCGCCGGCAACATCGCCGTCCATGATGAACTTGGTGCGCGCACCGGCTTCACGGATCTCTTCGACCAGGGGGCGGTGGCGATCGCGGTCAAGGATCATGACGTTGAGCTGGTTGACCTTCACACCCTTCGCCTTGGCGATCAGGTGGAGGTTCTGCTTTACCGGCAGGCGGAGGTCCACCATGTCGGCGGCTTCCGGGCCGGTGACCAGTTTTTCCATGTAGAACACGGCGGAAGGATCGAACATGGAGCCGCGTTCAGCTACGGCAAGGACCGCCAGGGCGTTATTGATGCCGAGCGCCGTCAGGCGCGTTCCATCGATCGGGTCCACGGCAACGTCGCACTCAGGACCGGTGCCGTCGCCAACATGTTCGCCGTTGAACAACATGGGGGCTTCATCTTTTTCGCCTTCGCCGATGACCACAACACCGTTGAAATGGACCGTGTGAAGGAAGGAGCGCATAGCGTCAACTGCCGCGCCGTCAGCCTTGTTTTTGTCGCCGAAACCAACCCAGTGGCCACCGGCGATGGCCGCGGCCTCGGTGACGCGGACAAGCTCGAGGGCAAGGTTGCGGTCTGGCTCGTCGATGCCCACGGCCAGGGAGGGGGAAATCGTGGAGTACTGCTGGGTCATAGGCGCTGGTGACACGTGAACCTCTTCTTCGAGTGGCGATCATTGGACCCGCTCGGCCGGATTCAGCCGGTGCGGTGATTCCTCTGGTACTGATCATAGTCTGGGCGGAGCCTTCAGGGCGTGGCATGACGCAGAGGTGCAATATGGGCCGTAAGCCTCCCGCACTCCCCCGACTGTGAGTTGTGCCTGAACATGGGCGACTATAGAGAGGTGAGCGAAATGCAGGAAAAGACCAGTCCCGGAGCAAACGGCGATGGCGCAGGCACTGCCGAAACAGCCCCCGTCCGCCCAGTGATCCCGGCCGCAGCGGCAAAGCGCGCCAATGCCTCCGTGATCGGCATGGTCGTTGCCCTGGTGGTCAGCATCGCCGCCTTCCTGCCCGTTATCCTGATGAACCCCCTCCCCAAGAGCGACGGATTCCACCCGGACATCGATGTCAGCGCCGTTGCCCGGAACGCCACGGATGTGGCCGGATTCACACCCGTAACACCGGACACCGGCAAGTCGTTCACATCCAACTACGCACGATGGGAGTCCGGCAGCGGTACCGGCGTTCCCACCTGGGAGGTTGGCTACCTGACCCCGAACGAGTCCTTCATCGGCCTGGTCCAGACCCGCCAGTCCAACCCCACCTGGCTCGTCCAGCAGACCAGGAGCGCTCCCGTGACAGGAACGCGGGCGGCGGGCGGGCAGGACTGGAAACTGCATGACACCGGCAAAGGCGAAAAGAGCATGGTGCTGAATTACCGCGGAACCACCGTTGTGCTGACGGGAAGCGCCCAGCTGGACGAATTCGGGGAACTCGCCGCCGCCGTCGTGCAGTCCATGGAAGCCAATCCGGCTGTCACAGTTTCACCGTCAGCCAGTACCGCCCCGTAAAGTAGGCCCGTGACTACCTATCTGACCCCTGCCCTTTCCTGGCGCCGTATGCGCGAAGGCAACGAACGCTTTGTTGCCGGCGAATCGTCGCACCCTAACCAGGACGCGTCCCGCCGGTCGTCGCTGGTGGAAAATCAGAACCCGTTTGCCGTGATCTTCGGCTGCTCGGACTCCCGGCTCGCCGCCGAGATCATCTTCGACCTGGGGCTGGGGGATGCCTTTGTGGTGCGCACCGCCGGCCAGGTGATTGACGACGCCGTATTGGGCTCCCTCGAGTACAGCATCAGCGTGCTGGGGGTGCCGCTGATCGTGGTGCTGGGGCATGACAGCTGCGGCGCTGTCACTGCAACCAAGTCCGCAGTGGACACAGGCAACATGCCGGTGGGCTTTATACGGGACCTGGTGGAGCGCATCACGCCTTCGGTACTGACGTCCATGCGGAACGGCGAGCACGAGATCAACGACATGGTGGTCGAGCACGTCAAGCAGACGTCCCAGCGCCTGGTGGACAGTTCCCGTGTGATTTCCGCCGCAATCGAGAACGGCCGCGCCGCGGTGATCGGCCTCTCCTACAGTCTCGCCGAGGGCCGCGCGAACGTGGTTTCCGGGATCGGCGACGTCTAAGCCGAGCCTGAATCCTTGCCCGTAGCATGCGGTTCACGGTTTTAGTCCGGGCCACGGATCGCCCTAAGCTAGCCCCATGACCTCCACTGAAGAATTCCGCATTGAACACGACACGATGGGCGAAGTCCGCGTCCCCGTGAACGCCCTGTACCGTGCACAGACGCAGCGTGCAGTTGAAAACTTCCCCATCTCCGGTAAGACCCTGGAACGCGCGCACATCGAGGCGCTCGCCCGGGTCAAGAAGGCGGCCGCGCAGGCCAACGCAGAACTTGGGGTGCTCGACGGCGAGCTGGCCAAGGCGATCGCAGCGGCTGCCGATGAGGTAGCTGCCGGTAAGTACGACGGCGACTTCCCCATCGACGTTTTCCAGACCGGCTCCGGCACGTCCTCGAACATGAACACCAACGAGGTCATCGCCGAGCTGGCCACCCGCGCCCTCAAGGCCGCCGGCAGCGACAAAGTTGTCCACCCGAATGACCACGTCAACGCCTCGCAGTCCTCCAACGACGTCTTCCCCACGTCTGTCCACGTTGCCGCCACCTCGGCCCTGATCAACGACCTCATCCCGGCGCTCGGCTACCTGGCCGAGTCCTTGGAGCGCAAGGCCGTGGAGTTCAAGGACGTCGTCAAGTCCGGCCGCACCCACCTCATGGACGCCACCCCGGTGACGCTCGGCCAGGAGTTCGGCGGCTACGCAGCCCAGGTCCGCTACGGCATCGAACGCATCAACGCCGCCCTCCCCCGCGTCGCCGAAGTCCCGCTCGGCGGCACCGCTGTGGGCACGGGCATCAACACCCCGGCCGGCTTCCCGGAACGAGTCATCGAACTTCTCGCCACGGACACCGGACTGCCTCTGACCGAAGCCCGGGACCACTTCGAGGCGCAGGCCAACCGCGACGGCCTCATCGAAGGCTCCAGCCAGCTGCGCAACATCGCGATCTCCTTCATGAAGATCAACAATGACCTCCGCTGGATGGGCTCCGGCCCCAACACGGGCCTTGGCGAAATCGCCATCCCGGACCTGCAGCCGGGCTCCTCGATCATGCCGGGCAAGGTTAACCCGGTCATCTGCGAGGCGTCCATCATGGTCTGCGCCCAAGTCATCGGCAACGACACCGCCATCGCATGGTCCGGCACCAACGGCGCCTTCGAGCTCAACGTCGGCATCCCCGTTATGGCCGCCAACCTGCTCGAGTCCATCCGGCTGCTGGCCAACACCAGCCGGGTCATGGCGGACAAGATGATCGATGGCATCACCGCGAATGTGGAGCGCGCCCGCTTCCTGGCCGAGGCGTCCCCCTCGATCGTGACGCCGCTAAACAAGTACATCGGCTACGAGAACGCGGCGAAGATCGCCAAGAAGGCCGTGGCCGAGGGCCTCACTATCCGTGAGACCGTCGTCGCCATGGGCTTCCTGGAGCGCGGCGAGGTCACCGTAGAGCAGCTGGACACCGCGCTGGACGTTATGTCCATGACGCGCCCGCCGCACAAGGCATGACCCCCGGCTTCTAGGCACTCAGCACCACCGAACCACCGCGGCCGGCACCTTCCCACGGAAGGTGCCGGCCGCCACGGCCATCGGCTTTACGCTGGGCCTGGGCATGTTCGCTGCCATTGCCTACGTCCCAACGTTCCTGCAGATGTCCTCCGGGACCAGCACGAACAACTACTTCCGCGAAGTCGGCGCATCCTTGGGCGTCGCCGTGTTCGGCGCGATTTTCACCAACCGGCTCACGGAGTCGCTGACGAACGCGTTCACCGGCGCCGGAGCATCAGCGGAACAGGCTGCTCCTGGCCATCACCCTGAAGCAGATCCCACGCTCGGACACCGCCGGCCTGGTGGCCCGCGGCGCGGCCGTCGGCGGCGAGGAAGCAGAACGCCTGGAACCAGAGCACCTGGCCCTGCTGAAGGGCAGGACGGAGAAGGAGACCGCCGTCGGGGGCGCCTCGGACAGCCTGACGGACGACGACGGCGAGCTGGCCTCCCGACGCCGCTGACCGGCGTCGTGCGGCTGTACGCCGCAGCGGCGGCAGCCACAGTGATAGCCGGCAGGGGCGCCGCGATCTTGGGGGTCGCGGCGCCCCTGTTGTATGTCACCGAAGAGCTGTTCCCGTCACGGCTCGAAATGGGCATCCCGGACCGCGTCAGGCCGGCAGCAGCATGGCCGCGGCGGCACCGGCGAGCATGAACGGGCCAAACGGGATCGAAGATTTCAAGGTGCCGCGGCGGGCCGCCAGCAGGGCCATAGACCAGAGGCCCCCCAGCAGGAAAGCTGCGAACGTCCCAGCAAAGACGTGCCCCCAGCCAAGATAGCCAAGATACATTCCCAGGACGCCGGCCAGTTTCACGTCGCCAAAGCCCATGCCGGGCGGGTAAACCATCCGCAGGACAAAATAGAACGCCCACAAAACCACCCCGCCGGCCAGGATGCGCAGCGCCGGGATACCCAGGAGCTCGGCAGCACCGTCAGGTGACCCCAGCATCGCGGCCGGGCCCGCAATCCCGTGCACCAAGGCAGCCGCGAGCAACAGGACCCCGGCCACGCCGTACGAGGGGAAGACAATCCGGTTGGGCAGCAGGTGGTGGCGCACGTCAATAACCGTCAGGCGGACTGCCATGACACAAAAGTAGGCACAAGCGGCCAGCACCAGCCAGAACGCCAGCGGGGTGGCGTCCCACAGTCCATCGAGTCGTCGGATCACCCCTCGGATGCTACTGGATTGGTGCGCCGCACCGCAGAACCCACGCGTAAACTGTGGATATGTCGACATGGGACACCAGGCGCCGGCCGGATCCGGAGGGCAGCGCGGACGCTGCGGACCTGAGCACCATGTTCCGGAACCTTTGCCGGTCTTCCCCCTGGAAGTGGCAGTCACTGCGCTTTGAATACTGGGATGAACCGTTTTCCGGCGTCCCAGACCCGTCCGCACCGCTGGTCCGCGCCTGGCTCCGCCGACCCGGTGCGCTTCGTCTGGAAACCGCTGATCGGGTTGTCCTCCACAGCACCACCGGAATCAACGATTCCAAGGACGGGTTGTACGTCAGCGCCACCCGGAAGTCCTGGCTGCTGCCGCCCCACCTCGTGGCGCCCGTTTACGACGACGGCGGCCTGGTCAGGCGCCGGCCGGAGGCAGCATACGGCGAACCGGGCTTCGGGAACGGCCGTTTCTCGGCTGCCCTTGATCCCGTGGAATTGGCCGGCAGTGCCCCGGTCCCGATCGAGTTCCCGGGCACCAACGCCATAGAGGTCGACGCCGTTCGCCGCGTGGATCACGATGGCCGGCCGGCGCTGGAGGCAACCGTGACACCCACCGCGTCCTACCATCCAATGGATCCTGCCGCTTCGCTCTGCCTGCCCGGCAGCAACCGCGTGCGGATCGATCTGGAGACAGGAGTCTGCGTGGCCAGTCAGTCACTGGACGCGGCAACCCCGAATTATGGGCACTGGATCCGGATCCTCGCCGTGGATGAATACATGCTGGACGACCTGTTTGTGGCCGAGTCCATGAACCTCACGGACGTCCGCCGCCACATCAGCTGGGACATCCGCACCTGATCGTAGCTCCCTCTCAGGCCATCACCGGCGGTTGACAAGCCCGTGGCCCGCCCTGGGCTAGGCTTCCCTCATGACCGCACTGACTGCCATCTGCCCCCTCTTCGGCCTCGAGCTGACCACACCCCGCCTAGTGCTGCGACCCATTGCCGACGCCGACATTCCTGCCGCGGTTGCAGCGGCCGCGAGCGGGGTCCACGAACCCGGCCGGAACCCCTTCAGCACGCCGTGGACAGAACTGCCGGCGGAAACTCTGGGGCACAACATGGCGCAGTGGTACTGGCGCTGCCGCGGCCAGGCCACGCCCGAGGACTGGACCGTGCTCCTGGGCATCTGGTACCGGAACGAATTCATCGGCTGCCAGGACATCGGCGCCAAGGACTTCGCCACCCTCAAGACCGTCAGCACCGGCTCATGGCTCAAGCAGTCCCTCCACGGCCAGGGACTCGGAACTGAGATGCGGGCCGCCGTCGCGCTCTACGCGTTCGACTGGCTCGGCGCCGAAGTCGCCGAATCCGAAGCCGCAGCCTGGAACGCCGCCTCCCTGGGTGTGTCCCGCTCCCTCGGCTACGAACTCAACGGCACCAACAGGCAGTCCTGGGGCGGCAAGGCCGTAGAAGTCCAAAAGATGCGCCTCACCCCCGCAACCTTCAAACGCCCCGACTGGACCCTGCAAGTGAAGGGCCACGAAGCAGCAGCCAAGTTCCTCGGGGCTCGCTGAGGGCACTTCCGACGGACAGGGGCCGTGGCCCGACGAGCGGAACCACGGCCCTTGCTACCGGATCGTAAGGCTAGATTTCGGCGCCCTCCAGCAGTTCTGTTACCAGGGCTGCGATCGGGGAGCGTTCGGAGCGCGTCAGGGTGATGTGGCCGAAGAGAGGGTGTCCTTTCAGTGTTTCGACGACTGCGGCAATACCGTCGTGCCGGCCGACGCGCAGGTTGTCACGCTGGGCGACGTCGTGGGTGAGGACGATCTTGGAGTTCTGGCCGATTCGGCTCATCACGGTGAGGAGGACGTTCTTCTCAAGTGACTGGGCCTCGTCGACGATCACGAACGCGTCGTGCAGGGAGCGTCCGCGGATGTGCGTCAGCGGCATAACCTCCAGCATGCCGCGGTCCATGACTTCTTCCACGACTTCCTGGCTGACCAGGGCACCGAGTGTGTCAAAGACCGCCTGTGCCCAGGGGTTCATCTTTTCGGACTCAGAGCCGGGCAGGTAGCCGAGTTCCTGGCCACCTACGGCGTAAAGGGGGCGGAACACGATCACCTTGCGGTGCTCGCGGCGTTCCAGCACCGCTTCCAGGCCGGCACACAGGGCCAGCGCGGATTTGCCGGTGCCGGCCCGCCCGCCGACCGAAACGATTCCGACGGCGGGGTCCATCAGCATGTCGATGGCCAAGCGCTGCTCCGCGGAGCGTCCGTGGAGCCCGAAGACGTCCCGGTCCCCCTTGACCAGCCGCACCTGTTTGTCGGCGCCCACCCGGCCCAGGGCTGAGCCCCGGTTGGAGAGGATCACCAGCCCGGTGTTGACCGGCATTTCCGCGGCTGCGGGGATGAAGACAGGCTCGTGGCCGTACAGGGCGGAAATTTCTTCCTCGCTGGCTTCCACCTCGGCAACGCCGGTCCAGCCCGAATCCTTCACGAGCTCGTTGCGGTATTCGTCGGCTGTGAGTCCCATAGCGGAGGCCTTGACCCGCATGGGGAGATCCTTCGAAACCACCGTGACGTTCCGGCCTTCATTGGCCAGGTTCTTGGCCACGGCGAGGATCCGGCTGTCGTTGTCGCCACTGCGGAAACCCAACGGAAGCACGTCGGCGGAAATGTGGTTCAGCTCCACCAGCAGGGTGCCGCCCTGGTCGCCGATGGGGATTGGCCGGCTCAGGCCACCGTGTTTCACCCGGAGGTCATCGAGCAGCCGGAGCGCTGTGCGGGCAAAGTAGCCCAGCTCGGGGTCGTGCCGTTTCCCCTCAAGTTCCGTGATGACAACGATCGGAACAATGACTTCGTGCTCGGCGAAGCGGAGCAGCGCCCGTGGATCCGAGAGTAGGACGGAGGTGTCAATGACGAAGGTGCTAATGGTGGCGTCCCTTCCGGAGACAGCAAAACCGGCCGCAGAATTTTCGTCTGCTGCACCGGCTTGTGAGGTGGCTCGCGTGGTGCGAGAGGTAGCTTTCTGTCCCTGGTCAAAAACGGCCTCGGGCAGTTGTTCAGAAATAGCCACATCGACTCCAGCCCCGGACACGCGCCCGGAATTGTTATTGGTGAGGCGGCTCGGCCTGGAGGCCGGGTCCGGCCTCCCATACAACCGGTGCGAAATTTCGCTCCATGTACTGGCCTCCCCGATCAGCCGGCGTTTTTGCCTGCTGATGGATACAACGTAAATCCCCGCCCAGTAATTTCCGGTGCCATCCGTCGGCGATTCCTGTTGCGGCTGTGTGAATTCCGCGTGAACGTCGCTGACAGATCAGGTACCGAAGCGCCGCTGCCGGCCTGCATAGTCCCGGAGGGCGCGTAGGAAATCCACTTTTCGGAAAGCGGGCCACAACGCCTCGCAGAAGTAGAACTCGCTGTAGGCGCTTTGCCACATCAGGAACCCTGACAGCCGCTGCTCCCCCGACGTCCTGATGACCAGGTCCGGATCCGGCTGGCCGCGCGTATAGAGGAAGCGGGAAATATCGTCGACGGACAGCGAGTCAGCGAGCACCGAAATGTCTGTGCCTTTGGCGACGGCATCGTGAAGCAGCTCCCGCACGGCATCGACGATCTCGCGGCGTCCGCCGTAGCCCACCGCAACGTTGACATGGATCTTTTCGCGAACCGGCGTGCGCGCTGTGAGCTTGTTGAGCCGTTCAGCCAGGTAGTCGGGCAGGAGCTCGGGGGCGCCCATGGCGTGGACCGAGATGTTGGCGTCCTCGTCCAGACGGTCCAGAGTGTTGGCGATGATGCCCATCAGAAGATCCAGCTCCTCGCTGGACCGGCTCATGTTGTCCGTGGACAGCATGTACAGCGTGACCACCTTGACCCCGAGTTCCTGGCACCAGCCCAGGAATTCATGGATCTTGTCCGCGCCGGCCTGGTGGCCCTGGCTGGTGGGCGCATTGAACTGCTTGGCCCATCGGCGGTTGCCGTCCACCATGACGCCGATGTGATTGGGAATGCGGCCGCCGGCAAGCTCGCTGAGCAGCCGCCTTTCGTAGAAGCCATAAAGGAACCCGCGAAATTCCACGAGGAGACTCACCTGACTTCCGTTGCTGTTCGACGGCATTGCACGTCCTAGGCTACCGTCCGGGACCGGGCCGGGTGCGCCGGGACGTGCCCGGATGACCCGTCACGATCGTTACCCATGAGTAACTTACGGACAGAGAGGATATTCTGAACCCATGAACAGCCAGACTCCTGACGGCTCCCGCTCGCCCTCCGCGGACCACGGCAACAGCGCACTGGACGACGCCGCCGTCCGGCTGGCCGAACTCCTGATGATCAAGCCCAAGTGGCGAGGTTGGATCCACAGCGTCACGGCGCCACTGGCCCTGGCCGCGGGGATCGTCCTGGTGGTCCTTGCCCCGACTACGGACCGCAAGATCACCTCGGCAATCTATGCCTTCACAGGCGTCCTGCTATTTGGCATCAGTGCCATCTACCACCGCGGCAACTGGTCCCCCGGGGTGAAGATTGTGCTCAAGCGCTTGGACCACACCAACATCATGCTGGTCATCGCCGGCAGCTACACGCCCTTGGCCTGGTCGCTCCTGGAGCAACCCAAGGCAGTCCTGCTGCTCTGGGTCATCTGGGCCGGGGCCATCCTCGGTGTGCTGTTCAGGCTGCTGTGGACGGACGCCCCGCGCTGGCTGTACGTGCCGATCTACATTGCGCTTGGCTGCGGGTCGCTGTTCTACCTGCCCGAATTCTTCGCGGCCAGCGTCCCGGCGGCCATTCTGATCTGTGTGGGCGGAATCCTATACATCACCGGCGCAGTGTTCTATGCGCTCAAGAAGCCCAACTTCAGCTACGAGCACTTCGGCTTCCACGAACTCTTCCACGCACTGACAGTCCTGGCATTCGCGGCACATTTTACGGCGATCGCCATCGCAGTCCTCAGCTGAACTGTAAAGGGCCGGTAGGAACGCGGGGGTCCGGCCCGCTTCAGTCGCGGGGCTGGGGCCGGTCGGCGGCCTGGCCGTGACCGTTGTCTTCGAGGCCTGCCTTGTCGCCGGACGCATCCGTGTCGTCGGCAACACCGAGGCCGTCGTGGCCGTCCGCAGCCTCAATGTCCGCGGCCACTGCCGCTGCCTGACGCTCTTCTTCCACCTGCGCGCGGTAGCGGACGCGGCGGATGCGGCGGACCATGTCCACAATCAGCAGCGTGGTAGCCAGCACAAAGAAGGCCGTCATGATGAAGCCCCACAGGCCCGGGGTGATCTGATCCTCGGAGATGCCTTCACGCAGGCCGGGCGTCGGCAGCGGTGAGGGCGTGGTGGTCAGGGCGAGGAGCAAGTGATGCACGGTTCAAACCTTCTGTGGAAACTGATGGGCAGCCAGCCGGTGATTCCGGAGACGGGTCCGCGGGACCCGGACCAGCCCTCTGCTTTTCTACACGACATAGAATTGACTGCCGTTTCTATCTTAGCCCGGCGAAAAGGTCCTTTTCGGGCAATACTGCGGGGACCCTGGACTCGATCAGGGAGTAGTCTTCCCACGGCCACACGCGGCGCTGCATCTCGGCCGAGACGGCAAAGAAGAACCCCAGCGGATCCACCTGCGTGCGGTGGGCGCGGAGGGCGTCGTCGCGGGCCTCAAAAAAGTCGCCGCAGTCGATCTGCGTGGTGGTGGCATGGGCACCCTGCGGCGGCGTGTGGCCCTCCGCGTCCGTTTCCAGCCAGGCGGCAAGCCGCTGGGCGTACGGGGACTGCAGGCCCGCTTCCTCCAGGGCAAAATGCAATGCGCGGAACCGGTCCGGGCTGAAGGCCCTGTCGTAGTAGAGCTTGCTTGGTTCCCAGGCGGCACCGGCGTCCGGATACCTGTTCGGGTCACCGGCAGCCGCAAACGCCTCCACTGCCACCCGGTGCGCCATGATGTGGTCCGGGTGCGGGTATCCTCCGTTTTCGTCATAGCTGACGATCACCTGCGGCTTGAAGTCCCGGACCAGGCGCACCAGCGGCGCCGCAGCGCGCGCCAGCGGCTGGACGGCAAAGGATCCTGCGGGCAGCGGCGGCAGGGGGTCGCCCTCCGGCAGCCCGGAATCCGTGAATCCGAGCCAACGCTGTTCGATGCCAAGTACCCTGGCCGCCTGGTCCATCTCCAGCCGGCGCGCCCCTGCCATGTCCCGCTTGGGATGCGGCTCACCCTCCACGGCAGGGTTTTGGATATCGCCGCGGGATCCGTCGGTGCAGGTGGCCACCATGACTTCCACCCCGGCGGCGGCGTACATGGCCATGGTGGCCGCGCCCTTGCTGGACTCGTCGTCCGGGTGCGCATGAACGGCTAGCAGCCTAAGCGGTGCCGGGGTATGCGTGGACGCTGTCATCGAAGGACGGCTCCTTATTCTTCTGCGGCTGCTGTGACGGCCACTGGACTGACGGGATTGCATAACGGGACAGGCGGAATAGCTGCGCGGTAGAGGGGTGCGGATCCGCCACGGACAGCCATGGGCCGGAACCGAACTAAACTGGACTGGTGACTACCCAGGATCAGCCCGCTGTGTCCCCGCCTGCAGACACTAGCCTAGCCAATCGTTATGGCAGTAAAAAGCCGTCCCTCCGGCCAGCGGTCAAACGTGGCATCGCCGTAGCGGCGCTGGCGGCCGGAGTTGGGTTTATGGCCTGGGTCTCCACGTCGAACGCTGTCGCGGACGTGACGTTCAAAGACGTCGGTTTCAGCACCATTGACGCCACTGCGGCAGAGGTTGATTTCCAGGTGACCAGGGACCCGGGAACGGCCGTCAAGTGCGCTGTGAAGGCCCTCGACTCCAAGTTCGCCGTGGTGGGTTGGAAAGTCGTGGACATCCCGCCGGGAGCAGCTAATGGAACGGCCGACGGCGGAAGGACAGTTTCGCAGCGCGTGGCCCTTCGGACGGAGTCCTTGTCCGTTTCCGGCGTCGTGGACGACTGCTGGATTCCGCGCGCCGGGACGTAGCACCATGTGATCTGCGCAATATCCCGGTTGGGTATGTCCAGAGTATTGACTACAATGGGTCAATACCTTTACCCCGCTGAGCTGGTTGCTGAGTTCCACAAGTGGCCACCGTTGCGGGGTCTTTTGCATGTATGACCATTAGGAGAAGTCCGTGTCTACCACCAACAGCGCGCCTGCAGCCTGGCTCACCCAGGAAGCTTTTGACCGCCTGAAGGCAGAGCTGGACCACCTTTCCGGCCCTGGCCGTGCGGAGATTGTCCAGAAGATTGAAGCTGCCCGGCAAGAGGGCGACCTGAAGGAAAACGGCGGCTACCATGCGGCCAAGGAAGAGCAGGGCAAGATCGAAGCCCGGATCCGCCAGCTGACCGCACTCCTGCGAGATGCCCACGTAGGCGAGTCCCCGGCTGACGACGGCATCGTCGAGCCCGGCATGCTCGTCGTTGCCCTGATCGCCGGCGACGAAGAGACATTCCTGCTTGGGTCCCGCGAAATCGCCGGCGATTCCGATCTGGACGTGTTCAGCGAGAAGTCACCCCTCGGCGCCGCAATCGTCGGCCACAAAGAGGGTGCGAAGCTCAGCTACACTGCGCCGAACGGCAAGGACATCGCGGTGGAAATCATCTCCGCCAAGCCGTATACAGGCTAACGCGTCACGCTGAACGCGCCTCAGGCCTTGCACGCCTGGCCAAACGCCGGTCTCCGTCAGGAGACCGGCGTTTTTGCGTGCTTGGGGCGCAGCAACAGGGCAGCTACAACTCCGCCTGCCGCCCCGCCGAGATGCGCCTGCCAGGAGATGTAGCTGCCCATGATCGGCAACACACCCAGCAGGATGCCGCCGTAAACCATGAACAGCACCACGGCGAGCAGGATCTGCCGCCAGCTGTGGTTGAAGAAACCCCGCACCAGGAGAAAGGCGAACAACCCGAAAACCAGGCCGGAGGCGCCAACTGTGATGCCGCCGTCGCCAATCAGCCACACCGTCAGCCCGGAGCCCAGCCAGCTGAATCCGAGGGCCGTCAGGAACACCCGCACGCCGGACAGGAACACCAGGAAGCCGAAGACGATCAGAGGCAGGGCATTGGACAGCAGATGGTTCAGATTGGCGTGCAGCAGCGGGAACGTCAGGATGTCCAGCAACCCGTCAGCGGACCGCGGCCGGAGCCCGAAGGTCCGGTTCAGGGCGTGCAGGGTCAGCATGTTGAACAGTTCGATGACAAAAAGCAGGGCCACAAAGCCGCCGGCCACCAACAGTCCACCCTTCGCCCGTGAGGCTGTGGTTTCCCGGTTCCGCGGCTTTCCGTCCCCCATCGCGTCAAACATGGCTGCTCCTAATGCACCACAATGGGCTGGAAGCCCTCGGCACGGAGGGCGCCGAGGACCTGCTCACAATGTTCGTGGCCCTTGGTTTCGAGGTTCACGGTGATGGAAACGTCGCCCATGCTGATGGAGCCGCCAACACGGGTATGGTCCAGGCCCGTGACGTTCGCATCGTTTTCGGCGATGATGCGGGCGATGGTGGCCAGCGAGCCCGGCCGGTCATCCAGCATCATCCGAACTGTCATGTAGCGCCCGGCGGCGGACAGGCCCCGCTGGATGACTTTAAGCATCAGCATCGGATCGATGTTGCCGCCGGACAGGATCACGGCCGTAGTCCCGGGGTTTTCGATTTTGCCATCCATCAAGGCGGCAACCCCCACCGCCCCGGCGGGTTCCACCACCATCTTGGCCCGTTCCAGCAGGAAGATCAGGGCCCGCGCCAGCGAATCCTCGCTGACCGTGACTACATCATCCACGAGCTCACGGATGATGCTGAAGGGCAGCTGTCCCGGCCGACCCACGGCGATACCGTCAGCCATGGTGGACACTTTCTTCAGCGGAACCAGTGCGTCGGCGGCGAGTGACGGCGGATAAGCCGCAGCGTTTTCGGCCTGGACACCGATGATGCGGATTTCCCGGCCAAGTTCCCTGGCCCGGGCCTTGACGGCTACAGCGACTCCGGCCAGCAGCCCGCCGCCGCCCACGCCCATCAGGATGGTGTCCACGTTGGGGATCTGCTCGAGAATCTCCAGGCCTATGGTTCCCTGACCGGACACCACATCCACGTTGTCAAAGGGGTGCACAAACACCATGCCGGATTCGTCGGCATAGCGCTGCGCCTCGGAGAGGGCCTCATCCACGTTGTGGCCGTGGAGGATGACTTCTGCGCCGTGGCTGCGGGTGGCCGCCAGTTTCGGAAGGGCTACGCCAAGCGGCATGTAGATGCGGGCTTTGATGCCCAGGCTTTTGGCTGCTACGGCCACACCCTGGGCGTGGTTGCCGGCTGATGCCGCCACCACCCCCCGCTTTTTCTCCTCGGCCGAGAGCTTGGCCATGCGGACATACGCACCGCGGACCTTGAATGATCCCGCCCGCTGCAGGTTTTCGCACTTGAAGAAGACGTCGCCGCCCACCATCCCGCCCAGAGCCCGTGACGATTCCACCGGGGTCCGCATAATAATCCCCTCGAGCAGCTTCTGCGCCTCCAGGACATCGTCCAGCGTGACGGGAAGGGTTTCAAGGGTGTTCACGGACTTATGCTCCTTGGGTGTCTACGACTCCGGCGCCTTGGGTCATCTCAGGCCTCGGCGTCCGGATTGGCTGCTTCTGTGCTGGCTGCGGCGCCCTTGCCACGCTTGGGCCTGCCGCCCGGCAACCGGACATCCCTGATGAAGTCATCATGGTCCAGGCCTGGCGTCACTGTCCCACCGGGGATTGCCAGCACCTGTTCATGTTCCCACGTTCTGGCCGCGATGTAGCGAATCGCGGAGTTTGCTACGGCGAGGATGGGCACCGAGAACAGCGCGCCGGGGATACCCGCAAGGTACGAACCCGCGGCCACGGAGAGGATCACCGCCACCGGATGCAGGGACACGGCCTTGCCCATCACGAGTGGTTGGAGGATGTGGCTCTCCAGCTGCTGGACCAACAGCACGATAGCCAGCATGATCAGGGCATTGACCGGACCGTTGGCCACCAGGGCCAGGAGGACGGCGATGGCCCCGGTCACCAGAGCACCGACCACCGGGATAAAGGAGCCGATGAACACGAGCACGCTCAACGGCAGGGCAAGCGGCACCCCGATGATGGCCGCGCCGGCGCCGATGCCTACCGCGTCAACAAAGGCAACAAACATCTGGATCCGTGCGTAGCTGACCATGGAGGCCCAGCCCTTGCGACCGGCACCGAAGGTTGCCGCACGTGCCTTCTTCGGGAGGAGGCGCACCAGGAAGGCCCAAATCCTGTCGCCTTCGAGCAGGAAGAAGATCAGGATGAACAGCGCCAGCACCATTCCCGCGGCGAAGTGGCCCGCAGTGCTGCCAAAGGACAACGCACCGCTGAGTATGCTGCTGCTGTTGTCCTGGAGTGCGGTGGAGGCTTCTTTGAGGTACTGGTCGATCTGGTCGGCGGTGAGGTGCAGGGGTCCATCGGCCAGCCAGTCCTGGATCTGCTTCACACCCGTCAACGACTGGGACCACAGTTCGCCAAAACCTGAAGTCAGCTGGCGGCCTACCAGGGCAAGGGCACCAACGATCACTCCGATGAAACCCACCACCGTGATGGCCACCGCGGCACCGTTTGGCAGCCGCCTCCTGCTAAGCCAGCGCACCACGGGGCTCAGCAGCCCGGCCAGCAGTGCAGCCACCATCACGGGAATGATCAGGAAGCTGATCCGGCTGAACAGCCAGACCAGGGCGCCAGCCATCAGCAGGATGAGGCCGAGCCGCCATGCCCACGACGCTGCGATCCGGATGCCGTACGGAATGTCCTGCTCCAGATCCCGGTCCGCCCGCAGGCTGCCCGGGGCGGCAGTTTCCACCGGCCGGTCCGTAGCAGGCAGCGTGCCTGTGGGCAATGAATCGGATGGGGCGGCGTCCTTGTCTGGCGTCATAGCCTAATACTTCCTCAGCACCGGCCCTTATGCGAAACGGCTACCCGGCCCCGCCCAGTACAGCCTCTATCCCCCAGGCCATCGTGAACGCTTCCCCGGCCGGAAGCCAGCGCAGCCCGTCACCGGAGTTGAAGGCATTGGCCGGACCCGTCATGGGTTCGATGGCTACCGCCTTGAGCCTGCCAGGCAGTTCGGTTGTCACGAAGATGTGGACGTAGCCGCAGGATTCGTCCTGCCACAAGGTCACGCTGCGGCCGTCAGGTGCACTGAGCACATGGCGGGCCGCCCCGCCGTCGAACGTAATGTCCGTCAAGGCGACGTCGACCTCGAGGCCCCCCAGCCGTTGACCGTTGCGGAAGTCACTGTCCCCGCTAACGGGTTCGGAGCTGCGCGGGATCAGGCGTTCGTCCGCCACCAGGCGGGTATCGGCGGCAACGGTCAGGGTCAAGTGGTCCACGTCCGCATCGCCCAGCCGCAGGTATGGGTGGGCGCCCAGGACGAACGGCGCCGGGGCGTTGGAATCGTTGACCAGCGTCTGGCGGACTTCCAGACCAAGATCCTCAGTCAGGAAGTACTGGACCCGGTGCCGGACCAGGAACGGGTAGCCATGCTGCGGGAAGACCGTCGCCTCAAGAGTCACGGAATATTGCGATTCATCAACCAGGCTGTAGGCGGAGTTGCGGAGCAGTCCATGGCTTGCGTTGTTCCGTGAAACCTCCGTGATGTCCAGCTGCTGCTTCTTTCCGTCGAGGTACCAGACCCCGTCCTCCACCCTGTTTGCCCAAGGGGCGAGAGTGATTCCGGCCGCGCCCGGGGAAATCTCATCGTCCCCATACGTCTCGGTGAGCAGGACACCTGCGCGGCTGTACAGCCGCAGGCCGGCGGCAAGCTCGGTCACTACGGCCAGCGCGTCACCCCGGCGGAGTTCGTACTGCCGGCCGGTGGCGTAGGTCTGGAATCCGGCGGGAATGCCCGTGTCCGGGGTTGCACTCGAAGTCATGAGCACCACCGTAACAGGGGCACGGCCAGCCTGCCATTGTCGCAAATGTTATCTTTTGTGTGAAACTATTCTTTTTTGAGCGAAATGTGGGATGATCGAGGCAACGGACGCCCGCCATCTGCCGGCACCAGCACGCAAAGGACCCCCGCCATGACAGGTATCACCGCCACAACGCTCGCCGATGGCCGGGAGCTGATCTACTTCGACGACGGCGCTACCGCCCAGCCCCGCACAGCGTCCACCACCACCGATCACCGGCCGCTGCCGGAGCGCGGTCAGCCCGGCGAGGTCCGGTTCGATGCCCTCAGCGACGAGTGGGTGGCCGTCGCAGCCCATCGGCAGTCCCGCACGCATCTCCCGCCGGCCGACCAGTGCCCCATCTGTCCCACCACGCCGAACAACCCCTCCGAGATCCCCGCCCCCGACTACGACGTTGTGGTGTTTGAAAACCGCTTCCCGTCGCTGGGTCCGGCGGTGGGACCTGTGCCGTCCGCCCCGGCCTGGGGCAGCACGGGGCCCGCCTACGGACGCTGCGAAGTAGTGGCGTTCACACCCGAGCACACGGGATCCTTCAGCGCCCTGAGTGAGGCGCGCGCCCGGACTGTTGTAGAGGCATTGGCGCACCGCACCGAAGCCCTCAGCAAACTGCCGGGGATCAAGCAGGTGTTCCCGTTCGAAAACCGCGGGGCCGACATCGGCGTCACGCTTCACCACCCGCACGGGCAGATCTATGCGTACCCTTACGTCACGCCCCGCGCAGGGGTCATCGGAGCGGCAGCACGCAAGTTCTATGATGGGTCCGACGGGCGGCAGACGCTCACGGGCTCGCTGCTGCAGGCAGAACGGGAGGACGGGAGCCGAATGGTGATGGAGGGCGAGAACTTCAGCGCCTACGTACCGTTCGCTGCCCGCTGGCCGTTGGAGATCCACCTGGTGCCGCACCGGCAGGTGCCCGACCTGGCCACCCTGAGCGGGGAGGAAAGGGATGAACTGGCGCATGTCTACCTTCACTTGCTTAAACGGCTGGATGCGCTGTATCCGACGCCGACACCCTACATATCAGCCTGGCACCAGGCTCCCCTCGACGACCTCCTGCGACCCGCAAGCTACCTGCACCTCCAGCTGACGTCGCCCCGCCGGGCAGCGGACAAGCTCAAGTTCCTGGCCGGCTCCGAGGCCGCTATGGGCGCCTTCATCAACGACACCACCCCGGAAAGCGTCGCCGAGCGGCTCCGTGCCGTGGTGGTCCCCGAATCCAGCCCGTTCCCTGACACGATCGCCGCCGCCCCTCTGGGGGCACTGCCTGAAGGAGCACACGCGTGAGCGCCTCCCCTGACCCATTGATTGCCCAGCTGGCCAGCCCGCCGGAACCCGGGACGGCGAATCTGAACACAGCACAGCCCGGCATGGCGGATCTGGCCGCCCGCTTCGAGCAGGAGTTCGGCAGGCTGCCCGACGGCGTCTGGCAGGCACCGGGACGCGTGAACCTCATCGGCGAGCACACCGACTACAACGAGGGGTTTGTGCTCCCGTTCGCGATCGACAAGACCGCCCGGGTGGCCGTCGGAGTCCGTGCGGACTCCACGGTCCGGCTCCTGTCCACTTATGGTGACCACGGCATGATCAGCGCCGACCTCGGCTCTTTGGCCGCGCCTTCAGCCAAGGGCTGGACGAAGTATCCACTGGGTGTGATGTGGGCGTTGCAACAACGGGGCATCACCATTCCCGGGGTGGATCTGCTGCTTGATTCCAACGTTCCCCTGGGCGCCGGCCTGTCCTCATCGCACGCCATCGAATGCGCAGTCATCTCGGCGCTCAACGACCTGACGGGAGCGGGACTGGCGGCGGAGGAGATGGTCCTGATCACGCAGCGCGCTGAGAACGATTTCGTTGGCGCCCCCACCGGCATCATGGACCAGTCAGCGTCGCTGCGCGGCTCCAAGGGGCATGCCGTGTTCCTGGATTGCCGTGACCAGAGCGTTCAGCTGGTTCCCTTCGAAGCAGAACCAGCGGGGCTGGTGATGCTGGTCATCGACACCAAGGTCTCCCACTCACACTCCGACAGCGGCTACGCCTCGCGCCGCGCGTCCTGCGAACTGGGCGCCGAGGTCATGGGCGTCAAGGCACTGCGTGACGTCCGGCTGCAGGACCTGGACGAAGCCGCCGGCCTCCTGGACGAGGTCACTTACCGGCGGGTGCGCCATATCGTGACCGAAAACGACCGCGTGCTGCAGACCGTGAAGCTGCTGGCCAGTGCGGGCCCGGGTTCCATCGGTGCCCTGCTGGACGCCAGCCATGCGTCCATGCGGGACGACTTTGAGATCTCCTGCCCGGAGCTGGATCTGGCGGTGTCCACTTCCCGTGCCAGCGGTGCGATCGGCGCCAGGATGACCGGCGGTGGCTTCGGCGGGGCCGCGATCGCGCTCACCCCGCTGACATCTGAGCACCAGGTGCGTGCCGCCGTCGTACGTGCCTTCGCGGACGCCGGCTACACGGCCCCTGACATCTTCACGGTGACCCCTGCAGCAGGAGCCATGCGCATTTCCTAGCGCGGATACGCGCAAAAAAGAGGGCCCGCCTGATGCGAAATGCATCGGTGGGGCCCTCTTCTTATTGGACAGAATTACGACGGCGAACGCCGGGTTTGTTGTCAGTCCTCGCCGCGGAGGATCGCCAGGACGCGGATGATCTCCACGTAGAGCCAGACCAGGGTTACCGTCAGGCCAAAGGCAGCAGTCCAGGAGAAGCGCTGCGGGGCGCCGCTCTGCACGCCGGCTTCGATGCTCGTGAAGTCCATCACCAGGGAGAACGCAGCCAGACCGATGGCCAGGATGCCGATGACAACACCAATAATGCCGCTGCGCAGGCCGAAGGGTTCCGTCGTCATACCCGTCATCATCATCACGAGGTTGACCACGGAGAACAGTCCGTAACCCACCATGGCGATCATGAAGAACTTCATGGCCTTGGGCGAGGCGCGCACCTTGCCGCTCTTGAACAGGAGCAGCGTCACGGTGAACACGGACAGCGTGCCGATGACGGCCTGCAGCCCGACGCCCGGGTACATCAGGTCGAGTACGCGGGTAAGCCCGCCGAGGAACAGGCCTTCGAGTCCGGCATAGGCCAGGATCAGGGCTGGTGATGGCTGCTTCTTGAATGTGTTGACCAATGCCAGGACAAAGCCGCCCAGTGCACCGACGATCATCAGCATGCTGGCCAGCCCCATGCTGACGAACAGGGTCACCGCGGCACCTGCCAACAGGACTCCGAGGCAGGCCGCTGTCTTGACGATGACATCGTCGTACGTCATCCGGCCGGTGTCTGCGGGACCTGCGGCCGGCTGGTTGTACATCTGGCGCAACTGCTCGTCGGTCATGTTCTGCTGCTGGCCCCAACCGTTCTGGGGATCCATGACCTGGCCGGGAGCCCGCTGGCCATAAGGCTGCTGGCCGTACTGTGCCTGTCCGTAGGGTGCCTGCGGGACACGCGGTGCCTGCGTTGCTCCACGGAAATTCTTTCCGTTGAAGATCGGGTTTCCGCCAAGTGCCATTGCTGGTGTCCTCCAAGTAAAGGGTTGAGTCGTGACTTAAGAACCACGCTACCAATATCTACGCGCTCACGCCCCAATAAGTTCCCCGTCCATGGCGCCGAAACGCAACCGTGATGCATCCGGGTGGACGGTCGCACGCGCCGCCGGGCAGCGCGTAGGCCAGGCCACCCCATGAGGAATACTGCTGATCAACAGAAGTTTCTTTGCGAACACTTTGCCAATGCACCATGGCTGTAACGCAGTTGTTATGCGATCGCTACCCGACGGCCTCCCCCCAGCTTAAAATTTGCCCCTGACGAGCTGTAACATAAACCACACACGGTGACGGATATCACAATCAGGCCCCCAGTCTGCGGAAAGCACCCCTATCCGTCCTGTGATGTTTGCAGTGGTTGCAATGGCGCATCCCTGGCCACCCCACCCAAGTGGAGGATTTTAATTTTGAGAAGTACACCCAAAGGCTCGCCGCACAGACGGCCGGGCGGATTGCTGAAAGTGATAGGGGCCGTCTTTGCCTCTGTCGTGGCGATACTGCTCGCCGTCGCCCCGGCATCACAAGCCACTTCGCCGTCTCCGACACCATCCCCGTCGATTACGACCTTCCAGAACAACATCAGCGGCTTCCTTCGGGATGACGCGCGCGCCCCCATCGCGGATGTGACCATAACCGCCAGGAGCGGGGACTTCGAAGGGACCGCCAAATCCGCGGCCAACGGGTCCTGGAGCATCGGCGTCCCTGTCCAGGGCACCTACGAGATCGAGCTGGACGAATCGACCCTGCCAGAGGGCATCAAGCTTGCGGACGGCCAGGAAAACCCCCGCAGTGTCACGTTCAGCCAGACCTCGAACCTCTCCGTGATTTTCGCCTTCGGTGAGGGGATCGTGGTCCAGCAGCAGGACTTCGGCCAGAACCTCCTGAACCGGCTCGTAGCGGGGTTGAGCTTTGGTCTCCTGTTGGCGCTGGCTTCGGTGGGACTTTCCCTGATCTTCGGAACCACGGGGCTGACTAACTTCGCCCACGGGGAAATGGTCACCCTCGGCGCGGTCCTGGTCTTCGCCTTTAACGCAATCGGCCTTCCCTTCTGGCTTGCGTTGATCCTCTCGCTCCTCGGCGGCGGCCTCTTCGGTTACGTCCAGGACGCCGGACTCTGGAAGCCGCTTCGCCGCCGCGGAACAGGCCTGGTGCCCATGATGATCGTCAGCATCGGACTCGCCCTCTCCGTCCGGTACGTCATCCAGTTCTTCTTTGGCGGCGCCACTCAGCAACTGCCGTTTGCCCAGAGTGCCGAGATTCAACTGGGTCCGGTGTCGATCTCTCCCAATAACCTCTGGTCCCTCGTCATCAGCGCTATCGTGATTGCCCTGATCGGAATCGTCCTCTTGAAAACCCGGCTGGGCAAGGCCACCCGCGCGGTGGCTGACAATCCCGCCTTGGCGGCTGCCTCGGGCATCGACGTCGACTCGGTCATCCGGATTGTCTGGGTTACCGGTGGCATGCTGGCCTCCCTCGGTGGAATCCTTTGGGCCTACTACCGGCCGGGCGTAACCTTCGACATGGGTTCGCAGATCCTGCTGCTCATCTTCGCCGGTGTGACCCTGGGCGGTCTCGGCACCGTCTTTGGCGCCCTCATCGGGTCCATCATCGTCGGCATCTTCGTGGAGCTGACTACCGTTTTCGGCCTCGCGGCCGACCTCAAGTACGTGGGAGCACTGTTCATCATGATTGTTGTCCTCTTGTTCCGGCCCCAGGGCATCCTGGGTCGTCGCGAGCGCGTGGGTTAGGAGACAGCCATGGATTTCGGATTCATTTTCTCCAGCGCTGCCAGCGAACTCTTCAGCCCGACCACCGCGGCCTATGCACTTGCTGCCCTCGGACTGGCAGTCCACTTCGGCTACTCCGGCCTGCTGAACTTTGGCCAGGCCGGCTTTATGGCGGTGGGCGCCTACGGCTTCGCCATCTCCACGCTCACCTTTGGCGTGCCCTTCTTTGTGGGACTGGTCATCGCCGTGATCTGCTCGGTCATCTTCGCGATGCTCCTGGGCATCCCCACCCTGCGGCTGCGCGCGGACTACCTGGCAATCGTCACGATCGCGGCCGCGGAAATCGTCCGCTACATTGTCACAACCAACCAGCTGACCGCCGTGACCGGTTCGGCCAACGGCCTGGCCGCCTTCGAAGGCGGGTTCTACGCCATGAACCCGTTCCCCGCGGGCTCGTACATGGGTATGAACAACCGGGACTTCTTCATCCGCATAGTCGGCTGGGGCCTTGTCATCGTCTGCTGCACCCTGGTGTGGCTGCTGATGAGGAGCCCCTGGGGCCGCGTACTCAAAGGCATCCGCGAGGACGAAAACGCGGTCCGGTCCCTCGGCAAGAACGTATACGCCTACAAAATGCAGGCCCTCATCATCGGCGGCGTGCTCGGCGCCCTGGCGGGCATGATTTTTACGCTCCCCCGCGGCGCAGTCCAGCCGGCCAACTACGGCACCGAACTGACGTTCTTCCTGTACACCTGCCTGCTGCTCGGCGGCCTCGGCACGGTGCTGGGACCTGTAATCGGCGCGATGATCTTCTGGGTGGTACTGTCCCTCACACAGGGCATCCTGTATGGCCTGATCGAATCCGGCGCCGTCACCTGGCTGAACACAGTCCAGGCCGGCCAGCTGCGTTACATCCTTGTGGGTGTCGCACTGATGCTGCTGATGATCTTCAGGCCCCAGGGCGTCTTCGGCAACAAGAAGGAGTTGGCGTTCGCATGAGCACGCATAGCGAAGAACCCCGTCCGCCGGTGGAAATTGACTACATGACGGACACGCGTCCGATCTCAGCCGGGGACAACGTCCCCGGCTGCAAGAAGCGCGATCCGATCGTGGTGGCGGAAAACGTCACCCGCAGCTTCGGCGGCATCAACGCCGTCGACGTCGAATACCTGGAGATCCCGCGGCACAAGATCACCGCGCTGATCGGCCCGAACGGTGCAGGCAAGACCACCCTCTTCAATCTGCTGACCGGATTCGATATGCCGAACTCGGGCAAATGGCAGTTCGAAGGCAACAGCCTTGCCGGCGTTTCATCCTACAAAGTGGCACGGATGGGGATGGTGAGGACCTTCCAGCTGACTAAGGTCATGGGAAAGCTCACCGTTATGGAGAACATGCGGCTCGGCGGTTCGGAACAGCCCGGTGAACGCCTCTCCAAGGCCCTGTTCAAGGGCCTCTGGGGCGGCCGGGAAAAGGAGATCACTGCCCAGGCGAACGTCCTGCTGGAGAAGTTTAAGCTGGACGCCAAGAAGGACGACTACGCTGCCTCGCTTTCCGGAGGCCAGCGGAAACTCCTGGAAATGGCACGCTCGCTGATGGTCAGGCCCAAGCTGGTCATGCTGGACGAGCCCATGGCAGGCGTCAACCCGGCGCTGACCCAGTCCCTCCTGGACCACATCAAGAACCTCAAGGCGGAAGGCATGACCGTGCTCTTCGTAGAGCACGACATGAACATGGTGCGCCATATTGCCGATTGGGTGGTGGTAATGGCGGAAGGAAAGATCGTTGCCGAGGGCCCTCCTGGCGAAGTCATGAAGAATCCGGCAGTCATCGATGCCTACCTGGGAGCCCATCACGACGTCGATCTCGGCGACGCCGAGGGCATCAAGGAACTTGCAGCCGAGCTGGTGGCCGACGAGGAATCGATTGTCGGTACTGAGAACGCGGGAATCATCGCCATTGATGTAGTCGCGGCCGAATCAGACGAAGCCCGCCATAAGAGGAAGGACAGCGAATGAGTGCCACAAGCGCGGCTCCGGCCGCAAGCACCGCCGGCTCCCAGGACTCGGTAGTCAAGGTGACGGACCTCGTTGCTGGGTACCTCCCGGGCGTGAACATCCTGAACGGTTGCAACATCGAAGCCCGCAAGGGTGAACTGATCGGCATCATTGGCCCTAACGGGGCCGGCAAATCGACGCTTCTCAAGGCCATGTTCGGCCTGGTGAAAGTCCATTCGGGCACCGTCGTGGTGCGCGGCCAGGACATCACAGGGCTGAAGGCCAACAAATTGGTGACCAAAGGCGTGGGATTCGTCCCGCAGAACAACAATGTGTTCGCCACGCTGACTATCGAAGAGAACATGCAGATGGGCATGTTCCAGCGCCCCAAGGACTTCGCCGAGCGATTTGATTTTGTGACCAGCCTGTTTCCTGAGCTCGGCAAGCGCCGGGCCCAGCGGGCCGGGTCGCTCTCCGGCGGCGAACGTCAGATGGTGGCCATGGGACGCGCGCTGATGATGGAGCCCGCCGTCCTGCTCCTTGATGAGCCCTCCGCAGGCCTATCCCCCGTCAAGCAGGACGAAACCTTCTTGCGGGTGCACGAGATCAACCGGGCGGGCGTCTCCGTCATCATGGTGGAACAGAATGCCCGCCGTTGCCTCCAGATCTGCGACCGCGCGTATGTGCTGGACCAAGGCCGGGACGCTTACACCGGAACCGGCCGGGAACTGATGAAGGACCCGAAGGTGATCCAGCTCTACCTAGGTACGCTGGCCGACGAGGTCTAAGCCGCAGCCGGAACTGCAGAAGGGCCGTCACCGTCCGGTGGCGGCCCTTTCTGCGTGCTTGGCATTCCCCGGCGCCGTCCGGGCGCCTCCGGCAGCCACTTGCTCGGCGCTTGACTTACCCCCTAAAGGACACAAAAAGAACCCCCGCCCGGTGCACTCCGGGCGGGGGTTCTTTGTGCAGGAAACGGCTTAGAGCTTGCCGAATTCTTCCTTGGACGGTGCGTACTTATTGTCGTCCTGGTACTCGTAGATGCCGATGTAGGCTTCCGTCGGGTCGCCGGCATCGGAGAAGGTCACCGGACCTGACTGGCCGTCGTAGTCGATGTCTTTGCCGTTGCGAAGCAGCGTGACGCAGGAAGCGAAGCTGTTGCACTTCTCACCCGTCTCCGAGACCGCTTTGAGCTGCTTGGCAATTTCAACACCGTTGGTGCTCTTGGCTGCCTCAGCGGCAAGTGCGATCAGGTTTACAGCATCGTAGGATTCACCTGCATAGCTGTAGTCCTTCAGGGCCGGATCAATGGCAAGCAGTTTCTGCTTGAACGCGTCCTTCGCGAATGTTCCCGGGATGGTTCCCTGGGCGCCCTTCAGGGTCCCAGCCTGGAAGTCCTTGCTGTAGTCGGAGGTGTTGCCGTCTACAAGGAACATTTGGGTGGGCTTGACGCCCTTGCCCGTCATCAGCGGCACGATGCTCTTGGCCTGGTCGAAGGTGATAAGGGCAATTGCGTCGGGCTTGGCCGCGATGACCTTGTCCACTTGGCTGCTGAACTGGGAGTCGCCCTCATTGAACAGCTCTTCGGCGACCACCTTGCCGCCGGCCGCTTCGAAGGCGGATTTGACGTTGCTGGCCAGACCGGTTCCGTAGGCGTCGTTAAGTACGATCATGCCTACCGTCTGTGCACCACACGTGGCCATATAGTTGCCCAAGACCTTGCCCTGCAGCACATCTGAGGGTGCTGTACGCCAGTAGAGGCCCTTGTCATCCCAAGTGGTGAAATCCGGGGAGGTGTTGGCGGGCGAGAACTGGATAACCCCCGCACCGGTGATCTGGTTGATGACCGTCTTGGAGACACCCGAAGACGCGGCACCTATGATGGCGCTCACGCCCTGGCCAAGGAGCGCACTGGTGGACTGCGTGGCGATATCTGTCTTGGTGTCGCCGGAGTCACGGTGGATCACTTCCACAGGCTTACCCAGGACACCTCCGGCATCATTTACTTCCTTGACGCCCAGGTTCACACCAGCGATTTCAGGCGGCCCGAGGAAGGCGAGTGAACCGGTGGTGGGGAGCAGGGAACCCAGCTTGAGCGGCGTTTCCGTGATGGTGGTTGCAGGCGGAACAGCGCCTCCAGCGCCGGCCTGCGCTGTGCTTCCGGGAGCCGCGCCGGGAGCGGGGCAGGATATCCCGGATGCTGACGTGGTGGTTTCTGTCGAGCTCGGGGTGGAGGTACCACCACAGGCTGTAACCAGAAAGGCGACGCCGACGCTAAGCGCTGTGAGCTTGGCAAGACGGGGTGCCGCCGGGGAAAGTGAAATCATTGACAATCTCCTGGATCGAAAGGTGCGAACGGCCTTTGACGCGGATGATCAGGTGTTCCTGATTTAACTTCAAGCTAATGCATATCTTCGGCGGATATAAGTGACTGAGGTCACATCCTTATAACAGTCGTTGCATATGCGAAATCAACGGAGGCGATGCTCCGTCTCGACGTCGTGTGGGATGCAGGGGTCGGCGCCGGAGGGAGGCCGCGGAAGAAAACTTGTGCCCCAGGCGAGACTCGAACTCGCAACACGCGGATTTTAAGTCCGCTGCCTCTGCCAATTGGGCTACTGGGGCGCCCGGTCCATGCTATCCCGTCATTCGCCCGCAAGCGGCGCGGCATACCGGAACGTCCCGTGGACCCCGCCAGGCCAGACTGCCAGCGGGAGCAGCTGGAAGTGGTCACCCCAGGCCTCGTCGGGCGGCAGCACGCCGAAGGAGGCGGCGGCAACAAAGCCGAACCGCGGGTAGTATTCGGTGCTGCCCAGCAACGCAATCCCGCCCTCCCCCGCTGCGTTGGCCCGGGCGATGGTGTCATTCATGAGGGCGCTGCCGATCCCATGGCGCTGCAGCCTGGGAGTCACCCCGATGGGCCCGAGCCCCAGCAACCCGTAGTCGCCCACCCAGCCCCGTGTGCTGATCACATGGCCGACTATCTCGTCGTCGAGCACCGCCACCACGCTGAACCCGGGCAGGTAGTCCTCGCACTCGAAGAGCCGGCGGAGCACGTCCACCTCCTCGGGCTCCCCGTCCACCGGCAGGCCCGAGACCGGGGAGACCGCGAACGCCTCGCCCGTCAACGCGAGGATCTTATCCCTGTCCGCAGCCGTCTCGTTCCTGAGCAGCAGCTCGGGCCGCGGCACGTCCCGGCTCACCGCTGACAGCTCAGCCAGGGCTTCGACGGCGCGTGGTGCGTCGGCCACCTGCACCAGCAGGTGGTCGTGGTGGAAGCCGGCCAGCACGTTGCAGCTGATCCTAGCGTCGGCCAGGGCCTTCCCGACGGCGGCGGTCAGGCCAACAGCCTCCAGCGCAGAGTGCACTTCGAGGGTGATCCACGCGGCCACAAAGTCGTAGTGCAGCCCCAGGCTGTCCGCCCTTTCCCGCGGCAGGACGACCGTGAGGCCCTCAGCCTCACGTACGGCAGCTTCGATGCCGGGCTCGAGTGGCCTGCCATGCGGCCACAGGACATAGACGTACTCCCCCTCCCGCAGTACCGGTTTCAGTGTTGCCAGCAGGGTCTGGAGGTTCTTTTCGCCAGTCATGGTGCCAGTCTAGAAGGGAGGCCCGGCGGGATGCACAAAACGGCGGCCATCCCCCTTAAGGGGACAGCCGCCGTCGGGCGATACTGCTAATGCTTCCTCAGGAAGCCAGTGCTACTTGGCGTCCGCGGTGACCGACTGCTTGGCGTCCACGCTGGTGACGGCCGCTGAGCCCGACTGGGCCGCGCCGGCGGATGCCTCCGGCGCGGATGCCTCCGGCGCGGATGCCTCCAGTGTGCTGGCCGCCGGGGCGGGAGCAGCGGCAGCCGGCTTGGGAGCCGGTGTGGCGGCGGCCACGAAGGCACCGCGCGGGTTGTCGAGGTCGATCAGCTGGGTGGTGTCGCGGCCCATGAAGAACGCGAGGATCCAACCCATGATGACTCGGACCTTGCGCTCCATGGTGGGCATGGCCATACCGTGGTAGCCGCGGTGCGCCAGCCAGGCGAGCGGGCCCTTGAGGCCGATACGGCCCAGGATGTTGATGTTGGCAACACCCTTCCACTCGCCGAAACCAGCCACAGCACCCAGGTTCTTGTGCTTGTAGTCCTTCAGGGGCTTGTCCCAGCGCGAAGCCCACAAGTTCTTGGCGAGGCGCTTGGCCTGGCGAAGTGCGTGCTGGGCGTTCGGGACGCAGGTGCCGTCCGGCAGGCCGCTACCCGTGAGGTCCGGCACTGCGGCGATGTCTCCGGCGGCCCAGGCGTTGTCGATGATGCCTTCATCGCCAGCGATGCGGAGGTCCGGCAGGACACGGACCCGGCCGCGCGGTTCCAGCGGGAAATCGGAGGAGCGGATCATCGGGTTGGCCTGCACGCCCGCAGTCCAGACGAGTGTGTCGGCTTCGAATTCCTGGGCCAGGGACTTGTCCGGGAGGTTGATGAGCTTCAGGGAGCCCTCAGCGCTGTCCAGGGAGGTGTTCAGCAGGACCTCGATGCCGCGGCTACGGAGGTGCTCCACAACCCATTCGGCCTGCGGTGCAGTGACCTCGGGCATGATCCGGCCCATGGCTTCAACCAGGACGAAGCGCACTTCTTCCTGACGGATACGGGGGTTGTTCTTGACCGCGGCGCGGGCCAGGTCTTCCATTTCGGTGATGCACTCGATGCCGGCGAAGCCGCCACCAACAACCACGAAGGTCAATGCCTTGGCGCGGGCAGCCGGATCCGCGATGGTGGACGCGGCCTCGATGCGTTCCAACACCTTGTTACGAAGGGCCACAGCTTCTTCGATGGTCTTCAGGCCAATGCCCTTATCCGCCAGGCCCTTGATGGGGAAGGTGCGGGTGATGGCGCCTGCGGCCACCACGATGTCGAAGTAGGGGATCTCAATGTGCTCTCCGCCGTCCGCGGGCGCCACGACGGCGGTGCGGTTGGCGTGGTCGATCGAGGTGACGCTGCCCTGGATGAGTTCGGTCTGCTTCAGGTGCTGGCGGTGCGAGACCACTGCGTGGCGGGCCTCGATGTTGCCGCCGGCCACTTCGGGCAGGAAAGGCTGGTAAGTCATGTAGGGCAGTGGATCCACGAGGGTGACGATGCCACCGGCATTCGCGATCTTCTTCTGCAGTTTGAGTGCTACGTACAGGCCGACGTATCCGCCGCCGACGACGAGTACCCTGGGACGGTCCTGGAGCTCTGGGGTGGTTGCCATGATTTAAGGATACCGCAGTTTGTGAAAATCTTCACTAACTACGTTTGCCGCCTGAATCAACGGCTTGAAAGGCTCCGGTGTCCGGTTCGTCGCGCGCCGTTCCTGGGTTTCGGGCCGCCCGGCGCAGCTGGATGAGGGCCGCAGCGATGATCGCCAGAAATAGTGCCACTGAACCGATCACGACGGCGGCGCCAACGGCACTGTCACGCTGTGAGGGCGCCTCCGCCGCGGGCACAGTGGGCTCGGGCAGGGTGGGAACGGCACTGGCCACTTCGCCGGTGGGCACCGGCGCGGGCGCACCCAGGTTGCCGCGCCGGTGTACCCTGATCCAGTCCGAGATGGAGCCGAGCGGGTTGGTGGCGGCTTCCGGTACGGAGTCTTTTAGGGCGGCCTCGGCGTTCAACACGCCAAACCCGTACAGCGGGTCTTTTCCGGCAGGACCGGCATCCTTGGCCGTGCTGACGATCCGATTGATGACCTGTTTGGCGCTCATCTCGGGCCACTTGGAACGGATGAGTGCGGCCACGCCGGCAACGATCGGGGCAGCACCGGACGTTCCCGCCCATTCCGCATAACCACCGCCGGGCAGCCCGCCCAGCAGGTTCTCGGCCGGGGCCGCCACGCCGATGCTGATCCCCTGGGAAGACGAGTCGACGCTCGCCATTCCCTTGCGGTCCAGGCCGGCAACTGTGAGGACGCCGGGGATGGTGGCGGGCGCCCCCACCTGAAGGTTGCCGCCTATCCGGTTTCCGGCGGCGGCCACGATGACCACATCCTTCTGTTCGGCATAGAGGAAGGCAGCATCCCAGCTCTGGGGCCACTGCGGCGTGGTGCTGCCCAGCGAAATGTTGATGACTTTGGCCCCGTTGTCCACGGCCCAACGGACCGCTTCCGGGATCTGGTCCTGATCGCTCTTGCCCGCGGGGTTGGCCGATCCGAGCCACGTTGAGACGGAAAGGATCTCAGCTTCAGGAGCCACCCCAATCATGCCGTCCGGCCCGGTGGTGGCAGCCGGGCCGGGACTGGGCGAGGAGGTGGCGCCTGGCGGCTGGTGTCCGCGGCCGGCCAGTATGGTGGCGACCAGCGTCCCGTGTTCCGGCTTTACGCCCAGGCTTTTCTGGCCGTTAGGGCTGCCTGCCCCGGACACGTCGAAGCCTCCGGTGACGGCGCCCTTCAGGTCCGGGTGCTGGGCATCCACGCCGCTGTCGATCACCGCGATTTTCACACCGGCACCCTTGGAAACCTCCCAGGCCTTCGTAATTCCTGATTCGCCAAGCCAGTACTCCTTGTCCCGTTCAGCGTCGGCCCTGGCCGCAGGCGCAAAAGTCAGTCCGGCGGCCAGGCTGGCGCCGGCAAGGGTTATCGCCAGGAGAGCTGACGCGGCCCGGCGGAACCGTGCAGTTGCTCTGGTCATATGGGTTTCCCATGCTTGGTTGGCTGATTGCCTGGTCAGTGGAGGCTCAGGGCAATTCCGTCAAGAATATCGTGTTCGCTGGCGGTGGCCGTCACGATCCGGCCGGCGGTGAGTTCATTCAGCCGCTCAAGGATGCGCCGCCACACCAGCCCGCCGGCGCCCATCACGTCGACCCGGCCGGGGTGCATGTACGCCAGGTCGGCACGATCTCCCCTGGTCATGTGCAGGAGGTCGGTGGCGGCTTCGATAATAGTGCCAATGGACAGTTCCGTCCCGTGGATGGCCGCCGGCGAATACGCCGGAAGCCGCAGGGCGTGGGCGGTGATGGTGGTGATCGAGCCGGCCACCCCGACGACGGCGGTGGCGCGTTCCAGCGGAACGTCCAGCCCAGCAAGGGTGATGGCGGCGTCGACGTCGGCTTCCGCGGCGGCGATCTGTTCTGCCGTGGGCGGATCGTCCTGCAGGTGCCGTTCGGTCAGCCGGACGCAGCCGACATCCACGGACTTCGCGGCCGTGACACCGCCGGCGGTACCGAGGACAAACTCGGTACTTCCGCCGCCGAGGTCAACTACCAGCACGTGCTCGCCGTCGAGGATGGGCAGGACGCTGCTGGCCCCGGCGAAGGACAGGGCAGCTTCCTCATCACCCGAGATAACCTCAGGCTCAACGCCCAGCAGGTCCCGGATCCCGTCGACAAAAACCTGGCGGTTGCGCGCGTCCCGGCTGGCCGACGTTGCAACAAAACGGATGGACTCCGCACTGTGTTCGCGGATCATTTCGGCGTAATCCGCGGTGGCCGCGAAGGTCCGCTCCAGCGCTTCAGGGGCGAGTTCGCCGGTGGCGTCTACGCCCTGGCCCAGCCGGACAACCCGCATTTCCCGGACAACGTCGGTGAGCGTCGTTGTGCCGTTGCTGCGGTCGATGTCGGCGATGAGCAGGCGGAGCGAGTTCGTGCCGCAGTCGATGGCGGCGACGCGGGTCATGCCCCAGCCCCCTCAGTGACTGCGGGCTTGCGGACCGGAGCGGGCCGGCCCACGATCTCCGGCCGGCCCTGGGGTCCATGGCGGCTGAGATCCTTTGACGGGGCCTCCCCTGCGGTGTCCCAGGCGCCGTCGCAGTAGCAGCGGTCCGTTGTCCACCATTCGCTGATTCCGGCAATGGCCTCATCCCCCAGCGGGTTTACGCCGGGACCCGCCGCGAGGGAGTGGCCCACCAGGACGTGGAGGCATTTGACCCGGGTGGGCATGCCGCCGGCGGAGATGCCGTCAATCTCCGGGACGGCGCCGATGCCGGAACGCTCGCCGATGGCCGCGCGGGCTCCGAGATAGTCCTCGTGCGCTGCACGGTAGGCGGCCGCTAGCGGCTCATCGGCGCTCAGACGCTCATTCATGTCGTTCATCAGCCCGGCAGCTTCCAGCCTGGAAACCGCGGAAGTGATGACGGGGTGCGTCAGATAGAACGTGGTGGGAAACGGTGTCCCGTTGCTCAGCCGCGGCGCCGTGGCGGCGACGAGGGGGTTGCCACAGACGCAGCGCGCCGGGATTTCCACCACATCGCGCACCGGCCGTCCCAACTGCCTGCTGAGTACTTCAAGATCGTGTGCTGATGGCTGGCGGGACTTCTCCGGCGCAGTCGCCGTGTTTTCTTCCACTGGCGCGGGCCATCCTTCCTCTAGCTGTTCAGTCTGTGGCCGCACGCCTGATGGACTCCCACAGGGAATCCACCCACGGCAGATCGGCGGGGTCTTGTGCTGCTGTGGCGGTCAGGCTACTGCTTGATCCGGCCGGCAGATCGCTGCCGAAGACCCAGTAGCCGGATTCACCCGGCATAACCATGTTAATGCGGTCGCGGGCCTGCTGTTTCACGTAGTTCGGATCCTGCCAACGTGAGATCTGCTGGCGAAGGCCGTCCTGCTCGGCCTGGCGGGCGGCGATATCCGCGCTGAGGGCGGCGAGTTCGGCGCGTTTGTCGAAGAAGATCTTCACGGTGGGTGCCAGCATGATCGTGATGGCAATCATGACCACGGCCAGTGCCAGCATGCGCCCGGAGAACGCCTTGGCAGGGACGGGCTGGGTGTCATCGTGCTTGGTGTCGGGCTTCGGCATCCTGCCCGCGGTGTTACCGCCGTGGCCGTTCCCCTTGCCTTTGCCGGCCGGGCGCAGGGTGTTCGTTGTGGACGTTCCGACGTTCAATGCCCTGCCGGTTTTTCCCTTGGTCCCGCCCTTTGCGCTGCCGGCTGCAACGCCAAAATCGGCGCGGATGACGCCGGCGGCTTCCGCGGCCGGGTCCGTGGTGGCCTGATGCCTCGAAGCGGCCTTGGGAACTTTGGGACGGCGGGTAACCATGACACTCCTGAAACGTGCGGCCTGCCTCTGGCCGCATCTCTGCGCTTGATGCCGGCTCAATCAATGCCTGCTAAAACAAAAACCGGTGGCTATGGTCTGTCAACCATAGCCACCGGTCAGAGGTTTACGCGGCTACTAGCCCTTGAAACGCGGGAAGGCGCTGCGGCCGGCGTAGCGTGCGGCGTCGTCGAGTTCCTCTTCGATGCGCAGCAGCTGGTTGTACTTGGCAACGCGCTCGGAGCGTGCCGGTGCGCCGGTCTTGATCTGGCCGGCGTTGGTGGCCACCGAGATGTCGGCGATGGTGGTGTCCTCGGTCTCGCCGGAGCGGTGCGAGGTGATGGTGGTGTAACCGGCGCGCTGGGCCAGGCTGACGGCGTCCAGCGTTTCGGTCAGTGAACCGATCTGGTTGACCTTGACCAGCAGCGAGTTGGCGGTCTTGGTGTCGATGCCGCGCTGCAGGATGGCCGGGTTGGTGACGAAGAGGTCATCGCCCACGAGCTGGACCTTGTCACCGATGCTGTCGGTGAGGGTCTTCCAGCCGTCCCAGTCGTTCTCATCCAGGGGATCCTCGATGGAAACCAGCGGGTAATCTGCCACGAGCTCGGCGTAGTAGGCGCTCATCTCGGTGGCGGACAGAGCCTTGCCTTCGAACTGGTAGGCGCCGTCCTTGAAGAACTCGGAGGAGGCTACGTCCAGGGCCAGGGCGATATCCTTGCCCGGGGTGTAGCCGGCGTTGGTGATGGCTTCCTGGATCAGGTCCAGGGCTGCACGGTTGGACGGCAGGTTCGGTGCGAAGCCGCCTTCGTCACCGAGGCCGGTGGACAGGCCCTTTGCCTGCAGGACGGACTTGAGGTTGTGGTAGACCTCAACGCCCCAGCGAAGGCCCTCGGAGAAGGTCTCCGCGCCGATCGGGACAATCATGAATTCCTGGATGTCTACGTCGGAGTCGGCGTGGGAGCCACCGTTGAGGATGTTCATCAGCGGAACCGGCAGGACGTGCGCGTTGGGGCCGCCCAGGTACTTGTACAGCGGCAGGTCTGCGGAGGCGGCAGCCGCATTGGCAACGGCCAGCGAAACGCCCAGGATGGCGTTGGCACCGAGCTTGGCCTTGTTGGGCGTGCCGTCCAGGTCAATCATGGCCTGGTCAATGCTGCGCTGGTCCGTGGCGTCGAAGCCGGTCAGCGCCGGAGCGATCTGGTCAATGACAGCGTCAACGGCCTTCTGGACACCCTTGCCGAGGTAACGTCCCTTATCTCCGTCACGGAGCTCAACAGCCTCGTGCTCACCGGTGGAGGCGCCGGAGGGTACTGCCGCGCGGCCGATCTGGCCGTCGGAAAGCAGTACTTCAACTTCTACGGTCGGGTTTCCGCGGGAATCGAGGATTTCGCGGGCGTGGATGGCATCGATAAGCGCCATGGATGTGCTCCTTATGGGCGATTTTGGGGGAACGAACAGCTGGAAAAAGCGTTAAATCTGGGACGTCCTCGTCAGGACCAAGCCTAGTCGAGAGTGGTGCAGGTTACGGAACTCTATCCATCACCCGGACGTCATGATGGAGCCACGAACTGCCGCCGGATGGCGCCACGAAGGGCACGTTCGGCGTCGAATCCCTTGGCACGTGCGGAGCCGACGACGGCAAGCAGCAGGTCGCCGAGTTCCTCCTCTGTTTCGAATGGCTCCGGGGTTTCGACAGGCTCAACCACCGGTGATTGAGCCCGTCGAAATCCGGCCCGCTCGGCCCGGTCAAGGAACTTCTGCGCCTTCGCCAGGGCCGGCAGTGCGTCCGGGATCCCCTCAAAGGGCCCCGTACGCTCCGGACGTTCCGCGGTCTTCACGGCGTCCCATTTCCGGACGATCTCCGCCACCGAGGCCGGGAAGCTGTCCCGGAGCGTGCCGTCGGGCCGGAAGACATGCGGATTGCGGCGGACCATTTTGGCACTCAGCCCGCGTGCGACGTCGTCGAACGTGAACGAGCCGCGCTCCTCGGCTAGCCGGGCGTGCAGCACCACCTGAAGCAGCACATCGCCCAGTTCGCCGCGGAGCTCTGCGTCATCCGCGCCGGTCTCGATGGTCTCGGCAACCTCGAAGGCCTCCTCGAGGAGGTACTCCACCAGCGAGGCATGCGTGAGGGCGGCCATCCACGGGCAGTGCTCGCGCAGCTGGGCTACGATCCCCAGCAGCTCCCCCAGCTCGCAAGCTCGCCCGGGGACCCCTGCCGCCGTGGGCCCATCCAGCAGCCGTTCGATGGGAGCCTGCTCAGCCAAGGTTGTCGTAGGCGTCGTTGATGTATTCCACCAACGCTTCCTTCTCTTCAAGCGGCAGGAAGGACGCTTCGGCAGCGTTAAGCGTGAGCTCCAGCAGATCGTCGAGGTCGTAGTCGAAGGTTTCCACGAGGAGTTCGAACTCGTCCGTGAGGGTGACGCCGCTCATCAGCCGGTTGTCGGTGTTGATGGTGACGTTGAAGCCCAGCTGGTACAGCATGTCCAGCGGGTGGCTCTCGATGCCCTCGCCGAAGCCGGCGATCGCTCCGGTCTGGAGGTTCGACGACGGGCAGATTTCCAGGGCGATGCCGCGGTCGCGGATCCAGCTGGACAGGTCACCCAGGGTGACCAGGCCGATGTTGTCCTCGTCGCTTGCGGCGTCGTCGTCTTCATCGTCGAACTCCACCATGATGTCCTCGGCGATGCGGACGCCGTGGCCCAGGCGCAGTGCCCTGCCGTCAACGAGGGCGGACTGGATGCTCTCGAGCCCGGCGGCTTCGCCGGCGTGCACCGTCGCGGGGAAGTTGTGCTCGGCGAGGTAGGTGAAGGCGTCCTTGAACCTGGACGGGAGGAAGCCGTCCTCGGCTCCGGCGATGTCAAAGCCCACAGCGCCCTTGTTACGGTGGCGGACAGCGAGTTCGGCGATCTCCTGGCCGCGGTCTGCGTGGCGCATGGCGGTGATCAGCTGACCCACCTGGATTTCGCGGCCGCTCTCGGTCACGGCGTCCACGCCGGCTTCGAGGCCTTCCTGCACCGCTTCAACAACGTCGTCCAGGGACAGGCCCTTCTGGAGGTGCTGCTCCGGTGCCCAGCGCACTTCGCCGTACACCACGCCGTCGTCCGCGAGGTCCTCGACGAATTCCTTGGCGACGCGGATGAGGCCTTCCTTGGTCTGCATCACGGCGACTGTGTGGTCGAACGTCTCCAGGTAGCGGACCAGCGAGCCGGAGTCCGCGGACTCACGGAACCACTCGCCCAGGGCCACCGGGTCGGTGGAGGGCAACGTGTGGCCAACGGCCTCGGCCAGTTCGATGATGGTGGCTGGACGGAGACCCCCATCCAGGTGGTCGTGGAGCGAAACCTTAGGCAGGCTCGTCAGGTCGAAATCGATAGCAGGGGCGGCGTCAACAATAGGCTCAGTCACCTTCCAACCTTAGGGTCGGCAGGCGGCTTATGCCAGCCGGTTCTTTCCGGGCTGCTCCGCCTCGGCGGGGGCGGGCGCATGCAGTTGCGAAACCGCGGTGTGCGCGGGCACGGAACCTTCCGGGCCGCCGTCGAGCCATTCATCTACGGTTTCGGCGTCGTTGCGGGCCAGGTGCTTGTGCCACCAACGCAGGAGGTGGTCGATCAGGACGCCGAAGACGATAGCGAATACCACGGCAATGCCTGCGCTGAGCAGCGGGTTGTCGTGAAGCCACGGGAAGGAACTGGCCAGCAGCCCGATGCCGATGGAATACCCCACCCAGGTGAAACAGGCGAAAGCGTCCAACAGGAAGAACCGGCGGTGCGCAAAACCGGTACTGCCCGCCACATAATTCACCGCCACCCGGCCCCAGGGAATATAGCGCGCCGTGAAAATCAGGACAGCGCCGCGCTTTTCGAGTTCATACCGTGCCCAGCCAAAGGCCTTCTGCACCTTGGGTCGGCGCATCCACTTCCAGCGGTCAAGGCCGATCCTGCGGCCAAGCATAAAGGCCATGTTGTCACCGGCCATGGCACCGATCAGCGCAGTCGCGCCCAGGATCCAGAGATTCGGTTCACCGCTGTGCCGGGAAAACGCGGCCAGCGCCACAATCAATGTCTCGCTGGGGACCACCATGGCGAAGCCGTCGATGAAGAAGAACACAAGAAGGACCGGGTAGATCCACCATTGGCCCGCTGCATGGAGCACGGCCTCATTAATAAACTCCACGCGGGTCTTGCTCCTAGACAAAATGATGCAGCCGGAAGTGACGTAAATCGCTCTTCAGTGTCCCATGCCCGGGACCCCGCCCGCTACGCACGGACGGCGTAAACCCTAGGCTTCCGGATCCTTTAGCCGCTCCACCACAGGAACCTTTCCCCGGATGCGGTTAATGATCAGATCCACCACGATTCCAAGGCCCACGGCGCAGACGATTGCGATGGCCGCGCCGAGCAGATGGTTGTTTTCGAACCACTGGCCGAAGAACAGCCCGATACCCACGGAGTAGGAGGCCCATAGCGTGGCGGAGAGCACCGTCAGGCCGACGAACCGCACGTGCGAATAGTGGGTCACGCCCGCGGTGAGGTTGACGGCGACCCTGCCGATGGGAATGAACCGCGCCACCAGGATGAGCGACGCCGGCCGCTTCCTCAGCTCGTCCCCTGCCCAGCGGAAGGCGCTTTGCATCCGCGGTCCGCGCATCCAGTGCCAGCGCCGGGTGCCCACCCGTCGTCCAATGAAGTAGGCGATGTTGTCGCCTAAGAAAGCGCCCAGGCCCGCGACCGCCATCAGCAGCCAGGGATTGGGGACGTCCGCGGTGGCGGCCACTGCGGCCAGTCCCACCACCACGGATTCGCTGGGGATCGGCGGGAAAAAGCCGTCGATCAGGCAGCAGGCCAGCACAAGGAGGAGCACCCATGGCTGCGCGGCGGCAGCGAGGATGAATTCATTGATGGCCTGCATTGTCCCTATGCTATTCGGTCGATGATGAGCCGCTGGGCCGGGCGCGACCCTTCGGGGGCAACCGTGACGGCGTGTTCAAGGGCTTCCTTGGCGCGCGCGAACTTTTCCGGTGTGTCTGTGAGCAGCGTCATCAGCGGCTCACCGGCGCGGACCATGGCACCGGGCTTAGCGTGCATGCGGATCCCGGCGCCAGCCTGGACGGCGTCCTCCTTGCGGGCACGACCTGCCCCAAGGCGCCACGCCGCAACACCCACTGCCAAGGCATCGAGCCCTACCAGGACACCGTCGGCCGGGGCGTAAATGACCTCCGATTCCTTGGCGACCGGCAGCTTGGCGCGCGGATCTCCGCCTTGGGCTTTGATCATCCGGTTCCAGACGTCCATGGCCCGGCCGTCCTTCAAGGCGGCGCGCACATCTGCGTCGTGGACGCCCGCGCAGGCCAGCATCTCTTCGGCCAGTCGGACGGTGAGTTCGACGACGTCCTCCGGGCCACCGCCTGCCAGGACCTCCACGGATTCCGCCACTTCGATCGCGTTGCCCGCAGTAAGGCCGAGCGGGGTGCTCATGTTAGTCAGCAGCGCCACAGTGTTGACCCCCGCATCCTTGCCGAGGGCCACCATGGTTTCGGCCAGTTCGCGTGCCCGGGCCTCGTCCTTCATAAACGCGCCGCTGCCCACCTTGACGTCCAGGACCAGGGACCCTGTGCCTTCGGCGATCTTCTTGCTCATGATCGAGGAGGCGATCAGCGGAATTGCCTCCACCGTGCCGGTAACATCACGCAGTGCGTACAGCTTCTTGTCCGCCGGCGCCAGCCCCGCCCCGGCAGCGCAGATCACGGCGCCGACGTCCTGAAGCTGCGCCATCATTTCGTCGTTGCTCAGGGCCGCCCGCCAGCCGGGGATCGATTCCAGCTTGTCCAGAGTGCCGCCGGTGTGGCCAAGTCCCCGGCCGGACAACTGGGGCACGGCCACGCCGAACACTGCCACCAGGGGTGCCAGCGGCAGTGTGATTTTGTCCCCCACTCCCCCGGTGGAGTGCTTGTCGCTGGTAGCCTTCACGCCGCCGTCGGGCCGCCGAAGGCCGCCGAAGTCCATCCGTTCACCCGAGGCGATCATGGCGGCCGTCCAGCGCGAAATTTCGGCACGGTCCATGCCGTTGAGCAGGATGGCCATGTTCAACGCGGCCATCTGTTCGTCCGCGATGACCCCGCGGGTGTAGGCCTCAATGGTCCAGTCGATCTGCTCCGGGCTCAGGACGCCCCGGTCCCGCTTGGTGCAGATGATGTCGACGGCGTCGAACGCCTCAGTTGCCTGTGTCACCTTGGATCCTCCAGGTTTTGGGGACCGAATGCGTCGGGCAGCACCTGGTCCATGGTTTGGATTCCTTGGGTGGTCATGAGTTCCATGCCAGGCGCGCGGAATTCATAGAGGAGCTGCCGGCAGCGGCCGCACGGCATCAGCACGTTGCCGGCGGAGTCCACGCAGTAGAACGCGCGCAGCAACCCGCCGCCGGTCATCTGCAGGTTTCCCACCAGGGCGCATTCAGCACACAGGGTTAGCCCGTAGCTGGCGTTCTCCACGTTGCAGCCGCTGACCAGCCGCCCGTCCTCGGTGAAGGCCGCAGCCCCCACCGGGAACTTTGAATACGGGGCATAGGCGTTTTTCATGGCGTCGACGGCTGCAGCCTCAAGTGCCCGCCAATCGACGCTGGGCGAAGCCCGATCCTGTTCCATCACCATCATCCCTTGACGTACGGGATGCCGCTGGCCGCCGGCGGCCTGGACCGGCCCACCAGCCCGGCCACGGCCAGCACGGTCACCAGGTAGGGCAGCATGGCCATAAACTGGCTGGGCACCGGGGTCCCGATGATGGTCACGATGCTCTGCAGGTTGTCTGCGAAGCCGAACAGCAGGGCGGCAAAGAACGCTCCGATGGGGTTCCAGCGTCCGAAGATCAGCGCGGCGAGCGCGATGAAGCCTCGTCCGCCGGAGATCTCCTTCGTGAAGCTGTCGATGGCCACGAGCGTGAAGAACGAACCTCCGATGCCGGCGATGGCGCCACCCAACGTGACGTTCCAGAATCGAGTGGCGTTGACCTTGATGCCCATCGTGTCGGCGGCCTGCGGGTGTTCACCCACCGCGCGGACCCGAAGGCCCCACTTGGTCTTGAACAGGCCAACCCACACAACGATGACGGCGACGTACATCAGGTAGCCCACCACTGACTGCTTGAACAGGATGGGGCCGAGGATAGGGATTCCGGAGAGGATCGGAATCTCGACGATGTCCAGGCCCGGCGGTGAGTTGAACGTTGCTTTGTCCGCCTGCATAACGGTGCTGAACAGGAAGCCGGTGACACCCGAAACCAAGACGTTGAGCACCACACCGACGATGATCTGGTTGACCAGGTACCTGATGCTGAACACCGCGAGCACCATAGACACCGCGGCACCGGCCACGGCGGCCGCGAGCAGCCCCACAAAGGGATTCTGCGTGATGCTGGCCACGATAGCGGCAGTGAAGGCGCCGCCCAGGAGTTGGCCTTCGATTGCGATATTGACTACGCCGACGCGCTCGCACAGCACGCCGGACAGGGAGCCGAACACCAGCGGGACAGCCAGGGTGACCGATCCGGCGATGAGTCCGGCCAGCGAGATGCTGGGTGTTCGGGCGCCGCCTACCACCCAGAGGAGGAAGGCTGCCACAAACAGCACCGTAAAGGTGATGGTCAGCCAGGCCGCGACCGGCCGGCTCTTAGTCTTCAGGTAAACGGCATAGGCCGCCAGCCCGAGCATCAGGATCGAAAGGGCGATGCCGCCAGCCATCGCGGGAATTTCCAGGGCAGGCAGCTGGAAGAAATCCTCGCTGGTGGAAATCCCGAACCGTGCGGTCTGCGCTGATCCCATCAGGCCAAAGAAAATGAAGGCGACGATTCCCAGTACCGAGAGCAGGACCGGGGTTTTCCAGAGCACCGGTTTGCCGGATGTTGCCTGGGCCGCCTCGGCCTCGGGCACTGTTCCGGGCATGCCGCCACCCGGCAGGGGCGATGTTGCTGTTGCGCTCATGCTGCGCCTCCGGTGGTTGCTGCCTGCGGGGTTTTTCCGGCCTTGGCCGGCTTCTTGCGGCGGGGGTTCAGCCCGAAGACTGCCCGGACCAGCGGCGGTGCCGCGATAAAGAGGACAATCAGCGACTGGACCACCAGGACAATGTCGATGGGTGTTCCGGTCTGGATTTGCATCTGCACGGCACCGGCGCGGAAGGCACCAAACAGCAGGCCGGCAGCGAAGGTGCCCCACGGCGTCGAACGTCCCAGCAGCGCCACCGTGATGGCGTCAAAACCGTAGGTTGCCGCGACGCCGTCCGTCAGGACCTTTTCCGTGCCCGCCACCTGGGCCACTCCGGACATGCCCGCGAGCGCACCGGCTATTGCCATCACCAGGATGGTGGACCGCGAGACGTTGATTCCGGCGGTCAGCGCGGCCTTCGGGTTGGCCCCAACGGCCCGGAATTCAAAGCCGACGGTGGAGCGGTTCAGCAGCCACCACACCAGGATGGTGGCCGCGATGGCCAGCACGAAGCCTAGGTGCAGGCGGTACTGGGAGCCGAAAATCTGCGGGTAGATCGCGGTGGGATCCAGGATGGGCGAAATCGGGTTGGACTCCCCCGGGCGCTGGAATGCCGGCGTGTTCAGCAGATACCGCAGGAAGTAGAGCGCGATGTAGTTGAACATGATGGTCAGGATGACTTCGTGGGCACCTGTCCGGGCCTTAAGAAGACCAACCAGGCCACCCCACAGGGCACCGCCCACGATGCCCGCAACCAGCACCAGCAACAGGTGCAGGACCAGTGGAAGGTGCAGGGCAAAACCAACCCAGGCCGCCAGGATGCCGGCAATGATGATCTGCCCTTGGGCACCGATGTTGAACAGGCCTGCCCGGAATGCGAGCGCAACGCCCAGCCCAGCCGTGATGAGCGGTGTGGCGATGGTGAGGGTGTCCATCAGCGGCGCGAAGCGAACGGCCAGGCTTGCACCTCTGGGGTTGAAGACGGACCCCTGGAACAACGCCACGTAGGACCGGGTGGCAGCATCCCAGACCGCAGAGAGGAAATCGGTGGGCCGGGCGAAAAGGTACCCCGCGGTGGCGCTGACGCGTTGGTCCGTGGCGGCAATCAGCAGGCCGCCGAGGACGAGGGCCAGCAGCACCGCCAGGACTGAGACCACACCGCTGCCGGTGAATATCTTCCGGACCAGTGTGTCCGGTCCCCCGGGCAGCTGCCCGCTTTGGGCGCTGGCGGGAACGGCTGAAGGGCTCATGGCGCCGCCGGCCGTGTCCACGGCCACCTCTGCGGCCGTTTCGTCCGCCGCCGGGGTGGTCCGGTGCGGTTTCGCATGCTGGTCCGCATGCTTAGGGTGACGCTCTTCAGGCATGATCGCCTCCTTCGGCGCTGGAGGTTCCGCGGCTATCTGCGGCGGCGGAGCCGGTCCTGTCTGCGCTGGCGGCATCGTCCGGTGAGATGCCCGCCATCATCAGGCCCAGGACATCGCGTCCGGTTCCTGCGGGAACGATTCCCACGAGTTTGCCCTTGTAGAGCACAGCGATGCGGTCAGCCAGTTCCATGACCTCATCCAGTTCCGTGGAGATGATCATGACAGGCGTGCCTTGGTCGCGTTCCGCCACGATCCGTTTGTGCAGGAACTCGATGGACCCCACGTCCACACCCCGGGTGGGCTGCGACGCGATGAAGAGGCGCAGCGGCCGGGACAGCTCCCGAGCCATGACCACTTTCTGCTGGTTTCCGCCGGACAGCGTGCCGGCGGCCAGGAGGCCCGACGTCGTCCGCACGTCGAACTCATCGATCCGCGATTTAGCGTTCTCCTGGACCTTCGCCGGGCTCATGCTGATGCCCTTGGCAAAGGGCGGCTGATCGTAACGGTCAAGGACCAGGTTTTCGGCGATCGAGAACGTGCCGATGAGGCCATCAACAGACCGGTCTTCCGGGACGAAGCCGACGCCGGCGTTCAGTACGTCCTTCACGCTGCGGCCAACGAGTTCCACGTTGTCCAGCTGAATGGAGCCCTGCACGCGCTCCTGCAGGCCAAGGATGGCTTCGGTCAGTTCCGTCTGGCCGTTGCCCTGGACGCCCGCGACGGCCAGAATCTCTCCGCGCGCAATCTCGAAGCTGATGCCGTCCACCGTGTGCTGGCCATTCGGAGCTATGACTGTGAGGTCTTTGACCTGGAAGGTCTTCTCTTTGGGGTTGGCGGGGGCTTTGTCGAGCGTGAGGCTGACGGCACGTCCCACCATCATGGACGCCAGCGCAGTGGTGGAGTCGCCGGGATCGGCGGAACCCACAACCTTGCCGCGCCGGATCACAGTGATGGTGTCCGAGACAGCTTTCACTTCGCGCAGCTTGTGTGAGATAAACACAATCGAGGTTCCGCTGGACTTGAGCTGGCGCATGATATCCAGCAGTTCATCCGTTTCCTGGGGCGTCAGCACTGCCGTGGGCTCATCCAGGATCAGCACCCTGGCGTCACGGACCAGCGCCTTGATGATCTCCACGCGCTGCTGGACTCCCACGGGGAGGTCCTCCACGAGCGCGTCCGGATCAACGTCGAACCCGTAACGGTCCGAAATCTGCCTGATCTTTTGTCGGGTGTCTTCCAGGTTGAGGAAGCCGCCTGCCTTGGTGGTCTCGGCGCCAAGGGCCACGTTCTCCGCGACGGTGAAGACGGGGACGAGCATGAAGTGCTGGTGCACCATGCCGATCCCGGCCGCCATGGCGTCGCCGGGCCCGCGGAAAGAAACCGGTTTGTCGTCGATGAGGATCTCGCCCTCGGAGGGCTCGTAGAGCCCGTACAGCACATTCATCAGGGTGGACTTGCCAGCGCCGTTCTCGCCCAGCAGACAGTGGATCTGTCCGGGTTCAACCACCACGTCAATATGGTCGTTGGCGAGCAGGGAGCCGAAGCGTTTGGTGATCCCTCTGAGTTCAAGTTTCAAAACTCTGACCAATCTCGAAGCGTCCGTTCATGAACCGGACGGGATATGAGGCTGCAGCACCAGCCTAGTGCCTGCAGCCCCGGGGTGGGCGGTAGCGCGGAGGCGTGCATGCAACGCAAAGCGCCACCTCCCGGGCAGTCAATCACTATCCGGGGGCGGCGCTTGGCGAGGATGACTACACCTTGGGACTTGCCGCTGACTCGACCTTGAGCTTGCCGCCGACAATGTCCTTCTTGAGCTGGTCCAGCTCGGACTTCAAATCGGCAGAAACCTGGGAGTCGTAGCTGTGGAACGGTGCCAGCTGGACGCCGTCGTTCGCCAGTGTGCCAACGTAGGGGGTGTTGGTGAACTTGCCGTCCTTGTCTTCCTTCACCACGGTCTCAACGGCCTCGCCCATCTGTTTCATGACGGAGGACAGCATGATGTCCTTATATTCCGGTGCAGTGAGGAAGCCATCGGAGTCAACCCAGATCATCCTGACGTCCTTGCCGGCCGCCTTAGCTTCGTTCAGGGCTGCGCCGGCGCCCTTGCCCACGGGACCGGCTACGGGCATCACGATGTCCGCGCCCTGGTCCAGGAAGTTCTGGGTGAGCTGCTTGCCGACGTCCTGCTTTTCGAAGTCACCGGTGAAGCTGCCGTCCTGTGCGGCTTTGTCCCAGCCAAGGACCTTAACGCTGGTGCCCTTCTTCTCGTTGTAGTACTTCACGCCATCGACGTAGCCGTCCATGAAGATGGTTACCGTGGGGATCTTGATGCCGCCGAAGGTGGCAACAGTTCCGGTCTTGGTGGTGCCTGCGGCGAGGTAACCGGCGAGGAAAGCAGCCTGGGCGGTGTCGTAGATGATGGGCTTAACGTTGCTGATGGGTGGGTCGTAGGCGAAGTCGATGATGGCAAAGTGGCTGTTCGGGTTCGCCGCGGCCTGGGTCTTGGTGGCGTCACCCAGCAGGAAGCCGACAGTCAGGGTCAGGTCGCAGTTGGCGGCAACCATGGCCCGGAGGTTCGGCTCGAAGTCGTTGTTGGTCTTGGACTCGACCTGGTTGACCTTGATGCCCAGGTCCTTCTCAGTCTTTTTCAGTCCCTCGTAAGAGGACTGGTTGAACGACTGGTCATCGAATCCGCCGGAGTCCGAGACGATACAGCCGGTGTAGTCGCTCGCTGTTTGGGTGGCGGTGCCTCCGGCGTCAGGTGCCGCGCCGCAGCCGGTCAGCAGGAGCGCTGTGGCACCTACTGAGGCCATGCCTGCCATTGAACCGCGCTTGAACTTAGCGCGCAGGGTGTTCTTCAATTTTCCTCCAGGGAGAGAGTGGCGCTACGACTCGAATTCAATGAGTGTCCGTTTCTACACTGAAATTCTGTTTTCACTGACGGCTTCGCAGCACTGCGCAGAAGCGCACTGATACGAGCCACACTAGTGGGCTGCAACACATCCAGTACCACATTGGAGCCGGATCCTGAAGATTGTTGAGAATTTGTTACCAACCAGTAGAAGTCGTCCTGGCGTTCCCCTCACTTTAAGCGCGAACGGACATTTGGGGCCCGCCGGGAGGGGCCCCAAATGTCCGTTCGCGCTGGTGGGGAGCTTAGAGGCGCACCAGCATCTTGCCGGTGTTCGCGCCGTCGAGCAGATCCATGAAGGCCTGGGGCGCATTCTCCAGTCCATCCACCACGGTCTCGTCATACTGGACTGAACCGTCCGCAAGCCAGGCTGACATCCTCCCGAAGAATTCAGCACTGTGCTGGCGCTGTCCACTGACCAGAAAACCCCGCAGGGTGAGCTGCTTGCCAATGGCAAGCGCGAGGTTCCGCGGCGCGGGAGTGGGTTCGGTGGAGTTGTACTGGGCTATCGCACCACACATGGCCACGCGGCCGCCCACATTCAGGACCGCCAGGGCAGCCTCCAGATGATCGCCGCCCACGTTATCGAAATACACGTCAATCCCTGCGGGTCCTGCGGCCTCCGCGAGCTGTTCGCGCACCGGCCTGTCGTTGTAGTTGAACGCGGCGTCGAAGCCGAGTTCCAGGAGCCGGGCCACCTTCTCCGCGGTTCCCGCGCTGCCGATGACCCTGGAAGCGCCCATCGCCTTGGCAATCTGGCCAACAAGCGAGCCCACGGCGCCTGCAGCACCGGATACAAATACGGCATCGCCGGGTTTGAACTCGGCCACTTTGAGCAGCCCCGTATAGGCCGTCAGCCCGGTCATGCCCAGCGCGCCAAGGTACGCCGACGCGGGAGCAAGGTCCGTGCGGGCAACCGAGGTTGCGCCTGCTTCCAGGACCGCGAATTCCCGCCAGCCCAGTTGATGTACGACGGCGTCCCCCACCTTTCGCCCCTCGGCCCTGGACGCGATGACCTCACCGATGGCGCCGCCGTCGAGCGCTGTATCCAGCGCGAACGGCGCGGAGTACGACTTGACGTCGTTCATGCGGCCGCGCATGTAGGGGTCCACAGAGATGTAGAGGTTGCGGACCAGGATCTGGCCGTCCTGAAGCTCCGGCAGCGGTGACCCTGCCAGCCGGAAGTTCTCACTGACGGGACGCCCTACCGGACGTGAGGCCAGGCGGATTTCCCTGGTGGATGTTGGAAGTGCCATTGTCAGGTTCATGCTGCGAACTCCAGGATCTTGATGTCCACGGTGATGTTTCCGCGGGTGGCGTTGGAATAGGGGCAGATCTGATGCGCTTGGGCCACCAGGGACTCGGCCGTGGCGAGGTCCAGGGCCGGAACCGCGATCTCCAGTTCAGCGGCGAGGCCGTAGCCCACGCCGTCGGTGAGCGCGCCGAAGTGGATCTTGGCCGCCACGGCCGAGTCGGTCAGGTCTGCGCGCTCCTTGCGCCCCACGAGGCGGAGTGCTGAGTGGAAGCAGGCCGCGTAACCGGCGGCAAACAGCTGCTCCGGGTTGGTGCCTTGGCCATCACCGCCTAGCTCCACGGGACTGGCAAGACTGACCTCCAGCTTTCCATCGTTGGTGCGTGCGCTGCCCTCGCGGCCTTCGCCTGAAGCCAGGGCCTCGGCAGTGTAGAGAGTCTTCATGTACGGTCCGTCCTGTTGGATGTGGATCACGGAAATCTTGCGGGCTCAGTGCGCGCGGTGAAGGGCTTCGGTGAGCCTTTCCAGAGTGGTGCGAAGTTGTTCCAGCTCATCGGCCGACAAACCGGCGGCTTCCGCCAGGTGCCCTGGAATCGCGTTGGCTTTGCTGCTGAGCGAGCGTCCGGCGGGGGTCAGGTGTACTGCCACGCGGCGCTCATCCTCCCCGGACCGGCGGCGCTCCACGAGCCCCATGGCCTCGAGTCGCTTGAGCAGCGGTGACAGCGTGCCGGAGTCAAGACCCAGCTCCTCGCCGAGCTCCTTAACGCCCTTCGGCTCCGATTCCCATAGGACCAGCATCACCAGATACTGCGGGTACGTCAGGCCCAGGTCTTCCAGGACGGGGCGATAGACCGCTGTGGCCGCGCGGGACGCGGAGTACAGGGCAAAACACACCTGGCGGTCGAGGCGGGGGGCTTCAGTCATACCTAAGACGGTAGTCTACAATTCAATTGTGCACAACTTGCCTAGTTGAAAGAAGCGCGAACGTACACCTGGGGCCCTCCGAGTGGGGCCCCACGTGTTCGTTCGCGCTTGTGTGGGGGCTTAAGTGTTCGTTCGCGCGGGAGGGGTGAGGGGCGGTGCGGGGGCTAAAGGTCGCGGATGGTCCGGAGGGCTGCCGCGGTGAGGACCTGGATACCCAGGCCCAGGGCACGTTCGTCCAGGATGTAATCACCGCGGTGCAGGTCATACTCTTCGCCGCCCGGGGTTTTGGTGCCCAGGCGCATCATCGCTCCGGGACGCTCGGCCAGGAACCAGGCGAAGTCCTCGCCACCCATGGACTGCGGTGTCAACACAACGGCGCCCTCACCAATTTCGGCGCGGGCTGCGGCCTCAATGAGCGCGGTCTCGTGCTCCGAGTTGACTACCGGTGGCACTCCCCTGGTGTGTTCCAGATGGACATCCACACCATAAGGAGCGGCCACCTGCTGCACTACCTCGTCCAGGAGCTCGCCGGCGTCATGCCAGGCGTCGCGGTCCAGGCAGCGCATGGTGCCCGCCATGTAACCCGTGCCCGGAATGGCGTTGGGTGCCGATCCGGCGTTGATCTGGCCCCACACCACGGACACTCCACTGCGGACATCCACCCGGCGGGACAGTACGGCAGGGACATTGACGGCGATCTGCGCCAGAGCAAAAACCAGGTCCTCGGTGAGGTGCGGGCGGGACGTGTGGCCGCCGCGGCCTCTCAGTTCGATCTTGATGGTGTCCGAAGCGGACGTGATCGCGCCGATGCGCGTACCGATGCGTCCGACGTCGATCCTCGGGTCGCAGTGCAGCGCAAAGATGCGCGGCACACCCTCCAGGACGCCCTGCTCGATGCAGGAAAGCGCGCCGCCCGGCATGGTTTCCTCAGCCGGCTGGAAGATGATCCGGACGGTGCCGCCCAGCGGCGACTCCTGGTGCATGCGCTGGAGGACCAGGGCAACGCCGAGCATGGTGGCAGTGTGGACATCGTGGCCGCACGCATGCGTGACGCCATGGTTCTTGGAGGCAAACGGGAGGCCCGTTTCCTCGATGATTGGCAGGGCGTCAATATCGCCGCGGAGCGCAGCGGCGATCGGGCCCTCGCCGATGTCGACGGTGAGGCCGGTACCTTCAAGCCGCCGCGGGGACAGTCCGGCTGCTTCGAGCCGCTCCACCAGCTTGTCGGTGGTGCGGAATTCCTTGAAGGAAAGCTCGGGGTGCGCGTGCAGATCCCGGCGGAAGTCGATCAGCTCCGGCAGGAGGGGTTCCAACCATGGCCGCACTAATGCGGTGGGCTCGGCTTCAGTAGTGTAATTACGCACTCATTTACTCTAGCGAGCGTCCACGGAATAGCGTCATCAGGGCGGGCGCGTTACAGATTGTGCCGCGGCTGAACACTGCCCACCGGGTTACAGAACGTCGGTGTCGCCACTGGCCTTGAGCGCGTCAACGGCTCCCTTGACCCGCTGCGCGTGCTGCTTGGTGGTCACCAGGAGTGCATCTCCGGTGTCAACGATGACCACGTCCTTGATGCCGATCAGGGCGATCACGCGCTTCGTGTCCGACACCACCACACCGCTGGCGTTTTCGGTGAAAACCCGGGCGCCTTCACCGATAACGGTGACGTCATCGACTTCCCGCGCACTGTTGAGCCGACCCACCGAAGCGAAGTCCCCGACGTCGTCCCATCCGAAAGTGCCGGGCACAACGGCCACATCGCCGGCGGCGGCGGCAGGCTCGGCCACCGCATAGTCGATGGCGATCTTGGGCAGTGTGGGCCAAACACGGGCGGTGACGGCATCCCGTTCGGGAGTGTCCCAGGCCTGGGCGATCTCCTGAAGGCCCTTGAACAGCTCCGGCTGGTTGGCCTCAAGGTGCCTCAACATCAAGGCAACGGGAGCCACGAACATTCCTGCGTTCCAGACATACTCACCGCTGTCCACATACTGCTGGGCAACTTCCTCGTCCGGCTTTTCCACGAACTCCACTACGGCCTGGGCGCTGGGCGCACCATTGATGTGGAGCGCCTCGCCGGCACGGATGTAGCCGAAGCCCGTGGACGGGTGCGTCGGCTTGATGCCGATGGTCACAATCTTGCCGGCGGCGGCCGTGTGGATGGCCTCGCGGACGGCTTCCTGGAAGAGGTAGTCAGGACTGATGACCTGGTCCGCGGCGAAGGAACCCATGATGGTGTCCGGGTCGCGCTGATACAGGATGGCGGCAGCCAGGCCGATGGCGGCGCCGGAATCCTTGGGCTCACTCTCCAGGACCAGGTCCGACTCCTGGACCTCGGGCAGCTGCCGGCAAACGGCGGCCCGGTGCGCAGTGCCGGTCACCACCAGGACGCGCCTGCCTGCGAGCGGCTCCAGCCGGTCGTAGGTAGCGCGCAGCAAAGTACTGCCGGACCCCGTGAGGTCGTGCAGGAATTTGGGAGCGGCTGCTCGTGACAGGGGCCAGAGGCGGGTCCCCACTCCGCCTGCCGGAATCACCGCAATAAAGCGGTTCAAGGGTGAATCCGGGCTTGTCACTGTGTCTGTACTCATCACGGCCTACTTTAGCTGACGAGCCGTGAACTGCCCCTTCAGAACCCTCCGCCCGCTCCCGCGGGCCCACCGTGGTGTGGCGTTCGTCTCATATGCAGGCAAAACGCAGGCATTGCGGGTCACCAAGGAGTTCCTAAATTGAATAAGCTGTGAGCGAAGCCTAGATTTAGGCCTGAGCTACGAGTTGCTCTCGCAGCAGGCGTTCCCCCCGCGTGGATCTCATGCCAGCGCCGCTGTGTTGCAGGGAGGTTTATCAGTGCCGACAAAACCAGCTGGCACCTTGTACCGCGGCCGTGAAGGCATGTGGTCCTGGGTAGGACACCGGATTACCGGTGTAGTGATCTTTTTCTTCTTGTTGGTCCATGTGCTGGATACCTCATTGGTGCGTGTGTCCCCGGAGGCCTACACGGCTGTCATCGGTGCCTACAAGAACCCCCTTATGGCCCTGGGTGAAACGGGCCTGGTTGCCGCGATCGTCTTCCACGCCTTTAACGGCCTGCGGATCATCGCCGTCGATTTCTGGAAGAAGGGCGCCAAGTACCAGCGCCAGATGCTGTGGACCGTCCTGGCCCTGTGGGTTGTTGTTATGGTCGGCTTCTCCATCCGCCACCTTTCCCTCGCGCTCGGAGGTCACTAAGCCATGACTGCAACTATCGACAGCCCACGCAGCGGGAAAAACAGCAGCGGCAAGATCTCCCCCCAGTACCGCCGCACGGGCGCAAGCCGGGGCAACTTCGAAATGTTGGCCTGGCTGTTCATGCGCCTGTCCGGCGTGGTGCTGGTGGTGCTCATTTTCGGCCACCTCTTCGTGAACCTCCTGGTGGGCGAAGGCATCAAAGCCATCGACTTCGGCTTTGTCGCCGGCAAGTGGGCTGACCCGTTCTGGCAGGTCTGGGACCTCGCCATGCTGTGGCTGGCCATGCTGCACGGCACCAACGGCGTACGCACCATCATCAACGACTACGCCGAGAAGGATTCCACCCGTCTCTGGCTCAAGATCGTCCTCTACGCGGCCACCACCGTGATCATCGTCCTTGGCACGCTGGTGATCTTCACTTTCAACCCGTGCCCCGTGGTTGACGGTGTTCCGCTGCCCGGCGGCTTCTGCCCCTCGTAGCCAGTTCAGCTGCTGCCCGCGGTGAGCCGCAGGCTGTTTTTTGCGGTGCAGGCAACGCCCGCCCGTTGTTTTATAGCGAATTTTGAGAGAAAGAGCGCCCAAGTATGCAGGTCCATAAGTACGACGTAGTCATCGTCGGTGCCGGTGGCGCTGGCATGCGCGCCGCGATCGAGTCCGGTCAGCGCGCGCGAACAGCAGTACTGACCAAGCTCTACCCCACCCGCTCGCACACCGGTGCTGCGCAGGGTGGCATGTGTGCGGCCCTTGCCAATGTCGAAGAAGACAACTGGGAATGGCACACCTTTGACACCATCAAGGGCGGCGACTACCTGGTTGACCAGGACGCCGCCGAGGTCATGGCGAAGGAAGCCATCGACGCCGTGCTGGACCTGGAAAAGATGGGCCTGCCGTTCAACCGCACGCCCGAAGGCCGGATCGACCAGCGCCGCTTCGGCGGCCACACCCGCGACCACGGCAAGGCCCCCGTCCGCCGCGCCTGCTACGCAGCAGACCGCACCGGCCACATGATCCTGCAGACGCTGTACCAAAACTGCGTCAAGCACAACGTGGAGTTCTACAACGAGTACTACGTCCTGGACCTCCTGACGGTCGAAGAGGACGCTGTCCGTGAGGACGGCACGCCGTACAAGCAGAAGCGCGTTGCCGGCGTCGTGTCCTATGACCTCGCCTCCGGTGAGCTGCACGTGTTCCAGGCCAAATCCGTCATCTTCGCTACCGGCGGCGCGGGCAAGGTCTTCAAGACCACCTCGAACGCCCACACCCTGACCGGCGACGGCATGGGCATCGCATTCCGCAAGGGCATTCCGCTGGAGGACATGGAGTTCTTCCAGTTCCACCCGACAGGCCTCGCCGGCCTGGGCATCCTGCTTTCCGAAGCCGCACGCGGCGAGGGCGCCATCCTGCGTAACTCCGAGGGTGAGCGATTTATGGAGCGCTACGCCCCCACCATCAAGGACCTCGCACCGCGTGACATCGTGGCCCGCTCCATGGCCAACGAAGTCCGTGAAGGCCGCGGCTGCGGCCCGAACAAGGACTACGTCCTCCTTGACCTGACCCACCTGGAGCCGGCACACATCGATGCCAAGCTCCCGGACATCACCGAGTTCGCCCGCACCTACCTGGGTGTGGAACCGTACACGGAACCGGTTCCGGTGTTCCCCACGGCGCACTACGCCATGGGCGGCATCCCCACCAACATCACCACCGAAGTCCTGCAGGACAACGACACCGTCATCCCGGGCCTGTACGCCGCCGGCGAGGTTGCCTGCGTTTCGGTCCACGGTTCCAACCGCCTGGGCACCAACTCACTGCTGGACATCAACGTGTTCGGCAAGCGCGCCGGCATCGCCGCCGCGGAGTACGCCAAGACTGCTGACTTCGTAGACCTCCCGGAGGACCCGGAGGCTTACACCATCGAGCTGCTGGATATTGCCCGCAACGGCACCGGCGACGAGAAGGTGGCGGTGATCCGTAAGGAACTCCAGGACACCATGGACGCCAACATGCAGGTGTTCCGTACGGCTGACACGCTGAACCAGGTCCTGAGGGACATCGAGTCCTTCGAGGCGCGGTACAAGAAGATCAGCGTCCAGGACAAGGGCAAGCGCTTCAACCTGGACCTGCTCGAAGCCGTTGAGCTGGGCTTCCTGCTGGAACTGGCCAAGGTCATGACCGTGGCGGCCCTGCACCGGGAGGAATCCCGCGGCGGACACTTCCGCGAGGACTTCCCGGAACGCGACGACGAAAAATTCATGAAGCACTCCATGGCGTACAAGGATGACCACGCCCCGGCCGACGGCACCGCGGGGACCGCGGAAACAACAGCCGGCATCCGTCTGGGCACCAAACCGGTCGTCTTTACCCGCTACGAGCCGATGGTGAGGAAGTACTAAGATGACCGCTGAACTTGCTGAGCCAGCCTCCAAGATCGAACTGCCCGCACACATCGGAGGCGGCGGAGAGATCCCCACGTTCGACGTCACCCTGCGCGTCCGCCGTTACAACCCTGAGGTGTCCGAGGACGCCACCTGGGACGACTTTAAGGTGACCATGTACGGCACCGACCGCGTGCTGGACGCCCTGCACAAGGTCAAGTGGGAAATTGACGGCAGCGTTTCATTCCGCCGTTCCTGTGCCCACGGTGTCTGCGGTTCCGATGCCATGCGCATCAACGGCCGTAACCGCCTTGCCTGCAAGACGCTCCTGAAGGACCTGGACACCACCAAGCCCATCACCGTTGAGCCCATCAAGGGCCTGCCGGTGGAGAAGGACCTGATCGTGGACATGGAGCCGTTCTTCCAGTCGTTCCGCGAAGTCATGCCGTTCCTGATCAACAAGGGCCACGAGCCCACCAAGGAACGCCTGCAGTCCGCCGAGGACCGTGAACGCTTCGACGACACCACCAAGTGCATCCTCTGCGCTGCGTGCACGTCCTCCTGCCCGGTGTTCTGGACCGATGGCCAGTACTTCGGCCCGGCCGCGATCGTCAACGCCCACCGCTTCATCTTCGATTCCCGTGATGATGCCGGCGACATGCGTCTGGAAATCCTGAACGACAAAGAAGGCGTGTGGCGTTGCCGCACCACCTTCAACTGCTCCGAAGCATGCCCACGTGGCATCCAGGTGACCCAGGCAATTGCCGAGGTCAAGCAGGCAATTCTCTCCCGTAAGATCTAATTCAGGTTCTTGCTTACGACGGCGTCACCCACCTTAGGTGGGATGGGCGCCGTCGTTGTTTAACACCTGACGCCACCAACGAAAGCAGCTCGCGATGTCCCGCTCCGAAAAAGTCAGCTTCGAAGGATCCACCGGCGAGCTCCTGTCCGGCATCATCGATATCCCGGAGGGGCCGGTGCGGGGCTGGGGTGTGTTCTCCCACGGTTTCACCCTTGGCAAGGACAGCCCGGCGGCGTCCCGCATGTGCAAAACCCTGGCTGACACCGGCATTGGGATGCTCCGGTTCGACAACCTGGGGTTGGGCGAGTCCGCAGGCTATTGGTCGGAGGGCTCCTTCAGCCACAAAGTGGCCGACACGGTGAAGGCCGCCGAGTTCATGCGCGCCCAGGGCAAGGCCATCTCCCTGCTGGTGGGCACTCGTTCGGCGGTGCCGCCGTGCTTTCCGCCGCCCGCCAGATCCCGGAGCTCGACGCCGTCGCGACAGTCGGTGCCCCCTTCTCACCCAAGCACGTTGCGCACGTCTTCGACGCCGCCCTGGACAAGATCCTCAGCGAAGGCAGCGCCGAGGTGGACCTCGGCGGGAAACGCGTGGAGATCCGCAAGCACTTTGTGGAAGACCTTGAGAACGCGGACCTCACGGACTGCATCCGGCAGCTGCACAAGCCGCTGATGGTGCTCCACTCCCCCACGGACAACACCGTGGGCATCGAGAACGCCAGCTCCATCTTCCAGACCGCCCGCCACCCCCGGAACTTCGTGTCCCTCGAGGGAAGCGACCACCTCCTGACCGGCAAGGGCCAGGCAGCGCGGGCGGCCAGGATCATCGCTGCCTGGGCCGACCAGTACCTCGACGCCGGGAAGTAGCCGCCGGGCTGCCTGGGTGCCCCGCACCGGGCCGCTGTCCGTCCCTGCGCCCCTCCACCGGCACCTTGCCCGGCTGGACCTGCCGTGAGCCCCACCCGGCCTTCTCGTGCTCCGCGGAAACGCTGCGCAGGTCCACTTCCCGGATGGCGGACCAGCTGGCGCACACGAGGTAGACCTGGCTGACCAGGTTGAACCAGATCAGCAGGCCGATGATAATGGCGAACGGCGCCAGGATGGGATTCCGCCCGGCGCCGGCGAGAAGTTCGGCACTGAAGACCTGCAGCGCAGCCGTCCCGACGCCGGCCAGGATGGTACCTTCCAGCAGCGCCCGCCTGGAAAGCTCCAGGCCGCCGGCAAGGCGGAACATGATCACCGCGGTGACCCAGTTAAGCGTCAGCGGGACGCCTATCTTGATCAGCGTGGTCAGCGGCCCCGCCACGGCGTCGTCTAGTTGCAGGAAATCCGTGACCCAGCCTGCGGCGGTTCCAAATACGAGGGAAGCTCCGGCGCTAACTACCAGGGCCATGCCCAGGAGGAGCAGCGTGCCGGCGTCGCGCAGTTTCAGGACAACCGGGTTAATCTTCAGGGGCGGGTGCTCCATCACGCCACGAACGCCGTCCCGCAACGCTGCGATCCAGCCCAGCGACGTCACGATCGTGACCACTGCCGCGATCACCGCCGTCCAGCCTAGACCCTCAGGGTTCAGCAGGTCCTGCGGATCCACCAGGCCCTCGCCGCCATTAAGCTTCAACAGCCCGGGAGCACTCTGCGCCACGCTGCCGATGATAGTGTCCAGCAGGGCGGGCTGGCCCCGCAGCACCAACCCGGCGATGGAAAAGCCAGTGGCCAGCAGGCCGGTGATGGAGAAGAACATCCGGAAACCGATACCGGCGCTCATCAGCGGACCGTGCTGGAGGTTGTAGTGCTGCCAGGCCCGCATCGGCCGGAAGGCATTCAGCCGCGCGAGGAGCCACTGGAACATTGCCATCATGCCGGCCACCGGGCCGCCGTCGGACCTCTTGGTTTTGCCCCACTCCATCCGCTTTTGGATGACGGCCAGCCTCAGCCGCGCACGTTCAGTGGGAAGAGGCGGATCCCCCGGAGTTGGCGGCCGCGTCCGCGGCCCAGGTCCCGGCGTCGTTGTCAGTTTCGGTCCCAAAGTCCAACTCTTCCCGTAGCTGCCAGATGCCGTCAGCATCGTGCTCGTAAAGTCCCATGCTAACCACAGGGAACGTCGCCCTATAGTCCTTCAGCACCGTTTCGGCTTCGTCGAGGCTTTCGGGCGCAACATCGTGGGCGATCGTCACGTGCGGGTGATAGGAGAACGGCAGATCCCGCTGGAGCGGGCCTGTCTGGAGCTTTTCGTGCAGGTCCACGCAGGAGTCGAAACCCTCCTCAACGTTGATGTAGACCACCGGGGACACCGGCCGGAAGGTTCCCGTTCCTGCGATCGTGACCATAAACGGGGCCTGGGCCCTGGCGACCTCACGGACGTGCTCCCGCGTTGCCTCCCAGTCCTTGGCGGGGGTGGTGGTGACCAGGGTGATGTGGGCTGGGATCACCCCGGCCATGGGATCGCCAAACGAGGCGCGCCACCGTTGAAGTTCCTCGGCGATGGCAGGGGGAAAGCCCAGAATGACGCCTACGCTCATTCCTTCACTGACATTGCTGGCGGCGGACATCGAGCTAGCGGACTCCTGCAAGGCTCAGGGACGGAAGGAAGCCCATACGCTCATAGACCTGACCAAGGGTCACCGCGGCGATCTCCCTGGCCCGCTCAGCACCCTGGGCCAGGAGCCGGTCCAGCTCGGCGGGGTCGGCCATCAGTTCATTGGTGCGGTTCCGCAGCGGCGTGATGAAGTCCACCATGACCTCCGCGAGGTCCACTTTCAGGTGGCCGTACATCTTGCCCTCGTACACAGCCTCCAGCTCGGCCACGGACTTCCCGGTGAGGGTGGAGTAGATGGTGAGGAGGTTGGAGATCCCGGGCTTGGCTTCGGCATCGAACCGGACCTCGGATCCGGTGTCGGTGACCGCGGACTTGATGCGCTTGGCCGCGAGCTTGGGATCCTCCAGCAGTTGGATGGAACCGTTGGGTGACTCCCCCGTCTTGGACATCTTGGCGCTGGGGTTCTGCAGGTCGTAGATCTTGGCGCTGGCCTTGAGGATGGTGGCTTCCGGCACAGTGAACGTGGGGCCGTAGCGTGTGTTGAAGCGCTGGGCCAGGTTCCGGGTAAGCTCCAGATGCTGCCGCTGGTCCTCGCCCACCGGCACGAGGTCCGTCTGGTACAGCAGGATGTCGGCTGCCATGAGCGTGGGGTATGCGAAAAGGCCAAGCGTCGCGGCGTCCGCGCCCGACTTCTGCGTTTTGTCCTTGAACTGGGTCATCCGGGACGCCTCGCCGAAACCGGTGATGCAGTTCAAGGCCCAGGCCAGCTGGGCGTGCTCGGGGACATGGGACTGCACAAAGAAGATGCTCTTGTCCGGGTCGATGCCGGCGGCGATGTACTGCGCGGCAACCACACGGGTGCGCTTGGCCAGTTCGGCGGGATCGAAGTCCACTGTGATGGCGTGAAGGTCCGGGATGAAGAAGACGGCATCATATTCGGCTTGCATGTCCACCCAGTTGCGGACAGCGCCAATGTAGTTGCCCAGGTGCAGGGAGTCGGCCGTGGGCTTGGCACCTGAGAGGATGCGTTTTTTGGTCACCGGTGAAGTCGGGCTAGTCATGGGGAAGAACCTTCGGGGCTTAGAGCCGGTAGTCCACTACCAGCGGAGCATGGTCAGAGAAGCGGGTGTCCCACGAGGGCGCCCGGTCAACCACTGCCGAAAACGCGGCGGCGGCAAGTGCCGGGGTTGCCATGTGGTAGTCGATGCGCCATCCGGTGTCGTTGTCGAACGCCTGGCCACGCTGCGACCACCAGGTGTAGGGGCCGTCGACGTCTCCAGCAAGGCCCCGGTGGACATCCTTCCAGCCGATGTCCTCGCCGAAGAAGCGGTCAAAGTAAGCGCGCTCGTCAGGCAGGAAGCCGGCCTTCTTGACGTTGCCCTTCCAGTTCCTGATGTCCCGTTCGGTGTGGCCCACGTTCAGGTCGCCAACCACGAGGGCGTGGTCGCTGTGCTTGGTCAGTTCCGGCAATCTGGTGGTCATGACGTCCAGGAAGCGGTACTTATCCACCTGCTTCGGGGTTCCCACGTCGCCGGAGTGCACGTAGGCGCTGGCGACGGTCAGCTGCGCGGGGTTCCCCGCGGCGTCAGCCACCCTGAAATCAGCCTCAACCCAGCGGCCGGCGGTGGCGAAGTAGTCGTCGCCGATGCCATTGCGGGTTTCCAGCGGCTCTTCACGGGACGCAATAGCGACGCCGGCGCGGCCTTTGGCCTCGGCTTCGGCATGCAGGATGTGCCATCCATCACCGAGCAGCTGGCGCACGATCGCGTCAGGCGCCCGGACCTCCTGGAGGCAGAGAATGTCCACCTCGCGGGGCTCCAGCCATGCCGCCATACCGTTCTTGTAGGCAGCCCGGAGGCCGTTGACGTTGACTGATGCGATGCGAAGGTGGTCCTTCTTCAATGCCGATATCACCCGCACCACTCTAGTCGATGATGGTTCCGCTGACCGGGTCGCCGGTGCCGCCGCCGGCGCGGATCATGTCGCGGGCGTTGGTGGCGGTGATCTCGATGGTCTCCAGCGCGCGGCGGATCGTGTCCTGGTCCGCGGCTTCACCTTTGGCGCGCTCCTTCTCCACCACCTGGACCTGCACCTGCACGATCTTGAACGAGTGGTCCAGCTTGAGGTCGCGGACCTCGTCCGCTTCGGTGCGTTCGTACACCACCCGGGTGCCGCCATGGTCGGCCGAGGACGACGACGGCGCGCGGCCGGCTGCAGTGTTGAAGGCGTTCTGGGCCTCGGTCAGCTTGGCGCCGGCTTTTTTGGCGGCCTTCTGGATGCTGAACACGACAAAGGCTGCCAGGGCCAGCCAGAACGCGGCGATGACGGCGACAACCCAGCCCACGACATCGTTCTGGTTGGCCGCAAAGATCACGGCAACGAGGAAAGCGATGACAAAAACCATCATTCCCGGGCCACTGATCCTGAGCATAGAGAAGCCGCCCTTGGACCGGCCGGACGGAGTTTGAGGGTTACCCAGAGATCGCATGGGTCCATTGTCTCAAACGCCGTGGCGCACGAAGGCACCTTCTTCCCCCGGCGAACACCACCTCCCTGCGGTTAAAGCCCGACGGCGGCCCGCGCCCTTCGCGAGAAGGTGCGGGACCGCCGTCGTACTCTTCTTGCTGTTAGACGAGCCCTGCCTGGCGTTCCGCAGTTTCCACCACGTTGGCCAGCAGCATGGCGCGGGTCATCGGCCCCACGCCGCCCGGGTTCGGGGAGATCCATGCGGCGACGTCAGCAGCCGCGGGGTCCACGTCTCCGGTAACCACCGCCTTGCCGTTGCCGTCGTCCACTCGGCTCACGCCGACGTCGAGCACTATGGCGCCCGGTTTCAGGTCCGCCGCCTTGATTATGTGCGGGACGCCCGCAGCAGCGATCACGACGTCGGCCTGGCGGAGTTCGGCAGCCAGGTCCACGGTCCCCGTGTGCGCCAGGGTGACCGTGGCGTTGACATCCTTGCGGGTCAGCAGCAGCCCGACGGGCCGGCCGATGGTCACACCGCGGCCCACCACCAGGACGCGCTTGCCCTTGAGGCTGATGCCGTGCCGGGTGAGCAGCTCCACGCAGCCCTTGGGCGTGCACGGCAGCGGCGACGTCATGGGTCCACCGACGTTGGCCACCAGGCGGCCAAGGTTCATCGGGTGCAGGCCGTCGGCGTCCTTGTCCGGATCCATTGCCTCCAGGATGACGTCCTGGTTGATGTGTTTGGGCAAAGGAAGCTGCACGATGTAGCCGGTGCACTCCGGGTTCCCGTTCAGCTCATGGACCACGGCCAGGAGTTCGTCCTGCGTGGTTTCCTCGGGCAGGTCGCGACGGATGGACGTGATGCCCACCTCGGCGCAGTCCTTGTGCTTGCCGCCCACATACCAAGTGCTCCCGGGGTCGGAGCCCACCAAAATGGTGCCCAGTCCGGGGGTAACGCCCTTGGCCTTGAGCGCGGCCACTCGTTCGGTCAGTTCGGCCTTGATGGCAGCGGCGGCAGCCTTGCCGTCAAGAATCTGTGCAGTTCCAGTCGCAGTGGTCATGGATTACCACTGCTCGTGCTGCGGGTACAGCGGGAAATCGGCGGCGAGCTTGTCCACGCGGGACTGCAGGACCTCCACGTCCGTGGCGGAGCCAGCCTTCAGTGCGGTTGCGATGATCTCGGCCACCTCGGTGAACTCCTCGGCGCCGAAGCCGCGGGTGGCCAGTGCCGGGGTGCCGATGCGCAGGCCGGAGGTGACCATCGGCGGGCGCGGGTCGAACGGGACCGCGTTGCGGTTCACGGTGATGCCCACGGAGTGCAGGAGGTCCTCGGCCTGCTGGCCGTCCAGCTGGGAGTTGCGCAGGTCCACCAGGACCAGGTGCACGTCCGTGCCGCCGGTCAGGACGGAGACGCCTGCTTCGGCGACGTCGGCTTGGTTGAGGCGCTCGGCAATGATCTTGGCGCCTTCGAGGACACGATCCTGGCGCTCCTTGAATTCCTCGGTGCCGGCGATCTTGAAGGCCACGGCCTTGGCCGCGATGACGTGCATGAGCGGGCCGCCCTGCTGGCCCGGGAAGACGTTGGAGTTGATCTTCTTTGCCCACTCCTGCTTGGCCAGGATCACACCGGAGCGGGGGCCGGCGAGGGTCTTGTGCACGGTGGAGGTGACGACGTCGGAGTACGGCACCGGGCTCGGGTGCAGGCCGGCTGCCACCAGTCCGGCGAAGTGGGCCATGTCGGTCCAGAGCAGCGCGCCCACTTCATCGGCGATGGAGCGGAAGGCTGCGAAGTCCAGGTGGCGCGGGTACGCGGACCAGCCGGCAATGATGACCTGGGGCTTCTCGGCGATGGCCTGCTCGCGCAGCTTGTCCATGTCGATCCGGAAGTTGTCTTCCTCGACCTGGTAGGCAGCGACGTTGTAGAGCTTGCCGGAGAAATTGAGCTTCATGCCGTGGGTCAGGTGGCCGCCGTGAGCCAGGGAGAGGCCCAGGATTTTGTCACCGGGGGTGATCATGGCGGACAGTGCTGCGGCGTTGGCCTGGGCACCGGAGTGCGGCTGGACGTTGGCGTACTCGGCACCGAACAGTGCCTTGACGCGGTCGATGGCCAGCTGCTCGGCGATGTCCACGTATTCGCAGCCGCCGTAGTAGCGGCGGCCCGGGTAACCCTCGGCGTACTTGTTGGTCAGGACCGAGCCCTGGGCTTCCATCACGGCGCGCGGGGCGAAGTTTTCGGAGGCGATCATTTCCAGGGTGCCGCGCTGTCGGCCAAGTTCCTGGTTGAGGACTGCGGCGATTTCGGGATCGAGCTCGGCCAGCGACTGGTTGCTGACGGCGGCGATTTCGGGATCGAGCTCGGCCAGCGACTGGTTGCTGACGGCGGCTGTTGTGGTGGCGGTAGTAGTCACGAAAAACTCCTGGCTAGGGATACGGGCACTGCTAAGGTCAGGCTACCGGCTGGCGCACCCCACCGCCCCTTGATGACAGGGCGTGAAAGTGAGCTGCATCCTTAAAGGGTGCAGCTCCGGTAAGACATGACCCTCGGCCCAGGCGTACGATCCGTGGTCTTCGTGATTGCCACTCCCTGGTGGTTAGCCACCCAACGCCAGTTGCGACCCCACCAGACTACCAAACGCGGACGCGCCGCGCGGGTAGGCTTGTAGTCGTGACTGAAGAGCAGCTGAACCGAGCTTACGTATTGACATTGTCCTGCCCGGACCGCCCCGGAATTGTCCACGCTGTGGCCGGAGCGCTGCTGGTGGCGGGCTGTAATATTTTGGACTCGCAGCAGTACGGCAGCCCCGCAACCGGCAACTTCTTTATGCGGGTGGAAGCAACCACGACGGCTTCCCGGGCCGAAGTCCAGGCAGCCCTTGGGCCGGTGGCCCACTCCTTCGGCATGCAGTGGAGCCTCAACCCCGTGGGCCAGAAGGTGCGCACGCTGCTGATGGCCAGCACGTCCGCGCACTGCCTCAACGACATCCTGTTCCAGCAGCGTTCCGGTACCCTGCCCATCGAGATCCCCGCCATTGTCTCCAACCACCGTGACCTGGCCGGGCTGGCCGAGTTCTACGGCATCCCGTTCCACCACATCCCGGTCACTCCGCACACCAAGGCCCAGGCCGAGGACAAGCTCCGCGCCCTCATGGCCGAGCACGATATCGAGCTGACCGTCCTGGCCCGCTACATGCAGATCATTTCGGATGAACTGTGCGCGGACCTTACCGGCAAGGCCATCAACATCCACCACTCATTCCTGCCGTCCTTTAAGGGCGCCAAACCCTACCACCAGGCCCATGCCCGCGGCGTCAAGCTGATCGGCGCCACCGCCCACTACGTCACCGCCGCCCTGGACGAGGGACCAATCATCGAGCAGGAAGTTATCCGCGTGGACCACGCCCGCACCCCGGAGCAGTTCGTGCAGATGGGCCGGGCCGTTGAGGGCCGCACTCTGACTCAGGCCGTCCAATGGCATGCCGAACACCGTGTGCTGCTGGACGGCAACCGGACAGTCGTCTTTAATTAAGGGGACTCTCACCAAAGGACTGGGCCATGGAGCCAGCTGATGCGGCGATGAAGGAACACGGCAGCGAACAGCGTCTCGCCGAGTTCTACAACCGCCGCGCCGCGTCCGGCTGGGATCATCCCCTGTCGCCCCGGCGGGTGGAACAGCGCGGACTGTTCATCAGCCTGCTGAAATCCGAAGCCCGCCACGGCGTCCTGGAAATAGGCACGGGCACCGGGCTGGACGGGCTGACGTTTGTCCAGGCCGGGATCCATTACACCGGCGTTGACCTCGCCGAGGGACACGTCCGGCAGGCCCGGTCCAAAGGCCTCGACGTCTCGGTGGCAAGCGCCCGGAGCCTGCCGTTCGCCGATGGCGCGTTTCCCGCGGTTTGGTCAATGAGCACGCTGCTGCACATCCCCGCCGCCGATATCGACGGCGTCCTGCGTGAACTTGTGCGCGTCGCGGCACCCAACGCGCCCATCGCCGTCGGCCTCTGGTCCGGTGACGACGAAGAAGGTCTGAACCCGGAGGACGACCTCGAACCCCGGCGCTTCTTCAGCCGGCGCCGCGACGAAACGGTGCGGCGGGTTTTCGGACGGCACGGCACGATCGAGGATTTTGTCACCTGGCCGGAGGGAACGGGCGAAGAATCCGGCCCGGGCGCCGGGAACTGGACACAGCACTACCAGTTCCTGATACTCCGCACCCCTGCGCTGATGTCCTAGGCTTGGCCCATGGCTCCCCTTTACGATTTCGCCGGCGAATCACCGGCCGTTCATGCATCCGCCTTCATCGCCCCGACGGCGTCGATCATCGGCAAGGCCACGCTCGCTTTGGATTCGAGCGCCTTTTACGGTGTTTCGGTCCGGGCGGACACGGCCGCCATCAGCGTCGGCGCCGGCAGTAACCTGCAGGACAACGTGGTCCTCCACGCAGATCCGGGCTTCCCCTGCACAGTCGGGGCCGGGGTCAGCGTGGGGCACGCCGCTGTGGTCCATGGCTGCACGGTGGAGGACAACTGCCTGATCGGCATGGGGGCCACGGTCCTCAACGGAGCGGTGATTGGCACCGGCTCCCTCGTAGCAGCGGGCGCGGTGGTCCTGGAAGGGACGGTTGTGCCGCCCCGGTCACTCGTGGCCGGGGTCCCCGCCAAGGTACGCCGGGAACTCACCGACGAGGAGTTCGACGGCGTGCGGCAGAACGCCGTCCGGTACGTCGAACTGGCGCGGGCGCACCGGGAGCTGCACGGCTAGTCCCCACCCTTAATCCAGTGGGATAGGCCCGATGGCGTCCAGATGTTCGCCGGGGCCCGGATTGCCCGGCGCCGAGGACCCGCCCAAATGGTTCACCACACCCCACACGGCGTTCAGGCCGGTGGTTACGGCGCCCTCGGCCCAGCCCGCGGTGAAGGACACGTCGTCACCGGCGAGGAAGATCCCACGCTGGGATTCGGGCAGTTTGTCCTGCTTGAAGTGCGTGAAGAGCCGCTGCTGGTAGCGGTAATGACCCGGCAGGTTCGCTTTGAAGGCCCCCATGAAGTTGGGGTCCGCTTCCCAGGAAACGGTAATTGGCTGGCCCACGATGTGGCTGGCAATATCCACGCCCGGGTAGATCTGCTCCAGCGAGTGCAGCATCAGCTCAACGCGTTCGTCGGCGTCCAGCGACAGCCATTTGAGCGCGTCATCGTTCCACGTGTAGGACAGCAGGATCACGGCGGGCTTGTCCGGGCCGTCATCCAGGAGGTAGGTGGCCCTGTTCAGCCGGTCCGTCAATGTCATGGACAGGACTTCACGGCCGGTGTCCGGATCGGTGTCCTTCCAGAACGGCCGGTCCACCATCACAAACGTCTTGGACGACTGCATGTAGTGAGAGCGCTCGATCGCGGTCCACAGTTCGGCCGGGAACAGTGCCTCCTCGGTGTGGATTCGCGTGGACAGCAGCCACGACTGGCACGTGGTCACCACGGCAGGGTAGCTTGCCTCGCGGCCCCAGCGCTCCCGGATCCGGAGGTCGCCGTCGGCATCGCGGCTGATCTTGCCCACAGCCCCGCGGGGCGAGCCGGAGTGGAGCGACGCCAGGGACGTTCCGTCCGGCCAGTTGGCCATGCCCGACGGCGCGTGCTGCCACAGTGCCTCGGGGAGCCGTTGGGCTCCCCCGCTGATGAGCCGGTGCTGGTCATCGGCGTCGGTGTAGACCACGCGGAGAATTTCAAGGATGGAATTGGGGAAGTCGGTGTCCCAGCCGCCGGTGCCGAAGCCCACCTGGCCAAAGGCCTCACGGTGCGCAAAGCCGGCTTCCTTGAAGGACTCGCTCCCGGCGATGAACCCGTAGAAGGTCTGCTCGTCCATCAGCGGCAGCAGCTCGTTCCAGAGCTTCTTGATCCGGCCCGTGTCCCGGGCCCGGATGGCCTCCTGCATTTCGACGAACTTCGCGCCGTCGTTCACCGCGGCCTTCCAGGCATCGGCCACCTCGCGGAAGAACGGCGGCAGGTCGTGGGCGGTCTCGGCGTAGTGCTTCTGGCCGGCCAGTTCGATCACGGTACTGGAGGTGACGGGTGCCAGCGGGTTGGGGAAATCCTGGGTGTCCAGTTCCAGCAGGTCAACGTAGTGGTAGAAGGCCCTGCCGGACACGGGGAACCGCATCCCGCCAAGATCGGCCACCACGCCGGGAGCGGACGTGAAACTGGCGGTCCGCAGGCGGCCGCCGATCTGGTCCGCTTCGTAGACAACAGGACGCAGGCCCATCTTCATCAGTTCGTACGCCGTGACGAGGCCAGACAGGCCTGCCCCGACAACGGCGACTTCGGTGCCGTAAAGCTCCGGCGGAACCGAGCCGAGCCCTGCCGGGTGGGCCAGGTAGTGGTCGTAGCTGAACGGAAAATCAGGGTTCAGCATAGTGATGGGGCCAGCCTGGGTGCTGGCCGGGTCGGACGCCGGGAGTTCGGTGGCGACGGTCATGAAAGCTCTGCCTTCGTTCGTTCGGGGGTGGACTGCGTTGAAGATTCCGGCCTGCTCAGCTCACGGTATTCCTCCAGGCTCAGCGCCGCCACCCTGGAGTTCCGGCGGCCATAGCCGAAGTAGGCCGCCAGGCCCACCAGCATCCAGATTCCGAAGGTCACCCAGGTCTCGGCCCCGAGGTTGGCCATGAGGTACGCGCACATCAGGGCGCCGAGGATCGGGGTCAGGGGGAAAAACGGCACGCGGAACGTACGCTCCAGCTCGGGCCGGGTGCGGCGCAGGTAGATCACGGCCACGTTGACCAGGGCGAAGGCGAACAGGGTTCCGATGCTCGTGGCATCGGCCAGGGCACCAAGCGGGACCAGCCCGGCGGTGAGGGCGACGGCGGTGCCCACCAGGAGCGTGCCCGCCGCGGGGGTGCCGGTCCGGCGGGAGACGCGGCCAAAGACCTTCGGAATGAGCCCGTCGCGGGACATGGAGAGCAGGATGCGGGTCTGGCCGTACAGGACAGTCAGGACGATGCTCGCGATCGCCAGAACGGCGCCGACAGCGAAGACAAGGGCGATCCAGGGCTGGCCGGTGGTTTCCTCCAGGATCTTCACAAGGGCCGCTTCGGTGCCGTCGAACCAACCCCAGGGGCGGGCGCCGATGGCTGCGACGGCCACCAGGACGTAGATGGTGGTGACGATGACCATGGAGAGCATGATGGCGCGGGGCAGGTCGCGCTTGGGGTTGCGGGCTTCCTCGCCGGCGGTGGAGGCGGCGTCGAAGCCGATGTAGGAGAAGAAGACCCGGGACGCGGCCGCGGAGACTCCGGCGGCGCCCATCGGCAGGAGCGGTTCGAAGTTGCCCGCATTGAAAGCGGTGAAGGCCACGACGCAGAAGAAGAGGAGGATACCCACCTTCACCACAACGATGGACGTGTTGATCCAGGCGCTTTCCCTGGCTCCGCGGACCAGCAGGATGGTTGCCAGCACCACGATAACCATGGCAGGGATATTGACCAGGCCGCCGCCGCCCGGGGGCTGGGACACGGCGTCAGGCAGGACCTGCCCGAACACTGCCAGGGCCTCGTTCACGTACTGACCCGCGCCCACGGCAACAGCCGCGACGGAGACGGCGTACTCGAGGACCAGGCACCAGCCGCAGATCCAGGCCATGCCTTCGCCCATCGTGGCGTAGGTGTACGAATAACTGGAACCGGACACCGGGACCATGCCAGCCATTTCTGCATAAGAGACGGCTGAAAGCAGCGCGGCGAACCCGGCGATGGCGAACGAGATCCAGATGGCGGGCCCGGCCAGCGGAACAGATTCGCCGAGGATCACCAGGATGCCGGTCCCCAGGGTGGCGCCCACGCTGATCATGGTCAGCTGCAGGACCCCGAAGCTGCGGACCAGCTTCGGTCCGCCATGGCCGCTTTCCGCTTCGCTGACCATCTGTCCGATGGGCTTCCGGCGAAGCAGTTGCGCGCCCAGCCCGGGACGGCCGGCTGGACGGCCTGTGGCAGGTCCGGAGAGTGTTGGCACAGTCATCGTTGACGTCCGTTCGTGAGTAGTTGTCGGTTTCCCTCATCCAGCGTAGGGGTGTGAGCCGCATCTCAGATGTGCAAAGTGACCTATAGTCTTCAACCATGAGACGTAATGCACCAATCGTAGCCAGCGTCGGACACGTCGGCCAGGACTCCTTCCGTGCTGCCTGATGCCGCGGACCATCTGGATGCGGTGACCCTGGGCCAGTTTTTGGCAGCACTCCCCCGGGACCTCAGGGTCCTGCACGATGCTGGTAACTCCAGCGCTCCCTTGCGCTGGGTGGAACCCAGCGAACTGGAGGATCCCACGCCCTACCTGCTTGACGGGGAATTCGTCCTCACGGCGGGACTGCCGTTCCTGGACGACGGCGGCACGAAGGAGCGGGCGGAAGCGTACGTCCGGCGGCTGGTCGGCGCAGGCGTCGCCGCCTTGGGATTTGGCCTCGAGCCCTACTTCGACGACGTCCCGGACCACGTGCTGTCAGCCTGCCAAACCCATCAGCTCACCCTGGTGCAGATCCCCAGCAGCCTCCCCTTCGCCGCTGTCGGCCTGGAGTTCTCCCAGCTCCTGGAATCCGGAAATGCCCGGGTCTTCCGCAAGCTGGCGGAGACCAATCGGCGGCTGATGCGGGCTGTGCTGTCGGCCAGGCCCGAGCACGAGCTCCTGTCCGCGTTGGCACAGCAGGTTCCGGTGTGGGCCCAGCTTTTCGGGGCGGACGGACGCGTGCGGGCCCGTGCGGCAGCGGCCGGGACCGGCGGGACCGGCCCTGCCGCCGCCGTCGAGCCTTCTGCCCTGCAACCGATGCTCAAGCGGCTGCTGGCAGGAAACGGCCCGCGGGTGGAGACAGACTCGTTTCCGACGGACGGTTCGGCCTTCGTCTTCAGCCATCCCCTCCGGAGCACCAAGGACGCCACCCTCGGGGCTCTCATCCTGGGCACGGACAAGCCGCTGACCCCGGCGCAGAACAGCGTGGTGTCCTCGGTGGTGGGGCTGCTGGAACTGCTGGTGCGACAACGCACCAGCGGCTCGCTCGCCCCCAGCCAGCTGGCAACGGCACTCCTGCTGCGTCCCGAGAGCCTGGCCTCCGGATCAAGCCGTCGGCTGAACGTCCTTAGGGACCTCCTGGCCCAAAGCGTTTCCGGAACCCGGTCCGGTGCCCTGAGGGTGGTTCAGGGCGTCCGCGCGGATGTTGCGCCGACCGCGTCGGCGGACGGTCCGGTCCGGGAACTGCTGCAGTGGCGCAGGCTGTTCGACACGAAGATGGTGGAACTGACGGACTACGGGTTTGCCGCCGTCACGCGGTTCAAAGTGGACGACACGCTGCTGCACGAGGTGGAGGACCTGGGCTGGCGTTTGGTGGTGGGCGAACCCACCGAAATGGCCGGCCTTCCTGCCGCCTATCAGCGTGCGGCGTCGCTGCGATCCCGCGTCCAGGCAAGCGGAGAAAGCGTGCGAGTGGATGACGTCACGTGGTCAGTCGCGGGACTGTTGGGCCGCAGCGCCGGCACCATGCTTGCCGCCCGGCTGCTGGAACCGGTCCTGGCGCAGGAGCCTGACCGCAGCAACTCCCAGCTGATCGTCCTGAAGTCATGGCTGGGCGAAAACGGCAACTGGGATGCCACCGCCAAAGCCCTCGGGATGCACCGGAACAGCGTGCGGCGCCAGATCAATGCACTGGCCGAGCTGCTGGCCATGGACCTGGGCTCCGCCCAAGTGCGGGCTGAACTGTGGATAGCGCTGCAGTACGTGGACGGCCTTGAGGGCGGGGGGCCTCAGATACCCCAGGACCGGTAGAGCTCCGGGCGGCATTCAAGGAGATAGGGCACCACGTCACGGGCATTTCGGGCAGAGTCCGGATCCACCTCGGCATACAGGAGTTCGGCTCCCGGTCCCGCCGCGGCCAGCAGCGAGCCGTCCGGCCCGGCGATGACGCTACCGCCCAGGAATTCACAGCCGTCCTCGATTCCGGAGTGGTTGGCATAGGCGATGGTCACCTGGCTTTCCAGGGCCCGGGCGCGGAGCAACACCTGAGGAACGGTCTCGAAGCCGTGCGCCAGGGCGGTGGGCACCAGGAGCAGCTCTGCCCCAGCCAGTGCCGCCGCCCTGACCGTTTCCGGAAATTCCACGTCGTAGCAAATCACCATCGACGTCCGGAATCCGTTGAAATCGACGACGGCGGGACGCGCCTCGGCGGGGCTGAACGCCGCGCGTTCGTCATCACCAAAGAGGTGCACCTTCGCGTAGGTGAGAAGCTCAGCACCCGAACCGTCCACCAGCGTGGAGGTGATGTGCCAGCTGCCCCCGTCCGTGACGGACGGCAGGCTGTAGACCAGTCCGATCCCGTGGCGGCGCGCGATCCCGGCCAGCGCCTCCCTGATGGCGGGCAGCCGGGAGGGCTCCAGTTCCGCGCGGAGCCGCAGCGGGGCGTAGCCCACGGGGAACAGTTCAGGCGTGACGAGGATTGCTGCGCCTGCCGCGGCGGCCGTCCGGGCCGCCGCATCCAGGGCAGCGCAGTTAGCATCGACGTCGAGTACGCGGGCGTTTGCCTGCATCAGGGCCAGCAGCACCGTTACCACCTCACATGAGTCGGGACGGCCGCAGGAAGGATGCGTCCGCTTTGTCCAGCCTAACCTCCGGCCGTGAACGACATCGGGGGCCAATTGCACCGGCCGAAGCCACAGCAGGGACGGATCGTCCTATCTTGTTGACTCATCCGGCAGGCATATTGCGTTAACTTCTTGACTACAACGGTCAATGTAGGGCAGTCTTCTTTTCATGTCCGCCACACCGCGCTCGACGAGGAGCAAGCCAAACAATCCGGGATCCCAGTCAGCCCTCCGGCAACTGAACCAGCAACGGATCATCGAGACCCTCATGAGCGGCCCGTCCACGCAGGCCGAGCTGGCGCGCCAGACCGGGCTGTCCACCGCAACGGTGTCCAACATCGTCAAAATCATGCAGGATGCGGGCCTGGCGTCAACCGAACCGATCACCAGCTCCGGCCGGCGGGCGCTCAACGTGAGACTCAACAGCAACGGCGCGGTGGCAGTGGGTATCGACTTCGGCAGGCGGCATCTCCGTGTCGTCCTGGCGTCCCTGAGCTACCACGTGATCGCCGAAGAATCCGTCCTGCTCCCTTTGGGCCACCAGGCCGAGGAAGGCATCCAGGCGGCTGTTGCACTGCTGGATAAACTGCTCCAGCAAGGCGGCGTGGACCGGAGCCTGGTGGTAGGTGCCGGCGTCGGAATCCCGGGACCCATCGACCGCCGGACCGGCACCGTCGCACAGGGCGCCATCCTCCCGGAATGGGTGGGCATTAACATCCTCCAACATCTGGAGGACACCCTCAAAATCCCCATCTTTGTCGACAATGACGCCAATCTCGGCGCATGGTCGGAGGTCACGTGGGGGCCGCATACGGGGGTCAGCAACCTGATGTTCCTCAAGATCGGCTCCGGCATTGGGGCCGGCCTGATCCTCAACGGTGCCCCCTACTACGGCACAGTGGGCATCACCGGGGAAATCGGCCATGCCACCATTCATGAACAAGGCCTCGTGTGCCGCTGCGGCAACCGCGGTTGCCTGGAAACCATTGCCTCCACTACCACTATGATCGAGCTCCTCGGCCGCGGGGAAGACCCACCCCTCACGCCTGCGGACATCGTCCGGAAGGCCCTGGCGCGCGACTCCGCAACACTGCGCGTGGTGGACGATGCAGGCCTGGCAGTTGGGCGCGCCCTGGGCAATGTGGCGAACCTGATCAACCCTGAAGTCATCGTGGTGGGAGGCCCGCTCGCGGGCCTGGGTGAGCTGCTGCTCGCCCCCATTCGACGGGGGCTGATCCGGCATGCGGTACCGGTGATCGGCGAGACTACCACACTGACGATGTCTTCCCTCGGGGACCGCGCGGAGGCTTTGGGAGCAGCCGCGCTGGTGTTCCAGTACGCCGGCATCCGGCGTACGTAGCCGTTTCGTTATCCCCGAAGTTGCGTTAAAGACTTGACGATAACCGGTGTGATCCAGTTTACTTTTCCATCAGACCACCTTGCGCTTTGCTGGGCGGACAAAGAAGTCACCATGGGAGGCGTAAGGGCATATGACGTCCCACACCACACACAGCGATCCGATCATTCTCGAGATGCGTTCCATCACCAAGGAATTCCCCGGAGTCAAGGCGCTCGACCGGGTCAGCCTCCGGGTCAAGGCCGGAGAAGTCCACGCCATCTGCGGCGAAAACGGCGCAGGCAAGTCGACCCTCATGAAGGTCCTCTCCGGCGTGTACCCCCACGGCACCTACAACGGCGACATCGTCTACCAGAACGAAGTCCAGCAATTCAAGGACATCAGGGCAAGCGAACACGCCGGAATTGCGATCATCCACCAGGAGCTCGCCCTGATCCCGGAGCTCTCCATCATGGAGAACATCTTCCTCGGCAACGAGCCCACCAAGCGTGGCGTCATCAATTGGGATGAGGCCCGCAGCCGCTCCATCGAGCTCTTGGCCCGCGTCGGGCTCCGCGAGAATCCGGACACCCCGATCAAAGAAATCGGCGTCGGTAAGCAGCAACTCGTGGAAATCGCGAAGGCGCTCAACAAGTCCGTGAAGATCCTGATCCTTGACGAGCCCACGGCGGCCCTGAACGAGTCCGACTCCCAGCACCTGCTGGACCTGATTCTGGGCCTGAAGGGCAAGGGGATCACCTCAATCATCATCTCGCACAAGCTCAACGAGATCGAACAGATCGCGGACTCCATCACCATCATCCGCGACGGCAAGACGATCGAGACCCTTGATGTCAAAGCCGACGGTGTCGACGAGGACAGGATCATTAAGGGCATGGTCGGCCGGACCCTGGAGTCACGCTTCCCGGAACATGAACCGAAAATCGGCGACGTGCTCTTCGAAGTCAAAAACTGGACCGTGGGCCATCCGCAGATCGAGGACCGCCTGGTCTGCAAGGGCTCGAACTTCCACGTCCGCAGCGGTGAGATCGTCGGTTTTGCCGGCCTGATGGGTGCCGGCCGGACCGAGCTTGCCAGGTCAATCTTCGGCCGGTCCTACGGACGTTTCATTTCCGGCCACCTCTACAAAGAGGGCAAGGAAATCACCCTGAAGAGCGTCCGGCAGGCCATCGACGCCGGCCTGGGTTACGTCACCGAAGACCGGAAGTCGCTCGGGCTGAACCTGCTCGACGACATCAAGACCACGACCGTGTCCGCCAACCTGGAAAAGATCAGCAAGCGCTCGGTCGTCGATGACAACCAGGAATTTGCCGTTGCCGAGGATTACCGGAAGTCTCTGCGCACCAAGACTCCGTCTGTGGAGGAAGGCGTCGCGAAGCTCTCGGGCGGCAACCAGCAGAAGGTGGTGCTGGCGAAATGGATGTTCACCGATCCGGACCTGCTGATCCTTGACGAACCGACCCGGGGGATCGACGTCGGCGCAAAGTACGAGATTTACGGCATCATCCAGCAGCTGGCGAACCAAGGAAAGGGCATCATTGTCATTTCCTCCGAGCTGCCGGAGCTGCTGGGCCTCTCGGACCGCATTTACACCATCTTTGAGGGCGCCATCACCGGTGTCCTCAACAAGGAGGAAGCCAGCCAGGAAAGCCTGATGAAACTGATGACCTCCGCCCGCAAGGCCGCCTGACTTTCTGGAACATTCCAGACCCTTCCAGACACAAGGACTGACACAATGAACGCGTTAAAGAAGCTCTTTGGCGGCAACACCCGCCAATTCGGCATGATCTTTGCCCTCGTGGCACTGATCATCTTCTTCCAGGTGGCCACCGGCGGCAATACGCTCACCTCAGGCAACGTCATCAACCTCTTCAACGGCAACTCTTACATCCTGATCCTGGCCATCGGCATGGTGCTGGTGATCATCGCCGGACACATCGATCTGTCCGTCGGTTCCGTCGCCGCCGTCGTGGGCGTTTCCGTGGCCATGGCCATGCGGGACTGGGGAATTCCTTGGTACGCCGGTGTACTGCTGGGCCTGGCCCTGGGCGCGCTGATCGGGATGTGGCAAGGCTTCTGGACGGCCTACGTCGGGATCCCCGCCTTCATCGTGACGCTGGCAGGCATGCTGCTGTTCCGCGGCTTGAACCAGTTCATCGGCAAGTCCAATACCATCCCGGTCCCCCGCGATTTCCAGTATCTGGGCTCCGGCTACCTCCCGGAGGTGGGGCCGGACACCGGCTTCAACAATCTCACTCTGTTGCTTGGCCTCGCCGGAGTTGCGTTCGTCATCTTCAGTGCCGTGCGCTCCCGCTCCCATGCCAAGGCCATCGGCGCCCACGTCCCCGAAGCCTGGGTCGTAATCACAAAGCTGGTCCTGGTGTGCGGCGCCATCCTTTTCGCCACGTACTTGTTCGCTACCGGCCGTCCCGGCACGTCGTTCCCCATCCCGGGGCTCATCCTGGCGCTCCTAGTGTTGATTTACGGTTTCGTCTCCTCCAAGACGATCGTCGGACGCCACGTCTATGCAGTCGGTGGCAACCGCCATGCGGCCGAATTGTCCGGCGTGCAGTCCAAGAAGATCAACTTCCTGGTCATGATGAACATGTCAGTCCTCGCCGGCCTTGCAGGCATGATCTTCGTTGGCCGCTCCACCGCTTCCGGGCCTTTCGACGGCGTCGGCTGGGAACTGGACGCCATCGCGGCAGTGTTCATCGGCGGCGCGGCAGTCACCGGCGGCGTCGGCACCGTGATCGGCTCGATAGTCGGTGGCCTGGTGATGGCCGTCCTGAACAACGGCCTGCAGTTGCTCGGCATCGGCGCCGACCTGACCCAGATCATCAAGGGCCTCGTCCTGCTGATCGCTGTGGCCTTCGATGTCTACAACAAGTCCCAGGGCAAGAAGTCCATCATCGGCCTGATGATGAAGAACTTCGGCCGGAACAACGAGATCAAGCCCGACGAGACGACACGGACCAAAGACGTCATCCACCGCGAAGCCTGATCGGCTCCCCCACGTTTCCCCCCACACCATCTATAGAAAGAGAACCAAGCAATGCAAATGATTGGTAAAGCAGGAAAGGTAGCGGCGATCGCCGCCATCGCAGCACTGGCGCTGACGGCCTGCGGCCGCACCGAACCCACCACCCCCGGCGGCGCCTCAGGCGCAGCAGGATTCCCGCAGGACTCCTCGATCGGCGTGGCGCTCCCGCAGAAAACCAGCGAAAACTGGGTCCTGGCGGAAAAACTGTTCAATGACGGACTCTCCAGTGCCGGCTTCAAGGCGGACGTGCAGTTCGCCAACGGTGGCGTATCTGAACAGCAGAACCAGATCAGTGCCATGATCACCAAGGGCGCCAAGGTCATCATTGTCGGTGCCATCGACGGCGCCCAGCTGGGTACCCAGCTGCAGCAGGCCAAGGACTCCGGCGCCACGATCATTGCCTATGACCGGCTCTTGCTCAACACCGCGAACGTGGACTACTACGTGGCCTACGACAACTTCAAGGTGGGTGTGCTGCAGGGCCAGGCGCTGCTGGACGGAATGAAGGCTAAAAAGCCCACGGGCCCGTACAACATCGAGCTCTTCGCCGGTTCCCCGGATGATGCCAACGCGAAGGTCTTCTTCGACGGTGCCATGAGCATCCTCAAGCCCAAGATCGACGACGGCACCCTCAAAGTGGTTTCGGGCCAGACAACCTTTGAACAGGCCGTCACCCAGGGCTGGAAGGCAGAGAACGCCCAGCGCCGCGCTGACACCCTGCTGACGGGCAGCTACACCACCGCAAGCCTGGACGGCGTCCTGTCCCCGAACGACACCCTGGCCCGCGCAGTCCTGACCTCCGTCAAGGCCGCCGGCAAGCCGTTGCCGATCATCACCGGCCAGGACTCGGAAGTTGAATCCGTCAAGTCCATCCTTGCCGGCGAGCAGTACTCCACCATCAACAAGGACACCCGCAAGCTCGTTGAGCACGCGATCACCATGGTTAAGGACCTGCAGGCAGGCAAGACGCCTGAGGTCAACGACACCAAGTCCTACAACAACACGGTGAAGACCGTCCCTGCCTTCCTGCTGCCGCCGGTCATCGTGACCGCCGCCAACGTGAAGACGGCCTACGTGGACGATCCGGTACTTGGCCCGCTGACCAAGTAACGCGGTAAGTAAAGCGGTCCACCGGTCACCACAGGAATACATGGAATGCCCCGGCTCCCCCACAGGGAGCCGGGGCATTCCGCGTCCCAACGCTCTCTCACTTAATGCACGCTTTTCACTAACGCTCTCTCACTGCCCGGCGCCTTTCACAGCCCAAACACAGCTTCGGCCGTCTTCCTGCACAGGCCCGGCCGCGATGGTATGAGCAGATGCCGGCCTTCCCCCGGCCCAGGTCCTACCTGTACGCTCGCTTCCCATCACCGCAACCGGTATCGGCGCCGAAGTGGACAGCACGGGCAAGGCCCTGACCATCACCGAAGGCACCGGGCTCGGCGACTACACGGCTGAATCCGCCAACGCCCTCCTGGGAACCACTCTGGCCGAGAAGAACAACCTGGCCGTCGGTTCCACGTTCACCATCAACGACCAGACGTTCACCGTGGCCGGCCTGCTCGATTCCGGCACCACGTTCGGCAACAACACCCTGTACCTGACCCTCCCCACGGCCCAGACTGTAACGGAACTGCCGGGCGAGCTGTCATCGATGATCGTCACGGTGGACAGCATGGAAAACCTCCAAACCGCCAAGACCGCGCTTGAGTCTGCCCTTGGCACCGACAAGGCCGACGTCACCCAGGGCCAGAACCTGGAGTCGGCCGTCAGCTCGCTCGGCAGCGTCAAGAACACCTCCTTCATCGCCTTCGTCGCAGCCCTGGGCACCGCTGGACTGATCATCCTGCTGATCCTGGTCATGCTGGTCCGCGAGCGCCGCCGGGATCGTAGCGGTGGTCGGCGTTGCCATCATCGGCACGCTGGTCCCTGCACTGCTCACGGCACGCATCCGTCCCATCGAAGTCCTGCGAGGAGAATAGCCATGATTGAAGTCAAGAACCTGGTCCGCACTTTAACGCCGGTGACCGCACCATCAAGCCGGTCAACGACGTCAGTTTTGTTCTGGAGCAGGGCACGCTGGCGTCCATTGTCGGCAAGAGCGGCAGCGGCAAGAGCACCCTGTTGTCCCTCCTGGGTGCGTTGGACAAACCGACCAGCGGAGACGTCGTCGTCAACGGCGTGAGCCTGGCCGGGATGCCGGACGAACCCAAGCTGATCCTCGCTGACGAGCCCACCGGCAACCTGGACGAGCAGACCGGTGACCACATCATCGAACTGCTCAGCTCGCTCAGGCGTGAGCACAACACCACCATCCTTGTGGTCACGCACGACAAGGCGTTGGCCAACAAGACGGACCGCCGCTTCAGGCTCCAGCAGGGCAGGCTGACGGAAGAACCGGGGCGCGCCTTGGTCTGACGCCCGGACTGGTCTGAATGAGAGGATGGGCACCATGAGCGCGCCCATTGCCACACCGTGGCTGTCCAGCCAGTCCGATCCGGATCCCCGGTCTGCCACCGGAAAACGCCTACGGTGGGGCGTCATAGCCACCGGCGGGATCGCGCGCTCAGTCGCGCAGGACCTGGCACTGCTTTCTGACGCCGAGCTCTGCGCCGTCAGTTCCCGCTCACAGGGCACGGCGGAGAAATTCGCCATGGACTACGGTTTCGCCAAAGCGTACGGGGACGACGACGGCGTACCCGGCTACCAGCGGCTGCTCGCCGATGAGTCGGTGGACGTCGTCTACGTCGCCACACCGCACGCCCAGCACCACGAGATTGTGCTCGCTGCGCTCAACGCGGGCAAGCACGTCCTGTGCGAAAAGGCGTTCACCATCAATGCCAGGGAAGCGAGTGAGCTCGTCGCGCTTGCCCGGGAACGGAAGCTCTTCCTCATGGAGGCGGTGTGGTCCCGCTTCCTCCCGGGCATGCAGCGGGCGTTCGAGATTGCCGCGTCCGGGGACCTCGGGGACGTGCACTGGGTGACCGCTGACCTGGGCTTTCCAGCGCCGTATTCCCCGACGTCCAGGCTGTGGGCCAGGCAGGACGGTGGCGGCGCCCTCCTGGACATCTCGGTCTACCCGCTGCTGTGGGCGGTGGGTACGCTGGGCTTCCCGCAGACGGTCAGTGCCACCGGCTTCATTAATGACGACGGCGTGGACGCCCAGAATGCTCTGACGCTCGGCTACAACCATGGGGCCCAGGCCCAGCTGACGTCCTCGCTCCTGGCCTACGGTCCGCGGACGGCCACCGTGGCGGGCAGCCTGGGCTACCTCCAGAGTGTGGGTTCAATCAACAATCCGCGGGAGCTGGTGATCGGCATCGGCCGGGAAGGGCTGCGCACGGAAACGTTCGACGTGGTTGGCATCGGCTATACCTACGAACTGCGCGAGGTGACCCGTTGCATCCAGCAGGGGCTCACGGAGAGTCCCGTTATGCCGTTGGAGGATTCCATCAAAACGATGCGGCTCTTTGACGGAGTGCGCGGGCAACTGGGCGTCAGCTACCCGAACGATGCCCACTGAAGTACCGGATTCTTCCCGCTTCAGGGCTGTGACTTCTTTTGTAAACATGTTTGACGCTCGCCAGTCTGTTATCGATGGGCGAGTGACAAATTAGTAAGTGTGCTGGTTTTATTTTGCCATTTTCCTAGACTTGCTCCACGCAGGAGTCTTACGCTTATCAAGGCGTAGGTCTTATCGGCACTGGGGGTGGTACGCATGGCTAATGTCCTCTCGCCGTGGCGTGCGCTCCGGCCGCTGCTCCTCGCCGGTGCGGTAACCGCTGCCTGGCTGACACTCTCCGTCTCTGCCGCAACGGCAGACTCTTCGGAGGATTCCGGGTCCGTTCTGGGCGGCCTCAACTCAGCGGTTTCGACCCTGACCGCGCCGTTGACCGGTGCCGTCTCTCCCATTCTCGAGGCCCCCTCGCCGTCTCCTTCACCCACCGGACTCCTGCAGCCTGTAGCTGGCACAGCGGATCAGCTTATTGCCGCGGTCCCTGTGGTCAATGGCGTGGTTCCGGCGGGCACCGCCACGGCCGTGGCTGTCCCGATTGCTGCACTGGTGGATGCCGCTGCAGATGACCTGGTTGAGACAGTCGCCCCGCCCCACACCGACGCTGCAACGGTTCTTGAGCCTGTTCTGAAGCCCGTAGTGGACCTGGTAGATGCGACCGTTCCGTCCACACCGGTAGCGCTGCCCGGGGTGCTGCCGCTTGAAGAGATTGCCGTTGCCGGCGAGATCTCGGCGGTCACGGACGCCGCCGCAGCAGCAGCAGGGCACGTCACACCTGATGCCACGAACTCCCCCGGCTCTGCCGCCAACTTGCTTGCCGTCACGGGAACGTCGTCGCTGCCGGTTCCCGCCAGCGCAGACATGCACTCAGTCCCGGCGGAAAGCCCTTGGACCACGGATCCTTCCACGCCTGCGGCTCCGGCCCCGGCAGGACCTGTTTCGGGCGCAGGGAGCGGCGCTTCGCCCTCCGGCGCCTCAGGCTCTGCCGCCTCGCTGGACGAAGCCAGTTTCAACGTGCCGCTCTTAGGGGTCTTCCCCATCAGCGGATCACCAGACCATGCCCCGTCACCGGTGTCATTCGACCCCGGTTCCTCTCCTGACTAGTTGAGCCCTCCTGCCCTTCTTCATGGGCAGAACACGGCCTCAAGGCGCTGACCAGCGCCCCACATCAACTTCTCAGGAGAGAACATCATGAATTGCAACCTTCGCAGGGGGCTGCTCAGCACCCTCTTTGCCGGCGGGCTACTGGCCTTCGGCGCCACCGCAGCCAGCGCCGCGGACACAACGAACGGACCGGACCTTTCCGCATCCGCCCTGGTCTCAGCGGCGGCCTCCGTTGACACGACGTCGTTGGGTCTGCTGGGTGGCCCAACGCAGTCGGGTACAGCGGATGTCGCTGCTGCAGTCGACGCCAATCTTGGACTCAGCGACGGCCTTCTTGGCAGCACTGACGGCAGCGGAACCGACACGACTACCGCTGACGTCGCCGCGGCAGCCGACGTTAATCTCGGGGACACCCTCCTCGGCGGCACCAACGGCAGCGAAACCACCGCCTACGTAGCTGCAGTGGTCGACGCCAACCTCGGCGGCACCAACGGCCTAGGCACCGACAGCACCACCACTGACCTCGCCGCAGCAGCCGACGTAAATCTCGGAGACACCCTCCTCGGCGGCACCAACGGCAGCGAAACCACCGCCTACGTAGCTGCAG
>NZ_JASBRB010000002.1:341676-361527 GCF_029960665.1 Pseudarthrobacter sp. AL07
TGGTCGACGCCAACCTCGGGGGTACCAACGGCCTCGGCACCGCGGGTGACGTAGGTCTGGGCCTGGACACGTCCGGCGTCCTTGATGATGTGAATGTTGGTCTTGATGCATGCGTCATCATCGGCGGTGGAACCGACGGCTGTGGAACCCCAGGTACGGAAACGCCCGGCAATGACACCACAGACCAGGGAACCGGCATAACAGGTGGCACGGACACTACGGACCCGGGCACCGGCATAACAGGTGGCACGGACACTACGGACCCGGGCACCGGCATAACAGGTGGCACGAACACTACGGACCCGGGAACCGGCATAACAGGTGGCACGAACACTACGGACCCGGGCACCGGAGCCTCCGGCATTACGGGATCTGACACCACCGGCATCACCGTTCTTCCCGCCGGCAACACCACGGGCTCGGTATCTGCCGCGGTGAACACCACGGGCAGCACCCCGGGCAGCACCCCGGGCAGGGGCGGCGCCACTTTGCTGGCCAAGACGGGCATGGAAGCTTCCCTGATCCCGCTCGCCCTTATCCTGCTGCTTGCCGGACTGCTGATGCTCAAGCGGCGCCGGACGGCCTAGGCGGGCTCCGCACTCAGCGGACTGTGACGCCTAAGACCGTCAACGCACCGGCTCCGCCGTTCGCGGCCTAGCCAACTTTTCAGACAGGAGGTGGCCACCGGAGAGCTCAACCACCAGCACTTGTCCCTTGTGACCGGTTGTCCGGCTGAGAAAGTCCCAATCACGTCTCAGCCGGGCCGTCGGCGTTTCGGCTGACGGCTTTAGGATGCACTACCGGCCGGTATTATTGGCAATGAACAGTGCCGCAGCGCACCGGGAGGAACTGGTCATGGTGGCGGATTCGCCTAGCTCCATAAAGAATGAATTGCTCGGCGGACGCTATCGGCTGGCGGACATTGTCGGCCGCGGCGGCATGTCAACCGTCTACCGCGCCCGGGACGAAAACCTGGGCCGGGATGTCGCCCTGAAGCTCTTTGCCCCACAGGCGCCTGATGCCAATGAGCTCAAGCGCCAGGAAGCCGAAATCCAACTGCTGGCAACGCTCAACCATCCCAGCCTGGTCACGCTGTTCGATGCAGGCATCGATACGCGCGTCCTGGCCGAACCTCGCCCCTTCTTGACCATGGAACTCGTGGAGGGCCAGGACCTCCGCAGCCGGATCAGGCACAGTGCAGTTCCCCTGGACGAACTTTCAGTCATCGGGGCAGGCATAGCTGACGCGCTGGCCTACGTGCACGGCCTAGGCATCATCCACCGCGACATCAAGCCCGGGAACATCCTGCTCGTGCAGATCCGTCCGGGCGAGCCTTTACGCCCCAAACTCACAGATTTCGGCATTGCCAGGATCGCGGACGCGGCCCGGCTGACTTCCACAGGTACCATGGTTGGAACGGCCGCGTACCTCAGTCCGGAGCAGGCCATGGGCTCTCCCTTGTCGGCCGCCACTGACATCTACTCGCTGGGTCTGGTGCTCCTGGAATGCGTCAAGCAGACCGTTGAGTTCCCGGGGAGTGCCGTTGAATCCGCAGTGGCCAGGTTGCACCGGACGCCGGAGATCCCTACTGACCTTCCGGCGGAGTGGGCTGATCTGATCCGTTCCATGACCGCCATCGAACCGCTGGAACGTCCCGTCGCGGCCGACGTTGAATCCGTTCTGCGTCAGGCCCTGGTGTCACCCGTGTCAGCACCGGGCCAGCTTGAACCGGAGACAACCCGAGTACTCCCGGCCATGCCGTTCAGGCCACCGTCCATCGCCATCACCGCTGAATCCGACCTGCCGGTGGTCCTGGCCAGCAGGACACAAAGGGACGTCACCCGCCGTTTCCACCCGCGCAGCCGGGTCCCGGATTTGTCCCGTCTTCGCCACAACGGAAGGCGGTTCTGGACAGTCATCGCGTTGGGCGTTCTCTCCGCTGGAGCAGCCGTAACGGCGCTGACCTTCAGTCTGGCACCTGAGCCAACGCCCGACGTCGTTCCTTACCCCGCCGTCACCGGCGCTTTGGGCGACCATCTGAAGGAACTTCAGGAGAGCGTGAAACCATGAGCAGTGCCCAGAATCACCGTTTGCGTTCTGCGGCAGCCCAGGGCCTCACTATTGCCACAGCCGTTCTGCTGGCCGTTTCGTTGGCAGCGTGCGGCCCGGCCGAGACCGGCCTGGAACGTGATTCCGCCCGCCAACTCCAGGAACGGGTCCTCCGCGTCAGCCAGGCTGCCGCCGCCAACGACATTTCCGGTGGGCTGGCGGCCCTGGAGAGCCTCGAGGCCGATCTCGCGTCCGCTGTAGGGAGCGGAAGGGTTACGGAGGAACGCCGGCGCAGCATCACCACGGCCGCTGCCGCTGTCCGCGCAGACCTGACAGCGGCCAAGGCCGAAGCCGACGCAGCAGCAGCGAAGGCTGCAGCGGATGCGGCCGCGGCGCAAAAGCAGGCAGAAGCGGATGCCGCTGCGGCTGAGGCCGCCAAGGTGGCCACGGCACCGGCATCTCCGTCATCCGATGAAGGCAGGGGAAATAAAGGCAAGGGCAAGGACAACTAAGGTCATGCGCCGTGGACGGTTATTAACCCACCCATGCTTCATCCCGTACCACTAAAAAGACGAAAAAGCGGCGCCCAGGTTCCCCGGGGCGCCGCCTCTTAGGGTTCGTTTCCGATTAGCCCAGGGTCGCAATAACCTTGTTCAGAGTCGCAGACGGACGCATCACGGCTGAGGTCTTGGCCTCATCCGGACGGTAGTAACCGCCTATGTCCACGGCTGAGCCCTGCACCGCGGCCAGTTCGCCGATGATGGCGTCCTCGTTGGAGGAAAGCTCCTTGGCCACAGCCGCAAACGATGCCGCCAGTTCCGTGTCCTCGTTCTGCTTGGCCAGTTCCTCGGCCCAGTAACGTGCGAGGAAGTAGTGGCTGCCACGGTTGTCCAGCTCGCCGGCGCGGCGGCTCGGGGACTTGTTTTCCAGCAGGAAGGTTCCTGTCGCCTTGTCCAAGCTGTCTGCCAGGACCTGCGCGCGGGCGTTGTCAGTGGTAGTTGCCAGATGTTCGAAGCTGACGGCCAGAGCCAGGAATTCACCCAGGCTGTCCCAGCGTAGGTGGTTTTCCTTGAGAAGCTGCTGGACGTGCTTGGGTGCCGACCCGCCGGCCCCGGTCTCGAAGAGTCCGCCACCGTTCATCAGCGGAACAACCGAGAGCATCTTGGCACTGGTGCCCAGTTCCAGGATGGGGAACAGGTCCGTGAGGTAGTCGCGCAGCACGTTGCCGGAGACGGAGATGGTGTCCTCGCCCTTGCGAATGCGCTCCAGGGTGAAGGCCGTTGCCTCCACCGGAGACATGATTTCGATCTGCAAACCCTCGGTGTCGTGGTCCTTGAGGTATTCGTTAACCTTGGCGATGAGGTTGCTGTCGTGCGCGCGGGTCTCGTCCAGCCAGAACACCGCGGGCGTCTTGGAGGCGCGGGCGCGGGCGACGGCAAGCTTGACCCAGTCGCGGATGGGGGCATCCTTGGTCTGGCAGGCGCGCCAGATATCCCCCGGGGCAACTTCGTGTTCGATCAGAACAGCACCGGAGCCGTCAACGATCTGGACCGTTCCGGCTTCCTGGATCTCGAACGTCTTGTCGTGGCTGCCGTATTCCTCGGCGGCCTGGGCCATCAGGCCTACGTTCGGGACGGTCCCCATGGTGGTGGGGTCAAAGGCGCCGTGGGCGCGGCAGTCGTCCAGAACAACCTGGTAGATGCCGGCGTAGGAGCTGTCCGGAAGGACCGCCAGGGTGTCGGCTTCCTGGCCGTCCGGGCCCCACATGTGGCCGGAGGATCGGATCATGGCGGGCATGGAAGCGTCCACGATGATGTCAGAAGGCACATTCAGGCTGGTGATGCCCTTGTCCGAGTCCACCATGGCCAGGGCGGGGCCGTCGTCGAGCCCCTTCTGGATGAGCGCCTTGACGCCTGCACGGACGTCCTCCGGCAGCTCCTCGAGGCCGCTCAGGATGGCGGCCAGGCCGTTGTTGGGGCTCAGGCCGGCGGCGGTGAGCTGCTTGCCGTAGGTCTCGAACAGTTCAGAGAAGTAGGCCTTCACCACGTGGCCGAAGATGATGGGGTCCGAGACCTTCATCATGGTGGCCTTCAGGTGCGCGGAGAACAGGACGCCCTCTTCCTTGGCGCGGGCTACCTGGGCTGCCAGGAACTCGTCCAGCGCTGCGGCGCGCATAACAGTGCCGTCGATGACTTCACCGGACAGCACGGGGAAGGCCTTCTTCAGAACCTTGACCGAACCGTCTTCGCGGACCAGCTGGATGGCGATGGTTCCGTCGGACCCGATGACCACGGATTTCTCGTTCGCGCGGAAGTCGTCAGCGGTCATGGTGGCGACGTTGGTCTTGGAATCCGCGGACCAGGCACCCATGGAGTGCGGGTTCTGGCGGGCGTAGTTTTTCACGGACAGCGGCGCACGGCGGTCCGAGTTTCCCTCGCGCAGGACCGGGTTCACAGCGGAGCCCTTGATCTTGTCGTAACGGGAGCGGACAGCCGTTTCTTCGTCGGAGGAGGGGTTGTCCGGGTAGTCGGGCAGGCTGTAGCCCTGGCCCTGGAGCTCGGCGATGGCGGCCTTCAGCTGCGGGATAGAAGCGCTGATGTTGGGCAGCTTGATGATGTTGGCATCCGGTGACTTTGCCAGTTCACCGAGTTCAGCAAGGGCGTCGCTGATCTGCTGTTCCGGGGTGAGGTAGTCACCGAACACGGAGATGATGCGGCCTGCGAGCGAAATGTCACGGGTCTCCACCTCCACACCTGCGGTCGAAGCAAACGCCTCGATGATCGGCAAGAACGAATAAGTAGCCAGCATCGGCGCTTCGTCGGTGTGGGTATAGATAATCTTGGACATGCGCGGGCGTCTCCCTGGAGGTCGGCTGATTTTTTGGAAATTTTGTTCTATTTCACCACCCCTAACTTACCTGAGGACAGGGTTTTGAACCCCACCCGCAGCCGTAGGCGCCGCTCCGTTACTGCCGGAATACAGCGTTGGAAATCACGCCATGGCGCGGCGCACACCGGGCGGCAAACCCCGTCGCGCGGTGTCCAGGAGTTTCGGACGTAGCCCTCCAGGGCGCCAGTTCAGTCAGCGCCGCCTGTGGGGAACATCACTGGGCCAGATCTGCGCGTAGTTGGGATCGCGGCGGCGAAGCTCCGAGGTTGCGGTGAAGGTGCGAACCGGGTCAACGTCGCGCAGCCGTAAGGCTGCAGCCTGGGCTGCCAGGTCGTTGGCAGCCTCCTGCGGGTCGGCGGCGGAGAAGTGACGGCCACGGGCGGCGGACTTCTTGACTGGTTTACGGAAGGAAAACATGGCGAGGACCCCAAATCTCTAACGTGTCCGGAGCCCAGTCGGACAATCATTGCTGTGCTTCAAAATTACCCGCTGGCGGGAGGCGCCGCCAGAACGGACATAAGGATGCGGCACATCCTGCGGGATTTTTGCGGTTCCGGTACGGCTTTCACGCAGGTCAGGCGCGAACCCTACATGAGACGTCACCACTATTTACAAATTTGTCAAATCCAGATAAATTCGGTAGGTCACTCGGCGGGCTTGACTGGAGCCCTCCCCCACCCGTTTAGACAGGACAACCATGACACGCACGAGGTCTCTGGCTACCAGCCTTCTGAGCCTTTCCGCAGCCGCGCTCCTGGCGTTGACCACGGCCGGCGGAGCATCGGCAGCACCGACGCCGTCCGGGGACAGAGGGCAAGCCTCCGTCACCAGCACTGCATTGGACAGCACCGGCGCGGCAGACTACTGGACATCAGACCGCATGCGCGCCGCGATTCCCGGTGACGTCTTGGCCGGCAAGGCACTGGAGCGCGGCAACACGTCCAGCGCCGCGACAGTGGAGAAGGGCAAAAACACCAAGGTCCAGGCCACCAAAGGCAGGACCACCATTGCCGTCAACGAAAACCCCGTCGACCACATCGGCAAGGTCTTCTTCACCCTCGGCGGCACCAACTACGTCTGTTCAGGCAACGCCGTTGTTTCGGCCAACAAGAGCACCGTCGCCACGGCCGGCCACTGCCTCAACGAGGGCCCGGGAGCCTTCGCCACTAAGTTCATCTTTGTTCCTGCCTACAACAACGGCGCCACCCCGTACGGCAAGTGGACCGCCAGGGCCTATTCCGCCCCCAGCGAATGGAGCACCTATGGCGACATGCAGTACGACACCGGCTTCGCAGTCGTCAACCAGCTCAACGGCCAGTACCTCTCGGACGTCGTGACCGGATCCGGCGTCGAATTCAACGCAGCCCGCGGCCTGACCTACAAGTCCTACGGCTACCCCGCAGCTTCACCCTTCAACGGCGAGACGCTCAAGAGCTGCTACGGCACCGCGTCGGACGACAGGCGCAATCCCCAGTTCAACTCGCAGGGCATACCGTGCGATATGACCGGCGGATCCTCCGGCGGTCCCTGGTTCATCCAGGGCAGCACCCCCGAAACCAGCGGTTCCAACGGCCTGCAGAACTCCATCAACAGCTACGGCTACAACAGCGGTTCCGCCGTAATGTACGGCCCATACTGGGGCACTGTCATCCAGCAGACCTACGCCAGTGCAGCCGCTTCCTAAGGAATCCTCGCCAGGCGGCGAATCCGTCAGCCACAGCGAGCTTGCCGCGTCGCACGAGGAGATCCTCGAGTACTGGACCAAACAGCGAATGGCCGATACAAAGCCCCGGGAGCTCCGGCTTCCGGAAGGAGGTCCGCGCCTCAAGCAGCGGGGCGCGGACCCTATACAACGGCCTTCGTAGCTGCCCATTAAAGCCCGACGGTGCCTGTCCCTTGCTTGGGACAGGCACCGTCGACGTTAACCGTGGGCGGGAGCCGGAGGGTGGCCCACGCCGGCAGGGTTTCCTGACCGAGCTTAGGCAAGCGCTGGGGACTAGTGGAAGAAGTGGCGTGCACCCGTGAAGTACATGGTGATGCCGGCCGCGTTGGCTGCGGCCACGACTTCCTCATCCCGGACGGAACCGCCCGGCTGCACCACGGCGCGGACTCCCGCGTCGATCAGGATCTGCAGGCCGTCAGCGAACGGGAAGAATGCGTCGGAAGCAGCGACGGCACCGAGGGCGCGCTGCGGTGCGCCGCTGGTGTTGGCGTTTGACGCACCGCCAGCACCTTCGACGTCGGACTCCACCGAAACGCCCAGCGTGTTGGCCCGCTCTACGGCCAACTTGCAGGAATCCAGGCGGTTGACCTGGCCCATGCCGATGCCAACTGCGGCACCGTGGTTCGCGAGCAGAATGGCGTTGGACTTTGCGGCGCGGCAGGAGGTCCAGGCGAAGGCGAGGTCCGCGAGGGTCTTTTCGTCAGCGGCTTCGCCGGCGGCGAGGGTCCAGTTGGCGGGGTTGTCGCCGTCGGCGTCCACCCTGTCGCTCATCTGTACCAGGACGCCGCCGGAAACCTGGCGCATTTCTGCCGGGTAGCGGCCGTAGCCTTCGGGCAGGGCCAGCAGGCGGATGTTCTTCTTCTTGGCGAGGATCTCAACGGCCTCCGGCTCGAAGTCCGGGGCGATGACAACCTCGGTGAAGATGCCGGCGACGGTCTGTGCCATGGCGGCGGTGACCGTCCGGTTGGCAGCGATGACACCGCCGAAGGCCGAAACGGGGTCGCAGGCGTGGGCCTTGGCATGGGCATCGGCGATCGGGTCTGCAGCACCCGCGGAACCCACGGCGACACCGCACGGGTTGGCGTGTTTGATGATGGCGACGGCGGGCTCGGCGAAGTCGAACACGGCCCGGAGTGCGGCATCGGCGTCCACGAAGTTGTTGTAGCTCATGGCCTTGCCATGCAGCTGGTCGGCCTGCGCGATGCCGGCCGGGGCTGCCTTGTCCACGTACAGCGCAGCCTGCTGGTGCGGGTTTTCGCCATAGCGGAGGACCTCGGAGCGCTCCAGCGACAGGCCTGCGTAGGCAGGCCAGTCAATAATGCCGTCGCCGTCTTCATCCAGGAACTGGCTGGCAGTCCAGGTGGCCACGGCGTTGTCGTAGGAGGCGGTGTGGGCGAACGCCTTGGCGGCCAGCCGGCGTCGGGTCTTCAGGTCAAAGCCGCCCTCAGCGGCGGCGGTGACCACGGAGCTGTAGAACGTGGGGTCAACAACAATGGCGACGGCGGCGTGGTTCTTCGCTGCCGATCGCACCATCGCGGGGCCGCCGATGTCGATCTGCTCAACGACATCGTCCTGCGCGGCGCCGGACTTCACGGTCTCAACGAACGGGTAGAGGTTCACCACCACCAGATCGAAGGTTTCGATCTCCATTTTGGTCAACGTGTCCATGTGGGCCGGGACCCGGCGGTCGGCCAGGATGCCGCCGTGGACGCGCGGGTGCAGGGTCTTGACGCGGCCATCCAGCATTTCCGGGGACCCGGTGACTTCTTCGACTTCCTGGACCGGGATGCCGGCCGCGGCGATTTTCTTGGCCGTGGACCCGGTGGAGACGATCTTCACGCCGGCTGCGTGCAGGCCCTTGGCGAGCTCCTCCAGACCGGTCTTGTCGTACACCGAGATCAGCGCCCGGCGGATGGGAATACGGTCGATGGATACACGGTCAGGCTGCGTGACGCTCACAAAAAGTCTCCGTCTGATCTCGCGGAACAGTACCGCGGTTGGTGGGGATAGGCCCAGTTTATCGTGTTGTGCAGGTTGCCCCGCTTGCCGGCGGCAGTGTGAACGTCAGTGAGCACGGTTAGAGTTTTCACAGGAGGCTGCGATGAATACTTACACCACTGTGCCCAGCGGCGAACAGGTGGTCCAGGAACTGCCCTGGCGTTGGAAAGTCCAGGGCAGGATCTTCGTGATCGGCGGCCTCGGCTTTATGTTCGATGCGTGGGACGTGACGCTCAACGGCATCCTGATTCCGCTGCTCTCGACGCACTGGGCCCTGGCCCCCGGCGAAGTGGCCTGGGTGGGTACGTCCAACCTGATCGGCATGGCCGTGGGCGCGTTTGTGTGGGGCACCATCGCGGACACGATCGGGCGGAAGAAGGCGTTTACGGCCACGCTGCTGATCTTCTCGCTCTTCACCGTGCTGGGCGCGTTCTCCCCCGATTTCATCTGGTTCTGCGTGTTCCGCTTTATGGCCGGCTTCGGTCTGGGCGGTTGCATACCGGTGGACTACGCGCTGGTGGGAGAGTTCACACCACGCAAGCAGCGCGGGAGAGTCCTCACCGCGATGGACGGCTGGTGGCCGGTGGGCGCGGCCCTTGCCGGCTTTGTCTCAGCCGGGCTCGTGGCCGTGTTCGGCGACTGGCGGCTGACCATGCTGGTGATGGTGCTGCCTGCTCTTCTCGTGTTCTGGGTCAGGCGCAGCGTTCCGGAGTCGCCGCTGTTTCTCATCCGCAAGGGCCGCCGCGACGAAGCGGCCAAGGTCATCGACGCCCTCGTGGCCGCAACTGGTGCCGAACCGCGCGCCTACAGCCTTCCCGACGCCCAGGAAGTCCCGCGGCTCTCCGCGGGCAGCGCCTGGCACCAGCTGCGGCTGGTGTGGCAGTTCAACTGGAAGATCACCACCGCGGCGTGGGCTTTGTTCTTCAGCATCCTGCTGGTCTACTACCTGTCCCTGACATGGATGCCGCGGATCCTGATCGGTGCTGGCTTCGCCGAATACAAGGCATTTGTGACCACGGCGTCCATGGCGGCGGTTGGACTTTTGGGTGTTGTTGTTGCCGCGCTGCTGGTGGAGCGTGTGGGCCGCAAATGGATCCTTGCCATCACGGGCCCGCTGTCCGCGCTGACCCTGGTGATCGTTGCGGTTGTGGTGGACATCCCGACGGCGGCGGTGTTCTGGCTGCTGGTGTTCGGCTTTGTGGTGCAGATAGCGATTCCGGTGCTCTACGCCTATGTGTCAGAGCTCTACCCGACCGAGCTCCGCGGCACTGGTTTCGGCTGGGCGTCGACGTTTTCGCGGCTGGGGGCAGGTTTTGGGCCGCTCATTTTCGCGAACTACTTCTGGCCCGAGCTTGGCCTGGCCACGTCCTTCGCCCTGGCCGGCGGGCTGGTGCTGGCGGCTGTCCTGTGGATGGCGTTCTTCTCCCCTGAGACGAAGCAGCGCCGCCTCGAGTAGCTCCCGTCGTCGCCCTTTCCTCCCTCCCTCCCCAAGTAGGTAGCAGCAGATGTCGTTTTGAGGGCTCAAAACGACATCTGCTGCTGCCTACTTGGGTGACCAGCCGCGGTTCATCAGCGCTGAGCGGACTTTGGCGACGGCGGCCCGGGCTTCGTTCTCCATGTGCCGTCTCGAGATCCGGGCCAGCAACCACCCCGCCCTGGCAAAGTCCTCTTCGCGGGCAATGTCGCGGACGATCTGCGCCGTCTCGGAATGGCCTTCGCCGTCGTACTCCACTGCAACTTTTTGTTCCGGATAGGCGAGATCTGGTTGACGTACGACGCCGGCGCCCAGTTCCAATGGAACGTTCAGTCGCGGTTCGGGAAGCCCGCGGTACTCCAGTGCCAGCCTAAGTTTGGTTTCCTGAGCGGAGTCGGACCCGATCCGCGCCTGCCCAAGCGCAAGGCGCGCCTTCTGAATGCCGGGCGTTCCTTTGTGCCGATCCAGCATTTCCGCCAGTTCGGCCGGCGTTGCGTGGGGCTCGGATCTGCCCTCGAAACCGAGCCTGGGAATCCTCAGCAGGTGATCGGCAACCACAGTCAGCTCGTCAATGCTCATCTTCCGGGCGCAATCCAGCCACGTCCGCGTCCGGGACGTGACGAGCAGACCGTTGAGATTCACAATTTCATCGTCGAAGAACTGGCCCCGATGTCCCCGAACTCCAGCCCGACGCGGCATGGCCTTAGTGTCCGGCCGGGAGATGTGCGTGATGGGATCATCGCTCCCTGGCAGGAATCCCGGGAAGGACCGCAACGTGAAGGCCGTCGCATGGGAAGCGGCCGAGAATTCCGTGATCACGGTCAACGGCCGGACCACTGACGATAGTTCAGTGAACGTCTGGTGCAGCGGCTGCCTGATCCCTCGGCTCGGTACAACCAACGAACGGTGCCGCAGCCGCCCAACCGTTGCACCGGCGTTGGCCGCTTCCTGGAAAGTAAACCCAGAGGAACCCAGCGGTTCCGGCAGTGGCTGCGGAGTCTTCATGGGCCCATCGTGGCAAATTTTGCGCCACGCCGTGGAGTTATCCACAGGCATACCCCCCACTGGCCCAACTAGGTAGCAGCAGATGTCGTTTTGAGGGCTCAAAACGACATCTGCTGCTACCTAGTTGGGTGAGGTTAGGAAGCGGCGGCGAGGGCAGCCAGCGTGTTGACCAGGAGGCGGCGCTCCGCGATCTTGATGCGTTCGTGGAGGGATTCTTCGGTGTCCCCCGGTTCAATCGCGACGGCTTCCTGGGCGATGATGGGCCCGGTATCAACCCCGGCGTCGGCCCAGTGCACCGTGCAGCCGGTGACCTTGACACCGTAGGCCATGGCATCGCGGACGCCGTGGGCGCCGGGGAAGGCGGGCAGCAGGGCCGGGTGTGTGTTGAGGTACTTGCCGTCGAAAGCTGCGATGAAGTCGGCGCTGACGATGCGCATAAAGCCGGAGGAGACCACCACGTCCGGAGCGTAGGATTCCACGCGGGCGGTCAGCGCGGCATCCCATTCGTCGCGCGTGGGGAAGGAGTTGAAGTTGACCACAAATGTCTCCAGCCCTGCTTCCGAGGAGCGTTCGAGGCCGTAGGTCCCCTCCCGGTCGGCACCCACCGCCGCGATGTCCAGGTCCAGCTCCCCTCCCTTAACGGCGTCGATGACTGACTGGAGATTGGACCCGGTACCGGAAACGAGGACTACGATTCGCATGGGTCTAGCTTATGGGCACGCTCGCGTAGGCTGGAAAACATGAACAACACCCCGGAACCGGCTGGCCAGCAACGGACCAAACAGCCGCTCAACGAGGCCGCCAAGGACTCGCTCACCAAAACCCGCAACCTGTTCCGGACCTTTATTGTTACCGTACTGGGCGCCTTCTTCGTCTACCAGCTCGACGTCAGCTACCTCTGGCTCACCGGCATCCTGACCGCCGCGAGCTTTGTGCTGGGTATCCTCCTGCTGGTCCGGTCGGTCACGCTCAAGGAGTCCAAACTTGTCCTGTTCGGCACCATCTCGGGGCTGGTGGTATCGCTGATCATGCTGCTGGTCATCCTGGCCACGGCGCTGTTTTTCCGCCAAGTCCAGGACTTCCAGACCTGCTCGCGGCAGGCCATCACGGACCAGGCGCTCTCCAGCTGCCGGGTCCAGCTGGAAAACTCGCTGCCCAGGCTCCCGTAACAGCCCCACGCCAGCCCAGCGGCAGCCACGAAGGACTAGCGGCTCAGCTCAGATTCCTCATCCACGTGCTGCTGGCGTTCCAGCCACGGTCCGGCCGCGTAACCGATCACGACGCCGATGCCCACCTCCGCGGCAATCCACAGTCCCATCCACAACGGGTCCGGTCCGATGGAGGTGAGGCGGCCCAGGCCGGCAGAGCCGCGGGCCAGCCAAGCCAGCCCCGCGGCCAGCAGCCCGGACACAACCCCTACCAGCGCGCCGAGGACCAGTGTGGACACCGTGGCCGTGAACCAGCGCACGTCAATCTTGATGGAGAGCCATTCGTCAAAGTGGTTTTCCCCTTCCCGCAGGAACCACCAGCCAGCCAGGATGCCCGCCAATACCGGCACTGCCAGGGCCACGAACCCGTAATCCAGCGGACCCGACGGGATAGCAGCGAAGACCGGGATGGACGGAAGCGGCCCGGTGGCGGTGCCCAGCGGACCCACCTGCGAGCCAACGCCCAGGGCAAAACCCGAGCCCGAGACCCAGGCCAGCGCAAAAACCACCAGGTTGGGCAGGTACCCAAGCTGCGCGATGGTGAGCGCCGCACCCCCTACCGCGCCGGCGTCGAGCGCTTCATAGACAGCAATAACCAGGTTCCAGTGGATGAAGAGATCCACCGCCAGAAGCGCACCTGCAAGCGCAAACGCCGCCAATAACGCGACAACGCCCGCCTTGGCCGCGGAGCCCAAATACGAGCCGGCCCAGCGGGAATGCTGACTGGTGCGCGAGATCCAGTCCACGGCGTCGACGCCGATCAGCCGGCTCCATGAGCCGGCCTCGCGTCGGGCGCCGATCACCATGCCGAGGGCGATCGGTATCAGCGGGATGAGCATGGCGAACCAGATGTTGATGACGACGTCTGCGGTACGGCACACAAAAGCGGTGGCCGCACCGAACGCCGCGTAGACCACCCAGGACCCGAGCAGCGCCTGCCACAGCTGGTCCGTATAGGAGGCCCGGGCCAGACGCCGTCCCGCGCGCCAGGCGAGCAGGAACGGAATAAGGGTCAGGCCAAGAGGCACCAGGGTGAGCAGGCCGGAACCTGCACCGCCGGCCGCGCCAGCCTCACCGGAGACAACGGCGAGCTGCAGCGGCACCCCGTGAATCAGCAGCCAGCCCTGGCCGGCGAGGCGGGCCAGGGCATCAAAGGCGGTGTTCTGGAACCCGGCTGTGGCCCAGACGGCCACAATGGGTACCACCGCCAGGAGCGCGGAGATGATGGCGGCCTGCGCCGTTTCGAGGCCTCCCTGCAGCCACAAGGGCATGGGAAGGCCACGGTCTCCGGTCTGATCAGCGCGTAGTTTCATCGTGTCCCATGGTGTCACGGCAGGGCCGTCTGATAGGGCTTCGACGGGCTCATTCTCCCTGCGAGACGTGCCTCACCAGAGTTCGTAGTCCGCGGTGCTGATCATGAACCCGCGTCCGGTGCTGAGGTGCGCGCCGTCGTCGGGAGTCCAGCCTGTCCGGGCACCCCCGCCCGGTCGCTCACCAGCAGCGCGCCGACCTCCGGCGCCCGGCTCTCCGGGACCGTGACACGGCAGGCGCTGGGACACGGCAGGCGCGGGCGAGGAGTGGCAAGGATCGCATAAGGGTCCCAGTCCAGCAGAAGACGCCAATTCTGTCGCTGGGCAGAAGTCCTCATCCGGGCTTGATCCGGCGCTTTTTTCACAGGATCGCCGTAAAATTGGAATGTCCGCAATCACGGTTGGAGGCAGAAAAATGACTACCGCATCCCCACATGCACACGGAGTTCATTTTGGGCGCGCAGACGTCCAGAACGCCGGCATGGGAGCAGGTATTGTCTTGTTGTTGGTGGGTGTCCTGGGATTTATCCCCGGCGTCACCACTCAGTACAGCGAATTGATGTTCCTGGGACCTGATTCCCATGCGATGTTCCTTGGCCTGTTCCAGGTGTCCATGCTGCTCAACATCGTGCAGTTGGCAATTGGTGCCACGGGCTGGGCAATGGCCCGGACCGAACATGGCGCACGGAACTTCCTCATCGGGGCAGGCGCACTGTACATCGTCCTCGCCATTTTCGGTCTCAGTGTCGGTGTGGGTTCGGCGGCCAATTTCCTGTCGCTCAACATGGCTGACAACTGGACCCACTTGGTGCTGGGCGCAGTGATGGTTGCTGCTGGCTGGCTGTTCTCACGGAACATGTCCGGCGAGAGGAAATAGCCCGGAAATGACAGGCCGGGATACAGGAGCCGCGAATGAGAAATGATCCATAAGTTCTGAATTTTCGTCCTACTGCCGGTGCAGTTGCCGCGTTCCGCGAACGGCTGCACCGGCTTCTTGGGGCGCTTCTTAGCGGCCGCAAGTGGCTGTCCGCGCCAAAGGCGCCACAGGCCATGGGGCCTGCAACAATGGCCCCATGAGCGACATCATCCTGGGCTGGGACCCGGCCGGTCGGAACCGCTGGAACTACGCGGCCGTTATCGAACAGGCCGCTGCCACAGGGCTGCACCTTGAGCCCTGGAGCGTGGGCCGAAGCGCGGCCGCCGGCACCGGCGTGTGGCTGGTCCTGATGGGAGCCCACGGCCCGGGTTTGATCGGCCATGGCGTTGTCCTGTCGGAGTCCGCGCCCACCCCGGATCAGCCTGAATGCACCGTGCAGGTGGCGTTCGATGCGCTCCTGGCCCTAGGAGACCACGTGCCCGCCGCGGTCCTGATCGAAGCGGTGCCTGGCGTCGCGTGGGACAGGGCCGAAACCGAAAGCATGGCGCTCGGACCTGGCGATGCGGCGGCCATCCGCAGCGTTTGGGCCACACACGGGCCACCGCAAGGACAGGACCCCACCCAGCCTGTGCCCGGCACGTACCCGGAGACCGCCGTCGTGCGCGTCAGCACCAACCGCTACGAGCACGACCCCGTGGCGCGGCGGGCCTGCATCGCGCACCGCGGCACCAACTGCGCGGCCTGCGGGTTCTCCTTCGAACTGGCGTACGGGGAGCTCGGCAAAGACTTCATCGACGTCCACCATGTGGTGCCGGCGTCCCAGCTTGGCATCGGCTACCTGCTGGACCCGCTCACGGACCTGGTTCCGCTGTGCGCCAACTGCCACGCCATGGCACACCACGGGGTGACCACGCCCCGCACGGAAGCGGAGCTGCGGCGACTCATGGCCACCGCGGGATTCCTCCGTGGAACCACCGTTGCCCCTGAGGAGATCGAGGCCCAGCGGGTTGCCCGCGAGATCCTCGGCAAATAATCAAACAGCCCGCGCTCTGGACTCCTGGGCGGGCGCGAACGAGACTGTCTACAACAGCTGGCCACGCTGACCGGAATTACAGGCACGCAAACCGGCAGGCCAGGTCAGGCGCATTTATTGGGGCTGTGCGGCGAGGCCTTTTCCGCACCCGCGAAAGGATTTCCTGTGTGACCTCGCAGGGCATCCAGGTGATTGTGGAAGGCGTGGTAATTTACAAAATCGGTGACACCCCGCCGTTTAGCGCAAATGCGGCCAGGCGTTTCCTGGGCCAGCAGCCCAAAATGGAATGCCAGGTCTACAACGTCTTTGAGGGCCATCTGCGGTCCATCTTCGGAAGCATGACCATGGCAGAGATCATCCTCGAACGGGACAAGCTGGGGTCCCAGGTCCGCAGCGCCAGCGGGGTGGAAATGGAGAAGCTGGGGCTGGTGGTGGGGTCCTGCAGATCAAGGACCTGCAGGACCCCACGGGGTACATCCAGAACATCGCCGGGCCCCACATCGCCCAGGTCAAATTGGAGGCCCGGATCGCGGAGGCCACGCGGAACCGTGAGGCCGCCGGGAAGGAGGCCGAGGCGGCCGCGATGATCGCGGACGCGCAGTGTGTTTCGGCCATCCGGCAGTCGGTGGCGCAGGCGAACGCCGAGCGGGCCAAAGCCGAGGCCGCCCGGGCCGGACCGCGTGACGGGTCGCATTGGGCCCGGAACGCTCGGCGAGGTGATGCTGCCTTACCTGGGCGGCACAAACGCGTTCCATGCCCACCCATTCGACAAGACGAGCGTCTTCGCAGTCGGTGACGAAGTCCTGGTCATTTACTTCGAACCGCCGCAGACGGTCTATGTGGACGAGCTCCCGGACATGCTGCGGCACGGCGACGACGGCTGACCTCAAGGGCTGATCTGTTAACCCAACCTTTCCCTCCACTCAACCCGCGTGACCCCGCCCCGTCAGGCGCCGCGCCCACCGTGGAGGAGTGAGGATCGCGCAATTGTTGCCGAGTCATTCCTGCCGCTGATGAACGGGGTGACCCACTCCATCCTGAGGGTGCTTGAACACCTGGAGGACCAGGGCCATGAGGTCCTGGTCATCGCCCCTTCCACCCATGCGGTCGCCGAGTTCGCGGGACCCGCCGAGGTGGTTCACGGCGCAACGGTACACCGGGTTCCTGCCGTTCCGCTGGCCGGCTACACCAACGTGCGAGTGGCGATGGGCGGTGTGTACCGGGTCAAGCGAATCCTTGCCGACTACGCGCCCGACGTTGTCCACCTCGCATCGCCGTTCATCCTCGGGTGGCGGGCAGTGCAGGCCGCGCATCAGTTGGGGATCCCCACCATAGCCATCTACCAGACCGAGGTTCCCAGCTACGCCGCCCGCTATGGTGTGCCGTTCCTGGAGAACTGGGCGTGGAACCGGGTGGAAAACATTCACCTGCTGGCAACCCGGACCCTGGTGCCGTCCACTTTCGCGCTGAACCAATTGCGCGGCCGCGGGATTCCGCGGGTAGGCATGTGGCGGCGCGGTGTGGATACCGCGCGGTTTTCCCCGGAAAAGCGCGACGCCGGGTGGCGGGCAACAGTTGCCCCCGGCGGTGAGCGGATCATCGGCTACGTGGGGCGGCTGGCTGTCGAAAAACAGGTGGAGGACCTCGCCGCGCTCGCCAACGTCCCGAATTCCAGGCTGGTGATTGTGGGCGACGGACCCGAGAAGTCCGCGCTGCAGGAAGCCCTGCCGGACGCCGTGTTCACGGGGTTCCTCGGCGGTGAGGAGCTGGCGAAGGCGGTGGCGTCCTTCGACCTTTTTGTCCATCCCGGCGAGTTCGAGACGTTCTGCCAGACCATCCAGGAGGCAATGGCATCGGGGGTACCGGTGGTGGCCACCGGGCGCGGCGGGCCCCTGGACCTGGTGGAAAACTCCCGCACGGGCTGGCTGTACCGTCCCGGCGACCTGGCCGGCTTCAGAGCCCGGGTGATGGACCTGATGGGCGACGACGCCAAGCGCCGCGCGTTCGCCACGGCAGCGCACGCCTCGGTCCAGGCACGGACGTGGCCGGTGCTGTGCGCCCAGCTTGAGGAGCAATACCGCGAAGTACTGGCTGTGTCCTCTATCTCCGGAAATGGAGCGTCCCTGTGAAAATATCGGTGATCGGCTGCGGCTACCTCGGCGCAGTGCACGCCGCCACGCTCGCGTCCATGGGCCACACCGTGGTGGGCATCGACGTGGACGCCGCCAAAGTGGACCAGCTGGGGCGCGGCCTGGCCCCCTTCTTCGAACCCGGCCTGGACGAACTGCTCCGCGACGGACGCTGCACCGGCCGCCTCACGTTCTCCACCGACGTCGCCGCTGCCGCCGGTGCCCAGGTCCACTTCCTGTGCGTCGGGACGCCGCAGTCCAAAACGTCCGACGGCGCCGACCTCACCTTCCTCGTCGCCGCCACCGAGGCGCTGCTCCCGCACCTGGCGAGGGGCGCCGTCGTCGTCGGTAAATCAACGGTGCCCGTGGGCACTGTCGACATGGTCCAGGGCGTCCTCGCAGGGCGGCCGGACGTGAAGCTGGGCTGGAATCCGGAGTTCCTGCGCCAAGGCACCGCAGTGAAGGACTCGCTGGTGCCGGACCGACTGGTCTACGGCGTGGCGGGCGGACGCACCGCGGCGTTCAACCCCAGGACGGGGGCGCCGCGTGCGGTGACGGCTGCGCTGGATGCCGTGTATGAGCCGCTGCTGAACGCCGGCATTCCGCGACTGGTGTGTAACTTTGCCACCGCTGAGCTGATCAAGTCGGCCGCCAACGCGTTCCTGGCCACCAAGGTCAGCTTCATCAACGCCATCTCCGAACTGTGCGACGCGTCCGGCGCGGACGTGGCCGAACTCAGCGAGGCCATGGGCATGGACCCGAGGATCGGCAACCGCTACATGCATGCCGGGCTGGGCTTCGGCGGCGGGTGCCTGCCCAAAGACATCCGCAGCCTCCGCAGCCAGGCCGCCGCGCTGGGCGTGGACCCGGTCAGCGACTGGATGGGCGTGGTGGATTCCGTCAACGTCCGCCAGCGGACCCGGACAGTGTCCCTGGCCGGGGAACTGTGCGGCGGCGCGCTCTCCGGACGCGCCATCACCATCCTCGGTGCCTCCTTCAAACCGGAGACCGATGACATCCGCGACTCCCCCGCCCTGGACGTCGCGGCCCGGCTGGCAGCCGCCGGAGCGCACGTCACGGTGACCGATCCGAAAGCCGTGAACCACGCGTGGCTGCGGTATCCGCAACTGAGGTTCGAAGCGTCCGCAACGCGGGCTTTGGAGGGTGCGGAGCTGGTGCTGCTGCTCACCGAGTGGGACGAATACCGGCGGCTCTCCCCCGCCGTTGCCGCAGATTTGGTCCGGCGCCGGGTGATCCTGGATGCGCGAAACGTTCTGGACGTTGTGGCTTGGCAGGCGGAAGGCTGGGTGGTCCGCGGCCTCGGCACCAACGCCGGCGCTTCCGTCGTAGCCGGGCCCGTTGGCGGAGCCCGACTGACGGGAATGCGTAACTCTTAGCCCGCTTCCACCGCTGCGGGCCAGCAGAAGCCTAAATTCCCGGGCCTCCATTCCCAAGGGCCACTCAAAAGTCACGCATTTTCGTACCGGGATCACAACCCGCACTTCATGATGTGCGTGGGGGTGGTAGCGCATGGGGGCTCCAAGCGGCAGAACACAGGATGTGGGCGTGCAAAACTTCGGCGCGTTTCTTTGATGCCAGCCCGGACGCGCTCATAGCGGTCAACGCGGACGGAACCATCAACATGGCCAACGCGGCGGCCAGCAAGCTGTTCGGCTACAGGCGCGATCAGCTGATCGGCAGCGACCACTGGCTGCTCGTGTCGGACGGGTTCCGGAATGAAACCCGTCTGCTTCAGGAGCACCTGGAGGCGCAGCCGGATGAAGCGCCGCTGCCGCGGGAAGTTTACGGACTGCGCCGGGACGGTACAGAGTTCGCCGCCGAGGTGGCAGGCGCACTCCTGGACAACGGCGGATCCCAGGTTTTGCTGGTCTCAGTCCGGAACACGGAACACGGAACACGGAACACGGAACACGGAACACGGAACACGGAACACCGCAAAGGAGCTGACGCCAACCTTCGCGAGGCCATGTCGCTGCTGACGGCCACGCTCTAATCCACGGCGGACGGCATCCTGGTGATCAGCGCCGACGGCCGTGTTGCCGGGTTCAATGACCAGTTCCTGAAAATGTGGACCATTCCGGGCTCTCCTGACTCTTCCGTGGGCGTTTTCAGCGCGCCTTAACGAACGCACGCCG
>NZ_JASBRB010000030.1 GCF_029960665.1 Pseudarthrobacter sp. AL07
ATCAAAAACAAAGAAACGTCAGCCAACAATTAAAACGCTATGTCCAGAGTCCTGGTGCCGCGGCCAGTTCTGACTCGGCGGCTGCCGATAAAACCGGGTTTGACACCGATATCACCAATAACTCCCTTGCGGTGAGCCCGGATGAGAAAACCGCGGTAGTCTCGGACAGCCGTGAAAAGTCACTCCTGATCTATGACCTGGCCGAAGGTGGGCTGCGCAAGAAGATCGGTGGCTTTGTCACACCGCGGAACATTATGTTCATTAATGACGGCTTGCAATTCGTCGTCTCTGACAGCAGTCTCGGCACCCTCCGTTTTTACAGCACGGAGGACTATGCGCTGCAGGACGAAGTCGTGGTTGGGCCGGGAGCATTCGGAACCGCGGTAAGTCCGGATGGAAAGACCATGTATGTGAACAACCAGGCACATAACTCCGTCACTGTTGTCGACCTTGAGGGACGGAAACCAACCGACGTTATCACCGGTTTTTCCCAGCCAAGGCAAGGCATCAAGGTATCTCCGGACGGAAGGCATGTCTTTGTGACGAACTTCGAGGGCGATAAGGTCACCGTTTTCGATGCCGCCAGCCGGAAGATTATCCGCGAACTGACTGGATTCTCCAAGATTCGGGGTATTTCCGTGACCGCTGACGGGAACACGCTGTATGCCGCAAACAGCGGGCGCAACAGTATCTCCGTGGTCGACGTATTGAAGGGGGAAATAACGAACGAAATCGAAGTCGGTCGCGAGCCGTACGGTGCCGCACTATCACCGGATGGCAGACTTCTTTTTGCCAGCAATAAGGCCGACAATACAATTGACGTAATCAACGTCACCAAAAACACGGTCGTGAAGACACTCGAGGGATTCAAGGAGCCGCGCCAGGCGATTGTCTTCAGCCAAGGCCAAGATCGGGCGTATGTGTTGAACCGGGACCTTTCTGTTGCCCGAGTGAATGTCGAAGACCTTTCCTTAACAGACACGCTCCGGGAATAAACCGGAGAATGCAGGCCGGTCATATCCAGCCGGGCCATTAAACTCTGACGGGCAAGAATCGAGTCCGACCATAGAAGTCCCTGGTTTGGGCGTAGGAGGTATCCTCGAATGTTTGGCCGACGTGAACCTGAAGTACTCTGCACTCCTCCACGATGAGAGTCGTCGAGGCGGCGTTGAGCAGCGCCGATTCCAGCGCCGCGGTAACCGGCCTGTACGGCGATCAGCGTAAGTTCTGCGGATTCCAGGAAGTGGCGATTCACCATGCAACGTCGAAGACCTGGCCGTCTATCACGGCGAGGGATGAGTTCCGCAGCGACGCGCTCTCAACAATTGATGGCGTCTTCGATAAATTGTAGAAAGGAATGGCCCCCGCGGATCGGTCAGCAGCCCAAAGGATCTCCGGGAATGTGGGGGTTGGGCTCGCCCTAGCACCGCCCCGCGGCTGAGCCCGGTCTTCAGCTCCGAGGACGCCGATGGGCCAGTTCCCGGATGCCCGCGCCGGTCAGGGCGACGGCCAGTGCCAGCAGCACTGTGGGCCCGGCCCCGCCGTCAGGTCCGAGGGTGGCCGTCAGAATCTGTCGGATCATCAGGGCCAATTCCTGCGGGTCCCGTTCCGGCACGCGCGTACCCAGGACGTAATTGACGGAGATGAACACGGCCGGAACCACCCACGGCAGGGCCAGGTTCACCAGCCTCACCACTGCGCGGCGGGCGGGCCGGAGGCCGCACCATGCCAGTGCCACACCCGTTAGCACCGCGGGCAACCAGCGCAGCAGCATCAAGTCCGTGGGCGATACATTGCCCGCCCCTGCCAGATTTCCCGCCCTCTCGCCGACCCACGAGCCGAAGGGCACCGCGACGAGTCCCACGCCCAGGGCTGTCAGAGCCGTGGACTTTGCCGAGAGGAGCAGGAGCGCCACCAGGCTCGCGGCGATGGCTGCGATGACACCTGCGAGCAACCCTGCGAAATAGACCCCTGGCGTCGTTCCGCCCCGCCCAAGCCGCCGGAGAGCACTATGAACGCCTGAAGCGCGGCAGTGACCTGGACCGCGAGAACGCCAGCCGCCGCACACCACGTCACCAGCCGCCGTCGGGCAGGGGACCAGAGACGCACTGCCAGGCCAGCGGCCGCCCCGCCCACGGTCATCAGCGCAACAAGCGTGGTGAGCTCGTATTGGCTTAACGGCAGGAGTGACAGGGGGATCTGCTGCGGCAGTACTTCCGTGCCCCAAAGGTTCTGCAAGGGAAGCTGCGCGCCGGTGGCCAGCCATGGGGCCAGCCCAAGCAGACCCGCCAGAAGCCCTATCAACAAAGCGAGGGCTACCTCCCTGCCGAAGGCGCGCGGTGGCTTTCGGCGCCGGAGGCAGTCAGCGGCGACTGGTTTTGGTTGAGGTGGCTCACGGAAATCCTTCAGTGTCAGGGACCAGGGTTGAGCCGCGTCTGGGCCAAGAGACGTGGATCATCCTAGATAATATGCCGAATGGATTAATTGCCGTAAGCCGCCACCCGCAGCCATCCGTCAGACCGTCCGCGGCGCCTTGGCCAGGTTCTCGCTGAGCTCAGCAGCGGTCTGCCGCACCACATACGCCGGACGGTCCCGCTACGCTCGCCAGCTCTCGGAGAGCGGCCCGATGTTCACGGTGTCGAAGCCGAACTCGTCATACAGCTTCGTCACGAGCTCGCTGGCTTCGGGATAATCGCTCGCCGTAGCCAGGGCACGGCACGACGGCGAAATTGCCCGCCGCTGCCGCTTCGGCCGGCGTCGCGGCCCGGGCGCGCGGTCCCAGTTCCGCCACGAGCGCGGCCAGCGTTTCCGGGCCGCGAGAATTGCTGATGACTACGTCGAAGCCGAGTTCGACCGCTTTGCGAGCCACCTGGCTGCCGATGTGTCCTGCTCCGATGATGCCGATAGTTGTCATAACCGGGGCAACACCGGCGCTTATGGGGATATTTCGCGCGATAGCCTGAACATTGAACCTAGCCCCACCCGGAACGAGGATTTCCCCATGATCACACGCGCCGACGTCGACGAAGCCGCTGCCCGGATTGCCGGGAAAATCCGCATCACGCCCGTGCTGGCGGCAGACCGCGGCCCGCGCCCGGGCGACGTGTGGTTCAAGTGCGAGTTCATGCAGCACACCGGCACCTTCAAGGCCCGGGGCGCGTTCAACCGGGTCCTGGCCTGCCGGGAGCGCGGCGAACTGAAGGACGACGTGGGCATCGTTGTGGCCTCCGGCGGCAACGCCGGCCTCGCCAACGCCTACGCCGCCGCGGAAGTCGGCGTCCCGGCCACCGTGTTCGTTCCCGAGACCGCCCCGGCCGTGAAGGTCAAGAAGCTCTGGGCCATCGGTGCCAACGTCATCCAGCACGGGGCCGAATACTCCGAGGCGTACAACGCCGCGATGGCCTACGCCGCCGAGACCGGCGCGGTCTACTGCCATGCCTACGACCAACCCGAGATCGCTGCCGGCGCCGGCACCATCGGAACCGAGCTGCTGACGCAGCTGGGTCACGTGGATACCGTAGTGGTGGCCGCGGGCGGTGGCGGGCTCATGGCGGGGGTCGCGGCCGCCGTGGAGGGCCGGGCCAAAGTGGTGGGCGTCGAGTCTGAATTCACGCCCACCCTCCATGCCGCGCTCGCGGCCGGGGCGCCCGTGGACGTCGCCGTCTCCGGGATCGCCGCTGACTCCCTGGGTGCCCGGCAGATCGGCCGGATCGGCTTCGAAGTGGCCGTCCGTACCGGCGTCCGCGCCGTGCTCGTCACCGACGAGGACATCATTGCCGCCCGCTCACTGCTTTGGGAGCAGTACCGCATCATCGTGGAGCACGGCGCGGCCACGGCCTTCGCCGCCCTGCACTCCGGCGCCTACGTCCCGGCGGACGGGGAACGTGTTGCCGTGATCCTCTGCGGGGCCAACACGGATCCCGCCACGGTCTGAGGCCGGTGCGTGCCCTGAGGCCTACTCATCGACCACAACCACGTCCCTGCCGTTGAGCGGCTGGACCGGCCGGTTGTTGCCCGCGTGCGCCGCGCGCAGTGCGGCGAGTTGCCCGGCTCCCAGCTCGACGGTGGTCTCGAGGAGCAGCCAGCGCACGCCTTCCGAGCAGGGCGGTGTGGTCAGGCTGCCGTCATACGCGAAATGGTCCAGTGACGCCGGAAACAGTGCCGGGAAGTCCACGACGCCGGCCGCCACCTTCTGCCCATCGGCTGCGGCGGGCACACCGTCCGTGAACGGCGCCCACGCCGCATTGGTAGCCCCAACAGTGGCGAGGATCCCTACGACGGCAAGCCCGCCGTCGTCGGCCTGGTGGACGAAATGGAACTCGGCCTCGTAGCGGACGCCGCCCCGCGTGTGCTCGGACGGTGCGTGGAAGTGCATCTGCTTGAAGTCATACTGCTTGCCCCCCACTGTCATGCCCTGGGCCGTGAGGGCGTGCAACTCGGTGGTGTGGCCGTTGTCAGTCATCTCGCCCTCTGAAGGCGAATAGGCCAGCGTGATCGGCGCCGGCCTCATGCCGGAAGCACCGCCGACGTCGATGGGGGACTGGGCGGTGCCGGAAGAGCAGGAACCGAAATCGGAGCTCAACGCGCCCCAGTGCTCGGGGCCTTCGGCACCGTCGTAGGACCAGGCGTGGGGCGCTGCGGGAGTGGACGGCGACGGTGCCGGGGCCCCGGCGGCGGACTTGCCGCAGCCGGTGATCAGTGCCAGCAGCCCCATGCCGGATCCAACTAGCAAAGACTTCCTGGTCATTATTGTGGCGCTGCGCATTTCCATCCTCCGGGTCGTGTAAGTCCGTACCGGAGAGCCCGGCCGGACCTACGACGACTATCACGGGGGCCGGTGGCAGGTCTTGTCACAGAGCCTCACCGCAGGATGTGACCCACGGTGTTGCCGGGGTGCAGGGGTCCCGACGTGGTCCCGGGTTACAGAACCTTCTCCAGGAATGACCGGATGCGCGGGTTGGTGTTGCTTTCGGCGAAGAACTCTTCCGGCGGGAGGTCGGCGGCGATCTTTCCGCCGTCGATGAACACCACACGGTCCGCGACTTTGCGGGCAAAGCCCATTTCGTGGGTGACCACCACCATGGTCATGCCGTCGGCGGCGAGGCCGGCCATGACATCCAGGACGTCATGGACCACTTCGGGGTCCAGGGCGCTGGTGGGCTCGTCGAAGAGCATCACCTTGGGATTCATGGCCACGGCGCGGGCGATCGCGATGCGCTGCTTCTGGCCGCCGGAGAGCCGGTTCGGGTAGACGTGCGCCCGGTGGGTCATGTTGACCTTTTCGAGCAGTTCCATGGAGCGTGCTTCCGCGTCCTTTTTACTGACCTTCAGGACATCCATCTGCGGAAGCATGACGTTTTTCAGGGCCGTCATGTTGGGGAACAGGTTGAACTGCTGGAACACCATACCCATGCGGGAGCGCAGGCGGTCCAGGTCCACCTTCGGCGCCAGGAGGTCCTCGCCGTCGAATACAACGTGTCCGGACGTGGGCGTCTCGAGTAGGTTCAGGCAGCGCAGGAAGGTGGACTTGCCGCCGCCGCTGGGGCCGATGACGGCGACAACTTCGCCGGGCTCGATGGTGAAGTCGATGCCTTTGAGGACGTGGTGGTCACCGTAGGACTTGGTGATGTCTTTCGTTTCCAGGAGTGCCATTAGATGTAAACCGCCATCTTCTTCTCGATTGCGTTTGCGGCCAGGCCGATGATGTTTGTGAGGACGTAGTACACCAAGCCGATGAAGACGTACACGGTCAGTGCATCGAAGGTGCGGGAAATGATGGTCTGGCCCACCAGGAACAGTTCGCTGATGGTCACGAAGGACACCAGCGCGGAGTTCTTGGTCAGGGAGACGAACTCGTTGCCGAGCGGCGGGAGCATGCGCAGGAAGGCCTGCGGGATGATCACGTGGCGCAGCGCGGAGGCGGAACTCATGCCGCAGGACCGGGCGGCTTCCATCTGGCCCTTGTCCACGGACTGGATGGCGCCGCGGACGATTTCCGTGACGTAGGAGCCGCTGTACAGGCCCAGGGCCAGGATGCCGGCCACCATCGGCGAGAGCTGGATGCCCAGCTGCGGCAGGCCGAAGTAGATGAAGAACAGCTGGACGATGAACGGGGTGCCGCGGACCACGGAGACGTAGACCTTGCCGATCCAGCGGATGGGCCGGATGTGCGAGAGCTTGGCGAAGCCGCCCAGCATGCCGAACAGGAGGCTCAGGGCCAGTGAGAGGGCGATGATCTGCAGTGTGGTTCCCAGGCCCTGCATCAGCGGGCCCCAGGAATTGGTGATCGAGGAGAGGTTAAAGATGCCGCGTTCCTTGGTGGGCCCGGTGGCGGTGCTGGATTCGTCGCCGAACCACTTGGAAGAGGCCTTGGTGAAGTCGCCCGAGTCCCGCATGCCCTTCAGCGCCGTGTTAAACGCCTCGCGGATGTCCGAGTCGCTTTTCTGGAACGCGAATCCGTAGTTCTCATTCGTCAGGCGGTCACCGACCTGCTTCAGGCCGCCCTGCTCGTGGATGAAGTACCGGCCGCCGGGTTGCCCGGTGACCACGGCGTCGGCCTGGCCGAGTTTGACCGAGGAAAACATCTGGTCGTTGGTCTGGACCTGGACCAGTTCGGCCTGCGGCTGGTTCTGGCGCAGCCACTCCACGGACTTGGTGCCTACCTGCACGGCAACCTTCTTGCCGGCGAGGTCCGCGAGCGTCTTGACGGTGTCGTTGGACGTGGAAACGAACATGCCCAGGCCGCCGGGGTAGTAGATCTCGGAGAAGTCCACCACCTTGGCGCGTTCGGGGCTGATGTAGATGGCGGAAGCGCCGACGTCGATCTGGTTTGCCTGCAGCGCCGGGACGATGTTGCCGAACGGCATCTGGACAAACTCGACGTTCTTGATGCCGGACTTGGCGGCGAGCTCCCGGACAACATCGATGTCGAAGCCGATCTTGGTGCCGTTGGCATCGGTGAATTCAAACGGCGGGAAGGAGGCGTCGGTGCCGACCTTGAGGGTGCTCTTGCCCGAGCGCAGGTCTGCCATCTTGCCGGCGGACGGGGTTGCCGGGGTGGTCTCGGCCTGGGCTGCCGGCGCGGCCAGCCCCAGCAACGCGGCCAGAAGGGCGGCAGTCGTGGCAGCCCATCCGAATCGCGGGAATCGGTTCTTCATGTGTGCTCGTTTCTGGGGAGGGGAGGCGGACGTCCGGCTACGCATGCCGGTGTCCGGATCGCTCGGTGGCGATGGTGTGGATGAGACGTGCGGCTGTGCGCGCCGTGCGGGAGTCGACGTCGAATCTGGGGTTCAGTTCGACGACGTCGACGACGGTGAGCTTGGGGGAGCGGGCCAGGTGACGGCATACGTCCAAGACGACGGAGAGGGGAACCCCGTACGAAGCCGGTGCGCTGACACCGGGGGCGACGTACGCGGGAAGGACATCGAGGTCGATCGTCAGGTAGAGGACGTCCACGGAGTCGATGAAGTCCTGCGTGAACTGCCGGATCTGCTCAACCCTGGACTCGGTGCATTCCTCGTCCAGGAGGTACTTGACGCCGAGGTCCCTGGCTGTCTGGAACAGTGCCTCGGTGTTGCCGGGCTGGCTGATGCCCAGCACCGTGTAGTTGAACCCGTGGCCCAGGGCACGTTCGGCCGCGGCCACCTGCCGGAACGGGGTGCCCGACGACGGGACCTCCTCGGCGCGCAGGTCGAAGTGCGCGTCCAGGTTGATGATGCCGAGGCGGCGTCCATCGGTGACCTGGCTTGCGCGGAGGCCCGTGTAGGTCCCGAAGGCGGTTTCGTGGCCGCCGCCCAGGATGACGGGCAGGTCCCCTTCGTCCAGGGCCTGGCGGACGGCCGCGCCGAGGCGCTCCTGGCCGTCCTCGAGGTTTCCGTCCACAACGCTGGTGTCGCCAAGGTCATGGACCAGGAGGTCCGCCGGTGCCGCCATGGGTGCGAGGGCGGAGCGGATGCTTGCAGGACCGTCGACGGCGCCGACCCGGCCTTTGTTCCGGCGGACGCCTTCATCGCTGCGGAATCCCAGGAGTGCGATCCCGGCAGCGCCGGTCTGGACAGTGCCAGCGTGGACCGTGCCAGCCTGGGCCGTGTTCACTGCGTGGTGCCAGCGCCGGTGTTCCGGGCCGGGGCCGTCGTCGCGGCCCGTCCACGTGTGTTGGATGGTGGGGCTGGTCATCGGGATCCTTCTCCATGTCCGAGCGCCAATGCGGCGTCACGGGTACTTGCTATGAGTTGCTTTTCGCGCCGGATCGCCCGGTCCGCGGGAGCCATGGTGCTGACGGCACCCAAAAGCCGGCCGCCGTCGTCGAGCACGGGGAAACTGACGCCCCAGACGCCGGCATCCACCGCCCCGTAGCTGAGGCCGAAGCCGCGGTCCTGAACGATCTGGAGCTCGTGGTTCAGGTTCTCTGCGTCCTCCCGGCTCAGTCCAAGGCCTGCCACGATCCTGCCCTGTTCCTGGGGGTCCAGGTGTGCGAGCAGGGCCAGCGCGCTGGCGCCCCTGAGCAGGGGGAGTGAGCGGCCCGGCGAGTAGCTGCAGCGCAGCATCTGCGGGCCCTCGATGGCATCTACGCAGAGTGCCTCAGCACCGCGGACTACCAGGTAGGCGGCGAGTTCCTGGGTCTCATCGGACAGCAGCTGTAGTTGCTCCGAGATGCGGCCCTTGACCATGGCTTCCTGGTGGAAGTTGGCGGCGAGGCGCAGCGTTTCCGGGCCGGCGCTGTACTGGCCGCGGCGCCGGGTCTGCGCCACCAGCCCGGACTGCATCAGGAGTGCCAGGTGCCGGTACACGGCGCTAGTGGGGATGCCCGTCGTTTTGGTGATCTGGGCTGCAGTCAGGGTCCGGTGCCTCGCGAATTCGAGCAGGATGTCAACGAACCGCGAGGCAGCGCCTTCCGATATCACGGAATGGCTCGGGTCTGTGTGCATAAAAGCGACGTTAGTGGCTGGAATCACAGACAGCCTTAACATGTTCCCATGCCGTGGGAATTTATTTTCCGCCGGGTGGGAACTGGCCGTTAACGTGAAATCGCCGGAACCATGTCCGGGTCGCCGCAAATTTGCAGCGACCCGGCATGGTTCCGGCGATTTAGGCGGCCGGCCGGTAAACAGGCGGGCCTGTTAGGGACGGCCTAGGTGAGCTTGATCTGGCGGTTCATGTCCTTGTAAAGCAGGTAGCGGAACTCGCCCGGGCCGCCCGCGTAGCAAGCCTGCGGGCAGAAGGCGCGCAGCCACATGAAGTCGCCGGCCTCCACCTCAACCCAGTCGTTGTTGAGCAGGTACATGGCCTTGCCCTCCAGCACGTACAGGCCGTGCTCCATGACGTGGGTCTCCGGGAACGGGATGACGCCACCTGGCTGGAACGTCACGATGTTCACCTGCATGTCATGGGCCAGGTCGCTGGAGTCCGTGAAGCGGGTGGTTTTCCAGGCGCCGTCGGTGTCGGGCATCGCGGTGGGTTCCACCTCGGCATCACTGGTGACGAAGGACTTGGCCTCGTAACCCTCGAGCCGCTCATAGGCCTTGCGGATCCATTGGAAGGAAACGACGTCGTCTGAGACGTTTTCCAGGCCCCAGGTGGCACCGGCGGCCAGGTAGGCGTAGCCGCCCTCCTCGAGCTGGTGCAGTTCGCCGTCGAGCGTCAGGTTGACCTTGCCCTTGGTGACGAAGATGACCCCTTCGACGCCTGCCTCAAACTCGGCCTTGGGTGCGCCGCCGCCGGGGCCGATCTCCACGATCAGCTGGGAGAACGTGGTGGCGAACCCGGAGATCGGCCGGGCCAGGATCCAGGACCGGGTGTTGCTGAAGCCGGGCAGGGTGCTGGTCACGATGTCCGTCATGACGCCCTTGGGGATGACCGTGTAGGCCTCCGTGACGATTGCCCGTTCCGTGGTCAGATGCGTCTGCGGCGGCAGGCCGCCCTGCGGGGTGTAGTACTTGCCCATCATGGGATCCTTACTTCGAAGTGGAGTGTGCCAGCCGCGGGTGCGCCAGCGCGGTCAGCTGGGAAAGTTCGACGCCGGCGAGCGCCTGGACCTCTTCGGTCCCCACTGCGCCGCATTGGACGCCGCGCAGGACAAAGGCGGCCAGGGCCCGGGCGGTGGCGGGTTCGTCCATGACCCCGCCTTCGGTGTGGTCGACATAGTTGCGGAGGCGTGCCGCGGCGGCCGGCAGGCCCTCGCGGTAGAACGCATACGTGGCTGCGAACCGGCTGGGCAGCTGGGCAGCATGCAGGTCCCAGCCCTGGTAGTAGCCCCGCTCCAGCGAACGCCGGACGAGCCGTCCGTGCAGCTTCCAGGCATCTTCGACCGCGTCACCCACCGGGATGATGTTGGTGGAACCGTCGGAGAGGCGGATACCCGTGCCCGCAACGGCCAGCTGCATGACTTCCTTGGCGAAGTCCGCCACCGGGTGCTCCATGGACTGGTACTCGGCCGAGATCTGCAGCGACGCGGAGTAGTCGTAGGTGCCGTAGTGCAGGGCGCTGATGCGCCCTGGAACCACGTGCGGCAACTGCGCCACGGGGGAGGTGCCGTCCGGCCCGAGGATCAGCTGCGGCGTTTCCACCTGCACCTCGAAGCGGAGCCGGCCGGCGGGAAGACCGTGGACTTCCTCCAGCCGGGACACCGCAAAGTCCATTGCCTGGACCTGGGCCACGGTGGTGACCTTGGGCAGGGTCAGGATGAGCCCGGCAGGCAGTTCGCCGGCCTGCGCGAGCGTGGAGACGAACAGGTCAAGGGTTTTCAGGCCGCGGGCCCTGGTGGGCGCCTCGAAGCACTTGAACCGGATGCCGATGAACGGCGGTGCGGTGCCGGCGGCAACTGCTTCGCTGACAGCCCGGGCCGCGGCAACCGTGGCAGCGTCCTCTGCTTCGTCGCCGCGGTCGCCGTAGCCATCCTCGAAGTCGAGGCGCAGGTCCTCGATCGGTTCGGTGCGTAGCTTGGCCTCGACCCGCGAGGCTACTGCCCCGGCGAGTTCGGCGTCCTGGCCCAGCAGCGCGCCGAGCTTCTCGAACCCGCCGTGTGCCTCCGCCGTCGTGAGCGCCTGGGCGCCCCAGTCGGCAGCGAACGACGGCGTGAAACGGTCCGCCGGCACGTACACGGTGTGCACGGGCTGGCGGGTGCCGTCGTCGCCCGGGTAATTGCGTTCCAGCAGCTGGTCGGTGGCGGCCAGCTGTACGTCGATGGCGGCGAGGTCCGCCGCGGAGAGCGACGGCGTGGGGGAGACCGCCATGCCTCAGCCCACCAGTTCGTAGGCCGGGGTGGTGAGGAAGTCCGTGTAGTCCTCGGACAGGCAGATCTCGGCGATCAGCTTGCTGGCGGGCTGGTAGTACCGACGGAAAGCCTCGTCCCCGAATTCGGTCCGGAGCCGCTCCGTTTCCTCGCCCAGGATCTTTTCCACCAGTTCCCGGGTGACGGTGTTTCCGGTATCCGTCAGAACGGACTTGTTGCGGATCTGCTGCCACACCTGCGAGCGGGAGATCTCGGCGGTGGCGGCGTCCTCCATCAGGTTGTGGATGGCCACGGCGCCGTTTCCGGAGAGCCAGACCGCGGTGTAGGCCACGGCGACATACAGGTTCAGGCGCAGCCCGCCTTCGGTGACCTGGCCGTCGGCCGAGGCGATGTCCAGCAGCTGGTCCGCCGTGACTGAAACCTCGGGGCGCTGCTTGTCCAGCTGGTTGGCGCGCTCGCCCAGCACGGCGTCGAACACCTCTCGGCAGGTCGGGACCAGGTCCGGGTGGGCAACCCAGGAACCGTCGAACCCGTCGTTGGCCTCACGGGTCTTGTCCGCACGGACCTTGGCGAAGGCAGCCTCGGTGACCTCCGGGTGGCGGCGGTTGGGGATGACGGCGGCCATGCCGCCCATGGCGAAGGCGCCGCGCTTGTGGCAGGTTTGCACCAGAAGCTCGGTGTAGGCGCGCATAAACGGTGCGGTCATAACCACCGAGGCGCGGTCCGGGAGCACAAACTCCTCGCCGGCGTCCCGGAAGTACTTGATGATGCTGAACAGGTAGTCCCAGCGTCCGGCGTTCAGGCCCGAGGCGTGGTCCCGGAGTTCGTAGAGGAACTCGTCCATTTCGAAGGCGGCCGGGATGGTTTCGATCAGCATGGTGGCTCGGACGCTGCCCTGCGGGATGCCCAGGAAGTCCTGGGCGAAGACGAACACCTCGTTCCAGAGGCGGGCCTCGAGGTGCGATTCCATCTTGGGCAGGTAGTAGTACGGGCCGTGGCCGTTGAGGAGTAGCTGCTTGGCCGTGTGGAAGAAGTGCAGGCCGAAGTCCACCAGCGCACCCACGGCGGGTTCGCCGTCGATCAGCAGGTGCTTTTCCGGCATGTGCCAGCCGCGCGGACGGGCCACCACAACGGCGAGCGGGGCGTCAGTGCGGAGCTTGTACTCCTTGCCTTCGGGCGACGTGAAGGCCAGAGTACCCGTTGCGGCGTCACGCAGGTTCAGGATGGCGTCGATGACGTTGGCCCACGTGGGCGTGCTGGCGTCCTCAAGGTCCGCCAGCCATACCTTGGCGCCGGAGTTCAGGGCGTTGATGGCCATTTTGGCCGGGGTGGCCGGGCCGGTCATCTCGACACGGCGGTCACGCAGCGCAGCGGGTGCCTCGGCGACCTTCCAGTCGCCGTCGCGGATGTCCTGCGTCTGCGGGAGGAAGTCCAGGCGGCTGGTGCGGGCCACGCCGTCGCGCTTGGCCTGGCGGGCCTCGAGCAGCCCGTTGCGCGTGCCGGCGAAGCGCCGGTGCAGCTCCTCCAGGAAGGCCAGGGCCTTCGGGGTGAGGATCTGTTCCGCGCGGTCGACCGGCTGGCGGTCGGTGACAGTGATAGCCATATTCGTGAGTCCTTATCTAGAGAGCGCGGGCTGCGTTTGCGTGCGCAGCTGCCGCAACCGCAGCAGCCACATCGGCGGCGACATGAGGATCGAAGACGCTGGGGATAATGTAGCTGGCATTGAGCTCGTCGTCAGCTACCCGGTTTGCAATCGCGTCTGCGGCGGCCACCAGCATCTCCGGCGTGATATCGCTGGCACCGGCGTCGAGCAGTCCCCGGAAGAAGCCCGGGAAGGCCAGCACGTTGTTGATCTGGTTGGGGAAATCGCTGCGACCCGTGGCCACCACGGCGGCGTGCCTGGACGCGATGACGGGGTCAATCTCCGGCGTCGGGTTGGCCATGGCGAAGACAATCGCGTTCTCGGCCATGGCGGCAACCTGCTCTTCGCCGATCACGTGCGGGGCACTGACGCCGATGAAGACGTCGGCGCCGGTCATGGCCTCGTGCAGGGTTCCGGAGAAGCCTTCCTCGTTGGTGTTCGCGGCAATCCAGGCGCGGTGCTCGTCGTCGTACTCCTTGCCCGAGTGGATGGCTCCGGAGCGGCCGGCGGCAACGATGTGCTGCGCGCCCTGGGCCTTGAGGAGCTGGATGATGGCCGAGCCTGCAGCGCCGACGCCGGAGACAACAATGCGGACCTCGGAGAGCTTCTTGTCCACCACACGCAGGGCGTTGTGGAGGGCTGCCAAGGTGACGATCGCGGTGCCGTGCTGGTCGTCGTGGAAGACGGGGATGTCGAGTTCGTCGCGCAGGCGCTTCTCAATTTCAAAGCAGCGCGGCGCCGCGATGTCTTCAAGGTTGATGCCGCCGTAGACGGGGGCCATGGCCTTGGCGATCATGATGATTTCCTCGGTGTCCTGGGTGTCCAGGCAGACCGGCCAGGCGTCGACATTGGCGAACTGCTTGAACAGTGCGGCCTTTCCTTCCATGACGGGCAGTGCCGCGGCGGGGCCGATGTTGCCCAGGCCCAGGACAGCCGAACCGTCGGTGAGGACGGCGATGGTGTTGCGCTTGACGGTCAGGTTGCGGGCCGCCGACGGGTCCTCCGCGATGGCGAGGCAGACGCGGGCGACGCCGGGTGTGTAGGCACGGGACAGGTCGTCACGGTTGCGCAGGGCCACCTTGGGGACTACCTCGAGCTTGCCGCCGAGGTGCATCAGGAAGGTGCGGTCCGAGACGTGCTGGACCGTGACGCCGTCGAGCGCGTTCAGGGCATCCTTGACGCGGGCGGCGTGGTCGTCGTCGGTGGTGTTGCAGGTGACGTCCACAACCAGGGTCTCGTGGTGGGATTCCGTGACGTCAAGCGCCGTGATGGCGGCGCCGGCTGCGCCAACGGCGGCAGCGAGCTCACTCGTGGCGGTGAAGCTCGACGGCGCCGCGACGCGCAGGGTGATCGAATTTCCGGGGCTCGGGTTCGCCATTGAATTTCCTCCTCGTTGGGTCCGTTCCCGGACCACTCGTGCAACCGAATGTTTTCGTATTATGGATATTATTATCTGCAAAGTGGAAATGCAACCCCTTGGCGGTCATGTTTGGGGACATCGCCCGGGGCCTGGTTGTGCTGTATCTTGAGTGTTCTAAGCAACTCTTTTCACGATGTGGATAAGAGATGTCAGAATCCGAGCCATAGGAGACAACGGAATGGCTGAAAAAGCCTCCGGAGGCGTGCAGTCCGTAGAGCGCGTCTTCGAACTGCTGGAACTCATCACAGACGCGGGCGGTGACGTGACGCTCAGCGAGCTCTCCTCCTCCACGGATCTGCCCCTGCCCACCATCCACCGTCTGCTGCGCACGTTGGTCTCGCTTGGCTACATCCGCCAGCTGCCCAACCGCCGTTACGCACTGGGCCCCCGGCTGATACGGCTTGGCGAAGGCGCCAGCAAGCAGCTTGGTGCCGTGGCCCGCCCGCAGCTGAAGAACCTCGTGGACCGCCTCGGCGAAACCTCCAACATGGCCGTGCTGGACTCGGACATGGTCATTTATGTGGCCCAGGTGCCGTCCATGCACTCCATGCGCATGTTCACCGAGGTGGGCCGCCGTGCGCACACGCACGACACCGGCGTGGGCAAGGCGATCCTGGCCCAGCTCGACGACGAGGTGGTGCGCGGCATCGTGGCCCGCACCGGCATGCCCACCCCCACGGCCAAGAGCATCGGCGACGTTGATGCCCTCCTCGCCGATCTCAAGCTGATCCGTGAACGCGGCTACTCCATCGACGAGGAAGAGCAGGAGCTCGGCGTGCGCTGCTTCGCGATGGCCGTGCCCAACGCGCCCACCCCTGCCGCCATCTCGGTCTCCGGGCCGATCAGCCGCGTGGACCAGAGCTTCGCCGACCGCGCCGTGCCGCTGCTGCGCCAGGCCGTGATGGCCATCTCTGCGGAGCTCAACCAGAACTGACCCGCCCAACCGTCGTCCTCCCGGCGCACGCACATACGAACGCACGGTCATAGCGCGAACGGACACTTGAGGCCCCGGAATCCGCGGATTTGGGGCCTCAACTGTACGTTCGCGCTGTTTGGTGGTGGTTGTGACGCTAGTGCTCAGCCTGTGACGATTCCACCGGGACTTCCTTGCCTTCCGCGTCGATCAGCTTGCCGCCTTCGTAACGGTCGCCGTCGGTAAGGCATTTAAGGTCTTCTTCCCGTACTACCCGGCCGGTGCCCGCCACGAATACGGACTGGTTCTCGGAGTTGCCGGCTTTGAGGTGGTTGAAGAGCAGGTTCAGCAGGATGGCCATCACGGCAGCGGAGCTGATGCCGGAGTGGAAGATCGTGGCGAACCAGTTGGGGAATTTGTCGTAGAAGGCCGGGGCGGCGATCGGGATCATGCCGAAGCCGATCGAGGTGGCCACGATGATGAGGTTCATATTGTTGCGGTATTCGACCTTAGCCAGGGTGCGGATGCCGCTGGCAGCGACGGTGCCGAACAGGACGATGCCTGCCCCGCCCAGAACCGCTGTGGGAACGGCGGCCACTACGCGGCCGAGGACAGGCAGCAGTCCCAGCAGGACCAGAATCACGCCGCCGGCTGCCACCACGTAACGGCTCTTGATCTTGGTGACGGCGACCAGGCCGACGTTCTGGGCGAAGGCGCTCTGGGTGAATGATCCGAACACCGGGGCGAGGAGGCTGGAGCCCATGTCAGCGCGCAGTCCGGCAGCAATTCGCTTCGAATCAACTTTGGTTCCGACGATCTCGCCGACGGCCAGAATGTCGGCCATGGTCTCCGTCAGGATAACCAGGACGACGATCACCATGGAAATGATCGCAGCTACCTCAAAGGTCGGGGCGCCGAGGTGGAAAGGCGTGGGGAACGCAACGATTGGGCCTTCCCCGACTTTGGAGAAGTTGGCCATTCCGGTCACCACAGCCACCAGGGTTCCAATGACCATGGCCAGCAGGATCGATAGCCGGGAAATGGTGGCATTGCCGAGCTTGCTGAGCAGAAGAACGAGGGCAAGGGTGATGGCGGCGAGCCCGATGTTCTCCATGCTCCCGTAGTTCTCGGCTTTTCTGTTCCCACCCATCGACCAGTTGGCAGCCACCGGCATGAGCGTCAGACCGATGGTGGTGATGACGGTCCCTGTTACCACCGGTGGGAAGAACCGCACGATTTTGGAAAAGACCGGAGCGATCAGCAACCCGATGGCCGCCGAGACGATCACGGCGCCGAAGACGGACTGGATTCCCCCCGGGCCCGTAACGATGGCCACCATCGTGGCCACGCTGGCGAAGGAGACGCCCTGGACCAGCGGCAACTGGGAACCGAAGTACGGGATACCCACGGTCTGGAGAATGGTGGCAAGCCCGCCCATGAAGAGTGCCGCGGCGATCAAGACTCCGATATCGGCAGGGGCGAGACCCGCGGCCTGGCCGACAATCAGCGGTACCGCGATGATGCCGCCGTACATGGTCAGGACGTGCTGGAAGCCGTAGGCGAAGCTGCTCCCGAGGGACAGCCGCTGGTCTTCGGGGCGGTCAGTACGCTGGCGGCGGGTCTTGACGGTGCCGACGGACTTTTTCTTGAGGTTCATGGCAGACTTTCTGGTTCATGGCAGACGTCTTCGTCTGGCTAACGTGGTCTGGCTAAAAATGTGGGCACTTGCCCGGTGGATTTCTCCCGGTGGTCGAGCCTGTCGAAACCCGGTGGATTCTCGACAGGCCCGATCACAGCGGATGGGTCAGCAGAACCCGGCGATGCCGGACCAGGCGAGGTCCGCCGGTGTGGCGTCGTCGCGCAGGACCGTGGCCTCGATCAGGCCGTATGGCCGGTCGGCTGCGAAGAAGACCTCGTTGGGGTTGTCGAGCCCGAACGGCGAGAGGTCCACCAGGAAGTGGTGCTTGTTGGGCATGGAGAACTTGATCTCGTCGATTTCACTGTGGGCTTCCAGGACTTTGGTGCCCATGTCGAACAGCGTCTGCTGCAGGGCGTGGGAGTACCTCTCCGTGAACCCCTCGAGCAGGAGGCCCTTGACGTCCTCATAGCTCTTGTTGAAGTCCAGGGTGCTCAGGTCCGTTCCGGTCTTGAATCGCCAGCGGGCGGAAACGTCGGTGGCCAGGATGCGGTCTGTGGTTTCCGGGAGGGTGGTGTATTTGTCCTTGGGGTAGCCCACAAAGCCGGACTGTGTGGTCTTCAGGACGGTCAGGTCCGTGAGGCCGGAGATCAGGTGCGTTGCAGCGCCGTCGCGGACCAGGACGGCGGTGCGGACTTCCTGGCCATTGCGCACGAAGGAGTGGTCGTGTTCGCTGCCGTGCGCCTGGATCCGGTCCCAGCTGTAGGACTCGGCTTCCCAGCGGCCGCCGGTGACCCAGTCGAAGCTGGAGGTGAAGTGCTCGCCGAGGCGCAGGAGGAACGCCTCGGGGGAGCCGACGCCATCGCGGGCAAAGGCGTAGATGGTGTTCTTCTGGGTGTCCGTTGCCACCACGTGGGCGTTGTCGCCCTCGCGGTGGGCGGACTCGAAGTCGCCGCGCAGTTGCGAGGTGACGTTCAGGTCCTCTATCTCGTGGCGGTCGGTGTCGCGGGTGATTTTGACGACCCGGACTTCAGCCTTTCCGTACTGGTTGTGGCCGAGGATGATGTTGCTGCTCATGGTCTGCTCCAAACTTCCGTTATGTGAAACAAATAATCCACATTGAAAACAGGCGCACTTTAGCTACGCCGTAATGGCTTGCTGTCGACCCAAACAAAAAATGAGCCGACATCATTCGATGTCAGCTCATTACAACCCTGCCTGCTGCTCCCAGGTTTCGTGACTTGCACCACGATGTTTTTCAACAGTAGACGATTTTTTCGGTGGTGTACATCACAATCTGAAAAATCATTTTGTGACCGAGGGCCTTCGGGACCGTTGACGTACCGAGACCCGGCGGTCTAGGCTATTTCATATAGCAAAAGTTATTTTCCACTTTGTGGAATCAAAGCACGAATATCAACCACCTCAGAGGAGGATCAGATGTACCAGCAGGACACAACGCCGGTCGCACCGGAACACGCGGCGGCACCCGCCGTCCAGGAGTTCTACCTTCCCCTCGGAGGCGGGACGGATCCGGACTTCTATCTGCCCGCAGACCGGGAGCATATTCCGGGCCGCTTCTCCCGCTGGGTCCAGGCCCTGCCGGGCTTTGGCAGCCGACGCCGCTAGCTCTATTGCCCGGGGCGCCCCGGCCACTGCTTGCCGGCCCAGGGGTCGTAGTCGGAGATGAGCTCCTCCTGCGGCGGGCGCTCCGCTTCGGGGATGTGCTGCAAGTTCACCCGCACCCGGTACCAAAGTGAGCTGGACCCGCGCATTCCGTCGACGAGCACATCGGCCGGATGCAGGGCCGGAACGATGTCTGCATGCCGGGTCTTCCACTCGTCGAGCGCCGCGACCGCCTTGGCTTTGGACTTGGTCCGGGCCACCTCAATGAGCGGCATTACCGACTGCCGGCGGCCGGAGCCGTCTCCGCTGCGGGGCGCTTTCTCCGCGGGGCCAAGCTTGGCCGCCAGCGCCAGGAGCCCGTCGAGTGCACCCACCGGACCGTCTATCCCGGCGTGCGGGTCACCCGCATCGGCGAAGCGCTCGAGCACCGTGCGCACGGTCAATTGTTCCGGCCGGATGGTGCGGACCTCGTCCCAGGTGAGCGGCGTCGAAACCCGGGCGTCCGGCAGGGGCCGGATTGAGTAGGCGGACGCCACGGTGCGGTCCTTGGCGTTCTGGTTGAAGTCGACAAACACACTCTCGCCCCGCTCCTCCTTCCACCACCGCGCGGTGGCTAGGCCAGGAGCACGGTTCTCGACCTCGCGGGCGAGGGCCTCGGCGGCGAGGCGCACATCGCGGTAGGACCACTGCGGCGCGATCCGCACCAGGATGTGGAGCCCACGCGACCCGCTTGTCTTCGGCCACCCCACGAGTCCGACGTCGTCGAGCACCTCCCGCGCGACATACGCAACGTCGACGATCTGGGACCAGCTGACTCCCGGCATCGGATCGAGGTCGACCCGGAGTTCGTCGGGGTGCTCAAGGTCCTCGGCGCGCACGGGATGCGGGTTGAGGTCCAGGCAGCCAAGATTCACCACCCACGCCAGGCCCGCAGCATCCCGGATGACGGCCTCCTCGGCCGACGTCCCCGATGCGTAGTGCAGCGTGGTTGTATCGATGAAGTCGGGGTGGTTTTCGGGCACGCGCTTCTGGAAAAACGGCTCAGCGTCGATGCCTTTCGGGAAGCGTTTGAGCACCATGGGCCGGCCGCCGGCGCCGCGCAGCGCTCCATCCGCCACGGCAAGGTAGTAGCGCACCAGATCGAGCTTTGTCAGTCCGGGTTCGGGGAACACCACCTTGTCCGGACTCGAGATGCGCACCTCGGTGCCGCCAATGGTGAGGATCTCGGCCGGGGTCTTCGACGGGCTCATGTCGCCACGCTAGCAACGATCGGATGTCCCAGCCAGAGTTGGTGCTTGGGCCCCGTTTCGACGGTTCCCTGCAGCTACGACGTCACTGAGCGTCGCGTGCGTAGGGAACCGTCGAAACGGTCAGCAAGGAGCTACCCCGCCACAAGCTTCCTCGCCGCGGCCGAGTGCTCGGCAATGAGCCCAGCGACGTCCAGCCCCGGGATCTGCCCGTCCACCACGCGCCATTTCCCGCCCACCATGACGCGGTCCGCTCGGTCGGCCGCGCACAGCAGCAGCGCCGCAACAGGATCGTGGCTGCCGGAGAACCGCAGGTCGTCGAGGCGGAAGAGGGCCAGGTCCGCCTGCATCCCCGGGGCCAGCTGGCCGATGTCCGTGCGTCCCAGGACCTCAGCCGAGCCCCGCGTCGCCCAGCCAAGGGCCCGCTCCACGGGAATGGATGCCCCGTAGCGCAGTCGCTGCAAATACAGCGCCTGCCGGGCCTCGAGCATCATGTTGGAGGCATCGTTCGACGCCGATCCGTCCACACCCAGCCCCACCGGTACCCCGGCCGCCTCGAGTTCCAGCACGCGGGCGGTGCCCGACGCGAGCCGCATGTTCGACGTCGGGCAGTGCGCGACGGCGGTGCCCGCGGCTCCCAGCCGTGCGATCTCGTCGTCGCTGAAGTGGATGCCATGCCCCAGCCACGTGCGGTTGCCCAGCCAGCCGACGCTTTCCAGATAGTCCACGGAGCGCAGCCCGAACATCGCGTGGCAGAAGTCCTCCTCGTCAATGGTTTCGGCGAGGTGGGTGTGCAGCCGCACGTCCATCCGCTCGGCCAACAGGGCGCTCTCGGTCATGATTTCCCTGGTCACCGAGAACGGCGAACACGGGGCCAGCGCTATCTGGATGACAGCGCCGTCGCCGCGCTCGTGGTACTGCGAGATGAGGCGTTCACTGTCTGACAGGATGACCTCCGGCCGCTGCACCGTGGACTGCGGCGGCAGGCCGCCGTCGTCCGTTCCCAACGTCATGGAGCCGCGCGTGAGGGTGGCCCGCATGCCCAGTTCGCGTACGACGCCGACCTCCACGTCGATCGCGTCCTCCAGTCCCGCGGGAAAGAGGTAGTGGTGGTCGGCTGCGGTGGTGCAGCCGGAGAGCAGCAGCTCGGCAAGGGCCACTTTCACCGCGAGTTCCAGGCTCCCGGGAGTCAGCCGCGCCCAGACCGGATAGAGATTCTGCAGCCAGGGGAACAGCGGGGCGTTGGCCACCGGGCCCCAGGCGCGGGTGAGAGTCTGGAAGAAGTGGTGGTGCGTATTGATCAGGCCGGGCAGCAGCACGTGGCTGCCGGCATCGAAGGTCTTATCGCAGGGTGCGGACGGCTGAGCGCCTGCCGGAACGAGCTCAGCGATGATGCCGCCGCTGACCACTATGCCGCCGCCGGCGTCGAGCCCGTTGGCGGTGAAAACGGCGAGCGGGCTCCTGATCCAGAGCCTGGGCGCGGACGGGGAGTGCGGGTGGGCCATGGATGGCTCCTTGTCTGGTCAGCGTGAGGGCGTTCCAGCTCAGTTAGGCCCTGTCTGCTGATCCAGGTGGCGTCAGCCTAGGATGCTGCCACGACGGAAGTCAATGCAACGCGGGGTCACATACGGCCCATTCCGCGCCTCCGGATGGGCCATATGTGACCCCGCGTTGCTACGCAATTTCACATCACGAAATTAAGTTTCCAGAAACTATGGCGCTCCTCACACATCCGGTGCTAATCTCGATCTTGCCAAAGGCGGGCACCCGGACTCCGGGAAGCTATCTACCAGGCGAACCTTCAAAAGCACATGCTGAAGCCTGGTAGCCATCTCGCTGGCGCGTCCCCCGTCTCAGGGTTACTGGGCTTCCTTGCCACTAAGGAAGTCGCAAAATGAGTACCACCGTCACGGCCGAACATTTCCTGGCCACCTCCATAAAACTGGCAACAGCCAACGTCCTGAACAGCGGCGGCCCGTTCGGCGCCGTCGTTGTCACCGCGGATGGTCACGCCTTCGAGGGCGTCAACCGGGTCACCGCCACGAACGATCCCACGGCCCACGCCGAGGTCACTGCCATCCGCAATGCCTGCCGCGAACTCGGCACGTTCGATCTCAGCGGAGCCACCCTCTTCACCAGCTGCGAACCCTGCCCCATGTGCCTGGCCTCGGCCCTGTGGGCACGGATCGGCAACGTGGTCTTCGCCGCAGACCGGCACGACGCCGCCTCCGTGGGCTTCGACGACGCCGTCTTCTACGAGTACTTCGAGAACGAGGACCGGAATGCACTGATGCCGGTCGCCAAGCTGGAACTGGGCGACCCCCAGGCTCCCGCCATCCTGGAACCGTTCAACACCTGGAACACGCTCGATTCCAGGATTGACTACTAGGGCCGGTGGCTGACATGACAATTCTGGACCCCGCAGAAATGCGATCGGCAACTGAAAAGCAGGCTGCGCCCGCAGGCGCAGGGCAGACAGCGGCACCCCGCCCCCCGGCGGCAAAATCCTTCCTGGACAGCTTCTTCCAGATCACCAAGCGTGGCTCCACGCTGGCCCGCGAATTCCGCGGCGGCATTGTCACGTTCTTCACGATGGCCTACATCGTGATCCTCAACCCGCTGATCCTGGGCGGCTTCTCGGCCGAGAACGCCCCCACGGACGTCGCCGGCGGCTGGCTCTCGGCAGCGCAGGTGGGAGCCGTTACCGGCCTCACCGCCGGCGTTATGACCATCGTGTTCGGCCTCGTCGCAAACCTCCCCTTCGGGCTCGCGGCCGGCCTGGGCATCAACTCCTTCCTCGCCGTCGCGGTCATTCAGGAGGTCACCTGGCCAGAAGCCATGGGCCTGGTGGTCATCAACGGCGTCCTGATTGTCCTCTTCGGCGCCACGGGGGCCCGGACGGCGATTTTCAGGGCAGTCCCCAAGGAACTCAAGGCCGCCATCACCGTGGGCATCGGCCTGTTCATCGCCTTCATCGGCTTTGTGGATTCCGGGTTCGTCCGCCCCACCAAAGGCGGTCCGCCGGTCCAGCTCGGCAACGACGGCTCCATCACCTCCATCCCCACCCTCGTCTTTATCGTCGGTCTGTTGGTCATGGGAATCCTCGTGGCCCGCAAGATCCAGGGCGGCCTCCTGATCGGAATCGTCGCCACCACAGCCCTCGCCGCCGTCGTCGAGGCCGCCATGCATATCGGTCCCGGCAGCGCCGACAACCCCGGCGGCTGGCACCTCAACGTGCCCGTGCTCGCCGGCCAGCTGGTCTCCGCCCCGGACTTCAGCCTGGTGGGCCAGTTCGACCTCTTCGGCTCGTTCTCAAGGATCGGCGGCCTGGCCGCCACCATGCTGGTGTTCACCCTGGTGTTCACTAACTTCTTCGACGCCATGGGCACCATGACCGGCCTCGCCAAGAGCGCCGGCGTGGCACACAAGGACGGCACCTTCCCCAAGCTGAAGTCAGCCTTCATCGTCGAAGGCCTCGGCGCAGTGGCCGGTGGCGCGACGTCCGGGTCATCGAACACCGTGTACATCGACTCCGCCGCGGGAATCGGCGAAGGTGCCCGCACCGGCCTGGCCTCCGTGGTCACCGGCGTGCTGTTCCTGGGCTCGATGTTCTTTACACCGCTTACCTCCGTGGTACCGCTCGAGGTTGCAGCCTCCGCCCTGGTGGTGGTGGGCGCCATGATGATGGCACAGATCCGCGAGATCAAGTTCAGCAAGTTCTCGATCGCACTGCCGGCCTTCCTGACCATCGTCACGATGCCGCTGACCTACTCGATCGCCAACGGTATCGGCGTCGGATTCATCTCCTTCGCGGTCATCAGCGCTGCGTCCGGCAGGGGCAGGAAGGTCCATCCGCTCATGTGGGTGGTCACTGCGGGCTTCATCATCTACTTCGCCCGCGGGCCGATCAACGCCCTGCTGGGCGTGTAGGCCCTCGGCGTAACCGCCCATTCGGGCGCCTCAAACGGCGGTCCATCCGCACCCACCGCATCGAGTAGGCGTCCGCCGCCGTGGTCCGTAGCACCGGAACCCACGACGGCGGGCGGCGGTGGAGTGCGGCTGCTCCGTCACGGACCGGGGCGGGATTAGAGGCCCCGCCCCGGTCCCCTCAAACAACTCCCCTGACTTTCCCTCTACACCAGCAAGGAATGAGATTATGAGGCAAGACCGCGCACTGTTCCGGACAGGCTTCCCGTCCGGAACCTCAGTGGTAAAGGACGTGTTGCCATGCTGGACCTAATACCTTCACTGGGAAGCTGGCGGCCCGCGGTCTCCGGCCAGCGCTGCGCCGTCGCCACCATCGTGGCCGCGGGAGGCTCCGTGCCCCGGCCGCTCGGCACCTCCATGCTTGTGTCGGAACACGGGGACGTCCTCGGCAGTCTCTCCGGCGGCTGCGTGGAGGGCGCCGTGGTGGCCGCCGCCCTTGAGGCCATGCGCGACGGCGGCAGCCGCCTTGAGTCGTTCGGCTACAGTGCCGAGGACGCGTTCGCCGTCGGACTCTCCTGTGGAGGAGAGCTGGAAGTCCACATCCAGCCGCTCGGTGCTGAATCCCCTGAACTATCTGTATTGCGCGGTTTTGGTGACGCTGGCCGCAGCGTGGCCGAAGGCCCCGCAGCCCGGGGGCTTGCCGCCCTGGCAGTCATCCGCCGGCTCGACGCGGGCGGAGGTGTGGTGGTCGTCGACGATCCTGTGAGGTTCCGCGCCATGGAGTCGCCGGAACTCGCCATGCTGGTGGGCGACCATCCCGCTACTGTTTTTGCGGCGGCAGCCCAACTCGAACCGCTGCTCCAAGGCGGCCGCGCGGGCCTTATCCGGCTTGCACCTCCCGCCGGCTGCACCGGCGGCTCGGAGGAAACACAGCCCGAACCCATCACGCTGTTCGTGGAAAGCCGGCTCCCCGCCGCGCGCATGCTCATTTTCGGCGCCAACGACTTCGGCGCCGCGCTGCTCCCGGCCGGGAATCTCCTCGGCTACGACGTCACGCTCTGCGACGCCCGCCCCGCGTTCTCCCGGCAAAGCCGCTTCCTCGCCGCCAACCAGGTGGTCACTGACTGGCCGCACCGCTACCTTGCCGCAGAAGCAGCCGCAGGACGCGTGGACGGCCGCACCGTGGTGTGCGTGCTGACCCACGACCCCAAGTTCGACATCCCGCTGCTGGAAACCGCGCTCGGACTGGGCCTCGCCTATGTGGGCGCCATGGGTTCGCGGCGAAGCCACCGCCAGCGCATCGACGCGCTGCTCGCGGACGGCACGCCGGCCGAGGCATTGGAGCGGCTCCATTCGCCCATCGGACTCGATCTGGGCGCGGTCACCCCGGCCGAGGTCGCGGTGTCCATTACGGCCGAGATCATCGCCTCCCGTGGCCGGGCCGGACGAGCCAGCACCAGGCCGGCGCCGCTCAAGGCATCCTCGCTCAAGGACGGCTCCGGCCCCATCCACCCCACATCAGAACCGCGCTCCACGCACGAACCCCTCCAGGAGAACCCATGGACATGAACACCATCGAGGCCGTCGTCCCAACGACGGACCCCACCGACTGGCGCCACGGCGATGCCTGGCTCGCCGGCGGCACGGTGCTCTTCTCCTACGGCAGTACTGTACTGAAACGGCTGCTGGATCTGGGTGAAGCGGGCTGGCCGGCGGTGACCGTGAGCGACGCCGGGATTGAACTGGCCGCCACGTGCACCGTCGCGGAGCTCTACGCCCTGCCGGGTTCGGAGGCAGTTGCCGACAGGGACTGGCCGGGCCTGGACTTGTTCCGTCCATGCTGCGACTCCTTCGTGGCATCCTTCAAGATCTGGAACATGTCCACCGTAGGCGGCAACCTGTGCACCTCGCTCCCGGCGGGACCCATGATCTCGCTCTGCGCCGGGCTGGACGCCACCGCCACCATCCTTGGCCCCGGTGGCAGCAGCCGCACGGTCCCGGTGGCCACGTTCATCACCGGGGACGGGCAAAACAGCCTGGCACCCGGCGAGTTGCTGCGCAGCATCCATATCCCGGCGTCGGCCGTGTCCGCGAAAGTGGCCTTCCGGCGGCTCTCGCTCAGCAACCTCGGCCGTTCCGGGGTGCTGCTGATCGGACGGCGGGATGCTGACGGCGGCCTGGTCCTCACCGTCACCGCCGCCACCAAACGCCCCGTGCAGCTGCGGTTCACCGCTGCCAAGATGGCTGGCCCCGCGGCCCTGGCGGCCGCCGTCGGGAACGCCATTCCCGCGGAGCTGTACCACGACGACATCCACGGGCTGCCCGAGTGGCGCCGGGACATGACCCTCCGGCTTGCCGAGGAGATCCGTGCGGAACTGCTGGAGGAACGGCTCACCGTGTCGGGCGATTTCTGGACCGGACCGTCCGGCCGGCCGCACGCCACGTCGCCGCAGCCGAGCGCGCAACCCGCAACAACACAGAACAAGCAGCAGAAGGAGGCCTGAGCATGGCAATCGAAATCAACGGCACCGCCACCGGGACCACACCCCGCCCCGGCCAGTGCCTGCGCACGTTCCTGCGCGAACAGGGCAACTTCGGCGTCAAGAAGGGCTGCGACGGCGGCGACTGCGGGGCCTGCACCGTCCACGTGGACGGCACCCCCGTGCACAGCTGCATCTACCCGGCCGTCCGCGCGGAGGGCAGGTCCGTTACCACCATCGAAGGCCTCGCCGGGACGTCCGGTGCAACGGGCGGTGCGCTGCATCCCGTGCAGGAACAGTTCCTGGCCGAACAGGGCTTCCAATGCGGCTTCTGCACCGCCGGCATGATGATGACCGCAGCCACCTTCGATGACGAACAGAAGGCCAACCTGCCCCGCAGCCTCAAGGGCAACCTCTGCCGCTGCACGGGCTACCGTTCCATCGCGGACGCCGTCTGCGGGACCGGTTCAGCGGGGAAGCACAATCACGACGGCGGCGCGGCAGCTGGCGCGGTGCGTCCGGCTTCCGCCGCCGGAACCACCGCCGCGGGCACCTCGGCATCCCGGGCCGGGCAGCTCGGCGACAACGTGCCCGCCCCGGCGGGCGCCGCCGTCGTCACCGGCACCGCCCGCTACACCCTCGATGTCCCGGCTGACGAGCTCCAGGGCCTGCTGCACCTGAAGCTGCTGCGCTCGCCCCACGCCCATGCCCGGGTTGTCTCCATCGACGGGACGGCCGCGCTCCAGGTGCCCGGCGTCGTCGCGGTCTTCACCCACGAGGACGCCCCGGCGCAGCACTTCTCCACCGCCCAGCACGAGCTCTACACCGATGACCCCGACGACACCCGGGTCCTCGATGACGTGGTGCGGTTCATTGGCCAGCGGGTGGCCGCCGTTGTGGCCGAATCCGTGGGTGCCGCCGAGGCCGGGGCCCGCGCCCTGCAGGTGGAATACGAGCTGCTGGACACAGTCTTCAGCCCGCAGGACGCCATGCTGCCCGGCGCTCCAGCCCTGCACGGTGAGAAGGACGCCGGGAAGGCCAGAATTTCGCGTCCGCGGCAGAACGTGGTGGCCGAGCTGCATTCGGAGCTGGGCAGCGTGGCGGACGGGTTCGCCGCTGCCGATTTCATCCACGAGCACACGTACAGGACCCAGCGGGTGCAGCACGTTGCACTGGAAACCCATTCCTCCATTGCCTGGCTCGACGAGGAAGACCGCCTCGTGGTCCGGACCTCCAGCCAGGTCCCGTTCCTGGTCCGGCGCACGCTGGGCCGGGTGTTCGACCTGCCGGAGGACCGCATCCGCGTGGTGGCCGGCCGCGTGGGCGGCGGCTTCGGCGGCAAGCAGGAAGTACTCACCGAGGACCTCGTTACCCTCGCCGCACTCACGCTGCGCCGGCCCGTGCAGGTGGAGTTCACCCGCACGGAGCAGTTCACCGCCACCACCACGCGACACCCCTTCACCATCAAGCTCAAGGCAGGCGCCAGCAAAGACGGGCTCCTCACGGCGCTGCAGCTGGACGTGGTCACCAACACCGGTGCCTACGGCAACCACGCGCCCGGCGTGATGTTCCACGGCTGCGGCGAATCGCTGGCCGTGTACAAGTGCGCCAACAAGAAAGTGGACGCGCATGCCGTCTACACCAACACCGTGCCGGCCGGGGCGTTCCGGGGCTACGGGTTGAGCCAGATGATCTTCGCGATCGAGTCGGCCATCGATGAGCTGGCTGTTGGCATCGGGATGGATCCGCTGGAATTCCGGCGCCGGAACATGGTGCGCGAAGGCGATGACATGCTCTCCACCAACCCCGAGCCTGAGGAGGACGTCCACTACGGCAGCTACGGCCTGGACCAGTGCATCTCCCTGGTGCGGGACGCCCTGGACCGCGGCAAGCAACGCTACCGCGATGCCGGCCTCGATGATCTCGGCCCGGACTGGGTCACCGGGGAAGGGGCCGCGCTTTCCATGATCGACACGGTCCCGCCCCGCGGCCACTTCGCCCACACCCGCGTGAGCCTGCTCCCGGACGGAACGTTCGCGGCCGACGTCGGAACCGCCGAATTCGGCAACGGCACCACCACCGTGCACGCCCAGCTGGCCGCGACGGCGCTCTCCACCACGGCAGCCAGGGTGGCCGTGCGGCAGTCTGATACCGATCTGGTGGAGCACGATACCGGCGCATTCGGCTCGGCCGGGACGGTGGTGGCCGGCAAAGCCACACTCCTGGCGGCCACCGGGCTCGCATCCCGGATCATTACCGTTGCGGCGGCGCTGACCGGGGTTCCGGAGACTGAATGCGCGCTCGACGGCGGCGGTGTGGACTGTGCCGGGCGGCGGGTTACGCTCGAGGACATCCATGGCGCCGCGCAGCACCAGGGCGTGCAGCTTGCCGTCGAGGGCAACTGGGACGGGACCCCGCGGTCGGTGGCGTTCAACGTCCACGGCTTCCGGGTAGCGGTCAACACGGGTACAGGCGAGCTGCGGATCCTGCAGAGCGTGCAGGCCGCCGACGCCGGTGTGGTGGTCAATCCGCGGCAGTGCCGTGGCCAGATCGAAGGAGGCATCGCGCAGGCGCTGGGCGCTGCACTGTATGAGGAGGTCCGGGTGGACGACGCCGGCCGGGTCACCACGGATATCCTGCGGCAGTACCGCATCCCGTCTTTCGCGGACGTGCCGCGCAGCGAGGTCTACTTCGCTTCAACCAACGACCAAATGGGCCCGCTCGGGGCAAAGTCCATGAGCGAGAGCCCGTTCAATCCAGTGGCGCCGGCTCTGGCCAACGCCATCCGGAACGCTACCGGGGTCCGGTTCGCGGAGCTGCCGATCGGACGGGACAGGATCTACCTCGGCCTGAAGGAAGGAACGTTAATCCACTCCCGCTAAACCAACGCGGGGTCAGATACGGCCCATGGAGCGGGGTTTATTGGGCCAGATCTGACCCCGCGTTGCTGTCGAAGCAACCGTTTGTGACCGGGCCTGTTCCGGCAACCCTTGACTGATGCGTGATCCGGGTCATACCGTTATTTCACTACTCGATACCCACTTTCCGTATTGTGGAAATTGCAACGACGCTCCTGCCGGTCGTTTCCGGCATTAATCACACTGCGGAACGCATGGAAGACATCTTCAAGAAGTGAGACCACGATGCAGACAACCCCGTTGAACGGCGTCGATCCGACACCCGGGCCAGCCGTTGACATTGACCAGGGCAAAGCTGCCTACCCCTCCGTGGGGGTCGACGCGCTTTGCGATGCAGCCAGCGCCGCCTCCGGCAGAACGATCAGCCCTACCCTCTACAACGTCGACCTTGCCCCGACGAAGCGGGAAGGTCGCCGCTGGACCAGCTACAGTATTTTCACGCTCTGGGCCAACGACGTCCACAGCCTCGGCAACTATGCGTTCGCCATCGGCCTTTTCGCCCTTGGGCTTGGAGGCTGGCAGATCCTCCTTGCCTTGGGCATCGGAGCCGTACTGCTCTTTGCCCTGCTCAACTTTTCCGGCTTCATGGGGGTCAAGACCGGCGTACCGTTCCCTGTCATGAGCCGGATCAGCTTCGGTATCCGCGGTGCCCAGATCTCCAGCCTGCTCCGCGGCGCCGTCGCCATCGCCTGGTTTGGGATCCAGACGTACCTGGCCTCGGTGGTCCTCCGCGTAATGCTCGTGGCCATGGTCCCCTCCCTCAAGGAGCTGGATGGCAACTCCATCATGGGCCTGTCCACACTCGGCTGGATTGCCTTCGTTGCACTGTGGATCGTCCAGCTGGTCATCGTCAGTTTCGGCATGGAAATGATCCGCAAGTATGAGGCCTTCGCCGGGCCCATCATCCTGGTGACCATGGCCGCCATCGCCATCTGGATCTTCGCGGAAGCCGGCGGCTCTATCGCCTGGGCACCGGACAATGCGCTCGAAGGCGCCGACATGTGGCGCACCATCTTTGCCGGCGGCGCACTGTGGGTCTCCATCTACGGAACCTTCGTCCTGAACTTCTGCGACTTCACCCGCTCGGCGGTCTCCAAAAAGGCCGTGGTCCGCGGAAACTTCTGGGGCATCCCCATCAACATGCTCGTCTTCGGTGCCATCGTGGTCATCATGGCAGGCGGCCAGTTCAAAATCAGTGGCAAGATCATCGAGAGCCCCTCGGACATTGTCCAGACCATCCCGAACACACTCTTCCTTGTCCTGGCATGCCTGGCCCTGCTGATCCTGACCATCGCCGTGAACCTGATGGCCAACTTCGTGGCCCCCGTCTATGCACTGACGAACCTGTTCCCCAAGCACCTGAATTTCCGCAAGGCGGCCTGGGTCAGCGGTACGATCGGCCTCATCATCCTTCCCTGGAACCTCTACAACAACCCCCTGGTCATTGTGTACTTCCTCGGCGGACTGGGCGCGCTGCTGGGGCCGCTGTTCGGCGTGGTCATGGCAGATTACTGGCTGCTTCGCCGCGGCAAGGTCAATGTGCCGGAGCTCTACATCGAGTCGCCCGCGGGAGCTTACTACTACAAAAAGGGTTACAACCCCAAAGCGATCATGGCACTGATACCGGCTGCCACCGTCGCCCTCGTGATTGCTTTTGTCCCGGCCTTCGAGGGAGCCGCCCCGTTCTCCTGGTTCTTCGCAGCAGGCATCGCGGCAGTGGTGTACTACCGGATTGCGGATCGCAAGCAGCAGTTCGACGACGTCGACGGCGAGCCCATCGCCATCGTCAGCACCCACTAACCAACCTGTCCCGAAAGAGAACAGCACCATGCGCATCCTTGTGGCCAACGTCAACACCACTCAGTCCATGACCGATTCGATCGCCGCTCAGGCACGGCAGGCTGCGCTTCCGGAGACGGAGATCGTGGGAATCACTCCCCGCTTCGGCGCCGACTCCTGCGAGGGGAACTTTGAGAGTTACCTCGCGGCCATCGCCGTCATGGACGCCGTGGTCAGTTACCCGGAACCCTTCGACGCCGTCATCCAGGCAGGCTACGGCGAACACGGCCGCGAAGGGCTCCAGGAGTTACTCGACGTTCCGGTCGTGGACATCACCGAGGCGGCCGCGAGCACCGCGATGTTCCTGGGCCACAAGTACTCCGTGATCACCACCCTGGACCGTGCCGTTCCGCTGATCGAGGACCGGCTGAAGCTGGCCGGTCTCGACGCCCGCTGCGCCTCGGTCCGGGCCAGTGGCATGGCCGTCCTGGAACTGGAGGAGGAGCCGGAGCGCGCTGTGGAAGCCATCATCGAACAGGCGCTGCTGGCCGTCCGCGAGGACAAAGCGGAAGTCATTGTGCTTGGCTGCGGCGGCATGGCCGGCCTTGATGAGGAGATCCGCAAGCGGGCGGGCGTCCCCGTGGTGGACGGCGTGGCCGCTGCTGTCACGATTGCGGAATCTCTGGTCCGGCTGCGGCTGAGCACCTCAAAGGTCCGGACGTACGCCACTCCGCGGCCCAAGACAGTCATAGGCTGGCCGATAACGGCGGCGGAAGTACCCGCCGCACTTTAGGCCGGCGGTCAACAGCCCGGCCTCAACACAAGGAGCGACCCCATGACTGCAACCCACCGGCCCGTAAAACCCCACCGGCCGGCACCGGTCGCCGTCGTGACCGGTGCCGGTTCCGGGATTGGCAGGGCCGTGGCGCGGCTCCTGCTGGCCGACGGCTACCGCGTGGTGTTGGCCGGCCGCCGTGAGGCTCCGCTACTGGAGTCCGCGGCCGGCCACCGCCAGGCGCTCACGGTGCCCTGCGACATAACAGCGCCCGACGACGTCGAGCGCCTTTTCGCTGCTGCCGCCGGGACATGGGGGAGGGTTGACCTGCTGTTTAACAACGCCGGCGTGTTCGGCCCGGCCGCGTCGGTGGATGAAATCAGCATTGCCGACTGGGACGCTGTGGTGGCGGTGAACCTGACCGGCTCGATGCTGTGCGCCGCCGCGGCGGTCCGGGCCATGAAATCCCAGAACCCGCAGGGTGGCCGGATCATCAACAACGGGTCCATTTCAGCGCATTCGCCGCGGCCGCGGACAGTGGCCTATACCGTCACCAAACACGCCATGACGGGCTTGACCAAGAGCATTGAGCTGGACGGCAGGGGCTTCGGCATCACCTGCGGCCAGATCGACATCGGAAACACAGCCACGGACATCATGGCCACCATCGGTGTGGACTCCGGAGCCCTGCAGGCTGACGGCAGCCGCAGGGTGGAGCCCACCTTCCCGGTGCAGGACGCCGCGCGTGCCGTGCTGCTGATGGCTGGCATGCCGCCGTCGGCCAGTATGGGCTCGGTGGTTATCACCGCCGCCGGAATGCCGTTCATCGGCCGGGGCTAAGAGCGATGAAACCAACGCGGGGTCAGATAGGGCCCATGTTGCTAGGCTTTATGGGCCGTATCTGACCCCGCGTTGTTGTTTCGAGCAGGTGCAGCTGCCCGGGGGAGTCGAGGTCTTCGCCGCCGGAGAGGTCGCTGCAGTCCACGAGGTCGATCAGTTCCGGGTGGGCCTGGAGGAAATGGCGTGCCCCGGCGTCGCCGGTTGCAGTGTCGGCGGCCTCAGCCCGGAGGCTGTAATCCAGGAGCAGCGGATGTCCCCGCCGGAGATTTCCGTCCGGGCCACGGTAGGCGGCCGCTGCCACCCGGCCAGGCTGATGGGATGCCAGCATTCTGGCGACGGTTTCTGCCGTCAGGCCGGGCTGGTCCACCAGCGCGATAAGCACGTGGTCCTCCGGGGCTGCTGCGGCGACCCCCGCCCGGAACGAACTTCCCATTCCGCCGGCCCAGTCCGGGTTGTCGATGACCCGGTGCCGGCTCAGGTCGGTGGCGGCACGCACCGTTACCGCGTCCGCGCCGAGCACCGCCACTACTTCCCGGCAGCCGCCCGCGAGCAGCACGTCTGCCAGGACTTCAACGAGAGTGCTGCCGCGGAACCGGAGCAACGCCTTGGGCCCGAGCCCCAGCCGCGTCCCGGCGCCGGCGGCTAGCAGCACCGCCGTCGTGCGTGGTTTGTCCAGGTCAGCCATCGCCCCAGCCTATCCAGCCACATGACAAATGACGGCAGTGTTCCCAGGGAACACTGCCGTCAATGTGTGTCTCGACGAGTGAGTCAGGCGTCGCCGCCGGTGCCGCCGGTGGTCCCGGCGTTGACGTCCAGGAGCTTGTAGCGGTCCATCGCATAGGCGGGCACGCCGCCGTCCACCTCGCCGCGCGAAGCCAGCAACTGCAGAGTCTTCACCACAATCGAGTGGGTGTCGTTCTTGAAGAAGCGGCGGGCAGCTGCACGGGTGTCGGAGAAGCCGAAGCCGTCAGCTCCGAGCGACGCGAACTGGTGCGGGAGGAACTGGCGGATCTGGTCCGGGACGGCTTTCATGTAGTCGGTCACCGCCACCACTGGCCCCTGGGCATCGGCGAGCTGCTGCGTGACGAACGGGACGCGGGCGGGCTTGCCCGGGTTCAGGAACGCCTCTTCCTCGGCGGCTAGCCCGTCGCGGCGCAGTTCGTTCCAGGACGTCACGGACCAGACGTCGGCGGAGACACCCCAGTCCTCGGCGAGGATCCGCTGGGCGTCGAGAGCCCAGGGGACGGAGACGCCGGAGGCCAGGATCTGGCTCTTGGGCCCTTCAAGACCCGACGCCGACACCCGGTAGATGCCTTTCAGCACTCCGTTGACGTCGAGGTTCTCAGGTTCGGCCGGCTGGGAGATGGGCTCGTTGTAGACCGTGATGTAGTACATGAGGTTCTTATCGGCTACAGGTCCGGTTCCATCGCCGCTTGCGGCCGGTCCGTACATGCGCTCGATGCCGTCGCGGATGATGTGGCCCATCTCGTACCCGTAGGCCGGGTCGTACGTGAGCACAGCCGGATTGGTGGAGGCAAGGATCGGGGAGTGGCCGTCGGCGTGCTGGAGGCCTTCACCGGTCAGGGTGGTCCGGCCGGCGGTGGCGCCGATGATGAAGCCGCGGGTCATCTGGTCCGCGGCGGCCCAGAAGGCGTCACCGGTGCGCTGGAAGCCGAACATGGAGTAGAACACGTAGACCGGGATCAGCGGTACGCCGTGGGTGGCGTAGGCGGTGCCGGCAGCCGTGAAGGCTGCGACCGCGCCGGCTTCGTTGATGCCGGGGTGGATCAGCTGGCCCTGGGCGGATTCCTTGTAGGCCAGGACCAGGTCCCGGTCCACGGACAGATACGCCTGGCCGTCCGGATTGTAGATCTTGGCCGTGGGGAAGAACGCGTCCATGCCGAAGGTCCGGGACTCATCCGGAACGATCGGGACAATACGGTGCCCGAACTTCTTATCCCTGAGCAGGTCCTTAAGCAGGCGTACGAAGGTCATGGTGGTGGCGGCCTGCTGCTTGCCGGAACCGCGCTTGGCGACCTCATAGGTTTTGGCGTCCGGCAGCTCCACCGGAGCGTGGTCCGGCCGGCGCTCGGGGACGAAACCGCCCAGGGTGCGGCGGCGTTCCATGAGGTACTGGATCTCGGGGGAGTCCATGCCGGGGTGATAGTACGGGGGCCGGTAGAGGTCCGCGTCGAGCTGTTCGTCCGTGATGGGGATGCGGAGGTAGTCGCGGAACTTCTTCAGGTCATCGAGGGTGAGCTTTTTCATCTGGTGGGTCGCGT
>NZ_JASBRB010000031.1 GCF_029960665.1 Pseudarthrobacter sp. AL07
CTGCTGGAATCTGGAGGCTTCAGACCGAAACTACACTCTGCATTCTGAAGAGCCGCTTATCTCTGAAATCCACGCTGCCACCATCGATGAAGCACAGCGAGCCGCAGCTCAGCGACACGCCAACCTGCGACGAGGCGGCAGAGCCGCTGATCTCTTGCCTGGTCAGCTCGAAATATCGGCGCTTGACTTTAGGCGGCATCTTGTTCGGGGCGTATCTGGGCATTGGAATCCCTTCCGATCAGGATTCGCAACGACTGTTAGACACTGACCCTCGTCCAGCGGCCGGTTCTGCCATTCATTCATTTCATCGATGACCCTGTCGGTGATCCGCGAGACCGTCTCCTTCGACACGGACGCGCCGTAGATCTCGGCGAAGTGCGCGCTGATTTCTCCCGTGGTCAGGCCCTTGGCGTAGAGGGGAGGACCATCTCATCGACCCCGGTCAGGTGGCACTGGCGCTTCTTGACGATAACAGGCTCGAACGTTCCTTCCCGGTCCCGCGGCACGTCCACCTCCACCGGGCCGGTGGTCTCCGTCAACACCGTTTTCGGGCGCACTCCGTTGCGGGAGTTCGCGGTCTGCTTCCCAACCGTATCGTGCTTTTCATAGCCGAGATGCTCGGTCATTTCCTCATCGAGCGCGGTCTCGATCAAGGTCTTGGTCAGCTGTTTGAGCAGACCGTCGGGACCGGTCAGGGACAGGCCCTGCTCCTTGGCCATTCGGACCAGTTCGCGGGCAGCGTCGGCCTCGGTTATTTCCGTCTTTTTTCAGCGGTTTTCGTACTCGGCACAGCCTCAAGTGTTGCGGCCATATCGGGCTCCTCCCCGCCAGGCTTACCGCTCGGCGAGTCAAGCCGGATACACCATTATTTCCACAGTCCCGAACCTGAACGTCCGATTTGTGCTCCATTCAATAGCCAGGTGCTCATCACCTGACCTCTTGAAGGCTCCGCGACAACAAGCCATTTGATATCAGACTTAGGTATCACCCATATCGAGCGAGTACTCGCTGGGCCATAAGACGGGTAATCTCCACGGTGGTTTGTGTAACTCCAGTCAAAATAGCTTTGAGATATGGCTAGAAAGATTGAGAACAAAGATCAGTTGGCATTGCAAGACGTTGCCGATATAAAGCGCCGCGGGCTTCTCCGGTTCGGAACGCTGGTAACCGCGCTTACAGGTACCTCCGCAATGTCAGTTATAGGTGCCACAAGCGCCCAAGCCGGCCCCGGCGATAAAACTCCGCCCAATACGTATGTCCCCATTTCGGAAAAGGGCTCCCCATCGGGCGTGGCAAGTTTGGACGTAAATGCGAAAATCCTCCCCACGCAACTACCTGACCTTTCTGCCACTTATGCGGCGCTCACGGAGGGCGGCAAGGGCGTAGTGCGCCAGGGCGACATGTTTGTCAGCGTCAAGGATCACGGCGCGGTCGGTAACGGCATAGCGGACGACAGGTCCGCCATCCAGTCCGCACTCACAGCAGCCGGCGTAGGCGGGACAATCTACTTTCCCGCAGGCACCTATCTGCTCGCCACGGCCACACAGACAGGGGACCGCATCCTGGTTGCACTGGCGGGACAATCGCTACAAGGCGCGGGCCGGAACGTGACGACCCTCAAGGTTGGTAACAGCTTCGGCAGGTACAAGACAATCATCGGTGGCACAGTTGAAACCACCGACATGGCGCGCTTCGCAATCAACGGAATCCGCTTCGATCAGAACAACACCAACGGCAACGTGTTCGTCACGACGGAAACAAGCACCTACCCGCGCAACGCAATCCGAACCCTCGCCTACACCGCTGGCTCCGCGCTACTGGTCAACGACTGTATCTTCGACAACCACGACGGACTCAACACCCTCTACGTGGCCGCCGAAACCATCGACATCAGCACCAACCTATTCCGCGGCACCGGGGCTCCGGGCGTGACCACCTTTCACGACCACTCCAGCATCTACTCCACAACCACCGTCGACGGCGGAACCCAGACGATCAACGGCAACACGTTCATCGGAAACAGCGGATCGGCCGGTGCGGTGTGCGCCATCGAAACCCATGGCGGCACTCAGGCAATCACCGGAAACACGATCAGCAAGTACCTGATCGGCGCGAACCTTACCGGGTGGGCATCCACGATCCGGGTTCGCTCCATCGGGTTCACCGGTAACCAGATCAGCGGCTGCTGCTTCGGTGTGCAAATCTGGTCACGCTATGCCGGCACCATCACCACCGGGACGCCTTGTAAAAACGTGGTCATCACGTCGAACGTCATCCACATCGACCGGGACGCATGGCTCGGCATCACTGGACTGTCCGCAACCGCTTGGGGGATCACGTTCGAAGAAGCATCCACCGCCCCGCTGGATACGCTCACCGTCTCGGGGAACATCATCGAGTTCAAGACCTCAACCGGAACCGCCCCGGCCAACGATTTCAGGTCGCAGGGAATCCGGCTGGTCATGGCCAACGCGGCGGCGACCTTGAAAGACGTGAAGATTACCGACAACACCATCATCAACCCGCTCTCCACGGGTATGATGTTCTCCGGGATCATCAGCCGCCTCATGGTACGAGGAAACACGGTCGTCAACCCAGCCCAGTCCACCGAGGCCTCCGTTGCCGCCGTGTACCGGTCCTTCGGGGTAATCGCCGGCACCATCAGGGATGCTCAGTTCGACGCGAACACCCTAGTTGATGACCGGGCAACCCACTACGCGGTGTACATGTTCTTATGCCTGTCGTCCATGACGGCAGCGAACAACATGTCCTCCCGAAACAACACTGTGAGGTACACGGACGGGGCCGCCGCCCCGGTGACGTTCTATCCATCAGCAGCGGCGGGAACCGCGCCTTACATCGCCGATCAGTGCAGCGTGTGGCCCGGCGTTTTCCAGCCCGCCCTTGCCGGGTCCACGATCCGGGAAACCTCGACGGGTAAGCTGTACATGCAGACCGCGACACCCTCCGGCACGACCTGGAAGGTTGCCGCACAGAACGGCCTCACCACCGCGACAAAAGCGCCAGCAGCCGGAGCGGCGGCGGCACTGCCCGCCACTCCGGCCGGCTACGTCATAGTGACCATCAACGGAACCGACCGGCAGGTTCCGTATTACTGACCGGTAGACGTCGCGTTATTTGACGAGGGTCACGGACAGCCCCTGCTCTTTCGCCATCCTGACCAGCTGGCGGGCTGCGTCCGCCTCGGATGTTTCTGTCTTCTTGTCAACGGTTTTGGTACTCGGCGCATCCTCAAGTGTTTCAGCTATATCGGGCTCCTTCTCGCCAGCCTTACCGCCCGGGGTGTCGAGCCGGATACATCGTTATTTTCACAGTCCCGGCTGGCCGTTGCGGTTGGCTTCCAAGGCCAGCCAAATGGACTCCCCTGTTTGCGCCGTCCCCCTCTCAATTTCTCCGTCCCATGAAGTGGTACTCTAAGGTGGCCATTAGGAGGCTTCCTCTAGCGGCGGGACGATACCCATCTGAACGCGAAGTCGAGCAATCACAATCACAGGTGTGTCGCAAATCTCCGAGGTATCACCAGCCAAGGGGTGTAAATGAAGGTTCTAATTACGGGTGCAAGTGGACGTCTGGGGCTGGTACTCAGCGAAAAACTCAAAACTCGCCCTGGAGTGCGGACAACTTCCGTGATTAGCCCTCGCTCGAACCCTATGCGCCGTACAGACATCAAATTGGATATGGCCGACTTCAATGGTCTGAAGAATTTGATTCAGTCGGTTGAACCTGATGTGATCTTCCATCTAGCAGGAGTTAGCGGATCTGCTTGTGACCTGCACCCTGAACTGGCCCACGAAATTAACGTAACGGCCACCCAGGTTCTCTGCGATGCGGCAGCGGTTGTCGGAACCTCTCGTGTGGTCTTTGCGTCCACGGCCGCCATATACGGCGATCAGCGGCTACACGCCGTCAGCGAGGTCGATGCCGTGGATCTGCGAAGCACCTATGCCAAAACGAAGTTCCATGCCGAGGAAATCCTGCGGGAAACGACTAACTCGGCAACCTTTTCCGGCATCGCCCTCAGGATTTTCAACATCTATGGCGAGAACTTCAAGAACTCACTCGTTCGTCGTCTGCTTGAGTCCACCCCTGCCAATCCTATCCGGCTCCAAGGATTCGACACGTTCGTTCGGGATTATGTCCACTCTGACGATGTCGTCGATGCGATGCTGCTGGCGCTCGATCTTCCTCCAGGCAGCCACATGGTATTCAACATAGGCAGTGGAATACCCACGACTAACAGGCATCTCGTTCAGGTGCTAAGCGCTCGTAACCCAATTCACTACGAACTCGGCGATCCCGTGGACAGTTTCAGTTGTGCCGACATCAGCCTGGCCAGAGACGTCCTGCGTTTCGTGCCCGCCAGGACCCTCCGGGAGCTCTGGCCAGCCACCAAGCTCCGCTAAGAGGTATGCTGCGCTGACCCCCTCGCGTTTTCGTCCTCGAACCATGCCAGAGTCCGTCGGATACCTGTCTCAAGGTCAACCGGCGTCACATGCGGGAAGAGTTCCGACATGAGTCGGCCATCACTGCGGGAGGCTCTCACATCCCCGGGCCGTGGGTCCTGATGAACCACAGTAAGCTTCCGCCCCGTGGCACGCTCAATAGTCGTCACAACCTCCAGCAAAGTAGCGTTTGAGCCAAACGCAAGATTCACTGGACTATCCGAATTCAGCCGCTGTTGGCACGCTTCGAAAACAACCGCGCACACGGTTTCGACGTAAGTAAAGTCACGTGACTGCAAGCCGTCCCCATGCATTTCCAGCGCTTCGCCTCGGAGGGCCGAATCTAGGAACTTGGGGATGACGGCTGCGTAGGGATGCCCCGCACGCTGCTGGGGGCCGTAGACATTGAAAAATCGAAAGGCGAGCGTCTTCATCTGATAAGTACGCCCGTAAGCGATCGCGTAGGACTCTGCAGCAAGTTTGCTGGCAGCATACGGGCTCATTGGACGTGTCCAGTCTGTTTCCGATTTCGGAAGGACAGGGTTGCTTCCGTAGACAGAACTCGAAGAGGCTACCACAACATGCCCGACCCCATTGATCCGGGCGTTGTCCAAAACCCTCAAGGTACCCGTGGCATTGGCATGATGGCTCTCCAAGGGGCGCTCCACGGATCTGGGGACGCTGCCCAATGCACCGAGGTGGATCACGGAGTCAACCCCGTGCATCGCTTCGGTAAGGACCGTTTCATCGAGAATCGAACCCTCTACGACCTTCGCTCGCAAGCCAGTTAGGTTCTCGACATGTCCCGTACTGAAGTCGTCGATGACGACCACGTCAGCAAGGGGATCGTGCTCGTTGAAGTAACGGACCAAGTTAGAACCTATGAATCCGGCTCCGCCTGTTATCAAAACCTTCATGAAAAATAAACTCCTAGCTATTTTCGCCGCAATTGTTTCACGTCGCATTTATCAGGTCGGCGCGGTAGTAAGAACTTTGGAGCAGATTAGAGCCGCTCCACAAAATCACCTTTGAGAACGTTCTTCGTATCTAAGGTGGGTACTTCATGTTCACCTAATACACTCAGGTCAAAGTAGTCATGGTCTGTGACCAGCACTATTGCATCGGAGGACCGTACGTTTTCGCTGTCAAGGGATGTCCGCTTCAGGCCCGCTGGCCAGTGATGATCCTCAACGAGGTCGTCAGCTGCTAATACAAGGGCACCAAATTCATCGAGCAGCTTAATGATTCGCAGCGATGGAGCCTCTCTTACATCGCCCGTATTCTTCTTGTATGCAAGCCCGACCAACAAAATTCGGGATCCCCGCATCGGTTTTCCGATATCGTTAAGGGTCATTATCAGCCGGCGAACGACGTAGTCGGGCATGTGGTCATTCACGTCGTTGGCGAGTTCAACAAATCTAAAGGCATGTCCCAACTGCCGCTTGACATGCCATGACAAATAACTGGGATCCACCGGCAGGCAGTGTCCACCCACCCCGGGACCTGGAACGAACTTCATGAAACCAAAAGGTTTCGTTGAGGCAGCTTCGATGGATTCCCAAAGATTAATTCCGAGACCATGCGCATAGATCGCCAGCTCGTTCACCAGTGCAATGTTGACGTGGCGAAACGTGTTCTCGAGGAGTTTGGTCATCTCCGCTTCCTTGGGCGTCCCGACTGGCACTGTCCGATCAACTAATTCGTCGTACAATTCCTTGACCCGGATCAAGGACTTAGGACCGAGTCCGGAAACTACCTTTGGAGTTTCAACAAAGCCCCACGTCTTGTTCCCAGGGTCGATGCGCTCTGGGCTGTAACCCACAAAAAAGTCCGTTTCAGCCTTCAGTCCAGACCCCACTTCCAGAATAGGCACCATGATCTCCTCCGTGGTCCCGGGATGGGTGGTTGACTCAAGGATTACTGTGCTGCCGGGTTTGATGAACTTTGCCAATGCCTCGGCCGCATCGGTGATATAGCTGAGGTCCGGAAGGCCTTCCTTTAGCGGGGTAGGCACTGTGATTACACCGAAGTCAAAGTCTGCGACGTCTTCATAGTTGATTGTTGGTAGGTACCGGCCAGTGGCGAGGTTTCGGCGTAGCTCTTCATCGGAAATGTCACCTACAAAAGACGTTCCTTGGACAAGGCTATCTACTCTTCGTTGATCTATGTCAATCCCGACAACGTCGAAACCGACCTCCACAGCCCGCATGGCAACCGGCAGCCCCACATAGCCCTGCCCGACGACGACAATTTTTTTCATAACATCCACGTACAATCCTCTTTCCGGCATTAATAAACTTTAACACTGCGGGTAAATAATATCCCAAGGTCAGCTCAACCTATTTTAGTAAATTTTATTTCATTCAATTCAGAACCGACCGGGGTAGCATTTTCCGGTCGTTAAGTCGAACGTTGGTGCGCCATCGAATCAACTGCATCCCACTAAGCAAGAAGAGACTCATGGTGCTGTAGCCAGCTACACAAGCCCAGGCAGCACCGCTGCCTTCATTGCCAGGAATCATAAGAACCAGGAAAAATGCCATCGCTCCCATTCCCACAATTCCAGTCCAACTCGACAACCGGATATGGCCTGCCCCGGCTACTGCGCGGCTCAGTACGAGATAGGGGGACAGCGCGATTTCCGCCAATGCCAAGATACGAACAATATCGATGGCCGACGCATACTCTTCACCGAAAACGAAAGGGACAAGCCAGGGAGCAGCGAAGTATACCCAACCCGCATAAATTCCCGTTACGCCAGTCGCGCCGACCGTGAATAGGACAAGTTTTCTACGCGTCATTTGGTTTTGGGCAGTATCGCGGAAAGCGACCTGACCGATAGAGTTGGACACCACCTGGATAAGGCTCGCAGGAGTCGTCGCTACTGCATAGAAGCCGACTTCCCGTGTATCGGCCAATGTGGCAAGGAGATACTGATCAAGCCTGTAGGCAATGGACTGGCCGAGATTCATGCCCATCAGCCCAATTCCCTTACGCACCAAGGCTTTTGTTCCGCCCGGCTCCAGGTCATCGGGTTCTGCGAAATGCTTGCTGTCAATCAATATCATGCCCACAACGGCGCGAGTGATAAAACCGGCTGTGTACGCAAGAACGGCAAAAAGCAAGCCAAAATGCAGTAGCCAAGAGAGAATAAGGAACACCGCAGTCACACCAAATCCGATGCTGTTGGCCATTGAAGCCCGGCTCGGATGGCCGGTAGCACTCAACGCATCTGAACTTTGGTTAGCGAAGAAAGCCGCAATTCCAAGGGGCAAGATCCCAAGCACGATTTCGCCCAAGCCCATGTCAATATTAATGACCTCGAGCAGGAAGTAAGCGGCACATGACAGGGCAACGAGTTGGATGCCAGCAAGGCAAATGGACGTCTTCGCGTAGCCGCGCAGCGTGATCCGGGCATCTCTCGGAAGGAGCACACGCAGTGAAATGTTAGTCCCAAGTCCGCTGACCAACGAAACTATCGTCACTGTGGTAATCACGATTGCTAGCGCTCCGCGGTCGTCGGGCAATAGCAATCTCGCCGTGATGACGCCGCACAATAGTGCCCCAAAGAGACCTATCACGCCCCATATAGTTGTTCCGAGCACCTCCTTTCCGGAACTCGACCGAAATGCTCTCATAAGGCGCCTCAATGTCCGCCGCGTCCACGAAGCCAGGTGATTCCCACAGCCAAAAGTATGAGCGCCAATCCTCCCGTGCCCCACGCGAAAATCGGCGCGAAGGAGTTTCTTACATGCATTAGCAGCAGGGATGCCGCTATTCCGAGTATGGCCAGTGGTAGGGGGCGCGGTGGAATCGTGCAGAGGCGGGAGGCGATCAGACCGGCCAGTCCAAGCACGAGCACGATTCCCGACTCACCTAGGTTGTGATGGGCCTCTGCAATGATGGAACCACCAATCGTCCCAACCCGTTCAGCAATTTCCACGTTCATAAGTCGGAAGTCTGTTTCCGCCTCGACTCGAGGCAATCCCAATATGCCGGCAACGCCGCGCTCGAGGGGCGCTACGTAAGTGGCACCCGACAGATAGGGTTCGTGGCTTGCCTCGTGCCAGCCGATGGTTGTGACCAGGACGCGCGCTGAGTAGCCCATCTCTTCAATTGCTTTAACAGGTGAAACTGAAACTTCATGCAATGCGGTTCCTCCAAGTCCTTGGCTACGGACTTGCTGGACCGCGGAGATGGCGACCAAGCCGATCAGGATCGCGGCGACCATGGCCATGGATGACGGTGCCTTATGGCATCGGATGTAAACGGCAAGGGCCGCGATCACGGGGAACAAGGATTCGCTGCGGAGGCCCATCGGGAGTGCGAGGACAAGGAATGCCAGCAGGAAGATCAATCCTGCCCTCGAGGTGGGCCGGGTCAGGTCCTGAGCGATCAGGGCCGATCCGATCGTCAGCCCAAAGTAAATGAGGCCAACTGAACTTCCTTCTGTGGCCTTGAGGTAGTCGATGTAACTACTAAGGAAGAAAAAGGGCCCAAGCTCGGAAACGCAAACGTATAGCCAAGTAACGACTGCGACAGACAAGGCCATTCCTCCGACGTCAACAATGGAATTGCGCATCGGGCTGGCTGCAAGAAAACTTGAATCAATTTCCGATTTGAACTTCGGCCTTAGATCACGAGACATCCAAGACACAAAACCGACCGCTGTCGCATAGCTCAAAAGGCCGAGATCGATCAAGTAGGCGGCCCGAATCATCAAGGAATCACTGTACCATCCTGTCCAAATTCCATCGAGAAATGAAGCCATCCGACCGTCATTAATGGCCGGCGACAGAAAAAGGCCGAGGTGAAAAAGGCAGAGAATCAGGAAATACAAGAAGGGGAATGACCATACGCCATCATTGAGCGACTTCGCCACCAAACAACCGAGGACGATTGCCAAGCCAATCGATAAAACCGCGACCCCTTGAATGCCCAGCTTCTCAAAAGTGGGCCAGAGGAAAAGTAGACAGATCAACGCAGCGCTGCCAAGGTGAGCCAAAATGGCGCCGTGAAGATTGATTCGTGGCGGCATCGTTTCGGGCGACCACATCGGGTGGCGCCGGTCCGCTACGCTCACGCCTCCCACAGCTCGCGGTAGTGGCGGACGGCCATGTCGATATCGAGGTCTGAATGGCGAAGCGACGACATTGCTAGCTGCCTGGAAGCTGGCGTGGGTCTCTGCAGGAGCGCGTCCGCGATGGCGTCCGCCCATTCGGAAGCTGGCTTCTCCAAGGACAACAAATGAATATTGCCTACCAATTCAGCAAGGAAGACAGCACCGGCTACATCGGAGGAGACCACCGGAGTGCCTGCGGCCCGGGCCTCTACCAAAACGCCGGGCAGGCCTTCTAGCGTCGAAGTGAACAGAAGGAGATCGGCCGAAGCCAGGATGTCAGGCACATCCATGCGCTCGCCCGCATAGTAGACCCGCTCTGTTACACCGAGTTCTTCGGTTAGCGACAGCCATCGTTGCCTGTTCGCCCGGATCTGCCCCTCATCGGTGCCGTCACGGCCAACGAAGACCAACGTCCCGTGCCGATTCAATTTGGCAAATTCCCCAAAAAACCGGATGGCACCGTCGCGGTTCTTAGTTGGGATGTCGGCACGACCCACGTGCACAATTAGGGGCTCATCGGATCCAACGCCAAGTTCGATCCGCAAGCCGTCAGTCCCTGTCGGCGAAAACTTTTCAAGATCAAAGCCCGTCAGGAGGACGCGACAGCGCGCATCTTCGCGCCAGTCCTTTTTCCACGCCACGCTTAATGTGGATGGTGTGATACCGACGATGTCCGTCGCGAACAGGTTGAGTAGCCACCGCATAATCGCGTACTTGGCCCTCGCAAGCGGCGACTGGTCAGAACGTATGCTTCCATCGCTGCTGAAATTAGCAATGCGTTTACGGGCGCCACCGACAGCCGCGAGCGCTAAAATTAATCCTGATGCTAAATGAACATGGGAATGAACAACGCGAATGCGGTTAATCCGGAGGAATTTCACGAAGCGCCATGCAAATCCGAGATCCCACAATTGCATAGGGACGATGCTCGCGCCGGCGACTTTGTAATCTTCTGCCAACGAGCCTTCACGGCCCGTTAGGGTGACCATAGTAAGCAATGGCCCGTCTATTGGGAGGGCCCGCGCCACCTCCAGCATCCGCATTTCCACTCCGCCACGATCGACTGAACCAAGGATGTGGGCTACAGTCTTGCGAGCCGTATCGTTCGACGTCATTTGTCTTCCAGTACCTTGGGTGCAGAGGTGATTAGGGTGAAAAAGTCCGACACTCGCCGTGGGTCGAGCGATTCGCAGATTTCGCGGGCCCGATCCAGGTTTCTGGCCCCCTGCTCCGTTAGCCACTGGTCGTCGTGGATAGTCTTATGGAGCAGTTCTGTAAGTTCTTCAACTGAGCCAGAGGTAAAAAGGCATTCGACGGGCAAAAGTTCAGGAATCCCGCCGATGTTCGAGCCAATACATGGAAGGCCACGTGCCATGGCTTCAATGAGCGCTCGAGGAACGCCTTCAGTCCGCGATGGCATGGCGAAAAGATCAGCACTATCGAGTACCTTCCGGACTTGATCAGGTGACTTGACGTGTCCAAGGAACCGAACGTGGCCCTCTATCTCCAGTTCCCGCGCAAGCCCAACGAGAGTTTTGTGCTTGCTTCCCCCACCTATGAGATCCAGTTTGACCTGGTTGCCCCTAGCCCTCAGTAGGGCGACTGCCTCCAGCAGGAGGTCGTGGCCCTTGTACATCTGGTCGTGTGTTCCGACTGCCACGATGGTGGTGGACTGCCGCCGGAGATCAGGAATCTTAGCTTCGCTTGCCAGGGTTTCTCTCGTCACGGACAGCCCGCTACGTATCAGCGACGGAGCGTCCGAGTGAACGGGATAGCGCTTCTGCAGCGTTTGCTCCGACACGTAAATTGCACCGTCGACCCGCGAAACCTGCTGTGCCATCAGCATCTTCCCGATCCAAGCAAGCTTTACTCCGAGCCATCCGGCTACCCCTGATTTGAGCACGTCGTATGGGTCCCCAACGATATGAGCAAGCGTCTTAGCACCAATGCGCTTTCCAGCGCCCACCGTTATGGCTCCAATGACACCAGGGAAACGCCCGCCGTAAACAGCTGAATCGTCGGTACAACAACGACGAACGAGGCTCCGTATCTGCAGGAATTTCATCACCAAGCCTCGGGCTCCTTGGTATGACGGAACCGCCAAGACAGTAACGCCTTGACCTTCCACCAAATGGCCAGAGCCACGGGGAGAGTCCTCCACACGAGCAACAATTCTAACTTCGTCGAAGGTGTCCAACCACAGGAGGTGTTGGTCGTACCAATTTTGGGAGGCGTCCGAATAGATTCTTCCGTCCGGGCCGCGATACAGTTTCGCCTCTGTGGCGTAATAGAATACTTTGTGGCTAGTCGTCACTAACTGCTCCGTTCCCCACACCGGTGGCCGCCGCGTAAAAGCTGTACTGAATGGCCCACAAACGTTCCCGGTTAAACTCCTTTGAAACTAGGCCCTGCGTGTGGTTAGCCATGGATGCGGCCGCCACCGGATTTTCCAGAACCGAACGCAGCGCCGCAGCCAATCCCTTCCCATCATCGATTGAGACAATGTGACCACAGCTTGCGTCTGGAATGACGTCCCTGACACCCGTCGCATTTGTTGCAACAATGGGCGTTCCCGATGCAGCGGCTTCGAGAAGCACAGTCGGTAATCCTTCTCGACGTGACGGGAGGCAAAACACATCCATAGCGGCATAGACGGACGATGTATCGACAACGTTGCCTGTTCTGCAGACCCAGTATTCGTCGAGGACTGCGATCGTTAATTGCTGGAGTCCGTTCAATGCTTCATCGGGACCGACGAGCAATAAGTAAACATCTCCGAGTTCTTCTCTCAGCAGGCGCATGGCCTCAATAAGGGTGTCAATACCTTTGTCTGCGGTGATACGGCCTACGTAACCAACCACCATCGCGTTACGCGGGATCCCTTGTTGTTCGCGAAAGGAAAAACGAAGAGCCTCGTCTTGGCCACGTCGTTTATACGCTGCCATATCGACGCTGTTGGCCGACCCCTTGCCGAATACCATTACGTCACCGCTAATTCCGGCAGCGAGCATTTCTTCCCGAAGTCCATGCCCCACAGCGACCACGTCTGTGGACAAAAAAATAATCGTTTTTTCAATGAGAAGCATAAGTCGCCGCCGATACCCGGACATGGTTTCCGCCCGAAGACCGTAGACGCAGTAAACACGTCTCGGCACCCGCAGTGCCCATGACGCAATTGCACCCAGTAAAGAAGCTTTGGGCGTTCCGTAAACGACTACTCTCGGCGCCAGCCTGCGCATCAGAGCAAAAACAACGGCAAGTGCATGCAAATCCGCCACTACTGAAGGGTCGCGTTTGATTGGCAGCCCATAAGCTGCCACCTGGTCCCTCGCAGCAATAGTTTCCAGAACGCCTGTGTCAGCCGACGCTACGGCAACGCGGAGCCCTCTGCTCCGCAAATAGCCCAACTGGCCGTGCAGTTGCGAGCCCACCGAGATATCAGTCGTCTGGACGAAAAATATGTCTGTCTTGGAGCGGTCTCCCGCTCTATATGCTCCACCCCCGAGTCGCCGTCCGAATTTATACAGGAACATGCCCGCAACTATCGACTCTGATCGACTGGCCAAACCACAAGACTTCAGCTCTCCGAACGCTGCTCTCAATTCCGGGCACGCCCAGTTTTGCGATCAAATACCCCGCTGCGACCAGGAACCTACACAGCGATGGCGGCAGTTGATGCGGCTCCTTCATCCCGTATTCAAGAATGACGTCCCGTACGGTCAAGCCTTCCCACGGCTGAACACTCACCTCAGATACCCGGATACGATCCGTGCCTAGGGCGAGAACAAACTTAGCCAGACCGTCTAGCGACGATACCGGGGACGGCGCATCACCCGGAGCGGCAACACTAGCAAACGGTGACCGGGCGAAGCGGACCAAGTTCTTTGTCGTTCCACGATTTTCATCCTGTATGGATGTCGCGCGGATGATGCGAACATCCGTTGTCTGGTCCGGGTGCCTGAGAAGCAAACGCAAAGAACTCTCGGCCAACGCTTTGGAGCGTGAATACGCGGAAAATGGTTGCTGATTCCACGTGTCATCGAGCTCAGGCAGTCGACCCTGAACGGCTGCGCTGCTTATGTGAATGAAACGGCTCACTCCGGCCTTCCGTGCTGCGAGTAAGACAAGGACCGGCAGTGCTGCGTTGGCTCCATAAAGGTCACTGCTCTCTGATGCTCCAGGCATAGCCATACCGGCAGCGTTAACTACAACACTGTCACGGGGGAATCGCGTCGCCAACGCTACTATCTCATCTTCGCAGCTTGACATCGATTCCACTAATTCATCCGCCGACCATGATGGATGCACCCGCAGGCGAGGAGCAGCCAAGCGGGTAACACGATGGCCCGCAGAATCCACAGCTTCACAAATGCCCTGGCCGATGAAACCGCTGGCCCCGACGACTACCCAATTAGCCATGTTCTCTGCTCCCCCCGATGGCACCGTTCACACGGCGGCCACTGAGTCCACGAATAATTTGCGGAGAAGCCAAATAGCCTCCGACAATGGTGACAGCGATGGTGATGCAGCTGAGAGCCCCCCAGAATTCCGCATTCGCCGCAAAGATACCCAAGACCCCCGTCAGGCAACTAGCACCTGTGACAATCGCTGCGACCCGAACATGCGACATCCCTAGGTCCTCGAGCTGATGGTATACGTGGGCCCGATGAGATTCGTACCACCGTTGGCCACGCAAGATTCGAGATAAGAGAGTAAACGAAGAGTCGGCCAGGTAAACGGCTACGGGGCCTACGATCATGTATGGCGAGACGCCAGCACAAAGCGCCCCTATGGCTAAGACCGAGACCGCTCCGCCAAGAAGGTAGCTTCCAGTGTCCCCTAAGAAGATAGATCCTGTGCCGAGGTTCCACGGCAAAAATGCGAGATAGACAGCACCGAGCACAAGTCCTGCTGCGCTCATCCATACCTCCCCGGAAAGTGAGCCAATTATTGCGTACATTCCGCCGAAGACGACGCCATGGAATCCTGAGATGCCGTCGATGCCATCCATGAAATTTGCCACATTAATAAAGCCCACACAAAAAATCGCGCCTATCGGTAGGACCCAAAGATGCGTTCCCGACACAGCGGCGACTGCGCCCGTAGCGGCCAATCCAATGAGTAGCTGCCACGCAACGCGACGCCGGATTGTGATCCCTTTATAGTCCTCAACCCAGCCCACTCCGGCCGCCGCTGTGGATGCACAGAGAACAATCATGATGAGACCGATATCGGAGGTGTCTTCCCAAAAGAGAAGTACGATGCATCCGGCAATGAACCCGGATATCGTTGCCAGACCTGCACCGCGAATTGTCGGCATCGAGTGAGACGATCGCTCCGAGGGAACGTCTACGACGTTCAGTCGGAGTAGGAATGGCTTTATTGCGAAGGGCGCCACCAGACTCGTAACAAGAGCCAATCCAACTGCTGATAACGTAACCGTCACCCGTGCCCCTCGGATACAAGCTCGTCGACTTCAATCTTGTCAGTGTCCCGGAACTTTTTATCCCAAGCCTGAACATCGAGATCGTCCGGAGTCAAAGGGGACGCCTGAGTATGGGAAATCTTAGGATGGATGGGACGGACGTCGGTTTCATCGTGGCTCACAAGCACTTCGTGAAGCTTCTCGCCTTCTCGCAGCCCGGTATAAACGATTTCGATATCCTTGCCGCTCGCCGCTATCATCCTTTCCGCGACGTCCTGGATTCGAACGGGCTCTCCCATATCCAGGATCAAGACTTCTCCGGGGCTACCGATCCCGCCAGCTTGAACGACCAGTTGGCAGGCCTCGGGAATCGTCATGAAGAACCTAGTGACCTCCGGATGGGTGATTGTGAGAGGGCCACCCGCAGCAATCAGCGACTGGAACGTTGGAAGCATGGACCCTCGGCTTCCAATAACGTTTCCAAACCGCACAGAAAGGTACCTCTCGTTGCCGTTTGCAGCCGCCCAGGCCGTCAGCTGCTCAGCGAGTCGCTTCGAGTGACCAAGTACACTGCTTGGATCGGCAGCTTTGTCTGTCGAAATGTTAACGAAGGTTGAAACGCCGGCTTCTCGGGCCACGTTTAGAACGTTGAGTGTGCCGAGGACGTTCGTTTTCCAGGCTTCCCCGGGGTACTGCTCGAGCATAGGAAGATGCTTGAGCGCCGCGGCATGAAATACAACTTCAGGTTTACGTTCCCGGAAGATATCTCCCAGCGCTTCGGAATCCCGAATGTCCGCAAGCACTACGTCTTTTGTATCAAGCAGGCCATGACCCGCAATTGAAATTTGGGCCCCCTGAAGGCCCGACTCGTCCCGGTCCAGCATCATCAGTTCCGCAGGCTCAAATCGAACGATTTGACGGCACAACTCGGAGCCAATAGAACCGCCGGCACCAGTAACCAAGACGCGCTTGCCTTTGAGGTACCCGGCAATAGTCGCCATCTCGGTGTCCACCGGATGCCGTCCGATAAGGTCTTCGATAGCGATGTCACGCACGTCGGCCGGTTCTGCCTTACCGTCCATGATCTCGCTCAAAGCAGGCAGAACCTTGACTTGGAGCCCGCAACTGAAGGCGGAATCAGATATTGAACGAAGAAGCCCAGACTCGGCGCGGGTAATACAAACAATTAGGACTTCGGCTTGCGCCAGACTTGCGATGTCGGGGAGCCTGCTGCTGTCGCCTAGCACTGGAACGCCCGCAATACGAAGGTTTCGCTTGGTCAAATCGTCGTCTATCAGCCCTACGGGATGATAGCCGGCATGCCGATCAGCGAGCATGTTCCGAATAAGAAGATGCCCCATATGACCAGCACCGTATACCAGCGTGCGTTTGGCATCGCTGTGAGGCTTAATCAAGCGGTGCGAGTTCAAGCGGCGAAGGTATCGCGTTGACCCCATGAGCAAAAATGCCAATGGCAGAGCGATGACAGTAGCACTTCGCGGGATTTCCAGGCCGGAACCAAAAATGAAGACCGGAACCCCAACCACGAGGGCAACAGCAAAAACGGTAAGAAGCAAGGCAGCGGCTTCCTCAAAGCTACCCGAACTATACCGGCCACGATAAAGCCAAAAAATCCATCCAAATAGGAACTGGGAGATAGCAAGTGCCGCGCAAACAGCCAGCAACGGGGACCAGTTCATCTGGTTGCTGTCGAACTCGTAGCGGAAGTAAACAGCACCGATCAGTCCGACTGTCCAAGCCACGGCATCCAACAGAGATTGCGCTCCGTGCCCAAACCGGGCTAGATGTTCGTTATATTGCGAGTTCCAGCGAAGCGAGTTCGCCATAAATTTTCCAAGTGCACCTTTGAAAGATGCTCTGGATCCTTTGAATTTGTTCATGCGATGTCATCCCCAGTTATTACAGATCGTTTCGAAGAGGTCCGCAGCAGTCCACTGTGCCGAGATCCAGCAGAAGCGGCGTTCTGGACGTAGAGTCGAGACCAGGCGACCCGCTAGACCCACACTTGGATTACCGGCGAAGCGACCAACATAGAGACTGGCAGGACCCTCCAAATATGTCGAGGCCTTAATATCACCAACGACGACCGCCGTGCCGCACCTTCGGTCGTTCGATTGCCTCTAACGACCGCTTCTTGCGCGTGTCATGTTCCGGCCTGTAGTCGTAGTAGTTATGATCGCCCTTTACAGCCGGCGCTCGGTTGATCACTACTCCAAGCAAGCGAGCCCTGACTGCCTCGATGTTTCCAACGGCCTTGACAAGGTCGGCCTTTCTAGTCCTTCCATCGACGCTCACAACGAGGAGTATTCCACTTGCGTGCGCAGCGAGGAGGGCGGGATCGGTTACAGGCAGCAGCGGCGGTGCATCGATGATGACAACTTCATACTCGGATTCCAGCCGCGAAAGGAGCTTGTCCATCGTGTCCGATCCGAGAAGTTCGCTGGGATTCGGCGCGGAACCGCCTGACGCCAAAACATGCAGCTGGCCTGATGAACCCCACGCCTGAATGGCATCTTCCAGGGCGACGCTTCCGGTCAGTACACCTGTCAATCCGACGGAACCCTCAACGCCGAGGTACTTGGCCACCCGCGGTCGACGAAGATCAGCGTCGACCAGCAATACCCTAGTTCCACTCTCCGCAAGCATGATGGCTAGGTTTACTGCCGTAGAGGTCTTGCCCTCCCCCGGGATTGACGAGGAGACCACCACGCTTTGGGATCCGCCCCCCAGATTGGTAAAGGAGAGATGGGTGCGCAGCTGGCGAAAGCCTTCTGCCCGTGGGCTGTAGGGATCACTTTGCGTTATGATCGCTGCTTTTCCAACCGAGGGATCGATAGCAAAAGTGCCCAGGACTCCCGCGGGCGCTATTCGCTCGACATCTTCTTGGTTCCGCAGCCTCGTATTAAGGACCTCACGAAGGAAGGCTATTCCCAGGGCAAGCACAAATCCCACTATCAGGCCAAGGGTTACGTTCGTTATCGGTTTGGGCGAAGACGAACCGACAGGAGGTTGGGCTTCCTCGAAAACGCTCAACTTTACTAAGGAAACGTCTTCAACCGCAGCTACTCCTTTGATCAGCTCTTCAGCAGCCGAGTTGGCTATCTGAGCCGCTTGGCCGGGGCTGGAGTCGACGGCGGTGATGTCAATCAAGACTGTCTGCGGAGGCGCCGAAGCGGAGACCTTGCCAGCTAGTTGGGCTGCGCCGCCTTTCAGCTCCAATTCATCGGCCACGGCCTGGAGGACGCGCGAACTCGTTGCAAGACTGACATAGGATGTCACTCGGTTTTGTGCAAACATGTTTCCCTGCGTAACGTCGGTCGCCGTACTTCCCCCCTTGACAGAAACAAACAATTGCGATTGGGCTTCATACATGGGCTTCTGGGTGAGCGTCAACCCAAACGCGGCCACGGCGGCTGCGGCCGTGACAAGCAGGATGGAAATCCAACGTTTGCGAATCACTTGCAGGTAGTTGTGTAACTCCAAAGGGGTCCCCCGATATTTCTCCGCACGAGTGAATCGTCAGCCACGCGAGTGATCTTCAGCCAAGAATCGAGCCGATAATCGTCAATCTGCTCAGACTGTAGTAAACCACGTGCTGCCACTGATCCAGCAATTTTGCCCGTCGCATCGCGCTCGCAATAGATCGTTCCCAGGGATCGGAGGGCTCCTTCTAAGAAGGGACATCTGGATCGGTAATTGGCAAATTGCTAAGGGCCGCGGCATCGGATCCGGTATCCTTGATGGGGTTGAATTTATTTTTGACAGCCACGTTCGATACACCCTGATCGGTGAAATGGGCCCCGAACGCCTCGCTTGCGGCACGGAATCGTACCAAAGGCTACTTTCGATTCGAGCCTCGGCCGGGTTCGAGAGAGGCCCCGGGGTCACAGCCATCGCGGCTCGGACCTGCGTTGGCGAAACGCGACTATACGGAGAAGTTAGAGGAGTTGTCAAGCCCCGGGTTTGGTGGAGGGTTTGTTAGACCCGTTCCATCGTTTTGATGGAGGGCAGATTTGAGTAGAAAATTGTTTCTGCTTCTACCGGCGGTACATAGCCGATCTCGCCGTGGACACGGCGGTGGTTGTACCAGTCGATGTATTCGGCAGCGGCGATTTCAAGGTCGTTGATGCTGGTCCACGGACCTTTGTTCCGGATGAGCTCGGCCTTGAAGAGGGAATTGAGCGCCTCGGCCATGGCATTGTCGTAGCTATCGCCCTTGGCTCCCACGGAGGCGACTGCTTCGGCGTCAGCAAGGCGCTCGGTATATCGGATGGCACGATACTGCACCCCTCTGTCGGAATTAAGCCGAATTCGGCTTGATTCCGATTATGCCGAGAAAGACGTTAGCCCGGATTTTTCATGAAGGTCGGGTTGGGCGCCGAGGCTCGATTTGATTCTCGTCCGGCTGGATTTTTGTGGTTTTGGGCGCGCTGGCCGGCCCTGTTGTCGTTGGGTGGGCGCCGGGTTCCACGTCTCCGATGGGTCGTGCTGGTCGTTGTTTGGGGCTGGCCTGGTGGTTCTCAGGCCAGGAGTCGGTCCTGTTGTCGGACGCTGTTTTTCAGCCCGGCAATAGCGGCTAGCCCGGATTTTTCATGGAGGTCGGGTTGGGTGCCGGGTCTCGGTTTGATTCTCGTCCGGCTGGGTTTTGTGGTTTTGGGCGCGCTTGCCGGCCTTGTTGTCGCTTGGTAGGCGCCGGGTTCCACGTCTCCGGTGGGTCGTACTTGGTTGTTGTTGGGGCTGGCCTGATGGTTCTTAGGCCAGGAGTCGGTCCCGTTGTCGGAGGCTGTTTCTCAGCCCGGCAATCGCGGCCAGGAGTGTGGTGATCGTGCCGGATTCCGGCGCTTTGTCAGGGATCAGCAACCGGGTCCGCCGGGCCCTGGTGATGAGTTTCCCGGCGGTGGCGAAGAGCCGGTAGCGCCAGCGTTTCATGTCCCATCCGCGGGCTTTGTGGCCGGTTGGCAGCGCTGCCAGTTGCAGCCAGGAGACCAGGTTCATGGCCAGGGTGGCGATGTTGGCCCAGGCCTGGTTGGCGTGGAAGTCGAAGAACGGCATTTTTCCGAGCCCGGTGTTCTTCAGGGTTTTGATCCGGTTCTCACACCGTCCCCGGGCCCGGTGCCGGGCATCCAGGGCGGGTCCATGCCAGCGCTGTGAGTTCGTCAAAAATGCCGTGACGCGGTGCCCGTCCAGATCCAGCAAAGTGGCCTGCGCCCCGGGGTGCAGGGGCTCAGCACGCAGGTAGAGGTTTGTTCCCGGCGGGTAGTCCGTGAGGCCGAGGACGTCGGTGGCGTTAACGACCCATGCGTCCGTGCGTTCGTCCCCTGCCTGGTCGAGCGCGGGCTGCCAGTATTGCTTGTCGTTGATCCACGCGACCATGCGGGCCTTCATCACCGGGACCGGGTAGGAGACACTGAACTGCACGCCCATGGATGAGAGATAGTGCAGGAATTTCCGGGATGCCCCGGCACTGTCGGTGCGCACGAGGATTTTCTCACCGATGAGCTTTCCGTCCGTGTCGTAGAAGTCGTCGGGGAGCTGGGCGGCGGCCTGGGTGAAGACCTTGATGTGGTCATCGGCGCTGTTGGCCCCGGCATTACCCGGACGCAGGAGTGCCGCCAGGACTTCCCCGCCGCCGTTGCCCGTGCCGTAATCAACGCTGGCAATAAAGGGCGCGAACCCATACCCGCCCTTGTACGTTCCGACAGCTTGTTCCTTGTCTCTGTGCGAGGTGACGAGGGTGGCATCCAGATCCACGATCAGCGGCTCACCGGCGGTGGCCTTCAACGCCGGATTCCTCTCCTCCGCAGCTTCCCACGCCCGAGAACGCAGCTCCCGCGTCAAGGTCGCGAAGCCGTAGCTGAAGAGGTCCGGGTTGGTCACGGTCCGCTCAAAGAACCGCGAGATCGTCGCGTTCGAGGCAACGTTCCCAAAAACCCCGGCACCGGTCCGCAGGATGTCCAGATCGGACACGTGCTCCCCTCCGCCAGCGAGCATGACCGCCAGCGAGCCCAGGATCGTGCCAGGCCGGTGCCACGCCCCGGACGGGACAAACTGGCCCAAACGGTCCTCACATAGGTCCCGGAACCCGAGCGCGTCAACCAAGGACGTCACCACGCTCAGCCCGGCATGGGAGACCAGCGACTGGCCCGTCGTGGCGACAGGAAGGGCCGGAAAAACACGGGTATTCTTGGACATCAGAAAGGTGCTTCTTTCAGCCGGTGGCTCTGTGCGTCGACAACACTATTTTCCCAGCTCGGAAGCACCTTTCGTCGCTTAACCACACCGGACAAGCGCCAGCCTCATGAAAATCCCGGGCTAACAAACCCTCCACCAAACCCTGGGGCTTGACACCTCTGGACCCACCGGGGCGTTCAACGCGAGCAAGGAGCTGGTGGCGCACATCCGCGACCCACGTCCGAACGTGTGGGACGCCATGGACGAGGAAAATTCCGGGCAGGCCGCCTGTAGTAGCCCCAGGCTAGAGCTAGGCTAGAGCGCGGATTACGCGGAGGGCTTCCGAGCGTTCCAAGACAAGCGCGAGCCAAAGTTCACCGGTGATTGAGCCTGTCGAAACCACCGCAACCCCGCTGTCAATTTCCGTCCAGGAAATTATTGGCCGCGATGTAGGCGCCCAATTTATCTTCGGCCAAAGCAGATGAGATCTTCTGGATGGCGTCCGGGTCAGTAAGCACGATCGACTGCCCGTCGGCTGACGTGCCTGTGCCACGGGTGGGCAATGTAAACATCGCCATGTCTTGCGGCCGGATGGCCTGGAGTTCCACGGCGAGGCTGCCTAAGGCTGCGGCGTCGAGGGTCTTGTCCACAGCCACAAATGGCGAAAAGACATTGACCAAGTTATTGATGGTTATGGGATTCGACAGCGTTTCTGCGTTGATGGTCTTTGCAATGACGCCCCTAATGAACGCTTGCTGATTCCTTACCCGCTGGTAGTCGCCGTCAGCGAAAGCGTAGCGTTCCCGGACAAACGCTAGGGCATCCGCCCCGCTCAGCATATTTGGACCGGCCGCATAAGAGTAAGAGCCGGTGCTAAAGGCAATACTCGATGTCACGGGCACCCCGCCCAAGGCTTCAGTCAGCCCCTTAAAACCGTCAAAGTTGATCGTGGCGACGTGATCGATCCGCTGGTTGAAAATTAATTCAACCGTTTGAACCACCAAGGGGACGCCCCCCAAAGCGAGGGCCGCGTTGAGCTTCGCCTCGCCATGCCCCGGGATGGTCACCCAGAGGTCGCGCATCAGGGAGATAGTATAGATGTTTTTGCGACCAGCAGGGATGTGGACCAGCATCATCACATCGGATCGTTGGTCAGAGGACGTTCCCCGTTCGGCATCAACCACATTTTGCCCGCGGCTGTCGCTCCCGATGAGTAGGATATTTTTTGCCGGCGGACCCGACTTGACCTCCATCTTTCGCGGACGTGTGGACTCATCGGGGAACGCGCTTTGAATCTTTTCGGATTTGGAGTCGAAAGAGTGTGCAAGATTTACGATGTACCCGCCAGCAACAACGGCAGCAACAAGGACCATTGTAGCCACCGCAATAAGGACCGCGCGGCCCTTGCGGTTCTTCCGCACCTTCTGACGCCGAGGACCCTTCTCGGTCGCTTGCTGTTCGGCTTCAATGGGGAGAGTCATGGTATTCCTAGCATTCGGTGGCAAGTGTCTTGCCCATTCAATTCTTGCTCTGCCGGGTTCCGAGGACGACGTTCTATCAGCGAAGCAACGCTGACGTCGACGTGGCGGTTGCCACGGTTATCAACCCGGCCAGAATCACATAGGGTACTTCGGCGGCATGATACTGAACCCATGCCACCCACGAAACTTTCGCCAGTGTCTTCCTATATTCTATAAATATCACGACTCGCCAAATCGACTCCAAACACGCACTGGCCGGACGGCTGGCTACCCACCGGTTGGGGAACCACGAAATGGTTCCCACGTTCACTGCGTCATCGATCAGTCAGGTAGGCACCTGGCTCTACCCCGGCAGCATCGCCACGACTACGCCGCAGGCCTTCACCGTGGCCTCCCCACCGACAGAACTAAACGGCTTCGGAGTCCAGACGCCACGCATGGCATCCAGTGCGCTGCATACCGGCCCATATCCACCAGATTTGAGCCCGGCTTCGCGGTTACAGGGCGTCAAACACCAGTTCACTCACGTTGTACCTTCTGACCTTGCTCGACGAACCCGCACCGTCTGGTAGTCCCGGCACGTCTCGCCTTTGTCGGGGCCGCTTGCCACCCTCACCGGCGTTCCCCGGATCAGGCTGCCCCCAGCTCAATCAGGCCGCTGCGACGACCCAACCAGGACGGTCTTTCACCGCCCCTCGACACACACAGCGCCTCGTGGCGCACAGCTCCGCCGCGAAGAAAACTGATGCTGACTTCAAATCGCATTGGCCCGGCGCAACTCAACCACTTCACGTTCAAGCTCGGCCAGGCGGGTCGCGTCATCGGTGGTGGTGCCAGGGCGCACGCCCTGGTCGATCTCCATGATGCGCACCCAGCCACGGATGGTGTCCGCCGGGATGCCCAGCTGCGCACCAATCCGCAACCTCGCGATGACGTTGCTCCTGTAGTAGAAGCCACATTGGACGACCTCGACGAAGAAGGCATCAAGTCATACGTCGCCCGCCTCAGGGATGTTAGGCCTCGAATCTTTGGCGACAAGTCCATCCCAGAAATCCTCACCATGTCTAACGTGCTCGTGCGACGGGATGCCACCCTCATACCGACGCTCGCTGGTTTGCTGGCCCTCGGGCGCTACCCCCAGCAGTTCTACCCGCAACTAATGCTCACATTTGTTAGCTATCCCACGGTTGAGGGACCGGCGCCGGATGGGACTCGCTTTCTGGACAATGTTGCAATCGAAGGTTCCATCCCTGAGATAGTCCGGGAGTCGCTGGCTGTAATCAAGAGAAACATGCGTCGGCGGGCTGTAGTCGCTGGTGCAGGACGACAGGATATTTGGGACTACCCCGAACCAGCACTTCGCGAGGCCATAGTCAACGCAGTGGTTCATCGGGACCTGTCTCCAGCAAGCTTTGGCGCTCAAGTGCAGGTCGAGATGTATCCTGACCGCCTCGAGGTGCGCAATCCCGGAGGGCTGTTCGGGCCAGTCCAGATCGACTCGCTGGGTACTGAGACTCTCTCCTCAGCCAGGAATTCCGCACTGCTGAAGATGCTGGAAGATGTGAAGATCCCGGGTGAGGACAGGACCGTCTGCGAGAACAGAGGATCTGGAATCCGGACAATGCTCACAGCGCTTCGGGCTGCCGGTATGTCACCTCCAGAATTTAGTGACAAGATCTCCTCGTTCACCGTAAGGTTTCCCAATCACACGCTGCTGAATACGGCTTTTGTGGATTGGATAGCGACGCTTCACGAGCCGGGTCTAACGCACTCTCAAATCGTCGCCCTTGCGCACATGAGGGAGGGCGCCCTAATTGACAATCCCAAGTACCGACAGATCGGTGGTGTGGATTCCAGGGTCGCCACTCAAGAATTGCAGGACCTTGTTGTCCGTGAGTTAGCCGATCAAGAAGGCACTGGGCGTGGGCGACGTACACGCTGGCACCAAGACTGGGGGATCCAGAAGGGCTGGCTCCGAAGGGCGGGAGAATCTCTCCGGCCGATCGACGCGCCGAAGTCCTTGATGCGCTAGGAACCGAGACCCTTTCCCGAGCTGCGCTGGAGGAGCGGACTTCACTGAAGGGCGGCATCGTCCGAAGATGGCTGAAGACACTAAGGGATGAGGGCTACGTTGAGCTGGTGGGCTCCGAAAGCCTGCAAAGTAACAGAGTTCAATATCGCCGGACCGGCAGGCGGCTCGGCGAAGCTGTTCAGGAGGAACTGGAGTTCTGATACTCCCCAAAACCGCTACCTGAACCGAGCCGCAAACGGCACTCTCAACAGCGCAGGGCCCGGACGGCTTCACCCTGCCCCCTTTGTCCGGAAAATTTCACCGGCCTTTGAACACCGGCGACCGCTTCTCCTGGAATGCCCGGAAACCCTCGGCATAGTCTGCGCTCTTGCAGAGGCGGGCCTGCTCTGCGTTTTCCTCTGCCATGGCGTCCCACAGGCCCAGCCGCTGGTCGCGGATGTGCGCCACGAGCTCCTTGCTCGCGTTGAAGGCACCCGTCGCGCCCACAGCCACCTTGGCCACAATCTCGCGCGTCTTCGCAAGGAGTTCATCGGCGGGCATCGCCCGGCTGAACAGCCCCTGAGCGACGGCCTCCGTCCCGGACATGAGCTCGGCCGTGTAGATCAGGTCCAGTGTCCGGTGCATGCCCAGCCGCTCCGTGAAGTACCAGTGCCCGCCCGAATCCAGCGTGGCCCCCAGCTTGGCGAACGGTGAACCGAACTTGGCGTTCTCCGCCACATACACCACGTCGGTGACCAGCAGCAGGCCCAGCCCCACGCCCAGGCAGGCGCCCTGCGCGGCGGCGAACGTCGGCGCCGGGAACGCGCTCATTTTCTGCAGCAGCGGCTGCACCAGCCCGCCCAGGTAGGCTTCGGCGTCGTCCGTCTCCGGCGTCACGCCCGAAATGTCCCGGCCCGCGCAGAAGGCCCGGCCCTCTCCCCTGAGCAGCAGCGCCCGCACCTCACCGCGGGAGGCGGCGGCAGCGGCGTCGTCGTACGCCTGGGTTAAATCAGCGAGCGCCCGCTCGTCGAGGGAGTTCAGCTTGTAGGGCGCGTCCAGGACCACTTCGGCGACGTTGTTGGCGATGGAGAGGGTGATCATGGGTTCCTTAGACGTCGAAGTCGACTGTTACTTCTTTGCTGGTGGGGTGGCTCTGGCAGGTCAGGACGTACCCCTTGTCCAGCTCATCCTGCTCCAGCGCGTAGTTTTCGTCCATGGTCACAGTGCCGGTGACCAGTTTGGCGCGACAGGTGCCGCACACTCCCCCGGCGCACGCGAACGGCACATCCGCACGGACCCGGAGGGCGGCGTTGAGGATCGACTCGCGGGCGTGCGTGGGGCTGGCCACCTCGCCCTGCAGGCCGTCCAGCTTGAACGTGATCCTGTACGTCTCCTGGGACTCGTCCACCACCACCGGACGGCCGGCGTTGCCCTCCGGGCGGTCCGGCTTCCCGGACGTGAACAGCTCGAACCGGACCTGCTCCGGCTTCACCCCGCGCTCGGCCAGGGTGTCCCGGCACAGCTGCACCAGCTCGAACGGCCCGCACAGGAACCACTCGTCCACATCGTCCGCGTGGATGGCGGTGCCCAGCAACTGCTGGAGCTTCCCGGCGTCGATCCGTCCGCTCAGCAGGGGCGCGATCCGCTGCTCGCGGGACAGCACATGGTGGATGGCCAACCGCTGCGGGTACCTGTCCTTCAAATCCGCCAGCTCCTCCAGGAACATCACGTCCATGGCGGCCTTGTTGGCGTAGATCAGGTCAAAGCGCGTCGCCGGGTTGGCCGCCAGCAGCGTGCGGGCGATCGCAATCACCGGGGTGATGCCGCTCCCCGCCGCGATGGCCACAAAGGTGCCCGGCTCCCCTGCCAGCTCGCCTGCGATTTCCTGCGGCCGGTTCATGGAGTTCATGACGTTCTGCTCCACGGCCTTGCCGTCCCGGCCGTGCTTGGACACAAACGCGCCCATGGGGCTCATGACCTCCAGGGTGTCCCCCGCCTTCAGCTCCGCGTTGGCCCACGTGGAGAACAGCCCGCCCAGGTCCTGCTTCACAGCCACCCGGATCTCGCTGCTGCCGTCCGGGAACGTGCGCGGCTCGGCGCAGATGGAATAGCTCCGGCGCACCTCATGCGGCTCGCCCTTCTCATCCGGCAGCGTGGTGCGCAGGGCCACGTACTGGCCGGGCAGGTAGTCGAACTGGCCGGCGAGCTCTTGGGGGACGCCGAACGTCACCTCGATGGCATCCTCGGTCAGCCGGCGCACCTCACTGACGGTCAGAGTGTGGAAGGACGGACGACGGCGGCCGCTGGCTAGCGCCGATTCGGCGGCGGTCTGGCGCACAACAGGCATGGGGCTTCCTTACAGGACTTTGAAGTAGTCGAACGGTTCCAGGCAGTCCTTGCACACGTACAGCGCCTTGCAGGACGTGGAGCCGAACCGGGTGAGCTCCTTGGTGTTCAGGGACGAGCACTGGGGGCATTTGACGGCCATTTTGAGCCTGATTGGGCCGCTGTGGCCGCCGGCTGCTGCCATGCCCGACGGCGGCGCGATGCCGTACTCCTGCAGCTTCGCCTTCCCGGTGGCCGTCATCCAGTCCGTGGTCCAGGCCGGGGCGAGCACCAGGTCCACTTCTGCTGTGTAGCCTTCCTTGGCGAACGCTTTTTTCAGGTCGTCGCGGATGGCGTCCATGGCCGGGCAGCCTGAGTATGTGGGGGTGATGGTGACCCTTACGCTTTTCCCCTCGGCCTGCACGTCGCGGAGGATCCCCAGGTCCGCGATGGTGAGCACGGGGATTTCGGGATCGCAGACGGTGGCCGCGATGTCCCAGGCCTGCTGCTGCTGTGTCCGCTCGGGCGCAGCGGTGGCCACGGCGGTCACCAGCTTGCTCCGGGGTACTCGCGCGCCAGCACCTGCATCTCCGCGAGGAGGTAGCCCAGGTGCTCCGAGTGCCGGCCATCCCGCCCGCCGCCGGGGGCAGCCGGGACGTCCGGGACCTCCAACTCGGCTTCTTTGAGGACTTCGCCGGTGAGCCGGTCAAAGTCGGCTTTCAACGTGGAAGGCTCGACGGCGGCGCCCGTTTCGGCCAGGCGCGTGGTCAGTTCATCGTCCTGGAAGAGCTCGGCGACGTAGGGCCACATCTGCCTCAGTCCCTGGATCATCCGGGTGCGGGATTCCTCGGTGCCGCCGGCCAGGCGCAGGACCCACTGGGCGCTGTGGTCCCGGTGGTAGTCCACTTCCTTCACGGCCTTGGCGGCGATGGCGGCGAGAGTGGCATCTGTGGATTGCGTGAGGCGGCGGTACAGCTCGAACTGGTAGTAGCTCACCACGAACTGCCGGGCGATGGTGGCCGCGAAGTCGCCGTTGGGCTGCTCAAAGATGTGCGCGGAGCGGAACTCATGCTCGCGCCGGAAGTATGCCAGCTCGTCTTCGGTCTTGTCCCAGGCACCGCCCGCGTAGGTCAGGAAGCTCCGGGCGTGGCCCAGCTGGTCCAGGGCGATGTTGCCCAGTGCCACGTCCTCCTCCAGCTCGGGGCCGCGGGAGATCCAGTGGCCCAGCCGCTGCGCGAGGATCAGGCCATCGTCCCCCAGGCGCAGCGCGTACTCGGCCACGTCCTCGGTGGGCTTGGCAAGGCCCGTGCGGACCTCCAGGGCGATGTCCTCCGGGCGCAGGGCGGTGCCGGGGGTGATGCGGGTGGCGGACTCCCCGCCCATGGGTGCAGAGTTCACAGGTGCTTCACCCCTTCGCTCTTGGTGTAATACGTGGCGTGCCGGTAGTCCTTGCCCTGCGGGGACTCGAAGAACGAGCCCTTGGAGTCCGGATCGCTGGCGGCGATGGCGTCGGCAGGTACCACCCAGATGGACACACCCTCGTTGCGGCGCGTGTAGAGGTCGCGGGCGTTGCGCAGGGCCATGGCGGCATCCGGCGCGTGCAGGGACCCGGCGTGGACGTGGGACAGGCCGCGGCTGGAGCGGACGAAGACTTCCCAGAGGCCCCAGGCGTTGCGGTCGGTCGTTTCGGCTGGGGCCACGCCGCCCCCCGGCTGTGGGCCCACGGCCGCAGGGTTCCCTAGACGAGCTTGCGAGTCTAGGGAGCGACTGGGGACTTGCGAGGTTGGGGAGTCGGTGGGGATCATGCTGCGTATTCCTTTGTCTTCAGTGACTGTTTTGCTGCGTACGCCGCGGCTGCTTCGCGGACCCAAGCGCCGTCGTCGTGCGCTTCCCTCCGGCGCTCAAGGCGCTGGGCGTTGCAGGGGCCGCGGCCGGCGAGGACTTCGTGGAACTCGTTCCAGTCCAGCGGGCCGTGCTCCCACTTTTTGGTGTCCTCGTTGAAGCGGATCTCGCTGTCCGGGAGGGTGAGGCCCAGCACGCGGACCTGCTCCACCATCATTCCCACGAAGCGGCTGCGGAGTTCGTCGTTGCTGAAGCGCTTGATGTTCCAGGCCATGGACTGGCGGGAGTTGGGCGAATCGTCGTCCGGCGGGCCGAACATCATCAGTGCCGGGGCGTACCAGCGGTTCACGGCGTCCTGGGCCATCTGCTTCTGCTCCGGGGTGCCGTGGGCGAGTTCCAGCAGGATCTCGAAGCCCTGGCGCTGGTGGAACGACTCTTCCTTGCAGACCCGGACCATGGCGCGGCCGTAGGGGCCGTAGGAGGCGCGGCACAGCGGCACCTGGTTGCAGATGGCGGCGCCGTCCACCAGCCAGCCAATGGCGCCCATGTCCGCCCAGGTCAGGGCCGGGTAGTTGAAGATGCTGGAGTAGCGGGCCTTGCCGGCGATGAGGTCGGCCATCATCTTGTCGCGGGACTGGCCGAGGGTCTCGGCGGCCGAGTAGAGGTAGAGCCCGTGGCCGGCCTCGTCCTGGACCTTGGCCATCAGGATGGCCTTGCGCTTGAGGCTCGGGGCGCGGGAAATCCAGTTGGCTTCCGGCTGCATCCCGATGATCTCCGAGTGGGCGTGCTGGGAGATCTGGCGCAGGAGGGTCTTGCGATAGGCGTCCGGCATCCAGTCTTTTGGTTCAATGCGGGAGTCTTCGGCGATCACGCGGTCAAAGTTGGCCTGGCCGTCCGCATCTTGGCGGTCCGCGTTGCGCTGGGCGTTGGCTTCCATGGTTGCTCCTATGCACCTGCCTGGATTTGGTCCGATTTATTTACCGACCGTTCGTTCAGGATATGCGGAGGACGCGGAGGGCGTCAAGGAGCGGGCCTGCGGTTGCTGGCGACGCGCATATCCCATGCCGACTCGCACATTCCCTGACGCCGCCGTATTCCGTGCGCGTCAGAGCATATGCGGGTCGAGAGTCGTGGTGCGTGTCGACCGTAGTGAGGTTGGTTTTCCACATGGCGGCAGCCTGATCTGTCGCCCAAGGCGCGTAACTGGCATCTTCGGTACATGACCGACTTTCCACCGCTTCTCTTGGCCCGCGACCGCATCGAGCACGGGCTGACCGCCAAGGACCTCGCCAAGGACGTAAAGGCCGGTTCGCTCGTCCGGATCCGGCACGGCGTCTACACCGACGGCCCCGCGTGGAAGCGACTGAAGCCCTGGGAACAGTACAGGCTCCGCATCAGCGCGGCCGCGGAAACCTTCGAGCGTCCCACTGTGTTTGCCCGACATTCCGCCGCGTCTGTCTGGAGCATTCCCACTATTGGCCTGCACCATCCTGTCCACGCCCTGACGATGAAGAACGACGGCGGCCGGTCCCGTGCCGGGGTTGTCCGCCACTTCGCTGATCCGGCGGGTCTGACAGTGGTCCAGCGGGAGGGCCTGCTCGTCACCGGCCGCATCCGCACCGTCCTCGATCTGGCCGCATTTACGCCGTTCACGGAGGCGGCCGCCCCGTTGGACCACGTGCTGAAACCGGACCGCACCCTGCGGCTACGGGCCTTCACCAAAGATGAGTTGATGGCGAGCATCGGCACGAACTACTCCGCGGCGGCCGGGCGAAGGATACTGGCCGCCTTGGCTTTCGCGGATCCAATGTCCGGTTCGGCGGGAGAGTCCTACAGCCGCGCATTAATCCAGGTGGCCGGCTTCGAAACGCCGGTCCTGCAGCAGGCCATCCACGACAAGGACGGGCTCGTGGGCTACGCCGACTTCTACTGGAAGCTGGCCAAGGTGGTGGGCGAATTCGATGGCGAGGAGAAGTACGTCAAACCGGAGTTCCTCAAGGGCAGGACGGCATCGCAGGCGGTGGTGGAGGAAAAGAAGCGCGAGAACCGGATCCGGGCAACCGGGTTCAACGTGGTGAGGTGGGACTGGGCCGATCTGAAGGAGCCGGGGAAGCTGGAACACATGCTGGCGGCGGCCGGCGTGCCCCGCCGTCGTACGCGTTCTGCGGAATTCGACGCGCTAAAGTTCCCGTGACGCGCGTCTGCCCTGGCGACGCCCGTATTCCGGTGTCGCCAGGGCATTTGCGTAGCGCCAAGCCATTTGCGCGTCGCCGGGCGGACTGCGCGTCGCCGGGCCGTCTGCGCGTCACCGGGCGGACAGGATCCGTCTTCCAGCGCGGCCGAGGACCGCCGGCGCCTGGCTGCACAGTGCCCAGTACGCCGAGCCTGCGGCCAGTGAGGCCACCACGGCGAGGGCGGGACTGAACTCAACCACCAAGGGGTAGACCAGCCAATGCACCAGGTAGATGTGCAGGGACGCGCTGGCCAGCAGAACCGTGAAGCGCCGCAGCCCGGCCGGGACGGGAATGCTGGGCAGCCACAGGAGCAGGAGGACCCCGGCAATGACCGTCAGTTCACGGGCGGGGTTGTCGAAGAACCCCGGGATGGTCACAGTGGCAACGACACTGACGGCGCATCGCTGAAGGACGTGACGGGCCCGGGCAACCGCCCATCCCAAAGCGAAGAGCCAAAGCGCCGGCGTGGTGTGCGGAATTCCCGGCTCAAAAAGCTCATACCGGGTGAGCAGTCCAGCGGCGAACAGTGCAAGCGGAAAGAGGAAAGGAAAGCGCTTTTCGGCCCGGCTGACCCAGGGCACGGCGAGCAGTGCCGTCATGCTGACCAGCAGGTAGACGAGCACCTCGATGAACCAGAAATGCGACCGGGTGGTCACCTCTTCGGGCCCGATAATGGCGTGGAGGAGGACGATATTTGCGAGGCTGTACTTGTCGGTGATCAGGTAGGCGAAGCCGATGAAGGCCATGCTGGGGATGATGACCCTGGCCAGGCTGGCGGCTTGTTTCCGCAGCCGCGGCACACGCTCCCCGGCAAGCTGGAACCGGGCGAAGTTGAACCCCGCCACAGCCATGAGCACGTGGGCGGCACCCTGCCAGTGCAGGAATCCAATATGGGTACTGACAATCAGGAAAATCGCGGCCGCCCGCAACACGATGCTGGTCTCAAGCCGGGCAAACACGCGGCGCCGCTTCCGCGTCCGTGACTGCTCAAGTCTGGCCCCCAGCACTCCCACCGGGGTGATGTGCCAGTCCGTTGGCAAGTGTCCCAATGCCTGCTCAAGCCGCACGGACGCTGCCACATACGAAAGCGAGTCCCCGCCGAGCGAAACGAACGTGTCGCCGTCGGAAATGTCAGTCAGTTCCAGCGTGTCCTCAAAAATCTGCACCACTTTGTCCTGCGGGCAAGCCCCGGATTCAGCGCTGGACGCGGGGTTCTGAACTGCGGGGCCGCCCTGTTGGGCGAGGGCCAGGACGGCAGGGTAGTCCGGTTTTCCGGATGCCAGCCGCGGGAGTTCCTGCACCGCGTGGACGTCCAGGGCAGCGCGCGGCAGGCCGATGCCCTGGGCGAGGAGCTTACCCACCAGCGCCGGGTCGTGTTCACCTTCGACGGCGACCACGAGCCCCAGGTCCGTGCCGGCACTCGCCGACTGAATGCCAAGGTCGGCAAGGATCCGCTCCACCTGTCCAAGGTCGACGCGGAGACCCACGATCTTGACGAACCGGCTGCGCCTTCCCACGACCTCGTACAATCCGTCCGCATTCAGTCGGGCCAGGTCTCCGGTGCGGAGTTCATCCACAGTCCGCCCGAGGCCCAGGTCCTCCGGCGTCCCGGCGTATCCCAGCATCACGTTAGGCCCGGAATAGACCAGCTCCCCATCCTCCAGTCCAGGGACCGGGTCTATCCGGAAGGCCCCGCCCGGGACCGGGATTCCGATGGCGCCGGGCGACGCACCTGCCAGCCGCGGCGGGAGGTATGCCATGCGCGCGGTGGCCTCCGTCTGGCCGTACATCACAAAGAGATCCCAGCTGCTCCTTGCGCCCAGTTCTGCGTAACGCCGGACCAGGTCCGGGCCGAGCCTGCCGCCAGCCTGGGTCACATACCTGAGCGTGGGCAGATTCATCGCGGCGAACCCCACCCGCTCGAGCAACTCGAAGGTGTAGGGAACGGCTGCGAACGATGTGGCCCCCTCACTGCGGAACAGATCCCAGAAGCAGGGGTCCACCACGGACAGATCGGTCAGGACCAGGCTGGCACCACGCAGCAGGTGGCTGTTGATCACTGACAGTCCATAGCAGTAGGACATGGGCAGCGTGGTCATAGCCCGGTCATCTTCGGTGATACCGAGGTATTCCGCGATGGACTCTGCGTTCGCCTGGAGGTTTTCATAGGACAGCCGCACCAGCTTGGGTGAGCCGGTGGACCCTGAGGTGCTCAGCAGTAGCGCCAGGTCCGGGTGCAGGGTGTGTCCGGTGCCAGGCCGTCGCTCCTCCAGGACCATCCGGCCGCTTGCGGAACGAAGGATAACGTCCGGATCATAGGCCGCGACCAGGGACTTCAGGGCGGCAGGCTTGTCCGCGGGCAGGAGGATCAGCGGATGACCGGCAGCCATAGCCGCCAGATACCCCACCAGCGAGTCGACGTCGTTACCGGCCGTCAGTGCCACCAGCCGGCGTTCGGTGCCGAGGCGCCGGCCAAGCTCCCCAACACGCTCAGCCAGTTCCCGGTACGTCAGGACACCACTGCTGGTGGCAACGGCAGTCCTGTCACCGTTATCCACAAGGTTGGCGGCAAAGTGCAGGCGTTGAAGGTCAAGTTGGATGCTCATAGCGCGCGTGGTCCATAAGGTGTCTTCGGGAATATTAGGGGAACCTAACTCGAAAACAATACACCGGTCTTCGGTGAATTAAGAAACTAAAGTGTGCCGTATTTCCACAGTTGCTGGCGTAATGGCGCATACCGGACGGGTCATGCCGCCACGGTGGGCGATGCCCACTATCCCTCGGGCTGTGCTGACGTGTCACTTCACGGTCAGGGTGCCTTTCATGTTGCCGTGGAAGATGCAGTGGTACGGGTAGGTGCCGGGCTCGGCCGGGGCGGTGAAGCTGCCGGCGCCGGCTTTGATGGTGGAATCGAATGCCGCGCCGGTGTCAGCGGTAATGCTGTGCGCTTCTATGTCTTCGTTGACGACGCTGATCGTCGCTCCGGGGCTTACGGTTTCGGATCCCTGGTATTTGAAGCCCTTGATCAGGATTTTTGCTGCGGCTGCGGCCGGCGAAGATGCGGGGCTGGAGCTGGAGGGGGCGGGGGCTTGGGTGGTGGGCACCGCTGAGGCTGATCGTTCCGTCACAGTCGGTGCCGCAGTGGTGCCGGACCCGGACATGCCAGGGGTTCCACAACCGGCCAGAGCCAGCAGCGTAGCTGCTGCCGCTGCCAGTCCGAGAAACTTACGCGTGCTGCTGTTTGCCTTCATGGTCAAACCTTTCGTCGGCTGCTGGATCAATCGAGGTCCGTTTCAGGGCTTTGAGTTTGGCGTAGATGACGTAGTTGTCGTCGAAGAGCCCGGTGGCGGGG
>NZ_JASBRB010000032.1 GCF_029960665.1 Pseudarthrobacter sp. AL07
ACCGGATACTGCCCCTACTGCCAACCACGAGCCCCAACCTAACTAAGTACTACTAAGAGGGTGCCAAGTTGGCAGCGGCGGGCACGTCTCACCTGCCAGGCTCCAAGCCTTTACATCAGCAAGAACCTTGAGCTCGTCGTCGAGGGGGACGCAGCGATGACGCTCCTGCTATTTGCCGGCTAAGACTGTCCGCCGCAGGGAGTCGCAGCCGGCTCTTCCCCCACGGGCCGCGCATACCGCATCCAATTTAACGCGGCATCGTTGGGCCGTTTTCCAGTGAAATGACGGAACCGGCTGGAGTCACGCAGGGCTATTTCTGGCCTGCTGTAGACCGCGCCCCGAAGATTCGTGACAGTGAATCCTGAACGGATCGGCTCAAGTATTCGCCGTCGAGGACTTTCTTGAGGAGTCCCTGATTCATTCCGTGTGACGCGGCCGGAATCGGCTGGCAGGTGTCACCTTCGGCCGACTGCGCCGGAGTATGGGTGGTTCCGGTGAATTCGTTGCACGCGAACTTGTATCCGCCGGAGAGCAGCTTAAAGTCAGCCGTGCCGGCACCAGCCTTGACGACCACATTGTTCTGGAACCGTACGTTGCGCAGGCTTGCCGTGTTTTCGTTGACGACCGTTTGGCTGATGCCATCGCCGATGTAGATCCAGTTCTGGTGGAATGCAGCGCTCTCCACGGCGCCCTTGCAGTTCTCGATGCCTCGGAAGGAGTCATTGATACTTAGGTTGTGGTGGATATCGGCGTTTCGAATCATGCCCGGACCGTTGTTGCAGAGGAGGAAGAATCCTCCCTTGTTGTCGTGGCTGTAGTTGTACTGAAATGTTGTGTTGACGTTACCTTGGTCGACGTCATAGGCCATACCGTCAAGTGTGTTACCGCCGCCGGAAACGTCGTTGTATTGGAATGTAGAGTTGTCGGAGTTGAAGGGCCAGATGCCGGCATTATAGCCCGCAGACCGGAGTTGAAAACCGGACACCGTGTTGCGTTGGACGATCGCTCCGTCGGTCGTGTTCATGACGATGCCATCGCCGCCGATGTCCGAGAGCGTATTGTGCTCAACAACAATGTTGGTGGAGGCGAGCCAGGTGGTAACTGGTGTGGGCGTCAATTCGGGACGGGCGCTCCAGGTGCTCAGAACAGTGACAATGGCTTGGCGGTCGATGTGTTCCAACCGGTTGCCCGCGATGCGGACATCGTCAAATTTGGTAGGGACGGCGGAGCCCGAAACCTTGAACCCGATTCCCTGGCTTCCGTTCGGGCCCTTCAGATCCCCGCCCCGCACGTCATGAATGTACAAGTTCTCAAGGTCGTAGCCGGTGCCCGTGCCAATGTCGCGGATTTCGACCAGCACTCCGCGGCGTTGCGAGGCTGGAAGCGCACTGTTTGTTATCTCAAGGTTCTGGAGAACTATGTGTTGGTTGTTGAGAAGGTGCACGGCTGTGGGACCACCCTGGCCTGCGATTACCGCGCGGCCGCTGGAAGTGCCGTAGTCGCTAATGGTGAAGGCGTCTGCAGCCGTGCCGGAACCGGATGGCTTGAGTAGTCCGGTGCAGGTGGTTCCCTTCATGAACAATAGTTGGTCGCCTGGCCCGAACTCATGGGCGTTGGCTTGCTGGAGCGAATTCCACGGGGACGCGGCACTTCCGTTGCCAGCGGCGCCAGCGGCGCAGTCCACGAAGTACTGGGAACCTGCCCCCTCAGCGAACGATGGCGCGGTACCAAAAATCGCGGGGAGTGCTAGTGCCAGTCCAGCTGCGGTTGTGCGTGCTAGCCACTTCTTTTTCATGTGATCCTCCAAAAACACTGACGAACAAACGGGATGTGGTGGATGGGGATGGGTCCTTCGCGTTTACGCGGCACCGCTGGGCGGATGTTTGCTTCCTGCGAAAGAACACTGGGTGCCTTTGGGCCGGGGTCAGCAAGCAGGTGGACAGTTGCGGAGCCTGGAAGGCATTTTTGTTCTCTCTGTCGCTGAAGTACGAACGACCCGACGCAGGACACAGCGGTCAGACCGACACCAGTAGCTATAAACAAAGTACCTACTAATATCGACTACTTCTGCCTTTTTGCCTGGAATAACTATAATCAAAACACATAGCTAATGTGAGACACAACACCATGTATCTGAACGGGAGGCCCTATGACGCCCTAGAACGGGTCCGACTACCGCAACTACACCTACGCCAAATACAGGAAGGAATCCTCCGGCAGCCCGGTTCGGGTTCATGGCAAATCTTTGACTCGACGTTGCGCACCGAGGAATACGACATGCCAGGAATCGCCGTTCACCGAGCCGACAGCATCGGTGAACTGGCAGAAGCCAAGGGCGTAGACCCTTCAGGGCTGATCTCGATGGTGAATGACTTCAACGCGTCCACCGACCGAAACATCCCCTTTGATCCGACGGTGCTCGATGGCCGCGCTGCTCATGTGAGTCCACCGATGTCGAACTGGGCTTCGCCCATTGAGACGGGATCCTTCTCCACGTACCCGGTCACCTGCGGAATCACCTTCACCTTCGGTGGCCTCAAAGGCGGCCTGGAAGGGCGGGTGCCAGATGAGAGGGGGCCTATCCAGGGATTGTTCGTCTGCGGTGAGGAGCTTGACGGGCTCTGTTCCGGCAACTACCCGGGCGGCTCGGGTCTTGCCACCGAAATGGTCTTCGGACGTCGGGCCGGGGCGATAGCTCAATTCCCTACTGGTTGACGGCGAGGGTGATACTCAAGGGCGTGTGCGGTGTCGACAAATGTCTACGATACGATCCGAGATGCCATCGTTAGCGGGCGCATCAAAAGGCCGATGATCTGCTGAGTGAGAACAAGCTCGCCGCAGATTATTCGTAGGTCCCGCACGCGCATCCGGGAGGCGCTGCACAGGCTCGAGATCGAAGGTCTGGGTGGCTCCTCCTCGAGTGGAGCGGTGCTGTGGTTGTTTAATTAATTCCTTCCGTGTAGGTGCCTTGGCCGGCAAAGCCAGCCGGGCATCGGGTACCGGGCCTGGACCTTCCCTGCGTCTCTCGGGCCAGATGCATATGGTCCACCTCCGTTGAGTGCCCCAAGGGCGATTGAGGCGGTGTGCCCGGTGGCGGAGGGGCAGCGAGAGCCCGGACCGAGGGCCATGCCGACAAGCCACACGCATTGGACATGACCTGGAAAACAGAGAAGTGCCCCGGCGTCTGGTCCACCAGACGCTGGGTCACTTCTCAGGCATTCCCGTCAGGAGGCCGGGGTGACCGTCACTGGGACCTTGACGTTCAAGTGCCCCTGCGCCGCATTGAACTCCGCGCGGCCGGTGACGGTGCTAACGTTCGCCGAGACCGGCGCAGTCACGCGGACGGTGACGGTGGCTAACTTCGTCACAGTGAATGTCACGTCGGCCGTGCCCCCCGGTGCCACCGAGGCCGCACCTGCCGAGAGGGTCCCGCACAGCGGGCCGAGCCACTGGGCGTCGAACGTATCGAACGTGATCGTGTTGTGGTCACCCTCGTAGAGGACGCAGTAGCGCCCGTTGCCCAGCGGCCCCACGGTCGAGTAGGCCGTCGGCAGGCCCGGCGCGAACGCACGGGAGGTGCTCCAAATGGCACCGTTGTCGCACGAGTAGCGGATGGTGCCGTTGATGCGGTTGTGGCCGTTGACCCTGTGCGACGGCGGGTTGTCCGCGTTCGAGAACAGGAGCTTCGCCGCGTCCGCGGAACCCTCCGGCGCATCCGGGAACATGCGGGCGATGCCCGCGTTGTTGCGGGGGTCCGTGAGCGTGGTGTCATAGGTGACGGGGCCGTAGGTCCCGCCGCCGTCATGCTAGATCGCAATCCGTCGTCCGCCGAGGCCCGCGTTGTTCCGCGAGTTGAGCATGACGTCCCCGTTGGAGCTCCACGACCTTGTTCTCGTCCATCTTGGTGCCCACCAGCTGGCCCATGTGCCAGCTCTTGCCGTGATCGTCGGAGTAGACGCTGTAGGCCTGGATCTGCTTGGAGCCGTCCGCCTGGACGATGGTGCCGGCGAACTGCTGGATGAGGCGGCCCTTGTGGGGGCCGTACTGGAGCTGGATGCCCTCACCGGAGGAGGCGAACTGGCCGACGACGTCGCCCACGTTGGCCACGCCGTTGACGGTGGTGTCCACTGGCTTCACGACGTTGGTGACGAGGGGCCCTGCGAAGCCCGCGTACTTCGAGCCGGGGGCGTAAGACGACGGCGTCGGAAGGGTCGGCTGGTTCGCCGGGTCGGTGGACCATGTGAGGCCGCCATCGGTCGAGACCGAGACCTCGGAGCTGATCACCATGCGGTCGGCGTCGTCGTTGCCGAGGTGGCTGGCGATGAAGCCAGCGTCCTTCGAGTAGACGTGGAAGTTGAAGACCGTGCCGGTCTCGCGGTCCACGACGTAGCTCGGGTCGCTGAAACCGTAGCGCAGGACGCTGGGCGCGGTGACCTGGCCGCGGGCGACGGACTGCGGCGCATCCCAGGTCTTGCCGCCGCAGTGCTGCGGCGCTGGATGATCGAGTTGGGCGACGGCGAGTCGGCGCCGTCAGGGCGCCCTTCGTACGCCGCGAGCACCACCCCGTTGCCCAGGCTCGCGAGCCCGACAATCCGGTAGAACTTCCCGAGGACGGGGTCGATCGCGTTGTTCCGGTTGCGGATGATCTGCTTGACGATTATTTGATCGCCCGTGAACGAGCCAGCGACTACCTTTAGCCAGCACGGTGCAGAAGTGCGCCACCTTGATTTCTAAACATATGATCCCACGGTGGGAACAGGCGCGGCGGGCGAGATGCAGTTGCCTTTATGTCGGGCTCGTCACGGCTACGGTTCGGAACCCGCAGTTGCCGCTGGATGATTCTGGTGTATTTGAGCTTCGGGCAGCCACGCGGTACCTGTTGCAGTACGAGTCGTGGCAGAGGTAGGAGCCTCCCCGCATCACCCGCCCGCGGCCGATGCTAGGGCCCTGGGGGTTCTCGGTAGGGGCATTGCGATAGTACTTCGGCAGGAACCAGTCACTGCACCACTCCCACACGTTTCCGCTCACCTCGTACAGTCCGTACCCGTTGGGCGGGAAACTTTTTACGGGAGCGGTGGTGAGGAAGCCATCGTCTTGGGTGTTCTCTACCGGGAAAGTACCTTGCCATATGTTGCACAGGTGTGATCCGTCCGCGGAGTGCAACTCGTTGCCCCATGCGTAGCGCTTCCGGTGGAGTCCGCCCCTGGCGGCTCTTTCCCACTCTGCTTCGGTCGGGAGCCTCCGGCCGGCCCACCGGCAATACACCAGGGCGTCAGAGTGGGAGACCTGGACGACGGGATGGTCCGGAATGTCGGTCCAGTGCGATGCAGGGCCAGCGGGGTGGGCCCAATCGGCGCCGCGAACGTTGAGCCACCAAGGCGCACCCGAAGCTGACCCCAGGACGTCTGCGGGATCCGCGGCCACTGTGAGGTGGAAAACGGCAGAGGTGCCATATTCTTCGGCAGCGGTGCGGTACCCGGTGTCCCTGACGAAGCGGTGGAACATGGCATTAGTCACCGCAGTCGTATCGATTCGGTAGGCGTCGAGCCGTACCTCGTGGACCGGGACTTCACCGTCATTTGGATAGCCCTCGCCGAAGGCATCCCCCATCTTGAAGGTCCCCGCGCCTATGGCTACATCTTCGTGCCCTACGGCACCATCCGAGTGGCCGCCTGGATCGGGCAGCGGACGCTCCTCTGTGGTGTGTCGCGACGGCGAACAGCAACTCCCGGTGCCTGGCAACCGTCGGTTTTCGGCTGGCATGTGGCTCCGTGTGGCTAGGTCTCCTGGGCGGATCGACGGCGAACCCGCCGTCCGTCCGGCTTGTTTGGCCGGCACGATCCGATACTAGTACAGCATGGCCGTTCCGTCGGGAGAATCCCGAACGGCAGAGGCTGGCCGGCAGGGGCGAAAGCTCCGGGCGGCCAGCCGCGTTCAGCAGGTTGCCGTCTGGCTTGCGCCGATGTTGGGCGGGGTGGAAATCGCAGTTCCGAAGTAGTCGCGTCCGCCGTTGTTCGTCACGGACGCACCCGTATGAATCGCGGGCGAGGTCGGCTGCAGGTTGTAGCCGGTTGCCGTGCCTAGGCTGGTGGCCGTCCCGGGGTTGCACATCAGCGGGTTGGCTGTGGTGCCTCCGGGGTTGGCCGGCCTGTTGGTGATCCAGGATGACATCGTGTTGTTCTGGAAGGTGTATCCGGTGTTCGCGGCCAGGTTGAACGACGCGGTTCCTGTGCCGCCCTTGTAGATGATGTTGTTCCACATTTTGACGTCGCGGGTCACGTTGACGTTTTCGTTCACCACCACTTGGGTGACGCCGTTGCCGATGTAGATGACGTTGTTGTACACCTGAGCGCTGGTTACCTGTCCGTTGCAGTTTTCGATGCCGCGGTACTGATCGTTCTGGCTGATGTTGTAGCGGACAATTGTGCCGCTGTTGACGTTGGTGCCGTAGGGGCAAAACAGGAAGAACCCGCCCTGGTTATCGTGGCTGAAATTATACTGGAAAGTCGCGTTCACGTTGCCGCCATCGCTGTCGTAGGCCATGCCGTCCAGGTGCCCGACACCACCGGATACGTCATTGAACTGGGCCAGGAAGCCGTTGCTGTTGAAGCTCCATAGGCCGGCATTGTAGGCGGCCGAGCGAACGTTGAATCCCTTGATTACGTTGCGTTCAGCGATCGCGTTCTGGGTGGTGTTGAGGACGATCCCGTCCCCGCCGATGTTGGTGAGGGTGTTGCCCGTCACCTTCACCGCGGTCGCCGGAAGCCAGTTGGGGGTGCCGGTACACGCCAGTTCAACCCGGCAGCTCCACGTGCTCAGCTGCATGACCAGCGCCTGTCGGTCGATGTTCGCAAGCTGGTTGTTGGTGATGCTGACGTCGTTATAGGTGGTGGGCGTGATGGAACCGGTCACCCGGAATGCTATGCCCTGGGAGCCGGTGGGCCCCTTCGTGTCATCGCCCCAGACGTCATGGAGGTAAATGTTCTGTATGGTGTAGCCGTTGCCCGTACCGAAGTCCTGAAGCTCCACATCGATGCCTCGGCGGTTTGTTCCCGGATTTGCGGCATTGGTGATTTCAAGGTCCTGCAGGGTCACATACTGCTCATTGAAAAGGTGCACAGCCTGCGCTGCTCCGTTCCCATCCAGGACCGCCCGCCCGCTGGCCGTGCCGTAAGCACCGATGAGAAAGGGTGCGGACGCGCTTCCGGAGCCGGAGGGGCTGAGTGTTCCCGTGCAGGTGGCGCCCTTCTTGAACAGCAGGCTGTCACCAGGGCCGAACGTAAAGCCGTTCACTGGGCTGAGGGAATTCCAGGGCGATGTAACAGTTCCCGTGCCGGGCAACGAGGCCGAGCAGTCCACATAGTAGGGTTGCGGGCTTCCCGGGGAAGCAGTAGCTGGCCCAACTCCCGTGAGTTGGGCGGCGGACAAGGTAGCGGCGAGCAGTAGGCCCGCTCCACGCAGAAATTTGTGCATGTATATCTCCTTGGGCTTCAAATGCGGAGGGGTGAGAATGCACCCTGAAGGTGGACCTTCCCCCCGTAAACCCAACCCTGAGACGCGGCCCACTATAAAACAAAGTGCATACTAAGTGGGCTGCAAGGCTAAGAAACAAGCCTGTGCGGTATAATCAAAGCACATAGCTGGAGTGATGCACAACACATTCCGGTCCAGCCTCGCGGGTCCTTCCCGGATCCCCTCTACTGTGAGTCGAAAAATCTATGGCATCTACAAAACAGGTTCAGGTCCTTGTCACGGACAGGGAAGGCAGCACGTCGCAGATCAAAGTCGGGCTGGATATCGGAGGCACAAAAACCGAAGCGGTGGCTGTGGATGATGACAACAAAATTTTGGCACTGCACCGGCGTCCGTCCGGCCAAGGCAATGCCGAGGTCCTGGACACGGTCTTTACAGTCCTGGATGAATTATGTTTGGCTTTGGGCCTGCGGCTTCAGTCCCTGGAGTCCATTGGAATCGGCATCCCCGGCAGTGTTGACACGGAGACCGGCGTTGTCTCCCACTCCGCGAATCTGGCCATCCGAAAACTGGACCTTGCCGCCACGGTATCAGGACGCCTCGGAGTGGATTGCCGGGTGGAAAACGACGTTAACGCTGCGGCGCTGGGCGCGGCCCGGTTGCTTGGTTCAGCCGGCAAATCAACTATCGCCTACCTGAATCTCGGCACGGGGCTTGCCGCCGGCGTTGTGCACAACAACCGCATTTGGCCGGGTCATTCGGGGGCCGCCGGGGAAATCGGCCATATACCCATCCAATCTGAAGGGGTGCTCTGTAAATGCGGGCAATACGGGTGCCTGGAACTTGTCGCGTCCGGATCAGCCCTGTCCCGGCTTTGGCCAACGGCGGCCGGATATCCCGCCGCTGAGCTCTTTCGGGAGGCGAAGGCAGGAAACGCGGCAGCGGCGGAAATCCAGCAGCGGTTCTTCGACGGAGTGGCCACCGCGGTTCAAATCCTTGGTTTGAGTATTGATCCTGAACTGATCGTCATCGGCGGAGGCCTGAGCACTCTTGGCGAACCGTTGTTGGAAGGCGTCACCGAAAAACTCACGCAACGTGCGTTGGCTTCACCCTTCATTGATGCCCTCAAAATGACCAACAGGGTGCATCTGCTGCCGCCGGGATCTCCCGCCGGCTCGGTAGGCGCGGCGTACCTGTCCTAAATTACTGCCGGCGCTCCACCAGGCCTGGAACGTATGCCAAGCCAGGCGGAGCGCCTTCGTATATTGGGCCTCTCAGCCGTCGAGTCCGGCCCAAAAAAGTTCGGTTCCGGTGGGGCTGAAGACCCGGCTGTTGCCTGGACGGATGCCACCGGAATTGGTGGGGTCAACAGGGGCCAGCCAGGAGACGGCCACGGCTCCGGTTTCCGAATGGAGCCGCGAATACAGGTCGTCGGCAAGATGGGCGCGACCGGTGCGGCGCAAGTGCTCCATGTACAGGTCGGGGTCGTTGTACAAGGCCGGCCCGTCCTGCAGCGTGGTCTGCATGGGGTCCGGAAGGCATCCGGGCCGGCCAGCATACGTGTTCCACCACTGAGTCAGGCGCGAGCGCATCTGATCGGTGAGGGCCGGCAGTTCGTCGACGAGGTTGCGGGTCAGGTAAGGGTCCTCGGTGACGTGGAACAGGGACTCCCACTCGGCCCGGAACGCGCCCGGGTGGTAGGTGCGGATGTAAAGATGGTCACGGGTCCGTACAGACCGCTGGTAGGTGTGGGCCCCGTGACCCAGTACCAAATACTCGCGTGAAGCAATCTCATGGCCGCGGATGACGTCGGCAAATGATTCACCCTGCCACTTTTCGGGAATCGGAAGTCCCAGGAGGTCGCAGATGGTGGGTGCGTAGTCGATGTTATAAAGGAGCGCGTCCGAAGTTGGCGCCTGCCCTGCCTGGTCCGTCAGACCCGGCCACCGCATCAGCAGTGGCAGGTGGTGGGTGGGTTCGTTGGCGAGGCCATGTTCTGCATACGAGCCCTGCTCCCCAAATGACTCACCGTGATCCGCGCTGACAACAATGGCGACGTCGTCTGTCAGCCCCATCCGTTCGAGGCCTTGGAGCAGCCGGCCGAACTCGCTGTCCCAGTAGTGGATGGCGCCGTCGTATCCGTTGATAAGCGCTTCATAGTCGGCGCGTGTGCGGATCTGCTGCGGAAAATTGTGCGGAACGCGCCTCTCAAAAAGTCCATCGGAATACATCAGGTCCAAGGCAGAACGCGGGCCGTAGACTTCTGCATGGCCATCAATGGCTTCCTGGTCCGGCCACTCCGGTGCCGGACCCGAGGCCGCGGCCTTCTTCGTCCACTCATCCGACTGGAGGTAATCCATATGGGGATCCCAGTACGTGAGGTGCAGGTACCAGTCCTCAGTCTCCCGATGGTCCTCAATCCAGTCCAAGGCACGGTCCGTGATGATATCCGCGGGCTCGTCGCCCACCTCGGGCGTGGCCCGGATGCTTTCACGGAAGTTCCCCAAAAAGTACCAGGCTCGGTGCCTTTCGGCGAACGAGGAAACGGCGGCCGTCAGGTAGCCGTGGGCCCCGAGATGCTGCCCCAACAGGGGGCGCCCCGGAACCAGGCCATGACCGGCATCGGCCCGAAATCGGGCGGCCTCACCGTGGTGGCCGATCACCCCGTTGGTTATCCCGAATTGTCCGGAAGTGAGCGCCGTACGGGAGGGCATGCAGGGGGAGTCGGAAGCATAGTAGCTGTCGAAACGCGCAGCGCCGGCGGCAAAGGCATCCAGGTTAGGGGTAATGGGACGCTGGTATCCATACGGGCCGGTGTGGTCCGGCCGCAAGGTGTCAACGTCTACATAGATGATCTTCACTTCGCGGTCTCCTCTTTGTCCTGGGTCGGATCCGGGTGAGTGGCGGGTTCGGAGAATTCTTCGACTTGTTCGCTGAGCCGGGCGTGCGCCATTTCCAGCCATGTGAGGTAGGTGGTGCCCAGGAGGTACGACCGCTCCCGGCCCAGGCGGATAAGCTCCTGGTTCCATGAGACGTCAACGTCGATCGCTGCCTCGGAGGGGTCGATGTCGTCTGAATACGCCTTCTCGCGCTGCTGCCGCCGACGGAAATCCAGTTCAGACGTCAGCAGTTTCAGGGCGACCTCCGGGCCAAGTATGCCGGTGAGGAGGAACCGCATCTGAAAATCCGCGTCCAAGGGCCGGATGGTGGGTTCGTGGGGCGAATCCGCCCACTCCCGGAAAGCTGTAAGTCCCGCGGCAGTCAGGCTGTAGACCTTTGCGTCGGGCCCGGTGCGGCGTTGATCGATACTCAGGTCCACCCAGCCCTTGTCCAGGCATTTGGTGAGCTGGCGGTAGATCTGGGATGGCTGGGGGCTATAGCCAAAGAAAGGTCCCTCCTGGTTCAGCCACTTATGCAGATCGTAACCGGCCATCGGCTTGCGGACCAGGTGGCCAAGGATGATGCACTCCAGTTTGTTGAGCATGTACGCCTCCGTTGAACTATATGAGTAAAATCATACCAACATCTTGTAATTTGCCGCAAAGGCAGGGAGGATTTATTCAGAGGTTGTTGCAAATGTGCATACTGAGTCCATAATTCACGGATCGGACAACCATCGATGAGTGTCAACGAAGGAGTTTTCATGAGTAATCCCGCGATCCGCACGGTGGCACTAGCCGCCGCCGGCGTCCTCTTCCTGGGTGGCTGCGGTGCTGGCAGCAGCACCCAGGCATCCCCGGACGCACCCAAGACGCACATGACCTTGACCTTGGGCTCCGGTGTTGAACCCCAGTCCCTTGATCCGGCCCAGTCCCGCGAAGCCCAGTTTGTCCAGTACTTCCAGCCGGTGTTCGACACCTTGATCCGGCGGGACGCAGCCGGCAAGGTCCAGCCCATGCTGGCTACCAAGTGGCAGACCAGCGACGACCAGAAGACCCTGACGTTCACCTTGCGGGACGATGTGACCTTCACTGACGGCACCAAGCTGACTGCCGAAGCAGTCAAGGGCAACCTGGACCGCTTCAAGGCCGCCGGCGGACCGCTGGCCGGTGCCCTTGCCGCGGTCTCAAGCGTCGCGGTCGTCGATGCAAAAACCGTTCAGCTGGTTCTTTCCAAGCCGGACCCGGCCCTCCTGTATGCCCTTGGCGGCCCCGGTGGCTACATCCAATCACCGGCAAATTTTGACAGCCCCACCGTCAAGACCCAGCCTGTTGGGTCCGGTCCATATGAACTGGACCGCTCCGCAACCACTCCGGGCTCGCAGTACAGCTTCACGAAGAACCCCAACTACTGGGACAAATCGCTGCAGAAGTTCGACAACATCGTCATCAAGCCGATGAAGGATGAGAACGCCCGGCTCAACGCCTTGCGGTCCGGCCAGATTGACGGCATGATCGCCACTCCCAAGACCGTGCAGGCGGCCAAGGGAGCAGGCGTTGACGTGCAGACTGTCCCCGGCGACTGGCAGGGACTGACCCTGTTTGACCGGGCCGGCCAGCTCACGCCCGAACTTGGCAAAGTTGAGGTGCGCCAGGCAATCAACTACGCCATCGATAAGGATGCGCTGCTGAAGAGCGTTGGCCAGGGCATGGGCACGGTCACCAGCCAGATCTTCTCCCCGGCGTCGGAAGCCTACGTCAAGGAATTGGACAACGCGTATGGCTATGACGTGGACAAGGCCAAGTCGCTGTTGAAGACAGCCGGCCTGGACAACGGATTTACGCTCAAGATGCCTACGTCATCGGACATGGACCCGGCACTGGCCCCCGCTATCCGCGATCAGCTGGCTAAGGTCGGAATCAAGGTCGAGTGGGTGGATGTGCCTGCCGCGCAGTACCAGGCAGAGCAGCAGTCCGGTAAGTACTCAGCCGCCTTTACGGCATTCGGGCAGCCGGTGGTGGCGTGGAGCGCCATCTCCGGTTCGGTGACCGAGGTGGCCCCGTGGAACATTTTCAAGTCCAGCACCGATCAGTCCAAAACACTGTTGTCCTCCATCCTGGCAAGCAGCAGCGGCGACGCCGCCGCCAAGAAGAGCCAGGACATGAACAAGTACCTGGTGGACAACGCGTGGTTTGACCCGTGGTACCGGATTGATCAGCCGTACTACACCTCCAAGAATGTCTCTGTTCAGGTCCAGAGCGGCCAGCCGGTTCCGTCCATTTATAACTACCAGCCGGCCAAGTAACAGCCTCAACGCTGTGCAAATGTTCCACCCTCGAATCAAGGAGTCCTCGTGGTTGTCTATATTTCCCGCCGATTAGGGGCGGGGGTAGTCCTCGTCATTTGTGCCTCGCTCATTGTGTTTGCGCTGATGCTGGCCGACAGCGACCATATCGCGAGGAATCTGCTGGGAGACCAGGCAACGCCGGCAATGGTTGAAGCCAAGCAGGCCGCACTGGGTCTGAACGATCCGGTCATCGTCCAGTACTTCCGATGGCTTGTGGGCGCCGCCCAAGGCAACCTCGGGAATTCTTGGTTCAACGCGGAATCAGTCAGCTATCTTTTGCTGAGCAGGGTCCCGGTCACCTTGTCCATCGCCTTTGGCACCGTACTGATCTCCACTGTCGTCTCGGTGGCAGTCGGGATTACGGCGGCGCTGTATCGCGGTTGGACAGACCGGGCCCTGCAGCTGATTTCCATCACAGGACTCGTATTTCCCGGCTTTTGGCTCGCGTTGGTCCTGGTCGCCAAGTTTTCCATCGAGTGGCAGCTGGTACCGGCCACGGGCTACATCCCGATTGCACAATCCTTCACGGGGTGGTTTCAGAGTCTGACCCTGCCGGTCCTCTCCCTGACCATCGGGGCTGTGGCCGGGCTCTCCCAGCAGGTCCGCAGTGCCACTATTGCAACCTTGGAGAAGGATTTCGTGCGGACCTTGCGCAGCAGGGGACTCTCGGAAGGCAGCGTCCTGTTCAAGCACGTGCTGCGCAACGCGGCCCCTCCAACGCTGACCGTTGTGTCCTTGAACTTCATCGCCCTGATGTCGGGCGCGGTCATGATTGAACGTGTCTTTGCGCTTCCGGGTCTGGGAAGTATCGCTGTGGACGCCACCGGGGTCGGCGACATCCCCATCGTCTTGGGTGCCGTGATGATCTCCGTGATCATTGTTGTCACCGTCAACCTCCTAATTGACCTGTTCAATGGCTGGCTCAACCCGAAGGTCCGTCTCACATGAGCACCGTTGCCGATATACGCGCCATAGCCAACCTCACGAAGGCGGCCATCCGGCAAAGCCTGTTCTCGCGCATTCTCGGGTCCCCGGTTGCCTTCGTTTCGTTGGGGTCTTTGCTGATCCTGATTGCAGCGATCATCGCCGCTCCACTCTTGACTCCTTTCGATCCAAACTCGGGTGATATCGGTCAGGCGTTGCTGGGTCCTGGCGCTGACCACTGGCTGGGCACGGACAGCTCAGGCCGCGATGTTTTTGCCCGCATCCTCTATGGCGGACGGAACACGCTGGGCGGGGCTGCCCTGGCGCTTGCCGTTGCAAGCATCCTTGGCGTGACCACCGGCCTTATCGCCGGATATCACGGCGGGAAAGTGGACACTGGCTTGGACTGGTACACCAACCTGGTGATTGCGGTGCCTCACATCATGGTGCTCCTGGCCGTGCGCGCGGCATGGGGAAGCAACATCTGGCTCATCATGACCGTTTTCGGCGTCCTGATGGCCCCTGGCTACCACCGATTGGTCAAGGGCATCGTGAGCGGAGTCCGCAATGAACTCTATGTGGATGCCGCCCGTGTCTCCGGGCTTTCGCTGCCCCGGATACTCGGGCGCCACATCCTGATCGCGATCCGCGCCCCCATCATCATTTTCGCGGCACTGTCAGCTGTTGTTGTCATCGGTGTCCAAGCCGGCCTGGACTTCCTTGGCCTCGGCGACGCAACCGTTCCCACCTGGGGAACCATGCTCAACGAAGCAATGGTCAACCTCTACATCGCTCCCGGGCTCATGCTCTGGCCGGGCTTGGCCCTGGGCGTTGTCAACGCAGCCCTGATCCTCTTCGGGAACGGCCTGCGTGATGCCCTCGAGGACAGCAAATCCACCAAGCGCCCATCCCGCCGTCGCGGAATATCCGCAAATGCACCGAAGGCAGGCACGTCAGGTTCCGCCGCTGTCCCAGCCGCGGGCGGGTCCGACGGCGACACACGGGCAGGTGCCGGAACCGCCGTCGTCGGAGTTCCCGGTTGCGGGTTTATCCCTGATGAGGCAGTCCTGTCGGTTGAAAACCTAAATGTTGGATATCCATCCGGCGACGGTCACAAGCTGGTAGTCAAAGGCGTATCGTTCGGTGTCCGCCGGGGAGAAATCCTTGGCCTGGTGGGCGAATCCGGCTCCGGCAAAACGCAGACGGCCTGGGCCTGCCTGGGCCTGCTCCCCACAGGCGGGCAGATCGTCGACGGAAGCATCACCATGTCCGGGCGCGACATCGGATCGGTGTCGGCCAGAGAACGCCGGGGCATCCTGGGCAAGAAGATCGCCTACGTTCCGCAGGAACCGATGTCCAACCTGGATCCGACGTTCAAAATCGGGTACCAACTCGTGGAGCCGCTTCGACGCCAGCTTGGCCTGAGTAAGGCTGAGGCGCAGGCCAAGGCTTTGGCGATGTTGGCCAGGGTCGGGATCGCCAACCCGGAACGGACCTTCGACTCCTATCCGCATCAGATTTCCGGTGGAATGGCACAACGTGTCCTGATCGCCGGTGCAGTGGCCTGCGACCCCGCCGTGCTTATTGCCGACGAGCCGACTACCGCGCTGGATGTCACGGTCCAAGCCGAGGTCTTGGACTTGTTGCGTGAGCTGCAGCATGAAACCGGAATGGCAGTCATTCTGGTGACCCACAACTTCGGTGTCGTGGCGGACCTCTGCGACCGCGTCGCGGTGATGCAGCTTGGCAAGATCGTGGAGCAAGACGCTGTAGAGGCGCTCTTCAGCAACCCGCACCACCCGTACACCCGGATGCTCCTGAGTTCCGGACTCGAAGACAAGAAACCCCGGACACGCCTGTTGCCTGCGGCCACGCCGGTCCTTGAGGAGACTAAGCCATGAGCGCACCACTGCTCGAGATCAAAGACCTGGTCACAGAATTCCCCATGAAGGGCTGGCGGAGGCCGCCATTCCGTGCCCTGCACAGCGTGAACCTGGATGTAAAACCCGGCGAGACTGTCGGGCTGGTGGGGGAGTCCGGCTCCGGAAAAACGACCATCGGCCGCGCCGTCCTCGGGCTCGCGCCCGTGACGTCGGGCAGCATCAACTTTGACGGGCAGGATATCTCCCGCTTTGGTTCCCGCGAACGACGCTCCCTCAGCAAGGATATCCAGGTCGTCTTTCAGGACCCGTACACTTCGCTCAACCCGGCAATGACCATCGAGGACATTCTCGCGGAGCCCCTCATTGTGCAGGGCCTGGACAAACGTGCCGCCAGCGACAGGATTGCCCGGCTGTTGGATCGGGTCCAGTTGCCTTCGGACGCCGCCGGCCGTCTGCCCCGGGAGTTTTCCGGCGGCCAACGGCAGCGCGTTGCGATTGCCCGGGCTCTTGCCCTGGAACCCCGGTTGATCGTCTGCGACGAACCGGTTTCGGCCCTGGACCTGTCAACCCAGGCCAGGGTGCTGGACTTGTTCTTGGAAATTCAGGAGGCCACAGGTGTGGCGTACTTGTTCATATCCCATGACTTGGCCGTGGTCCGCCACATCAGTCACCGCATTGCCGTCCTCTACCACGGGGAGGTCCTGGAATTTGGCGACGCTGAGGCCGTCTCAGAGAATCCGCAGAGCCCCTACACGCAACGTCTGTTGCTCGCTTCCCCAGTGGCGGATCCGGTCCGCCAACGGCAACGCCGCCAAGCTCGTCTTGCCGCCCTTTAAACCGGACTATCCAGCCCGTACAGCCGTGAAGGAACTGCGCCCATGACCCAAACGCACCCGTCAACCCGCACGGATAACCACACCTCCCGAAGTGGCCCCGGCATCATACCCGTGCCGCAGCAGTGGTTCCCTGAGCTGGGAACACTCACTCTTGCAGCCGGGTTCAACCTCCACTATTCGGACCTCGAACTGGCCCAGACCGCTATGCAGCTCATGGAGGAGATTGCCGAGGTGTCCGGTATTGCCGGAACAAGCGCCTCGCAGGCCTCTCCCAGCACTGGGCCAAGGACCCCAGGAGGCATCAGCCTGGTCCTGGACGAGGAGATGGCATTTGACACCGACAACACCACAGCCGACGTCGAAGGGTATCTGCTGTCCATCAGCGGAAACATCGAGATCCGGGCCCGAACGGCCGCCGGCATCTTTTGGGGAACCCGGTCACTGCTTCAACTGCTCCTTCAATTCCGGTCATTGCCCTGCGGCACGGCCGTCGACTGGCCGAACTATCCTGTGCGCGGCTTTATGTTGGATGTGGGGCGCCGTTTTGCGGCACCGGCCTTCATCCGCGACTACATACGCTTTATGAGCTGGTTCAAGCTGAACACGTTCATCATCCATCTCAACGACAACGAAATCGTCAAGGAGTCAAAACGCAGTTGGGACGTGGCCCAGCAGGCGTTCCGGCTTTGTACGGACAACCCGGAATTTGCTGGGTTGGCGGCCACCGATGGCGCCTACACCCGAGCGGATTGGGACTCCTTCGAGGAGCTCGCCGCCCAACACCACGTCAGCCTGGTGCCCGAGATTGACGCGCCGGCCCATGCCCGTTCCTTCATCCGATGGAAGCCCGAGGTGGGCCTGAACGGAGGCGACTCCGACATGCTCGATCTGACCAACCCGGCAACCACGGCGCTCATCAAGGCCGTCTTTGACGAGTTCACTCCCTGGTTCAGGGGAACCTCCGTTCATTTCGGGGCCGATGAGTACGAGAAGGACCACGCCGAGACCTATCGGACCTTTTTCAACGACATCAGTTCCCACGTTCGCAGCCTGGGCAAATATCCCATGGCGTGGGGCAGCCTGACCACTATGTCATCGGGGGCCGGGCCCGTCACGGCAGACGGATACAGCCGGGATGTGGTGATCTGCTCCTGGAACAACGATTGGTACGGTCCTCAGGAGGCCGTCAATGACGGCTACCGGGTGATCAACACCAATGACAACCTGCTCTACATCGTTCCTTTCGCCGACTATTACCACGGTAACCACCTGGACGGGCGCGCATTGTTTGACTCGTGGGAGCCACACGTGTTCGGACCCAAGGACGCCCTGGAACACAGGCATCCTCAGCTTCTTGGCGCGGCCTCCGCCGTGTGGAACGACCTGGTACAAAAGGACTACGACGAACACACCATCCACGCCATGGTGGAACCTACGTTTGGCGTGCTGGCGCAGAAGATGTGGTCCGGTTCCACCCACGGCTTGGTCTACGAGTCCTTCATGGAGCGCATCGGGTCCCTCGCCCACTGGCCGGGCCGAACATTTCTGTGGTGAACGAGCGGCTGAAACTCGAAATCGCTGTTGTCGGAGCAGACGGCGCCGGCATCGCGGCCGACGAAGGCGCCGACAGGATCGAACTCTGCAGCAGCCTGGAAATCGGTGGCATCACGCCGACGCAAGGGCTCATGGAGGCGGCATATGAAGCTGTCGGGCACCGCCTGGAAATTCATGCTCTCATCCGGTGCCGTCCCGGGAATTTCAACTACAGTCGGCAGGAACTGGACACCATGGTGCGGGAGGCGCGGCACCTGTTGGCCCAAGGCGCGAGCGGAATCGTCTTCGGAGTACTTACGGACCAGGGGAATGTTGACACTGAGGCAACCAGGCGTATCGCCGCCGCCGCCAGAGAGGTCCACCCGCTGGCACAGTTAACCTTCCACCGGGCCATCGATCAGACGCCGGAGCCGGTGGCGGCCGTCGAGGACTTGGTAAGACTGGGATTTGACCGCGTGCTTACTTCAGGGGGCGCGCCAACAGCCGGTCATGGGCTGGGGACGCTCCGCCGCATGTCCGTCCATGCTGCCGGGGAACTTGAAATCATGGCTGGTGGTGGACTCGCCGTCAACCACATCCCAGACATGCGCCGCAGCGGAGTCGCTGCCGTTCACCTGTCGGCCAAAAGAATCGTATCCACTCTGCGGCCGGGCACGATTTCCTTGGGGCAGTCCGATGGCGGTGACCCGACGGCATACATGACGACGGACCCTGAGATCGTGCGGGGGGCCAGGATTGCGTGCCAATGATCACCACCGATCCTTTCCGTCATCGAGCACATTTGGAAGCACCTCAGCCGCGAATGGTGGATTGCACCCGAAACTTCGCAACGAAAAGCGAACAGGGGAATTGTCCGCATGGACGTCGGATGGCACAAACCCTCCACTACGTAGCGGCAGCATACAAACGGACATGGACTACAAGGCTGCTGGAACTGTCATCACGGACGGCGTGATACCCCATCGCACGCCAAACCCTCTACCCGCACGTCTCACCCACAGGGGAACTGCGCCCGGACGGGGCAAATCTGCTCTCCAAAACTGAGCTGCCCAAGCCGAGGAGAAAGGTGTGCGCTCTATCGGACTGGGTGAAAACGATTTCGTCCGTTGTCTATCCGCCTGAGCGCGGCCGACTCCTTCTCCTAATCCGACTCGGCGTCTCAAACCTCTGTGTCTAGAAACGCATGCGATGCAAGACAACTCAAGGCCCGGTTGGGCGGACCAGGCGATCACAAAACGCCGCCATGAAGCGCTGAAGTGCACTCTGTTGTGGCTTTTCTTGGCAATGTGCCGGAACGTCTATGGGGTTACCCTGACACTGGCTGGCCTCGAGGCCGCCGCTGGTAACCGACAGAAGGTCAGCGGTCTCGATGATGTGGGCGTCGGCGGACAGGCCAGAATTTTTTTGGATGCTGGTGCCCGAGAGCAGTCCGCAGCTAGGGCCCTGCTTGTCTTTTGCAGACCACTTCAAGAAAAGGTCCCCGAGGTCTTGACGTGGACAAGTGCGATACCTCACACTGATTTTGGGATCCCAACAAGGTATCCCAAAACGGATTCCGCTCATAACTTGGGTCCAAAGTACAGCGGTGCTGCCCCTATCACATACTGGCCTCGGCAACCAGTGATGACTTCGTGACCGGTGGTGACCAATCCCCCCCAGTTCGAACCCGTATCAGAGGTACACATCATGGACAGTTCAGCAGGAATTGATGATCGGCCGTTGCGCGACAGCGTGCGTGATGCGATCCGTAACCGGATCTTCGAGGGCCACTATGCTCCGGGAACGCGGCTCGTCGAGCGCGACCTAGCGGATGAGTTCAGCGTCTCCAGGTTGCCGGTTAGAGAGGCTCTGCGCATGCTGCGGCAGGAAGGACTCGTTAGCGACCGGGCGAACTCGCGGGGAACAGTGGTCAGCAGCCTGACACCCGAGCAGGTCGCCGACCTGTTCGATGTCAGACTGGCACTTGAAGTCTTGGCGAGCGAACTGGCAGCCGCACGGGCCACCCGCGCAGAACTCACACATTTGAATTCTCTACTGGACACAGCTCAAAACTGCCTGGCGACGGGATCAATCTTCGAAGCCCATGCAGCAAACAATCAGTTCCACGACGCCATCACGACGATCGCGCGAAACGAGTTTTTGCGAGCTGCGCTGGAGCCACTCCAAGGACGGATGCACTGGCTGTTCCGGCATGCAACAGATCTTCCTGAGCTGATCCGGGAACACCGCAGACTTTACGAAGCCGTCGCTAGCGGCGACCCTGAACGCGCAGGCGCCGCGTCCAGGGAACACATCCAGAAGTACCGCAAGGACTATTACCTGCACCACTGACCCCGGGTATTCGGGACGGTCCCTGCCATTAGCAGGCCGGCCCTCTATTTAGTGAACCCAAAAATCGCCGCGTTGCGGACAAAAGAACCCCACAGAAGGGACATCTTATGGAGGATCTGCCAGATCTCGTCATTTCCAATGCGACGGTCGTCAACGCCGACGGCCGCAAAAACGCACACGTGGTTATCAGGGGCGGGAAGATTGCGGAACTCGCTGACGCCGCTCATCCGGTGCCCCAGGCATCCGTCACCATCGACGCCTGCGGGCGCCTGTTACTCCCCGGCGGGGTGGACGGGCATTGCCACGTCGCCCAGGTCACCGGGAAACACCGAACGCTCGATGATTACGCAGTGACGTCCACGGCTGCACTCTGGGGTGGTACGACCACAATCATTGACTTCGGCATCCCGCGGGACGACTCCGAAACACCGCTGGAGGCAGCCCGCAACAAGATCTCCCTGGCCCGGGACTCGCGCTGCGACGTGGGTTTGCACGCATCCGTTGTCAGGTGGGACGAAACAGTGCCGGAACAACTGGACGAGCTCGCCGCGCTGGGAATCCGGTCCGTGAAAATGTACACAACGAATCGCGGTTCCACGATGGCGGACAACGACACCATCTTGCGGGTAATGAAGCAAATGGTCCGGCTCGACGGGCTCACCTACATTCATGCTGAACACGACGCGATCATCGCCGACTGCACCGCCGAACACGCGGCCACAGGAGACATCGGCATCCGCCACCTGCACCAGACCCGGCCAGAGCTCGCCGAAGAAATTTCCGTCAAAGAAACCCTGGCCATGGCCGAATACACCGGCGCACCGGTGTACTTCGTCCATCAATCCACCCCCGGAGCTGTCGATCTGGTGACCGAGGCCCGGTTACGGGGCCTCGCCGCCTACTCGGAGACCTGCCCGCATTACCTGGCCCTGGACGAAACCGTCTACGGGGAAGCGTTTCCGGAGTGGTACGCCTGCTGCCCGCCGATGCGCAGCCCGGAAACGGTCGCCGCCCTCAAGGAACGGGTGCTTACCGGCGCAGTCCACGCCGTCGCGTCGGACCACTCCTGCTACGACCTGTCGCAGAAACGCGAACGCAGCGACGACATCCGACAGATGCCACACGGTCTCCCCGGTGTCGAAACCAGGATGCCGGTCACCTTTACAACAATGGTTTCGTCCGAAGGCCACGGCGTTGAGCGCTTCGTGGAGGTCTTCTCCGCCGGGCCGGCCCGCATCAACGCCGTGCCTGGAAAGGGCGTCGTAGCGGCCGGTTTCGACGCCGACCTCGTCCTGGTGGACCCCGCCGAAGTCCGCACCGTCTCCGGCGCCGCCCTGCACATGGGCACCGACTTCTCCCCGTTCGAGGGGAAGGCCCTGCGGGGCTGGCCCCAGCTCGTGGTCACCGCCGGACGGATCGTCCTGGACGAACACGGATTCCACGACCCCGGCCCGGTCGGCCAGTTCATCAGCCGTCACGGATTCCGGGACACCCCCGCAGCCCCGCCGGCCCTCCAGGCCGCGGGCCGCATCTCCTAACAACACCGCATCACCCCCGTCCACCCCACCCAAAGATGTATGACATAGGAGTCATCATGGACACAAGCCACAAATCCCTGGCAGCGCTCGATCCATCGGGCCGGCTTTACAACGAGGACCTTGCCCCCGCAACGGAGCGTAAATGGACCTCCTACAGCTTTTTCGCCGTCTGGATGTCCGCGATTCACAACATCGGCACATATACATTCGTCGCGGGCCTGTTCGTTATCGGCCTCACCGGCTGGCAGGTCCTGGCAGCAATCCTGATCGGCACCGCAATCCTCTTCTTCGGGATGAACTGGGCCGGAAAAATGGGCCAACAAACAGGCATCCCTTTCCCCGTCATGGCGCGCATCAGCTTCGGAATCTGGGGCGCCAACATCCCTGCCCTCATCAGAGCCGTCATCGCCATCTGCTGGTACGGCATCCAGACCTACCTGGCCTCAATGGCCGTCGTCGTCCTGCTCCTAAGAATCGACCCTGACCTGCAGCAGTGGCAGAACCAAAGCTTCCTGGGCCTGTCACTCCTGGGATGGGCCTGCTTCATCCTGCTCTGGATCCTTCAACTGCTGGTCATCACCCGCGGCATGGAAGCCGTCCGCCGTTTCCAGGACTGGGCAGGCCCCATTGTCTGGGCCGTCATGCTGGCCATGGCCATCTGGCTCTTCAGCCTGGCCGGGTGGAACATCCCCATGGACCTCTCAATCAACCCGCTGGCCGGTGGCGACGCCTTCCGTGGCGTACTGACCGGCGCCTTCCTCCTCGTCGCTACCTACGCCACCATGCTTCTGAACTACTGCGACTTCACCCGCTTCGCGAAGTCACCGAAGTCGGTTGTCCGTGGAAACTTCTGGGGAATCCCGGTCAACTTCGCAGCCTTCGCCGCCATCAGCATCACCATGACCATCGGAACCGTCGTCGCCTTCGGCGAAGCCATTACCGACCCCGCCCTGATCCTCGCTAAAGTACCCGACACTTTTATCCTGGTAGTCGGCGCAGTGATGTTCATTGTGGCCACGATCGGAGTGAACGTCGTCCTGAACTTTGTCTCACCCGCCTACGACCTGGCCAACGTCTGGCCCAAGCACATCAACTTCCGCCGCGGCGGGATCATCAGCGCAGTCCTGGCACTTCTCGTCATGCCCTGGAACCTGTACTCCAACCCGGTCGTCGTCAACTACTTCCTCGGCGGCCTGGGCGCCTTCCTCGGACCCCTGTTCGGCATCATGGCCGCCGACTACTTCCTGATCAACCGCGGCATCGTCAACATCAAAGACCTATACCGGTCAGACGAAAACGGAGAGTACTTCTTCCGGAAGGGCGTCAACCCCAAAGCCATCAGCGTCTTCGTCCCGACAGCCACGATCGCAGCCACCATGGCACTCGTGCCAGCCCTCGGCGCCGTAGCAGCCTTTGCCTGGCCCGTCGGACTCCTCACCGCAGGATTCGCCTACTACTTCGCCATGGGCGGCAAGAAAAAGACCCCCCTGACCACCCCTGAACCAGAAGCACTCCTCGAACCCGCCGAGTGATCAGCTGAACGCCCCCTTCTACCGCCTCGAGAGATATGTCAGGGGCTATGTGAGGTAACCAATCGAGGCCTTACCAGAAGAGAAGAGAGCCGGGACAGTGGGTTGTCCCGGCTCTCTTCGCTTCTCACGTTCGCGCAGCGCCAGCCCCGCATAGCAACCCGATACCGCCCCGGTCGAGCATGGCACCCAGCGGCGTCAATCCGATCGGGAGGGGCGTCCCCTCATCGGCGACTGAACATTCCCGCACTCAAATTTTCGGTTAAAGTGCCCGGCGAGACGCCAGTGCACACGACTTCGAACATTCCATGCAGGCGACTTGGGAAAATGACAAAGGAACGGCGGAACGCCGCGAACCGGCGATTCTCATAGCTATGTGTCGAAACCTTGCGGTTGAATCGCAGTACTAACCATTAGTTACCCAGACCACCCTGGATCGTCCTGACGAAGGTGATCGAAGACGCGAGGGTACCGACCGGAACTCTTGCGATGTCACGATCGGGGTCATTGTCGCCACACGTTTACCCCACGGAAATGATGACAAACGTCGGCATGTCACTATTTGTCCCTCACGCGAAAAACGCCTAGATTCGGCGGATTAGCACCACAACGCAAGCCGATGGCAACCAAAGAAATAGACTGTCCCCTGAGAAGAGGCCAAGAGCTCGAATCTCCTGAGACCCTTCGAGGAGCCCAGTAGGGACCGCTAGTATCTGGCAGGGCCTCGAAACCCTCCCACCAGTGAAATGCCCACCCCGGTCATGCGGCTGTCGGCTGTTCGGACCATGAAAGGGCTGAAGGGAGGTGGAATCACTATGAAGACGCCAGCGACCAAGAGTGCCTCGCGGGCCGCCCGGGACTCCAGCAACGAGTGTGGGCATGACCGATTAACAACACGCATGCAACTCTCCGGCAGAATCAATTTTCTCAGGACAATGAAGCGCCACACCCCCGCGTTGCGGGGTGCGGCAGTTGGTGTGAGGCCTTTGATGCTGAGAATTTGGGGTGTGGACAGTGTCCACACATTTGGCTTCGGACTGGGTTGTACATCGGTCGGATCGGGCCGGATTCCGCATGTTTCCGCGGGAGCCCAGTGTTTGCAAGGGCTGGAATGCGGTTCGAGTCCCACCTCGGGCACAGTGTTTCCGCAGGTCAGAGGCTCTTGGTGCTTTTTCCGTGTGTACATTGTGCACACGCTCGCTTCTGATCTGATTTGCCGGGTGTGTGGGGTCCCGGAATAGACCTATTTGGTTGTGTGGGGGGTGTCCCTCTGACTACGGCGGACCGCGTACTGCCCTGTGGGGCCACTGCTGGGAGTTCATCGTTGTTCGTCCTTCCACTGGGTTTTCGCGTTCACCACTCATGGTGGCTAGTGCCGCCTACAACATGACTTGCTGACCATTCTTTAGAGTGACCGAGGGTTGCGGCCGGTCCGGAATTTCCGCAGTAGCACCTGTTCATGCGGGAATTCGGGGGCGGCTTGACATGGCAAGCGATCCGGAGCTGATGATGAGCTCGCGGAGCGCGGCCAGTCGGTAGGCGGGGCCGGACTCGAGGGCGATTTGCAGGAACTGGCCAGGCTCCTCTGCCATAAGCGTCCCACCAGTTAACCGGCCGCCGCAGCCATCATTTTCGCAGTCATCGCCGCACCCGGCTTATGCGTTTGCGGTGTCGCTGTCATCGCTGTTTATACCGTCACCGACACCTGGAAACGATCCATCACGGGCTGGCACCGCCCCGGGGCCTCGACGATCCAGATCGGAAGCGGCTTGGCTGACAACTCCTCGGACGCATTCGTGAAATACTCATGCGCCGGATCCTTCGGGTCTGTCGACTCGGCTGAACACGATGTGAGGAGAGCCCCCTCGGTTGAGGGGCTCTCCTTTGTCATGAGGGGATCAGACGCTGTGGCTCAGATCCACTTCGGGGCGGCTGGAACGGCCGCTGGCGTGGCCGCTTTTCAGCAGCCCAAGCGATCAGCCGCGGAGCCGCTCACCATTGGGATCATAGAAGGGGCGCCGGGAAACCGTCGCAGGATACAGCTTGCCCTTGCACTCCACGGTGAACTCCCCGGAGAAGTCGATATCGGCCTTGACCGAGGCCAGGCCGACGGCACGGCCCAGGGTGTACCCGTAGCTTCCGCTGGTCATCCGGCCCACGGCAACCCCGTCACGGAAAACCGTTTCGTCATGCACCAGGACCGGCTCGGGGTCCTCCAAGGCTACATAGACGGCACGAATTTCCTGGCCGGCGGCCTGCATGCCGAGCACCGCCTCCCGGCCCACGAAGCCCCCGGGCTTCTCCAGAGCAAGGGTGAAGCCTAGGCTTGCCGAATACGGGTTGTCGGCCGGACCGATGTCGTGTCCCAGGTGGCGGAAGCCCTTCTCGCTCCTCAAGGAATCGAGGGCGTAGTAGCCCGCCATTCTGATCCCCAGGTCTTGCCCCGCTTCCCACAGTGCGTCAAAGACGTTGATGGCGGTGTCGGCGCTGGGGTACAGCTCATAGCCCAGCTCGCCAACGAAACTTACCCGCAGGCAGTACGCGAAGCCATCGGCCACTTCAACGGTGCGGCCCTCGGTGTACTTTTGGGCATCATCGGACCAATCTTCCGGCGAGATCCGGCTGAGCAGCTCTCGGCTCCGAGGGCCCATGACACCGATGGTTGCCAGCCCAGCGGTGGCATCGAACACCGCCGCGGCTTTCCCCTTGGCCAAGCGGGTCAGGTGCCACAGCGTCTTGTCCTGGCTGGCGGCCGGAGTGATCACCATGAAACGGTCGGCGGCCAAGCGCGTGACGGTTCCATCAAGTTCAATACCGCCGTTCTCGTTCAGGAACAGGCCATATGTGGACTTGTTGACGGGCAGGTCCACGTTAGCCGTGCAGGCCTGCTGGCAGACTTCCAGGGCTGCCGGGCCCGCCACTTCGAACTTGGCGAATCCACTGAGATCAAAGAGGACAACGCCCTCGCGTGTGGCCTTGTGTTCTTCGCCAACCTGCTCGAACCAGTTTTGGCGGCCGAAGCTGTATTCATAGGAAGGCTCGGTGCCCGGCGTCCCGTACCAGTTGGCGCGTTCCCACCCATTGAGCTCCCCGAAACCGGCTCCCATCTCCGCCAGGCGGGAGTGCAGCGGAGACCTGCGAACGTTGCGCGCCGTGACGGGCTGCAGCTGCGGCCAGTGCATTGCGTAGAGCCGCCCCAGCCCTTCCCTGGTCCGTTCGTGCAGGTAGGTCCGGTTGCTTTGGTGGCGCGAAAAGCGCTGCACGTCAACCGACGAGGCATCGAAACCGGCAGTACCCTCGATAACCCACCTTGCAAGCTCTTTTCCGGCCCCTGGACCGAAGATGATGCCTTGGGAGTTGAAACCCGCCGCGACAAAGAGATTGCCGACTTCGGCTGCCTCGCCCAGGATGAAGTTGGAATCCGGGGTAAAGCTCTCCGGCGCGTTGAGAAAGCGGTCGTAGCCGGCTTCGACGAGAGCCGGAACCGCGGCTTCGGCATGGCTCCTGATCGGGGCGAAGTGGTCCCAGTCCGCCGGGAATTCCGCGAAACCGCCCGCTGAGATCTCCTTGACAGGCCGGGGCAGGCCATCGGGTTCGAAGGCACCGACCAACAGGCCGCCGAGCTCGTGTCGAATGTAGTAGCTGTGGTCCAGGTCTCGCAGTACCGGCAGCCCCGGAACCGCGCCTTCGACTTTTCCCGCCCGCACGTGGACGTGCTCCGCCGCATAGAGCGGCACGTGGACGCCCACGGTCGCTGCGAGGTCGCGAGTCCACAATCCGCAGGCCAGGATAACCCGGTCGCAGTCGATGGTCCCCCTGTCCGTGAGCACCCCGGTTACCTTGTCGTCACTTTGCAGGATGCGACTAACCGAGACGTTTTCACGGATCCCGACGCCCAGCCCATCCGCCAGTTTGGCGAACGCAACGGCAGCATATCCGGGATTCACGTGCCCATCCTCGGGCAGGTACAGTCCTCCGAGAATGCCCTCGGTCCGGGCGATCGGCCATAGTTGCCCCACTCCCGCGGCATCCAGGACCTCCGCCTTCACTCCCTGCTGCCGAGCGATGTCGCAGAGGTATTGAATTTCGTCCATACGCCCCGGGGTACGCGCCAGCATGAGAGAACCGGATTGCTGGAAGGAAACATCGATGCCGGAACGGTCTTCCAGCGTGCTGTACATCTCGATCCCGTACTTCGCCAGCTTGGTCAAGGTGGCCGAGGAGCGCCCTGCGCTCACCAGCCCCGCGGCATGCCATGTCGTCCCGCTGCCCAGAACATTGCTCTCCAGCAAGATCACGTCGTTATCCCCTGCTTCCGCCAAGTGATAAGCGGTGCTGGCCCCGATGATTCCTCCACCGACCACGACGGTGCGTGCCCGGGGAGGCAGGGGGTCGTTGGCATCCTTCGTAAAGAGGGTGGCGCCAATGGTGCGGTCTACCAAGCGTTCCATTGTGTTCTCCGTTTCATTGATCAAGATGATGTTTGTGGTGATTCATGCGCTATTTGAATACAACGGTGCGATTGCCGTTGAGCAGGATTCGGTGTTCTGCATGCCATTGGACGGCCCGGGCCAATGCCACGCGTTCTGCATCTCGGCCGGCGATCGTCAGGTCGGTGGCCGTGTGGCTGTGCTCGACACGCAGGATCTCTTGTTCGATGATCTGCCCTTCGTCCAGATCCGCCGTGACGTAGTGTGAGGTGGCCCCGACGAGTTTGACTCCCCGGTCAAAGGCCTGGTGGTAGGGCTTCCCGCCCCTGAAGCTGGGCAGGAACGAATGGTGGATGTTGATGATCCGGCCTTCCATGATGTTGCAGAGGCCATCACTGAGGACTTGCATGTAGCGGGCCAGGACCACTAGATCGATTTCATGCTCGGCCACCAGCGACAGCAGCTCTTCCTCCGCCCCGGCCTTGGTATCGTTCGTCACGGGAATATGGCGAAATGGAATCCCCTGAGATTTCGCAACTTCTGCCAGGTCGCCGTGATTGGAGACTATTAACGGGATGTCGATTTTCAGTTGCCCGGAACGCCAGCGATAAAGCAAGTCATTGAGGCAATGGTCGAACTTGGAAACCATGATCAGCACTTTGGGCCGTGCGGACGCCTGCGACATGGACCACTTCATCCCGTACAGGTCTGCGGTGGGTTGAAACGAAGCGCGCAGCGCATCGATCGATTCGTGCTCGGGAAAACGGGCCTGGACCCTCATGAAGAACCGGTCCTGGCTCGCATCATCAAATTGTTGACTATTGATGATGTTGCATCCCTTCGCAACGAGGAAGCCCGTTACGGCGTGCACAATTCCAATTTGATCAGGACATTGAAACGAGAGTATAAGTTCGTTGGACGATGGCTCCTGCACGGATGACTCCTAAGCTATTGCTGGTCGATTGAGATGGTTCGCCGCCACGAATCCGGCGCTCACGGAATTCCTGCCGGCCCAACGGCTTTCACCGGAACCCGATCGGGCCGGAACAGACGATCTATGGCCCTTGGTGAAGCCGCTATTTGGTATTTGAAACGGCGGCGGCAGGTATCTGGAGATGTTCAAATGCATCCACGAGGTTCCGGCCCACATACTTTCCGAGGTTCACGAGGATCGGAGACGGCCATCGCAGACCTTCTGCGTGTGAAATGGGGTGCCTTTGAGCCGAACTCGCCTGGCACAGCCCATACATCGAGTGGAGCGGTGAATCATGTGATGCTGGCAGGGACTCATGGATTGGCTCGCGGTGATGCTTTCAGCCACCGGTTGAAAGCGACACAATTCGAAGCAGAAGTGTCGATGAGGGCTCATATTGAAAGTATGAGCTAGGTTACATTTGGTAGCAATATCGAATAACCGAATCCACTATTCGTATGGCTCGAACTATCGATCGTGGAGGTAGAAGCCAAATTTGAACAACCTCGGGCCGTTCAGTTCGATGGCGTAAACATCAAGACTGAATGGGAAAGGATTTAGGAAATGGATCCAAAAATTGGGCTTCGCGACCTTGCGGCGGTCGTGGGAGTCGCCGAAGCCGGAAGCTTCTCCCGAGCGGCCGAAGCACTGTGGATATCGCGCGCAACCATGACTGAGCAGGTCAAAAACGTCGAACGAATCCTGGGTGTGAAGCTGTTCGAGAGGACCACCCGCAGTGTGAGCCCGACGCCTGCTGGACGAGTTTTTGTCGATCATGCCTCACGGCTCCTGATCGACCTCTCCGGCATGCAGGATGCCGTACGCGAAGCGGGTGAACTACCCAGAGGCGTTGTGCGAATTGGGCTACCAGCTGGTGTGGTCACACAGCGCATTTGGTACAGTATCTCTGGCTTTCGAAGGGACTACCCCGAAGTAGAACTGCACTTCGTCGAAACCACGATCGACCAACTAATTCGGTCGATCCACAAAGGGGAACTAGACCTCTCTGTCATATCGTGGCCAGCGGGTGAGGCGCCCTCCGGCGTCCGCACCAAAGAGCTGGGATCCACAGCCACTGGAGTGGTGGTTTCGCCGGACCACGCACTGACAAGAACTCATCCAGTTTCATCGGAAGATCTCAATGAGTTCCCGTTGGTCACTTTCGTCCAAGGTTTCGCATTACGGGCAATCGCGGAGGACTTCTGCCATCGAGCAAAAATCGAACCGATAATTGCAATGGAAAGTTCTGTTGACGAAACGGTAGCCGGACTGGTGCGGGCACAAGTTGGATATTCCATCACGACTGTTGAACAGGCTGAAAGAGAAGGACTAGCCATCTTATCGACCAAAATTGCCAGCCTAGACCGGGTCACCGGTCTTGCATGGTCCAATCGAGGAGAGCTGGCAAGCGTGGCAGCGAAGTTGCGTGACCGCATCGCAGAAGGAGCTCGCCTTGGCTTCTGAGCATCGTTGAACGCCATGCGAAGAGCCGGTATCAACGGCCCGCCCCCACTTTCAAGCCTGAGCCAAAGGCGTAAACATACTGACACTGGGTCTCGCACTAGCGGATCCTCTGGTCGGGCCACCCTCAACGACAGCATACGGAAGTGATCCTCTTCCTATTTCCTCGGTATCGAGTCCTCGGCGATACCAACTCACCTTGAATTGGTCATCGGGCGGCCTTTCTGTGTGGCGGGGGGGAGCTAGCAGTTCCTACTCCGAGACGGGCTATCTGACGGCGTCAATGTAGGAATAGCTCGAAATCGATGGGAACCCGCGCTTCTAGTGTTATCGAGCGCGTTGTTTGACGATGGCGGCATCGCCCTGGATGCCGATGGGATTGATCGGGTTGGTCGTCAGCGTGACGCGGCTGTCGGCACGCTGCCGGGCACGTGGAAACGGCCGTGGGTGTTGTCGTCATCGTGGCTCCTGTTACGGGGCACGGCAAAGCACAATCCCATCACATTTTCAGGTGCGCAGCGGCGGGCTCAGCAGATTACCTCGGGTGAAGAGCCCGGTCAGGGTCCAGGGCGGAAGCTCGGGGACCACCCGGCGGTAGTGGGCCAGCGCGGCGCCAGCCAAGATATTCAAGCTCCAGCCCAGCAGGCTCGGCCACTGGCTGGGACGGACCAGAATGTCCGGATAGAGGCGGAAAGCGTGCTGCGCCGCCTGCCCGTGCAGCCAGTGGGCGTGCGTTCCGGCAACCGGCGCAGCCAGTGGAGCACCGTCGAGAGGGTCGGGCCCATGTGGGCGGCGATCGTCCGTTACCCGCTGCAGGCGGCCTTGGCCGCCGGTGCGGTTCCGATGACCTCGGGGGGGTGGACAACGCGGCCGGCAATAGTACTTGGGCGCGTCCGCAGCCGGCACAGCGGGCGCACCGTGGCTGCTTCGTCAGCCGTTCATCGCCTCGGCCCCGGACGGTGCGGGTGCGGGCGTGCCCGCGGGGACGCAGTGGCGCGGCACAGCCCGGACACTGGATATCGCCCGCCAGCGATGCCACCTCGGTCTGCTCGGGGCTGCCCACGGCCATCATCGTGCCCGATCCTGTTCGTCTGCCAAACGCTCATGCCTATGACTCTTGCCCATCGTGCCTGCCGCTGGGAAGGGGCCACTTCGTGTGGGATCTGAACGGTCACTGAACGGATCGGCCTCCCCATCGGCGGCCGGCCCGACAAACCACCCTGGCGACATGACCGTGGCGATCAACGCCCGCCGGTCGGGGCGCCAGGTGTTGTCGTCATGTTGGTGCCGCCAATGGACCCCGGTGCTCGGCAGCGTCATTGTCACCCACCATGACCAATGCATCACAAGACTGTGCGGCGCTCAACACCGAAGGAAGGCCCCCACCCTCCTGGCGGGTGCAGGCTTCCTCGTACTGGGCCAACAATTCAAGCTTCTGGCGGGGGTGAACGACCGGCGAGGGGTCGGTCCACCGGCACGGAGTCGGGAACTACTCATGGATACAACTTGGCCTACCGCGACGAAAACTAGATTAGACATAATGGTGGGTTTCCTGGTTCTCGCCCTAGGCGATCGTGCTGATTTGCTCTGTCACCCGTGGTACCGCTTAACCCTGACACCGTGAGGGGGTATGCGGACGTCCTACGTGACAGACCGCTACTGGCGCCTAGTAGTACTTAGTTAGGTTGGGGCTCGTGGTTGGCAGTAGGGGCAGTATCC
>NZ_JASBRB010000033.1 GCF_029960665.1 Pseudarthrobacter sp. AL07
TGCCCGCCTCGTCGAAGCCGCCCGCCAGCTCGGCTCCCTCGGCAAGACCTTCTAGCCGAAGAGGGCTGGGAGCCAAGATCCCCTCACTTCAGTACGATCCGAACCCACTAAACTGCGATCGGGCATGAATCCGCACTTCCGGGGCAGAGAGCCTAAAAAAGGAGTATTCAATGAGCGAGAAATTGCGATGGGGTGTCCTGGGCACCGCACGCGTCGTCCGCAAGACCATTCCGGCGCTGCAAGAAACAAAAAACGGTGACGTCGTAGGTATCGCGTCCCGTACCGAGGAAAGGGCCAGGGAGTACGCCGATAAGCACGGCGTGCCCCAGGCGTTTGGTTCGTATGAGGCGCTGCTCGCTTCTCCGGGCATCGACGCTGTTTATATTGCCCTGCCGAATGCGTTGCACCTCGAGTGGATTCTTAAAGCCTTGGATGCAGGCAAGCACGTCCTTTGTGAGAAGCCTTTGGCGATGAGCGCCGTCGAGTGCGGGGAGATTGCGCGCAAGGCCGACGAGACCGGGCTCAAAGTCTTAGAAGGCTTTATGTACCGTTTCCACCCACGTTTCGAAAAGTTGCAGGAGTTGCTTTCAGCCAGTGCGGTGGGCACGTTGACCTTTGTCCACGTCGCGCACTCCTTTGATGCGGGCGGGGACGACAACATCCGCTGGTATGCGGGGCTCGGCGGCGGCGCACTTTTCGATGCTGGGTGCTACTGCGTCAACATGAGCCGGATGGTCACGGGGCAGGAACCGGCTGATGTCGCCGCCTTTGGCAACTACCGCGACGCCAACGACGACGGTCGAATCGACACCAGCATTGCGGGTATGCTCCGCTTTCCCGCCGGCGCCACCGCGCTTTTTGATACGGGAGTGAACCTCGAGCGCCGTAACTTCTTGGAAATCACGGGCACCGGGGGCCGGCTCTACCTGGACAATCCTTTCGGGCTGCTGGAGGAGGATTCGGTCCTGGAGGAGCATCACTTCGGGCAGGACACGATTTTTCACAAGATCAAGGGCGGAAACCACTTCGTCCGGATGGGCGAACACTTCGCCGGCAGCGTCCTCAACGGAACCCCGCTCCGCTACGACCTCACGGACGCGGCAAACAACGCCCGGGTGTTGGAAGCTCTCGACCAGGCAGCGAGGAAGCAAGAGGAGGCGTGACCCAGAGCAGCAAGCGCACCACAGACTCAACTCCCGCGACCTACGTAGGAACCCCAGTTAGCAAAGGACACACTATGGCGTCTCATGACCACTTCGCACGGCTTGACCGGCCCGTGGAAGAGCACACGCCGGAGCTGCGCAGCACAACGGGCGGGGCCCGCACCGTGACTGTCCTGCGCTGCACTGCCGTCCTGTTTGACTGCGACGGGGTGCTCGTCGATTCGGACACCGCCGTTGTGCGTTCCTGGACCCGATGGGCGCACGAGATGAACCTGGACCCAGAAGAAGTCCTCCCTACCGTTTACGGACGACGCTCGGTCGATACCGTCGCACAATTCGTCTCCCCGTCGAAGCGCCCAGCCGCCGTGGAGCTGATCGACGCACTGGAAATTGAAGACGCAGCTACCGCCACCGCGATCCCCGGCGCCGCCGAGCTCCTGGCAGCAATACCCGCTGGCCGGTGGGCTACAGTGACCTCCGCGTCACGCGACCTGGCCCACGCCCGCCTGTCGGCCGCCGGGCTCACCGCTCCCGAGGTACTGGTAACGGCCGGCGACGTCAGACACGGCAAACCGCATCCAGAAGGCTACCTGGCCGCAGCACAACGTATTGGCGTGCCGGCAGATCAGTGCGTCGTGGTGGAAGACGCCCCCGCCGGCATTCGCGCGGCACGTGCCGCTCAGGTGGGACACGTCCTTGGCGTCGGCAGCCGTGATATCGGCGAACATCAGCCGGACGCCGTAGTCCCTGATCTGCGGTCCGTGCACTGGACCAGTGCCGGCCTCGAAATCCAGTAAACAAACAAATATTAGGTACACGCCGGACTGACGTCCGGCTCGTGATGGACGCCCAGAAGAATCCTGCTGACCGGAGAGGGGCCTGCACTCGTATCGGTGCGCAGCCGGGCCCCCCCGGCCGACACGATCCGCGGCTGGGTCCGGACGGAGTAGATCGATCAGGGCGTGCGTCCCGGCACCACCACCGATAACGCCACCCGGTTGGCCGAGTTGGAGCGCGAGGTTAGCTGAGTTGCGGCGGGCGTACGCGCTCCGGAGATCAGCGTAGGCTTTCTTCGCGGCGGAGCTCGACCGCCCCCTCCACCTACTCCGGAGCCAAGGCACGCCCCGAGTACAAACGGGCCGTCAGCGACGCTGTGAAGCCGGAGGCGATCATCCTAGGTGCACAGCGAAAATTACAGTGTCTACGGGGCTAGGAAAGTATACGCAGGTTGCAAGGTGGCTCGCTGCACCGTGGGCCCGCTGGTGGTGGGTGAGGATGGCCCGGAGGTGCTCCACCGCCGGCGTCTTGGGAAGATCATCGAGAGCTTGGTGCGAGAGCTCGATCTCTCGGTCAGCGATTAGGCGTTTAGCCGCAGGCCGGGCAAGTCATTCGGCCTCAGAAGCTCCGTCAGATTGGTGGTGAGTACAGAGGTGATGCAACGACCGCCACGGAAGCGCTCGGCCTCACGGCCGAAGTTGTCACAGGTGAGGTCCGTCGTGATGCTGGCGCACTCGCGACAGGTGTCCTCGCCTGCATCGGTCCGGCCTGGAAGCGTCCTGTCGGCACCGCAGAGCGGGCATTGACCGTATCGGTGTGTGTTGGCCTCGACCTTGAAAATGTCGCAGAGTGCTACCAGGACCTGGAACGAGATGCGGTCCGGGTTCTGGCCGACGAGCCGGTAGGTCTGCCGCTCTGAGAGTGTGATGCCGCGCCCCCGAAGTGGCGTGAACCGTCATTGAGCCTGAAGGGACGTGTACGACTTCATTGGTTTCAAGGACCCAGCCTGAGGGGCCCTTGGTGCATTCGAAAATGCCTGATTCGGCACCTTTCCCGTCCTCCAGAGATGGCTTCCGCGAGTGGCCATCTGCTGTCCGGTCGCTTCAGGGCAAGTACGCCGATCGTCCAGTCCGTGACGTTCGCCGCAGTCGCTTCTCACATCGCACCGATATGCCATCGAGGTGTGGCGGTGGAGATGCCAGGGCTCAGAGCTCGGCGTATTTGAAGGAGTGTGACTCCAGGCCTTCGGGGTTGGGGCCGTAAATGGTGACCATCCGCGCGTAGACGGGTGCCCAGTAACGGCCTGCTCGTCCGGGATTTACGCGTGCAGAATCTCCCGGCCTCAGGATGACAGTCTCGCCTTCGCTCTGGATATGAAGTTCGCCCTCCAGTACAAAGTTCGTCTCTGAATGGGGGTGGAAGTCCTCCCAGGCGCATGCGTCCAGTTCCCACTCGGAAAGTATAAAGTCGTCCCATGGGCCTTCAGGATGAGAATTTATGAACCTGCAGCGCAATCCCTGCCATTTGTCCTGCATTGCTTCCAGGGACTTCGCTGGCCAGAAATCGATCGCTTCGCCCGTTGTCACTGTCGGGAGCTGAGGAGTGGTTGTAACCATATCTTTTCACCGTTTCTTTAATAGGGAATCTACTTCTGGAGTACCTTGTTGAATGTGAAGAACTTTGTATCGACGTGACGCAGGTCGCCGGTGTCAAAACTGTGACATGAACTTGCGTTCAAGTCAACGGTTCACCGCGAAGATGGCGACCCGTTCTTGGGTCACCCGATAGGTTTAAGGAAACCCCCGCCGGTTGGCCGAAAGGGAGACTGCAGAGTGTGCTATGCGGTTACCCGCACGAAAACGAAAAGAACAGCTGATTGCAGCGACGATTGAACTTATGCGTCATGAGGGCGTTCAGTCGGTGACCATGCGGGCTATTGCCAAAGAGGCTAATGCCCCCTTAGCTATGGCTAATTATTGTTTCAGCAATAAAGAAAACCTCATGGATGTGGCCGCCGAGGCTTGGTTTAAGAATTTGAGTCGCTTTTCCAGCGGCGCCCCGGCCAATTTGGGACTTCGGAAGGCTGCGGAACACGTAGCTGAGGGTTGCTGGCGTGCCCTGGAGGAAGAGCCCGCAAGCATACTTGCTGAAATCGAACTCATTTTGTGGGCCACACGGAATGCCGACGTCAGCCCGTTGGCCACTAAAATCTATTCCGTCTATGAAGTGGAGTTGGGAATATATTCTCCTTCGCCGCCCAAAGCAGCGGGGACGGTGTCTCATATCCTTCCCTTCGCTGGTAAGGGCCTTTTTGATGATCTACGACGGAGCGGCCACTCAGTACCTGACCGACCCAAAGGCTGCTGATTCACGAGCCCTGTTCTCGATGACGGTTGATGCACTGCTGAACAAGACCGGCTTCTAAGCTCCGACGCCAGGACTTACAGGACTGTTCAGCTTTGGCCTGCGGCCGCTTTCACAATCAGCAGCCGCACGGGAAGAGCCGTCTGGAACGTGCTTTCGGACGTGTTCATCGCACGGGGTGTAATGGGCCTCAAACGACGTGGACATGATGCGGTTGGCGAGCGAACGTGGTGGGCAACAAAGTTGCCCACCACGTTCCTAGTGATTCGGGGTCACCGAGGGGACCTGCCGTTGCGTGTGGCCATTGGGAAACTGGATGGCTTCATCACGAACGTCCCCATCCGTGTCCTGCGCTGCATTGAGCCGCATTGAATCGCCGACTGCGTAATCAGTCACTGCCTCAACCCGTGCTGTCGTCATTTCCGGCTGCCAGCTCATCCGCAGGCTCCGCCTATGCGAGGGTACCGGTGGTCGGCGGTGCCGGCTGGGTGATGAGGGTGGGGTGGTCGTACTCGTTTGAGTAGGCCAGGAAGCTGTGGTGGGCTTCGTAACGGATCAGGATGTCCTCCATGACCTGCTGCTGTGTCGCGCCCATCAGGTCATAGCCCTCCGAGCCGGTCTGCGAGAACACTTCCACGCGGTAGTAGACATCGGTTTCATGGCTCTTATGCCTGCCAAATTTCGGAACTGAGGCCTCTACGGCCTGGATCTGATAGTGGAAGTCGCGGTGGTCCGGGATAGTGACCACGATCACATGGCTGGGGACGTCCGTGTGTTCGTTCGGGAGGGTGTGCAGGGTTGCCTCATGGCCCTGTTTCGTGAACTCCTCGAGGGCTTCGGCCAGCGCGGGTTGCGCTGTGGCTTCAATAAACGCCGACACGTCGTTCTTGGATGGGTAGGCGCGTACCCGTGCCAGCCGCTGGCCCCAGGTGCGGTCCGCCACGTTACCGCCGTGCACCGCCATCGACTGCCGTCGCAGCGACCGGCCCTCACGATCGGCCTTCTCCATCCGCAAGGCCTTTGTGAAGGAGGCCATGACTAGCCAGGCGATGATCGTCACCGGGAGACCGAAGATCAGCGTGGCGTATTCCATGGTGGTCACGCCGCCGGCGACCAGCATCGCGATGGTCAGCATCGCGGTAACCAGGGCCCAGAAGATCCGGAGCCACTTGGCGCCATCCTGGGTCGCATTGGTGATGTGGGAAGAGAAGTTGGACATCATCATGGCGCCTGAGTTGGCGCTGGTGAGGTAGAACAGCATGCCGGACAACGTGCCCAGTCCGATCAGGAGAGGGGCCCCGGGGAACATGCCCAGCAGTGCGTACCAGCCCTCTTGCGGGCTGGTAACGGCCAGCTTTGCGAACTCCTCGTTCCCGTTCAGGACCTCGTACAGGGCACTGTTACCGAAGATGCTCACGACCGCGAAGTCGCACAGCACGGGGAAGGTGATGGCGGCGATGACGAACTCGCGCAGGGTCCGGCCACGCGAGATGCGGGCGAGGAACAGGCCCACGAACGGGCCCCAGGCCAGCCAGAAGGCCCAGAAGAACAGGGTCCAGCCGCCCATCCACTCCGAACCGCCTTCCTGGTACGCGAACGTCTGCAGGGTGCGTTCGGGGAAGGTGAAGACGAAGCGGCCGATGTTCTCCACCAGGGAGTTGAGGAGGAAGGAGGTCTGGCCGGTCACCAAGATGTACACCAGCAGGGCCGCCGCGCTCCAGATGTTCAGCTCCGCGACCCAGCGGATCGCTTTGTCAACGCCGGAGGTGCATGCGGCGATGGTGAGTATGACGGCGACAATCACCAGCGCGATCTGCAGGGCCAGGCCCTGCTCCAGACCGAACATGATGGCGATTCCGACGTTGAGCAGCACCACGCCGATTCCCATGGCCGTGGCGACGCCGAAAACCGTGGCCACCAGGGTGATGATGTCGATGGTGTCGCCGAGCCCGCCCTTGACGCGTTTGCCGAGCAGTGGATAGAGGGCTGCGCGGATGGACAGCGGAGCGCCCCACCGGTAGGCGAAGTAGCCCATGGCCATGCCGAGGAGCGCATACATGGCCCAGCCGGCCACGCCGTAGTGGAACATCGTCCACACCACGGCTTCGTGGGCCGCCTCCGCCGTCTCGCCTGCGCCCGCCGGCGGCTTCATGTACTGCGTAATGGGTTCGGTCACGGAGTAGAACAGCATGTCGATGCCCACACCGGCGGCGAACAGGTAGGCCACCCAGGTGAAAAGCTTGTACTGCGGCCGGGAGTGGTCCGGGCCCATCCGGACCGAGCCAACCTTGGACAGCGCCACCCACAGCACAAACCCGATGACGACAGTGACGGTGAGCACGTAGAACCAGCCGAGGTTCTGCGCGATCCAGGACACCACCGACTTCATGGTGGACTGGGCGCCGGCAGGCACCAGCATCGCCCAGACAGAGAAAGCAATAATAATGGCTGACGCGATGATAAAGACCCGCCAGTTGACCTTAGGCGCGGGTTCCTCAGTGAGTTCAGGGGGCGCGGTGTCAGGTTTATTATCGATATTAATGACGCTCAAATGTCCAACTCCAATTCGTGGTTCAGGCCGCGCGGAACGCAGCACATCATGGTGGTGTTCGCGATCTCTTACTGATCGGTCGGATAGACGTCCGGGTGCAGGGGTGCCCGACGAAGTACTGAGGGGAAACGTTCCCCGCAGATGCCGCTGGGGCAGATAGCGTGATGCTTTCCTGCGTTTTGTAGGATGCTGCGAAAGATTTATCAAAGAAGTGTTCATCACTTGCGTGGGGACTGCGCTGACGATCACCTCTGAAGCCCGGTCAGGGCTCCCGGAGAAGATTGCCGCGAACCATGCATCCCCTGATTCCCGTAGGCCAGCCGGGCTCTGCTTTGAGTTCGGTTGGTGTGATGCCAGTCACGCTGCTCGTCCCCATACTGTGACAGGAACGAATGTTCAAGTCAATGGTTCCACTGAAGATTTCGAATCTATTTCCCAACCCGGGGCATTTTTGACGGACGTAGTATGAACGCTTGACTTGAACAATTGTTCATGTAATGTGTATCGCAGCACGGTGATCTACCTCACTATCACGCGATGTAACTGACATTCACCGGGCACGTCTTATTAGTAGATTTCCGACTCTTGAAACGGTTGAAGCCATGAATGATGTAGGCACCATTCAGTCCCCGCCAGTGGCGACGGGAAATGCAGTGGACTTCTGGGCAGCAAAGCCCTTGGAGGCCTTGGGCGGGGAATACGGGCGACTACGCTGCCGGTTTATCAATTCCCACCCGGAAGGCAGCTGGGACGACTTTATCCTCTCGGAATGGACGCTGGAGTCCTGTGCCTGGGAGGACTTTCACCCGCACAGTGAAACCGCTTTCGTGCTGGAGGGTGAACTCCATATTGAGAGCCAGGGCAAGACTGTCATCCTGAGGCCGGGCGATTCGGCGCGCGTCAACCCGGGCGGCCTGGGCCGGTACTGGGCGCCCGTTTACGCGCGGATGATCACCATTTACGGCCCCAACCCCGAAGGCCTGGAATCACACTCCTTCCGGTACTCCGAAGTCTGATCCCGACATTTCCCTAAATGCCGCGACGCCCCGGACGCCGCCGAAACCCTTCAGCGCAAACCGGACCGCAATGAGTCAAAAACCTCCGTCACCAGTAAAAGTCCCATAACTTTTGAAAGGTAAATCGAATGACACAACAGACAACCTCCATCTCCGCAGCCCTCATCAGCGACGCGAAGAACGCTACGGATCTGGACGATTGGGGACCCTGTCCTGAAGCGACCGGACCGCAGACGATGGACACCCGCGGCATCTATCTGTGGAAAGACGGGAAAGGTGCCGAATCCGGCATCTGGGAATGCACTGCAGGACCCTCCCGCTGGGTACTCGAAACGAACGAATTTGTGCACGTCCTCTCAGGCTCCATGACCATCACGCCCGACGGCGGCGAGCCCGAGTTCGTGGGTCCCGGCGACACGATCTTCATCCCCCGCGGCTGGAGCGGCAACTGGGAGCTTCACGAGACACTGCGCAAGCTCTACGTGATCTTCTAATCACGGATAAAAGCTATCAACAGAGAACCAGTCCATAGATGGACGATTCTGGCAAAGATAACCAGTCCTGACAAAGACAAGTCAGAATTTCATAACACTATCCACAGGAGAGATCATGGAAACCACAACACTCGGAACATTCACCAAGGCCGGATCCATCCACAAAGTGGAAAACGGCTTCATCGGACTGCCGTCAATGAACGTCCCGGGCGTCGACGCCGCCATCGGCGACTCCCTCACCCACCCCAACGGTTCGGTCATGAGCTCCGGATTCTTCGAGCTCAAGGCCTCCGAGCCGCTGGTCTACACGTACACCTGCGACGAAATGAAGGTTGTCGTGAAAGGTGAATTCATCCTCACTGACCGGGCGACAGGAGAAGTGACCCACGCCAAGGAGCGCGACGTACTCTTCTTCCCCAAGGGAGCAGAAATCACCTTCGAGACCCCCGACTACGGCCTGGGCTTCTTCACCGCCCACGGCTCCATGTCTTAAGCGACACGATTCGAGGCCTCCTCATCAGGCGGTAATGAATCAGGTCACTGGAACCGCCACTTGCCCCTGCAGCAACAGCTAGCCAACACCCTGCTGCTGCAGGGGCAAGGACGTCCCATGGCGCGTATCGCGAGACCTTTGGAGAACCCAAAAAAACAATTGACTTGAACACCTGTTCATGTGCAAAATAGTCACAACATAGTGGTCCCCATCACAAGAAAGTACTGCCATGAGTCGTCAGACAACCGAGTCCCTGGAAGTCCTCGTCAATAGGCCTGAGGAACTTTACGAGTTGCTTAATGAGGCAGAAGCCATGCTCCGGCGAGCAGCAATGGCCCACGGGTCTGCCGGCATTAGGGTCACCCGGCATGATCCTGCCCGGTACACCTTCGAACTCAGCGACACGGTTCCGTTTGGCGAGACCTGGGAGCAGACAGCTCGGTGAGCCAACCTCATCGAACTCAAAACAGGCACGTTTCAGCCTGAGTACGCTGGCTGACTTAACTTTCGCTCTCACGGGGCTTGAGGGAGGTACAGCCACGACCCATTTCACCGGCAACTGTTGCATTGAGAGGTTCCCGCCGTCCGCTTGCGTCAGTCCATTTGATGATGCGGCTAAACAAACAAGAAGGAAAATACTGTGACTTCAGGGATGAATCGATTTGGTGGGTCCGGCTGGGTCGATGTCCAAGTTGGAGATAAGGTGCAGCTGGTCGGTAGCGGGCGCCCAGAGTATGCCGGACTAGTAGACGCCCGGACAGCGGACGGTGACATCATTTGGGTCCACGACCCTGTCGATGGCCGCCGCCTGTTCCACATTCAGGATGGCTACGAACTCCAGCTGGCCACATCATGACCGAAGCGGTGTTCTGATGACTGTCACTACCGCTCAGGACCGGAAGTCGACCAGTTGCCAGGTCAGAAACGGAATGCCTCTTTCCGGAACAGAATGAATTATGGCGTATCGCCTGAGCTCAGGCAGCGTCCGTGCCTCCCAGTTTGGGTTTTGCGGGATGATTTGACACTTAAATTCGCGTCTGTTGTGCAGGAACTTATACCGCCATGGCAAATCATGCTCTCTGAGCTCAGCACATTCAGGCGATAGGTCGTTGCCTTGCAAGCGTGTGGTGTCACATAGGGTATGAAGGGTTTGGGCAGCCAGGCGCTAATCCCAATCATGGCGATTCGGATGCTAGTAAAAATCGCACGGCGTGCCCCAGGCGTTTGGTTCGTATGAGGCGCTGCTCGCTTCTCCGGACATCGACGCTGTTTATATTGCCCTGCCGAATGCGTTGCACCTCGAGTGGATTCTTAAAGCCTTGGATGCAGGCAAGCACGTCCTTTGTGAGAAGCCTTTGGCGATGAGCGCCGTCGAGTGCGGGGAGATTGCGCGCAAGGCCGACGAGACCGGGCTCAAAGTCTTAGAAGGCTTTATGTACCGTTTCCACCCACGTTTCGAAAAGTTGCAGGAGTTGCTTTCAGCCAGTGCGGTGGGCACGTTGACCTTTGTCCACGTCGCGCACTCCTTTGATGCGGGCGGGGACGACAACATCCGCTGGTATGCGGGGCTCGGCGGCGGCGCACTTTTCGATGCTGGGTGCTACTGCGTCAACATGAGCCGGATGGTCACGGGGCAGGAACCGGCTGATGTCGCCGCCTTTGGCAACTACCGCGACGCCAACGACGACGGTCGAATCGACACCAGCATTGCGGGTATGCTCCGCTTTCCCGCCGGCGCCACCGCGCTTTTTGATACGGGAGTGAACCTCGAGCGCCGTAACTTCTTGGAAATCACGGGCACCGGGGGCCGGCTCTACCTGGACAATCCTTTCGGGCTGCTGGAGGAGGATTCGGTCCTGGAGGAGCATCACTTCGGGCAGGACACGATTTTTCACAAGATCAAGGGCGGAAACCACTTCGTCCGGATGGGCGAACACTTCGCCGGCAGCGTCCTCAACGGAACCCCGCTCCGCTACGACCTCACGGACGCGGCAAACAACGCCCGGGTGTTGGAAGCTCTCGACCAGGCAGCGAGGAAGCAAGAAGGTAGCGTCTGAGCGGGGCCCCGTTCAGACGGTGGCAGGACCTCCGCGGTCAGCGAACCGATTTCCTCGGCCCGCTGGCCGCCGTGCGGCCAGCCTGGGCAGCTCAGCCGAACAGGACTGCGGCTTCGTCGTAGCGGTTCTGCGGCACAGTCTTTAGCTGGCCCAGGGCTTCCTTGAAGCCCACCTGCTCGATCTCCGTGCCCTTCAGGGCCACCATGGTGCCCCAGAAGCCTTCCACCACAGAGTCGACTGCTGCCATGCCCAGTCGCGTGGCCAGGACTCGATCGAAGGCTGACGGCACGCCGCCGCGCTGGATATGGCCCAGAATGGTGGCACGCGTTTCGATGCCTGTCCGGGCTTCCAGTTCCGGGGCCAGCTGGTCCGCGATCCCACCGAGCCGGGGCCGTCCAAAGTTGTCCAGGCCACGCTCGGAATGCGGGGATTCCATATGGTCCGGGACAAACCCCTCGGCAACCACTACAAGTGGTGCGCGGCCCCGAGCGTGGGCTTCCTTCACCCACTGGGCAATCTGTTCGATGCCGACCTTCTGCTCGGGAATGAGAATGGCATGGGCGCCTGCCGCCATGCCGGCGTGTAGTGCGATCCAGCCCACGTGACGGCCCATCACCTCTACGATCATGCACCGGTGATGCGATTCGCCGGTAGTCCGCAGCCGGTCAAGGGCCTCGGTGGCGATCTGCACAGCCGTGTCGAAACCGAACGTGTAATCCGTGGCGTCAAGGTCGTTGTCCACGGTCTTCGGGACGCCCACAATCTTCAACCCGGCGTCGGTCAGGCGCTTCGCAGCAGCCAAGGTTCCCTCACCGCCGATCGCGATGATGGCGTCGATGCCCAGTCGCTTCATGTGCGCCTTGATGACCTCCGGCCCGCCGCCGTTCTCAAACGGGTTGGTGCGGGAAGTGCCAAGGATGGTGCCGCCCTGCTTCGCGATGCCCCGGACCAAAGTGCGGGGAATATCGATGACGTCGCCCTCAACCACACCGCGCCAGCCGTCCAGGAACCCCACGAATTCGTGACCGTGGATGGCAATGCCCTTCAAGACGGCGCCGCGGATAACGGCGTTTAAGCCGGGGCAGTCGCCACCGCTGGTGAGGATTCCAATTTTCATGTTTCGGCTCAAATCATGGGAGAAGGTTTACAGCAGGGCACCTGAATGCCTTTTGATGGTGCGGCACGTGCCAAAATCTGTCAGGCCCGGGGTACCCCCGGGCCTGACGCGGCACAGCTAATGCGGTTAGGACGTGAAGATCACAAAGAACTTCCGGATCCGTTCCTGGATCTCCCACGTCCCCTGCCAACCGATCGGGAAGATGGCGGCTGTTCCGGCCTCCAGGGTGATCGGTTCAGCGCCATCCTCGGTGACCACCATGCGGCCTTCAAGGACATGAATCGCCTCACCGCGCTCAAGGAACTCCCACCGGGAGAGGCCTGGCTCGGCTTCCCAGACTCCGGAGAGGATGCGGGAGTCCTCGCTGGTAAAGGGAATGGCAATTCGCGTTGGTATCTCGTCGCCGAGTACCTCGGCCAACGGCGCGCCGAGCAGGGATTCGTCGAGTTCCCCTGCGAAGAGCTCGCTGGGCTGGAAGGTGATGCTCATGTTGATGTACCTTTCTGTTGCTGCCCGCCGGTAGCGTCTCCGGCCGGCTGGTGGTGGCCGCGGCTCGAGATAAGCGGCGGTTGAATTTAGGCCAGTGCGGCGAGCACCGACATGGCTTCCTCAACGACATCCGTAGCGGGGAAGGAGGGGCGCTTCATGCCGGCCATCTCTTCCATGACGCGGACTACCTGGCAGCTGTAACCGAACTCGTTGTCGTACCAGACGTAAAGAATCAGGTTCTTGTCGTTGGAGATCGTGGCGAGGCCGTCAACGATGCCGGTGCGGCGGGAGCCAACAAAGTCCGTGGACACGACCTCGGGCGAATCGATGTAGTCAATCTGCCTGCGCAGGTCCGAGCGCAGTGACATTTCCCGCAGGAAGTCGTTGACCGCGTCCTTGGTGGTGCCGTTTTCCAGGCTCAGGTTCAGGATGGCCAGCGAAACGTCGGGGGTGGGGACGCGGATGGAGCTGCCGGTGAGCTTGCCCTGGAGTTCGGGGAGGGCCTTCGCTACTGCGGTGGCGGCACCGGTTTCGGTGATGACCATGTTCAGCGCGGCGGAGCGGCCGCGGCGGTCGCCGTTGTGGAAGTTGTCGATCAGGTTCTGGTCGTTGGTGAAGGAGTGGACGGTTTCCACGTGGCCGTGGATCACGCCGAACTTGTCGTTGATGGCCTTCAGGACCGGGGTGATGGCGTTGGTGGTGCAGGACGCTGCCGAGACGATCCGGTCAGAATCCTCGATGCTACCGTGGTTGATCCCGTGAACGATGTTCTTCAGCGCGCCCTTGCCCGGCGCCGTCAGGAGAACCCGGGCAACACCCTTGCTCTGCAGGTGCTGGGACAGGCCTTCGGCATCACGCCAGCGGCCGGTGTTGTCCACCACCAGGGCGTTGTGGATGCCGTAGGCGGTGTAGTCGATCGTGGCAGGATTATCCGAGTAGATGACCTGGATCTGGACACCGTTGGCGGTGATGGTGTTGGCAGCCTCGTCCACGCGGATGGTGCCTCGGAAGGGGCCGTGGACCGAGTCGCGGCGCAGGAGGCTGGCGCGCTTGGTGAGGTCGTTATCGGAGCCGCGGCGCACCACGACGGCGCGCAGGCGCAGGCCGTGGCCGCCACCGGCCTTTTCGATGAGCAGGCGCGCCAGCAGACGGCCGATCCGGCCAAAGCCGTACAGCACGACGTCGGTGCTGGTCCGGTCATCGCCACCGCGCTTGCCCACGACATCGGCAAGCTCGGCACGGAGGAACTCTTCCAGGGTGGCGCCGTCGCCTTCTGCCTTGAACTTTTGGCTCAGGAGGGCGATATCGATCGCTGCCGAGCCGGGCTCCAGCCGCAGCAAGGTCTCCAGCAGCGGGGCGGTCTCTTCCGGACGCAATTCGTCCTTACTGATCCGGCGCGCGAACCGGTGCGCCTTGAGGATGTCCATGGTGGACTTGTTGACCAGGGTCCGGCCATGAATGCTGGTGACCACGTTGTTTTCGCGGTACAGCCGGCCGATCACCGGAATCATGGCCTCGGCGAGTGCCTCCTGGCCCATCCACGTATCAAGGCAAGAATCTTTAGTTTGTAGCATCGGGCTGCCTTTCCAATGGGGGTCGGGTCTGGATGAGCTTCAGCTCCTGAGATGGTCCAGGAGACCCGCCGGTCTTTCCGAGGGGCGGTGGTTAGTTGATGGCGGCGCGGAGTTGCTTGGCTGCCAGTGCGGGGTCGGCTGCGCCGTAGATGGCGCCGCCGGCGACGGCGACATCGGCGCCGGCCTTCTGGACGTCTGCGATGGTGGCCAGCTTCACGCCGCCTGCGACGGAGAACGGAACGCGGGCTTCTGCTCCGGCGCGGAGCAGCCCGGTCAGGTCGAAGCCGGGCTTTGCCTGCTCGTCGAGACCTGCGTGCATCTCTACGAACTTCGCACCCAGGGCGCGGACTTCCTTGGCACGGGTGACTTTGTCTGCGATGCCGATGAGGTCAACGACGATGCCCTTGTTGTGGGCCTTGGCAGCCTTTACGGCGCCGGCGATGGTGGAGTCGTCGGCGGCACCAAGCACGGTGACCAGGTCAGCGCCGGCCTTGAAGGCGATGTCGGCTTCGAGTTCGCCGGCGTCCATGGTCTTCAGGTCAGCGAAGACGACCTTGTCCGGGTGGGCGTTCTTGATCGCGGTGACCACCGAGAGGCCTTCGGCCTTGATCAGCGGCGTACCGAGCTCGATGATGTCAACGAATTCGGCGACCTGGCCGGCAAGTTCGAGGGCGGCTTCGGTGGTCAGGAGGTCGATAGCAACTTGGAGCTTCATGGTGTTGTTTCTTTCTGCCGTGAACTAAAGGTGGTGTGGACAGCTAGTCCTGACATCCATCGTCCAGTCTTTTGCAGGCAGGCGAAACGCCAATTCGGGATGGTTCAAACTACCTTTTTGGGTAGTCTCCGCTGGCCGCCCGGGGGCAAGTATGGTCCTGTTTTGTGGCACGGGAAACGGCGGTGTTGCCCCGAAACTCGACGGGGAGAGTCACCTCAGGCGGCCCGCGCCTGCGGAGCCGCCTGTGATTTTCGGCCAAGCTCCGCGGTCCGCTTCACCGACCACCACAGCAGCACCACCAGGAGAACATTGCGTGTTGTCAGGATGGCAGCCATGACCGGGTGGGCGTGGATGAGCGGAGTGTAGAACAGCGGGTAGATCACAAACGTGGTCATCGCGATTCCCATCAGCAGCGCAGCGGGTACCTTCCACCGCTCCCAGTCGTGCGTGAGGCCCGCGATGATCACCGGCGCCAGCCAGATGATGAACTGTGGCGAACCCACCTTGTTGAACACGATGAACGCGGTGGTCATCATCAGCGCGCCCTCGAGGAAGAGCTCCTCCCGCTCGGCGCCGCGGTTCAGTGCCCGGACCAGAAGGACGGCCGCCACCATGGCGGCGAGGATCAGCAGCGGCTGCATCAGGAACGCGGCCACGTCGGCGCCGGGGCCGTAGACCTCGGTGGAGTTGATGGCTGTGTTGTCCGCCATCTTGGACCCGGCAATGTTGAAGACACTGAGCCACACCCACGGCGTGGAAAACGTGGCCTCAAGCTGCATGCCACGCTCGCCCTGGTTGGTCAGGAAGTCCATGATGTGCGTCAGTCCGCCGGACAGGAACGTGCCCAGGCCCACGACGGCGGTGACCGCCACCCCGGAGGCCAGCACCTGGATCCGCTTACGGCTGGCAATAACGATCGGCACCAGTACCGCTGCCGGCCACACCTTGAGCCAGGTGGCGATGCTCAGCAGGATCCCCGCCACCACGGGGCGTTCGGCCGCGTACAGCAGGGCAATCAGCACGATGGGGGCCGTGATGCCCTCCACCCGGGCGAAGCTGAGGTAACCCATAAAGACGGTGAAAAACAGCCACCACCAGGCCGGGGCGATGCCCTTCACCTTCCGCGGTCCGCGGGTCAGGAAAGCAAGCCCGACGGCGTTGAGGGCTGTGATGATCAGGAACCAGCACAGGAGGTACAGGCTGGGTCCGGCAATATTCGCGAGGAAGATCGGGATCTGCGCCAGCACCGGGTACACCCAGGGGCTGATCTTGCCATCAAGACTGTCCGGGTTGTAGCCGTCCGTGGCCCACTGACGGTACTGCTCGGTGTCGCTGAACGTATCGCCGTTGAGGAAGAACGACGCCATCCAGCCCAGGAAATACAGGTGGATGACCGCAAAGCCCCACCAGACGCTGGAAGGACGGGTAAACCAGTCCACCACTCGCGCGGGCAGGACGGTGCTGCGGACGCTGACCAGCCGGTCGAAGAACTTCGTGGAAATCTCAGGACTCCTTGAGCGCGGGGACGGACGCGGACGTCTTCTTGCCCAACGAGTACAGGCGCCGGACCGACCACAGGAACAGGACAACCAGGAGGACGTTGCGGATGGTCAGCACGCCGGCCATGACTGGGTTGTTGTGGCTGAGGGCATCGTAGAAGAGCGGGTAGATGAAGAACGTTGCCACCGCGATGGCGATGAGCATGGCCGCGGGGACCCGCCACTCACGCCAGCTGTGCGCCAGGCCCACCGCCACGGCCGGGGCCAGCCACACCATGAACTGGGGCGAGCCCACCTTGTTGAACACCACAAAGGCGGTGGCCAGGGTGAGTGCTCCGGCCAGCAGCAGCTCGGTGCGGTCCACGCCGCCGTCGGCCTTGCCGGTGCCGTTGAGCTTGCCGTTGTGCAGCGCCCAGAAGGTCAGGCCGGCCACGAGCAGCGCGGCAAGGATGAGGAGCGGCTGCATCAGTACGGACATCACCGCGGTGCCGGGGCCGTCCACCTGCATGGAGTTGATATCGGTATTCATGTACATCCGGGAATCGCCGATGTTCAACACGGACAGCCACAGCCACGGGGTAGTGAACGTCGCCTCAAGCTGCATGCCCCTGTCGCCCTGCTGGGTGAGGAAGTTCAGTAGCTTGGGCACGCTGCCAATCGCGGCGGCGAGTGCCACCACCACCGCTGACGTGGCCACGCCGGCAAGCACCACCAGCAGGCGGTTCTTGACGACGGCGAAGAGGGCCAGCATCACTGCTGCCGGCCAGACCTTCACCCAGGTGGCCGTGGCGAGCAGTATCGAGGCGATGAACGGCCGGCCCACGCCGTAGGCCAGGGCCACCATGACGATCGGTGCTGTGAGGCCGTCCACGCGTGCGAAGCCGAGCCAGCCCATCAGCAGCGTGAAGATCAGCCACCACCAGCCCGCGGGGATGGCGTTCTGGTTGCGGCCGCGGTCAGTGAGCTTGGCCAGGCCCCAGCCGTTGAGGATGGTGGTCATGAGCACCCAGAGGAAGAAGAACGGTCCGGGACCGGCAAGGCCTGCCAGCGCCATGGGTATCAGCGCGAGGATGGGGTACACCCACGGGCTGGGGCCGCCGCTGAGGTTCGCTTCGTCGAATCCCGCCCGTGCCCAGTCGCGGTAAATGAAGGTGTCGCTGAAGGCTTCTCCGCGCAGGGACAGCAGCGCAGCGAAGATCAGGAAGCCCAGGTGCACCAGGATGAAGCCGGTGAGGAGCCCACGAGGCGTGTTCAGCCAGGACCGTGCGGCCGCAGGCAGGACGACATTGCGGATCCGTGTGAGCGTGGCGAAGAATGCGTCCGTGGAAATGGCGGAATCCTTGTCAGAGAGGGGCAAAAACAGGTGCCGGATCTTGCCGCTGGGCTGGAGCCGGGAGCATCGGAGGTCCGCTTACAGCAGCCTCCACCTTGAGTCAAGGGTAGTTGAATGTCACGGGTGCCCAATAATCCTGCGGCTCCGCGATTGACCTACTCGGACTTGGTCTGGCGGTAGCGCTCGATCTGTTTGAGCCGCCGCAGGAGGCTGTCGCGCCGCGGGTGCGGGACGGCGTCGGGCGCCTCTGCGGTGAGGTCAATGTGTTTAGTGCCGTACTGCCAGAGCAGGAGGTCATCCAGCAGGCGGTCCGGGCCGGGGGAGTAGCGGTGGTCCAGCGCCTTGCGGACCTCGGTGATCCGCTGGGCGCTCAGAAGGCCGGCCAGCTGGACGGTCTGGTTGAGGCCGTGGGCGGCCATGAGCTCCGCCGCCCAGCCCCAGTCATCATCGACTTTGCGGTCCACGTGCGGCAGCAGCGTGCGCCAGACGTCCCGGATCCGGTTGGGCGTGAGCTGCGCGGCGCCTTCGCCGTCCAGGTCCCAGTAGCTGCGGACTTCCTCGTAGCGTTCGTGGAGGTCCGCGAAGGCGCTTTCCACGGTTTCCAGCATGGCGGCAGTGGCGGTGAACTGCCGATCGAAATGTGGGGTCCAGGCGCGGGGGTCCTCGGCCTTGAACCGGATGTCGTGCTCGATCTCGCTCCAGGCGTGGGCGAAGACGGTGCGGATCTGGCATTCGAAGAAGTAGCTGCCGTTGGCCGGAATCTCCGGGTTGACGGCCTGCTGGTAATTCTTGACGGCCCCGTTCTGGATTGTGCGCAGGATGAGGTGGCGGCTGGAATAGCCGTAGGTGCCGGACTCGATGGAACCGATGTCCTTCTCGCGGTCGCCGCGGCAGTCGAATATCTGCCGCTGGCGCTTGATGATGTTGGCCACCAGGGCATTCTCGGTGGGCAGTTTGGTGATGACGCGCACGCCGACCATGTCGTTGAGGGTGCGGAAAGGGTCCGGGAATTTCAGCACCGGGGGGCCGCCGGGTTCCAGCGGTTCCTCAATCCGGGAAATCTTCTCCCGGAACGATTCCACCGACTTGGTGCGGCCCGTGACAAACAGCGGGGTGACCTCGGTGTCCTTCAACATGTCGCGGAGGATGTGGAGAACGTCCTTGGTGACCAGCTTCAGGGCAGGGCGGACGCGCTCGTAGATCTCCACGTTCTCCTGCACGGATTCACGCAGGCTGATGTCCAGGCTGTCCCAGTTACTCGGCATGTACCCAGCTTACGGCGGGCGTGTGACAGCGGCTTGTCATGCCTGGCGCAGTGTTATGCCGAAGTGGAGTTGCGGACCACCAGGGAGCTTTCCAGCGTCAGCTGCGGCTGCTCCAACCGGTGGCCTTCCATGAGCCGGCGCAGCTGCCCGCCTGCCTTCAGCCCCAGGGAGGTTGCCGGCAGGTGGACGCTGGTCAGGCTGGGATTGCTGGTCGCGGAGTACGGCAAATCATCGAAGCCTGCGATGGCCAGCTGGCCCGGAACCTGAACCCCTGCCACCCGTGCTTCCTGGAGCACGCCGTAGGCGTGGGTGTCAGTGCAGCAGACGACGGCGGTGACTCCGCTCTGCTGCCACCCCGGCCAGGCGGCGGCGAACGCGGCGGCGGACGCGCCGACGTCGATGGTGGTACTGATGATGCCGTCGCCCGGCACCGAGATACCGCGTGCGCCTGCCTCAGCGAGGAAGGCCCGGCGTCTGACCTCAAATGTGGCCGTGCCCGTCACACTGTCCACGTACGCCACCCGGCGGTGTCCAACATCCGCCAAATGCGCGGCCAGCTGGCGCGCGCCGTGCGCAACGTCCAGATTAACGGACGGGGCGTAGGCCTCAAGTCCCGGAGCATCGAGCAGGACTACGGGGCCGGCGGCGGACAGTTCTTCCAGGAATTCGGCGTTGGGAGCGTCAACCAGAAGCCCGGCCGGCCGGAGCGCCATCAGCTTCCGGACGTCGTCCGCCTGCGGGAACTCCCCGGCGTCGGTAACGGACAGCAGCAGCTGGTAATCAGCCCCGAGCGACTCCCGGACACCCGCGATCACCTTGGCGAAAAACGGGTTGGAGATGTCCGGGGCCACGAGTAAAACCATGGAGCTGACGCCTTTGGCCAGCGAACTGCCCAGGCTGTCCACCACGTAGCCGAGCTCGGAAATGGCCTCCCGCACCCTGGCGATATTGTCCTCAGAAACGCGGCCCGCAGTCTTGCCGTTGGCCACCAACGAAACCGTCGCCGCCGAGACGCCGGCGCGGGCCGCCACCATGGCGGCGGTGATGCGCGGCGTGCGTCCGGGGTGCTGCGCCTGCTCCGCGGATTCCATACCTCGATCGTAGTAGGCGTGGAGGGCCGGTGCTGCCCGCCGGTGTTCTAGACGAGAGTGGAGGTGTCGATGACGAACCGGTAGCGGACGTCGGAGGCAAGGACGCGTTCGTAGGCATCGTTGATCTTGCTGGCCGGGATGACTTCGATTTCGGCGCCGAGGTTGTGCTCGGCGCAGAAGTCGAGCATTTCCTGGGTTTCGCGGATCCCGCCGATCATGGAGCCGGCGAAGGAGCGGCGGGCCATGATGAGCGCGAACGCGTTGACCGGGAGCGGTTCAGCGGGAGCGCCGACGTTGACCAGGGCGCCGTCGAGGGTGAGCAGCTGCAGGTAGGCACTGATGTCGATCGATGCGCTCACGGTGTTGATGATCAGGTCGAAGCTGCCGGCGAGATCCTCAAAGGTGGTCTCGTCGCTGGTGGCGTAGTAGTGGTCCGCGCCCAGCTTCAGCCCGTCCTCCTGTTTTTTGAGCGACTGGGAAAGTACGCTGACTTCCGCGCCCATGGCATGGGCGAGCTTAACGGCCATATGGCCGAGTCCGCCGAGGCCGACGACGGCGACTTTCTTCCCAGGGCCCGCGCCCCAGTGCCGCAAGGGGGAGTAAGTGGTGACGCCCGCGCACAGCAGGGGAGCGGCGGCGTCGAGCTCGATGCCTTCGGGGATCCGCACAACAAAGTCTTCGGTCACGACCACGTGCGTGGAGTAGCCGCCCTGCGTGATGGTGCCGTCGCGGTCCACCGCGCCGTAGGTGCCGATGTTGCCATTCAGGCAGTACTGCTCTTCGCCCTTGAGGCAGTTGACGCATTCGCGGCAGGAGTTGACCATGCAGCCGACGCCGACCCGGTCGCCGATAGCGTGCTTGGTGACGGCCGAGCCGATCTCGGTGACGATGCCGGCGATCTCGTGGCCGGGGGCCAGCGGGTAGGACTGGGGACCCCAGTCCCCGCGGACGGTGTGGATGTCAGAGTGGCAGATGCCGGCGAACTTGATATCGATCAGGACATCGTGCGGTCCGACGTTGCGGCGTTCGATCTTCGTGGGAACGAGCGGCTCAGTGGCGGACGGTGCGGCATAGGAATTAACGGTAAACATTCTTCTCCTGTTTAGGGGGTGCCTTTGCATCAATATCACCCTATTTCCATCGGCTGAAGAAGGCTGCGTTTATGGGGGTACAAGCTCTTCCCCCTTTAGCCTGGCGAACCGGGGCTATCGTGGATTCATGGATAACCTGCCCGACAACCGCGCCGACATCCGGGACTTCCTGGCCAGCCGCCGCGCCAAAATCCGCCCGGAGCAGGTGGGGCTTCCCGCGGGCACCCGTCGCCGCGTTCCCGGACTGCGCCGCGAAGAGGTTGCTGTCCTCGCCGGAGTGAGCACCGAGTGGTACGCGCGGCTGGAGAAGGGCAACATCAGCGGCGTGTCTGACGACGTCCTCAAGGCCGTCGCCGGGGCACTGCACCTGAACGATGAGGAATGCCTGTACCTTTTCGAGCTGGCACGGGCCGCCCGGCCCATGCGCCGGACGCATTCCCGCCGCAAGGAAGTGGGGCTGGCGGTCACTGTCCATTGGCTGCTTGACTCCATCACCATGTCGGCCGCGTTCGTCCGCAATGGCCGCCTCGATATCGTGGCCTCTAATGCGCTGGGGCGTGCACTCCACGCGCCCATGTTTGCCAGCGAAACCACCACTGCCAACGGCCAAGCAAACTTCGCACGGTTTCACTTCCTCGACCCGGCCGCACGGGAGTTCTTCGTCGACTGGGACGCCGGCGCCGCGGCCACCGCCGCCCTGCTGCGTGCCGAAGCCGGCCGTGAGCCCAACGACCGCTCTCTGCGCGAACTCGTAGGGGAACTATCCACCTTGAGCCCCGAGTTCCGCACGCTGTGGGCATCGCATGACATCCGTTTCCGACACGAGGGAACCAAACGGCTGCGACACCCCGTGGTGGGCGAGCTGGAGCTGACCTACCAGTCCCTGACGACCACCTCCCCGGGCGCCGTCAACGACGTCAGCTTCTACACCGCCGAACCCGGGTCGACCCACGAAGAGCGCATCAAACTCCTCACGAGCTGGGCGGCCACGGCGGTTTCGGAAGCAGCAAAACCGAACAACTAACGTGTGCGCACACGCGATACGACCTTGAACTGAAGGACACCATGGAAGTCGCCGATCTTCTTGCAGCACTGAATGCCGGGCATACCATCACCGGGGACTCGCTGTTGCATGAGGTCATGCTCCGGGTCAGCCAGGATGCCCTGCGCATTACCGGCGAACTCAATGGCGGGTACCAGGAACCGGTGCGGGTCCGGGAGCTGTTGTCCCAGCTGACCGGCAGGCCGGTTGACGAATCTGTGACGGTCTTCCCGCCCTTCTACTCCGACTTCGGGAAGAACATCTCCCTCGGCGACAGGATCTTCATCAATTCCGGCTGCAAGTTTCAAGATCAGGGCGGGGTGGTCATCGGGGACGACTGCCTGATCGGGCACAACGTGGTGATTGCCACGCTCAACCACGACCTCATGCCGAGCCGTCGCGCGGACCTGCACCCGGCCCCTGCGTCCGTGGTCACGAAGGACGTACCGGAAAGCGCCATTGTTGTGGGGTCGCCTGCACGGGTAGTGCGCGCACTGACCGACTGAACGCGGCGGGGTCGGAAGCAGTCCACCAGGACATCAAGCGCTTGACGTGCGCCAACGTTAAGCGCTTGACGCACGTCCTGGGGAGATGCCATGATCACACTGAATACTTTCGGCCACTGCCTCGGCAGGCCCCAATGACGTGGAGATTTAACGTGGAACCCAAACCGATAAAACCCGCCCGCAAGAAGGTCATTCTTGACTGTGACCCCGGGCATGACGACGCCGTGGCCATCCTGCTCGCGCACGGCAACCCTGACATTGAACTGCTGGCAGTCACCACCGTCGTGGGCAACCAGACGCTCGAAAAGGTCACCCGGAACGCGCTCGCCGTCGGGACCATCGCCGGTATCACCGGGGTTCCGTTTGCCGCCGGCTGCGGCCGGCCCCTGGTCCGCACCATCGAAACCGCGCCGTCCATCCACGGCGAAACGGGCATGGACGGCCCCGCACAGCCCGAGTCCACCATCGAACTGGACCCGCGCCACGCCGTCGACCTCATCATTGACACTGTCATGGCCCACGAACCCGGAACGGTCACACTGGTCCCCACCGGCGGCCTCACCAACATCGCGCTGGCAGCCCGCAAGGAACCGCGCATTGTGGAACGCGTCAAGGAAGTTGTCCTGATGGGCGGCGGCTACCACGTGGGCAACTGGAGCGCCGTGGCCGAATTCAACATCATCATCGACCCCGAGGCCGCCCACATCGTCTTCAACGAAAAGTGGCCCGTGGTGATGGTGGGCCTGGACCTCACTCACCAGGCCCTCGCCACCCCGGACGTCGTCGAGAAGATCGCTGCCGTGGGCACCGGACCCGCCAAGTTCGTGATGGAACTGATGGAGTTCTTCACCCAGACCTATAAGGACGCCCAGGGCTTTGACTTCCCGCCCGTCCACGATCCGTGCGCCGTGGCCTACGTGATCGATCCCAGCATCGTCACCACCCGCAAGGTTCCGGTGGACATCGAGCTCCAGGGCACGCTGACCCTTGGCATGACCGTGGCCGACTTCCGGGCCCCCGCGCCGGACGACTGCACCACGTCCGTGGCCGTTGACCTGGACCACGCCCGTTTCTGGGATCTCGTCACAGATGCCCTGGAGCGCATCGGCGAACCGGCCGTTCTTGAAGCTGCCGGCCGTGCAGCAGCCACGGGAGGCAAGTAGATGAGTGCCACCTTCACCGAGGCAAAGACCAGCCGGGGCAACGTCACCGCCCTGATGGTCGCCCTGCTGGCCGCGTGCGTCGCCTTCCAGCTCAACGCCTCCATGCTCAGCCCTGCACTGGTCACCATGGGCAAGGAACTGAACACCGATCAGGCCGTGATCGGCCTCTCCCAGACCTGGTTCTTCACCGCAGCCGCCCTGTTCTCCCTCTTCCTGCCCCGCCTGAGCGACATCATCGGCCGCAAGAAGATCCTGATCGGCATGATGCTCCTGATGGCCGTCGGATCCGTCATTGCGGCCATGGCCCCGGACGTCACCTGGCTCTTTGTGGGCCGCATCATCCAGGGCGTCAGTGGCCCCACCGTGCCGTTGTGCCTGATCATGCTGCGCTCCGCAGTCAGCAACCCGCGCAAATACGGGACGCTTATGGGCCTCATCACCGCGGTCAACGGCGGCGTGGCCGGCGTGGACTCGTTTGTGGGCGGCTACTTCGCCGAGCACTTCGGGTTCCGCAGCATCTTCTGGCTCATGGTGGTCCTGGCCGTCGTCGCCACCGCCCTGATCGCCTTCCTCGCCGGCGAAAGCAAGCCCGCCGCCGGCACCTCCATGGATTGGCTGGGCGTGTTCTTCATCGTCGTCGCCGTGGGTGCGTTGCTCACCGCCCTCAACGAGGGCTCCAAGCTGGTGGGCGCCCTCGCCCCCGGCACCCTCCTGCTGTCCATCGGGCTCGTGGTGGTTGCCGCCGTCGCGTTCTTCTGCTTCTGGACCGTGGAAAAGCGGGCCAAACAGCCCATGGTGGAAACCGTTCACCTGCGCCAGCGCGCCACCTGGGCGCCGCTGCTGACCACCACGCTGACCATGACCGGTATTTTCGCCGTCATCAACGGAATCGTGCCAGCGTATGTGCAGGCCGCTGACCCGGGGTTCGGCATCGGCCCCACCGAAATGTCGCTCATCATCCTCACCCCGTACGCCTTGCTCGGCTGGCTGGTGGGTCCCATCAGCGGCAGGCTCGCGCCCATTCTCGGCTACACCAAGGTCCTGCGCATCGGCATGCTCGGCAGCATTGCCGCCCTGGCCATCATCGCGTTCTTCGGCCTCAGCAGCCTGCCCATGATGATCGCCGGAACCGTCTTGCTGGGCATCATGTACGCCGGTACGGTCAACATCATGCTGAACGGACTCGGAGTTGTCCTCTCACCCGCCGGAAACCCCGGCTTCCTGCCCGGCATGAACGCGGGCGCCTTTAACCTGGGGGCCGGCCTGAGCTTCCTGGTGCTTCCTGCCGTGCTGGTGGCCACCTCGGCCATCGGCGATGCCGCGGCGTCATACATGACTGTTGTGGTCACCGGCCTGGTCATTACCGTCGCGGCGTTTGCCGCGTCGCTCCTCATCCCCAAGCCCCTCGAGGCTGAGGTAGCCGAATGAGTTCCGCAACAGCCGGCTCCCAAACCAGGATCGTCGTCGTCGGTTCCCTGAACGCGGACCTGACGATCTACTGCGAGCGGCTGCCGTTCCCCGGTGAAACGGTGCACGGCAACGGATTCGCCGTGAACCCGGGCGGCAAGAGCGCCAACCAGGCCGTCGCCGCCAGCCTCCTGGGCGGAAACGTCAGCCTTGTGGGTGCCGTCGGGGTGGACGCCAATGGCGACATGCTCCTGTCATCGGCCGCCGGCGCCGGGGTTGACGTGTCCGGCGTGCGGACCTCGGCAACTGAGGCCACGGGCGTCGCCGTCATCGCCGTGGATTCCAACGGCGAGAACAACATCATCATCTCCGCCGGCGCCAACGGCACCCTCTCGCCAGCGGACGTGGCCGGCGCGGCGGAAACGTTCGACGGCGCCGCGGTGGTCTGTCTCTGCCTTGAGGTCCGCCTTGACACGGTGGAGTCCGCTGCCCGGGCAGGGCGCGACGCCGGCGCCACAGTTCTGCTGAACCTCTCGCCTTACGCGGAGATCCCGCAGCAGCTGGCGGACCTGACTGACATCCTGCTGGTGAACGCCCACGAGGCGTCGCTGTTCCTTGGCTCCGCCGCGATCCCCGGTCACGACGCGGATGCCAGCGACTGGGAAGCGGTCAGGCGGCACTTTGCCGAACGGGGACTCCACCGTGTCCTGGTCACGCTGGGGGCCCACGGTTCTATGGTGCTCGATTCGCTGGCGCCTTCCGGGCAACAGCTGGTCCGGGTGGCGCCTATCAAGGTCAAGGCCGTGGATACCACCGGCGCGGGCGACGCCTTCACGGGTGCGGTGGCAGCCCGACTGGCGGCAGGCGCGCCGCTGGCTGACGCCGCCGCCTTCGCCTCGATTGCCGCCGCGCTGGCCACCACCCGCAAGGGAACGCAGGCAGCCTATCCGGAGGTGACGGAGGTAGAACGCCTGCTCGCTTCGGGTGTCCGCCCGCTGTGACGGACTGACGTCAACGAGGGAACGCGGAAAACGCCGACGGCGACAGGTGACTGCTGCTGTCGGCGTTAGGTTGTCATCTCGAAGTTGCTCCTCCCACACAGCCTGCATGGACCCGCCAGGGCGGGGAATGCTAACCTTAACTAAGCCCTTCTCATGTCCTATCATACTGTCAGCTTGACATGAGTCCGGTTATCGGCGTTTCATTTGGTCGCTCGTTAGGGGAGAGAATCACGCAATTGGTCCCTGAAACTCGCCCGGCAATTCCTTCGCTCGTGAAGAACATGAACGAGTACGAGCCCCATGCCTTCGCGACGGGGCTCGTACTCGTTCATGTTGTCGCCTCGCTCGGTGGACGCCAGGTGCTTTTAATTGATCGGGGTGGGCGGTCGTTCGCCGCTGAGCACTGCCAGGGTGTTGTCGGCGGCGAGCATCGCCATCGCGGTTCGGGTCTCGACGGTGGCGGAGCCAAGGTGCGGCACGAGCACCACGTTCTCGAGCTCGACTAATCCGGGGTGCACGTTGGGTTCGTTTTCAAAAACGTCGAGCCCGGCGCCGGCGATCTGCCCCTCGCGAAGGGCAGAAGCGAGGGCTGCTTCGTCGATGATCGGTCCCCGCGCGGTGTTGATGAGGTATGCCGTGTCCTTCATGGCTGCGAGTTGCCCGGCGCCGATCAGGTGGTGGGTGGCCGGTCCGTAGGGGCAGTGCAAGGAGACGATGTCGGATATGGCCAGCAACTCATCGAGCTCGACCCGCTGGGCGCCCAGCTCGTCGGCAAGCGCGGGGTCGATCTCACTTCGTGACTGGTAGACGATTTCCATTCCGAAGGCCTTGGCCCGGCGTGCGGTCGCCTGGCCGATGCCGCCCATGCCGACGATGCCGAGGGTCTTGCCTTGCAGGCTGCTGCCGAGCAGGAAGGACATGCCCCACTTCCAGTCTTTGCCGGAGCGGATGAGCCGTTCGCCTTCGCCGAGCCTGCGGGTTGCTGAGAGGATGAGGCCGAGCGCGATGTCGGCCGTGGCCTCCGTGAGCACGCCGGGTGTGTTGGTGGCGACGACGCCCCGCTCGGTGCAAGCGGGCACGTCGATGTTGTCATAGCCGACGGCGACGTTCGCGACGATCTTGAGCTGCGGGCCGGCGGCGTCGAGCAGCTCGGCGTCGATGCGTTCGGTGAGCAGGCTCACCACGGCATCGGCCCCGGTTACCCGGCGCAGGAGCTCCTCGCGGCCAATCGCTTCCGGACCCGCCCAGGCATCGACTTCGTGTTCTGCACGCAGCTTCTCGAGCGCGGTTTCGGGTACACGTCCCGTGACGACGACCCGGCTCATGCCGTCTCGATCCACTTGCGCAGGCGGCCGAGGCCGTCGTGGATATCGGCGACGTCGATCCCCGAGTAGGCGAGGCGGATGTACTGCCGGTCTTCGCCGGGCTGGCGGCGGCCGAAGTGTTCACGTGTGCAGAAGGAGACACCGGTTTCGTACAGGGCTGCTGAGGCGAAATCGCCGACTGCCGTGTACCCCATGCGCTCCATGACCTCGGTGACGTCGGGGAACAGGTAGAAGGTCGACTGCGGCACGGCGACGTGCATGCCGGAGATGTCGTTCACGAGTTCGCATGCGGCATCCCGGCGCCCGCGCAGGATGTCGAGCATCTGCTGTACGGGTTCCTGGGTGCCGCGGAGTGCTTCGATGCCGGCCCATTGCACGTAGTGCGTGGTGCACGACTCGTCGTTGGTGTTGAGTGTGCCGAGGATTTTGGCGATCTCGATCGGGGCGACGGCGCAGCCGAGGCGGGATCCGGTCATGGCGAACTTCTTGCTGAAGGTGTAGAGGATTACTGTGCGCTCCGCCATGCCGGGAAGCGACGCGATCGAGTTCGAGACACCCTCATAGCGCGTTTCGAAGTACGCCTCATCGGAGAGTACCCAGAGGTCGTGCTCCTGCGCGAGCTGTGCGATTGCCTCCCGCTCGGCCGCCGTCGACTCGGCCGAGATGGGGTTCTGCAGGTCGTTGTAGATGATTGCGACAGTGTTCGGGGTGATCGATGCGCGCACCTGGTCGAGGTCGATCGCGAAGCCCTGGCTCGTGGGCAGGTAACGGTATGGCACGGCCGTGCCGCCGAGGTACTCGATCTGTGATTCGTAGATTGGGAAGCCGGGGTTGGGATAGAGCACTTCCTGGCCGGGGTTCATGACCGCCTGCAGGAACTTGGTGATAACGGGCTTGCCGCCGGTCATCACAACGACGTTGTCCGGGGTGAACTCGATACCCCGGCGGGCTCCGATGTCCTCGGCGAGGGCTTCGCGCAACTGGGGGATGCCAGGTCCGGGGCAATAACCGGTATAGCCGTCGGCGATGGCCCGGTTCATTGCTTCGACGATATGCGGGGCCGTTGGGATGTTAATGTCGCCGAGATGGAAGGGGTACACAGGGTTCCCCTTCGCCTTCCATCCGGCCGCGGCTTGGGCGACGCTGAAGGCGGTTTCGGTGCCCAGACGTTCGAGCCGGTGCGCGAGTTGCTGCATGGTGTTTTACTCCTCATCGAGACTGTGATCGGTCTTCTGCGGTAATGATTGGACTTTTGGGTCGTGACGGCGGTTGGGCAGGGGTGACCGGTGCCTTTACCGGGGGCCACGGTAAGGAACCTTTTGCGGACGGTTCCTTCTCCGTTTCGGCCGATGCATTAGGGACAGTTGTGGCTGTCCGGTTCACCGGAACAGGTTTCCTCCTTAACCTCGGGCTGTTCCCGGCGCTTATTCTGTCCATCTTTTCCGCGTTTGCTGTCATGGTTCTCCTTGACGCTCGGCGGCGAAGAGTCCTACCAGCCGCGCTGGGCGAGGCGGTGCGGTTGCGGGATGTCGTCGACGTTGATGCCGACCATGGCTTCGCCGAGGCCGCGGGAGGCCTTGGCGATGACGTCGGGGTCGTCAAAGAATGTGGTGGCCTTGACCACGGCAGCGGCGCGCTGGGCCGGGTTGCCGGACTTGAAGATACCGGAACCGACGAACACGCCGTCCGCGCCGAGCTGCATCATCATCGCGGCGTCGGCCGGGGTGGCGATGCCGCCGGCGG
>NZ_JASBRB010000034.1 GCF_029960665.1 Pseudarthrobacter sp. AL07
TGACGCCGCCCTTGAGCATCTCAGCCATGCCCCGCTTGACGCGGTTGCTGCCCGTTATCGTGGGAAATGCCTGATTCATTGGCTGTCTCTTTCGTTTTTTATGGGACGTGCCATGCGCCCTCGTGACACAGCTTCTGCCGTGCTTCTGGCCGGACATCTATCAGCGCAGTACGACGGTTCTATTGCCTTGAAGGATGACCCGGCCTTCGCAGTGCCAGCGCACGGCGTTGCTGAGCGCCTTGCACTCGGTGTCCCGGCCGGCAGCGACCAGGTCCTCGGGGCCGTAGGTGTGGTCTACCTCAACGGTCTGCTGGGAGATGATCGGCCCTTCATCGAGCTCGGCGTTGACGTAGTGGGCGGTGGCTCCCACGGTCTTCACACCGCGCGCGTACGCCTGGTGGTATGGCTTGGCGCCCTTGAAGCTGGGCAGGAACGAGTGGTGGATGTTGATGGCGCGCCCGTCGAGCTTGCGGGTGAGTTCGTCGCTGAGCACCTGCATGTAGCGGGCCAGCACCACCAGTTCCACGTCGAATTCGTCCACCAGTTCCAGCAGCCGGGCCTCGGCGGCGGGCTTGGTGTCGGCGGTGACGGGCACGTGGAAGAACGGAATGCCGTGCCATTCCACCAGCGTCTGGTGGTCCGTGTGGTTGGAGACCACAGCGGCGATCTCTACGGGAAGCTCGCCGGTTCTGGCGCGGAACAGCAGGTCGTTGAGGCAGTGGCCGAACTTGGACACCATGATCAGCACGCGGCGCTTGGCGCCGTGCCGCTCCAGCCGCCAACTCATCCCGAACCGCTCCGCCACCGGGCCAAAAGCGGCCCGCAACGCCTCAGCGGTGGAGGCATCGCCGTCGGACGCGAAGTGCACGCGCATAAAGAAGTGCGCCTCCGACCGTTCGCCGAACTGCTTGCTGTCCACGATGTCGCAGCCATGCTCCAGCAGGAAACCTGAGACGGCGTGGACGATGCCGGGCGTCTCGGGGCAGTCCAGCGTCAGGACGTGTTCCACGGTGGTGACCGGTAACGGGCGTGTTTCAGTCTGGATGTCGGTCATGGCTCAGCACTCGATCACGTTGACGGCGAGACCTCCGCGGGAGGTCTCCTTGTATTTGGTTTTCATGTCCGCTCCTGTCTCACGCATGGTTTTGATGGCCTTGTCCAAGGACACTTTGTGGCTGCCGTCCCCGTGAAGGGACAGCCGCGCGGCGTTGATCGCCTTGACGCTGGCGATGGCGTTCCGTTCGATGCAGGGGATCTGCACCAGGCCGCCCACCGGGTCGCAGGTCAGCCCGAGGTTGTGCTCGATTCCCACTTCGGCGGCGTTTTCCACTTGTTCGGGGGTGCCGCCGAGGACCTCGCACAGGCCCGCTGCAGCCATGGAACAGGCAGAGCCCACTTCGCCCTGGCAGCCCACTTCGGCGCCGGAGATTGAGGCGTTGATCTTGAAAAGAATCCCGACGGCGGCCGCCGCGAGGAGGAAGCGGACCACACCGTCGTCGTCGGCCCCCGGAACAAACTTGACGTAGTAGTGCAGGACGGCAGGCACGATGCCGGCCGCGCCGTTGGTGGGAGCGGTGACGATCCGCCCGCCGGCGGCGTTTTCCTCGTTGACGGCGAGGGCGAACAGGTTGACCCATTCCATCGCCCGGAGGGGATCGGTGACGCCCGTATCCGCGGTCAGGGTCTTGAATAACGACGGCGCGCGCCGCCTGACGTTGAGCCCGCCGGGAAGGATTCCTTCCGCGGCGCAGCCGTTGTCCACGCACTCGCGCATGACCGCCCAGAGTGCCAGCAGCTTTTCGCGGAGTTCCGCTTCGCTGCGCCAGGTGAGTTCGTTGGCGAGCATCACGTCGGAGATGGACATGCCCTCGCGCTTGCAGATCGCCAGGAGTTCGTCGGCGCTGGTGAACGGGTATGGCAGGGCGGTGTCATCGGCCACCACCCTGTCGCCGGAATCGGCGTCGCCGTCCACTACAAAGCCGCCGCCGATGGAGTAGAAGCTCCGTTCGCTAAGGACGGTCCCGGTGTGGTCCAGGGCCCGGAAGGTCATACCGTTGGGGTGGGCGGGGAGGGACTTGCGGCGGTGCAGTACTACGTCCTCATCCCAGTTGAAGTCCACCCGGTGATCCCCGCAGATCATAAGTTCGGCGTCGAGGGCGGCTGCGGCCACCTGGTCGTCGGCGGTGGAGGTATCCACCGTCTCCGGGTCCAGGCCCTGCAGGCCCAGTACCACCGCCTTGTCGGAGCCGTGGCCCCGCCCGGTGGCACCAAGGGAGCCGAACAGTTCGGCCCGGACCCGGGTGGTTGAGCTCAGGAGCCCACCGCTCTTAAGCCCGTCAGCGAACAGTTTTGCCGCCCGCATCGGGCCGACCGTGTGTGAGGACGACGGCCCGATGCCAACGGAAAACAGGTCCAGGGCGCTAAGCGCCATCAGGGCACCTCGGGGGAAGCGAACTCCCTCATTGCGTCCAGGAGCCAACGGCCCAGGAACTCCGCGAACGAGGCCCGGGGGAAGATCCGGTAACTTTCCTCCCCGGTCTTCTGCAGGACCACCGGGATATTGCCTACCTCGGTGGACAGGGCTGCACCCGTGGTGAAGCTGCGGGGGTGCAGGTCCAGGGCGCAGCCCTTTTCCAGGACGGCCCGGGCACGCGGACCGGAGAGTTCGAACGTGGTGCGGTTGGCGGAGAGGTCCACAACCTGGCCCGGCGCGTCGCCCAGCGCGGCCACGAGAGAGCCGATGAGGTCACCGCCCAGGGAATCGTGGGCTTCTTCCGGTGCCACCACCAGGAACTCTGAGGGTCCCAGCCAAAGAACGGTGACGCGGTCCGTTCCGCCCACGTCGCCGCAGCGTGCCGGCAGGCCGCCGGTGACGGCGGCGATCCGTGAGCCTTCTTCGGAGCGGGGATCCACCCGGACGCCGGCCATGGTCTGGAACAGGCCTTCTTTCAGGACCACCGTTCCCTGGATGGAGCCGGCATCCATTGCCGCGGCCAGGTGTGAGGCCGGGCTGCGGCGGATGTCGCGGAGTCCATTGATGCCGTCGAGTGCTGCTGTGTTAGCCATCTTTGCGGGTCCCTTCGGGGTCAAAAAGTACGGTTTCTGCCACAACAACGTCAACGAACTGGTCGCCGGCGGCGGCCACCAGGGTCTCGCCGATGCGGTTGCGGCCATTCTTGATCAGGGCCAGCGCGAAGGACCTGCCCAGAGCGGCGCTGTGGTAGCTCGAGGTCACGAACCCCTCCATGGGCACCGGGCCGTAGGCGGGGTTCGTGGCGATGCCCTTCTCCACAAGCTGGGTGCCTTCGGGCAGCCTCAGCGTCCCGTCCACGGGCAGGACGCTGACCAGGTGCTTGCGGTCCGCGCGCTGGGCGTCGGCCCTGGCGTAGGAGCGTTTGCCGATGAAGTCCTTGGCCTTCGAGACCACCCATTCCATCCCGGCGTCCTGCGGGGTGACCGTACCGTCGGTGTCCTGGCCGACGATCGGGTAACCCTTCTCTGCGCGGAGCACGTGCATTGTTTCGGTGCCGTAGGGGGTGATGTTGAATTCAGCCCCGGCTGCGGCCACCGCTTCCCAGGTGTTCAGCCCGTACCAGGACGGCACGTTGATCTCGTAGGCCAGTTCGCCGGAGAACGAGATCCGGCAGATCCGTGCCTGGACGCCGGAAGCCAGTGTGGTTTCCCGGAATGTCATGAAAGGGAAGGCATCTGCTTCGAGTCCGCCGTCTGCTGCCAGCTCCGGCGCCACTTTGGCGAGAACCGCCCGGGATTTGGGCCCGACGACGGCAATGGTGGACCACTGCTCGGTCACCGAGGTGCAGTGCACGTCCAGCTCAGGCCATTCGGTCTGCAACCATTCCTCCAGCCAGTCCAGCACCTTCGCGGCGCCGCCGGTAGTGGTGGTCATGAAGAACCGGTCCGCATCCAGGCGCAGGGTCACGCCGTCGTCGAAAATCATGCCGTCCGCCATGCACATCACGCCGTAGCGGGCGGAACCCGGGGCGAGCTTTTTGAACGCGTTCGTGTACATCCGGTTGAGGAACTCACCGGCGTCCTTGCCCCGGATTTCGATCTTGCCCAGGGTGGTGGCGTCCATGAAACCGACAGATTCGCGGACGGCGGCGCACTCCCGGAGCACGGCAGCGTCCATATCTTCCCCGGCCTGAGGGTAGTACCAGGGCCGCTTCCACTGCCCAACGTCCTCGAACAGGGCACCCTGCGCGACGTGCCACGGGTGGACCGACGTGAGGCGGGCGGGATCGAAGAGTTCGCCGCGCTGGCGTCCGGCGAGGGCCGAGAACGCCACCGGGGTGAACGGTGCACGGTAGGTGGTGGTGCCGATGTCGCCGATGCCACGGGAGGCTTCGCCGGCGGTCCGCAGCGCCGCTGCGATGACGCCGATCGCGTTGACCCCTGAGGTCTTGCCCTGGTCGTTGGCGGTGCTGATCGAGGTGTAGCGCTTGATGTGCTCTACGGACCGCATGCCGGCGCCGGTGGATCGCAGGACGTCGGCCACGGACTGGTCGCGCTGGAAGTCCACGAAGTGGTGGTGCCAGTCATCCGGGCCGCCGGTCTGACCGGGCACCAGCCACAGCTGGCGGGTCGGGGCGGAGGCCTTCGGCTCGCCAAGAGTGGTCGGCTGGGTTTCCGACGCGAAGCCCGCCGCAATGGCAGCAGCGGCGCCGGCGGAGATGCCCTCGGCCAGGCAGTCCCCGATCTCGAAGCTGCCGCGGCCGGAGCCGATGGTCTGCTGGTTGGGAACCACGGTGCTCGGCACGAAAGCGGCCAGTTCATCGTCCCAGCGCAGCTTGCCCTGCCGTTGCGAGTGAAGGTGCACCAGCGGGCTCCAGCCACCGGAAACTGCCAGCAGGTCGCAGGCGATCTCTTCGACGCCGGAGGTGAGTTCGCCGTCGTCGTTGATGCTGCGGACGGTGACGCTCTCCACCCGGCCGTCTGCGGCATCGGATGCGGTGTTGGCCACCGCGCTGCCGATCAGTACACGGGTGCCGGCTTCGACGGCGGCCTCAGCCACCTTTGTGAGCTGGGGGCGGGCGTCGACGACGGCTGCGACCTTGACGCCGGCGTCGCGGAGGTCCGCTGCCAGAGCGTAGGCGCTGTCGTTGGTGGTACTGATGACCACGCGCTGCCCGGCGGCCACAGCGTAGCGGTTGAGGTAGCTGCGGACGGCCGAGGCGAGCATGATCCCGGGGCGGTCGTTGTTCTCGAAGACCAGGGGCCGTTCGTGGGCGCCGGGAGCCAGCACCACCTGCTTGGCACGGACGTGCCAGATCCGCTGCCGGGAAACGCCGGGCGCTGCAGGGCTGGACAGGTGGTCGGTGCGGTTCTGGACGGCAATGACGTAGTTGGCGTCGTAGGCGCCGAAGGCGGAAGTCCTGTTCAGGACGGTGGATTCAGCCCCGGAAACCAGTTCAGCCTCCACGTCGGCTACCCATTCCAGTACCGGTTTGCCCTCGATGGCCTCAGCCAGCCCGGGCGCGGTGGAACCGGACAGAAGGCTTCCGCCCAGTTCGGGCTGGTCGTCCATGAGGATGACGCGGGCGCCGGTGCGGACGGCCTCGCGGGCTGCGGCGAGGCCGGCGGGGCCGCCGCCGATCACCAGGACGTCGGTGTGGACGTACTTCTTGTCATACTCGGCACGGTCCTCCTCAGGGTCCAGCTTGCCCAAGCCGTTGAGCAGTTCTGCCTTCAGGCCGTCCACCAAGGCGACAGTGGTGGCGGGGAGCATGGACTCGGCAACGTCACCGGGGAAGCGCGGGGAGACCTTGACCATGGCGTTGGATTCCTCCACGCCGGCGGACATGATGCCGCGGGTGCGGTCCTCGTACAGGGAGTTACCTGCGGCGATGCGGCCGTTGGCAATCAGGGCCGAGGCGAGCGTGTCGCCGGGGTGGCCTGCGAATTCCTCGCCGTCCACGGTGAAACGCCAGGAGATGGTGCGGTCGATGCGTCCGCCGGCGGCGAGGCGGGCATTCTGGGAAGTCACTTGGTTGCTCCCTTCGGGGCGGTGGTGCTGGCGGGTGTTGCGGCCGGGGCGATGCTGGTGCCGGAAATACTCGGCGCCGCGGTACCGGTGGTGGTGCTGTCAGCGGCGAGGCTCGCTGTGCCGGTTTCCGCGGTTGACTTCCCGGCGGCATCCGGGCGGGGCGTTCCCATGGGGTACACGGCCTTGATGTCGTAGGTGACGGTATCGCGGAGCATGTTGAACCACTGGCGGCAGCCGGTGCTATGCAACCAGCGTTCGGCGAAAATGCCCTTGGTGTTTTCCCGGTAGAACAGGAAGTGGGCCCATTCCTTGTCGTTCAGCTCGTTCGGGTTTTCCGGGTAGGCCACGTGTGCCTGGCCGCCGTAATGGAATTCGGTCTCGTCGCGCGAGCCGCAGTTGGGGCATGAGATGAGCAGCATGTGCTTCTTCTTTCTGGGGGAGGGCTGCTAGTGGGCGACGGCGGCTGCGCCGTGTTCGTCGATCAGGGCGCCGGTTTCGAAGCGTTCCAGCGCAAACGGCCTGTTCAGTTCGTGCGGCGTGCCCGTGGCGATGTTATGGGCGAACGTCAGGCCCGCGGCCGGGGTGCCCTTGAAACCGCCAGTGCCCCAACCACAGTTCACGAACATGTTCTCCACCGGAGTGTTGCCCACGATGGGGGAGGCATCCAGCGTGGTGTCCACGATGCCGCCCCAGGTCCGGAGCACGTGTGCCCGGGCGAAGATGGGGAAGAGTTCGACGGCGGCCGCCATCTGGTGCTCGATCACATGGAAGGATCCGCGCTGGCCGTAGCCGTTGTAGGAGTCGACGCCGGCGCCCATCACCAGTTCGCCCTTGTGGGCCTGGGAGACGTAGACGTGCACGTGGTTGGACATGACCACCGTGGGGTGGACCGGTTCGTGCAGTTCGGAGACCAGGGCCTGGAGCGGGTGGGACTGGATGGGAAGCTCGAAGCCGGCCATTTCCGCCAGGACTGAGCTGTGCCCGGCAGCGCACAGGCCCACCTTTTCGGTGTTGATGGTGCCGCGGCTGGTCTTGACGCCGGTGACGCGGTTGCCGTCCTTGATGAAGCCGGTGACTTCGCAGTTCTGGATGATGTCCACGCCCATTTCGTCGCATTTGCGGGCGAAGGCCCAGGCCACGTGGTCGTGCTTGGCGATGCCCGCACGGGGCTGGTACGTGGCGCCCATCACGGGGTAACGGATGTTGTCGCTGATGTTCAGGATGGGGCAGAGTTCCTTGACCTGCTTCGGGTCCAGCCATTCCGCGTCCACGCCGTTGAGCTTGTTCGCCCCGACCCGCCGCATGCTTTCACGGACGTCACCCAGGGTGTGGGCGAGGTTCATCACGCCGCGCTGGCTGAACAGGAAGTCGTATTCGAGCTCCTCCGGCAGGATTTCCCAGAGCTTGAGCGCGTGCTCGTAGATGGCCGCGCTCTCGTCCCAGAGGTAGTTGGAACGGATGATGGTGGTGTTCCGGGCCATGTTGCCGCCGGCCAGCCAGCCTTTTTCCAGGACGGCGATGTTGGTCATCCCGTGGTTCTTGGCGAGGAAGTACGCGGTAGCCAGGCCGTGCCCGCCGCCGCCCACAATCACGGCGTCGTAGCTCTTTTTGGGCTCAGGGTTGCGCCAAAGGAAATCCGGGTGCTCGGGGAGCTGTTGGGTGTTCACTGGGCTGCTCCAATCATGTCAGATTCGAAAGCGGCAACGTCGGTGCCGCCATTGAGGTGGGCGTAGAGGGGGAACTGCTCGGCAAGCGCGGTCACACGGGCACGGAGTTCGACGACGGTGCTGTCGCTCAGGGACGTTGTCCCGGTGGTGCCGGTGCCGGCAGCGGCGATCAACGCCGTCGCGATGATGTCCGCAACCTCCGTGAACTCCACGGCACCGAAGCCGCGGGTGGCGAGGGCGGGGGTGCCGATCCGGAGGCCGGAGGACACCATGGGCGGCCTGGGGTCGAAGGGGACGGCGTTGCGGTTGACCGTGATACCGATCCGGTGCAGGGCGTCTTCGGCCTGCTGACCGTCCAGTTCGGAATTGCGGAGGTCCACCAGGACCAGGTGCACGTCGGTGCCGCCGTTGACCACGGAGATTCCTGCCGCGGCAACATCGTCGCGGAGGAGCCGTTCGGCCAGGAGCTTCGATCCTTGCAGGACGCGTTCCTGGCGTTCCTTGAATTCGGGGGAGCCGGCGAGCTTGAAAGCCACGGCCTTTGCGGCGATGACATGCTCCAGCGGGCCACCCTGCTGGCCGGGGAACACGGCGCTGTTGATCTTCTTGGCGTACTGCTCCTTGGCGAGGATGACTCCGCCCCGGGGTCCGCCGAGGGTCTTGTGCGTGGTGGTGGTGACGACGTCGGCGTAGGGCACCGGATTCGGGTGCAGCCCTGCAGCCACCAGGCCGGCGAAGTGGGCCATATCCACCATCAGGTAGGCGTCCACGAGGTCGGCGATCCGGCGGAACTCGGCGAAGTCGAGCTGGCGGGAGTAGGCGGACCAGCCGGCGACGATCAGCTTCGGGCGGTGTTCGAGGGCGAGTGCCTCGACCTCGGCCATATCCACCCGGAGGTCGTCTTCACGCACGTGGTACGGGACTACGTTGTAGAGCTTGCCGGAGAAGTTGATCTTCATGCCGTGGGTGAGGTGGCCGCCGTGGGCCAGGCTCAGGCCCATGATGGTGTCGCCCGGGTTCAGCAGGGCGAACATGGCGGCGGCGTTGGCCTGGGCGCCGGAGTGCGGCTGCACGTTGGCGAATTCCGCCCCGAACAAGGCCTTGACCCGGTCGATGGCGAGCTGTTCGATGACGTCCACGTGCTCGCAGCCACCGTAGTAGCGCTTACCGGGATAGCCCTCGGCGTACTTGTTGGTCAGGACCGAGCCCTGCGCCTCCATGACGGCGGACGGGGCGAAATTCTCCGAGGCGATCATTTCCAGCGTCGACTGCTGGCGGAGCAGCTCATTGCTAATGGCCTGCTGGACCTCGGGATCGACGAGGGAAAGTCGATCGTTCAACTGCTCAACCACGGATGCTCCTTTGAAATACCACTGTTGTAGTAACTGATATATCAGTGTTAGCTCAATGGTATGATTGGAATCACACAATAGTCAATAGCCGGTGGCAAGATGGCTCCGAGCTTCCGATTGGAAGCTCGGAGCCGCACACGCGAAGAATGGAGCGGCACCTTGAATGCACTTCCTCTACTGCCTAGCGCCGAGGTTGAAGCGCCGTCGCAGGCGGAGGCCGCCTACCGGCAGTTGCGCGACAAGCTGATCATGCTCGAAATCCGCCCCGGCGAGCCGATCAATGACGGGCAGTTGGCGGCAGAGTTGGGCTTCGGCCGCACGCCGGTGCGAGAGGCCATCAAGCGGCTGGAGGTAGACCATCTGGTGGTGTCCTATCCGCGCCGCGGTACTTTTGCCACGAATGTGGACTTCACGGAACTGGCCGATGTCTCGGCGATCCGGGAACTGCTGGAGCCGCTGGCCGCGCGCCGAGCGGCCAACAGGGCAAGCGAGTCCATGCGCCGTGAACTGTTGCAGGTGGCCGATGCCATTGCGGAACTGGATCCCAACCCGGCGGAGTCCCGCGACCTCATGAGGTACGACCTGACGGTTCACCGGCTGATCTACAAGGCGGCCGCCAACCCGCACCTGGAAGATACGCTGATCCGCTACGACAACCTGGCTACGCGCATCTGGTGCCTGGTCCTGGACAAGGTTCCATCGGTCAGTGGCCACATCACCGAGCACGTGGACCTGCTCAAGGCGGTGGCCGCGGGCGACGCCGACAGGGCGGCCGAGCTTGCCCTGCACCACGTCACCAGCTTTGAGGAAACCATCCGCAAGGTGCTCTAGCAGCCCGGCCCCCCCCGGCAGCATAGGATCGAAAGCGTGGAACTAACCGAGAGGACGCTCTGAGCGGCCTTCGTGGCGGGCAGGCAAGCCGCACATTACTTGAGAGTATGGATCATGGCTTCGAACAATGACCGCGAATCAGACGTCGATGCGGACACAGGCCAGCACGGTGGCGTCCAGTCCGTGGACCGGGCCCTCGCGGTCCTGGAGATCCTGGCGCGGGACGGTCATGCTGGCGTGAGCGACATCGCCGAAGAGATGGGCATCCACAAGTCCACCGTCTCCCGGCTGCTGGGTTCGTTGGTGAGCCGGGAAATGGTTCACCAGAACAGCGAGCGGGGGAAGTACCAGCTGGGCTTCGGCATCCTCCGGCTGGCGAGCTCCATCCCCGGCCGGCTCAGCCTGGTCCGCGAAGCCCGGCCCGTGCTGGAAAGCCTGGCCGAGGAATTCAAGGAGACAGTGAACCTCGCGGTCCTGCGCTCCAACTACGCCGTCAACGTGGACCAGGCGATGGGCCCGTCCACGCTGGCCACGTATGACTGGGTGGGCAGCCTGACACCGCTGCACGCGACGTCGAGCGGGAAGGTCCTGCTGGCGGCGCTTCCGGCGGACGAGCGGGACCGCGTCCTGAAGGAGACCGGGCTGCCGGCCCGGACCCCGCGCACCATCACCAACAGGAAAGAGCTCGAAACCCAACTGCTCGACGTCGCCCGTGATGGCTACGGGGTGGTGCGGGAGGAGTTTGAAATCGGGCTCCACTCGATGGCCGTGCCTGTGTTGAACCATATGGGAGCGGTCATCGGTGCAGTCAGTATTTCCGGGCCGGCCTTCCGCTTCGATCCGGAAACGTCGCCGGGACTCCTCGAAGCACTGAAGCAGGCCGGCCTGCAGATCAGCGCAAAGATGGGCTACACCGGAGGCCGGTAACGCCTCAACCGCGCGGGGCGACGTCCCCGACCTTCTCCTGTACCCAGTCGTGGAAGGCGCTGATGTGGTGCTCGCTTGGCACCAGCACACCGCCCTTGGCATAGACCTTTGAGCCCATGGCCGGCTGGCAGCGCTCGCAGGCGTCGAAGTCCTGCTGGTTTACGCGGTGGAAGAGCTCCACTGAGGCAGTGACGTCCTTGCCGCTCTCCACAACACTGGGCAGGTACAGCCAATCGCATTCCACGATGGTGTGGTCCGCGGCCATGGGGAACATGCGGTGGATGATCACGTGGTCCGGGACCAGGTTCACAAACACCGTGGGCTTGATGGTGATGGCATAGTAGCGGCGGTCCTGGCCCTCCTCGATTCCCGGAATCAGGTCGAGCCCCTCCGAGCCGTCTATCGTGAAGCCCTTGACGTCCTCACCGAACTCCGCGCCGTGTCCCACGAAGTATTGCGCGGCCAGCCCGTCAGCGAACTCCGGCAGGACCTCCGTCAGTTCCGGATGGATGGTGGCGCAGTGGTAGCACTCCATGAAGTTCTCAATGATCAGCTTCCAGTTCGCCTTCACGTCGTAGCGGATGCGGCGGCCCAGGCTGAGGTTGGCCACGTCGTAGCCCTCGATCGCCTTCAGGTCGCCGAGCCGCTCCTCGATGGCACCCATCACGTCCTCTTCGAAGGACGGCGGCTCGTCCGCCAGGCACACCCACACGTAGCCCAGGTATTCGCGGATGTGGACCTTCACCAGGCCGTATTCGTCGCGGTCGATATCCGGCATCTTGGTGAGGTTGGGCGCCGCGATGAGTTTGCCCTCAAAGTCGTAGGTCCAGGCGTGGTACGGGCACTGGAACGAGCGCGCAGCTTCACCCTGCTCCTCCATGCACAGCTTGACGCCCCGGTGACGGCACACGTTGTAGAAGGCGCGGATCCCGCCTTTGCGGGTGCGGCTGATCAGCACGCTCTCCCGCCCGATCTGGACCGTTCGCCAGGCGCCCGGCTTGTCCAGGTCGGCCGAGCGGACGGCACAGAACCACATCTGCTCGAAGATCCGTTCCTGCTCGGCCCGGAACACGCCCTCATTCACATATGTGTAGCCGGGAAGGGTGGGGATCAGACTCGGGGCACTTACCTCAACAGACAATTTGTCCTCCTAACGAACAAAGATCAACAACAAAGGCCATAACGTAGGGCCGGGTTTTCAGGTTTAAAGCTTCGGAGCAGGGCTTTCAGGACACGGCGGCGGCCCCCACGAGTCCGGGAACGTCCAGGCGGACGGGTGCCGCCACATCGGGTGCCGGCGCCGCCAGGCTCCGGCGCCACTTGGTAAACAGGCGGGGTTGGTTCATACCAAGGACCGCCACTGCCACATCGTCGCGGTAGTAGACGGCAAGACAGCTGTGCGCGTGGACGTCGCCCACTTCGATCTCCACCCGGTCGTAACCGGCGGAATGGCCGGCAAACTGCAGCTTGACGCCATACTGGTCGGACCAGAAATAGTGCGGCTTGGCCGGCCTCGGAGCGGCGTCAGCGTCCAGGAGTGCCTCGACGGCGACGGCTGCCCGCTCAAGGGCGCCGGTCCAGTGTTCCATCCGGCGGTGCGTGCCCGATGCCAGGTCGAACCAGGCGGCGCAGTCACCCACGGCCACTATTCCCGGCATGCCGGTTCGTCCCATGGCGTCGCACAGTACCCCGCCGCGCAGCTCCAGGCCGGAGCCTTGCAGCCACCCGATGTTGGGCTCGGCCCCAATGCCAACCACCACGACGTCGGCGGCCACGTAGCGTCCGCCGGCCAGCCGGATTCCGGTGACGTTGCCTTCGCCGCTGTAGAAGTCCTCGATCACGGCGGAAGAAATGAGCTCCACCCCGTTGGCTGCGTGGAGTCCGGCGACCACGCCGCCCATCTCCGTTCCGAGCTGCGCGGCGAACGGTACGGGCTTCGTATCGATCATGGTCACTTCCATGCCCCGCGACGCCGCAGCGGCGGCAACCTCGGCGCCGATGAAGCCGGCCCCGATCACGGCCATCCTGCTGCCGGGCACCAGCTCGGGGGCAAGACTCTGTGCGTCCGCGAGCGTACGGAGGGTAAAGACATTGCTCAGCCCGGCAAGGGTGGGCAGCCGCCGTGCCCTCGCTCCGGTGGCTATGACAATGCCGTCCGCCTGTATGGTGCGGCCGTCCTTAAGGAAGACGGTCCGGGAGGATGCGTCCAGGGAAGCGGCCTCTGCCCCCAGCACCCATTCGGCCGCCAGCTCATCGGCGTCGGTTTCCAGGAAAAGGTCCTCGGCACTGATCGCGCCCAGCAGGAAGTCCTTGGACAGCGGCGGGCGGTCGTACGGACGGTGGGGTTCATCGCCGATGATGACCAGCCGTCCGGTAAAGCCTTGGGCGCGGGCCGCCCGGGCGGCGGAAAGTCCCGCCAGGGAGGCTCCGATAATCGCAAGCGTCTGCATCAATACGGCCTCTTTCAATTGCTTTGTGCGCAACAAGAATCGCTATATGCAACAGCGTGATCTATGCCACGGTCACTGTCAAGGGTGGAAAGCCAGGAAGTCTGGAGAACGCAACAGAAGAAAAAACTCTTGACAAGCACTGTGAGCTGGCGCACTGTGTTGCATATGGCGATTGCTGTTGTTCACTACGGAACGTTGCGGCCATCGCGGGAGACACCGGGTCCCCGAAGAAAACAAGAGGTCCAACCATGCACAAGGCATGCCCGCTCAGTGAACTGGCTCCTGGGGAAGCGCTGCGGCTCAATACGTCGCCGCCCATCGCCGTCTTCCACACAGAAGACGGCGAGCTCTTTGCCATCGACGACACATGCACCCACCAGGACGCCTCGCTGGCGGACGGCTGGGTGGAGGACTGCTGGGTGGAATGCCCGCTGCACGCCTCCAGGTTCAACCTGCGCACGGGAAGCGTAGACGCGCCGCCGGCCAAGCTGCCGGTGCGCTCCCATGAAGTAACAGTGATCGACGGCGACATCATGATCGCCGAATCCATGGAGGTTCCCAACCTCCCCCCTGGCCTGACAGTAGACGGCCACGTCTAACAGCAAGCCCATGTATCCGAACCAAAGGACTGGCTCATGGCTTTGAATAGCGAAACCCGCACAGTTGACGAAATACGCGTTGACACAGATTCCCTTCCCTTAACCGTCCAGGAGCAGCTCGCAGAGGCCGAGGACACCGAGCAGATCATGCAGGAACTCCGCCAGGCCCGGTCCGAACAGTCGGTGACAGACCGCCGGAACCGTAAGCTCACTCTCGATAAGGCCACCTTCGGTATCACCGGCGCCGTGGCCCTGGCGTTCGTGGCCTGGGGCTTCCTCGGGCGGGATAGCCTGGCCGCCACTTCAACCACCGCCCTGAACTGGGTTATGGAGTACACTGGCTGGCTCTTTATGGTCCTGGCCTCGTTGTTTGTTGTCTTCGTCCTCTGGCTGGCCCTTGGTAAATGGGGCAACATTCCCTTAGGCAAGGATGGCGAAAAACCGGAGTTCAAGACGGTCTCGTGGGTCTCCATGATGTTCGCGGCCGGCATGGGCATCGGCTTGATGTTCTACGGCGTAGCGGAGCCGCTCTACCACTACATCTCCCCGCCGCCCGGAACCGTGGACGGAAGCACTCCCGCAGCCATCCAGACGGCCATGGCCACCTCCATCTTTCACTGGACCCTCCACCCCTGGGCCATGTACGCCGTGGTGGGAATTGCCATGGCCTACGGCACCTACCGCCTGGGCCGCAGGCAGCTGATCTCCGCAGCGTTTACTTCGCTGTTCGGCATCAGGACTGTGGAAGGGCCGGTGGGGAAGTTCATTAACATCCTTGCGATCTTTGCCACGCTCTTCGGCACGGCCGCTTCCCTCGGCCTGGGTGCACTGCAGATCGGCAGCGGCCTGACATCGAACGGCTGGATCGGCGAAATCGGCACCCCCGTCCTGGTGGGCATCGTCGCCATCCTGACGGCCTGTTTCGTTGCCTCGGCAGTGTCCGGCATCAGCCGCGGCATCCAGTGGCTGTCCAACATCAACATGGTCCTGGCCGTGGTCCTGGCGCTCATCGTCTTCATCGCCGGCCCAACCCTGTTCATCCTCAACCTCATCCCCGCCGCAGTAGGAGACTACGCCAGGGACCTGGCCGAAATGTCGTCCCGCACGGAGGCCGTCGGTGACGAGGCGTTGCGCAAGTGGATGTCCGGCTGGACCATCTTCTACTGGGCCTGGTGGGTATCCTGGACGCCTTTTGTCGGCATGTTCATCGCCAGGATCAGCCGGGGCCGGACTATTCGCCAGTTCGTTACCGGCGTCCTGCTGGTCCCCAGCATCGTCAGTGTCATCTGGTTCGGAATCTTTGGCGGAACAGCCTTCCACGTCCAGCAGGAAGCGGACAAGGCGGGCACCGCCGGCCTGGTGTCCATGGTTAACGGGGCACCGTCCATCGACTTCGACGGCGCACTGTTCGACCTGGTGAAAAACATGTCCATGCCTGCCTGGCTGACCACTGCGGTCATCATCCTGGCCATGGTCCTGGTTGCCATCTTCTTCATCACCGGGGCCGACTCGGCGTCGATCATCATGGCGTCACTGAGCTCCAACGGGTCCTCTGACCCGAAGCGGGGCCTGGTGATCTTCTGGGGCCTCCTCACCGGCGCCGTGGCGGCGGTAATGCTGCTGGCCGGCGGCGACGAGCCTTCGGAAGCGCTCTCGGGCCTGCAACGCATCACCATAGTGGCGGCGCTGCCGTTCGTCCTGGTCATGCTGCTGCTGTGCTTCGCCCTCGTCAAGGACCTGCGCCGCGACCCGATGTCACTCCGGCGCCGGCTAGCGGACTCAGTGGTAGAACGTGCCATCCGCGCCGGCGTAGACCAGCACGGCGGAGTCCAGTTCGATCTCGTGACCAAACATGAATGCGGCGAACGCTGCCCGGACGGGATCCGCTGCCCCGGCGATGTCTCCAGTGCCGAGTCCGCCAATCCCACACGCACGCTTTAGGAGCAACAACCGTGACCATCCTTATTGAGAGCCGCGCCCCGGGCAACGCCACTGCCGCAGCGGGAGCCGCGACGGCAGCGGCCACCACCCGCCCCGCCCAGTTCGTCCTTACCCTGTCCTGCCCCGAGCAGCCCGGAATCGTCCGCGCTGTCACGGCGTTCCTGGCGGACCGAGGCTTCGACATCGTGGAGCACCAGCAGTTTGACGACCACGTCAGCGGCAACCTCTACCTGCGCACCGCGTTCACCGGCGGCCGTGGCCCCGAGCTCAGCCCCCGGGAGGAACAGGGAGGCCCCCTGGAGGAGAACAACGTGGAGAACCTGACCGCGGCCTTTGCACCCACGGCCAGGGAGTTCGGCATGGACTTCAGCATCCACGACGGCCGGCCGCAACGGCTGTTGGTGATGGTCTCGAAGTTCGGGCACTGCCTCAACGACCTGATCTTCCGGTGGCAGGCGGGCAGCCTGGGCGCGGAGATCGCCGTCGTGGTTTCCAACCACGAGGACCTGCGCGCCATGGCCGAAGCCGCTGGCTTGCCCTTCATCCATGTGCCGGTGACGGCCGGCAGCAAGCCGGAAGCCGAGGCCCGGCTGCTGAACCTCGTGGCCGAGTACAACGCGGACCTGGTGGTCCTGGCCCGCTATATGCAGGTGCTGTCCAACGACCTGTGCACCAGCCTCCGCGGCCGGGCCATTAACATCCACCACTCGTTCCTGCCCGGTTTCAAAGGCGCCAAGCCCTACCACCAGGCGTATGACCGCGGCGTGAAACTCGTCGGGGCAACGGCGCACTACGTGACCCCGGACCTCGATGAGGGCCCCATCATCGAGCAGGAGGTGTTCCGGGTGGACCACAGCCTGGATGCGGAGGCCCTGGTGACCGTGGGCCGCGATGCCGAATCGCAGGCCCTGTCCCGGGCGGTCAAATGGCATTGCCAGCACCGCGTCCTGCTCAACAACACCCGCACAGTCGTATTCCGCTAACGCGAACCAGGAGAATCACTTATGAGCGCATCCCCACGCGTTGTCATCATCGGCGCCGGCATCGTCGGCACCAACCTTGCGGACGAACTCGCCAGCCGCGGCTGGAACAACATCACGGTCGTCGAACAGGGTCCGCTGGAACTGGCCGGCGGCTCCACCTCACACGCGCCCGGCCTGGTCTTCCAGGCCAATCCGTCCAAGACCATGACCGAATTCGCCAGCTACACGGTGGACAAGCTGCTCTCCCTCAGTGCCGACGGGGTGTCCTGCTTCAACCAAGTGGGTGGGCTCGAGCTGGCCACCACCGAGGCTCGGCTGAAGGACCTTGAACGCAAGCTCGGCTACGCCACGTCCTGGGGCATCGAAGGCCGGATCATCGACCCGGATGAGTGCCGGAAGCATTACCCGCTGCTGAACTCCGGCACGCTGGGCAACGGCAACACCGTTCTCGGCGGTCTTTACGTTCCCACCGACGGCCTGGCCTCCGCGGCCCGCGCGGTCCAGCTGCTGATCAGCCGCGCACGTCAGGCAGGCGTGACATTCCTCGGTTCCACAGCGGTGACCGGCATCGAGCAGGCCCGCGGCAAGGTCACCGGCGTTGAAACGGCCGACGGCGTGATCCCGGCAGACCTCGTGGTGTCCTGCGCCGGCTTCTGGGGCCGAGAGCTCGGCAAGATGGTGGGCATGAAGGTCCCGCTGCTGCCGTTGGCACACCAGTACGTCAAGACCACCCCGCTGGACGGGCTGCGCGGCGTCAACGAGATGCCCAACGGGGCCAGTAAGCCCATCCTGCGCTACCAGGACCGCGACCTGTATTTCCGCGAACACGGTAACCGGATCGGCATCGGCAGCTACGCACACAAACCGATGCCCGTGGACATGGAACAGCTGCCACGCGTCGGCGCTGAAGACATGTCAGAGCACCACATGCCTTCCCGCCTGGACTTCACGCTGGAAGACTTCGCCCCGGCCTGGGAGGACTGCCAGGACCTGCTTCCGGCCCTGCGCGCAACGCGGATCGAAGACGGCTTCAACGGCATCTTCTCGTTCACTCCCGACGGCGGCCCGCTGATGGGGGAGTCGCCCGACGTCGAAGGATTCTTTGTGGCCGAGGCAGTCTGGGTCACCCATTCGGCCGGCGTCGCCAAGGCCATGGCCGAACTGCTGACCGAGGGCCGGTCCCGCACCGACCTGCACGGCTGCGAGCTCACGCGGTTCGAGAAAGTCCAGACCGGCGACCAGTACGTCAGCGAAACCTCCCAGCAGAACTTCGTGGAAATCTACGACGTGATGCACCCGCTGCAGCCCAGGGAATCCCCGCGTGACCTGCGGCTCAGCCCCTTCAACGTCCGGCAAAAGGAACTCGGGGCGTTTTTCCTCGAGTCCGCGGGCTGGGAGCGTCCGCACTGGTTCGAAGCAAACCGCGGGTTGCTGGCCGAGCTTCCGGTCGAGTGGCAGGCGCCGGAGCGGGACGAGTGGGCAGCCATGTACTCGTCCCCCATCTCCGCGGCCGAAGCGTGGAAGACGCGCACCGCCGTCGGGCTTTATGACATGACGCCGCTGAAGCGGCTGGAGGTCAACGGGCCGGGTGCTCAGGCGCTGCTGCACCGCCTGAGCACCGGAAACATCGCCAAGAAGCCCGGCGCCGTAACGTACTGCCTGCTGCTGACGGACGACGGCGGCATCCTCAGCGACGTGACCGTTGCCCGGCTCACGGAGGAAAAGTTCCAGCTGGGTGTGAACAGCAACGTGGACTTCGATTACCTGCGCGTCGAAGCCAGGAGGCAGTCGGCCGCGGATCCTGCCCGGTGGGTGCACGTCTCCGATATCACCGGCAGCACCTGCTGCATCGGGCTGTGGGGGCCGCTGGCGCGCGAGGTGATCGGGAAAGTCAGCGGCGACGATCTCAGCAACGACGGCCTGAAGTATTTCCGGACCAAGGAAATCTCGGTGGGCGGCATCCCCGTCACGGCCATGCGTCTGTCCTACGTCGGTGAACTCGGCTGGGAGCTCTACACCACCGCGGAATACGGGCTGAAGCTCTGGGACCTGCTGTCTGAGGCCGGGCGGGAGCACGGCATCATCGCAGCCGGACGCGGAGCCTTCAACAGCATGCGGCTTGAGAAGGGCTACCGGCTCTGGGGTACCGACATGACGTCGCAGCACCACCCCTACGAGTCCGGGCTGGGCTTCTCGATCGCCAAGGATAAGGAAGGCTTCGTGGGCTGGGAGGCGCTGGCGGCCCGCAAGGAGCAGCCCGCCACCCGGGCGTTGCGCTGCCTGACCGTCGACGACGGCACCTCGGTGGTGCTCGGCAAAGAACCGGTCTATGTCAACGGCGAGCCTGCCGGGTACGTCACGAGCGCAGCGTACGGCTACTCCGTGCGCACGCCGATCGCGTACGCCTGGCTGCCGGCGTCGGTTTCTGTCGGTGACCCAGTGCAGATCGAGTACTTCGGGAAGCGTATCGCCGCGACCGTCACGGCCGAGCCGCTCTTCGATCCCGGCATGGAGCGCCTGCGCGGCTGAGTGAAACCCCGGAGCCCGCCGGCCTGCATACGCAGGCCGGCGGGCTTTTACGTGCCCGGCGAAACCCGGTTCCGCCTTGGATATCTGACGGCGCAGGTCTCGTTCAACGCAACTTAAAGTCAGCGTACGCAATTACTTGCCATGCCGTCCCATGCGCACCCTTGCATGTCGTCGTCGGCAACACGCGCCGGCCTTACCGGGGTGCCTGAGAATCTAGTCACAAATGAGCTATTGACTGTGGCGCGCATCACGCATAGTCTATTGCAACAGCGTTGCGCTGATTGCAACCCCAAACAACCTTGGTGGACACATGAGTAACGAAACTCCCTCTCCCGCTACTGCGGGAGGCGCTGGCCCCAAACCGCATGGTGCACATGACGGACCCGGCGCCGGTCGCAGCACGTTGAGCGGCCAGAATTTTGAACCTGCTGACGGTGCGGTCAGCAAGGAAACGCGCCGCAAAGTCGTCGCGGCCAGCTTTATCGGCAACTTTGTTGAGTGGTTTGACTACGCGGTTTACGGCTATCTGGCCGTTACGATCGCGGCAGTGTTTTTCCCTGAATCGGATCCCCAGACCGGGCTTCTGCTGACTTTCGCCCTGTTCGCGATTTCGTTCCTGGTACGCCCATTGGGCGGATTCGTCTGGGGCCACATCGGTGACAGGGTCGGCCGGCGGACAGCCCTCTCCCTCTCGATTCTTATCATGTCCGGAGCGACGTTCTGTATAGCCCTCATTCCGGGCTATGACACGATCGGCATCTGGGCTCCGATCCTGCTTTTGATCATCCGGGTGGCGCAGGGCTTCTCCGCCTCTGGTGAGTACGCCGGAGCCTCGGCCTTCCTGGTCGAGTACGCCCCTGCCAACAAGCGCGGCCTGTATGCCGCGGTTGTGCCCGCCAGCACCGCCGCCGGCCTGCTCCTCGGTTCCTTGCTTGCAGGCCTGTTGACCGCTTTGCTCAGTACCGACGCGATGCACAGCTGGGGCTGGCGCCTGCCCTTCCTGCTGGCAGCCCCGATGGGCCTGATCGGACGCTACATCCGCACCAAGCTCGAAGACACTCCGGTGTTCCGCGAACTGGCCGCAGAGGGCGAGGCGGCCAAGGCTCCCGTGTCCAGTCTGTTCCGGAAACACTGGCGGCGGTTGCTTCTGGCCGTCGGAGCCGTGCTGCTCAACGCCGTCGGCTTCTACGTGATCCTCAGCTACATGCCGACGTACCTGTCTTCTGAGCTGGGCCTCGGAGCCACCGAATCCTTCCTGGCCACAACCATCGCGCTGCTGACGTACATCGGATTCATCTTCCTGACCGGCATGCTCTCGGACCGTTACGGCCGCAAGAAGGTGCTCATCGCCGCATCGGTTACCTTTATCGTGCTGACGGTGCCGGCCTTCGCCCTGCTGGGCACCGGAAACTTCCTGGTCATCGTCCTCGTCCAGATCCTGCTGGGCGCCATGCTCACCCTCAATGACGGAACGCTTCCGAGCTTCCTCGCCGAAATGTTCCCCACCCGTGTCCGTTACAGCGGTTTCGCGGTCAGCTTCAACCTCTCCAACGCCCTGTTCGGCGGTACCGCCCCGTTCATGGCCACACTCCTCATCGCAACCACGGGCAACGTCCTGGCTCCGGCATGGTATCTGGTCGCAGCGGCAGTCATCTCCCTGATCGCCGTCGCACTCTCCCGCGAAACCAGCAAGGAACCACTGCGCCACGAATAGCCCGGCAAGCGCCGAAGACGTTCCACCCCCGCAAACCGCAGTAAAGAAAGGCATCACCCACAATGGCTAGCACAACATCCGAGAACGCCACATCCGTCGCTGAACTGGAGCGGACCAAGGTCCTGAAGAACGGCGAGAAGGTCAGCCTCACGTTCTCCGACACGGAGTTCGAGCGCCGGCTCGCCGGCCTGCGCCGGATCATGGCGGAGAAGGAACTCGACGCCGTCGTCCTGACCAGTTACCACTCGATCAAGTACTACTCCGACTTCCTGTTCACCACGTTCGGCCGTTCCTATGCCATGGTGGTCACCAAGGATGACAACGTCACCGTTACCGCGAACATCGACGCCGGGATGCCGTGGCGCCGCAGCTTCGGCGACAACATCATCTACACGGACTGGCGCCGCGACAACTACATCTTCGCGATCCAGGAAGTCCTGCGGACCCGCGGGATCAGCCCGCGCCGCCTCGGCGTCGAGGACGACTCGCTGCCGCTGGATAACCGCAACAAGATCCAGGCCGCCTTCGCCGGCGCCGCCCTGGTGGACGTGGCCCAGGCCGCCATGCGTCAGCGCATGATCAAGTCCGCCGAAGAGATCGAGGTCATCAAGCACGGTGCCCGGATCGGTGACCTGGGTGGCGAGGCCATCCGCAACGCCATCACGGCCGGCATCACCGAGTACGAGGTTGCCCTGATCGGCACCGAGGCCATGGTCCACGAGATCGCCCGGACGTTCCCGGACTCCGAAATCCGTGACACCTGGGTCTGGTTCCAGTCCGGCATCAACACCGACGGCGCCCACAACTGGGCCACCACCCGCAAGATCCAGGAACACGACATCCTGTCCCTGAACTGCTTCCCGATGACCTCGGGCTACTACACGGCACTCGAGCGCACCCTGTTCTACGGCGAACCGGATGCCCGCTCGCTGGAACTGTGGAACATCAACGTCGAGGTCCACAAACGCGGCCTGGAGCTGATCAAGCCCGGCGCAGTCTGCAAGGACATCGCCGCGGAGCTCAACGAAATCTACGTCGGCCACGGACTGCTGGCCAACCGCACCTTCGGCTACGGTCACTCCTTCGGCGTCCTCAGCCACTACTACGGCCGCGAAGCCGGACTGGAGCTCCGCGAAGACATCGACACCGTGCTGGAGCCGGGCATGGTGGTCTCCATGGAGCCCATGATTACCGTCCTGGATGGCCAGCCGGGCGCCGGCGGCTACCGCGAACACGACATCCTCGTCGTCGGTGAAGACGGTGCCGAGAACATCACCAAGTTCCCGTTCGGACCGGAATACAACATCATCGGGGCCTAACCCCTCCGTGGTTAGCGGCGCCGTGTAACGCGGCGCCGCTTTCCGCTGACTATGCGCAATGATAGTGAGCATCATGACCACACCAGATTCCCGTGACACCAACGGCGCCGACTCCAACGGCATTGACACGAAAGGCAAGGGCGACACTAAGGGCGCCTCAGTCATCGTCAACGCCATCGCCGTCCTTCGATCATTCACCGCCGATGACCCGTTGCTCGGCGTGACGGAGATCGCCAACCGGGTGGGCTTGCATAAGAGCACGGTGTCACGGATCCTGGCAACCTTCGAACAGGAACACCTGGTGGAACGGGACGCGGAAACGCGCCGGTTCCGCCTCGGACTGGGCCTGATCTCCGTCGCCGGCCCGTTACTGGCCGAGCTGGAGGAGCGGCGGGTCGCCTATCCCGTCCTGCGCGAACTCACTGAGCTGACAGGCGAAACCAGCGCCCTGATGATGTGGGAGGGCAACGAGTCAATCTGCGTGGAGCAGATTGCCAGCCGTCACCAGATCAAGCACACCGCCCCGCTAGGGGCACGGTACAACGACGCGTTGAGTTCCTCGGTCCAGGTGTTCCTGGCAACGCAACCGGAGGAGCGGGTGCGTTCCCTTCTGCACGGGGGAGCCATTACTTACCCTGGACTGGACGAAGCCTCCCTCGAGGATTATCTGCGCCGCCTTAAAGACGCTTCCAGCAGGGGATGGGCCATCAATTACGGCGAATCGTCCATGGATGAAGTCGGCCTTGCCGCCCCGGTCTACGATCATCGCGGCGACGTCGTGGCAGCGGTCCTCATCCCGGCCCCACGGTTCCGCGTCTCCATGGAACGCCTGCAGATCCTGGGCGAATCCTGCATGGCAGCGGCAGACAAAGTCACCGCACGGCTGGGTGGCAAAACATCCGGCGCCGGCCAGGAAGGCCGCTAGGCGGCAAGTCCAGAAATGATGCCGGCGGCCACCTCCTTTAATTTGGTGTTTCGGCGACTGCATGCCTTGACCCATAGCGGACCCCCGCGAGGCACGCTGTAGGCTCGGCACATGGCTGATCTACGGCGTCGGACGTTTGTCTTCCGCACGCTGGTTGGCGCGGCGGCCGCGGCCGCCGTTGGAACTCTCGGTACCGCGTGTTCGCCCGGCGCCGAGCGGGACGGTACCGCCGGCGGCGGCGCCAAGGGGGATGCAGTGAAGCGGCACAAATACCAGTACGGCGAGGACGCCAGCCAATGGGGTGAGCTATTCCTGCCGGAGCTGCCGGCTGGCGGTGAGCACCGCGGCGTGGTGGTGGTGATCCATGGCGGCTACTGGCGCTCGCAGTACGGCGCAGAGCTGGGTGAGCCGATCGCCCGTGATCTGGCCGCCCATGGCATGGCCGCTTGGAACCTTGAATACCGCCGGGCCGGAAACGGCGGCGGCTGGCCAAACACGTTCATCGACGTGCTCTCCGGAATCGACAAGCTCGGCGACCTCGCGGCCAGCCACGCCCTGAACCTTGGCCCGGTCGTGGCGCTGGGTCATTCGGCTGGCGGACATCTGGCTGCCTGGGCTGCTGGCCGCGGCAAGCTTGCTCAGCTGGGAATGCCGGACGCCGACCGCCAGGTGCTGCGCAGGTCCGACGCCTCCGCAGTGCATCTGACCGGAGTGATCAGCCAGTCCGGCCTTCTTAACCTGGCCGAGGCGGAGAAGCTGAACCTCAGCAACGGTGCGGTGAGCAACCTGCTGGGCGGGTCGTCGTCGAAGTATCCGCACCGCTACCGGTACGCGGATCCGATGAGTGCCCTTCCACTGGCCGTTCCGGTTGTCGCGGTCCATGGATCCGAGGACTCCACCGTTCCGCCGGGCCAGTCCGGCTCCTATGTCACCGCTGGTACCGCCGCGCACATGGAGACCCGGTTGATCATGGTTCCCGGGGACCACTACGCCCTGATCGATCCCAAAACTCCTGGTTATCGGGCGTGCCGCGAGGTGGTGCAATCCCTTTTGGGTTAGATTCGGTCCCTCCGAGGTAAAAATGTTCGAAAAGGTGAGTAACTTTCGGACATTGGACGTCCCATCTCCTGTAGACTTGAGAGGTAGGACGAGTCGCGACCCTTAAGCGCGGCAAGGAGGAGACCCCGTGGCCATCGCATCGCAAGAAGTATCGCCCGCCCGTTTCAGCGCGCAGCTCCGTTCGAATGCCCTGCAGACGCGGATCATGGATCTTATTCTGGAGCGCGGCCTGGACGTTGGGGACGCACTGCCCACCGAAAGTGAACTCTCCGCAGAACTGGGCGTGGGCCGCAACACCGTTCGTGAATCCCTGAAAGTACTGCAGGCCCTGGGCGTTATCGAGATCCGGCACGGCTTTGGCATGTTCGTTGCGCCCAACAACTTCAGCGCCCTGGTGTCGGGCCTGACCTTCCGTGGCCGGCTTTCCCTACGCCACAAGGGCGAAGAAGCCATGGAGCTCATCGATGTGCGTCAGGCGCTTGAGTCTGGACTGATCGGACCGGCCATTAACCTGCTTACCGACGAACACCTGGCGGATCTGCGCTCCACCATGGAAGCCATGGAGACCGCCGCCAAGAATGGGGAGCCGTTGCATGATCACGACGCCGAGTTCCACCGCCGCCTGTACGCCCCCCTGAACAATGAGCTGCTGATAAACCTCATGGATGTCTTCTGGCAGGTTTACCGGAAGATCCACCTGGCCCTCGGTACCGGCCCGGTCAACCTCGAGCAGCAGACGCAGGATCACTGGGACATCTTCGATGCCGTGGCCAACAAGGACAAGGCCCTTGCGTCCGAGCGTCTGCAGCGCCACTTTGACGGCATCCGCCTGAAGCTCAAGGACGTCGCGGCCGCTTAGCCTGTATTCCCTCTGCCTTTTCCTTCGCCGCCCGCGCTCCGGGCGGATTTAGCCCTGCCCTTTTCGTAGAGAGTGCCATTGCCGTGGAAATTTTCGTTGTTCCTACCGCCTCAGCCACCGGTTCAGTAGCCGCCGGTATCCTTGCTGCCGTCATCCGCAGCAAGCCCGACGCCGTCCTGGGCGTGGCCACCGGTGGATCGCCGCTGCCCATCTACGCGGCGCTGGCCAACCACCGGCTCGACATGTCCTCCGTCCGCGCCTTCGCCCTGGACGAGTACGTGGGCCTGCCCGCCGGACACCCCGAAAGCTACGCCGAAGTTGTGCGGCGCGAAGTGACTGAACGGCTGCACCTGGATCCCGTCAACGTAGCGGTGCCGGAAGGAAGCGCCGCGGACCCCGAAGCCGCCGCCGCTGACTACGACGCCGCCATTGCCGGCGTTGGCGGCATCGACGTGCAGATTCTCGGCATCGGCCACAACGGTCACCTGGCATTCAATGAGCCCGGCTCCGCTCTGGACTCCCGGACCCGGGTGGAAGTCCTCACCGAATGCACCCGCGAAGCCAACGCCCGCTACTTCAGCACACCGGAGGAGGTGCCGCTCCGGTGCATTACGCAGGGGCTGGGCACCATCCTCGAAGCCCGCCATCTCCTGCTGGTGGTCAACGGCGCGGACAAGGCCGGCATCCTGGCCGCCGCCCTCAACGGACCCGTCACTGCCGACTGCCCGGGCTCGGTCCTGCAGCTGCATCCGCACGTGACGGTGGTGGCCGACGAAGCCGCAGCGTCCCAGCTGTCGCAGGGGAGTGGGCAGGTTGCCGTGCGCGTGTCCGGGGCGGCTGCCAGCGGCTGAAAATGAGGTGACGTTCCTGTGGTCGGCCAGCGCCGGGCCGGGGGCACGGCCCTCGTCAGTGCGCGGCTGCGAGGGCCGCGGGAAGATCGGTCAGGGCTGTGATGATGAATTCAGGGGCTTCAAAGTAGCCCGGGTAGCTGCCCCCGGTCCTGTTCAGCCACGCTGTATGCAGCCCGGCACGGGCGGCGCCGTGGATGTCCCAGGGATGCACGGCCACCAGCAGCATGCCGGCTGGGTCGGCATTGGAAGCGGCGGCGACATATTCATAGGCGGCGCGGGCAGGCTTCCAGGCGGGCGCGTCTTCGACCGAGCGCAGCGACTCAAACGCTTCCCGGATCCCGGCCTCGCTGAACAGATTCCCTGCGATCTGGGCTGAGCCGTTGCTGAGCGTAATCAGCCGGAATCCTGCAGCGGCGAGGGCTCTGATCCCCTCGGGGACATCCGGATGTACCCCAAGGCCGGCCATACCGCCCATGACATGCTCGACCGCCGCCTCGAGAGGGCGGTTAAGCTTCATCCCGGTCAGAAGTCCCCGGAGTGCGTCGGCCCCGATGGCGGCGAACGATCCGATGTCTCCGCTGGCCGTCAGTGCGAAGCCGTCACGCAGCAGCGTAGCGAACCAGAGTTTGGCCAGTTCGGCCGGAGCCCCCACCTCGCTGAAGCATTCCCCCATGGGCGACATATCTGACAGGGTTTCATTGACATCAAAGACAATGACAGAGATTGCGGTGGTCATGGGCTCTCCTTCTGGTCGCGTGTACGTCTCGGGTGCAATTCTGCCGGGCGCTGGGGAAATTTAGTAGCGGCGAACTGGCATTGGCCCTCGTTAGAGGTAGCTGCAGATGCGTTCGGGGTCGCAGGCGGCGGGGTCCCCTGCTGCCGCGGCGTGATG
>NZ_JASBRB010000035.1 GCF_029960665.1 Pseudarthrobacter sp. AL07
CAGGATCGGTCAGGGATTAAAAGCCGCCACGCCGACCTAACTAAGTACTACTAGGCGCGAAGGCGAGCGGCTCCGAACTTCGGCTCGCGCTGCCGGCGCCGTGATCGGATCTGGAGGTCGTCAAGAAATAACTCAATAGCCGCACAACTCTGAGCGGACGACAGCGGGACGTCCCGCCGTCGTCTGCTCCTGCTTCCTCTAATTCGTCATTGTGGTGGGCGCCCAACTGGGCCACCATGTTCGTATGGACGTTGAAACCCCGAAGGCGACGGAGCTGAACCTTCCCCAGGCCTTCCTTCTTCTGGCAACGAACGACGTGAACGGAAAGCCCGAAGTGCCGGTGTTCGCACTCAGGACCACTGTGGCGGGGGCGATATTGGCCGAGCTGGACCTGATCGGTGCGATCGAACTGCAGGGGAAGCGAGTCAGGGACACCGGCGAGGCCCCGGAAACAGAATTCCGGCGCGAGCTCGAAGTCATCCGTGGCAAATCCCGGCCCCACACTCCCAAGGGATGGGTAGGCATGCTGGAGGGCCGCGCCGTAGTGCAGCGTGTCTACGAGGGCATGGCGTCGCTGGGGATTGTGGAACATGTCGGCGAAAAGCACCTGGGCAGGTTCCGGGCCGTGCGGTACCCGGAGAAGGACCACGCTCCGGAGGCGGCGCTCCTGGAAAAGATCCAGGCCGCCCTCAGCGGTGCGCCGTCCGATCTTGAGCCGCCCGAAACTACGGCGACCGATGCCGGCTCTGATGCGGGGACGACCGATGCGGAGGCGCTTGACGCAGGGACGACCGATGCGGAGGCGCTTGATGCGGGGACGTCAGATTCCGCTAAGCCCGCTGCCAAGCATGATTCCAAGGCACCCGAAGTCAGGACTATCGTGCTGATCGCTCTGCTTCAGGCGGCCGGAATGCTCGGCAAGCTCTTCCCGGCGGCAGATCTGACCCGGGCTAATGAGCTGTCGAAGGACTATTGGCCGTCCCGTGCGGTGGAGGACGAACTTCGGATGATCAGGCTAGCGGAGCAAGAAGCGGCAAACCTGTGAAGCTGCCCGCAGACCGCTAGGCACGGGAGCGGTCGGACGTTCTTATGCGGCCGGGTTCGGAAGAACCTCCAGGTTGTCGGCGACGAGCCGGCCATCGTGGATGACGGTGCGGTCGGCGCCGCGGTCCATGACGGTGCTTGTGATGGTCTCGCCATCAACCAGGACGATGTCCGCCCGATCTCCGGGAGCCAGGCCCGGCCGGTCGTCGGGACTGCTGAGGCGCTGGACGGTTCGGTCCATGATGGATGCGCCTCCGACGGTGGCGATCGCCGCGCAGTGCTCGATCAGCCGGTCCTTGCGCAGCCGGTGCGTGAAGGCCAACTGCCACGTGCGGTCGAGCATGTCGCAATTGCCGTAGGGGCTCCAGTAGTCCCTCTGCCCGTCCTCGCCCAAACCGACACGGATCCCCGCTTCGGTCATCCGGGCGAGGTCGAATTGCGACCCGCCGCTTGCCGGGGCGACCGTCGCCCAGGCAACGTCGAGATCGGCCATCTGCTCCACAAGCCGAGCGGTCACATCGGGGTGGACATTGGCGAGATCGTAAGCGTGGGACAGCGACACGTGTCCCTCCATCCCCAGCGCACGGGTGCGTTCGAAGATCAGTTCCGCGCTGAAGACCCCCAGGTGGCCAGGCTCGTGCAAATGAATGTCGACGTCGACGCCGTACTTCTCCGCCAGACCGAAGACGATGTCCAGATGGCGGACCGGGTCCCGGTCCAGCTGGCAGGGATCAATGCCGCCGATGGTTGTCGCACCTGCGCGGAGGGCCTCCTCAAGGAGCGGGACAGTGCCGTCCTCCAGCAGCAGGCCTGCCTGCGGGAAGGCCATGACTTCTACATCGGCGGCGTAGGCGAAGTGCTGTTTCGCGGCCATGACTGCCTCGAAGCGCTCAAGCTTGCAGTCCACGTCGATCTGGGCGTAGGAACGGACGCGAGTGGTGCCCCGCGCAATCATTCGTTCCAGCGTTCCCCGCACTACATCGCCGTAGGGGGCGGGGGTGTCGCGCCAGTTTTCCCGATCGTTGCACATCATGTTCCACACGCCGGGCGAGGCGGTGTGCTCCCGGAACGGCAGCCCGATCCTGGTGGAGTCGAGATGGACGTGCACGTCGGTGAACGCGGGCACGGCGATCCGGCCCCGTCCGTCGACCGCGCCGCCGTCGGCGACTGCTGCTACGACGGCGGTCCCCGCGGGGTGAACGGCCGCGATCCGCCCTTGGCGAACTTCAAGGTCTACGGCGTCCCCGCCCCAGGGGCGGACGTTAGTAATGAGCATTGTTCATTCCTTTCGGCTGGGTAATGAATGACGGCTGGGGAGGTACCGATCCCGCGGGACCGGTGCCTCCCCTACCGCAGCATGTATTGGAAGAATCATGTACTAGCTAGAAGTGGAACGCAGCCTGCGCGATGGCTGCTGCGGCGACGAAGCTCGCGCTGAACGTCATGAGGGCGACGATGACGACCTTCCAGCTCAGTGAGCGCAGGGCCTTGACGTCACGGCCAAGCGACATTCCGATCAGGGCAATCATGGGCAGGCCGGCGAAGAGGACGCTGATGTGCTGCGTAGCGGAGGCAACGAAGGGGCCAATGGGCAGGAACGTCGCGGAGGCGATGGTTGCCAGAGCCAGGACCCAGATGCTGGACGGAACCACCGGGACGAGCTTGGCGAGCACAAGCGCGATGGCGGTGAGGGCCAGCAGGATGAGTACGCCGACGGGATCCAGTGGCAGCAGTGAACCTGTACCGAGGGCGTTGAGCAGGAAGCCGGCCACCCCGGTCGCGGCGAAAGCGATCAGCCACGTCCTGGCTGTCCGGATAACAACGGGATCCTCTTCGATGCTGTTGACGTCCACGGTGTCGATGCCCGAGGCCTCGCCGGACTCGGGCACTCCGCCGCCCGGGTGTGCCGGGCCTGAGCTGCCCGCTTGGGTTCCGGCCGCAGCGCCCATGAGGGCGCCGCGGCGGACACGGCGGCCAAGGTCGTCCCGCCCGAAAATGCGGGACCACATCTTGTAAAGCTTCTGGCACATGGGCAGCGCGATAAAGACACCTGCGTAAGAAGCCGACGATGTTGGTGACGAGGTTGGACAGTGCGGCGCGGGCCATGATCTCCCCGGCCATCTCCGGATACAGGATGGACAGGGCGCCCACGCCCCCGAGCATCATGGAGGCGGACCCCAGTCCCAGGCCCAACGCGAGCGCCCGGGGACCAAAGAAGTCCATTCCGCCGAGCAGACCGGCCAGGAGGGAGATGAACACGGCGCCAAAAACGCTGCCCAGCACCCACACAGCGAACACGCCACGGTATTCGGGGGAGCGGACGCCGAAGCGCTGGATGGCGAAGGCAAGGTAGGACTCACGGTCGATCGACCAGGTGGCGCCGATCGCAGTGCGGCCCAGGCCAAGGGCCACCGCGACCGGCAGGGCCAGGACTACCGTGCCCACCACGTGTCCCACCTCCTGTAGGAGTATCGCGGGGCCGAGGCCGGTGAACTTCGTCAACGACGGGCCTATCTGAGTGCCCAGACCTGCCAAAAAGAAGACTATGGATACGTCCATCAGGTGGGTGGACACCGCACGGGCACGCCCGCCGATGGGTTTCCATTTCTGGACACCGAGGAATCCGCCGATGAGCACGGTCCACAGGATGGGCATCAGGACGATTGGGGCCGGGCCAAGCTGGAACTTGTGAGTGCCGATCGTGATGGCTAAAACATCCCGCATTGCGGAACCTGGTTCTTGGTATACCAAGTGACTGTATACTCGTACCCATTGAGAGGCAAGTCACATTTATCCGCTGCTACCAAGGAGGCACGTTGTACAAGAAAATCTCGGCCCGGTACGTACTGGGGTTCGACGGAACAGGGCACACGCTCATCGAGGACGGCGAAGTTGTCTTCGAGGGGGATTCCATCGTCTTCGCGGGGCGCAACTACGGGGGCCCGGTCGATGAGGAGCTCGACTATGGCCAGAGTTTGGTCATGCCCGGCCTGATAGACCTCGACGCCCTCGCCGACATCGATCACCTTATCCTGGACTCGTGGCCATCGCCCGATGTCGCCGCCGGCCACCTGTGGTCAGAGGACTACTTCGCCAACCGTCACCGGGACGTGTTCACGCCCTCGGAGCGCGCCACGGTCCGCGAGTTCGCCTTGGCGCAGCTCGCCCTGCACGGCATCACGACCTACATGCCGATCGCCTCGGAAATCCACAGTTCCTGGGCTGAAGGCCTCGATGAGCTTGTGGACATGGCGGAGACAAGCCGCCGGATCGGACTGCGCGGCTACTTGGGGCCGGCCTACCGTTCCGGGGTCCATGTCATCACCGCAGCAGGCGACCGCGAGGTCCACTTCGACGAGGCCCGGGGGCTTGCAGGCCTGCGTGACGCAGAGCGCTTCATGGACTACACCGCGGGTCTCGCAGACCCGCTCGTCACCGGGGCCCTGCTGCCGTGCCGCATTGAGACGCTGTCCGAAGACCTGATGCGGGAGACAGCGCGGGTCGCCAGGGAACGGGACTCGCTGGTCCGGCTCCACTGCCTCCAGTCCCCGCTTGAGGAGGAGCTCCTGCAGCAATCCACTGGCCGCGGCGTCCTGGAACTGCTCGAATCCACCGGCCTGTTCGGCGCGCGGCTTCTCATCCCGCATGGTGTGGTGATCGACGGCAAGGACCCGGCCGCGTCAGCGCCGGGCGGCCCGCTTGACACGCTGGCCCGCCACGGCGTCAGCATTGTCCATTGCCCGCTGACATCGTTCCGCTACCAGAAGCAGCTTGTTTCATTCGACCGTTTCCGCGAGGCAGGCATCAACATTTGCCTGGGTACTGACTCCTTCCCGCCGGATCTTGTGCGCGGCATGGACGCTGGCATGCACCTGACCCGGCTGGTCGAGGGGAGGCCTGACGCCGGGACCCTGGCGGACTATTTCGACGCCGCGACCCTCGGCGGCGCACGGGCCCTTGGGCGGGCTGACTTGGGGAGGCTTGCCCCCGGCATGCAGGCCGACATTACGGTGGTCTCCCTGACCAGCTTCGGCGACGGCGTCGTCGAAGACCCGCTGCGGACGCTTGTGCTCAACGGGACCGCACGCCAGGTGACCGACACCTTCGTGGCAGGGCGCCCGGTCGTGGTTGCCGGCGCCCTTCCAGGCATTGACCTCGACGTGCTGCGGGTTGAGGGGCAGCGGCTGTTCGACGCGATGCGGGCGGCCTACTCGGTACGGGACGCCCGGCTCCGGGAGCCTGACGAGCTGTTTCCGCCCACCTATCCACGCGCGGAAGTCGCTCAGCCGGTGGCTGTCCGGTAACGACCGCAACCTTCGGCTCTTCATTCGGTCACTTTTGGCTTGGTATACCAAAAGCGATAGAATGAAGTTGCTCGAGGGCTTCCAGCACCCTGTGGTGAAGCCTGTCCGCCCTCGGTGGAACCACGATTTTGACCTATTGCCACCGGACCCGCGCCTGCGCCAGGGCCTTCCCATTGGAGAGAACCATGTGCCTGCACGATCACAGCTCCGCTGTCCTGCCGCCAGCTGCTGTTCCCCGCCGCGGCATCCTGGCCGGGGCGGCCGCCCTGGCGGGAATCTCGGTGGCGAGTCTGGCTGCCCAGCTTGGAAGTGCCCCGGCAGCGAGGGCAGCGGGCAATGCATCAGGCCCCGGCTACCCGGGCCGCCCCGCTTCGCCCCAGCCCATGATCATCGAGGGCGGCACCATAGTGGACCCCAAGACGGGCAACGCAATGCAGGACGGGGTCCTTGTGCTGGAAGGAGGAAAGGTCACCGCGGTCGGCACCCGGGAGGAAACACGGCGTGCGGTAGCCGCTCTTGCCGGCCGTGCCCGCATCGTGGATGCCTCCGGCCGGTGGGTCCTTCCCGGCCTTATCGACGTGCATGTTCATGCGAACGCGCTCTCGGATGCGCGGGCCATCCTGCAGGGCGGAGCGACCAGTGTCAGAAGCGGTTCAAGCAGCTTCTATCAGGACGTGGCCCTCGCTGCCCTGCCTGCCTGGGCTGCCGGCGCCTCGCCGCGGATGAGTCCCGCCGGGCTGTTCATCTCACCCGATCTTGGGGACTCGCTCCTGGCAGACCCGGACCTTGCACCGCTCGCATCCCTGTCCGGGGGAGTCACGGCACCGACGGACCTTGCCTACCTCACCCGCGTCAACCTCAAACGCGGTGCCCAGGTGATCAAGACCCGGGCCAATCCCCGGGCAGGCCTTGCGGAACAAGACCCCCGCGAACTGGTCTACAACTACGAACAGCTCTCTGCAGTGGTCCAGGCCGCAGGCAAAGCAGGCGTGCTTTGCCACGCCTACAGCGCAGAGGGGATAGACGGTGCCGTCCGGGCCGGTGTGCGCAGCATCGAGCACGGCGTCTTCGTCAGTGAGGAGACCATCTCCCGGATGGCCCGCCGTGGCACTTACTTCACACCCACATTGGACGCCATCACGAGCATGGCAGGCTCTTCCAACCCGATCCTTGCTGCCCGCGGCACGGAGTACACGCCCATCATCAAAGCTGCTGTAAGGGCTGCCCATGAAGCGGGTGTGACGGTGGTAGCAGGGACGGACTCCTTCGGTTCCGATGTGACCCCCATAGGCACAGAAGCGCGTCTGCTTGCTGAGGCCGGGCTTTCACCGCTGGACGCGTTCCGGGCCGCGACAGTCAACGCCGCCGCCCTGCTCGGCTGGAGTGAGAGTGCAGGACGCCTGGTACGCGGTTCCTTTGCAGACGCGATCATCGTGGATTCTGATCCCTTGAACAATGCCTCGGCCCTGGAAGAAATCAGGGCCGTGGTGGCGCAGGGAGTCCTTGTCCGGAATGACCTCTGACCGGTCGTTACGGAAAAGCGCGACGCTGTCCCCTCCCACGTTCCTCCTGCCCGGGCTGCCCGGGCTGCCCGAGCTGCCCGAGCTACCCGGGCAAACGCGCCCTCCCAACCCAGAAAGCCACCCATGACCTTGATTCTTAAAGCCTCCGAGCTCCAGACCCTCGCCGATATGCCTGGGACCATTGCCGCCGTCGAACGCGTCTTTGCCGGCCTCAGCCGGGGCACCGCCATTCAGCCGGCGCCGGACTCGCTCCTCCTGCCGTCCTCGGACGCGAGGTTCCTGCCGATGGCAGCACTGTCCAGCGCCGAGGAGCTCGCGTCCGTCAAACTACTGGCGGACATCCCGGCAAACCGGGAGTCCGGCCTGCCCACGCAGCGGTCCACCATCATGCTTGTCTCCCAGCTAACCGGCGAAACCCTGGCCATCCTGGACGGCAAAGTCCCCACCCGGGTCCGTACTGCCGCCGCCAGTGCCGTGGCGACGAAGCTCCTCGCGAGGCCCGGCAGCACCACCCTGGGACTGGTCGGTGCAGGTGCCCTGGCCGTGGCACACGTGGAAGCCATGCTGGCCGTCCTGCCGATTGAAAACGTCGTGGTGTGGTCACGTTCCGCGGACACGGTCGCCGGCTTCTGTGACCAGATTTCCCATTACGGCCTGAACGTCACGCGGGCGGCCAGCGTCCGGGACGTGGTGGAGTCTGCCGACGTGCTGTGCACCCTCACACCGGCCGTTGAGCCTTTGGTTAAGGGCGAGTGGTTCAAGCCCGGACTTCATGTGAACGCCGTCGGATCCCGTCCGCGGGCGGACCACCGGGAGATTGATTCGGCGGGCATGGTGAGGGCAATGGTCTTTGTGGACAGCCTGGCCACGGCCAGGGCCAAATCCGGCGGGCTGATCATCCCGGTGGCCGAAGGTGTGATGGGCTTTGAGGACGTGGTAGCCGAGCTCGGTGACGTGGCGGCGGGAACAAAAGCAGGTCGCCTGGGTGATGAGGACGTAACCTTGTTCAACTCGGTTGGTATCGGTCTGCAGGATCTTGCCATCGGGCGTCTCCTGTACGACGCCGCGCTCAACCAGGGGATTGGCACCCGCGTGGAGCTGAATAACTGAGTAAGCGCGGACGTATGATGTCGCAGCAATAACGGGAGGCATGAATGACAGTCCAAGCGGAAGCCCCGGCGTCCTCGGCTGATACTGCCCGGGAACGGATCCGGGAGTTGATCATCTCAGGCGACTTCGCGCCAGGGTCCCGGCTCAGGGAACGTGACCTGTCCCAGACTCTGGCTGTTTCCCGGGTGCCCGTCCGGGAAGCACTCCAGCAGCTCGCAGCCGAAGGCTTCATCGACGCCTCCCCCCGGCGTGGTGCCACCGTCAAGCAGATCACCCTGCGCGACGTCAACGAGCTCTTTGAGGTGCGGCTCAGCCTGGAAGTCCTCGCCGCACGCCTCGCGGCCCAGGCCGCGGCAAGAGGCCAGCCGTCGTCGCGGCTGCAGCAGATGATGGACCAGGCAGAAGAAGCAACCCTGCGCCACGACCATGCGCAGATCCCGCTCAGCAATACGGCCCTGCACGCGGAGATCGTGGCGATGGGGGGCAACTCGCTCCTGGAGTACTCCATGAAGCCCCTGCTGGGCAGAATGCAGTGGCTCTTCACTTTGACCGGTCACCGTGACCCCCAGGTTCAGTGTGCGGAGCACCTGAGCCTGTGCCAGGCCATTTATGACGGCAAGCCGGACCTGGCGGCGGCGCTGGCCTTCGCGCATGTGGAGCTGGGCCGTGAACCGTCGCTCCAAGGACTGGCCGGGCGCCTGCCCGAAAGCTGACGACGGCGGGAGGTCCCGCCGTCGTCAGCTCACCTTGGCCGCGAAAGCAGCGGGGACGGGTGGCCCAACGCGGGGTCACTTTTGGCCCAATAGGTGCCCATTATTGGGCCGTAAGTGACCCCGCGTTGCATGTTAGTGCCAGAGCCCGAGTGCGAACTCCGCGATCACGGTGGAAAGCAGGAAGGACGCCGTGATGGCCACCAGGCCCACCGGGATGATCTTCCAGCCGATGTTCTTCAGCAAGGGGATGTCCTTGCCCAAAGACAGGCCAGCGAGTGTCAGCATCACCGTGGCGATGGACAGGAAGTCGACCGTCTTGATGACCGCGGTCAGCGCTGCCGCCCCGAAGAACCATGGGCTGGAGATGTACGCACCGATCGTGGTGATGTAGACGATCGCCGAGATCTTCTTCGTGATCTTCGCCAGGACAATGCTGACCAGGACCAGGGCCAGCATGATTCCGTACCCGGCGACGATCGTGAGGCTGAAGCCCTTGGCCGCCACCGACGCCGTGCCGATGCCGAGGACCGTGAGGACCGACAGGGACAGCCACAGCGGGAGCTTGATGGCTGCGGAGGATTCGGCCACGCGCTCGCGGAAGCGCCGGTTTTCTTCGGCCTGGGCCTCGTCCCGCTCAATGTCGGCCTGGCCGCGCTCGGCGGGGGCCCCGGATGCGCCTGGAGCCCCGGGTGCCCCGGCTGCAACCGCGGCGGCTTCGCGGGTCTGCCGGCGGGTGAGGAGTCTGTAGAAACGGTCCGCAAGCGGCAGCGCGATGTAGATGCCTACGTAGACGCCAAGGATGGTGGTGATCAGGTTGGACACCGCCGCCATGCCCAGGATGGCTTCCTGGTCCGCCGGATAGGCCGCGATGATACTGGCCGAGGACGCCGCCATCATGGAGCCGGATCCCACGCCGGCGCCCATCGCCAGGGCCAGCGGATCGAAGATCTTCCAGTTGGCCACCAGTGAGGTGAGCAGCGTGATGTACACGGCGCCGAACAGCGTTCCGAAGACGTACATGGCCAGCACTCCGCGGTACTGGTCCGAGTCGGGGCCGTACTTTTCGGAGACCATGGCGAAGGAAGGCTCCCGGTCAAGGGAGAACGTAGCGCCCACCGTTGCCTTGCCCATCCGGAGCAGGACGGCCAGGGGGAGCGCCAGCATGATGGTGCCCAGCAGGTGCCCCACTTCCTGCAGCAGCAGGGCCGGCCCTGCTTTGATCAGGCTGGGGAGGCTGGGCCCGATGTTGAACGCCAGCCTGGCCACCAGCAGCAGCACGGCCACGCCCACCAGCGCAGCGGCGATCCGCTGCAGGTCCAGGCCCAGGGGCTTGCACTTCTGGATGGAAACCAGGAGCCCCAGGATGAGGCCCCAGACCATGGGGAAGATGACGATTGCGCCGATTCCGATATCGATCTTGGCCTGGCCGATGAACTGGACGGCCAGCGCAATGACAAAGGCCAAGGCGGCGACCGGAAGCGTCAGCCGGGCACCAGCTTTATCGATCCGCGTGGTTGTGGTGCTGGTACTCATGATGTGCCTTCCTGAGTGAGAGTACGACGGCGGTATGCCGCTTTGGTGAAGCGTTCCCGTTCGGTGGGGGTCGAGGCCGCGGCGGCGACGGTCCAGGCCAGCGCGGCGGCTGCCTCGAACATCACGCCGTACGCCTCGGGGGTGTCCGCCAGCGCGGCGAACGCGTGCGAGTGGATGGGTACGTTGGCCCCGGGAATGCTGAGCCAGGGATGCAGGGACGGGATGACCTGGGAGATGTTGCCCATGTCGGTTGACCCGCCGCTGAGGCCGGCCGAGGGCGAGGTGTCCTTGCCGAACGCGTCCATCGCCGCCGTCCAGTGCGCAGCCAGGGCGTCGTCCTGGAGCAGTGGTTCGTAGAGGGGCTCCGTTGCCTCGATTTCCAGCGTGGTTCCGGTGGCCAGCGCGGCGCCTTCGAAGCAGCGGCGGACCCGCTCCAGCAGCGCCTCGTATTCCGGCAGGGTAAAGGCCCGGCACTCAAACTGGACCACCGCCCGGTCCGGAATGATGTTCGTGACGTGTCCGGCCTCGGCAACGTACAGCGCGATGCGGTGGTCGCCGGGGATCTGCTGCCGGAGCAGGCCGACGGCCACCTGGCTCAGCACGGCTGCATCGGCTGCGTTCACGGCCTGGTGCGGGGCTGCCGCAGCGTGCGCGGCCTTCCCGGTGAACGTCGCCTTGTACCGGCCCACGGCCTGGGCGCTGGTCCCCGCCGGGTTGTACGTCAGGCCGTCCTGGACGGGATGGACCATCAAAGCCAGCCCGACGCCGTCGAACGCCCCCTGTTCCAGCATGAGCACCTTGCCGCCGCCGTGTTCCTCGGCGGGCGTTCCGATGGCTTTCAGTGTGATGCCCAGTTCGTCGACGTAGGGCTGCAGCGCAAGGGCCGCTGCGACGGAGGCGCCCGCGATCAGGTTGTGTCCGCAGGCGTGGCCGATGTCCGGGAGTGCGTCGTATTCCACGCACAGCGCGACGGTCAGTTCACCGCGGCCGGCGCTGGCCGTGAAGGCGGTGGGCAGGCCGCCGGTGCCGCGTTCCACCGCAAAGCCACCCTCTGCCAGCAGGGCTGCTATCGCTTCGGCGGAGCGGACCTCCTCGAAAGAGATCTCCTTGTGCGCGTGGATTTCGCGCGCCAGGTCCTGCACCCGGGGCTTCCAGCGTTCGACGCCGACCGCTAGGGCGGCGCGGAGAGTCGCCATCGCGGGGGTTGTGTCTGTCAGTTCCATAAATACCTGCCTGCTTCAGTTGGACGCATGAGGAGGACGATTTAGTAGGACGCTTTAGTAGGACAGCGAGGGGAAGGGGGAGCCTGCCGCCTGCGTGGGCACCCAGATGGCCTTCGTCTGGGTGTACTCGTCCAGGACCCCGGGGCCTGAGGAACGGCCGTGACCGGAATCGCCGAAGCCGCCGAACGGGACCGCCACGTGGATGGTTTTATAGGAGTTGATCCAGAACGTACCGGCCTTCACCTCGCGGGCAATGTGGTGCGCCCGGGAAACATCCGAGGTCCACACGGCACCAGCCAAGCCGAAATTGGTGTTGTTGGCGCGCGCGATGGCCTCAGCCTCGGTGTCGAACGCATCCGCACCCACCACCGGGCCGAAGACCTCCGTGGTTTCGAGCCGGTTCGACGGCGTGACGCCGTCCAGCAGGGTGGGCATGACCCAGTGCCCGCCGGCCAACGCGGACCCGGCCAGCGCGTCCGGAAGCGCGGCCCCCGTTACCCGGCGGCCGCCGTCGTGCATTCCGGCCTCAATCAGGGTGTTGACGGTGGCGAACTGCTGGGCGGTGATGATGGGGCCCACCTCGGTGTCCGCGCTCAGCGGGTCGCCGACGCGCAGGAGGGCAGCCTTCGCGGCGACCATTTCAACGAACTGTGCGTAGACGCCGCGCTCCACGAGGAGCCGTGATCCGGCCACGCAGGACTGGCCGGCGCCGGAGAAGATCGCCGAAACGGCGCCGTCCGCGGCCCGGTCCAGGTCGGCGTCGGCAAACACAATGTTGGCGCTCTTTCCGCCGAGCTCCAGCAACGCGGGGATCCCGGCCTGCGCTGCCGCTACGGCCACCTGGCGGCCGGTGGGGACGGAGCCGATGAAGCTGATCTTGCCGACGCGGCGGTCGGTGGTGAGGGCGGCGCCCACGGTCTGGCCCAGCCCTGCGGCGACGTTGAAGACGCCTGCCGGCAGCCCCGCTTCGTGGGCCAGCTGGGCGAGCCGGACCGAGGAGGCCGGGGTGAATTCGCTGGGCTTGATGATCACGGCATTGCCGGCGGCCAGCGGGGCGGCGGAGTTCCAGCCCGCCGTGAACAGCGGAGCATTCCAGGGGGTGATGGCGACAACGACGCCCCACGGCACACGTTCGGTGTAGGTGTGCCACGGCCCGGGAACGGGAATGGTCTGGCCGGTCAACTTGTCCGCCCAGCCGGCGTAGTAGCCGAACATTTCGGCCACCTTGGCGGCTTCAACGCGGGCGTCGCGGATGGGTTTTCCGGTGGTGGCGGACTCGAGGATGGCGAGTTCCTCGCCGTGCTCCTCGACGACGCGGCTGACGTTGCGGAGGATGGCTGCCCGTTCGAAACCGTTCAGCCCGCCCCAGACCGCCGCGCCCGCCGTCGAGCTTTCCAGGATGGCGTTGGCACCCTCGGCGCCGGGGTCCGCGTAGGTGGCAAAGGGTTCGCCGGTGGCGGCCGCGGTGAGCGTGATGCTCTCGCCGCTGCCGGAGACTACTTTGCCGTCAACGAAGGCGCCGAGGCCGGCCGGGAAGGCTGCGTCCAGGACGGCCCGGGCGGTGGCTGCCGAGGAGGAGGCGGGTGCTGTTGTGATGCTCAAGATGGTGGTCCTTCGGGGCTGGGGGGAGTGGCTGCTTAAGCGACGGGAGCGGTGCTTAGTTGTCCGGGCTGGTGCTGGGGGCGCCGGCGGGCGTGATGGCTGGGGCGACGGTCCTGGCGATTTCGGTGAAGTCGGCCCGCGGCCCGAGGGCGGCCAAGGCCTCCTGCCACTGGCCTGCGACGGCGGCGAGCAGTGCCGGCTTTTCGCCGATCTGCGCGGCGACCTCCACGGCGAGGGCGGCATCGCGTGCCATCAGGCCCAGCGAGAAGCCCGAATTGTGGGTGCCGCTGAGGACCCAGTTCGGATACATGTTCGCGGAGACTTTGCTGCCGCCGGAGGCTTCGCTGATGCTGGCGGCGGCCGTGGCGGGATCGATGCCGTAGGCCTTGGCGACGCTGAGGGCCTCTCCCACGGAGACCAGATTGGCCGCGGCCAGGACGTTGTTGAGGAGTTTGACCACGTTGCCGCTGCCGGGGCCGCCGATGTGGCTGTACTTGCCGCCGGTGAGGGCGAGCAGGACAGGTTCGGCCGCTGTGAGGGCGGCCTCCGTTGCGCCGACGAAGGCGCTCAGGGATCCGGTTGCGGCGCCGTCGCGGCCGCCGGACACCGGCGCGTCCACGAAGGCTGCCCCCTGTGCTTCCGCCAGCTCTGCCATGTGCTTGCTGGTGCCCGGTTCGGAGGTGGTGGTATCGATAATGGCGACCGTTCCCGGTGCGGCCAGGAGCTGGGGCACAGTGGTTTCTACGATGCTGGCCGCGGGGAGGGAGAGGACTGCGTAGGCGGTTCCGGCGACGTCCGCGAGGTTGGCGGTGGTGGCGATTCCTGCTTCGGAAGCGGCAGCCCGGGCGGCCTCTGACGGGTCGAAACCGGTGACGTCCCAGCCGGCGCGGTGGAGGGTGGCGGCCATCGCCCCGCCCATGGCGCCGAGGCCGATGACGGCGACGCGGCGGTGGGTGCTGGTGTTCATAAAAACTCCTGGGAAAGGTATGCGGTGTGGGGCCTGTCAGTGGTGCCGGGGTCAGTCGAGATAGATGTCCAGGTCTTTCCAGAGCTGCTGGGTGCGGCGGATGGCGGTGCGGCTGCGTTCGGGGTGCGCCGCCTCCATGCCCGCGAGCAGGCCGTAGACCAGGGAGTTTGCGCCGGTGACGGACTGGAAGAAGGAGATCCCTTCCGAGGCCACCACCAGGAGGTGGTCGGCCGCTGCTGCGAGGCGGCCGCGGCGCATGTCGCTGATGGCAATGACCGTGGCGCCCGCCTGCTTCGCGGCCTCGGCGGTGACAATGATCTGCCGGATGGAGCGCCACATGTTGATGACCACCAGTACATCCCCGGGGCCAAGGGTGTTGGTGCTGGAAGCCAGGTGGACGCCGCCGCGGTTCTCCAAGGTGATGGGGTACCCCATCGTGGAGCCCAGGTGCGCCATCACGCTGGCGGGGCCGGCGAAGGAGCCAAGCCCGACGACGGTGATGGACTTCGCGGCGGCCATGGCAGCAATGGCGGCCTCGGCGTCGTCGGCCGTGTTGGAGTCCAGCGTCAGGCGCAGGTTCTCGATGTCGTGGTTGATCGCGTCGTGCAGGGGGCTGCGGTGTTCGCCGTGCTCGGTCAGGGTGTCCTCGGTGGAGATCATCACGAGGTACCGGGCGCGCAGTTCCCGCTGGAGGTCGGGCCAGCCGCGGTAGCCCAGGTGCTGGGCGGCGCGGACCACCGTGGAGTTGTTGACATCGGCGCGCTGGGCAATTTCGGCGATGTCGGCGTAGGAGGAAAGCTGCGGATTGCGGCCGATGACATCCACCACCCGGCTCTGGGCCTTGGACAGCGGAACGTCGGGGAACACGTCGCCGAGCCAGGCGTGCGTAAGGTTTCCGGTGCTGCTGTCGCCTGCTGTACCGGCTTCAAGATCGACCGCGTTGGTGTTCAAACCGGACCTCTTCTGTAACGTTCATCACTCTGCAAGGCTGATTGCATTAAATGTACTCTGCAATTTCGATTGCGAATAGTGGTTTTCGTTTCCGGTTTGTAAATCATCGTTGTGGTGGGTGGCCCGGCGGGTCCACCATGATCATATGGATGCCAACATTCAGAAGAGCGGGGAGCTAAGCCTGCCCCAGGCTTTCCTCCTCCTGGCCACCAATGACAAGGACGGCCAGTCCGCCGTTCCGCAGCCGTGCTCAGGGCCGCATTGGCCGGTGCGATCCTGGCCGAGCTGGACCTGCTCGGTGCAATCGAGCTGCAGGGGAAGCATGTCAGGGCTACCGGCGCCACCCCGCATACGGACTTCCAGCACCAGCTGGAGATCATCCGGGACAAGTCGCGCCCGCACACTCCCAAACGGTGGGTCTCGATGCTGGAGAGCCGCGCCGAGCTGCACCGGGTCTATGAGGGGATGGCGTCGCTGGGCATCGTGGAACATGTGGGCGAAAGGCACTTTGGTCTGTTCAGGACCACACGCTACCCGGAGAAGAACCACGCTCCGGAGGCGGCGCTGCTGAAAAGGATCGAAGGCGCGCTCCGGGGTGGAATCCCCGATCCTCGGACTACCGCGCTCACGGCACTGCTCTACTCGGCGGAGCTGCTCGGGAAGATCTTCCCGGCAGTGGATCAGGGCCATGCGAGGGAACTGGCGAATGACTATTGGCCGTCCCGCGCGGTGGCCGGCGAGCTGCGCATGATCAGACTGGCGGAGGCAGAAGCCGCAACGTAGGACTGCGGACCGCGGCGGGAGGTTCCGCCGTCGTCGGCGTCTCGGGTTCTCAGGCGTCCGCTATTTTGCCGCTGGCCCAGCGCTGCCCGGCACCATAGTGCTGACTTCACTGTGACCACAGGTCCGTCAGCAGTTGCTGTACGTGCTGCGGCTGCTCGACGTTGGCGAAGTGGCCGCAATGGGGGATCGTCACGGTCCGGACGTTCGGAACTGTGGCGGCAAGGCGGTCCAGGTCGGAAAGGGACGTGAACACGTCAGTGTCCCCGCGGGTGGCCAGGACGGGGCAGCGGATGCCGCGCCACTGGTCAAAGTCGTAGTGCGCCACAGCCCGGGCCGCCGCGGAGAAGCTGGCCGGGCGGGCGTCATGGCCGAGCCCACGGATCACGGACGCGGGGATGCGTGCGGGATCTGCGAAGAACGGTGACATCAACGGTCCCATCACGGGTGTGGCACCGACTGCACGGACCACTACCAGGCCCGCCGGACCGAGGGCCGCCATTGAGCGCATCAGCAGTCTCATGCCGACAAACGCCGGGAACCGGGACAGGTTGCGCAGTGGCTGGCGGGCGGCCTCGGACACGCCGAATGTGGTGGCCGAAATGGCGGCCGCGCTGGCGGTCCGCTCCGGCCAAACCGCGGCAATATGCAACGCCAGGAAGCCTCCCATGGAGTGGCCCACGAGGTTCCACCGCGCGTAGCCGAGCCCGTTCAGCACCTCGGTGACTGCGCACGCCATCGCCTCGATGCCGAAGTGCTCCAGCCGGGCACCCGCGGTGGATTCGCCCCAGCCCGGCAGATCGATCAGGACACGATCCCGGGGCGACGCTGCGGACAGCAGCGGCTCAAAAGTGGTCCAGGATCCCGCGGCGCCGTGAAGGTAAACCTCCGGGATGCCGGACGCTGGAAACCCGGTGCCGAGTTGGACACGCACCGTGCACGGGCCCAGTCCGGTGGGAATGATGTGCCGCTGCAGCGTGCCCGCCCTCGCCGCGGATTCCTGCCGAACGCTCATGCCCGCCTTCCTCTGGTGGTCTCTGCCAATACTGTTGATGTCTACAAAGGATTCGGAGCCGCGGCGTACCTGGACCGGAGATGCCGAGCACAGCTGCCTGGCTTGGGCACCAAGCGGAAACGGACGACGGCGGGAGGTCCCGCCATCGTCCGCTTCTCCTGTGTCAGGCGTCGAGTAATCCGCCGCTGGCCCAGCGCCGGACGGCGAGCTTCTCGGCGGCGTCGAATTCCAGCAGCGCCACCCGGCAGAGTTCCTCCACGTTCGCGGTCCAGGCTGCGGCCAGGCCTTCGGCCGTCGCTTCGTCGGTGAGCGGAAAATTGACGTAGGCCAGGCCTTGAAGGACAAAGCTAACGGCGTTGCGGGAGACCGGCTGGTCCGCGGTGACGCAGTCGTCCCGCACCATGCGGGACAGTTCGGTGCGGTTGAGCGGATGCTCGCGGAGCCTGGCTGCCATGGCTTGGAACATCTGCCGGAACTGGGCTGCTGAAAGTGCGGGCACATCCGTGACCCTGGTGACCTGCTCCTCGATGCCGGGTTGGAGGTCAGCGGGCGTCGGAAGATCCTCGTTCGAGAACCGCTTCGCGTCCCAGACCCAGCCGCCTTGCGCCGGGGAGTATTCCATACCCTGGCCGATCTGGGACACCCAGGTCCCGAACTTTCCCCAGCCGCCCCAGTCTGTCTTCAGGGAGGGCTCAGCCGTGAGTGCCCGGTGGGCCACCATCGCGCCGTTCACCGGACCCGGGGCGGCGCGGACAAACCCGAGGACCTCACGGACGGCGGGCGAAGCGGACTTGGCCTTCGCCTTCCCCGCCGGCGGGACAGCCGGCTGTTTCCCGGACGCCACCGTATGGACCGGTTCCACGGTTGAGCCGTTGAGGATGGCGACGAAGTCGTGCGATTCCACTACGTGATCCGCCATCTCCCGGTAGGCAAAAGCTACGGCGCCGGCCGCGATGACTGTGGTCATCCGGTCAGCGGCCCGGAACCGCTGGATCAGGGACGTGAAATCGGCGTCAGCGGAAGCGATGAAGAACTCTTCGATGCCAACGTTGCCGGACAGTGCGTCCATGGCGTCAAGCACCAGGTTGATGTCCGTACTGCTCTTGCCACGCTGCGTCAGCGACGGACAGTCGATCACACGGAAGCCGGCCCGGGTCCAGTATGTTCTGTATTTCGAGTACACCACCGGATTCAGGTAGCAGTTGCGGATCAGGAACCTGCGGGCGTCCTCCCCGGAACCGCCTGCTGACAACGCGTCTGCCCAGTGCTTCGGGTCTTCGGCAAAGCGCTTCGCCGCCAGTGGATCCAGCGCCTGCAGGCCGGTGAAGACATTGTCGAAATCAACAAACATCGCAGCCCGGATGCCTGGCCTGCGGGAGGGTGAGAGGGCGTCATTCATTGGCTTAGTTTGGCAGTATCGGCGCCAACTGGCGACCGTACCGGCTGCGCCACGCCACTCGTGTTGACCAGCCCGGCCGAACCTGCATACAGCGGGGCAATCTTGCCCAGATGCATCTCGCGGCGAAGCGCATGGTGAGTCTCCGCCATGGCCACCCCACCGCGGCTATGCTGTTCCGATTTGAACAAACGCGAGGTCTCACCCGTGGTGTCCCGCAGGTCTTGAGCAAAGGGCTCAGGACGTCCACAACTTCCATTCCACGGGTCGCCGGGGCCGCCCAGAAGGCCGTCCTCAGTCCGATGCGGTAGGAGTCGTCCTCGCGGTCAAAGAATCTTGTGCGGGGGTGCAATTTCGCATCCGGGAATTAATGTTCTGAACAGCAGCAGTAAATAGCCTGGTCTGCACGCGAGTACTCTACGCATTTATGGAGCGAAACTCTGGACGGTCAGCTCAAGAGGTCGACGCCCGGCCAGTTGAGCAAATCTACATTTCCTAACGGAGTTTTTAAACCGGGAATCCGAAAAAGCCGTGACGGCAGCCACCGGGGGCAGCAGAGCGCGCCTGTAAGACGCCCAATGCCGGTGTGCGTGCCGCAGGGAGTCCTTTTCACCGCCTTGTGGTGATTTTCTGGAAACTGGCATTAAAAATATAAGTGTGTATGGTATCGGGTAGATACAAACAAAGAAAGGTGTGATTCCAATGTCAGGAAAATCGCCCAAGAGCGTCAGTGCCAAAAAGCCGGGAAAGTCTATTCTCGAAAAAAGAGCCGACAAAAAAGCTAAAAACGAAACCAGTGAAACTCTGTTCGCAAAGCCGCGCAAAAACCAGCGTTAATAAACGCGGGCAGCCGGATGCGAGACTCCTAGCCCCGTTCGGCTGCCCGCCACCACTTTGCCGGCCTGAGGCCGCAGCTGAGAACATCGTTTCAGTCGCAAGGACAAGACCATGAACACCACATACAACGCCCTGATCGTCCCCGCGCACCTCACTCAACCAGTGCGCATCGAAACCGTGGACACGGTCATGGCAGCCCTGCAGAAACTGGTCGCAGGAAACATTGAAGCCATCACCAGCAGAGACTGGCATGTCTACTTGAACGACGAGGGAAACCGCCTGCCCCAGAACGCGCGGGCCGAAGTGCTCATCCGCGAAGCAGGCGTCTATCTCGACGACACCTTCAACGGGACCGCGGTATTCCTCGGGCACGGAAGCCGCGGGGATGAATCAGACGCTCCCCGGCACCTCATCCGGCTTGCAAAGCAGCTTTTCGACGTGCCGCTGGCGGCCTGACCTCGTATGGTGCGGCTTGACATAGGGAACGGCACCAAACGCAGGCGGACGACGGCGGGACCTCCCGCCGTCGTCCGCTGGCCCAGTTCAACGAAGCTTCGCGTGGCCGCTCAGTTGATTGAAGGCGACGCGCTGAGGTAACTCTTCACACTGGCGCGGAGGGCTTCGGTATGTTCGTAGATCTCCTCGAGGGAGGAAATAGGGACGCGCGTTTCTTCCTTGTTGTCGTCGAAGATCCCGATGTATTTCTGCGTCCGGTTGAAGTGCAGGCGTGCGATCGGTTTGCGGTTGTTATCATCCAGCAGCACGGCGAAGTAGGACTTGGCATCGCGCTGGACCACGCGGGCGGGCTTCACCTCGCTGCAGACGATGGCACGGACGATCTGGTAGCCTTCGATCTCCTCAAGGGTGGTCTCTAGGGAGTCAGCGTTTGCCAGGTCGGCTTCCGCCACCGGCGCGCTCGTGACACTTGCGGCCGCGTCCTCAGCCTGCGGGAAGCCCGGGGCGCCGAGGGCTTTCTTCAGACGCTCGTTCACCTGGTCGTTGAGGAACTGCTTGGACGCCTTGGTCACTAGCGCCGTGAACTGCTCACGCACTTTCTGCGTGTACGCGCCGGGATAGACGCGGCCGGTGAGGAACTTGATCCATTCGTCCTCCGGTTCCCTGAACTGCGCCGCCAATGTCCGTTTCAACTCGCCGATGTACTTCAGTTCACCGGCGGCATTGATGATCGAGTCGAGGTCAAAGACGTCCTTGGACAGCTTCTGCAGCTCCGGGATCAGGGACTCATCTATGTCCGTGAGGACTAGGACCAGGAAGGGCTTCGCGTCCATCCGGTTCGGAGCATCGAGATCCGTGAAGAATTGGTACACCTCGCCATTGGTGAGGATCGCGATGCGCGCGTTCGTCACGGCGAAGTAGCGGAAGAGCTGTGATGCGTGCTCGATTTTCACCGGCTCCGTGGACTTCTTGCACTCGATAAGGATCTGGACTTCGCCGTCTTTGACGATCGCATAATCGATCTTCTCGCCCTTTTTCAGGCCCACATCGGCGGTGAACTCCGGCACCACTTCCATTGGATTGAAGACGTCATAGCCAAGAATCGTTGAAATGAAGGGCATCACAAACGCGTTCTTTGTTGCCTCTTCGCTCTGGATTACTTCTCGCTGCTGGCGCACCTTTGCTGCCAAAGCCGAGAGCTTTTCTGGAAACTCCATTTTTCCCCCTTGAAAAACTGATGGTGCTGCTTACCGTAACGCAGGACTCTCAGAACTCAATGGATTCGGGTCTACCGCTTGCCAACCAGGGTTTTCCTCTCGTTCACAGGCTTCAGCTCGCCGGGAGGTGCAGGTGGCTTCTACTCGGGCGCAGCCGTTGAGATCCCGCTCAGCGCGCCAATGTAATCCAGCGTTTTGGGACTGACGTGCCGCACCTCCGTTAGGGCTTCCCGGAGAGCTTCACCCTTGGTCTGATCACTGAGCGCGCCGCGGAGTTCCGCTACCGTTTCGATGCCGAGACGCTCGAACACGCGCGTGATGTCCTCTACTTGGGCCAGGCGGCCAGGCGACGGCCAGTCGATGACTTCGGAGAGCTTCCCCGTATTCAGGTGCTGCCGGAACCCGCTCGTCGTGGCGGCATCCGGCCATTCCTCGACCAGGGCTTCGACGCGAGGCTTGACGGTTTCGTTGTAGTTCTGCCGGCGCTGGAGCGTGGAATCGACAATGATGGCGCCGACGTGGTCCCAACCGCGGCTAGCTTCGATCGGGGCGTCGGTGCCGTGTGAGTCCATTGGCGCCGGAGTATTGGCAGCATCATTATCGGTAGTCATACCTGAATACTTCCACGTGCCGTGCGACGGCGGGGCCTCGCGCCGTCGTTCGTGGCGCCATCAGGACACGAAGCGTTGTCTTAGTCCGGGGAGGCGGGGCCGGCGGGGCCCATGGTTTCACAACAGAGAAATGGTCCGGGCGGTTGCATCGATCGCCAAGGACCGGCTCCCATTTTGGCCCCACGTCCCAATCCGTTCTCGCTTAAATGTCAGACCCTCACTAATCCGAAAATGGAGGTGCGCTGAAGGCGGCTGGCGCGTAGGGATGTGCCCGT
>NZ_JASBRB010000036.1 GCF_029960665.1 Pseudarthrobacter sp. AL07
CACCGCCGGAACATCATTACAGGTCGAGAACCCCCCAACACACACGTGTTGGGGGTTCTCCCACGTTAACCACCCAACACCAAAAACCACCCGGTGGATCCGCGTAGAGTGGACGTCCATGGATAACCTTTTCAGCCACGCGGATGATGCCCTACCTGTCTCCGTTGAGACCCCAGTGAGCGTGGAAGCCGTCATCTGCACGGTCACGGTGCCGGGGCCGGTGGCCCAGACGTTCGCCGGCTTCACGGATCACACGCACCTGTGGTGGCCACTCGATTCACATGGTGTGTTCGGGGCAGGATCCTACGTCGAGTTTGAAGAGAACCTCATCGTTGAAACAGCTGACGACGGCAGGAGCGCTGTCTGGGGCTCCATAGATGACTGGCAGCCGCCGCTTTCCTTCCATGCGTCCTGGCATCCGGGGACTACTGCTATTTGGTCCACAGAGCTGCGCGTCGCGTTCAGGGCGGCGGAATCCGGGACTGAGCTGCGCCTGGTCCACAATGGCTGGGAAGGTGCGGAGGATCCTGCGGCTACGTGCTCGTCCTATGCTGCTGGCTGGCCGAAGGTGCTGGACCGCTTCGTGAGGTTTATGGGCGGGGAGTCACAGGCCTGACGGTCACCTCAGAACAGAGCGAGCCCAGCACAGATCTGCGATGCAGGTTCAGGCCGGTGGTACAGCCGTGCTGTTCCGGATCAGGAACTCTGTGGGGTACTCCAGGTCAGTGGCCGCCGTCGACGGTGGTACGCCCGTGGCGTGCTGCTTTGCGCCGGCGTCAAGCGTTTCCAGCAGCATACGGGCCGCCAGGGCGCCCTGGCCGCGCGCATCCTGGTTGATGGTGGTCAGCCCAAAGACCTCACCGAGTTCATGCCCGTCCATGCCGATCACGGAGAGGTCCTCCGGTACACGCAGGCCGAAGTCGCGGGCGGCGAGGATGGCGCCGATGGCCATCTCATCGGACGCCGCAAAAATTGCAGTGGGCCGCCCGGCCGCGGAAGCCAGGAGCTTGCGGGCACTCGCGTAGGCGCCCTGGATGGTGAAGTCCGCGGATACTACCCACTCGGGCCGGACAGCATGCCCCGCGGCTTGCATTGCTGTCTCGAAGCCGTCCCGTCGTATCCCTGGCAGTTTGAAGTCCTGGTTCAGTTCGGCATTGCCGGTGATGTGTGCGATTCGGATGTGGCCCAGCCCGAGGAGGTGCTCGGTGGCGGTCCGGGCAAGGCGGGCGTCGTCAATCCTGATGGTGGAGGCGCCGGCCAGGGCGCCGCCGATGCCTACAATTGGACGGCGGCATGCCAGCAGCTGCTTGATTTCGGAGTCGCTGAGGACGAGCGCTACGGTGATGACTGCGTCCAGCCGCTTCCGGAGCAGGAAGTCGCTCAGGACGCTGCGTCGGCGTTCCGGCCGGTCACCCATGTTGTACAGGGTGAGGTCATAGCCGGCGTCGAGCAAAGTGCCGGACACGCCTTCCAGCACCGACGAAAAGTACCAGCGGTGGATGGACGGGACCACCAGCCCAACGTTGTGGTTACGGCCTGAGGCCAGGCTGGACGCGTGGTACGACGGGACGAAGCCCAGTTCGTCCGCCGCTGCCTTTGCCAGCTGCCGGCTCTTGGCGGACACGTTGGCTTTGCCGCTCAGTGCCCGAGACACTGTAGCGATTGACAGCCCGGCGCGGTCGGCAACATCCTTGATGCCCGCAAGTCCCACTATGCTGCGTCGCCTCCGCCAATCCGCAGCCATGCGGTCTCGCCGGAAGCCAGGAAGCGCGCTGCACCCGGTTCGGAGCCAGAGTCAGCGCTGCGGACGAGGACGCTGCCGGCCGGCATTTCCAAGCGTTCGTGGTTGAGGTTCATGAGCACCAGCGTATCGCCGTTGAGGTATGCCAGGGACGAACCACTGCACCAGTCCTCGGCCCATGCCAGTGATCCGCTGCCCAAACCCAGCTCACGGCGCAGGGCCAGCATGTTCCTGTACAGGGAAAGGTGCGACGCCGGCGATGCGGCTTGCGCGTCCCGTGCCAGTTCCGCGAAGCTCGCCGGCAAGGGAAGCCAAGGATCCTCGCCGGAGCCAAAGCCCAGGTGCCGTTCTGCAGTTCGCCACGGGAGGGGAACCCGGCAGCCGTCGCGGCCCAGCCGGGCGCCTCCGGTGCGGGCAAACGTGGGATCCTGCCGCAGGTGCTCCGGAATATCGATGCCGTCCGGGAGCCCGAGCTCCTCACCCTGATAGAGGTAAGCGGCGCCGGGCAGTCCCAGCATAAACAATGAGGCGGCCGCTGCTCGACGGCGGCCCAGGGCTGTATCCGGCTGAGGATCCGCCGGACCAATACCGTCACCATCACGCGGACCGGATCCGTTGTAGCCAAAGCGACTGGAATGGCGGACCACATCGTGGTTGGACAGCACCCATGTACTGGGGGCTCCCACGGCGTCCAGGGCGGTCAGTGAGTCCGTGATAACACTGCGCAGCCGGTAAACATCCAGTCCGGCGTGCAGGTAAGGAAAGTTGAAGGCCTGGTGCATTTCATCGGACCGGACCCATTCGGCGAGGCGCGGGAGCGGATCCACGTTGGCTTCCGCGCACAGAATGCGGTCCGGTCCGTAGCCGTCCAGGATGAGGCGCCAGGCCCGGAAGATGTCATGGAGGGCCGGCTGGCCGAACATCGGAGCCTCATGGCCGGGGAATCCGTCCGAGCTTCCGCCGTCGGCCCGGCCGCCCCAGGCGGGCAGCCCCGGGGCTTTGACCAAGGCGTGGGCGACGTCCACCCGGAATCCGGAGACGCCGCGGTCCAGCCAGAAACGGAGCACCCGCTCAAATTCGGCGTGCACGGCCGGATTGTCCCAGTTGAAGTCAGGCTGGGAAGAATCGAACAGGTGCAGGTACCACTGGTCCGGCCGGCCGTCAGGACCGGTGACCCGGGTCCAGGCGGGGCCGCCGAAGTGGGACTGCCAGTTATTGGGCGGTTCGTGGCCTTCGGGCCCCGCTCCGTCCCGGAAGATGAACATGTCTCGTTCCGGGGTCCCTGCGCTGGAGGCGAGGGCTGCCTGGAAAGCCACGTGCTGCTCCGAGCAGTGGTTGGGAACCAGATCCACGATGACCCGAAGACCCAGGCGGTTGGCCTCGGCAATCATGACGTCAAAGTCGCCCAGGGTGCCGAAAATCGGATCCACGTCGCAGTAATCGCTGACGTCATAGCCGGCGTCGCGCTGCGGGGATTTGTAGAAGGGGGACAGCCAGACGGCGTCCGCATGCAGCTCGGCCAGCTGCGGAAGTTCCGCAGTAATCCCGGCAAGATCGCCGATTCCATCGCCGTTGAGGTCGCGGAAGGACCGCGGGTACACCTGGTAGATGACGGCGGAGCGCCACCACCCGGGGGCATTGTCGGCATCGTGGATGAGGGACAGACGGCCCATCAGCGGGGCGGTGGCGGTAAACGCTGTATCTACAGACATGGAGGACAGCCTAGACCCTAACCGGCACGAAATCGCAAACGTTTCCACGGGAGAATTTATATGTCTACTGATAGGTAAGTTGCTGACCACCCCATCAAGCTGGAAACGCTTACAGCCGATGGCAAAGCGATGAGTCGGTGCGGGCCACCGCCCTAGACTGGGGACAACGACGACGACGACGGGAGGCTGCGTGGGCAGCTTGGTTGAAGAGCTGGTGGGCGCCCTCGGCGCAGGGCAGGTCAGCATCGAGACGGCAGTGCTGGCGAGGTATGCCGTGGACCAGGCGCCCGTCCTGGATTTCCAGCTCCCCGAAGCGGTGGTCTTTGCCGGGTCAGTCACGGACGTGCAGGCCGTAGTCAGGCTCTGCGCCGCACACAACGTCGCCGTTGTGGCCCGCGGAGCCGGGACGGGCGTTTCCGGCGGCGCGCACGCGAGCAGGAACTGCGTAGTCCTGTCCCTGGAACGAATGAACCGCATCCTTGACCTCAACCCGGACGACGAGACCGCCGTCGTCGAACCCGGCGTGGTCAACGCCGCCCTCAATGAGGCCGCCGCGGAGCATGGCTTGATGTACGCGCCGGATCCGGCGAGCTTCCGTATCTCCACGATCGGCGGCAACGTCGCGACGAATGCCGGCGGACTGCGCTGCGCCAAATACGGCGTCACCCGGGACTCGGTGCTGGCGCTGGACGTGGTGCTGGCCGACGGGTCCCTCATCCGCACCGGCCACCAGACGTTCAAAGGCGTTGCGGGCTACGACCTGACGGGGCTGTTCGTCGGTTCCGAGGGCACTCTGGGGATCGTGGTGGGGGCGACCGTCCGGCTCAAGTACCTGCCACGTGACGTGCACACCATCGCCGCGTTCTACCCGGACTTCCGGCAGGCCGCTGCGGGCGTCCTGGCGGTGGGCCGGGCCCGCGTGCAGCCGGCCATCATGGAACTGCTCGACGGCGGCACGCTGGCCCAGCTGGATGACCTCCACGGCTCCGACCTGAGCTCCCGCGGCCGTTCGCTGCTCCTGATCCAGACTGACGGGTTCGGTGCAGCGGCGGAGGCCGACGTCGTGCGTTCCGTCCTCGCGGCCGGCGGCGCAACGGTGAGCACGGAATCCACGGCGGAAGCCGAGCAGCTCGTGGAGCTGCGCCGGAACAGCCGGGGTGTGGAGGTGGATGACGAATACCGCGTCGGCGAGGACGTGGCCGTGCCGCGCTCGCGCCTGGTGGATTACGTGGCGGCGTTGGAAGACCTCGCGACAACGCACGGCGTGAGCCTCAAGGTGGTGGCGCACGCGGGCGATGGCAACCTGCACCCCACGTTCTGGATCGACCGCCAGGACAGCGCCGTGGACGCTGACGCCATGGGCCGGCTGAACCTTGCCCTGGACGCCTCCATCGAGGCTGCGCTGGAAATGGGCGGCACCATCACCGGCGAGCACGGGATCGGGCAGTACAAACTGCGCTGGCTGGGCCTGGAGCAGTCGGAACCCGTCAGGGAGCTCCAGCGCAGGATCAAGGAACTCTTTGACCCGGCAGGGATCTTGAACCCGGGCAAGGCCATCTAAAGGCCGCCCGCACACAAACTGGGTAGCAGTAACTGTCGTTTCGACCGCTCATAACGACAGTTACTGCTACCTAGTTGGGGCTGTGTTAACACAACCGTGCTGCCACGGCGGCCGGCCCATGGTCCGCGTCAGTCGTCGACGTCCGGGTAATCTTCGATGGATTCGTCGGCACCATAACGGGATTCCTCGGTTTCGACTTCGAGGATCTTCAGCATCGCCGTGTCCGGGTTGAGCATGATGGCGGCCTCGTCCCTGCGGTGGCGCAGGACGGACTCTATATAGGACTGCACAGCCTCGGCGAGAGGAATGTGGCGGGCCTGCTTCTCGGACATGTACCAGCGGTGTTCCAGCACCTCGTGGACTGCCTCCGCCGGCTCGAGCTTGCGGGACAGGTCGCGGGGGATCGAGCGCACGATCGGCTCGAAGACCTGGCTGACCCAGAGGTGCGCGCTGTATTCCTCGTCCATCCCCGGGTTGTTGTCCGCCCGGAAGGAGTCCATGTCATTGAGCAGGCGCCGGGCCTGGTTTTCCTGGGCGTCCAGTCCGGTCAGGCGCAGCAGCCGGCGCTGGTGATGTCCGGCGTCGACGACCTTGGGCTGGAGCTGGATGGTGGAACCGTTCTGGGTGGTCTTGATGGCGTATTCCTCGACGTCGAAGCCCAACTCGTTGAGTTTCCGGATCCGGGCGGCCACGCGCCAGCGTTCGCCGATCTCGAAGGATTCCTTCTCGGTCAGTTCCGTCCAGAGTCGCCGGTAGCTCTCCATGATGAGTTCGCTGGTGGCCACCGGGTCCACCTTCTCTTCGATCAGGCCGCCATCCAGTAGATCCATCAGCTCACCGGCGATGTTGACCCGGGCAATCTCGAGATCGTACTCGCGCTGGCCGGTGGAGAGATCTGGATACAGCTCTCCGGTTTCGGCATCAACCAAGTAGGCCGCGAAGGCGCCCGCATCGCGGCGGAAGAGGGTGTTGGAGAGCGAAACGTCCCCCCAATAAAAGCCGATGAGGTGCAGCCGGACCATGAGCAAAGCCTGGGCATCGATGAGCCTTGTCAGGGTGTCTTTGCGCAGCATCTGCGAGAACAGGGCCCGGTACGGCATGGAGAACTTCAGGTGGCGGGTAACCAGCACGGGGTTCAGTGGCCGCCCATCCAGGGTGGTCCGGCCCGTGATGACTGCCACCGGTACAACACACGGGACATCCAGGCGGGCCAGCTTCCGGAGCATATGGTACTCGTGGCGGGCCACATGCTCCGATGTTTCCTTGATGGCGATGACGGAGCCGCCCAGGTGGGCGAAACGCACGATGTGCCGCGAAATGCCGCGTGGCAGCGCTGCCAGGTTCTCAGCCGGCCAGTCCTCCAGGGCGATGTGCCACGGCAGGTCCAGGAGCTCCGGGTCAGCCGCGGCGGCCGTGATGTTCAGGTTACTGGAGACGCTGGAACTCTTGGCGTCGTTGGCGCTGGCAGCTTCAAACCGAGGGAGTTTGCCGATCTGGCCGTAGTCGGTGGGTTCGTCGTGCCATTGGGCGCTGCTTTCCTCGGTCATGTGCCAATTCTTTCGTACGTAGGGGCGGGGTGCCTAAACAAAGTCAGGAAAGCCACGCTTAAACCACGACGGCGGCCCGTCCGGTAAGGAGGGGCCGCCGTCGGTTGGTGCAGAGCGGGGCCGATCAGGTGGTGACAGCAGGTGCAACCACCGGATTCAGGCTCCGCAACCGGGACTAGCCGCCGAGGCGCAGGCCGGTCTTGGTGTCGAACAGGTGTACGTGGCCCGACTGCGGACGGACGTACATGGTATCGCCCTTCAGCGGGGGGCGGCGGCCGTCGACGCGTGCCACGATGTCGTGGTCCTTGCCGTCCAGCGTCGTGTGGCCGTAGACGTAGGCGTCGGCACCGAGTTCCTCGACGACATCAACCTCAACCTGGAGACCTTCGCCGGCAGCTACCTGCTCGAGGTCCTCGGGGCGGGAACCCAGGGTGACGGTGGCACCATGCGCCTCTTCCAGGATGTTGCGCGGCACGGGGTAAACCGTTCCGCCGAACTGGACGCCGCCGTCGACCACGGGAAGTTCGAGCAGGTTCATGGCGGGGGAGCCGATGAAGCCGGCAACAAAGACGTTCTTGGGCTTGTCGTAGAGGTTGCGCGGGGTGTCAACCTGCATCAGCAGGCCGTCCTTCAGCACAGCCACGCGGTCACCCATGGTCATTGCCTCGACCTGGTCGTGGGTGACGTAGACGGTGGTGACCCCGAGGCGGCGGGTCAGGGATGCGATCTGTGTACGCGTCTGGACGCGGAGCTTGGCGTCGAGGTTGGACAGCGGCTCGTCCATGAGGAATACCTGCGGGTTACGCACAATGGCGCGGCCCATGGCAACGCGCTGGCGCTGGCCACCGGAGAGTGCCTTCGGCTTGCGGTCCAGGTAGGGCTCGAGGTCCAGAAGCTTGGCGGCTTCACGGACGCGTTCGGCGCGCTCTTCCTTGGAAACGCCGGCGATCTTCAGCGCGAAGCCCATGTTGTCTGCAACCGTCATGTGCGGGTACAGCGCGTAGTTCTGGAATACCATCGCGATGTCGCGGTCCTTCGGCGGAACATCGGTGACATCGCGGTCGCCGATAAGAATCCGGCCGGCGTTGACGTCCTCAAGGCCTGCGAGCATGCGCAGGGAGGTGGACTTACCGCAGCCGGAGGGTCCTACGAGGACCAGAAATTCGCCATCGGCGATTTCGATGTTGAGCTTGTCAACAGCGGGCTTCTCTGTGCCCGGGTACAGACGCGTAGCGTTATCAAAAGTAACTGTAGCCACAGTTATCAATCCCTTCACCGGCAGGTACGTGCCGGACGATCCGTTGTGAATGGTTCATGTAATTCAGTTATTCACGGCACTGCAGCCGTGTACTCCCCGGCCGAAGCCGAGGAGTATCACGTGACGCCGCACGGTTCCTGTGCGCCACATCACAACCAAGAGTATGTCAGACGATTGGCGTATTGGTGCAAATGTTACGGAGGTCACATGTGAGGTTGGACCTGTCCCCGATGTTCAGTCACTGCCGGGCTCTTCGTCGGCCACCACCAGGCTCCGTTCCTGCAGGAGTGCTTCGAGCAGTTCCGCGACGTGGGCCGGCGCTTCCACCCGGAACTCGGCCTGGGTGAAGTCCAGGCCCACCTTGACGCCCACATCGCCGGATTCCAGGCGTGCCAGGGCGTCTTCGTCCGTGACGTCGTCACCGGCGAACAGGACAGCGGTGGCCCCGGTGATCTGGCGCAGGAACGTCAGGCCCTCACCCTTGGAGGCGTTGACGACCGATGTTTCCAGGACGCGTTTGCCGTTCTTCAGGAAGACGCCCTTGCGGTCCTTGAGAACGGAACGGGCAGCAGCCACCGCGTCCTCGGCGACATCGTCAGTCGCCAGCCGGGTGTGCAGTACTACGCCTGCGGGCTTGTCTTCGAGCAGCGTGCCCGGCGCCTGCTCAACGATCTCTTCGAGGACGCTGCGGACTTCGGCCAGCAACAGGCGCTGGGCTTCGTCCAGTGTCAGCTCCGCGGAACCGGGGCCCAACCACGCCTCGGCGCCATGGCTCCCGATCAGCAGCGTGTCCACCGGGGGCGAGGCGACCGCGCGCAAGCTGGCGAGGGCCCTGCCGGAGAGGAGCGCCGTCGTCGTGCGTGGAAGGGCGGCGAGCCCGGCAAAAGCGGCGGCCGAGCGCGGAAGCGGGCGGGCGTCGTCGGCGCGGTCAACCAGCGGGGAAATGGTGCCGTCGAAGTCCAAAGCCACCAGCAAGTGTTCCGTCCGAGCGATCCGCCGGGCGGCCTGCCGCAGTTCGGGGGACAAGGCGAGCGGGCCTTTGGCGGGGCGGGCGTCAGGAGTCATCTCGCACAACTTTCTCGTTCAGGGCGGCCAGGAAGTCAGCTGACCAATGGTCGACGTCGTGCTCCAGGATCTGCTTGCGCATGGAGCGCATACGGCGCGCGGCGTCTTTGGGAGGCAAATCGACGGCCCGCATGATGGTGTCCTTGAGGCCGTCGATATCGTGCGGGTTCATCAGCAGCGCCTGCTTAAGCTGGTCAGCGGCGCCGGCGAACTCACTGAGAACCAGGGCGCCGTCGTTGTCCTTTCGGGCAGTGACGTATTCCTTGGCCACGAGGTTCATGCCGTCCCGCAATGCCGTCACGAGCATGACGTCGGCAGCGAGGTACAGCGCCACCATCTCCTCCACGGGGTAGCTATGGTGCAGGTAGCGGACGGCCGTGTTCTGGAAGGTGTCATAGGTGCCGTTGATGTGGCCGACGGTACCCTCGATTTCCTCGCGCAGAAGGCGGTACTGCTCAACCCGTTCACGGCTGGGGCTGGCTACCTGGATCAACGTTGCGTCGCCGACCGTCAGCTTGCCTTCGTTCAGGAGTTCCTCAAAGGCCTTGAGCCGGTGCCGGATGCCCTTGGTGTAATCGAGCCGGTCTACGCCCAGGAGGATGGTCTTTGGGTTGCCGAGGTCCTGGCGGATCTGGCGTGCACGCTCGATGATTTCGGGTTTGTGGGCCAGTTCGCTGATCTGGGCTACGTCGATGGAGATGGGGAAGGCCTGGGCCCTGGCGATGTGCGTGATTTCGCCGTCCTTACCCTTCACGTGCACCTGCTGCTGCTTGACGCTGGCGCCCAGGAACCGGCGGGCGGAGCGCATGAAGTTGCCGGCGTCACTGGGGCGCTGGAAGCCCACCAGGTCCGCGCCCATCAGGCCGTCGATGATGGCACGCCGCCACGGCAGCTGCGCGAAAATCTCCGGCGGGGGGAAGGGGATGTGGTTGAAGAACCCGATCCGCAGGTCCGGCCGCGCCTGGCGCAGCAGCCGCGGCACCAGCTGCAGCTGGTAGTCCTGGACCCACACCGTGGCGCCCTGGCCTGCATGGCGCACGACGGCGTCGGCGAACCTTTGGTTGACCTTGCGGTAGGCGTCCCACCAGGTCCGGTGGAACTCCGGCGGGGCGATGACGTCGTGGTAGAGGGGCCACAAGGTGGCGTTGGAGAAACCCTCATAGTAGAGCTCAACGTCGTCGTTGCTCAGCTGGACGGGGACCAGATCCATGCCGCCGTGGCTGAAGGGCTCGACGGTTTCGTCCGGGGCGCCGTGCCAGCCCACCCACGCGCCGTCGGTCTTGGTCATCATGGGCGCGAGGGCGGTCACCAGGCCGCCGGGGGATCGGCGCCAGCCGGAGCCGTCGTCGCCGCTCTCGCCTGGCGCGCAGCGGTCAACCGGCAGCCTGTTGGAGACAACCATAAAATCGTATGTGGCGACTGTGCTGTGGCTGCTCGCGGCGGCGCCGGTTGCAGGTACAGCTGTTGGTTTTTCTTGGACGGGTGTTTGCATTGCGGCCCCCTGGGGTTGCTTGTGCCTTTAAGCCACCTTAATAGGATGGAATCTTCGGGGCTATTCGTCCGCTGCTTATTCGGGCTGAATACTTGAAAGCGCAAGCTCTCAGGTTTGTCCCCTAAAATGGTGGAGTCGCCACAGAGTGGTCCCCCTATGTCGATCGACCCAAGGAACACATGAGCCCCGCAAATGAAGTACGCAAGTCCAAGGCTGAACGAACCTCGGAGGCGCGCGAGAAGGCACGCCTGATCCGTGAGGCACAGCTGAAAAAGGACAAGCGCAACAAACTGCTGATCGGCTGGGGCATTGTGGTGGCCGTGGTGGCCATCCTTGTGGTGGTGGGTCTGGTGGTGACCACAACGATGCGGCAGAATGCCCCCATCGCCGACCAAGGGCCGACGCCGGCGAATGCCAACATCCACGGCGGGGTGACCCTGCTCGCCCAGACTGACGTCGTGAAGCTGGACCCGGCCACCGTTGATGCGGCTTCAGTGGGAGAGCCGCCCAAGGCTGCCCCGGCAGAAGTTGTTGCGCCCGGTGCCGAGGCTGAAGCGGGCAAGCCCGTCAAGGTGGTTCTCTACGTTGATTTCATCTGCCCGGTCTGCAAAAACTTTGAGGCACAGTACAACCAGCAGCTGACGTCGCTTCGCAACGAAGGCAAAATCTCCGTGGAATACCGGGTCCTTGGCTTCCTGGACAACTACTCCTCGACCAACTACTCATCGCGTGCGGCCAACGCGGCCGCCTGCGTTGTGAACGAATCCCCGGAAAAGTACGCCGAATTCATTGACTCGCTGTTCGCCAATCAGCCTGCCGAAGGCAGCGCGGGCCTCTCTGACGACAAACTCAAGACCATGGCTACGGACATCGGCGCTAAGCCCCTTGACAGCTGTGTGGATGGGAAGACCTACCGTCCGTTCGTGAAATTCGCTTCCAAGGAGGCCGCCGCAATCGGTGTCACCGGTACGCCCACGGTGTTCGTTGACGGCAAGCAGTGGGGCAAGGGTGCCAGCGCGCAGACCCCGTTCCCGGACTTCCTGCAGGCAGCGATCACCGCGAAGGGCTAGGTCCTTCCACCCAGGGGCCTGCTTCCGGATCGATTCCGGAGGCAGGTACTTTCTTTTACTTTGTTCTTCCCTGGCCAGCGTTTTTACGAGTGGGCGGACTTGGGCTAACCTTATCTAGCGCCGTTGCGGCGCACGCCTTGTACGGGGCGCGCCTCCTTAGCTCAGTTGGCCAGAGCACCGCTCTTGTAAAGCGGGGGTCGTCGGTTCGAATCCGACAGGAGGCTCCGATTGTGGCTTTGACCTGCTCGGACTGATGCTGAACCGTTCCAAGGGAGTGACCATCAGAGGCGCCGAAGCGCTGGAAGCTGTGGCCGTTTAGGCATCACGACTTGCTGGCCCGCGGACTCAACTGGGCCAGCAAGGGGACGGGAATGGGCCTCGAATACAAGCCCGCGAGCGGCTGGGTTGCCAGTGTGCCACCTGGACTGGGCTGCCTCGTCGAATCTTCGGACACAAGATGGGCCGGCCTGCCGGATCCAAGAGAGCGGCGAGTTCCTTTCAAAGATAGTCGAAAAATCCCCTCTGGTTTCGGCGTCCAACCCTTCGGATCAGTAAAGTGCCGGTAGGCGCCACCTGACCGGCGGATTAGCACCCGCCGTGCCGATTGCGGGGGACCGATCGCGATGCTCAAAACCTTGAAATCCATCGCGGCAGTGGTTGGGCTGGGTGTGGAACGGGGTTCAAAGCCTCCACCACGGGGACGGTGATCGCCGGTGCCACGATTTTTCCCATGAAAACGGCAGCCTCCGGCGCCTTCGTCACGTCGATCACCATCCCGTCCGCAGCCACGGAATCGTTGACCATCACGGCCAAGACCTCGTCTGTCGAGGCCTCGTCAGTGTTCCCAGTGACCGCACCGGACGCTACGCTCCCTCCGGTCAGCACCGCCGCACTTCGGTTCGGGGTGGCCACGGCCGGCGGCCCACTGGCCAGCGGCGAACTGGATGAAGTCGCGCAACTGGCCGGCGAAAGCCCGTCAACCATTCTCTTTTACAAGGACTTCCTCCAGACGCCTCCCATCACCGAAATGGGCTCCGTCCGGGCACGAGGCGCCGTTCCGCTCATTACCTGGGAACCCTGGGCCTGGAGCGGTAGAACAGAACAGCCGGCATATTCAACGGCAATCAGGCCGGTGACTACGTAAGTGCCTGGCGTCATGTTCACGACGTTGTCGCTGCCACCGGCGCCGGCAACGTGTCCTGGGTCTGGAGCCCGAATGTTCCGCACTACGGTTCCACCGATCTCGCCGGCCTCTTTCCCGGTGTCGGATACGTGGATGTTGTAGCCCTCGACGGGTATAACTGGGGCACCTCCGCTTCATGGAGCGGCTGGATATCGCCGCAGGATCTCTTCGCTCCGGGCATAGCCTAGGTGCGTGCTCTGGCACCCGGAGTTCCCATCCTGATCAGCGAGACGGCATCCAGCGAGGCAGGCGGCAACAAGGCTGCCTGGAACGCCGGGCTTGTGTCCTATCTTGCCGACCAGCCCGATATGGTGGGCTTCGTTTGGTTCCATCTCCAGAAGGAAACCGACTGGCGCATCAACAGCAGCGCCACCTCAGCCTCCGCATTCAAGTCCGCACTTGAGGCGCGCCGGACTCCCTGACTCACTGCTCAATCTCCCGGTGATCAGGGACTCGACTTGCTGTCCCGGCGGACCGCACTCCGGTAGCCGCGGCAGAATCAAAAGCGACGCTTCTTAGATTTCGGCCCCCGGATACCGTCAAGGTTGCACCAATACGGTTCCGGCCGCGCCTTGGACAAATCCTGCAGAGGGCGAAGCAATGAAATCTGTCTGGTCGGCCACACTATTGCCCAAGAAGCGGCATAATGACCTAAACTGCTTCACTGAGGCGCCTGAAATGGTGCCGTGCAGCGACGAAAGTGAACATGCCATGGCTACCGATTACGACGCTCCACGCAAGACCGACGACGAGGCTTCTGCCGAGTCGCTGGAAGCGCTGCAGGCCTCCCGCAGCGGCAATGCCCAGACCGCAGTTATCGATGTCGAGGAGACCGACACCGCCGAAGGCATCGACCTCCCCGGAGCCGATCTCTCCGGCGAAGAACTGACCGTCATTGTTGTTCCCGAACAGTCCGATGAATTCACCTGCGCATCATGTTTCCTGGTCCGCCACCGATCACAGGTTGCGCGCGAAAAGAACGGCATGAAGTACTGCATCGAGTGCGAAGGCTGAAGTCCCGGCGCCAGCACTCCGGTGGGGCGCGCCGGCGTCGTTATTATCCATAACGGCAAGGTGCAGAAACGGCGTTAATAGTGTTTCGTTAGCCCCGCAATGTGTCGCAGAATTACGCTCGCGTGACCGGAATCAAGCTCGACTAACGGTTCCGCGCCGAAGCGGCAACAACCCTGTTGGGTAGCCCCGGAGACTCCTACGCTTGAGCTACCTAATCACTCGAAGGGTGGCCCACAATGAAAAAGATTCATACGTGGCTGACAGTCATTTTGATGGCTGTTGGATTGGGTTTCCTGGCTCCGGGGCCCGCCTCGGCAACCACGTCCTATTGCGGACTTGCATGGGGATCGCTGGCCGAATCAAATCCGGCGATGAGCACCGCATCAGTAACCAACGTTCGGACGGGGCAGCACTACTGCTTCGACCGGATGGTGGTTGATCTCAACGGCCCTGTGGCCGGCTACACTGCCCGTTACGTTCCCGGAGTGGTCCAGGACGGTTCAGGTTTCAGTATCCCGCTGCAGGGGAGCGCGTTCCTCCAGATCACTGTGAACGCACCGTCCTACGACAGCAACTACAACGTCACGTACAGCCCGGCAGCCAAGGCCGAACTGTCGAACGTTTCGGGCTACCAGACCTTCCGTCAGGTAGCGTACGCAGGCAGCTTTGAAGGCTACACCAGCATTGGCCTCGGCGTCCGTGCACGGCTCCCGTTCCGGGTGTTCACCCTGGACGGCCCCGGATCCGGATCGCGCATGGTGGTGGATGTAGCGCACTTCTGGTGACCGGCGGTTCGCTGCTGAACCGCAGTTGAGACAAGATCAGGAAAACCAAAGAACGGCGCCCTGCTCCGGAGACTTTCCGGGCAGGGCGCCGTGCTGTTGTTGGGGCAACTACTCGGGCACTACTAGCGCAGGGGTGTCCCGGCGGATGGTTTCGCCGCGGAAGAACCCCGGGGCGAGGCGGGCCATGATCACCATCAGCACCGCCCCGAGCGCCAGGATCCCGATGCCCAGGACAAACACCAGCCCGACGCCGAAGACCTCGGAGCCGCTGCCGAACTCCGGCGCCCAGCTGTCCACGGCTGTCTGCAGGAAAACCACAAACAATCCGACACCGCCCAGCGCCGGGCACAGGAGCCGCAGCACGAAGTTGCGGACGCTGCTGAACACGCTGTTCCGGAAGTACCAGGTGCACGCGATGGCGGTCAGTCCGTAGTAGAAGCAGATCATCAGGCCGAGGGCCAGGATGGTGTCGTTCAGGACGTTTTCGCTGATCACGTGCATCACTGCGTAGAACCCGGCGGACAGGATGCCCGCCGCCACTGTTGCGAAGCCCGGCGTCGAGAAACGCTTGCTGATGTGGCTGAACGGCGCGGGCAGCGCACCGTAGTGTGCCATGGCCAGCAGGCTGCGCGAGGGCGACGTGAACGTCGACTGCAGCGAGGCTGCGGAGCTGGACAACACCGCGAGGGACATCAGGATGGCGAACGGTCCCATGATGGGGGAGGCCAGCGCCGTGAAGAGGTTCTCGTGGTTCTCGGTGTTGTTCAGCCCCACACCCGTATCTCCGACGCCGGCGAACATCATGGTGGCGATGCTCACCAGCAGGTAGATCCCCAGGACAGCGACGGCGGTGAGCGTGCCGGCGAGGCCGGCGGTCTTCTTGCCGTTGGCGGTTTCCTCGTTCACCGTCAGGCACACGTCCCAGCCCCAGTAGACAAAGATGGACAGTGAGATGCCGGCCGCGATCTGGCCGAAGGTCTCGATCCTGGTGACGTCGAACCATTCCCAGCTGAAGGGGATGGCCGTTTCCGATGTGGACCAGTTGGCGAATGCCATGGCCACGAACAGGCCAAGGACCAGTAGTTGGAATCCGACGAGTCCGTACTGGACGATCTTGGTGGTGTGCAGGCCGCGGTAGCTCACCCACACGGCGAGGGCCACAAAGACGAAGCACGTCAGGACGTTCAACGGCTTATTGGCCGCGAGGTCCGCGAGTTCAGGCGCACCCGTCAGCTGTGACAGGAAGAGGTAGAAGAAGTCCACGGCCACGCCCGCCAGGTTGGACAGGACGATGATGTTGGCGGCGAGCAGTCCCCACCCGCCCATCCAGCCCACCCACGGGCCGAAGGCCTTGGTGACCCAGGTGAACGTGGTGCCGCTGTCCGGGGAGTCGGCGTTGAGTTCCCGGTAGGCGAGTGACACCAGGATCATGGGGATGAACCCGATCAGGAAAATGACGGGCAGCTGGAGCCCGGCTTCGTTGATCGTGGGGCCCAGGGCGCTGGTCAGCGTGTAGGCCGGCGCGATGGTGGAAATTCCAAGAACGACGACGGCGAGGAGGCCCAGCTGCCCGCCCTTCAATCCCTTTGCGGTGATGCCGTGCGTCGAGCCGGCCGTGTCGGTCCCCGATGGCTGGCCTGCGGGGGTGCTCTTGCGGATGGTTTGGGTCATTGTCCGGCGCTTTCTACGAGGCAGCAGGCTGCTGTTGGGTGATGCAGTGGATACCGCCGCCGCGGGCGAAGAGCTCACGGGCGTCAATGCCGACCACACGCCGGCCGGGGTAGGCCTCTGCCAGTATCTGCAGCGCCTTGTCATCGTTGGGGTCCGCGAAGGTACAGGCGATGACCCCGCCGTTCACCACGACGTGGTTGATGTAGCCGTAGTCGACAAAACCTTCGTCATCCCAGAGCACCTCCGGTGCGGGGACTTCGATGATGGTCCACTCCCGGCCGGCCGCGTCCTTCGTGGTGCGGAGGTGCTCGATGATGTCGCGGCTCACCTGGAAGTCCGGGTGGCGGGGGTCCTGCTGGGAATGCACCAGCAGTGTGCCGGGGGAGGGGATGGCGGCCACGATGTCCACATGACCGCGCGTGCCGAACTGTTCCGAGTCCCTGGCCAGTCCGCGGGGGAGCCAGACCACGTGGGTGGCGCCGATGGTCCGGGCGAGCTCGGCTTCGACGTCGGTGCGGCTGAGTCCCGGGTTGCGGCCCGGATCCAGCTGAACGGTTTCGGTCACCAGCACGGTTCCCTGACCGTCCACCTGGATGCCGCCGCCTTCGTTGACCAGCGCGGACACAAGATGCCTGGCGCCGGAGCGGCCGGAAACTTCACCGGCGATCAGCGCGTCCTTGTCCCAGCGCGCCCAGTCCTGGGCACCCCAGCCATTAAAGACCCAGTCGACGGCGCCGAGGCTCCCGCCCTGGTCCAGCACGAAGGTGGGCCCGATGTCCCGCATCCACGCATCGTTGAGCGGGGCGGCAAGTACCTCGACGTTCGGGTGCAGATAGCGGGCGGCGATGCCGACGTCGTCGGGGTCCACCACCACGGTGACCGGCTCAAATTCGACGGCGGCGTTGGCCACCGCTGCCCACGTGGACCGGGCAGCGTGGGCGTCTTCCTCCGTCTCGCCCAGCGTGTAGCCGCCGGCGGGAAAAGCCATCCACAGACGCTCCTGCAGAGCGGTTTCGGCGGGCATGCGCCAGGTGCTCATGCGGTTACCTTCTGACCGTTGATTGAGCCTGAGTGCCCGGTGATTGAGTTTGGGGCCACGACCGCAGGGTTCCCTGACCGAGCTGGCGAGATTAGGGGGCGGGTGGGGAGCGAAATCCCGCCGGGCGGCTGGGCGTGGCGTACGGGTTCGGTGAGCCGGCCGTAGGTATCGGGGCGGCGGGTAGCCAGAAACGGGAAGAGCGTGAGCCAGTCCTGGCGCTGGTCCAGGTCGAGGGCTGCCACCAGCACTGCGGAGGCGTCACGCGGGGCCTGGGCCAGGATCCTGCCGTAGGGGTCGGAGATGAAGGAGGAGCCGTAGAAGTTCAGTGTTCCTTCATCACCCCAGCGGTTCGGCGCCACCATAAACAGTCCGTTGGCGATGCCGTTGCCCACGATTACCTGCTGCCACAGCGGCTGCGTATCGAAATCCGGGTGGTGAGGTTCTGAGCCGATGGCGGTGGGGTAGACCAGGATTTCGGCGCCACCGAGGGAGTAGAGCCGGGCCACCTCCGGGAACCATTCGTCCCAGCAGGTGGGCATGCCGAGCCGGGCACCGCGCAGCTCTGCCGGCGCGTGGACCTCGTAGGCGTCAGCGGCCGCTGGCCCTTGGCGGAAGAACTTGTCTTCGTAGTAGCCGGCGGTCACCGGAATGTGCAGCTTGTGCGTGCGGGCGAGCAACTCACCGTCGGACGACACAAGGATGGCGGTATTCAGTCCCAGGCCGTCGTCGCTGCCGTCCGGGTTCTCCGCCAGCTGGTACAGCGAGGCGTGGACGGCCACCCCGTGACGACGGGCGGATTCGGCGGCAAACCGGAAGGTGGGCCCGGTGAGCAGGTCCTCCGCGGTGTCCGACGGCCTGGGTCGGACCGCGCCAGGCTGTACAGCTCCGTGCCGGCGAGTGTCGTTTTCGGGACGGGTGACCGCGGGGTAGCGGGAGAGCGTGAGTTCGGGCAGGAACACCACGGTGGCACCCAGCCGGGCGGCCCGGCCGACTCCTTCATCAAGTTCGGCCTGCAGGACGGCAGTGTCTGCATGCCAGCGGTGCTGTACGACGCCAACCCGAAGGGCAGGGCGGTGGGACGGCGTTGTCCGGGCCAGGGAGGTGGGTGAGTCGAGGCAGGAAATTTCAATCATGTGCTTACTTCCAGTGAGACGACCGTCACTAAATGAATGACGTTCATTTAGTATGGACGGCGAACGGCTTTCGCGCAATAGGTTAAATGAATCCCATTCTTTTATGACGCTCCGGCCAGATTAGTAAGCTCACTGAGAAATTTGCTTCCGGCCGGGCGCGATCGATCCCCCGGCTGATAGCGTCGGGACTACTGGACCAATCGAGGAGGATTCATGAAAGCTTCACCGACCCTGACCAATAATCTGCAGGCCGTGCTAGCGGACCTGATTGAGCTGCACATTCAGGGCAAGCAGGCCCACTGGAACATTGTGGGAACCAACTTCCGGGACCTTCACCTGCAGCTGGACGAAATTGTGGATGCCGCCCGGCAGTTCGCGGACGATATGGCTGAGCGGATGCGCGCCCTCCATGCCCTGCCTGATGGCCGCAGTGCCACGGTGGCGAAATCCACCAGTCTGGCCCAGTTCCCCGAAGGCCTCATTAACACCAAGGATGCCATCGAGCGGATCGTCGCTGCGCTTGAGGCAGCCGTGGGCACCATGCGCAAGGTCCATGACGAAGTGGACGAAGAGGATCCCACCACCGCGGACCTGCTCCACGAATTCATCGCCAAGCTGGAACAGTACGCGTGGATGGTGAACGCAGAGACCATGAAGGCCTCCGCCAGCGTCACCTCCCCTGACGCGAAGTAGCCACCGGCGGTCCTAGTCCGCCGTCGGAACTTTCCGGAGTACGACGGCGGCAAGGACTGCCGCGCTCGCCATCAGTACCAGCGCAATTGCCGCAGTGGTGTGGGCGCCGGAGTCAAATGCCAGGCGCGCTGCGCCGTGGAGCGCTTCGGCCAGCGGGGCAGGCAGGGTGCCGGCCAGTTCCACGGCGCCCGCCAAAGTTTCGGCGGCCTGGTGCACGGCAGAGCCTGACGCCGTTTCCTCCACCCCGGCCGGCAGCAGGAGATTGCGCTGGTAGGAAGCGGTCAGGATGGAGCCCAGTACCGCCGTCCCCAGCAGGGATCCCACCTCATAGCCCGTCTCCGAGATGGCGGCCGCCGCTCCTGACTTCTCCGCCGGGACGGAGCCCAGGATGAGGTCATTGGAAATGGTTTCCGCTGTGCCCACCCCCAGGGCGAGGATCAGCAGCGCGGCCAGCAGGAGGGCCGGGCCGGAGCCGTGATCGCCAAAGACCACGATTCCGTAGCCGGTGGCACTTAAGGCCAGGCCACCCGCCACCACAAAGCCCGGACGCACTTTCCGGACCAGCGGCACCACTGCCAGCCCGGCCAGCACTGTGGCCACCAGGGCCGGGATCATGGCTATTCCGGCGGCCGACGGTGTCATCCCTTCCAGGAGCTGCAGGTGCTGGGCGAGGAAGAGAATGAAGCCGTTGAAGGAGAACAGGGCCAGCACGTTTGCTGTGATGGCGGTTCTGAAGACCCGGTTGCCGAACAAGGACATGTCCAGCAGGGGGCTGGCCAGCCGCCGCTGGCGGCGGACAAAGACGACGCCCATGGCCAGGCCAAAGGCAACTAGTCCCAACGGGGCGGCCCCGAAGCCTTCGGTCGCCAGTTCCTTGATGCCATATACGACGGGCACCATAACCAGCAGGGACAGGGCGATGCTGGGCACGTCCACCCGTCCGGGGTGCGGATCTTTTGATTCCGGGATGCACGCAGGACCAAACACCAACAGTGGCAGCATGATGGGCACGGCGACCAGCAGGATGGCGCCCCACCAGAACTGCTCCACCAGCCACCCGCCGAAGATGGGACCCAGGGCGGCGCCGCCGGAGAAGCCGGCAGCCCAGATGGCGACGGCCAGCCGACGCCGGTTTGGGTCCGGAAAAATGTTGCGGATCAGCGACAGGGTTGAGGGCATCAGCATGGCGCCGAAAAACCCCATCGATGCCCGTCCCGCAATCAGCCACTCCGCGCTGGGGGCAAAGGCTGTTGCTGCCGAGACCGCGGCGAATCCAATGCTGCCGGTCAGCAGCAGCCGGCGGCGGCCGATCCGGTCACCCAGGCTGCCCATGGCAACCAGGAGGCCGGCAAGCACCAGGGGATACGCGTCCACAATCCACAACAGCTGGACTCCTGTTGTGTCCAGGCTGCTGGCAATGGCCGGAAGCGCGAACGTCAAAGCAGTGTTGTCCACCGCAACCAGGAGCACCGGGAACATCAGCAGGGTCAGCGCGCGCCAGTCGCGCCAGGGCACCTTGGCGGGCCCGGACGGCCGGAGATCGACCGCCGTCGGGGATGTGCTGGGGGTGTTCTGGTTGGGCTGGGTAGACAGCGTCATGTCAATAACTATACCGTCCGGACGGTATAGTTAAGAAGCGGGGCCCGGACCGTGCATGATTGAAGACATGGCCAGAAATCCCGTCGCACGCGATGCAGTCCTTGACGCTTTTGAAGAACTCCTGATCGATGTGGGGGAGCGGGCTGCCACATTGGACGCGGTTGCCAAACGGGCCGGCGTGTCCAAAGGCGGACTGTTGTACCACTTCCCCAACAAGGAAGCGCTGATCGCTGCCGTACTGGAACGGATGGATCGCCTGGCCGTCGAGGACCTCACGCTGATGGCCGCAGCCGCCGAAGGTGCGGCAGCATACTTCATCCGTTCCTCGCTCTGGTCCGACTCCCCGATGGACCGCTCCTTCGTGGCCGTCACGCGCCTCGCCGAAGTAGCCCATGAAGAGGCGCGGCGGCGTTTTGCCGCGATCCAGCAGCAGTGGTTGGACCTGATCGCGGCCGACGTCGGCCCGGCCATGGCGAAAGCCGTGCTCTACATGGGGGACGGGCTGTATTTCAACGCCATGTGGGAAAGCGGGACTGGCGGGGACGGCCGGGGCAGGCGTGGAGACATTGAGGAGCTTCTTGCCGCCGTGGAGCGGCTGCGGGGCTGAACCGATGACCTCATTTGCCCGGCAGCCCGGGGCGTAGGAGAATTGGACCTCGTGGCGACCAGCTGTGGCCGGCATAAATTCGAGTATGAGATCTGAATATGCCTTGGATCTGCGGCGGGAGAATTCCGTTAGTCGGGACAACCGGCGCCGTAGGAGCAAATCCTTCCCAGGAACCGCTCATGCCCCACGTACCGCCGCGGCCAGGCAACTCTGGAAAGCGGCAGGCCATTAGTAATGGAGTTCCCTGTGAGTGTTAATTCGGCCTCGGCCACGTTCGTTGATCGGCATATCGGTGCGCGCCGCCAGGCCGATGTTGACACCATGCTCAAGGCCG
>NZ_JASBRB010000037.1 GCF_029960665.1 Pseudarthrobacter sp. AL07
GCAAAACCGCCATTTCAAGCTGCGGTTTAACCGCCAAACCAAGTTAACAGTCACAGAAAACCGCCATGGGAACGAAGAGCCGCGCTCGGGGCCGGTCGTTCTCACAAATAGTTCTCGAAACGGTACAGTCGAACCAAGGCCCCTGATTGAGTTTTGAGAAGAGAAAACCCATGACCACACACCGCATCGGTTACGCCCGGGTCTCCACCCGGGATCAGAACTTGGACCTGCAGCTCGACGCCCTGAAGAAGGCCGGATGCGACAAAATCTACGAAGACACAATCAGCGGCACCGCGTCCCAACGCCCAGGACTCGACCAGGCACTGGACACCGTGCGGGACGGTGACACCCTGGTGGTGTGGAAGCTGGACCGCCTGGGCCGAAGCGTTAAAGACCTCTTGGACTTCGCCGGCGGCCTGAACAACCGGGGCGTAGGCTTCGTCAGCCTCACCGACGCGATCGATACCACTACGGCGTCCGGTCGCTTCTTCTTCAACGTGATGGCATCCCTGGCTCAGATGGAACGGGAGCTCATGGTCGAACGCACCCAGGCCGGACTCCGTGCCGCGCGCGAACAAGGGCGAGTAGGCGGCCGCAAACGCATTATGACGGAAGCCAAGATCCGCTCCGCCCGCAAACTCCTCAACCAAGGGACTCCGCCACGGGAAGTTGCCAACAGCCTCGGTGTGTCCATCCCTACTCTCTACCGATGGGTCCCGGCGGCAGGCGCGACCGAGGCACCAAAGAAGTAGTTCCTGCTGGTTGGTGCAGGCGACTCTGAAAAAATGACTATTGGTGCAGAGGACTATTGAGCAGAATGCATTTCCGTGCAGGGCACTTCTGACATTTCAATGTCCATACTCGTCTGCACTACCCCGGAATTCCGCGGGCGTCTGTGCAGTCGACTTCTGAAAACGACAAATCGGCCGCCGGGGGCTTGTCCCGCTAGGGCGTCCCGATTCTAAGGAACTGGGACGATTGGGTGTAGCGTTTAGGGGCCCCTTCACCGGGCAGTTTTGCGGGCGGGTCTTACGGAAATTAGCAAGCGCAGGTCTGAGCATGCCTTGGAGCGGCGTGCATGCCGGTGGGTCGGCGGCTAACGGGCGGGACCAAAGCCTGATCCGAGTCTGGAAGCGAGTCTTGGTGCTCGCTTTGGGGTGGCGGTCTACTGTTGGATCTTGTGATTACAGAACTGCTCACCGAGTCTCTGGCCGTGCTCGCGGACGTCGACTGGACGGCGACTTCGGCGATAGCGACGGCGGTGGGGGCCTTGGTCACCGCGGCGACGATGATCTTCATCGCTCGTCAGACTTCGGCTACCCGTCGTTCCGCCGATGAGGCAAAGCGAAGTGCGGATGCCGCCTATAAGACGCTCGGGTACTCCCAAAAGCAGCAGGACTATTCGGCTGCTCAGCATCGGCAATCCCTGTTCATGGCAACCGAGGCGATCAAGGCCAGAATCGATGCTGACATGCCTCGAATCACAGTCACCGAGTTACGCTGCGGCACGCCGACCATTATTGACAGTTCAATCCCACGTCCCCTGCCCGGTCAGCTCTCCGTGCACACACACGGGGCACTAAAGATCAGGTACACAGTTGCCTTCTCCCTGCACAATGACGGCAACCGCAACGTCGAAGTTAGTTTCGGGGCTCCGGTGGGGCTTGACGGAGCCGAGACTCAGAAAGACAAAACTGTTGTGGCCCCTGGTGCGTCACGTGAGGTGAAGCATCAGGTGACGCGAACCCTTGCTGAATGGGTGGTCATCTTCAATCAGCGGCAGTCAGGTGTGCCAGGGGACGTCGACCGGCTTGAGATTCGCTACCGGTCCGATGCCGATACCGGGGCGCACGACAACCAGTTCATCGAGACCGGCGGCGTCCCCATTGAGCCGAGTGCCGTCGATCCTGTCCACTGGCAACTCGGCGGTCAGCTTGGCGCCGGTCTAATGCCCGCGGTCCGAACCTACTACCTGTCCCGATACGCAAACAGGCGCCTTCCCGACATCGCATGGGACGACAAGCTACCTTCATCCGTGTCAGCTGATGCCGGCGACTTTGGTAACTGACACGGCGGATCCGCGGGGGAGTGTCCCACCACTGGTGTTCCCGTTCGAAAGACATGGCACACACCTCCCAAGTGTCAGATTCCGAAGTCGCTTGCAAGGCTCGCAGTTCTTGGTCGATCTACTTGGTCTTACTCCGTGCTGCTACACACAACGTATTGCACTTATAAGTGAAAGTGGCCTAGTGTAGGGAAAGTTAGGGAAAGTACGCCGAGGGAGGCGAAAGATGTCCGCCTTACTGGACAGAAGTGAAAAAACAGTTGTCACCACGACTGAACAAGAGAACGCCCAGGCGCGAGAGCTTGCTGAGCGACTCCGCGCGAAGACGGGCCATGACTCAATCAGGTTGGCGCTCAAGGACACCGCCGGGGAGTCCGTAGAAGCGCCGGCGGAGTTAGCCGCGATCCTCCGAAAGGTTGTGGAAGCAATCGGTCGAGGTGGCACCGTCACGATCGGAACCCTTCCAAAGGAATTGACGACAACTACTGCGGCCAAGATGCTTGGGATTTCACGCCCCACCCTGATGCAGCTCATCAGCAAGAACGAGCTGCCCGCGCACAAGGTCGGATCACACACTCGCGTTTTCACCGAGGATGTTCAGAAGTACAGAGCGGTCCGGGCCGCTGCCCGTCGTGAAGGCATCGACGAACTTCGCGCTCTTGAGGACGAACTGGGCGTCGACGAATAGGCCGGGGTGGCGGCCGCCAGCTGTAAAGTGCAAGCTATGAGCTCGGCGGTCACCATCGTCCTTCTGGACGCGAACATCCTCTATTCCAGGACCCTTCGGGACTGGATTGCGCTTCTGCAGGTCGAGGCGCCCGGTCTTTTCAATGTGACCTGGACGGAGGACATCATGGTTGAAACCCTGTATCACCTCCGCAAAGACAATCCATTGTGGTCTGAGCAGCAGATCGGCGGAATCCGTCGGAAGCTTGAGAAAGCCTTCACCGGCGGCCAAATCACAGGCTACCAAATCGACCCGGGATTGAATTATCCGGACATAGGTGACGCCCACATCCATGCTGCTGCAGTCCATGGTGCCGTGGACATAGTTGTCACGATGAATGGGAAAGACTTCCCTTACAGTGATGACCTTTCCTACGAGATCTACACGCCGGATGACTTTCTAATCCTCGTCGATGACGCCGTCCCGCAAGCTGTCCAGGCAGTGACAGAAGAACAGCTTCGCTACTTCCACAAGCAATCCTCAGCGGACGATGGCGTAGACCTTCCCCTCCACCTGAAAAAGGCCAGTGCGCCCCTGTTTGCTGAACGGGTTAGGGAACATTTGCAAAATGTGGACATGAGCATCCTGACGACACAGACCACTTAGGGAGACTAGTCCGAAAATGGGAGTGAGCTTCCTGTAGTCGGTGCATGTGGAATTGCCCGGCGGGCGATGGTGAACCGGCTGGGCGGATGATGAAAATGGGGTCAGGCTGCCGGGGTCAGGGTCACGGTGTAGCCGAGGGCTTCGAGCTGGCGGACATGGTTGCGTTTACTGGTGTCCGGGTTGGTACGGCGGCTGAAGTGGTCGGCGCCGAGGTCATGGAATCGTGCGTCCGGATCCTGGAGCAGGTGCCAAATGATGACCAGAATGGAACGTCCGACGGCGACGATGGCGCGTTTCTTGCCGCGCCGCCGGGCGATCCTTCGGTAGCGTTCGCCCAGGAAGGTATCGGTTCTTCCGACGCCAACGGCAGCTTCGCCCAGGACGCGGGCGAGGTAGCGGTTGCCGTGTCCGGTCGAGCCGTTGCCCTTGCTTTTCCCGGCGGAGGAGTTGATGCCCGGGGAGAACTTCGCCCATGAGCATAGGTGTCCCGCGGTCGGGAACCGTGTCATGTCGGCCCCGGTTTCGGCCAGGATAATCGCGGCGGCGACGGAGCCGATGCCCGGGATTTCATCCAGGCGTTCCGCCGCCACCGCGAAAGGGGCCAACTGCACCCCGATCTGTTCATCGACCGCGGCGATATCGGCGTCGATCCCGTCGATCCGGGCCAGCATCCGTGCCAGCAGGAAGGCATGGTGGTCATCAAAGTGGCCGGTGAACGCCTCCTCGAGTGCGGTGATCTTCGTCCGCATGCTCGCCCGTGCCAACTGCGCGAGCACTTTCGGATTCTGTTCGCCGGCGATCAGGGCTGCCATCATCTCCCGCCCGGAGACCCCGAAAATGTCCGAGGCGACAACGGAGAGCTTGATACAGGCGTCCTCGAGGAGTTTTTCGACCCGGTTCTTCTCCGCCGTCCGCGTCCCGACGAGATCAATCCGGTACCGGGTCAGGTCCCGGAGCCGGCGGATCGGGGCAGGCGGGACAAAACTCGGGCGGAGCATCTGCCGTTCGGCGACTTTGCACAACCAGACCGAATCGAGCACGTCGGTCTTCGGCCGCCCCGGCAGATGCCTGACGTCGCGCGCGTTGACCAGCCACGGGTCGAGCCCGTGCGCCTCGAGGAGATAGAACACGGGCTTCCAGTAATCGGAGGTTGCCTCCATCACCACCCGCTCGATACCGAGATCGACCAGATGGTTGGCCAGCTCGGCCAACGAACGGGTCATGGTCGAATGCGTGGATACCTCCTGCAGGCGTCTTCGGGTGTTCCCCGGGCCGGGGATCCGCACACAACACACGAGTTCGGCTTTGCCGATATCCAGGGCAGCGACCCTGGCAATGATCTGTTCCTCATCCTGGGATTCGGCCAGCATGGCCTTCGTCATCTCCTCACCAAACGCACCAGATCTGATTGTCGAAGCGGCCGCCCGTGGGGATCACCGGGAAAAACGGGAATCTAGTCCTCGTCCTCGTCGAAAGAAACAGTGAAGGGCCCACAGCGTGATCCCCAGCGCCCGGCTAGATGACGGCCTGAAAGAACCATAGAGGCACGGCGTTGACAGGCGACCACGAGAACATTTTCAGCCCGGAACGGGCGTCCCACAAGGGACACAAAGGCTAGATGGGAGTGTCCCAGTAGAACTGTCCCGGTTCCAAGGAAAGTGGAACGCCCGCGATAGTGGTTGTGATTAGCTTCATTCGTGACGAAAGCGACGGCCACTCCAGAGAAACGGCGGAAACGTCGACAGATAGCCTTCCGGATCCTGCTTGGAGTCGTGTTCGTGGCCGTCGCAGGCCTACCTCTTGCCGTGCCTTCCCTTACGTTCGCTCTGACTGTCCCCGTTGGTGCCGGACTGGTAAGCGCCATGGTCGCCATACAAAAGGCGGACGCCAGTACAGAAGCGGCGGCGAGGGCGGAAGCTGCCCAGGAAACAGCACAACGAGCGTCCAAGGCGGCTCACTTCGGCCTCGCCTTCCAAAGCAGGCCGAATGTCGGCGTCCTATGGGCACGGCCCGTAGCTGGCTTTACCCACTGGAATCTCTATTTGACCTCAAACCGCCCAGCAAAGGACATAAACGCGGAATGGCACTTCGCTGATGGCCGTCCGCCCGTAACGGCGAGCTTTCCGGAAATCGTCCCGGACCCAAAGGATCCATTCGGATGCTCGACGCCACCGCTGATGGTGCCGTTGGGTATTCCGGCTTCGGTGGAGCTTGGGGAGATACACAAGCAAGTGGTCAAAGGGACCCTTGAATACACGGACGCAGTTGGGCTTGCCCGTTGGAAGGTCACCTGGCGATATGTCCCATTAGGCCCTGGAGATGACCCTCAGATGGAATACCTCAACGCCCCTAAAGCAGCCTATGAATCGGAACTTGTTGACCTCTTGAAGCTGCCCGACGACCTCTAATGCCGTCCGGGTGTCATTTGATGCTTCCTCGACAGAGTGCAGTTCAGAGGACCGGAGTTGCTGTCTGCCCTCGTTGTCGCTTGGTGGCCCCTCGTGCAGGCGGTTTGCCGGTGTCAAGGAGCTGTTCATCGTTCAGCAATCGGACGTATCCGGAGAAAAGTAACTCAAGTCGGTCTTCGGCGTTGCGTATCTTTCTTTGCGGTGCCAGAACCCGATCTAGGGTGAGATCCAGAGCATGGTGGGCGTGGAGTAGATCCTCATGCATCGCGTCCGTATTGTATAGCGTGGCCAGGGAATCCTCCGGATGGTTCTCTCTGGCCTTAAGGACGGCCCTTCCTGCTTCGATTACGTAGTTACGGTTCTCCTTACTTAGGACCGGCAATGGAAAAGTATTCCACGCTAGAAACTTATTGAACCGGTAGTCGGACTTGATTCGCCCGCCTATGGCGTCTTGCCAAACCATGAACCAGCTCGAAGAGATCACCGCAAAAAGCAGCCCTTCAGGGTCTTGTGCCACAAAACAAGCATTGCTCGCAATGACATCTTTGTCCTCATGCCGTACGGGGAAATACAAGTGGTTTTCGCTGATGTGCTGCGGAATGCAGACATAATCAAAGGCAGGTTGACCAACTTGGACGAACTTGTGGGGTTCGCGCGCCTTATCGACGGTGGAAGGCGCTTTGCTGTTGAGTCTGAATTCTCGAACTGCGTCGACGCGTCCTGACAGCAGTGGGCTTGCTCTAATGTCCTCCGATTTGAAATCCGGGCCATGCATCCACAGGCACCAGCGGTCGATGTTGTGAAGCAACTCCTTTGCGCCGATGTATTTTCGAACGTACTTGGCAGCGATGGGATCGTTGTTAAATACCTGGTAATACTCTGCCTTGATAACAAGATTCCCGTCGTCTGTTGGCTTACTCCCGTACTTGACTTCGGGAACATCTGCAGAGATGGGACGAGAGGTCCTAGGCGTAACGGGAAGTTCGGGTCCTGCCACTAGGTAGGGGCTTATAGAAGTGACTTCGCGAAGGACGGGAGCAGCAACCAAGCTCTCATACTCGAACAATCGCCGTTGTCTCGTCGTGGAAACTGCTGAGGAGTGGGCTATGCCGATAATGACGACATGGACAGCTGCTGCACGCTGAGCCTCTGATTTCCACGCGAATGTGCGGTGGGCGAAGTCGATTGTGAAGCCGGCGCCGTATATGTATTGCCACAGCGCCGCAACTTGCTCACCCTGGCAAATGGAGTTGGTTGACACCAAAGCGATGCGTGTAGTGGTGTTGCGCGCGTATTCGGCCGCCTTCTTGTACCACGCCGTAACGAAGTCGAGTGAGCCATGATAGTTACTGCCCCACACGCTCACTAGATCGGCTGTCTGACTAGCACTTCGCATGCTGATCCCCACGAATGGTGGATTACCAACAACGTAGTTTTCTGGGCCATGCGGGAAGATCGTAGACCAGTCGAGCCTGAGGGCGTTTCCGCCTTGGGGATCGGCAACTGTTGACGTGTGGATCACCGCCGACTCGGCAATCGGCAGTCGTTCCGGAGCATGACCGAACTTCTCAATTAGGCGCAAGTTACATTGACGGTCAATGAGATGGAGCGCTGTTTCCGCGATCCGGGCCGGCCACTCGTCGATTTCAATCCCGAAGATTTGGTTCAGGGAAACTTTGAGGTCGAGCGCTTCTGCCCGGCGGCCACATAGCCGGTTGAGGAACCCCCAGCGGGACATCGAAGCGATTGCGTAACGGGCAAGATATTCATTCACACTAGGTCGGTCTCGTCTCAGTGCACCCGGATGAAAATCGTTGCACGGGAACTTATTAGATGCCTCTTGCACCGGGCTGCCATATGCCACTCGCCCTCTAGGTATCTTTGACCAGGCCGGGTAACTGGCGGCCCACACCGCCACCGCCGTAGGTGCAGATGCACGGCCCCTATTCAAGGATGAGGATCAACGCCATCAATAGGCCGCTGGCACCGACCAGAGAAAAGAGGCGCGCGACATTCACTTCCCGACGAGGTCGAAGGGGCTTGCCGTGTGCCAGTTGCTGCTGGCCGCCCTGAAAGAGAAAGATCAGGGCAGCCATCACAATAGTGCAGTAAGCGTCCCGGCTGGGAACATCTGCGCCGCGGCTCCCACCGTACCTGCCGTGTTTCTGAGGCGGGCCGGGACAACGGGTGTCCGCAGGTTCAGTCGTGGGACAAAGTCTTCTGAGCGCGCGGAGATACCTCCTCCAACAATGATGAGGTCTGGGGAGACAAGGAACTCGAGGTGGGCGAGGTACCGCTGAAGCCGCTCTGAGTAGTCGGGCCAACTCAGATCTTCCCTCTCCCGGGCTACTGCTGAGGCTCGTGACTCCGCTTTGAACCCGTCAATCTCGAGGTGGCCAAGTTCGAGGTTTGGTACGAGCTCTTGGCCCACAATCAGAGCTGATCCAATGCCCGTGCCGAGGGTGATTACGAGCACCGTGCCGGAGTTGCCCCGACCTGCTCCGTATCTAGCTTCGGCCAGTCCTGCCGCGTCAGCGTCATTGATGGCTTTCACCGGCCGGTCCAATCGTTCGGACATAAATCTCTCTACGTCGAGACCTATCCAGCTGGGGTCGATATTGGCAGCTGAGCGGACCAATCCTCTCTGCACGATGGCCGGTAGCGCAACGCCAATTGGGGTAGATGGAGGGGGTGCTGAAGGGGAGCTTTCCAGATGTCGAATCATCTCGGCGATGGTATTGATGATCGACCCGGGAGTGGCTGGCACCGGCGTCGGAACCTGCAGTCCCGATCCAAGTAGTTCGCCGCTGCTTACATCAACAAGACCACCTTTGATGCCAGTTCCCCCAATATCCAATCCGACGTAACCGGCGCCAAGGGCAGTGGTGTTGCTACTGCTCGAGGCCCCTCGACGGGTTGTGGGCACTTCTCTAACCTTCTTTGTCAGAACGCGATTCTGCAGGTGGTCGATGGACTCTTCAAACCTGGCTTCGTTGCCCCCTCCCTTCGTGGCATGCATTTGGATTCGGTCCCCATGGTTATCACTCATCGATGGTTTTCTGATGGCTCGAAAATCAGCCCCCGGTGCTGAAGGCGGCGTCGAAGGACGCTTGGGAGGCGGGGAAGTCGAACTTCTTGAGCGCTGCGAGGGCTTCGGGGGCGCCGTGGAGCCGGTCCATCCCGGCGTCTTCCCATTCGACCGAGATGGGCCCGGTGTAGCCGATGGCAGCCAGGGCGCGGAAGGAGGATTCCCAGGGGACATCGCCGCGGCCGGCGGAGACAAAGTCCCAGCCCCGTCGCGGGTCGCCCCAGGGCAGGTGCGAGCCCATGACGGTGTTCCGGCCGGTGGGGCGGAGCTTGGTGTCCTTGCAGTCCACGTGGTAGATCCGGTCCTTAAAGTCCCAGATGAACGAGACGGGGTCGATCCCCTGCCACATGAAGTGGGACGGGTCCCAGTTCAGGCCGAACGCTTCACGGTGGCCGATCGCTTCGAGGGTCCGGACGGTGGTCCAGTAGTCGTAGGCAATCTCGGACGGGTGGACTTCGTGGGCAAAGCGAACGCCGCATTCGTCGAAGACGTCCAGGATGGGGTTCCAGCGGTCCGCGAAGTCCTGGTAGCCGGCCTCGATCACGGCGGCGGGGACGGGCGGGAACATCGCGACGTACTGCCAGATGGAGGAGCCGGTGAACCCGACGACGGTGTCCACGCCGAGAGCTTTGGCGAGCCGGGCGGTGTGTTTCATTTCCTCCGCGGCGCGTTGGCGGACGCCTTCGGGGTCGCCGTCGCCCCAGACCTTGGACCCGACGATCGCCTCGTGGCGGAAGTCGATGGGGTCATCGCAGACGGCCTGGCCCTTGAGGTGGTTGGAGATCGCCCAGACCTTGAGGTTGTATTTGTCCAGGACGGCGAGTTTGGATTCGACGTAGCCGGGTTCGTCCCAGCGCCAAGCATCCAGGTGGTCCCCGGACACGGCGATTTCGAGGCCGTCGTAGCCCCAGCCGGAGGCCAGGCGCGCGACTTCCTCGAAGGGGAGGTCGGCCCACTGGCCGGTGAACAGGGTGTACGGGCGGGGCATTTGGCGTCCTTTGCGTGAGTTTGGAGGTCAGCTGAGAGGAGTGAGAGGAGTTACGGAGAAAGGCACGGCCAGCAGCGACTCCGAACCCTTCACGAATTCCTTGACGTGGCTTTCTTCGTTATGGGCCATGAGGTCTTCGAGACGAGCCCATCCCTCAAAGAGGACGAATGTACCGGGTCTCTGGTCGTCGGAGAAAACGGTGTACTCCACGCATCCTGGGTCTTTTCGACTTACCGTCTGCAGAGCAAGGAGGGCTTGTTGAAGGTCGGCTTCGTGGCCTGCTTTGGCGGTGAAGACTGGCATTAGCCAAACTTCTGCAGTGTCCTGCCGGGCTGGGAGGGGGTTGGGCAATTTTCCGTCCTTGGATGGTCCTGTGCATTTCCGGGAGGGACGGCTCGGCGCCGTCCCTCCCGTGGTTGGTCAGATCAAGCGTTGATCTGCGGGACCTCGACCCATGATTCTTTTGCAGCGGATTCGACGATCGCGTCGTCGATAAGGGCGACCTGGTAGCCGTCTGCAAAATTGGGGCTTACGCTGCCGCCTTCTGCGATGGCTTTGAAGAAGTCGTAGGCCTCGATGATTTTCGTTTCGCCATAGCCAATGCCGAGGGCAGGAATGGGCCAGAGCCCTTCTCCGTATGGATGAGCCGGTCCGGTGTAGACGGTGCGGAATCCACGGCGGTCGCTTTGGTCCGAAGCGAAGCAGACCTGCAGTTCGTCGCGTCGCTCGTAGTTGAAGACGATGCTGCCTTCGGTTCCGTGGATTTCGAAGGTGAGGTAGTTGTTCCTTCCATGGGCGTTGCGTGTCGCCTCGACGGATCCGACTGCCCCGTTTGCGAAGCGGATCATGGTCATGACTTCGTCGTCGACATCAACCTGGCCGCGAGGGCCTTCCCCGCCCCGTACGGTGCCGAGTGCGTCCGCACCGCCGGCTTGGAGCGGTCGCTCCGGGATCCAGGTGGACAGGACGGCATTGACGGCGCTGAACTCGCCGACGAGGTACCTGGCCATGTCAATGACGTGTGTTGCGATGTCGCCAAGGGCGCCGGAACCTGCGATGGATTTCTGGAAGCGCCAGGACAGCGGGGAGTTGGGGTCGGCGCTCCAGTCCTGCAGGTAGGTTCCGCGGAAGCTCAGGATACGGCCAATTGCCCCTTCCTCGATGTATTTCTTTGCCAGCGCGACTGCGGGGGTACGCCGGTAGTTGAAGGCGACCATGTGGACTATGTTGGCGTCTTTGACCGCGTCATACATGGCCTTGGATTCTTCGCTTGTGCGTGCCAGGGGCTTTTCGCAGATGATGTGCTTGCCTGCTTCAGCGGCGGCTATGGCGATTTCTGCGTGGAGGTGGTTGGGCGTGGCGATGTCTACGACGTGGATGTCTGGATCGTCAATAATGCTGCGCCAGTCCGCGGTGGAATTCTCGAAGCCGAAGCGACGGGCCGCTTCCGCAGCGAGATCCGCATTGGCTTCAGCGATGACTTTGCGGACCGGCAGTGCCGGTGCCGGCCAAAAGAACATGGGCATAGCGGCGTAGGCCAGGGAGTGGGCCTTGCCCATGAAGCCGCCTCCGATGAGGCCGACATTGAGGTTTTGCATGTGAATCTTGTTCCTTCCGGAAAGCTCGGGAGGCGCCGGCTGTGGCGTTCCCTTTGCGGTCAAAAATGTGTCAGAGGAGTTTCTCGAGGTACTTCTTGCTCAGTTCTGCTGCGGCTCGGGGATCACCGTCGTAGTTGTCGAGTTCGACCATGAGCCAGCTGTCGTATCCGCTTTCCCGGATCGCGGCGATGATGTCCGGGAAGTCGAGTTCACCCTGCCCCAGGGGGAGGAAATTAAACGGGTCTTGTTGGAAGTCTTTGAGGTGGACATGCTGGATCCTGTCGGGGTACTTCCGGATGACCGCGGCAGGGTCTGCTCCGCCGGCTGCAAGATGGGCGGTGTCCGGGCAGAAGCCGATTCGGGTGAGCGGCATAAGTTTGTCCAGCTCGTCCGGGCTCTCGACGATGGTGCTCAGATGCGGGTGGTAGCTTGCCGAGAGCCCGAAGCTTTCTGCGATGTCCGTTACGCTGTCCAACGCCTCACCGAGGCGTCGGTAGTCCTCGTCGGTGGTTCCGGCCGCGCGCCGTGCTCCACCACCTACTACGAGCCGTTCCGCTCCGAAGCTCGCGGCCAATTCGGCGGCCCGGTGGATCCGGTGCATTTCGTCAGGGAGGATGTCGGCGTAGATGAAGTTTGCCCCGGTATAGACACTTATCAGTGAGACTCCGGAACTGCTCAGGATCTCCTTGAGTTCCTCGGGCTTTTCTGCGTACTCCGCAAGATTGCCGTCGAACATCTCAACACCCTGGTAGCCCACAGAGGCGATGTCCTGGACGGCGTCCCGCATCGATCCGTGAGTCATATAAAAAAGATCCTTGACGCTCGTCACGCCTTGCGCGTGGCCGACGACGCCGCCCCAGGTTATGGAACAGTAACCAAGTTTCATTGCTTATGCCTTTCAGCTGCGGAGGAAGACTTGAGTAATTCGAGTGGGTTGTCAGTGCTGGGGACGTCAACCCACGACTGTTGCGCAGCGGAGGTTACGAGCGCATCAGTCAGGAGGGCTGCCCGCAGACCGTCCCGGAACGTGGGCAGGCCCTCGGGTTCTTGACCCTGGACAGCCGCGTATACGTCCGCGACGAAGGCGTTGAAGCTGTCCTGGTATCCCTGAGGATGGCCCGGTGGGAGTTTCGCGTACCGCCGACCGCCCGGCGTGGTGAGGGTCTGCGGGCCGACGGCGATTTCGGAACTGGACTCTGTGCGGCCCACATGCAGGGTGTCCGGTCGCTCCTGATTGAAGCTAAATGATGCCTCGGTTCCATCAAAGGAGAACCACAGGCGGTTTTTTCGGCCCGGGCTGACCTGGCTGACTACCAGGGAGCCGGTGGCCCCCTTGTCGGTCTCGAACAGGAGCGTGGCCCCGTCCTCGGTAGCCACGGAGGACAGCTGCCCGCCGGTTTCGCGTTGGTCGTATGCCCGGCTGGTCCTCGCCACGAGCCTGGTGATTTTGTGTCCTGTGGTGAACTCCATCAGGTCACACCAGTGCACGCCGATGTCACCGAAAGCCCTGGAGGCTCCTCCGAGTTTCGAATCGACCCGCCAGTTCGTGGCTTCCGCGCCCACCAGCCAGTCCTGCAGGTAGGAGCCATGCAAGAGCCAGAGGCGGCCTGCGTCGCCCCGGAGGATACGGTCGCGGGCCTCGCGGACGGCCGGATAGAACCTGTAGACGAAGGGCACGGCCGTGACGACACCTGCCTGGTCCGCGAGGTCCGTCAGTTCCTGGGCGTCCTCAACACTGGTAGCGAGGGGCTTCTCGCAAACGACGGGCTTCCCTGCTGCGATGGCTTTGCGTGCGAGTTCGGCGTGGGTGGCGTTCGGGGTGCAAATGTGGATGACATCCACGTCGTCTCGTGCGATCAGGGCCTCAGGGGACTCGGCCGCGGTTCGGGCGCCGAGTCCGGGTGCTGCTGCCTCGGCGGAAGCCCGACTGCTTCCGGCGACTGCACTCACTTCGCCACCTGCTGCGCGCACCGCGTGGGCGTGAACGGAGCCCATGAATCCCGTGCCGATGATTCCGGCCCGTAGTTTGAAGGTCATGTGGTCCTACTTCTTCCGGGCGAGAGCGACGGCCAGGATGATGATGGCGCCCCGGACCACCTGCTGCTGGCTGCTGTCCAGGCCGGCCAGAATCAGTCCGTTGTTGATCAGGCCGATTAGCAGGGCTCCGAAGAGGGTTCCGATGACGGAGCCGAAGCCGCCGAAGAGGCTGGTCCCGCCGAGGATGACGGCGGCGATGGCGGAGAGCTCGTCGCCCGCTCCCCACTGGAAACGGCCGGACTGGAGGCGGCCCGCGTAGAGCATGCCGGCGACGCTCGCGGCCATGCCGGAGATGAGGAGCACCTGGAACTTGATGCGCTTGGTGTTGATGCCGGTGAACTCCGCGGCGTTGCGGTTGCCGCCCGTGGCGAGGACCTGACGGCCGAATCTGGTGCGGTTCAGTACGACGGCGCCGATGGCGACGAAGATGGCGCTCCAGACGATCAGGCCGGGGACGGGGCCGAAGTTGCCGGATCCGAACAGCATGTTGAAGGTGTCGTTGAGGATCGGCTGCGGGGCTGAGGCAGTGATCCACTGGGCGACGCCGACGGCGATGCCCAGCATGCCGAGTGTGACCAGAAAGGAGGGGATGCCCAGGAGGCTGACCAGGGCGCCGTTGACCGATCCGACCACGAGTCCGACGGCGAGGCCGGCGAGGATACCTGGGACCAGACCCCATTGGGACAGGGCCATGGCCGTGCAGACGCTGGAGAGGCCGGCCACTGATCCGACGCTCAGATCGATCTCAGCGCAGGCGATGACGTAGGTCATGCCCACGGCCATCACGGTGATGGTGGCTGTCTGCCGGAAGATGTTCAGAAGGTTGTTCGGCGACAGGAAACCCTGATCGCGCAGCAGAATGGCGAAGAAGAGAAATACGACGACGAACCCGAGATAAATGACGTAGCGTCGCCAGTCGAGTTCTTTCAGCATGGTGCCGAAGTTACGGGATGCCGCGGTTTCCCGGGGCGAGATGGTGTTTGACTTGCTCACTTTCAGACTCCCTGGACTGCAAGTTGGAGATATTCCTCGTCAGCGATGTCGCTGCGGGGGATGTCGCGGATGACGGTGCCGTCCTTGAGGACGAGGACGCGGTCGCTGACCGCGAGGAGTTCGGGGTACTCGGAGGAGATGACGATGACCGCTTTGCCTGCGTTGGCGAGCTCGCGGATCATGTCCAGGATTTCGCTCTTGGTGCCGATATCGACGCCGGCCGTCGGCTCGTCCAGGATCAGGATGTCCGGATCGGTGCCCAGCCACTTGGCGATGACCACCTTCTGCTGGTTGCCGCCCGAAAGCAGGCGCACCGGCCGGTGGGGGTGAGCGACCTTCACCGCGAATTTCTTGATCAGGGAGGAGGACAGCTCCTTGCCCTTGGCGGAGTCCAGGAGCGGTCCTCGCCGGAGCTGGCCGAGCAGCGGCAGCAACAGGTTGTCGCGGACGGAGTGGTCCAGGATGAGGCCCTGTGCCCGCCGGTCCTCCGGGATGAGGGCGACTCCGGCGTCGATGGCCTGCTGCGGAGAAGCCAGATTCGTCTTCTTGCCCCGGATAAGGACCTCGCCGCTGTCCAGTCTGTCGATGCCGAAGAGCACACGTGCCAGCTCGGTGCGCCCGCTGCCCATCAGCCCGGCCAAGCCGAGGATCTCGCCGGGGCGAAGCGCGAAGGAGACGTCCCGCACCCGCCGCCCCGCATTCAGCCCGTGGACCTCCAGCAGGGGTGGTCCATCGTGGGCTACGTGGTCCCGTGCTCGGTAGGCCATCTGGCCCTCGATCTTCTTGCCGACGATGCCCTCCACGATCTGCCCGGGCGTCACGTCGGTCAGCGCGTCGGTGAGGAGGCGTCGCCCGTCGCGAAGGATGGTGATGCGGTCGGCCAGACGGTACACCTCGTCCATGCGGTGCGAGATATAGATAATCGAGATGCCACGCTGCTTGAGACGGTCGATCAGTTCGAACAGCGCTTCGGACTCGTGCCGGGCCAGGCTGGCGGTGGGTTCGTCCATGATCAGGACCTGGGCGTCCTGCGAGAGTGCCTTGGCGATCTCGGTCAACTGCCAGTAAGCCGTGCCGAGCCGGGAAACCTCAGCACGAGGGTCGACGTTAACTTCCATGTCGGCGAAGATCTCCTTGGCTCGACGCACCGCGGCGCGGTCGTCGATGAGCCCGCCCGCACTGAGCGGCTCGGAGGCAAGGAAAATGTTCTGAGCGACGGTCAGGCTCGGTACGAGGCTGAACTCCTGGAAGACCATCCCAATTCCGGCGGCCTTCGCGTCCTGAATCGATTTGATGGCGACCGGTTGGCCTCCAATGAGGATCTCGCCCTCGTCTGCCTGATAGACACCTTGAAGGATCTTCATCAGTGTGGACTTCCCGGCACCATTACCTCCTGCCAGGGCGTGGACCTCGCCCTTCCTCACGTCAAAGCTGACATCCTTCAGCACTGAAACGCCGTTGAAGCCCTTGGAGATCGAATGCATCTCGACCACATTGTCTGAGGTGTTCATTGTTGCCCTTTCAGGACGGTGCGGGGGTGGAGTCCCCCGCACCGTCGGGTCTGGCTACTTCTTGTAGGACTCTTGAATGTCCTTCGGAGCGTCCTCGTGGTAGACCTGCTTCCAGGCTTCCAGAACGTTGGAGTGATCAACCGGGAGGGCACTCAGCGCCACATACGCCGGCGCTTCCTTACCGATCAGTGCACCTGCGGCCAGCCTGGCCTCCGTAACGCCTTGGTCGAACGGAACCTGGGCCCCGAGGCCGACGACGAGCTCGTTCTTGGCCAGGGCGATGGCGACGTTCTTGCCGAGGTCCTCAGTGGCGATCTTCAAATCCTGTCGGCCCGCGGCGCGGGCTGCAGCCATGACACCTTCTGCGGGGACGTCCCATACCGCCCAGATGCCGGAGAGGTCGGCGTACTTGCTTAGCATGGCGTTCGCGGCGGCCTGAGCGTCACCGGCGAAGTCTGGGCCGGCGATGCCCTTCTCCTCGACGATCTTGATGTCGGGGTACTCCTGGGTGATTGTTTCCTTGAACCCCTGGTAGCGCTGCTTGGTCACGAAGAAGTCGGCCTGGTGGAAGACAAGTCCGATCTTTCCCTTGCCTCCGAGTGCCTTGGCCATTTGGTGGGCGGAGACGACACCGTTGCCGTAGTTGTCGGCAGAGACAACAGAGACATAGTCCTTGCCGGCGGTCAGCCCCTGGGGAATATTGTCCATGAAGACGATTTTGGTTCCGGCGGCCGCGGCTTTCTTGTAGGCGGAGGCCGTGGCCACGGGGTCCGTGGGGATGGAGACGATGATGTCCGGGTCCTGCGTCATGACGGTCTCAATGTCCGATACTTGCTTGTCCGGTTTAAAGTTCGCGTCGGTTGTGGCGATGACCTTGATGCCGAGTTTTTCGAATTCGCTCTTGAGTCCGTTGGTCTGGGCGGTCGCCCAGTCGTTGCCGCCGTAGTGCATCACGATTGCAGCTTTGGCGTTGAGTGCCTTGACCTTCGCGATCTCCTCGGGTGTCAGATCTGCAACGGATGCCGGGGAGGGTGTCTCGCCGTTGGGGCCCTTGCTCAGGACCTGTCCCTTGATCTTGTCAAGGGCCTGCTGGGCTTTGTCGGACACGCCTGCATCAGGAGCGTTTGAAGTGCCCGTTGTCGAATTGCTGCAGGAAGCGACGGAAAGTGACAGGACAGCGGCCAAGGCCAAGAGGGGAAGCCTGCGGATCATCATTGTTCTCCAATGCTTGTGAGTTGGATGGATATTTGGGGTGGATCAGGCCAAGGCTATGGCGAGGGCAGGGGGAACCGGGGACAGGACGAGGCCGCCGGCAGCGGAGGCCGCGCGGATAGCAGCGGCCTTGTCTGAAGCTCTCAGGAATGCTTCTGCATGCAATTTTTCGACGAAGAGGCCCAGGGAACACGGTCCGTAATGGGCTTGAACCCACCGAACCGCCTCTCCTGCCGCTTTCGTCATTTCACCGCCGGCTGTCACGGCGACCGAGCCGTCAATGGTGGACAGTGACGCGGGCGCGCCTGATTGGTCGACAGAGACGACCAAGCTCGCCCAGAGGAGGTTGTCATCGAAGATGCCGACGACGGCCGAGGAGCCGGCGGAGACGAAGGCGCGGACAGCAACTGCGAGATCATCACGTGCTGTGTCCGTCAGGAGCACTTCCAAATTGGCCCACTGGGCCCGGTCAATATTTCGAAGGCCAGCGCTGGGGTCGAGTAAAAGTGCATCGACGATGGTGTCGCTCATCCCGCTCCCTCTTCGTTGAAGTCTTGTCTCCGTAAACGTTCACGAAGCTACCGTAAACGTTTACGCTCATATCGTAATCGTTTACGGATGTTTGTGTCAAGCATCACGCCGCTGGCCGATTTGAGGTTCAGGAAGAGTGCGGCGACGTAAGATTAAGGGCGCACGGAATGACCGCGGACTCGGCCCGGCCAGTGCAGGACAGGAGACCACGTGAGAGGCACCGCCATCCCCACCGAGGCGAATGACCGACTTCCGGACGCTTCCTTGCGGCGGAAGCCGACTATCAACGATGTGGCGCAAATCGCCGGCGTCTCGTTCGGGACCGTCTCCCGAGTCCTCAACAACGCCCCGGACGTCAGCGCTTCAACTCGCGAACGAGTTCTGCAGATCATCAAGGACATCGGCTACCGCCGGAATCGGGCGGCGACCGCACTGGTCACCAGCCGGTCGACTTCCATCGGCATACTCTCGGACGGCTCGCCACGATTCGGACCTGTCGGGACACTCATGGCCCTCGAGAACATTGCGCGCAAGAAGGGCTACGCCACAACCGTCATCAGTGTCGAAAAACCCTATGAAGAGTCCGTGCAAGCCGCCCTTGACACTCTGGACGATACCGGCGTCGGGGGGATCATCGTCATCGCACCTCTCGTCGACATGGCAGCAGCTGTCTGGAATGCCTCATGCCGTGTCCCAGTGGAGATGATTGCGGCCGGAGCATCATCAACTCCAAACGTCTTCACATACTCAGAAAATCAGGAGCTCGGAGCGAGGCTGGCCACGCAGCACCTCATAGACCTAGGCCACACCGACATCGCCCACTTCGCCGGCTCTATGGACTGGTTCGACGGACGGGTACGTAAGCGCGGCTGGGAGGCCGCGCTTAGTGATGCCGGACTTGCACCAGGGTTGTGCATCGAGGGCGACTGGAGCCCCAGATGGGCTTATGAGACCGGCCTCCAGCTCGTCCGGGAGGGAAGGATCCCTCAGGCGATCTTCGCAGCCAGCGACCATACCGCCCTCGGGCTTATTCGCGCTTTCGCCGAAAATGGCGTCCGCGTCCCGGACGATGTAAGTGTCGTCGGTTTCGACGACATCGAAGGGTCAGACTATTTCCTGCCGCCGTTGACTACTGTGCGCCAGGACTTCACCGCACTGGCACTCATGAGTACGGACGTGCTAATCGGGGCCATGGAGGGGCGGGGGGTGGACCGTACGCCGATCGCACCGACCCTTGTAATACGCAACAGCTCCACACGGGCCACCTCCCACAGCAGTTCACCAAAAGACCCACGAAATGGGCAAAATACATAGCTGTCGGCTGGTATTTCTTCTGCGATCACGAGACTTGCCCGCGTTGTCGCGTACGAGGGTCCCTGCCGGGATCAAGCCCTTTCTTAACTGCGACGTCGGTGCTTCGGCAAAAACGGCATCCTGGTAGGCCAGTCCGGTGAACTGTTCGGTGATGGGGCGCCATACGGGACGCCTCATGTGTGCGAGGACGACTGAATTCCGAGCAGACATCGTGCCGGCGCGGAAAGCTAAGGTCGCATTGAAGCCGACATCTGCCCGTCAGCCCTTCGGTGGCGCGGGAACCGATCATGGTTAACCGGGCCGGAGATAACCGTCCTACCGGGGCCGCAAATACTTGGGCCTACGAGGCTACGCCGTTAGAGGTTCCCGGCGGACGCTAAAGCTTTCGGGGCGTCTGTCGTCCAAAGTAGGCCGGTCCCTGCAGTACCGGGACCGCACGAAAAGGTCCAGCAGGCTGCCGCGTCTCAGCGGCAGGCCGACCTCCGAGCTAGCGCCCGCACTCACAGGTTGAACGTGGCTGTTCCCTCCTGGGGAGCTCCGGTTGTTCTACCGCGGCACGAAGCCGTCCTGGTGGTCCTGAATGAAGTCGACATACTCAGACAAGTGAGCGACACCTGTCGCGCATCGATAACTGCACTCTCACCAGGCCAAAGGTCATCACGGAGGCGCTTCACGCCAACAGAAACCCGTGTGAGCTCTTTACCCTGACGGGACCAGAGCGTCACCCCGTCGGCCTCAATAAAGGCTGTCGCCCGAAACCCGTCCCACTTGGGTTCGCAGTACACGCCGCCTGGCAACGCTTTGGGTCCGGGGAATGTCTTGACGAATTTCGCCAGGGCAACAGCAACCGGTGGTTGCAGAGCCGGGGGGATGGACTCGCTCATGGGCCCAGCCTAAAGGACGGGCCGTTTCTAGCGCTGCGGGCCGTCCTGGATGCCCTCGGCGGTGTACTTCTGGGTGCGCCTTATGGTCTCCGCCATGGCCCGTACGGACTGCGGGTCGTCCTGCCAGCGGCTGCCGTCCCGCGTGCAGGCATGGAACGACACACCTGCTTTCTTGGCTGCCTGCTGCAGTTCGGCCCACGCCGCTTCCAGGTCTGCCAGCTGCGCGGGCGTCAGCGGCTCGCGTTCCGTGGCCACCACGACGGCGGAGGGCTGCGCTGCGGCCGGTGCCCTGCGCCGGGTGAAGAAGCTTCGCAGTCCCACAGTCCAGCTCTCCTTCTGACAAAGAATGTCCCGCCTGGGATTGGGGGAACCAGGCGGGACAATCCCACCGTACCAACCCAGTCTGACAAGTCCCAGGGCAATGGCAGGCTCGCAGGGCTCGCCCTGGTTTCCGCTGCGCTTCAACCA
>NZ_JASBRB010000038.1 GCF_029960665.1 Pseudarthrobacter sp. AL07
CGAGATCGACGGCCGCACGCCCAGCGGCAAGCTGATCCGCCGCGGCGGCGTCTGAGGCGCAGCGCGATGGCCGTAAACGTCCACGCCCCCTACCCGCGGCCGCGCGCCGGCGCCCGCGTCGGCTCCAGCCCGGGAGCTCGTCCCGGCCCTCAGCCGGGGCTTCAGCCGCGCGGCCTGGCAGTGTGGCTCCAGCCGTGTGAAGGCCAGGAGATCGACCCGGCGGTCTGGGCCCAGGCTGCCCAGGCGGTCCTGGCTCGTGCCCGGCAGCTCGCTCCGGAAGCCGGAATCCACCTGTGGACCGCGGCCGGAACCGGAACGCCCGGCGTCGAAGGTTCGGACGCTGCCGACGGTTCAGCCGTTTTCGACGGCGCTGTTTCGGGAACGGCGTCCGACGCCGGAAACGGTACCGCCGCCGTCGCCCCGCCGGTCTCCCTGCCTGTCTCCCTGGCCGGAAGGCGCAGCGTCGTGGCTGTGGATCTGGCTGCGGATACCGTCCTCCTGGACGGTGTCCCGGTCAGTCTGACCTTCATGGAATTCAGCCTCCTGCGGTACCTCGTGGAGAACCAGTCGCGTCCGATTAAACGTGAAGAACTACAACGCATTCTCGAGTCGCTGGACTGCCCCGGCGCCGCATTCCGCTCCATTGACGTGTATGTTGGCCGCGTCCGGCGCAAGCTGGGCTCCGCCCGCCACGCCATCGCCACGGTGCGCGGGGGCGGCTACCAGTTTGTGCCCGGACCGGGCAGCACTGTCCGCGGACCCGCGGAATACTGCATCTAGCTAGCCCGTTGCAGTCATAGATTGATCGCCGGCCACGGCGGTTGCCCCACCCCCCAGTCAAGGATCCTCACATGACCCAGAAACTCCTCCCCGGAACACAGGCCCCCGATTTCGCACTGCTCAACGCAGACGGCCATAAGGTCTCCCTCTCCGATTACCGCGGACGCAACGTCGTTGTGTACTTCTACCCGGCAGCCGCCACCCCCGGCTGTACCACCGAGGCCTGCGACTTCCGCGACAACCTCGCCAGCTTGCAGTCCTCCGGCTACGAGGTCCTGGGCATCTCCCCGGACGCGCCTGAGAAGCTGGCGGCCTTCACCGGAGACTTCGCCCTGACGTTCCCGCTGCTCTCCGACCATGACCACGCCGTGGCGCTGGCCTACGGCGCCTGGGGCGAGAAGCTCGTGAACGGCGAAGTGGTTGACGGCCTGGTCCGTTCCACCGTGGTGCTTGACGCCGAAGGCAAGGTCATGCTCACCCAGTACCAGATCCAGGCGCAGGGCCACGTCGCAGCGCTCAAGGCAGAGCTCGGCCTCTAAGCTTCGCCGGCCTGACACGTGCATGGCCCTCGCCAAGCGGCTTCGACGCCGGGACTTCCCGGCGTCGTAGCCGCTTTTTGGGGACTATTTGTTTCGTCCGCGTGCGGCCACGTGCCAGCGGTCCACGATGTTGCCGCCGCTGACCACGGTGACGTCGTCGACGAGGTTCATGGCGATGCAGACGTGATTGGGGACCACACGCAGCCGGTCTCCGAGAGCCGGCAGCGTTGCCTCTTCCGGCCACACAACGGTGGCGTGGTGTTCTGACAGTGCTGTGATCCGGGCGTCCGGATGGTCCAGGAGCCGCCCGAATCCGGTGGTCCAGCCGGGCCGGTCCCCGCCGAGGATCTTGCTGCCGGAGTCCAGGATGACCCTCCGCGGCATGAGGTCGGTGCCTTCATGACGGCTGACGACTGTTGCCGCGATGGTCAGTGCGATGTCTTCGGCCGCACAGCGTTCCAGTTCCAGTTGTTGGGCGTCTCCGAAAACGTATACGCCGGGCCGGACTTCCGTGGCTCCGGAGTCGTCGGCGGTGAGGGCGGCGGTGGGGGTGGATCCGCCGCTGCGGTGGGCGACGTGGAAACCTGCCGCGTTGAGCAGGCCTGCGGCTTCGCCGAGGGCCAGCCGTTCCTCGTCCATGGCCTTCAACGGCATGCCCGGAGCATAGCTGTGCCCTGGAAACGTGAAAATCCCCGTGACGCGCAGCCCACCCCGGGCTGCGGCCTGGGCGACGCTGACGACGGCGTCAGGTGCTATCCCGCTGCGGTGATGGCCGCAGTCGATCTCCAGCACCACTTCAACCTCCCCGACGGCACGGCCCAGTGACGCGGCCATGGTTTCGGCTGCTTCCCGTGAGTCCAGTCCAACTGCGATCCTGGCTTTTACTGCAAGTTGCCGGAGCCGGTCAGCCTGCCGGGGACCGACCCAGAGCGGATACGCGATGAAGATATCTTTGGCCCCGTGCTCTGCAAAGACTTCGGCCTCTCCGAGGGTGGCCACGGTCAGCCCGACGGCTCCGGCTGCCATCTGCATTTCAGCGATTTCGGGCACTTTGTGCGTCTTGACATGCGGCCGAAGGTGCAGGCCCTTGGCCCGGATGGCAGTTGCCATGCGGTCGATATTTCGCTGGAGCACGTCCCGGTCGATGATGATCTCAGGTGTGTCGATTTCCGCTGGGCTGGTCATCTTTACACTCTACCGGGGGAAGAGTCATCGCATACCTTATGTATACAACACCGACCGTCGGGTGCGGACCCTCTGAGCGGAGATTCGCCCTTGCTCCAACGCTGTGAGCCCGGCGCGAACGTACACTTGGGGCCCTAACCGGCGGGGCCTCCCGCCGTCGTGCGCTTTCGCCATGAAGGAGTCGCCGGCGCCCACGGAGTCTGATCGTCACCCTCACGGGCGGCCTTCAGCAGTCCATGCGTGGCTTGGTCACCCGGCCCCAGCACGGCCGCGATCGATCCTGTATGGACGTGGGTGGAACTTTCGACCGCTGCCAAAGCCGCAACCGACGTCCCGTTGATGTCCCAGCTGATGTCGAACGCGTAGGTGGCGCCGTCCTCGGGACCCAGCGTGGCGATCGCCGTTGACGTAGGCGAACTGCCGCCCCGGACCACTGTGACCCCATTAGCCTTCAGATGCCCCTCGATCATGTGACGTGCGGATCATCGGCGTAGTGCGGTACAAGGTTGGTCGCCAAGACCCAGCCGCGCCACGCCCACAGCCACGTTGGAGGACTGCCTCCCACGTGCGCCTGGACTTCGCCCGGCCTGCGGGGGTCGCTGATGGTGTCCTCGAGCGACTCGCCGATGACGGTGGTCATGGTCACCGGCCCGGTTAGACCACGGCTTTGAGCCGGCCGGGCTGCTTGCCCGCATTGAGCGCCTCTTCGGACTCAGCCAGGGCGAACCTGCCGGTGACCAGGATGTCCAGATCCACTTTCCCGTCGGAGATCAGCTGGATCGCCAGCGGCCAGGTGTTGGTGTAGCGGAAGACGCCGGAGAGCCAGATCTCGCGGTTCTGGATGTAGGAGACGGGGAGTTCGACGTCGTCGGCCCCTAGTCCCACGAGGATGACCCTACCTGCGGGCCCGACGGCTTTGGTCCCTGAGCAGACGGCCTGCGGGGCGCCGGAAGGGTCGATGAACGCATCGACATCGAGCCCTTCGCTACTGTCCGACCTGGCGTTCAGGGCATGCGTGGCGCCGTGTTCGAGGGCGAACGCCAGCCGGTCTTCGGCGATGTCCGTAATGAAGATTTCGCTGCGCCGAAGGCGCGGGCTGCCTGGGCGGCGATTGATGCCGATGGGGCCGGCGCCGGCGATCAGGACCCAGCTGCCGGGCTTGATCTGGGCGCGTTCGCAGGCCCAGAGGCCGACGGAGAGCGGTTCGATGAGCCCTGCCGTCCCGGCGTGCCATGCTCACCTGGATCCATCCCTTCGCCGGTTGATGTCCTCAAAGCAGGGCAATCTTCGACGTCCCTCGTCGTATCGGGCGTCGTTCCTCCAGCCGCGTCAATCACGTTTCGAAGGTTGTTGAGCGCGCGGTGTAACACCACCGGCAGAAAGGCCCGGGATCCTGTGATGCCCAGAACCAGAATCCGCCACCAGCCCCAAAATCAAGCAGGACCGGCAGCGGTTCGGTGGATCAACGCTGAGCGAGGGCCTACATCGTGTCTGAAAGCTGCGACGCTGTGGCCCGAGCAGCGGTACTGGTCTGGCCGGCGCTGTGGTCGGCAATGACGGAGGTCCGGCCGCAGTGCGGACACGTCGTTTCGCCGAGACCAGTGGGATCAGAGCAGTGCAGTCCGCCCCGATAGAAATAGTCCCGTGCGTGCCCGTGACCGTCCTCAACATGCTGAACGTCATAGTCGGCCACCCAGGCGTGGTCACAACCAGCGCAAGTGAAAACGAACCGTTCGAACGAAATTTCCCTAAGAATCATGCTGTTCTACTTTCGGTCTGCCCAGTAATTTAGAGTGCGACGGACCGCTGGCTAGAAGGCCAGCCCGGCCCTACCCGAGCCCTCCTGATGTGATGTCGGTCACGGAAGCTCGTTCCAGAGCCAAAGCTACGCCTCAAAATTCATTTAGTCGAGACCTTTTAAAGATAAATCTTCATGCGGGCACTTCTTTACGTTTAGGTCTGCAATGCGGGAGATGTGAGGTGTGTCAAGGATGTGAAAAAGGCGAGCCCTCTGCGACATCCGCCTCGACGTGATCATTCCCACCGGCAAACGCAAAGGCCGCAACCCCAGCCTGGCCAGCATCCAGGGGCGCTCACCGAGCACGAGAAACGTCAGGCCTACCCCGAAGCCGTTGTCCAGGCCCACGCCGACTTCGCCACGCTCCAGCCGAGCACCTGACGCGACGGAACGCCGTGGTCAGCCATATCCGCCCAATTGTCGGCGAGTACTACGGCGACCCCCATTAAGGCCCGGTCCTCCTGAAGGTTTCGTGAACCGCCAAGTTTGCTTTTAGAGGGCGGGTGTCATTTTCAAAAGTCTTTTGCACGGGTGAGTTGATTTTCCGGGGTGGTGCATGTGACTGCTGAGCGGTGGGTTTCCGTAGTTGTCTGCACAATGCGTCCATTTGCTCAGCACACGCCTTCATGATTCTTCTGTAGCAATCTACTACGGGCCGGTTGAAGGTACTGCTAGACGGTTTGGCGGCTGACCCCGAATTCCCGGGCGAGTGCGGCTTTCGCCTCGCCGGCGACGGCACGTAGCACCGGGTCGGCCGCCTGCCGGGCGTTCAGCGCTTTGCCCCTGCCTTTGTAGACGCCGGCTTTCTTGGCCAGAGCGATCCCTTCGCCCAGTAAACGAGGACCATGCCACGTCCCCAGAGGGTGCTTTGGCGATACAAGCCACATAAGGGCTACATTTATCTTCGGATGGGCGAATCCACAGGCGACAACCCTAAAATCTATGTCCGAGTGCCGAGAATGAAAGACACCGCATCCATGACCCCCTTGAATGACCGCACCATCCTTGTCTCCGAAGCCAATGCCGCTGAGGTGAGCCGGCCTTTGCGGCCCGTAATCGGACAGACGTTTGACGCTGTCTTGTTCGATATGGATGGCACCCTCATTGATTCGACCCCCGCGGTGCTTCGGTCTTGGCTCGCGTGGTGTTCCGCATATGGACTCGATCCATCCTTCCTCGACGGCGCCCACGGCCAGCCAGCACGGGATATTGTGGCTTCTCTGGTCCCGCCCGAAGAGTTCGACGCAGCCTTTGAGCGCATTCAACGACTTGAAATCACCGAGGTCGACGGTATCACTGTCCTTCCGGGGGCCGCCGAAGCGCTCTCGGCGATCGGGGAATATCGCAAAGCGATTGTTACCTCGTGTACGCGGGCCCTGGCCTCGGTACGAATCACTGCTTCCGGGCTGGTGCCGCCCCGCGTGGTAGTCACCGCCGACGATGTCAAACGCGGCAAACCGGACCCCGAACCCTTCGCGCTCGGCGCCCGACGGTTGGGCTTCGAGCCCGGCCGCTGCCTCGTCGTTGAAGACGCATCGGCTGGCCTGCGCTCCGCGCATAATGCCGGCTGCACCACCCTGGCGGTGGCGGGCACACACCCCGCGGTGGATCTATGTGCCGATCTCATCATTACCAGTCTGATTGAACTCGAATTTTCGGCAACGGCCAGCGGCATCCACATCGCGCGGCGCGCGTCCCAAGGCGGGTAATTCCGCCGACTCCCACCAGGGTCCACGGAGCTCCGGTACAGCCGGGTAAGCGACGCGTCCCTTCCGATCCGGACAGGATGCCCGGATCCCTCGCCCCGACACGCGGCCAGCGCCCGATCTCATTGAAGCGGTGGATCACCGCCCGCACGGTGTCTTCAACCGCAGCGACCAGCCGTCACCGAATCGCGTTGCCGCCCTGCCTCAATGCACAGCCGACGCTCATCTTCTGCTGGACTGAGCCCGCGCACCCTCACACGATCACCCGAACGCTGGTACGGGGACTGTGGAAATAGCGGTGTATCCGGCCCAACACGCCAGGCTGTGAGTCTGGCGGGATGGAGCCGATATGACGGCGCCACTGGGTGCTGTAAAAAACACGGAGACCGCTACGAAAAAGAACGAGACTTCCGAGGCTGATGCGGCCCGGCCGACCCCCCCGGACTTCACCAACAACCGGATACCGCCAAGGAATTCATCCATTCCTACCCAGAATTGAATTGTCACTTTCTTGACTTCATCGATTCCGGGAGTACGCGCGCCCTTTGCCCGCGACGCGTTGCCACGCCACACGCAAGAAATCAGGGTCGTGCACCAGGTTGAACAGGTCATCAAACCTCAGGCCAGAATCGCCTCTGGCCCACCGATGTAGTTTCGTCTGCATCCGCTGTACTTCCGTCTGGGCACCATCGATTCGCGCCCACATGTCCTCACTGGTATTCACCGGTGAACCTCCAACCATTACAACAACTCCGCTACGTGACACCCTGCCGCCCTTCGCCATGTGGCCGGCTTTCCCAGCCTCGGACTACTACGACGGCGCTGCCCCGGATGCGCCCTTCGACAGGCATCGCATCTATCCGCCAACTCGCTCGGAGTTAATGGAGCGGAACGCATTTCCTTGGTTTGAGCAGGCCTACATTTCAAGAGGCGTAACGACACCGGTTCCTCGCGTATACCTTCTCGTCTCGCCCACCGGACCCGGCCCATCAAGGAATCCTGAACCGTCCCGACTTTGTCACGGCTGCTCCCACCTTCACCACCAATCCGTGGATCAGGCTGCCGTCAGCTTCAGCCAGCAACTACGATCACCAGCCGACGAAGGCCTTCCACCTCCATTCGAAAAACAAGCGCCTCGTGGCGCACCACCGTTAATGAGGAATCCCACGCGAAGGGGTGACGAAACCGGGTAAGCGGGTGTATGTTTTACGAACGCGGTCTTTCGCGTAAGTCATCGGGATTGTAACTTTCGGCAAAACCTGAGACGGAAGTTCATGTGCGGTCTTGTGCATGGACAACTACGTCTTTCAGTGTCCGAGGAGTTCCGATGACAATCCCTTTTCTTTTAGACGTCCTGCGCGGCGGTCTTGTTGTGTCCTGCCAGGCATTGCCGGGCGAGCCATTGTTCATTGCCGAAGGCGGAGTCATGCCGCTCCTGGCGGCAGCTGCCGAGCAGGGAGGGGCGGTTGGGATCCGCTGCAACTCTGCGCGTGACGTCCGCGAAGTCAAGGCAGCTGTCGGGCTCCCTGTGATCGGGCTCATCAAGAAGCAATACCCGCCGTACGAGCCCTACATCACTGCAACCATGGCCGAGGTGGAAGCTCTCGTGGCCGCGGGTGCAGACATCGTGGCTTTGGACGGCACTCACCGTGAACGTGTTGATGGGCTCAGCCCCGCCGGGTTTATCGCGCAGATCCGGACTGAACACCCGGGCCTGGCCCTCATGGCAGACATCGCCACGCTTAACGAAGGTCTGGCAGCGGCAGAAACCGGCGTCGACTTTGTAGGGACTACGCTCAGCGGCTATACGCCGCAGTCCCAAGGGGCACCAGCCCCAAATTTTGGCCTGGTCGAACAGTTGGTGTCCAAGACCGCGGTGCCTGTCATTGCTGAGGGCCGAATCCGTACCCCGCAGCAAGCCCGCCAGATGCTTGACCTTGGCGCCTTCTGCGTGGTGGTCGGCGGTGCGATTACCAGGCCCCTGGAAATCACTGCGGACTTCGTCAAGGCCCTCGCCTAAACCTCACCCCCTCCCTTCATGCGCGACGTCGTCATCGCGCCGGAAATGAAAGTAGTCACCATGTTCAAGCAACTTCAAAAGGTCGGCAAGGCATTTATGTTGCCGATCGCTATCCTTCCGGCCGCCGGGCTCCTGCTCGGCATCGGCGGCGCGTTGTCCAATCCCAACACGGTCCAGGCCTTCCCGGCGTTGAACAACCCGACTCTGCAGGGCATATTTGGAGTCATGTCTGCCGCGGGGGCGACGGTCTTTACTAACCTTGCCCTGTTGCTGTCGATTGGTCTCTGCATCGGACTGGCGAAGCGCGATAAGGGCACCGCTGCATTGGCCGGCGTCGTGGGCTATCTGGTCATGACCGCCACCATCAAAGCGATGCTGGACATCTTCAGGCCAGGAGCCGAACCTGTAGACACCGGCGTAGTCGGCGCATTGGTCATTGGCGCCGTCGCCGTTTTCTTGCACAACCGTTACCGCAACATCGAATTGCCGGCCTTCCTTGGATTCTTCGGCGGGTCCCGCTTTGTGCCGATCGTGACAGCCTTCGCCGCCATCTTCGTAGGCATCTTTTTCTTCCTCACATGGCCGCCCATCCAGCAGGGAATGGTTTCAGCCGGCACCTGGATGGCTGGCCTTGGCCCGGTGGGAACGTTCTTCTACGGATTCTTCATGCGCCTAAGCGGCGCAATTGGCCTGCACCACATGATTTACCCCTTGTTCTGGTTCACACCCCTGGGGGGAACCGAACTGGTCAACGGAGCAACAGTCGAGGGCGCGCAGAAGATCTTCTTCGCACAGCTGGCTGATCCTAACCATGTTGGAATGTTCACCGAAGGCACCCGCTACTTCGCCGGCCGCTTCGCGACGATGATGTTCGGTCTTCCGGCGGCCTGCCTCGCCATGTGGCACTGCGTCCCCAAGGGCCGACGGGCCAAGTACACGGGCATTTTCCTCTCCGTTGCGCTGACCTCATTCATCACGGGCATCACGGAGCCTATCGAGTTCATGTTCCTGTTCGTGGCACCGCTGTTGTACGTGTTCCACGCATTCCTCGACGGTGTCTCCTTCTTCCTCGCCGATATCTTCGATATCCGCCTCGGCAACACCTTCTCCGGCGGCGCGATCGACTTCACGCTCTTCGGCATCCTGCAAGGCAATGAGCGGACCAACTGGCTGCTCGTACTGCCCATCGGTTTGGTCTGGTTCGCCCTGTACTACTTCTCCTTCCGATTCGCTATCAAGCGGTTCAAGATCGGCACCCCGGGACACCTGGAGGACACCATCGGAGAAGCCGACCCGGAGGCACAGGAAGAGCCTGCCCTCGTGCCGGCCACGGCAGGTCGCCGCGAAAGCACAATCAATGCAGAAGCCGCCAAGGTCTTGGCAGCCCTCGGCGGTGCCGCCAACCTTGAAGAGGTAGACGCATGCATAACACGCCTCCGCGTATCTGTGAAGGACCCCGCCCAGGTTGATAAGCCCGCGCTGCGAAAGCTTGGAGCTGCGGACGTGTTTGAAGTCCGGGGCGGCGTGCAGGCGGTCTTCGGCGGCAAGGCCATCTTGTACAAAAACGCAATCAATGAGAGCCTCGGCCTCGACGACTAAGGAACACGCACATGCTGAACCCATTCAAGAAAAAGAGTGAGTCCATCTACAGCCCCGTATCAGGGCGAATCGTCTCCCTGGACGAGGTACCGGACCCCGTCTTCGCACAGCGCTCTGTCGGCGACGGATTCGCCATCGAGCCAACCGACGGATCCTTCCGCAGCCCAGTGGACGGCGAACTGGTCCTGGTGGCCAAGACACTGCACGCGTTCGCCGTCCGTACCCACGAAGGGGCGGAGATCCTGGTCCACATCGGAATCGACACCGTCACCCTCAAAGGCGAGGGATTCACCGGTCACCGGCAGGCCGGGGACATGGTCTCCCGCGGTGACCTCATCATCAGCTGCGATCTGGACGCCATCAGGACAAAGGTGCCCTCCATGGTTACCCCTGTCCTGCTGACCAACGGCACCAAATTCTCCATGAGCTCACCGGAGTTCCAGGCCAACGGTGCGTCCGTGATCACGGTCCGGCGGAAATAAGGGAGCCAACCATGGAAGTAACGACACGCTGCAGGGACTTCGAGGAAACTCACTGCCACAGACCGGGCCACCGTGTCCAGGACCAATGGCCAGCGACGTGACGGCATCGACGCAGGCCAGCGTCAAGCGCGTCTACAACAACAACGTCGTACTCGCGATCGAAACGGACGCCACCGAGGTGGTGCTGCTGGGCAAAGGCATCGGTTTTCAGCGTCGCCCCGGAGAGATCGTCGATACTTCCCTGGCCGATCAACGTTTCGTCGCTGAGGGGCCCTACCGGGCCCCTCAGCTGGCGGGACTGCTCAGCGACGCGCCCGCTGACCAGATCACGCTGGCCCAGACCATCACCGAGCTGGGCCATGCAACTCTTGGCCTGGAGCCGCGACAATCGCTCATGATCCCCGTCCTTGACCACCTCACGTTCGCAGTGCGCCGGGCTCAGGAAGGCACTCACATCGATTTCCCGCTCCGATGGGAGGTAGCCCAGCTATACCCCGCAGAAGCAGCGCTGGGACGCCAGGTTGTGACCCTGGTGAACGAAGGCCTAGGGATACAGCTACAGGAAGATGAATGGGTCGCGTTCGCATTGCACTTCGTTAACCAGCAGTGGACCAAAGGAGACTTCTCCAAGACCGTCGCCATGACCGAAACCATCAGCCGGGTATTTCTTCGGCTGGCCGAGCGCTGGGGCACACCAATCGATGAGAACGCGAGCAGCGCGGCGCGTTTCGTGACACACCTGCGCTATGTATTCGCCCGGGCCGCGAGCGACAAACAACTGAGCACGTCCCGTCTGGATGTACTCACGGTGGTACGGCAGGCCTATCCCGAGGCGGCCGAGGCCGCCCTTGACATTGCCGAGCTGATCGGCAAGGCAATTAACCGGGTCATCAGTAACGACGAAATCTCATACCTCGCCCTGCACACAACACGCCTTTACGCCGAAATGAAAGAGCAACAATGACCAGCAAGACCGTAACCGTCGGGTCTTCCGTCGGCCTCCACGCCCGTCCCGCCGCACAGATCGCACAAGCAGCCGCAGACTACGACGAGGAAATCACCCTTACAATTCCCGGCAGACCGCCCGCCGCCGCCGACTCCTCCCTCATGATCATGATGCTGGGAGCAACCCACGGTGACACCATTACGGTAGCTTCCGACGATCCCGCCGCCGTTGAAGCGATCACGGCTCTCATCGGCAGCGAGCTGGACGTCGCATAGCTGCATAAGCACCGACGCAGGTTACGTCCCCGGCGTATGACAGAGGGCCGCAACTTTGGACTTCATTCGCCCGCCCTTCACAGGAGCGACGGCAACCGAAAGGCACCCACACCGTATGGAAATCATCATCCTTCCCACCCCTGCCGACGTAGCCCGCACGGCTGCCGACGTCATCGAACATCAGGTTCGGCGTGGCCCGTCCGTTCTTGGTCTGGCCACCGGCTCCACCCCGCTTGGAACCTACCGGGAGCTCACCGAGCGGCACCGGAGCCGCGGCCTGAGCTTTGCTCAGGCGCAGGCATATCTGCTGGACGAATATGTGGGCCTGCCCACCGCGCACCCGCAGTCCTACCACTCGGTCATTCGGGACGAATTCACCGACAGCGTCGACTTCCGCGCCGGCAGCGTGCACGGGCTCAACGGCATGGCTGAGGACCTGGAGGCAGAGGCTGCCCAGTACGAGGCTCGGATCACTTCAGCTGGTGGGGTGGACGTTCAGCTCCTTGGTATCGGAACCGACGGACACGTAGGTTTCAATGAGCCCATGTCATCGCTCGGTTCCCGCACCCGGATCAAGACCCTCACCCGGCAGACCCGCCAAGACAACGCCCGCTTCTTTGACAGCTCGGCCGATGTTCCAAACCACGTCCTGACCCAGGGCCTGGGCACCATCCGGGAGGCACGGCACCTGCTGCTGCTCGCCATGGGTGAGGCCAAAGCAGAAGCCATCGCCGCTGCGGTGGAGGGTCCAGTTGCCGCTAATTGCCCGGCCTCCGCGCTCCAGTTGCACCCGCACGTCTCCGTCCTAGTGGACGAAGCAGCGGCCTCCCGGCTGGCGCATCGCGAGTACTACACAGACACGTTTGGCCGTAAACCGGCGTGGCAGGGACTCTAATTCCGGGATCCGCAGAGAGCCTCGGACGGGTTCGTCAACCGGGACCTGCGCGCACTCACCGCACAGCTACGTGGAACCGACCCCGGCACCGTTACAGTCGGGCAGATGACCTATGACCTGCGCCGGCCTCGCCACCACGGCCGCATCGAACGCAACACACACTCCCATCGCTACCGGGTCACCGACACCGGCCTTTCCACCGCCATGTTCATCTGAGCTGGTCACGACCGGCGGCTCCCCACCGGCCTGGCCGACCTGGAAACCCCGGTACCAACGAGGCTGCGGGCGGCCACGCGCTCCTACCAAACAACGATCGGCAACCTCACCCACATCACGGGACTGACCGCATAAGACCGAACCTGACCCAGCCACCAAAAACACGACCCAAACATCACGGGTTCGCCGACTTAGCCTTCTAGGCAAGGAAGCGGGCGACGGCGGAACCTCCCGCCGTCGCCCGCTGGCGTTTAGCTGGGCCCCGGATTTTTCGGCGTACCTATTGCCCCGGGGCAGGCGCTTCAGGCACACTGGCTACAGATCCGCAGGAACAAACGCTTCCGCCGATCCCAGCCCGCCGGACAATTCGGCCGGCCACCGCCCCATCTGAGATGCCGGGCAACCCCTCTGGAACCACCGCTTTCCGCCTCCCCGGGTACGCCCGGCCCCGGAAGCGTGTGCCCACCCAGAGTCCCGGGATCCCGCCGAGAAAGAGACCACCATGATCAAGCGCCACTCTGACCTTGTCCTGGCAATCACAGCCCACGATCCTGACACCATCGAAAACGACCTCAACACCGCCGTCGAAATGGCCCGCGAACAAGCCAGGGCGGAAAACCGTCATGGCATCCTGGTCACACAGCACAGCTACACCAGCTACACCGTCGCCGTCAGCCGCGACGTCCCGTACGGGCAGACACACGAAAGGCGCGAACAGACCGCGTAGCAGCGAAGCAAGCGGACGACGGCGGAACCTCCCGCCGTCGTCCGTTTGCGTTTGGGGTCGTTCCCCCATCGCGCCGACCAGCGGGCCTCGGGGCGCGGTAGTTTGGTGGCATGACGGAAAGCTACCGGTATGACGTCGAGGTCCTGCATCTGCTGGTCTCGTCGGCGCACGCGTACTTCGGCCGGGCCCGCGAGGGTGCCGCGGATGTCCCCACCACGGATGCCGCGCGAGCCGAACTAGTGGCGGGCAAGGGCATCGTGGGTGACCGGTTCTTCGGCAAGGCCGCGCACATGGACGCGGCAGTCACGCTGTTTGCCATTGAGTCCCTTGAGGCCATCGCCGCAGAGCTGGGAATGGGGCCGTTTGACCCGCTCCTGACGCGGCGCAACGTTGTGCTCCGAGGGGCCCATCTGGCCCCGTTGCTGGGACACGATTTCACCCTGGAATCCCAGGGTGACCTGGTCCGCCTGACGGCCGGGCGGCCCGCACACCCTTGCGTCTGGATGGATGAGATGCTCGCCCCGGGCGCGCACAACGCAATGCGCGGGCGCGGCGGCGTGCGGTGCCGGGTAATTTCCGACGGCGTCCTGCACCGCGGGCCGGCGGTGCTGGTCAGCCCCGTGCCGCTCGAGCCCGAGCGCGCCGGCGAGGCCACGGTTTTGCGGGCGTCGCGGCTGCCCTAGCTTAACGGCACCCTGGTGCGAGAGTGGGCCGCCGGCAGGTCAGACGTGCTGATCCACGAGGACTGGGTTACCGTCGGGATCCACAACGATGAAACTGCCCGGCCCGGTTGTAGCTTCATCGGCCTCGGACACGAACTCCGCGCTCTGGGCCTTGAGTTCCCGCTGGAGGTCGCGCACATCAGTGAAGGAATCCAGCGCGTCAGCGTTCTGGCTCATTCAAGCGCGGCAGCGTAGTGCTCCGCGGACGTTAAGCAGCGCTCCCCGGATTATTTCTGCTCTGTGGATCCTTCGCCCTCGGTGGTCAGTGGACCCGCTTCCTCGGGCTCAGGCACCGCATCATGGCGCGGATCGTCTCTGTGGCGGGCTTGCTCGAGGTGCTGCTCTAATTGTTCCTCCGACTGCCGGCGGCGTTGACCTACGGTCCGCATTTGTTGCGTTGTCGGCGCGGCGTGGGCGTGCTGGTGCGGGCCGTGATCCTGCGGGCCGTCAGCGATTTTCTCACTCATACTCAAATCGTCCCACCGCGAGTCAGTGTGGGGAAGACGCCACTTCATGTCCAGTCGATCGCTGGTCTTGCGTGCCCCGTCAGGCGGTGGAGTGGAGGAGCCGTTCCACCCCGTCCTCTCCCAGAGACAGCCCGGTGTGAATAAAATCCGGATAGCCGCTACCTTCACGCCGCGCTGGGAGCTGGCGCCCGTTCCCGCACGCTCCCGGGTTTGGTTCCGTAGGCCACTGTGGCGGTTCCCAGTCTTGGTGTTCACTCTTGTAGCGCCGGCCAGTGGGTGATATCCAGCCAGGTGGTTCGTTCTTGGTGCCTGGCGTGGGTTTCCAGGCGCTCGTGTGTCTCAAGCGGTGATGTTTGGGGCAGGGCTGACCCAAATTCGACACTCCGGTGGTTCCGCCCTTGGCCCATGCAAGGAGGTGATCTGCGTCGTTGTCCAGTGAATGGTTGGAACATCCAGGGAAGGGGCACTTGCCGTCACGTAGCCGGAGCCAGTTCCGCATGGCCTTGGTGGGGCGGTAGTTGGCTCGGCCAATCTCGAGAGGCGCCCCGTCGCGCGGGTCAACCAGGACCCGGTAGAACGAATCGGCCCCGTTCGCGACGAGGTCCCTGGCCATCGACGCCGGGATAGGACCGTAGCCGTCAAGCATCGCCGGTTCCTCGGTAGCGCCGAGCAGGGAAAACACAGGGACCGTCACGAGGACGTGAGCCCGCGGTGGCGGCACCTGCCCGGGATCATGTTCTGCCGGGTTCCCGCTGCCGAGGATGGCGGCGGCGAAGACGTCGGCCCGGAGTTGCGTGAGTGTGCGGGGCTCGTCCGGTCCCTGCAAACCCCGGGCGATCGCAGTGGTCCGGTTCCAGATCCCGGCCGCCTGGTCCGCGGGGAGGTAGGCCGAGAGCCAGGCCATCCCGTCCTGATCCGGGGCGTACTCGACCCGACGGTCCAGGACACCCTTTGCGTGCCGCTTCTCGATACTCTCCGTATGGTGGCGTTCGCGCCAGGTACGGGCCCTGTGACGGAACCGGGACGCTGGCATTTCCCAAGCGGTACAACCACCGGCCGCGTTCGGCGCATCCGGGTCCAGAAAGTGCGCCTCCAAGGCCGCGGCACCGGCTGGGTCAAGGGTTGCGGCTTCATCCACCATGGCCCGCGCGTGCTGCCACGAAATAATGCCCGCCCGCAGCGCGGACAGGGTCAGCGGCAAAGCAGTCGTGAGCATTTGTGACTGGTTCAGCAACGCCCCCGCAGCCCGGTCACCGATGGTCAGCGCGCACGCGACCTCCGCGGTCACCGCCATCTCCTGGAGCTGCACCGGCGCACCCGGCGAAGCGACAGCTTGGACGGTGTCCGCATATTTCACGGCGGCCCGGGCCTTCAGGGCAGCCATCCGCGCCTCCACTCCCGCGGTGAGGGTGAGGATGTCCAGGCACCTATCGCCTAATGCACTTAAAGGATCAGCCTCCGATGGCACTTCAGAACCGGACCCGCCGGCCCCGTTCAGGACGGAATTCAGCACAGCAATGGCAGCAATGATTTCCGCAAATGCCTTCGCCACCACCGCGTTTCCCATGTCTTCATCATCTAGCCTTTGTGTCCCTTGCGGGACGCCCGTTCCGGGCTGAAAATGGTGCC
>NZ_JASBRB010000039.1 GCF_029960665.1 Pseudarthrobacter sp. AL07
TCACAAACCGGTGCTCCCCGGCCGAAATTGACCCACGGAAGAGTCAGGAGAGCCCCATTCCGCCCGAGTTACTCGAGGGCGACAGTGATGAACCGATCATCCGGCTGATCATCTCTCAGGTTACGCATCCGGAGGCGTTTATGGCCCGGCTCGGAGAGGTTGCGGAGAAACCCGGGGGCCGAAAGCCATGATGTGCTGGACTTCAGGGACGGCCGGACCTTGGAACGGTATTCGCGCCCGCAACGGGTGGGCGAGAGGATCGAGGGTCCTGCTTATCGACCTGGACGACTTCAAGGAAGTCAACGACATCCTGGGCCATCAGGCAGGCGATGACATGTTGGTGGAAGTGGCACGCCGGCTGCGCGGCTGCGTCCCGAACGCGGACGTGGTGGCCCGCCTCGGCGGCGACGAGTTTGTGGTGCTGTTGACGGCCTGCCCCGACGCCAAGGCCATAGCGGCGTGCATCGTGCGCTGCCTGCATGTGCCCGTGACCATCAACGGCACGGTGCTGCGGCCGAGCCTCAGCCTTGGTCTCGCCCCGATTGGCAAGGAAGCGATAGTCGTCTCCGAATTGCTTCGTGAAGCGGATATCGCCATGTACGCGGCCACGGCAGCCGGTAAGAACCGTTTCCTGCGCTTCCATCCGGAGATGATGACTGCCCTGGTGCAGCGCACGGTGATGGAAGCAGCACTCCAGCTCGCGGTTTCGCGCGGTGAGATCTCGGTGGCATTCCAGCCGATTGTCTCTCCGCGGATCGGGCTCGCCATCCAGTTCGAGGCCCTGGCACGGTGGGACCACGACGGCGAGCGCATCCCGCCGTCGGACTATATCCCGATAGCGGAGCGGAGCGGCCTGATCGGCGAAATCGGCAACGAAGTCATGGGGCTCAGCCTGGTGCAGCTGGCGCCGTGGCTGCGCGAGGACCTGTCGCGGCCGCCCGCGGTCAACGTGTCCGGCGTGCAGCTGCAGGAACCGGCCTTTGCCGACGGCGTCCTCCGCTTGGCCGCAGCCTGCGGTGTGGTCGCCTACCAGCTGGTCCTGGAAGTCACAGAGAGTGTCTTTTTCGATCCTGGCTGCGGGCTGATCCGGCAGCTCAGCAGCCTGCGCGAGGCCGGCGTCCGGGTGGCGCTGGATGACTTCGGCACGGGTTATTCCTCGCTGGGCCGGCTGCAGGACCTGCCGGTGGACATAGTGAAAATCGACCGCACGTTTGTGTCCATGGTGCGGACGGGACAGGAACGCCTGCCCATCCTCAGCTCCATGATCAACATGGCCCACAGCCTGGGCCTGACCGTCACCGCCGAAGGCGTCGAAACGGCCGTGCAGGCGGACTACCTGACCGCACTGGATTGCGACTCGTTGCAGGGGTACCTGTTCTCGCTGCCGGAGTCCGGGCACCGACCAACCACGCCCTCACGGACGCCGATGAGGACCACTTTATGCAGGAGCTCGTCAACAACCTGACCGCCTACCCGTCCTATTACGCGCACATGGCGCCGGCGAACCGGCAGGGTCCAGGCCCTGCGGACCTCACCACGCCGGAATAGGTGGATCCGGAGGAGCTCAGCCGCCGGCTCGCGGACGGCGAATGGGTGGTGGACCTGCGCCACCGGGTGGCCTTTGCCAGCAGCCACCTGCAGGGCTCGGCGAGTTTCGAATACGGCCGCGGCTCCAGCTTCACCGCCTACCTGGGCTGGGTCCTGCCGTGGAACCAGCAGCTCACTCTGGTGGGGTCAGAGGAGGACGTCGAAAAGGCCATCCGGGACCTCTCACGCATCGGCATCGACTCCCCCGGCGCCGCCCTCGGAACGGACCCGTCGGCACTCGCGCCGGGCACCGCCGTCGTGCATTATGCCGAGATTCCGGCGGGCACCGTATGGGTGCACTGCGAGTCGGGATACCGCTCGGGGGTGGCAGCCAGCCTGCTGCAGCGCGCCGGGCGGGACGTAGTTCACGTGGACGCGAAGTACCGTCGTTCTTGAGCTGTGAGGGATAGCATAAGGATGCGTCTCCGCCCAGGTCTCGGGCGGGCCCCGGTCTCGGTTTTTTGGGTGACAGGCGCACCTATGGGGAGGGATCCGCGTGTCTCAAACAGGTCTTGTGGAGCAACGTCCCGCCATCGTCATGGACAGGGCCAAGCTGGGTTGGCTGATCGTACTTGCTGCGGTGGTGGTGGGCATGCTCGGGCTGTTTTTTGCTGCCAACAGCGGAACTCCGGCGGCCATGGTGGCGGGCGACTTTTCCGTTCTCGTGGCGGCCCTACTGGCCGGTTTCAGCTGCGGCCGGGCTGCGCTGCGCGGCGGCGTGAATGCGCGCGCCTGGACCCTGATGTCGGTCTCTGCCTATGTCTGGGCCGCCGGCATGGCCTTGTGGACGTACTTCGGACTCGCGAACAACCATGCCTACCCGTTTCCGTCCTTGGCGGATGTCGGGTTTGTGGGCTACTCGGTGCCGGCCGCCGTCGCGCTTTTCAGCTTTAAGCGGCCCGGCGGCACCACCCGCGTGGGACTGCTCCGGTCAGTACTGGACGCAGCCGTGATTGCCGGCTCGGTCCTGGCCATCAGCTGGTACATGGCGCTGGGCCCGGCCATCAGCGCCGAGGGCGACGTCCTTTCCCGGCTCACCACCATGGCTTACCCTGTGGTGGACGTGATCATCACGTCGCTGGTTCTGGTCCTGGGGATGCGCCGGCAGCCCGGCGAACGGCTGCCGTGGCTGTGCTTCGGCGGCGGCCTGCTGGTCCTCACCGTCACGGACAGCATCTACGTGCGGTTGACGTCCGACGGCGTCACGGGAGTCACCGGTTCACCGCTCGCCTTGGGCTGGATTATCGCCTTCCTCCTGATTGCGCTGGCACCGCTGCTCCCCTATGCGGAAAGCCCGCGGCCGGACCGCCGGGCGTACGCGTTGGCCCTGGAGCTGCTCCCCTACGCACCTATCCTGGTGGCTTTGATGGTGCTCGCGGCCCCGCATGTACAGGAAATGAGCACTTTCCTCCTGGTGGTGGCAAGAGTCACCGTTGCTCTCATCCTGGTCCGCCAGGTGCTGATCATCATCGAGAACCTCACCCTGACCACCGGGCTGGAGCAGGAGGTGGCGGCCAGGACGGCTGAGCTGGAGGGCCTGGGCGCGATCGTGAATTCATCGGCCAACGCCATCATGGGCACTACCCCCGAAGGTTTGATTTCCAGTTGGAACCCGGGTGCTGAGAAGCTCTACGGATACACATCAGCCGAGGTAATCGGACGGCATGCTGGTTTTCTGCTGCCCCCGGGACGGCGCAGAAGGGTAGCGGAAGTCCTTGCGTCCGTCGCGGCCGGAGGCGAAGCCCAGAGCTTCGAAAGCGAACACGTCCGCAAGGACGGCTCCACAGTCCCGGTGTCCGTAACAGCTTCCCCCATCCGGGAGGGCCAACATATCCGCGGCGTCGCGAGCATAGCCCAAGATATGACCGAACGCAGGGCAGCGGAACAGGAACTGGAAGCGGCCCGGCAGGCTGCTCTGGAGGCCAGCCGGCTCAAATCCGAGTTCCTGGCCACCATGAGCCATGAGATCCGCACGCCCATGAACGGCGTGGTGGGGCTGACCGCGCTGCTGTTGGAGACGCCCCTGGACGCAACACAGAAGCAGTACGCGCAGGGCGTCAAGGGTGCCGGCGAGGCGCTGCTGGCCCTCATCAACGACATCCTGGACTTCTCCAAGCTGGAGGCTGGCAAGGTTGACCTGGATGTCCGCGCCTTCGATCCCCGCGCCCTTGTGGAGGAAGTGGCAGGCCTGCTGACGGAGCCCGCGCAGGCCAAGAACCTGGAGCTCATCGCCTACTGCGAACCGGACGTTCCAGGCAGGCTGCACGGCGATTCTGGCCGGATCCGGCAGATCCTGCTGAACCTCGCCTCCAACGCCGTGAAGTTCACGGCGGCCGGGGAGGTGTCCATCCGCGTTACGACGGAGACGCCGGATGCCCGGCCCGGAGCCACCGCCACAGTCTGCTTCGAGGTCCGTGATACGGGCATCGGGATCGACCCCCTCCACCACGCGCGCCTGTTCGAATCCTTCTCCCAGGCGGACGCTTCCACCACCCGGCGCTACGGGGGCACCGGCCTGGGCCTGGCCATTTGCAGCCGGCTCACTGAGGCCATGGACGGAGAGATCGGCCTGGACAGCGCTCTGGGCGAGGGCAGCACGTTCTGGTTCCGTATCCCCGTGCCCGTGGCCCCGCAGTCCACGGATCCCGTGCCCGCGGCCGGTTTCCTGACCGGGCTGCGCGTCCTGGTGGTGGACGACAACGCCACCAACCGCCTGGTGCTGGAATCCCAGCTGCGCGGCTGGAAGCTGCAGCCGGAGGCCGTCCCGGATGCCCGCGCCGCGCTGGCCCGCGCCCACGAAGCCGCAGCGGCCGGGGCGCCCTTCCACCTGGCCGTGCTGGACCTCTGCATGCCTGATACCGATGGCCTGGAGCTGGCCCGCGAACTCAAGGCCGACGCCGCGCTGGCGGACATCGAGCTGATCATGCTCACGTCCACCATGCAGGTCAACGCCGCCGAGATCGCGGACGCCGGAGTCCGCGAATGGCTCATGAAACCGGTCCGCAGCTCCGAGTTCTACAACCGCCTGGTCCGGCTGATGTCCACGCGTGAACAGCAGGCCCCGGCGCCTTCCCCGTCCGGCTCGCCGTCCGACGCCGACTCGTCCGCTGAGTTGTCCCCCGGGTGCTCCGTCCGGGAGCCATCCCGCGGCCGCATCCTGGTGGTGGAGGACAACGAGGTGAACCAGCTGGTGGCCCGCGCCACGGTGACCAAGTTCGGCTACGCGGTGGACGTGGTTGCCGATGGCGCCGAGGCCGTGGCCGCCACCGCCAGCACGCGGTACGCCGCCGTCCTGATGGACTGCCACATGCCGGTGATGGACGGATTCGAGGCCACGCGGATCATCCGGCAGCGCGACGGCGGGGCCAGCCATCTTCCTATCATCGCCATGACCGCCGGCGCCCTGGACGGGGACCGGGAACGCTGCCTCGCCGCCGGCATGGACGATTACCTGTCCAAGCCGGTGGACGCCGCCGAGCTTGAAGCCGCCCTGGCCCGCTGGGTCCCCGAGCCGCGGGCACTGGACGCGGACCGGCTCGCCATGCTGCGCGATCTCGGCCCGGAGGATGGCCTGGGCTTGCTGCCCGCAACGACGGCGGCGTTCCGGAAGGACGTTCCCGCGCGGCTTGCGGCGCTGCATGAAGCCGTGACCAACGGCGGCTTCCCGGCTTTGGCCCAGGCGGCCCATGCCCTGAAGGGTGCGGCGGCCAACATCGGCGCCACCGCCGTCGCAAGCCTGTGCGGCGAGCTGGAGGATATGGGCCGCAACGGAAAGCTCGACGGCGGCCCGCAGCTGGTCAGCCGGCTGGAAGTTGAGCTTATGCGCGTGGACTTTGAACTCAATCTGGCGCTGGAGGTGGCGCAGTGAAAGTTCTGGTGGCAGATGACGATCCGGGCTCACTCCTGGTGGCCCGCGCCGCCGTCGAACGCTCCGGGCATGACTGCCTGACGGCGGCGGACGGTGACGAGGCGTGGGCCCTGTACTTAGAACACCAGCCCGATGTTGTGGTCACAGACTGGATGATGCCGGGAATGGACGGGCTGGCGTTGTGCCGGGCCATCCGGGCGCGCGAGGCTGACCTATACACGTATATTGTGCTGCTGACGTCGCAGGGATCCAGGGACGACGTGCTCGCCGGGCTTGAGGCCGGGGCGGATGACTACGTCACCAAACCGCTGGACCCGTTTATCCTGCATGCCCGGTTGCTGGTGGCGCTGCGGGTGACCACCCTGCACGCGGACCTGGCGCACTACCGGAAGGCGCTGTCGCAGCAGGCGCGGACCGATCCGCTGACCGGCCTGCACAACCGGCTCAAGCTTTCCGAGGACCTCAAGCAGTTGCACGCGCACAGCCAGCGGTACACGGAGGGATACTGCGTTGCCATGTGCGATGTGGACCATTTCAAGAGCTACAACGACATCTACGGGCACCAAGCGGGCGATCTCGCGCTGCGGGCCGTGGCGGGGGCGCTGGTGGGCGCAGCGCGGAAGAGCGACGGCGTGTACCGGTACGGCGGCGAGGAATTCCTGCTTGTCCTGCCGAACCAGTCACAGCTGGGCGCCAAGGCCTTTGTGGAGCGGGCACTGGAAAGCGTGCGCGAACTGGAGATTGCCCACTCCGGGGACCCGCTGGGGCAGCTGACGCTCAGCGCCGGGATTTCCGCGTTCACCGCCGAGCACCGGGCCGACGCCGACACCCTCCTGGGCGAAGCGGACGCGGCACTTTATGCTGCCAAGGCGGCCGGCCGGAACCGGGTGGAGCTGGCGCTGCAGTAGCGGCTACGCCGCTTTTTTGCGCTGCGTGGTTTGAGCCGGCTGCTTCTTGCCGGGCTGCTGCTGCACCGGATGGCGTTTCACGGGCTGCTGCTGGGTGACCGGGCGGTGCTGCGCGGGCTGTTTAGGGGCGGATTGCTTAGGGGCTTCAGGCTCGGCGGACTGCGTTATGTCAATCGCGGCGTACATGCGGTTGCGGCGCCAGCGGCGGACCAGGTCCACGGCGGCCAGGACGCCTGCCAGCGGCGTCAGGACAGCCGCAGCGTAGACGAACAGCATCCAGGTCAGGGTGGCCATGGGCGGCTGGTTGTTGTTCAGCAGCGAGAGCCCGCCGAACATGGCAATCATCCAGAACAGCAACACGGCCGTCAGCACCGCGGCCGCCGGGAAGTACTGGTTGCGTAGGATTTTCTTCAGGGTTTCCATGCATTTCCTCCTGCCTGGCCGGGTGCGGCGAGAGGCCGCATATTCACCAGTATGGGGCTGCAGGCCCGTGGATTCGCGCAACACGCAGGCAGTGGTGACGAACATAACTGCGGCCAGGTTGGGGCCGGTGATCCAGCCCCTCGTGATCCAGGCCGAGACCGGTGATCGAGCCTGTCAGATCCAGTTTTCGGCAGGCTCAACCAGCGGCGGACTCAGGCTCAAGCAGCGGCTGGGGCTTCCCTACTAACGGGCCAGCCAATACCGTGGAGCCATCTGCCCCTGACCTTGGAGGACCTCATGCGCAAAGTCACGTCCGGCCTGTTCCACTCCGTTGACGGCGTGGTGTCAGACCCATTCCGATGGCAGTTCGACAGCTTCGACGACGACCTCGGCAAGGGCCTGACCGGCATGATGGAACGCGTGGACACCGTGGTGCTGGGCCGGGTGAGTTACCAGGAGTGGGCCGGCTACTGGCCAACAGCATCCGTGGACAATGACTTCGCCGGCTTCATCAACCCGGTGGAGAAGTTTGTGGCCTCCCGGACCCTTACGGAGCCGCTCGAGTGGCAGAACTCGCACCTGGTCGAGGGACCGCTGGAGGAATTCGTGGCCAGCCTGAAAGCGCGCGAAGGCGGCGAGATCGCCGTGACCGGCAGCATTTCGGTGGTGCGCCAGTTGCTGTTCGCCGGGCTGCTTGATGAGCTGACCCTGATGACCCACCCTGTGGTGGCCGGCAGCGGCAGGAAGCTGTTCGAAGACGGGGACCCCGTGACGCGGCTCGGCCTGAAGGACCAGTACCGGACCACGAAGGGCAACGTCATCAGCACCTACGGCCTGCTGGGCGAATAAGAACACACTCGGTCGTCAGTCCCCGTTCCGCTCCATGGCTGCGCCGATGATCCTGGCGCCGTCTGGAAAGGCGCCCGGATTCGTCCCTGAGTAGTTAAGCCGGATGAACGGGCCTGCTGGTTCGGCCGGGAACCATTCGTTTCCCGCGGCGATGATCACCCCGGCCGTTTCGCAGTCGCGGGTCAGCCGTTCGAGGTCGGTCCCGTCGGGCAGCCGCGCCCACAGGTTCAGGCCGCCCTTGGGCACCTGCTCGATGTGTGCCTGCGGCGCGTGCTGGCGCAGGCTGGTGACCAGCAGGTCGCGGCGCGACTCGAGCTGGTGGCGGAGGCTGCGAAGGTGCGTCTGCCACCCGGGCTGCGTCACGACGTCGAGCGCTGCCGCCTGGAGCAGCCCGCTGACGTACATCGATTCGGCCGCCCGGTCCGCCAGGATGCGCTCCCGCGCCGGGCCGCGGGCGATGACCGCGGCGACGCGGATCGACGGTGACACACTTTTGGTCAGCGAGCGCAAGTAGACCACGTGGCCGGAGTCGTCGCGGGAGGCGACGGGCACGGGGTTGGAGGAGATGCCGAAGTCGTGCGCCCAGTCGTCCTCCACCAGGAACGCCCCCTTCGCACGCACCACGTCCAGGACCTGTTCGCGCCGTTCAGCTGACCACTGCGCGCCGGTGGGGTTGGCGTAGTTGGGCTGCGCGTAGAAGAGCCGCGCGCCGGACTCCTCAAAGGCACGGGCCAGCTCGGCCGGGTCCGGTCCGTCCGGTCCGCTGGGCACCGGGACAATGCGCACGCCGCCCTGCGCGGCCGCCAGGATGGCGCCCCAGTAGGACGGCGATTCCATCAGCAGCGGCTGTCCGCGGCCGGCGAGCGCGCTGAAGATGGAGCTCAGCCCGCTTTGGCTTCCGGGGAGTACGACGACGTCGCTCGGGTTCGGCGGGGTAGTCCCGGCCGGCGTGGAGGCACCGAGTTCGTGCGCGAACCACGACTGCAGTTCCGGCATTCCGGCTGCCGGCGGACGGGACAAGGCGGCGTCACCGCGGGCTGCCCGGGCAAGGGCGGCCCGCACCAGCCGCTCGGGCAGGAGTTCGCGGTCCGGGTAGCCGGAATGGAAAGCGATAGCATCGTTGGCGACGTTGCGCATGGTGCCGGAGGCCGGGGGCGGCGGCGCCAGCGGGGAACGGAGGGCCGCCGTCTGCCAGCCGTAGTCGGACGGACGGGCACTCCGGACGGCGCGCACGAAGGTCCCGACGCCGGGCCGGCTCTCGATCAGTCCCTGTGCCGTGAGCGTCCGCAGGGCCTTCTGCACCGTGACGGGACTGGCCTGGTACTCGGCCACCAGCGACCGCGTGGACGGCAGCTTCGCACCGGGCACGGCCGAAGAAATCCATTTCTTCAGGTGCGCCACAATCCGGAAACTGCTATCGTTATTCATGAGAGACAATAATAGCGCTATTACACTTTTACCGCCAGTGATACCACCCCGCCAGCCCACCGGACTCTGGTGGGGTCTCATCGGAGTAGCGGCGTTCTCCTTCACGGTTCCGTTCACGAAGGTGGCCGTCGAGTCCCTGTCCCCGCTGTTCATTGGGTCCGGCCGCGCGGTGGTAGCTGCCATCCTCGCCGCCTTCGCGCTCGCCCTCACCCGGCAGCGACTCCCCCGCGGCACGCAGTGGGCTCGCCTCGTCGTGGTGGCCGGAGGCATCGTCGTCGGGTTTCCCCTGCTCACGTCCTTTGCGCTCACCGCCACGCCGGCCAGTCACGGCGCAGTGGTGATCGCCCTGTTGCCCGCCGCGACGGCTACCGTGGCAGTCCTGCGCGGACGCGAGCGTCCCCCACGGGCGTTCTGGCTCATCACCGGAGTGGGGGCGCTGGCCGCAATAGCCTTCGGCTCCCTGCAGTCCGGCGGGTTCGGGCAACTGCACTGGGCCGACCTGCTGCTCCTCGGCGCGGTGGTGGCCGCGGCCATCGGCTACGCGGGGGGCGGCCTGCTGGCCCGCGAGCTGGGCGCCTGGCAGACCGTGTCCTGGGCGCTGGTGCTGGCGTCCCCGCTGATGGTTTTCCTGGTGGCGTTGTCCGTGGCCCAGGATCCGCCGTCGGGCACACCGGTCCAGTGGCTGGCCTTTGCCTACCTCGGTGTGGTGAGCATGTTCCTCGGCTTCTTCGCCTGGTACCGCGGCTTGGCTATTGGCCCCATGGCCCAGGTCAGCCAGATCCAGCTTGTCCAGCCTGTGCTGAGCATCTGCTGGGCGGGCCTCCTGCTCGGTGAGACCCTGACATGGAGCACCATCGTGGGCGGCTTGGCTGTTATCCTCTGCGCGGGCGCCGCGGTCCGGGTCCGGCTCAAGCCGGCGCCCCGCAAATCGGCCTAATGTGCGACGAGCGCCTCGCTTGCCTCCCACAGACCCTGCGCCAGCTCGGCGTCGTACGCCTGTGCGTTAGCCTTCGCCAAGGCGCGCTTGGCGTAGTAGGCGCCGGAGATCCAGTCCGTGCCGGCAGTGCCGTTGATGAGCCAGAGCAGGGTGTCGGCACCCTGGTCCGGGGTGAGCATAAAGCGGTTGAGCAGCGTCTTGTAGGCGTGCCGCATGGGGCTGGTGGACGCTGCCGCGAAGTTGGTGCGCACTACGCCCGGGTGGAACGCCGCCGTCGTGATTCCCTGCTCGCCGAAGCGGCGGTGCAGCTCGGACGTGAAGAGGATGTTGGCGAGTTTTGCCGTACCGTAGGCGCGGTTGGTGGAGTAACTGTGCTCCGATTTGAGGTCGAAGAGGTCCATTTTGCCGAAGCCGTTGGCCGCGCTGGCGGTGTTGATGACCTTGGCGTTGCTGGCGGTGAGGACGTCCATTAGCTCGGTGGTGAGCAGGAACGGCGCCAGGTGGTTGATCTGGAAGGTGGACTCGTTGCCGTCCACCGTGAGCTGGTGCTTGCCCATGATGCCGCCGGCGTTATTGGCCAGGACATCGATCCGTTCATAGTCGTCTTTCAGCTGCGCGGCGAGGGTGCGGACCTGGCCCAGGTCGGCGAAGTCACTGACGAAATAGTCGGCGTTCAGTTCCTTCGCGACGGCCTGGGTTTTCTCCTCGGAACGGCCGATGACGACCACCCGGTCGCCTGCCTGCGTCAGCGTCTTCGCGGCTGCCGCGCCGATGCCGTCGCTGGCGCCGGTGATCACAATGGTGCGTTGGGTCAAGGGATGTCCTTTGATTGGGATGGGAACCTGAGAAGTGGGTGCGGACTCCTGCCAGCCTAGCGGTAGGCAATTCTGTCGCCGGCTCCCTAACGGGCATAAGCTGCCCAAAGAATCTCACCTCGACCCTGGGAGAACCACCATGGAGATGGCCAAAGCATCCGACGAAGCCAAGGAGCGGTTCCGCTCCGTAGTGCCGGACACCCCCGAGGTGGTGGTCAAGCCGATGTTCGGCAACCTGGGCGCCTTCGTCAACGGCAACATGTTCGCCGGACTCTTCGGCTCCACCATCGGCGTGAAGCTCGCCGACGCCGACCGGCAGGAGCTCGAAAGCACCCAGCCTACAGTCCCGTTCGGCCCGGCGGAGCGGCCCATGGGCGGCTACACCGGGCTCCCGGAGATGTGGAACGCCGGCGGTGACGATGCGCGGGCAAAGGCCTGGGTGGGGAAAGCCTTCGAATACGTCGCAGAGCTCCCGCCCAAAGCGCCGAAAGCGCCCAAGGCAGCCAACCCCCGCAAGTAGCGGCGCCCCAGTAGTACGACGACGGCGGGGTGGCCAGATTTTACCTGGACGCCCCGCCGTCGTACTTCAGTCAGCCGTGGCTGGAGTCAGATCGCTAACCCGCCACGCCGGCGAGCAGGAAGATGACCGCTGCGATGGCGAAGCCCATGACACCGATCAGCGTTTCCATGACGGTCCAGGTCTTCAGCGTGGTTTTGACGTCCATGCCGAAGAAACGGCCCACCAGCCAGAAGCCGGAGTCGTTGACGTGGGAGACCACCACGGAGCCTGCCGCCACGGCGATGACCAGGGCGGCGACCTGCATGCCGTTCAGTCCCGCCAGTGCTACGGCGGGGGCGATAAGGCCCGCAGTGGTGGTCAGGGCCACGGTTGCCGAACCCTGGGCGATGCGCAGGATGGCGGCGATTAGGAACCCGGCCAGGATCAGCGGGATGCCCAGGCTGCCCAGGACATCTGCCAGCGCGGCACCGATGCCGGATGCACGGAGCACGCCGCCGAACATGCCACCGGCGCCGGTGATCAGGATGACGGAGCAGACCGGGCCCAGCGAGGATTCGAGCAGCTTCTCCAGGGCGCCGGCCTCGGCGCCGCGGCGGGCACCGAGCACAAACATGGCCACGAGCACGGCGATCAGCAGGGCCACCGGGGTTTCGCCGATGGTGCGCAGGACCTGGAACCACTGCTCCTTCTTGACGGCTGCGTCCACGACGCCGGAGGACGCGAGGGTGTTCAGGCCGGTGTTGATGAAGATCAGGACGAGCGGCAGGAGGAGGAGGCCGATGATGGTGCGGAATCGCGGCGGGTTGGACTCGGCTTCGGCGCTGGCGTGGCCCAGGATTTCCGGTACCGGGAGGACCAGTTTCTTGCCGGTCCAGAGGCCGAACAGGTAGGCAGTGACGTACCAGGTGGGGATGGCGGCGATGAGACCGGCAATCAGGACCAGGCCGATATTGGCATCAAAGAAGGCTGCAGCCGAGACCGGACCCGGGTGCGGCGGCAGGAAGATGTGCATCACGGAGAACGCACCGGCGGCCGGGAGTCCGTAGCGCAGCACTCCCCCGCCCAGACGGTGGGCCACGGCGAACACCACGGGCAGCATAACTACCAGGCCGGCGTCGAAGAAGATGGGGAAGCCGAAGATCAGGGAGGCGAGGCCCAGGGCGAACGGGGCACGCTTTTCACCGAAGACACCGATCAGGTAGTCCGCCAGCACTTTGGCACCGCCGCTGGTTTCGACGATACGGCCCAGCATTGCGCCCAGGCCAACGAGGAGGGCCACGGTGCCCAGGGTTGTGCCGAACCCGTTTATCAGCACCGGTACCACCTGGTTGGCAGGAATTCCGGTGGAAAATGCCGTCGCGAGGCTGACCGCGATCAGGGCGATCAGCGCGTGCATCCGCAGCTTGATGATCAGGAACAGCAGTACGACGATCGCCGCTGTTGCGATGAGCAGCAGCGGGCCTGCGCCCAGCGTCTGTGTCCATCCTTCGATGACCATGATTCTCCTTTGAAACAGAATTTATTGGGGTTTGTGAAAGTGTGGGCGGGCTCAGCCGTCGGTGAGTTCCGTCTGGGCGGGAAGCGTGAGGCGTGCCAGCACGGCGGCGACGATCTGTTCCGGGGAGTTGGAGATGTCCAGGCGGAGGCTGCCGGCGGCAAGTTCCTGGTCGGTCAGAGGTTCCAGGGTGGCCAGTTGGCTGGGCAGGAGGGCGGGCGGCATGAAATGGCCTTCGCGGCCCTGCATGCGCTGGCCGATCAGCTCGGCGCCGCCGTCGAGGTGGATGAACAGGACCCGGCCCTGCGCTTCGGAGAGCAAGCGGCGGTAGCTGAGCTTGAGCGCGGAGCAGGTGAGTACGGTGCTTTCCCCGGCAGCGGCATGGGCGTTCATCCAGTTCTGGATTTCCTGCAACCAGGGCCAGCGGTCCTCGTCCTGCAGGGGAATGCCCTGGGTCATCCTGTCGATGTTGGACCGGGGGTGGAACTCGTCCGCTTCGGCACAGGCCCAGCCAAGCTGCCGGGAAAGAGCTGCCGCAATGGTGGACTTGCCGGAACCGGCAACGCCCATCACCACCAGGTGCGTGGCTGGATACTGCATGTTTACCTCCGAAGACGCCGTTGGCTAAGTGAAGATCGCTTTAAGCGCACCTCACAGGGAACTGCGCCGGGAGATAAGGTATCACCATTTGGAACCATAGATACTATCTTTGAGTGTCACAAGTCATACCTTTGGCTTAATCTTCGGTATCCTGTGAGTGCGCTGTGGCGCATAGAGAGGCAGGAATCATGTCGACGGCGACAGAGGACCACGCGGATACCGCGGACGACGGCGGGGCTTCCCCCGCGATGCATGAACGCGTTCTGGAGGCGGTTGGCGTCGCCATCGCATCCGGGAGCCTCCCACCGGGAAGCCGGCTTACGCTTGAGGGCCTCCAGCTGGAGTACGGGATTTCCCGCACTGTCGCGCGGGACACTATGAAAGTGCTCGAATCCATGAACCTGGTGTACTCACGGCGGCGGGTGGGCATCGTGGTGCAGGAGCGCGGGCTGTGGAACGTTTACGATCCCAAGCTGGTGAGGTGGCGCCTGGCCTCGGCCAACCGCGCCGAGCAGTACGGCAGCCTCACGGAGCTGCGCATCGCCGTCGAGCCGATTGCGGCTGCAGGTGCTGCCCGGCGGGCGAGCGCGGCTGAACGGGCCAGGCTGGTTTTTCTGGCCGCAGAGCTGCGGCGGCTGGGCGAAGCCGGCGAACTCGAGGCGTTCCTGTCGGTGGACATCGAGTTCCACTGCCTGCTGCTCGAAAGCTGTGGCAACGAAATGTTCACCGCACTGGAAGGCATGGTGGCCGAGGTGCTCACCAGCCGGACCAAACAGGGTCTCATGCCCTTCAAGCCGCGGAACGAAGCGTTGCAGGCCCACGAGGATGCTGCGGCAGCGGTGGCCCGCGGTGACGCTGTGGCGGCGGAGACCGCCGTCCACCACATCCTGGACGAGGTCCGGAACGCGATGGGCCTGCACTGACTCTTCCGGGACGCCGCGTAAGTGAGTAGCCTGCACTTAGGGGCTCATGCAAAGGGTCCAAACATGCCGTGCAGACTAATCTGTGAGGTGAAAAATGGCCATCACCGGACATTCACGAACAGGGACCGCTTCAACGGCCGCTCCCCCGCTGGTACCGCTGCGTAAAGGCTCCATGGTGGTCGGCTGGCTCACCTCCACCGACCACAAGGTCATCGGGTATATGTACCTGATCGCCTCATTTGTGTTCTTCATGCTGGCCGGCGTTATGGCCCTGCTCATCCGGGCCGAGCTCTTCGAACCTGGCATGCAGATCCTGCAGACCAAGGAACAGTACAACCAGCTGTTCACGATGCACGGCACCATGATGCTGCTGATGTTCGCCACCCCGCTGTTCGCCGGCTTCACCAACTTCATCATGCCGCTGCAGATCGGCGCCCCCGACGTCGCGTTCCCACGGCTGAACGCCCTGGCCTTCTGGTTCTTCCTCTTCGGCTCCA
>NZ_JASBRB010000003.1 GCF_029960665.1 Pseudarthrobacter sp. AL07
GCCGGCACCGCAATGGTCTACCCCACACTGCTCGCAGCGATCGGCGATGTCGCCCTGGACGAACAATCATTGCCGCCGTGCGGCGGAGCACCGGCGTAGGCAAGCACTCTGCCGCCTGCTCACAAACGTCCCGGATGTTCCGGATGCTGGCATGGTCAACCTCCAGCGCAGGGACACCTGGTAACGCACCGCTGCCGAAGAGTACGGCACCTCGGCCGTTTTCCACCTCACAGTGGCCGCGGATCCCGCAGACGTCCTGGGGTCAGCCTCGGGTACGCCTTGGTGGCTCAACGTTCGCGGCGCCGATTGGGCCCACCCCGCTGGCCCTGCATCGCACTGGACCGACATTCCGGACCATCCCGTCGTCCAAGTCTCCCTCTATGACGCCTTGGCGTATTGCCGGTGGGCCGACCGGAGGCTCCGACCGAAGCTGAGTGGGAAACGGCCCAGAGGCGGACTCAACCAGAAACGCTACGCATGGGGCAACGAGCTGCACTCCGCGGACGGATCACACCTGTGCGACATATGGCAAGGTACTTTCCCGGTAGAGAACACCAAGAGGATGACTTCCTGACCACAGCTCCCGTGAAGGCTTTCCCGCCCAACGGGTACGGACAGTACGAGATAAGCGGAAACGTCTGGGAGTTGTGCCAGGACTGGTTCCTGCCGAAGTACTACCGAAACTCCCCCGCCGAAGACCCCAAGGCCCCACCGTCGGCCGCGGACGGCTGACGCGGGGTGGCTCTTACCGGGAAAGGGCCCTTCCCGACGACGGCCGCAGCCACCGCCGTCGGCCCCATCCGGTGCGCTACCGCACGAAGCGCTCGAGGGCGGTTTCAGGCCGGACCCGGTCCTCGGCCGGGATGTCCCCCATGAAGGCGAGCCACTGGGCGAACCTGTCGCCGCGCTCCACAAGCTGCCGGTACATGTTGCGGCGCAGGCCCCGGACGATTTCGGCGTAGACCGGAACACGGACGACGTTGTTGAGCTCGTCCGGGTCGGTCAGCAGGTCGTACACCTCGTCGGTGCCCTCGGGGTTGACCACGAGCTTGTAGCGGTCCGTGCGGAGCATGCGCTGCGCATAGGCGAAGTGGTGCCCATGGAATTCGCAGAGCATGTCCTGTCGCCAATCGTCGGGGTGCTCGCCGCGGGCCAGCGGGGCGAGGCTCCGGCCACGGACCCCCTCGGTTGGCGCCCCGGCCAAGTCCAGGAAGGTCGCGGTGAAGTCGAGCAGCGAGACGAACTCCCTGGGACGGCACTCGGTGCCTTCCGGCAGGGCCAGCACAGCGGGAATCCGGTAGATGTCCTCGTACATGGCCGGGCCCTTATCGTTGAGCCGGTGGGCGCCCGTGAACTCGCCGTGGTCGGCCGTGAAGGCAACCGCCGTCGTACCCGCAAGGCCCAGCTCCTCGAGTACGGCCAGGATCCGGCCGATCTCATGGTCAATCATGGCCACGTAGCCCCAGTAAACCGCGATGAGCTTACGCCATTCGTCCGGGCTGAAGCTGTCCGTTGACCAGTATTCGGCGTAGCTCTGCTGCACCGTGGGCTTGCCGGCAAAGGTCTCGGCGAAGGAGCCGGGCAGTTCGATCGTGCCGGGATCCACCATCTCGTACCACTGCCGCGGGATGAGGTAGGGCAGGTGGGGGCCGAAGATGTGGCAGGACAGGAAGAAGGGCTGGCCGGCCTCGCGGGTTCGGGCGAAGTCTCGAAGTTTCTCGATGGTCTGGTCCGCGAGCCACGCCTCGAAGGTTGCCTCGGTGGGCTGTTCGGTGACCGCCGCGATGAGGTGTCCCTGGGAACCATCGGGCGCCGTTGTGTAGACGGGTTCGCTGATCCGGAACTCAGGGAATCCCTTGGCTTCGAGCCATGCAGTGTAGTCGGGGTGGTCGAAGGTGTTCAGGGCTCCGGCCAGGTGCGTGGCCTCGAAGCCGTAGTGTTCCGGGCCGCGGTGCCGGCCCACGTGCCATTTTCCCACGTGGCCCAGCCGGTAGCCTTGGCCGGCCAGCGCGGCGGAGAAGGTGGGGAGCCCCTTGGGCAGTTCCTCGCGGCTGCCCGAGTTCCATTCGTAGTTGGAGAGCAGCCCGTGTTCGAAGGGGTGCAGGCCCGTGAGCAGGCTGGCCCGGGCCGGGGTGCAGATGGCCGTGGGTGTGTATGCCCGTTCAAAGACGGCGCCCCGCGCGGCCAGCGCATCGAGAACGGGTGTGTGCCCGCTGGTGTTGCCGTAGCAGCCCAGGGTGTCAATGCGCTGCTGGTCCGTCATGAGAAACAGGATGTTGTGCGGCGGTGCGCCGCTTGATAGGTCAGACACGAATCAGCCCTTCGGTGCGTCTAGGTAGTTCTTGGACGCGTAGAACTCCTTGGCGTCCGTGATGGTTTTGACCGTGCCTACTGTGACAAACTGCTCCTGCAGTCCGTTGAGCCACTCGTCCACTGTGCCGTTCTTCGTCAGCTTCTCGAGCTCGGCGGAGTCGAAGATCGTGGCCACGTCGGCTTGGCCTTTGAGCGTCGAGGTGTCGACCTTGAGGTATGTGGCAGTCGCAGCGATGGTTTCCTCCTGGTTTGCCTTGCGGTAGTCGTTGGCCTGCTTGATTACGGAGACGACGGCGGCGGCCAGCTTGGGATCCTTGGCGGCAAGACCCTTCTGTGCCACGAAGGCCGAGGGGAAGGTCTGATCCGGCATGAAGTCCTTGTTGCCCACTAGCTCCTTAAGGTCCGGGACTTTCTTCTTGAGCGTGTCGATGAGCGGGTACCAGAGCGCCGCGCCTTCAATCTGACCGGCACCGAAAGCGGAGACCGCCGTGCTGGGGTCCATCGGGACCACCTCTATGTCGTTCTTGCTCATACCCTCCTTGGCGAGGGCCATGTTGAGCAGGAGGTCACCGGAGGTGCCGGCGGGCACCCCCACCTTCTTGCCCCGGAGGTCCTTGAGCGAGTTGATGCCGGCCTTGGCGATGATGCGGTCGGCGTTGGAGACGGAGTTAATGGCCCAGATTTCGGCCTTGCCGCTGGCGGGCAGCCACATGGCACCGGAGCCGATGTATCCCACGTCGAGGTCGCCCGTGCCCATGGCCTGGATCTGCAGCGGGCCGTTGGTGAAGACGCTGAACTTGGGGTCCAGTCCTGCCTTCTTCCAGTAGTCCTGCTGTTCGGCGACTGCAAGCAGCGCGGCACCGTTGTAGTCGGCAATGTAGCCGATCCGGACCTGCTGCAGCGACGCGCCGCCGCTGGAACTGCCGGAACTGCCGGAACTGCCGCAGCCCGTGGCAAGCAGGGCGACGGCGGCCAGGCTCGCGGCCCCGCGCAGGAAGGTTGAACGCTTCATGGTGATCTCCTCAAAAAAGGGGTGGGTCAGAATAATTGCAACGACGGGTGGCTACTCGTCGCCGCCCTTGGCGCCGGGCTGGTGGTAGACGGACTCCCAGACCTCGGCGCGAAGCGCGGCGAACTCGGGCGAGAGCCGCATTTGCTCGGTCCGCGGGTAGGGCAGGTTCACGGGAACGATCTTGTGAATGCGTCCTGGCCGGGCGGCCATGACCACCACGCGGGAGGCCAGGAAAACGGCCTCGTCGACGTCGTGTGTCACGAACATGACGGTGCGGCGCTCCTTGAGCCAGGTCTGCAGCAGCTGCTCCTGCATGTGCACCCGGGTCAGTGCGTCCAGGGCCCCGAAGGGCTCATCCATGAGCAGGATCTGGGGATCCACGGCGTAAGCGCGGGCGATGGCGCAGCGCTGCTTCATCCCGCCGGAGAGGGTCTTGGGCAGGGAATCGGCGAACTGGGTCAGTCCCACGAGCTCCAGGTAGCGGTCCACGATGGCGCGTCGTTCGTCGGCCGGGACCTTCTTGAGCTTGAGCCCGAATTCGACGTTTTTGCGCACCGTGAGCCAGGGGAAGAGCGCGTACTGCTGGAAGATGACTCCCGTGCGGGGGCTGGGCCCGGTGACGGGCCTCTGGTCCACCAGGACGGAGCCGGACGTTGGCTCCAGCAGCCCGGCGGCGACGTTGAGCAAGGTGCTCTTGCCGCAGCCCGAGGGCCCCACCACGGTGACGAACTCGCCGTCGGCAATGTCCAGCGAGATGCCGCCCAGGGCCGTGAAGGTCTCCTTGGCGAGCTTGAACTCCTGCCGGATGTCGCCGAAGCGGATCATGTGGTCGGCTGTCACGGTGCTCATGGTGTGCTCCTGTTCGAGGGTCATCGGCGTTCCTGCCAGCCCGTGAGTTTGGATTCAATGAATAGAAGGATGCGGTCCATGAGCAGGCCCAAAATGCCGATGCTGATGACGCCGACGAAGATCGTGGGTAGGTCGTAGAAGATCTGCGCCTGCTGCATCCGGAAGCCCAGGCCCTGCTGGGCCGCAATGAGTTCCGCGGCCACCACGGTGGCCCAGGACGCCCCCAGGCCAATGCGCATGCCGACCAGGATGAAGGGCGATGACGCCGGAATCACCACGCGGGCGAACACGACGAAGCTGGGGGCACCCAGCACGCGGGCCGCGTTGATGAGTGTCTTCTCGACGCCGATGACGCCCTGGAAGGTCGCGATGACGCAGGACAGGAAGGACGCCATGAAGATGACGAAGATCTTGGGCGTCTCTTCAATCCCCAGGATCACGATCGCCAAGGGAATGAGGGCCAGCGGCGGGATGGTCCGGAAGAACTGCACATAGGGTTCAAACAGTGCCCGGCAGACCGGATACCAGCCCATCAGAAAGCCCACCGGGATGGCCACTGCGCTGCCCAGCAGGAAGCCGGTCAGCACACGGCTCAGGCTCGCGGCAACGTCCCCGCCCAGGATTCCGTCCGCGATCAGCTCGGCCCCGCGTTGGACCACCTCTACGGGGCCTGGCAGCCCCAGGACGCCGAGGACCGAGACGAGCCACCAAAGGCCGATTCCCGCAGACACGGCCGCCACGTTCAGTGCCAGCGCACCGCGGCGGGAGAGCTTGGACCCTGCCTTCGGGCGGGGTGACGGCGAGGGCCGGGATCGCGGTCCATCCGTCCGTTCCGGAGTCGTTGCTCTCGAAGATTGAGCGCCATCGCTTGTGATCATCACCACAGGTTAAGTCCGTCGCATGATTTATGTCAATAGCCTTTATGAAAGTAGTCTTTGCAGAAAGGCGACTTCGAGTAGCATGGAGATATGCGTCCGCTAATTCGGTGGTCGCACCATGGAGGAAGGTCTGCGCATGACCAATCCCGAACCAGGCGTTCTGGCCGCAGTTCGCCGCCAGCACGAGCTCAGGGTGCTGGGCGTTCTGAGCGAGTCGGGTCCGACGTCACGCAAAAACTTGGAGCATGCCACAGGCCTGTCGCGCACCACACTCTCGGCCATCGTGGGTGACCTGCTCAGAAGATCCGCGGTGATAGAGCTTGACCCGGCGCCTGCCGGTCCCGGGCTCAGCGGCCGTCCCACCAGAATCCTGGGAATCAATCCCTCCTCCGGTTCGGCTCTGGGAATCAACCTGGGCCGGGGCCACCTGAGCGCCTGCTTCGTTGACTACAGCGGCGCCATCATCGCGAGCGACTCGGAACTCATCGCCTTGGACTTGGACGTGAACGAGAAGCTGCTGCGCGCCACGGCGCTGGTGCAGAGCCTGGCCGCGGCGCACGGCCTGAGCCTGAACGCCCTACTCGGCGTGGGGGTCGGCATCTCCTCGATGCACCCGGATCCGCAGGCGTCCGGGCAGGAGCCCGTCGACCTCGCCCCGCTGCGGGCGCTCAGCACCGCCCCTATTCTCTGGGACCATAACATCCGGATCTCTGCCATGGCCGAGGCCTCCCGCTGCCTCGACCAGGACCTGCTCTACGTGTCGCTCTCGCACGGCATCAGCTGTGGCATCCTCGTGGGCGGCACCATTGCGCGTGGCGGTGCCGGTCTGGCGGGCGAGCTCGGCCACATGTGCGTGGACCCGGACGGGCCTGAATGTTGGTGCGGGGGACGCGGCTGCCTCGAACGCTATCTGAGCATCCAGAACCTCCTCGCCGAAGCCGCACGGCGCGGCCGCAGCTATTCGGACATCGCCGAATGGACCACGGCAGCGCACGACGGCGAGCCGGTCGCCGTCGAACTCGCTGCCTGGGCCGCCGAGCTGCTGGGCCGCGCAGTGGCCAACCTGACCATGCTGCTTGACCCGCAACGCATCGTCCTGGCCGGCGAACTGGCGGCCCTCGGCGAACTGCTCCTCGAGCCGTTGCGCCGCTCCCTGGCCGGGCAACGGCTCGACATTCGCGAACGCCGTACCACGCTCGCGGTGTCGGCGTTCGCCGCGGGCGCCGGGTCCTACGGCGCGGCCCACATGGCGCTGAGCCGCTGGGGTTCAGCCGCGGCACCCGTTTCAGGTGGCCGCTGAACAATCTGGGGACTCCCGGTTCACCCGGTTCTTCCGTGGGTTGCTTCCCCTCGGTGGGGCTGCCCAGTGCTCTTCCATATCATTCAGTTCGCTGTAATTGCCGCAGTTTGGCCTCAATCGGCCGTCGGCCGTTCCGGGTCCTTGTCATTGAGCCGCCGTGCGCCAGCGAATTCGCCTGGTCGGCGGTAACGAAGTAGCTTAGGAAAGATCAGGAGGCCCTGACGTCGTACGTGTGGATGTTGAGCCGCCACCGCGAGGCCCTGGCCCGCCAGCTACCGACGTGGAACAATTCGAGCGGGATGCCGTAGCGGCCGGGGGCCAGTGCGGTGTCAAGCAGACGCTTCTGGCGACGCTGACCGGCCGAAGCCCGGGGCACATCTCCCAGATCATCAGCGCGACCCCGACCGTTTTCGACGCCGCGACCCGGGACGCCAGGGAACAGTGGCGCCAGGAACTGGACAACAGACCGCGCATTTGGAGCGCTATGCGCCTCGATTGGCCGGACGCCGGAGGAGCTTGGTGAGTGGAATGCGAAACACCTGCTGATCCACGGCGGTCCCCGCAAGGGTGAACGCTGACCGCTGACCAGCTTGCTGTTTGGAGGACGTCGGTGCGGACCCGCAGTGAAGGAGCAAACAGGTCGGAAAGCCGCACTCATGCTCTTTACCTCTCGAGCACTTGCGTCAGCCACATTGGACTCTGACTTCACCGGGGCCGCCGCCGGCGCCGGACTATGATTCATGAATGCCCGACTCTATCGAACCCGGAACCACGGATCGTTCGATTGTCGAGCTCCTCCTCGTGGGAGGACCTGCCACCCGCCTGGAGCTCCAGGCAAGACTGGGTGTTTCGCGCCCGACGCTTTCTTCTGCAGTGACGCGGCTCCTGAACCGGGGACTGGTTCAGGAGCAGGGAACGGCAGCCTACGGCACCGGAAGGAACGGTCGCCCTCAAACATTACTGGCACCGAATATGGCTGCAGGGGCGGCTGTGGGCATCGAACTTGGCAAGGCTCAGGTGGCGGTCACGATCCTCGCCATGGACGGAACGGTCCACGCGCAAAAGGTCACTTCCACGCTGCCGGAGGTGTCATTGCAACGCCGGCTCGGCATCGCCTTGGGCTCTGTCCACACCTTCATCGCTTCCGATGTTCTCAACCCCGGGTCTGTTCTAGGCATTGGGCTGGGAGTGGCCGGCCGCCATCCCACTTCCCGGCCCGACGGCGACTCCGGTTCCGTGGATCCGCCCGGTGTGAAGCTCGACAGGCTGGGACGCCTGCTCCCTGCCCCGATCATTTGGGACAACAACACCCGCATGGCCGCCCTTCGCTACCTCGGCAGTTCCGGACCCGAATCCCCGAACGCATGCGTTCTTTATGTCGTTCTTTCATCCGGGGTCAGCGCGGGCATTATAGAGGGCGGGCAGGTCTTCCGCGGCCGCGGCGCCGCCGGCGAGCTGGGTCACATCTGCATTGACCCTATAGGGCACGTCTGTTCATGCGGGGCAAAAGGGTGTCTTGAGGCCTATATCGGGGTGGAGGCGGCCGTCCAGTGTGCCCGGGGCAAGGGACTCGCAGTCGAAGATCTGAAGGCTCTGGCGGACCTGGTCCAGTCAGGTGACGCCGTCGCGCTGGCTGTCAGCCGGCAGATCGGCCGGAGTTTGGGGATCGGTCTTAGCAGTGCGGTGATGCTGATCGATCCTCTCCGCATCATACTCACGGGCCCCCTTCTTAGCCTGGGGCCGGCTCTGGTCTCAGCCGCGAGCGAGGAACTCCGGTTTCGGCGCAGGGCTGTCAATCTGGAGGTGCCCGACATCGTTGCCGAGGTTGGGTCGCCGTTCGATTCCAGCCACGGCGCCGCGCTGAGCGCCCTGCAGCGCTGGGGGGATACTTTCTTGGGCGGCCCGACGTCACACTCATGATCCTGCTCATAGGTTGTAAATATGTAAAGCACCTTGACATTAGTCATTCGCAATTGTAAGTTGCCGAGGATAGCGCATCCCAGTGCGATTCCTATCGAACCCCAAGAAGGAGATATATCGTGATAGATCCGCCCGGAATGTCGGCCCGCGAAGCAATCTTGACCGGCTGCATCGAAGGCGGCGGACTCCGTGGCTGAGGATGACAAAACCGGCGGGAGCCCGTGCTGCGGCCCTCAAGGAGGGCGCGGCGACTCCGCGGCCCGGCGAGTTGATTCAGGAACTCGGCCACAGGCGTTGTCCGCCTTGGCGGTCAAGCACCAGGAGGTGCTGATTCCTGCCGGAACGTTTTCCATGGGTGATGCCTATGGGGAAGGCTACCCCGCGGATGGGGAGGTGCCGGTGCATGAGGTAAGGCTGGATTCCTTCCGCATGGACACAACGGCTGTGACGAACAAGATGTTCGCCGCGTTCATTGCCGCCTCCGGGTATCAGACCGAGGCCGAACTGTATGGTTCGTCTGCGGTTTTCCATCTGCTGGTTGATACCGCGAAGGAGGACATCCTGGGCCTGGCCGCAGGCGCTCCCTGGTGGGTCAACATCCGGGGCGCCGACTGGGCGCATCCGGGTGGCAGGAATACCAGCTCGGAGACGGTGCCGGATCACCCGGTGGTCCACGTTTCCCACAACGACGCCCTCGCGTACTGCCAGTGGACCGGTCGGAGGTTGCCGACCGAGGCCGAGTGGGAGTACGCGGCACGCGGCGGGCTGGCCGGACGGCGATATGCCTGGGGAAACGAGCTGCACGGCCTGGCCGGCCAGCATCTCTGCAACATTTGGCAGGGTCAGTTTCCTGTCTCAAATACCTCCGAGGACGGCTATCTGGGCACCGCGCCGGTCCGTAGCTTTGCGCCGAATGCGTTTGGGCTTTACGAGGTCTCCGGGAACGTGTGGGAATGGTGCAGTGACTGGTTTGACCCGGCTTACTATGGGCACTCCCCTGAGGCGAACCCTCCGGGGCCGCGGAAGGGCACCACCCGGATCATGCGTGGTGGGTCCTACCTGTGCCACAGCTCGTATTGCAGCAGGTACCGTGTTGCAGCGCGCAGTTCGAACACCTCTGATTCCTCCAGTGGAAACTGCGGCTTCCGGACGGTGTCCGTCAGCGCATCGTAGTCAGGGGTTTCGGCTGCCGTCACAACGATGGCGGCCTCCGGTCAGGACGGCTATTCCCGCGCTCGGATGACGCCCGCCCTCATAACGGTGTGCGGCCTGAAGCCAGCGTCAACAACCACTAGGTCGGCTCTCATTCCGCGTTTCACACTTCCGATGTCGGCGCCGGCGCCCAACATGCGGGCCGGGACCGCCGTCGCCGCCAGTACGGCGTCGCCTGGGCTCACCCCGGCGGCAATGGTGTGCCGGACGACATCCAGGAGGGTTGCCGTGCCACCGGCGAGTGAGCCGCCGTCCCGAAGCCGCGCAACGCCCCGCTGGACGGAGACCTGCGATGGGCCCAATTCATAGTCGCCGTCCGGGAGCCCTGTTGCCGCCATGGAATCGGTCACCAGAAGAACGTTGGCTGCCCCTACCAGCCCGAACGTCATCAGGACGGTTTGAGCGTCCAGATGGACGCCATCGGCGATCAACTCCACGGCAATGCGGCCCTCGTTGGCCAGCCGCAGGCACGCACCCACCGGGCCCAGCAGTCGGTGGTGCATGGGCGCCATACCATTGAAAAGATGCGTAACAGTTGGCCTGGCCTGTCCCATTGGGTAGACATTTTTCATGGCCGATTCTGCAGTTTCGAGAGAGTTCGCCGCTACCTCGGCTGTGCAATCCGTGTGACCCAGTGAGGGGGTGATGCCGTGCGCAATCAGAGTTTTTAGCAGCTCGTCAGCGCGCGGAAGTTCCGGTGCGTAGGTCATTGATTTGATGGTGCCGTCCGCTGCCTGGAGGAGCTCATCGAGCAGCTCAAAGTCCGGATCCCGCAGCCATAATGGGTTCTGGGCCCCGCAGCGGGCGCGTGAGAGGAACGGGCCTTCCAAATGCAATCCGTCGATGAGACCCTCAGCTGCCAAAGGTCTCAGCCCCCGAATAGCCCGGATGAGGTTGCTGTCTGACGCTGTTACGAGGCTGGCCAGCAGGGTGGTCGTTCCGCTGTCATGAAGGAAATCGACCGCGGCGCGAGAGGCATCAGTATTTCCGGACGGAAATTCGGCACCGGCTGCGCCGTGGCAGTGCACGTCCACCAATCCGGGCAAAATCGCTCCGCCTTCGGGGACGGTAACGGGTGTGGCCTCCTCAAGATAAGAGGCATCGCAGTCATCAGGTGGCCCAACGTAGACTATTCGATCATCCCGGACGGCCACGACATTTCCCGGGTGTACGGAGCCGTCAGTGATCACGGTGCCCTGTAGGACATATCCAGTGCTCTTGGCGGACTCGGGCTGCTTCAGTAGGTTAGCGTCCATCATTGATCAATGTGATTAGTCGGGCCACTTCCGGGACCAGAGCTTCCCGCCCGGCCTTGATGTATTTGCGGGAGTCCACGGCAGCGGGGTTCGCCTCTAGATACTCTCGAACTGCCCGCGTAAAGACACAGTTCAAGTGTGTGGAGACGTTGATCTTGGTCATCCCGGATCGGATGGCTGAAACCAAATCCTGATCCGGGACGCCGGAGGAGCCGTGGAGGACTAGCGGGACACCGGTCTCGCGACGCAGAGCGGCGATGAGACCCATGTCCACGGTCGATGTTTTTGCCGTCATGGCGTGGGATGAGCCGACGGCGACGGCCAGCGCGTCCACGTTGGTAGCGGCCACGAATGCTACGGCTTCCTGGGGGTCGGTACGGACTCCCGGTGCGTGCGCGCCATCTTTTCCGCCGACCTTCCCCAGTTCGGCTTCCACGTACACACCTCTGGCGTGGGCATAGCGTGCAATCCGGGCGGTCGCATTGACATTGTCCTCGTAGTCGAGGTGTGCTCCGTCGTACATCACCGAACCGAAGCCCAGATCCACCGCCTCCATCGCAAGGTGTTCGTCCTCCGCGTGGTCCAAGTGAAGCGCAATCGGAACTGTTGAACGGTCAGCGAGAGCCTGTGCTGCTCGGGTCAGGGGCACCAGACCGCCATGATATTTCACGCAGTTTTCTGAAATCTGCAGAATTAGCGGAAGGCCCGCCATCTCCGCCCCGGCGACAAGAGCCTCGGCGGTTTCAAGATGGATGATGTTGAAAGCGGCCAGTCCGCGTTTTCGGCCGAATGCGTCGGCCATGAGTTTCGACGTGGGGCTCAAGGGCATGGAAGATCTTTCTCTGTCGTAATTTGCAGTTGGTTTGCGATCTCACGATGACGTGATGAGATCTCCCCGGCCAGTGGCATCAACACTGCGGCTGATCCCCATGCCGCGGCAGCGCGGAGTACGGTGCGCAGGTCTTTTACCCCGGCGCTGAAGGACACGGCCGCTGCGGCTACGGACGCATCTCCGGCCCCTGTGGGGTTGCCGTCCAGGGCCTGCGGCAGCCGTGCCTTCCAGTAGCAATGAGGATCATCAGCTGTGAAGGCGTACATTCCGTCCGCCCCGGCACTGACCAGCACTGCCTTTGCACCGGCGGCCAGGAGCTTTCTGGCGGCTGAGGGCAGGTTGGGGTCGTTCATTGTCTCCATGAGCTCGTGATGGTTTGGTTTGAGGAGGTCTGCTCCTGCCCGTGCGGCTTCGATTAGCCCGGTACCTGTCGTGTCGATGATCGCCGGGACGCCCCTGGAGTGGGCCATGCATACCAGATCGCCGTAAAAGCCCTGCGGTGCGTCCGGAGGAAGGCTGCCTGCGCCAACCAGGACCCCGATGTCGCGTCCTGCCAGGCACTCGCTCACCGCGTCCCGGAGTTCCTGCCACTCCTGGTGCCGCAGCGCGGTCCCGGTTTCGTTGAAGATGGTCGTCAGTTTGGTGGTCTTGTCGACGAACGCAATGCTTCGCCGGGTATCGGAAGCCACCGGCAAGACGCGGTGTGGGATGCCGCTGAGCTCTAGGTCGCGCCGGAGGTTCGTGCCGTCGTCTCCGCCCGCTGTGGTGATGACGAACGTCGGATGTCCCTGGGAGTGCGCGACTCGTGCCACGTTGATTCCCTTACCGCCCGCCCGGTGTTGTGGGGCGGGGATCCGGTGGGTTTCCCCTGGCCTGAGCTCATTCAGGAGGTAGGTCACGTCGATCGCCGGATTGGCTGTAATGGTGAGTACGCGGCTGCTGGTTTCAGACGTCATGACGGCCCGCCTTCATGGAGTCGAGTAGGTCGAATGCCTTAAGGGCGGAGCCGATCAGGCCGGCGTTTTCCCCGAGGCTGGCGGGCACTATGGAGGGTGCTTCGTGGACGGTCAGCAGCTTCCGTAATTCGGTGTTCAGCGGGTCGAACAAGGCATCACCGGCTTGCGCCAGCCCGCCCCCTATTACGACCGTCGTGGACCCGAGAAGCGCCACGCAATGTGCGAGGCTGAACGCCAGCGCCTCCACAGCGTGGCCCCAGACGGTTCTGGCGGCGGGGTCACCGCGAGTCGCGGCGTGCAGGACGTCCCTGGCGCCCGCAACGCTTCGACCTGTAGCCGCGTTATAGCGGTTGACGATCGCCCCTGCCGAAGCGACACTTTCCAGAATCGTCACGCCCGTTTGACCGTCCGGGGCGGGCACAGGTACCTGTCCCACTTCCCCGGCCAAGCCGCCGCCGCGTACGCGCACTCCGTCTGCATAGATAACACCGGCAATACCGGTGCCGATCGCGAGAAAGATTCCGTTGGTCGTTTCTCTGGCTTCCCCCAGCCTGAATTCGGCGTCCCCTGCCGCGCCGACATCATGGCCGAAGGCCACAGGCATGCCGAGTTCGGCTTCGGTCCTCCGGACGAAGGGGTAGTCGCGCCAGCCGAGGTTGGAGGAAAGGATTCCTGTCCCGGTCAGCTCGTCGACGATTCCCGGTACGGCGAGGCCTATCGCCTCGATGGGCAGGGACGGGTAGGCCTGCCGGTAGGAGCGGGTCAAGTCAAGGATGACCTCCACGATGGCGTCGCCGGGGTCGGAGGGCGACAGCGGGGTTCTGGTCCGTCGTAGGCCTATGACCTGTCCGTCGGGGCGGACGATTCCGGATTTGAGGTCGGTTCCGCCCACGTCAAAGGCGAGGACCGGCGCCCGTTCAAGGTTTAGCGCTGGCCCTCTTGAAGTGTCCATCGTCAGCCTTCGAGGACGACTGACCGGGTCAGGTTGCGCGGCAGGTCCGGGTTTAGCCCCCGGAGCCGGGCTCGTTCCAGGGATACCTTCTGTGCCCGGACCAGTTCTGCCATGGCGTCCCGTCCGTTGGCGATGAAGTGTCCGCCCGTACGTTCCACGTCGTTGCGCAGGCCGTGCGGCTCATCACCGAAGAGCCAGGTGACCCGCCCGGGCGCCGCAATGGAGATCGGACCGTGGCGGTATTCCATCGCGGGATAGGACTCCGTCCAGGACTGGGAGGCTTCGCGCATTTTCAATGCTGCCTCGTGGGCGAGTCCCACGGTCCATCCGCGGCCCAGGAACGTGAACTGCTCCGCTTCCAGAAGTTCCGCTTCTATGGGTTCTGCGATCGCCTTCTGCGCGTCCAGGATGGCCGCGTCCAGGTTGTGTCCCAGTGACGTCTGCAGGTATGTCAGGGCAGTGGTGGCGAAACGGGTCTGGACTACGGATTTTTCGTCAGCGAACGGCAGTGCGATGACGTTGTCGGCGGCCGTGACGGCCGGCGAATCGGTATCTCCGACGATGACAACGGTGGGAACTCTGCCTTTTACGTGGTCGAGGACTTCGAGCACTTCGGTGGTCGTACCGGACCTGGTGATCGCGATGATCGTGTCATAGTCTCTGTTCAGGGCTGATTCCGAGGCGGCGTAGGCGTCCGTGACGCCCAGTCCGGCGGTCTCCCGGAGCGTGGCGTAGGCCTGGGCCATGAACCAGGATGTGCCGCAACCTACAACCGCGACTTTCTTTCCATTGCCCGGCAACAGGGTCGCGGCTTCGCGGCGGGCCTGGTCGGCTGCGGTGGCCCATACCTGGGGCTGAGATTCGAGTTCGCGCTGCATGTGTGCGCCCAGTTCCTGGGCGGCTGTCGGGGCATTGCTCATGATGTTTCTTCTCCTTATAGAGGGCGGTGGGAACGGTCATCCCGGTCGTGTCCGGGCCCTCCCGTTGGGGTTTGACAAATTTTGCGGACGCTGGGGTCCCTCAGTAAGGGACCGCGTAGATTTCCTTGCGGATCAGGGTGCCGGCGGAATGAGGCAGGACGAGTTTCTTTAGGAACGCTTTATCGTTCGTCTCCGTGCACCAGCCCAGGAGCCGTCGTCGAAATTCCTCGAGAACGGCGTCGAAAGCGGACTCTTCAGCCAGGTTGCGGAGCTCGCCCGGATCCGCCACGAGGTCCACCAGCTGTTCACGGTGTTTACCCCAGCTGTAGACCGTGTACTTATACCGGTCGGTGATGAAGGAGCGCCCGAGCGTGGAGACACGTTGGCCTGTACCGAAGGCGGTTTCGACTGCAATCCCTTCGCCCTGTGCCCGTTTTTCCGTCAGGCAGTTCAGGCCGTTGATTCCGGCGGGGGCCGCAATGCCAGCCAGGCCGCAGAGCGTAGGAATGAGATCGAGCCCCAGGGAGACCAACTGGTTGCGAACCTGGTTGAAGCCGATCCCGGGCCCCTTCATCAGTAGCGGGACGCGGACGGCTTCCTCCTGCAGCGACGTCTTTTGGTTCCAGCCGTGGGCGGCGTCACCGTCGCCGTGATCGCTGGTGAAGAGCACTACGGTGTTCTCTGCCACGCCCTGAAGATCAAGTGCCCTCAGGATGGTTCCGATCTGTTCGTCGGTCTTCTCGATGAGCTGCGCGTAGGCGTGCCTGTACAGCCGCCAGTCATCATGGCTGTACCCAGCCGTCCCGTATGTTTGCTCGGCCTGGGCTCGTTCGCGGGTGAGAGCTTGTGGACTGTATGGTGCCGTTGCAAAGTTCGAGGGTAACGGCGGGGCGTCTCTGACGTTTGCCGGCGGCTGAACATCTCCGTATGGCAGATGCTGACCCCGCGCATACTCGCAGATGGTGTGCGGGTTATCGAAGGAGACAAACAGCAGGAATGGTGTGCCGGTGTTATGGCGCGAACCCAGCCAGTCCACCGCCGCGGCCGACAGTCCCTCGTCGCCAAAAGGATGGATGACGTCGAAGCCGTCCTTCGCGTGGGCGCTGGCTTCCGGGGCGTGCCATTTGCCGGCGTACGCGCATTCGTAGCCTGCCGCCGTGAACCAGTGGCCCAGGCTTTCCTTCGCCCGCCCCGGTCCACTGCCTGCAGGCACGGTATTTCCCTCGATTCCCAGTTCGTGGGGGTAGCGGCCGGAGACCAGCGAACTGCGGGCAGGAACACAGAGCGGGAAGGTTGTGTACGCGCGCTCAAAGCGGGTGCCCGTCGAGGCCAGGCTGTCCAGGTTTGGTGTGTGTACGACAGAAGAGCCGGCGCAGCCCAGAGCGTGCGCCGCCCACTGGTCGGCCATAATGATAAGGATGTTCGGCTGGGCCGGGGTGGTGTGCGACATTACTTGCCCATGCCCAACGTGAGGCCTTCCGTTAGACGGCGTCCGAGCCAGATATAGATGACCAGCATGGGCATGACGACGATGACGAGTCCGGCGAACAGGCCTCCCCAGTCGGCGCCGGAGTACGTCTGCTGCTGGACGAACGAGATCAGGGCCACCGGCAGCGTGTACTTCTCCGTGGACTGCATCAGGGTCAGCGACAGCAGGGTCTCGTTCCAGTGGGAGATCACCTGAAGCACGAAGGCCGTCAGAATACCGCCCTTGGCCAACGGCAGGGTGATCCGGAAGAACGTGCCGACAGCCGTGGTGCCGTCCAGAGCTGCGGCCTCTTCCATCTCCAACGGCAACGATCGGAAGAAAGCAGTCAGGAGGAACACGGTGAACGGCATGGAGACCCCGATGTACACCAGATTCAGACCAAGGAGGCTGTCGGTGAGGTACACCTGGTTCAGCATGACAAACAGGGGGATCAGGATGACCTGGGCCGGGATGCCCAGCCCCAGAATGAAGTAGAGGCTAATGGACCGGGTAAAGCGGTTCTCGACCCGCCCCAGGTAGTACGCACAGGGTGCGGCAATGGCAACGGTCAGAACGGACGAGACGATGGTGGTCACGGCGCTGTTCCATGTGGCCTGGGCGAAGTCCCCCACGGTCCAGGCCCTGACGAAGTTCCCAAAATCGATGGTCTCCGGAAGCCCCCACGGGTCACCGAGAATCGAGCGGGTGTCTCTGAACGCCTGCATCACCATCCAGCCCAGCATGATGATGCTGACGGCAACGATGATCCAGAGAAGGCCGACGCCAGTACTTCTGAGGAATGACCGCTCGCCGCGCATGGCGGGGCTGGCGGGCCGGTTGCGAGGGCGGCGCTTGGGGGCGATGGCCACGGGGATATCCAAATCTTCAGACATCGTTCTTCCTAAAATTCGACGGCGTCACGGCGCATGGCCCTGCGCAGAATGACAACGAGTACGGAGATGAGTGCCAGCGAAATAATGGCGGATGCTGTGGCCGCACCGTACGCCGGTGTCGACTGTGCGGAGAAGGCAGTCACGTAGGTGTACACGGCGGTCGTCCAGCTTTGTGTTGGGGGGATGCCTGCGCCGCTGCTGCCGCCGAAGACCCATACGACTTCGAAGATCTTGATGGATGAGATCGTCCACAAGACGGCACAGGTTCCGAACACATCCCACGTCAACGGGAGAACCACGTAGCGCAGACGCTGGAACGGCGTTGCACCGGCGAGGGCGCAGTCCTCGTAGTAGTAGGGCGGAATCCGGTCCACTCCAGCCATCAGGATGGTGGTGAAGTAGCCCGTGGTGGTGCAAATCAACGTCACCATGATTAAGGGGAACAGGTTGTCCTGAGCGAGCCATTTCGGCGGATCGGTCACCCCGAACGGCTTCAGCAGCGTGTTGACCAGACCCCCGGGATTGAAGATGAACCCCGCAAGTACACCGAAGACCAACGCGTTGATCAGGTGCGGAAAGAAGATGACCGAACGGGCAATCTTCTTACCCACCATGTCACGGAGGATTAGGCACAGCCCGAAAGCGATCACGAAGATGGCTATGCCGACAACAAACAGCAGCAGCAGCGTGTTACCGAACGCTTTGAGGAACAACTCATCCCGAAAGACCAGGAAATAGTTGTCCAGCCCCACAAACTTCATGGGCCCGGCGCCGGACCACCTGTGCAGGCTGATCCACATAGCGCCGGCCGCCGGAAGAACAAACAACAGGGTGTAGAACAGGAACGCCGGTCCCACGAACGGAATGAGGAGTTTCCGCCGCTGGCGCTCAATGGAGCTTCCCTCGGCCCGATTGAGTTTCCGGGATGTGGAGCGCGACGAACGTGCCGACACTCCGGTCTGGTCTTTCGTTGGGGTCAACGTCATCAGCCGTTGTCCTTCCAATACTGGCTCTGCGCCTGCTTCATCTCTTTCACGAACGTCTCAGCAGAGATCTTTCCGAGGAAGAGCTGGTCATTTTTAGGGTTGAAGACCTTGTCCAGATACCCGGGGAAGACAACTCCGTCGAATGCCTGGTGGATCTGCGGGGCAGCGTCAAGGGCCGCCTTGATGGAGGCCATCTCCGGGGACGTTGCTGCATCTGCACGGATGGGAAGTACTTTTGCTTCCGTTCCGTACGCGTCCTGATATTTCTTCTTCAACATGAAGACCGCGAGCTGCTGGGCGGCGGCGGCGTTCTTCGCCTTCTTGGGAATCGCGAACCCGACGAAGTCAGCGCGGACACTGGCGGGCTTGTCATCAACTGCCGGGAACTGGAAGGAGGAATATTTGAAGCCTGGGGTCGCGTACGGTGCCGTTTCGGTTGGAAGCCATGAGCCGTTCAGCAGAAGGGCGGCTTTTCCGGTGGCCCAAAGCTGTTGCTGGGCCGGCCACTTACTGGAATCGTAGCCATTGATGATATAGCCGCCCTTGATCAATGATTCGACCTTCTTCGCCGCTTCCAGGACCTGCGGATTATCCCACGCGTTACCGGATTTGTCGGCTGCCAGTTCCTTGAAGGCGCCAGGGCCGCCGTACCGCTGCATCAGGGTAATGAACCAGGTGGAGTTGTAGCCGGCGATGTCACCATCGGCTGCCAGTGGAACCTCCCCGGCCTTCTTCAAGGCATCGAGCGTGGCAAGAAACTCATCCCACGTTTTGGGCGGCGCCGAGGCAAGATCCGGGTGGCTGGCTTGGTTGAACCACAGCCCGTCCGAGCTGAAGCTGTAAGGCAGCATCCACGGCTGACCGTCCTTACCGTCTATCGCGGCATTCGCGAGGTACTTCTCGGGAATCAGGTCGGAGACCTTTTTGCCGTCAACGGTCGCATCGTAGGTGGCGGCCAGTCCCAGGCCTTGTTCGGTGTCACCAATGACAGGGGCCAGTTTGGCGAAGGCGCCGTCAACAATGTCGGGGACATTGTTGGTGTTGAGCGCGGGGACGAGCTTTTCGGTGCTGCTGCGTCCCTGCCACTGCACCTTGACGGAGGCGCCGGATTCTTTTTCGAAGTCTGCGATTGCTGCCGCAAGGATTTTCTGCTGGGGTTCACCTTCTTTCCACATCGACCAGTAAGTGAGGTTCTGGCCGTCAATGGAACTGGTGATGTCGGTGGCTTTCGCCTCCGCGCTGGACTCGCTTGGACCACCACAAGCGGTGGCCGACAATGCCAGGGCCGAGCCAAGAAGCAGGGCTAGAGGGCGAAAAATCCGGGCGTTGCCCATGGTATTCACCTTTCGTGTAGGGGGGAACCGCGAGTACCACGGTTCGACTGAGATGACTATCACACCCGCAAAAAGAAGGATTCAAGTGGTACTACAAGAGTGCTATTAACTCGGAGCCGGTCTTAGGCACGTGCCACTCGGTGACTGCGTCGGCTTTCGCCCGCCACAAGATCTGCGCCCCTTGGATTAGGTCTGGATTCATACCTTTTTTGACAGGAATACTCATGCTTATTCCCTGGCCTCGCGTGAGGTAGTCCAATCGAGTGAAGAGGTATGCATTGATCCGTCTTGGAATCATTGGAGCAGGCGCGGTTGCGCATCTCCATGCCCACGCTGCCGCAGTACTGCCCAATGTGGAGATGGTGGCCGTCTGCGACTTGCAGATCAAAGCAGCGGAGAAGGTAGCTGAACCCATCGGCGCCGCCGTCTACACCGACTATCCCTCCATGTATAAGCAGGCGGGCCTGGACGCGGTCATTGTCAATACCCCACACTCCCTCCACCTTGAGATGGTTCTTGCTGCGGCAGATGCCGGGATCCATGTTCTGGTGGAAAAACCGATGGCCACCAGCCTGGAGGACTGCCAGCTGATGACAGAATCCTGCAGCCGAGCTGGCGTCAACCTGGTCGTCGGACACATCCAGCACTTCCTTCCTGAAAAAGTCGCGGCAGAACAGTTCCTAAGATCCGGAGCGCTAGGGAAGCTCTTAATGATTAGGGACTTTAGGAGCACGGACTACCGGCCCGGGACGCGCCCAGACTGGTTCTTCGACCCTTCGATCGCCGGCGGTGGGGCCCTTATGAACATCGGCGGGCACTGTATCGACCGTTCACTTTGGCTGGCCGATTCGACAGTGGATACCCTTGACGCACGGACGCTCAACCGATTCGGCGTGCCAGTCGAGACGGACGGGTACGTTCTCCTGCACCTACGCAACGGGGTGGAGGTGAACATCGTCGTTGCTTCGGATCCCCCGCACCGCCTCGATGAGATTCTTCTCATCTGCGAACTCGGAACCATCTCCTGCACTCCTGACCGTGGAACTGTCGTCAGGCACAACGGAACGAGCAAAACAATCTTCCATTCCTCGGAGCACGGCATCCAAGATGGTTTCACAGGCCAGCTTTCAGATTTCATAGCGACACTGCACGGGCTCGACCCGAAGGTCAGCAATACCCACGCCCGCCGAGTCGTTGAGACAGTCCTTGCCGCTTACCGCTCAGCCTCAAACCGTGAAGCTGTCTCATTTGTGGAGTCCGTGCCAGTGGCGAATCTGGCACTCTAAACGTGAGCAGTAACGACTCCCGGACACAGGCAAACATCCCTCAAAGGGATTCAATCACCGGTTGGAACCGCGCATCGTGGGAGCACCTCGCAGACAGACTCATCGCCGGGGCTCAGAAACACTCCTCTCCCGGAGGTGCCCGGGTGGCATTTCCGTCACCCTCACGGCAGTGCGACACTGCCGAACTCGAGGGTTTCGCCAGGTCCTTTCTGCTGGCGTCCCTGCGCATCGCAGGATCCGCGGGCGCGCAGCCGGAACTCATCCGTTGGTACTCCGCAGCGCTGGCGGCGGGGACACAGGCCTCCGGCCCTGAAGCCTGGCCCCAATTGCGGGATCACGGGCAGCCGACCGTTGAAGCGACATCAATCGCCCTCGCTCTTCATCTGTCCAAGCCGTGGCTTTGGCATGGACTGGACGACGGGGTAAAGCACCGGGTTGTGCACTGGCTCTCCGGGTCTACAGGTAGATTCGGAGCGGATAACAACCACGTGATGTTCGGGGCAACCATTCAGGCCTTCCTCGCCTCGGTGGAAGCCCCGTTTGATATTTTTGAAATCGAAGCCGCCCTCGATCGGATCGAAGATTGGTACGTCGGGGACGGCTGGTATTCCGACGGGGAGGGCCGCCGCTTCGACCATTACAATGCATGGACATTCCACCTGTACCCGTTTTTCATCATTGACATGCTTACCGGCACCGCGGGCAAAGCGACGGCCTCCTCCGAGCGTCTCAAGTTGTATAAGAGCCGGCTCCGCGACTTCCTTCGGGGGTATGAACACTTGTTCTCTGCGGCTGGCAGCCCGCTGATCCAGGGCCGCTCCCTGATCTACCGGTGGGGTGTCGTTGCCCCTTTCTGGATGGGCGAAATCCAGGGCGTCTCTCCTTTACCTGTCGGCAGAACACGCAGGCTGGCCTCCGGTGTGGTTAGGCATTTCACGGACCGTGGCGTGGGTGCTGACGGTGTGGTGTCGCTGGGCTGGTGGAAAGAGAACACAGGCATACTTCAGTCCTACAACGCCCCGGGATCACCACTGTGGTTGAGCAAGGGCTTTCTGGGTCTGCTTCTGCCGCCGGAGCACACGGCCTGGGTCGCAGACGAAGCGCCGCTTGAGATCGAATGCCAAGACGTTCGGCAGGTACTATCCGGTCCGCAGTGGCTGGTTCACTCGACGCAGCAGGACGATATTGTTCGCATAGCCAATTTCGGCAGCGGAGGGCACCCGCGCCACGACTCGCACCTTTACCGGCGGTTGGCGTTCAGTACGGCGACGGCACCGGTCCAGTACGGCGATCTCAGGGACAACGACATCTACGTTCCCCTGAAGGATGCCACGAGCATCCATCGCGGCCCGTTGGCGGGGGTTGCCCGGCCGCATGGCGGGAGCCTTCGGTTCCTGCTTGATGCCGCCGGACGAGGCGTCTCGGTTGATTATGCCACTGTCGTCCTTGATGACGCGGTGGAGTTGAGAGTGGCAAGAGTCTGTGATGCCGCGGCACTGCCCCTCACCGTCAGCGGATACGCTCTCCCCTCCGATGGGCCGATGGATACCGTTGTCCAAGGTGAGTGCGCCACTGCCACAACCCAGGAAGGGCTCTCATCGTCCATTGCCTTGATCAGTGTCCGGGCGGATGGGAATCCCGTCGCTGCTGCAGCTGGAATCTGCTATTCATCAGACTCAGTTCTGGGGTCAAAGGTGGCTGTGCCGGTGGTCCGTATTGCGCCGGAAAGCAGCGCGGAATTACGCATCGCGTGGCTCGTGGCTCTCTCCGGGCGGGTTATGGACCTCTCAGGAGTTGCGGCTGATTTGGAGCTTCACTGGTCCAACCGGGGTCTGAAAGCCTCCTTCAGGCAAACGACCCGGAACCTTCCGTGGATACGGCAAGAAACGTGGCCGGCTGACAGCATAAACCAGGGGATTTTCGGACCATAAGCCTTGTAAGACTGAAGCCCTGCGGGCTGCTCTGACGAGGTCCCGGTCGGTGGCAGCGGACCCCGGACCTGGCCGCCTAGCAGAGAAGTGCGCAGCGTTTAGTCCCGCCCTTGTCAGCATCCGGATTTCTGCGACTTCTACTCTGCCGCCAGTCATGATCTCCAGCCGCCCGTCCGCCCCCGAGCATGGCCGGTAGCATCACGATGCCGGCTCATCATTCCCTGGCACATTCAGGCTCTCGCCATCACGATCGATTGCTCGCTCCAGTGTCGGGGCCCGAACACCACGCCGGCCGTCCCATCCCTGGACAAGGTGGCTGTGTCCCGCGCCATGGTTGTGTTCTCTGCCGCGGCCTACCCGAGTTGCAGGGCTGGCGCGGACTAACGGATGGCCTCCAGCGGCAGGTGAGCCCGACGGAGGCTCGCTTCAAGCAGATCGCGGGAGGCAGTGGGCCGGCCGAGATCCAAACAAGCGTATAGCTCAATTCGGTCGGCTGTCTGGTCGGCAGCGACCGCGGCGCCAGCAATATCCTCGGCAGCTATTTTCAGTTGCATTTATTCCCCGGTCAGGAGATCTCGGAGTCGGTCTTTGGCCGCCCACGGGTCCCCGACCATCTCCATCTGCTCAAGCAGTTCACGCCCCATCGCCTGAACATCCGCCTGGCGGGAGGGTGCCAGATCTTCCATCTCATAAGGGTCGGATCTAAGATCGTACAGCTGTGAGGAGAGCACAAAGCCGGACGGATGGGCTGGATCGGCGTCACACCTAATAAGTAGCTTGCGACTCAGTGTCCTGAGGCCGCGCGTGCCGGGCCGTCCGTCCTGCGCCGGGGGGCCGTAATAGATGGCTGGGCCAGAGACTGGTTCCGACGTCCTGCTGGTCAAGCGTGAGGAAAAGTCAGTGCCCTGCATTGCCGATTTTGGCTGAGAAGAAAGCCCGGCGAGACCGATAAGGGTCGGGCCTACGTCCACCGAGCTGATCAAGAGCTTGTCGTCAGCACCAGGTGCTATTCGTTCGGGCCAACGGATCAGGAAGGGTAGAGACATGGATTCTTCCCACGGCACATTCTTGAACATTAGCCCGTGGCTTCCAAGCTGCATTCCATGGTCGGAGGTGAAGATAACGATCGTATTTTCGTCTTGACCGCCGTCCTTTAGGGCTGCTAGCAACCGGCCGATCTGCTCGTCGAGCGCGGAGATGGCGGCGAAGTACAAGGGGGCCGCCTGCACTGCTTCCGCAGCGGCGGAGTCCTTGAAGTCGACGTTGGGTCTGTTCAGTAGTTCCCTCGCGGACAGATGAGTGTACCGGCTGCGGTAGGTCGGGGGGGCCAATTCGAACGGTTGGTGCGGAGGGTTGTATGACACCACGAGCGCGAACGGCCCGGAAATGGTTTCTCTTTCCTGGAGAAAGCGCAGGGCAACGTCGGTTTCGTGTTCTACCGACCATTGATCCACGGTTATTTTCTTTTCGCGGGGTGCATCCCCGACCCAGTAGTGGGGGTGCATGTGGTCGTGCGCGGCTCCGTACGAGTACCAATAGGAGAAACCGTGCCTCCGGTCCATGGGTGAGTAGGCGTCCCAAACAGCTCCTTCGCGAAACCCTTCGCCCCAGATGGCGTCCTCTTCCGTGACTGCTTCCAGGTGCCATTTGCCGATATACCCGGTCCGGTAGCCTGCCTCGTCAAGCACGTTGGCCCACGTACCAATGTCAGGTTTGAGGCCGGCGCCGGTGTTGGAGTTGATGTTGACCGGGACGCCGTTGCGGTGGGGGTGCTGCCCCGTCATCAGCATCGCCCGGTGCGGGCTGCAAACAGGATAGTTGCTGACGGCGTGGAGGATGTCTTTCGACTCGGACGCTAAGGAGTTCAGGGACGGCGTGTAGGTGGGATCCTGCCCTCTGAAGCCCAAGGCGCTGTTACGGAATTGGTCTGCGATGATGAACAGGATATTGGGGCGCTCAGTGGACACGGGCTTCCTCCGTCCTCATGCGGTCCCAGTTTGGTGGCGTGAACGCCCCCAACGGGTCGGGCCGGACCGGGAGCGTCTGCCCTGCTCCGACGACGGGAAATTTGCGTCCGTCCGCGTCGCTGCTCTGGTAGGTGTCAAACCAGAGCTGCATGTCGCGGCGCATACGGGCCACACGGGCCTCCTGTTCGACGTCCTGGACGAGGTTGCACCGCTCCCCCGGGTCAGCTGTCAGGTCATACAGCTCATGGGGTCCCTCCGGATAGCGGTGGACGTATTTCCACGAGCTGCTGCGAATCATGCGCACTGGTCCATACTCATCGAATACCACCACCGGCCGGGGCTCGGCGGAAACCTGGGGGTTTCCGCCGAGAAGCTCCGCAAAGGAGTTCCCCGGGCCTTGTTCAAATTCGGTCGGGTCGAGCCCGGCCAGTTCCAGGATGGTGGCTGGAAGGTCGTACGCCGAGAGCAGTTCTTCCCGAACCGTGCCCCGGGCGACTTTGCCCGGGAAGGAAATGATGGCCGGCACTTTTACGGACGAATCGAAGACGTTCTGCGGAAATGTACCGTTTCCCTTGCCCCAGACGCCGTGATGGCCGCAGTTGAATCCGTTGTCGCTGCTGAAGATGACCAGCGTGTCGTCCGTCAGTCCCAACTCCTCCAGCTTCTTCAGTACTTGGCCTATGCCCGCATCCATTGCGCTGACCGCGGCAAAATACCCCACCAGGGCTGCCCGCACGTCAGGTTCACCTCCAATGGGTACCCCGTCGACCGTAGGAGTCCACGGATGCGTGGTCTCTTGGGGGCAGCTTTCAAACGCACAGTCGTCGTATAGTCTTGTGAATTCAGCGGGGTGCTGGCCCTTCCAGGGTTTATGTGGAGCGGTGTAGTTAAGCGCCAGGAAGAACGGCGAATCCTGGCCCGCGGCACGTTCGATAAAGCCCACCGAGTCAGCCGTGATGGCATCCGTCAGGTACCCACTGACGATCTCTTCGGTGCCGTTCCTGTACATGGTCGCCCCCCCGTAGGCACTGCCTCCTCCGGCCAACGCGAACCAATGACTGAACCCACCGCGCGCCCGGTCGTTGGCTCCCAAATGCCACTTCCCTGACAGTCCCATGTAGTAGCCATTCTCGGCGAGCTCATCGGTAAAAAGCCGCTGTTCCCGCAGATAGTCGGGGGCGTCCGGGCCGGTCTCCACTCCATGCAGATAGTCATGCACGCCGTGACGGGAGGGGATCTGACCAGTCATCAAACTGGCCCGCGCCGGAGAACAGACAGGCGAAACGCAGAAGAAGTTGTTCAGGCGGACCCCGCCTGCAGCGAGGCTGTCCAGATGGGGTGTGTGGATTTCATCATTTCCCGCGCACCCCATCGCCCATGCCCCCTGGTCGTCGCTGAGGATCAGCAGGATATTGGGTCTCGGATGGTGGATCATTACGCTCCTAGAAGGCTGGTCGTTGCAAACCACTTCTATCGCGCTCATAGAAGAGGAATAAAGACCAACTTCGGCGTTCGTGATCCGTTTGGGCACAAAAGGACCGAGCTAAACGCACAGATTCGCGAATTACTCCTGAAATCCACCTTCATTGATCATGCATTATAAGAACATGACCAGTAGTCGACGGAAGTTTTTATCGGATCAGGGCCTGCTTCGTGACATCCCGAAACAGGGTTTGAAGTTCCAAGACCTGAGTGAGGAGCTGAGGCGGGAAATCTTGGCAGGGACCTGGGCGGTCGGAACGAAACTGCCCACGGAGCAGCAACTTTCCCAAGAGACGGGGCTGTCCCTGACGACAGTCCGACGTGCTTTTGAGGACCTAGTCAGCAAGGGCCTGGTGATTAGGCGCCAAGGCGCCGGGAGCTTCGTGGCAACGCCGCCGTCCCATGGGGTGAAAAAGGCTCGCCACACGATCGGTGTGCTGTTGCCGGACACACAGCTGTACTACCCCACTGTGCTTCAAGGTATTGAAGAGTATTTGACCTCGCAGGGGGCGAACCTGCAGCTGTCGACTTATCACTACGATCTGTCGCGGGAGAATTCCAGTATCGATTTTCTTCTGAATGCGGGGGTGGACGGACTGCTACTGGTACCTACCCTGACGGGTATTCCCGATCCGCGGAAACGTGTCGCCGAACTACTGGATCTTCCGGTGCCTGTCGTGCTGTTGGAGCGCAGCCTGAATGATCTGGGGGCTGCCGATCGGACCGAACATGTCTGCTCTGACCATCAAGGCGGCGCCTATGATGCGGTTAATTACTTGGCTGGACTGGGTCATCAGCGCATTGCTCTGCTGACCCGGGCCAATCAAAGCGGCAAAAGCAGCAATCCGACTCAGGCTGCGGTCATGGCAGGGTTCCGGAACGCTGTGGCGGACCTGCGTCTATATACGTCGGGTACGGAAGTGCCGATTTTCAGTGCGACGAAACCGGTCTGGGAGGCCGATCAGGCCGAGGCGATGTTTGCTCTGCTACGCCACAGTGGCGCATCGGCTGCCCTGGTATTTGGCGATCGGGAAGCGACTTTACTCCAAGGCGCCGCTACACGTGCGGGCTTAAGAGTTCCCGAAGATTTGGCGCTCGTCTCCTACGACGACGAAATGGCCGATATTGCCCCGATACCGCTGACGGCGGTATCGCCCGCCAAACACCGACTGGGAGTGATGGCTGCCGAGGTGCTGCTTCGCAGATTGAAGGAGGGCGACGCCTGTCCGATCTACCAGGTCCGCCTGCGCCCGAGGATCGTGGTTCGGGAATCCTGTGGGGGCAAAAAGACCGGCAAGCGGTAGTCGATGGCAGGAGGGACCACGCGCAGGCGGCGGCCCTCCTGCCATCGGAGGTGAGCTATTCCTCGGCTGATAGTTCGAACTGCATCGACACCCCAGCACGGCCCGCGGTTTCGACTGCAAGAGTGATGAAGCCATCAGGTTCCTGGATCAGGGAAGCGCCTTGGCCTTCCACAATCCGGTAACTACGCTTGGTCCTCAGCCGCAATGAGAGCATGGGGGCGGCCTGCGTCGGGTCGCTGACAGCGATGCTGAGCCGGTCGCCCACTTCTTTGATGACCACGCAGGCGGGTCCCGAGACGGCCAGATCCCCCACGGCTCCCGGCCGCCAGAAGGTTGCTGCTGTCGTTTTTTCCTTCTTGAATCTGACGGCCTGCGCCACTTCGTCGTTCCGGAGGACGGTGTGGAAGGACTGTCCTGACAATGCTGATGTCCTGTCGGCCGATGCGCCGGGAGCTACAAGATACGCGTACGACGCGGCCTCGGCGCCCTGCCCGTGAGTGAAGTAGAGGGTTGCATAGTTCCGGGTTTTCCTGGCTGTGCTGCCCTTGGCGTTGACCTCGGACCATGAACCCTCCCGCTGTTCCCGCAGCACGTGCAGCGGCGCGGCGTCCAGTACGATGTAGCCTCCAAACCCCTCAAGGTGGACCCACCGGTCCCCCGTCAGGACTTCCTGGCTGCCGATGGTGGCGGAGATGGTCCCCGCAGCCGTCCTCATCGCGTTCGAACCGCTGTGAAGGTTTCGGTGATCGACCACGGTTTCGATCACCGAGGCCGAGGCAGTCCGAATGTCCGCACCGAGACACACCATTACGTCCTGGCTGACAAACCACGATTTTCGGGCCCGCAGACCTGTTCCTCCAGGGCCGATAAGGTGCTCACCCACCGCTGCAACTTCGCCATAGGCTGCCGACCCGGTCCATTCATTCGCAGGTGTGGCCGCACCCCATTCGCCCTCCGCCTTGTCCGGCAGGGGGGTCGTGTCCACAGTGATGCCGGGGAGTCGGCTGTAATTCGCCGTGGCCCAGTACGCGTCGTCGTACTGGGCAAGATCCGCGTCGTAGATGTAAGTCATTCCTGAACCCGTGTGGTAGCCGCGGTTGTTCTCGCCGTTACCGCACTCGTACCATGCGATGCGGTTACTGGCCATTGCCGTGGACAGGGTCCAGCCCTGATTGTGATGCATGGTGCGGTCCATGGCGGGAAACAGATAGTGGCCGCGGGGAAGATCTGTTGGTTTGAGTTCCATGGCAAACAGCTCTTTGATAAGGGCGGTTCTGGGCACGCTGGCATCCGCGAGGATTGCGGCGTGAGAGTTCTTGGCGATCCAGGCCTGACACAGGCTCCGCCATCGCCCGGCAGCCAAGGGATCCACCGCACGGGCAAGAAGCAAAATGGACTCGATAGTGCTTGCCCCAAGGTCAAAGCCCGTGTTGGCTTCCCTGCTGATACTCCTGCCACGCACGGAATCCGCCATAGCACCAGCAACCATAAACGGCGCAAAAGAGCCTTCAACTGTGTTGAACAGGATTTCGCGGCTGGGGTCCGCCACTTCTGCCCCGGTCCCGCCGAGGAGGGCGAACAGTTTGGACAATCCGGTCAGCAGGACGACACCGTACGAACCGGTGTACGGGGTTGTGCTGTGCTGGATGAAGGAACCGTCAGTGAAGAAACCATTGCCGCTGGAAACGTACTGCCACACGTCGCTGAGACCCGCGACGGCGTGGGTCAGTTTCTCCGGGTTGTCATCCACCAGCGACCGGATAATGATCGCCTGGCAGAGATCCACACGGTTCGCCCCGACGGAGGTGATCTTCCCACGCTGTGGCGGAAACTGCTGCCACGGGTCCGGAACAAAGTGGTCGATAGCGGCGCAGTATGCCGTCCGCTCGGCCACCGTCAATTCCGCATGAAGCAACACCATGGTGTCCGCCAGGGCTTTAGGGGTGCCGATCTCCCACGACCACCAATTTCCCTGTTCTTCCTTCGTCTCGTTGTAGCAAAGGGAGTTCGCATCGGCGAGGCCGGCCCGGATCGCGGCCAGCAGGCCTTTGTCTGCGTAGTGTGCAGACCCGGGTGTGGCCCATGCCGTCGCCAAGGTTGCCAGACGCGTATGCGTCGTGACCAGATCAGCATTTTTGGCAAGGCTGAGATCGGAGAACACGGTGGAACGTCCTGCGGAGTGGTCAAGCAGATCAATCGCTGTCCGTGCCTTCTTGTCCAGCGTGGCCAGGGCCTTGACGAAGTCACTGTCACCGGCCACGATCGTCCGCCTGCCCGTGATCTGGTCCACCCACTTTTGCCTCAGGCCGGCAAAATCCGATGGTGAAAGTATCGCGTCCGAGGCGTCGTCCGCGTGGGCAGTCCCGTGAAAGAAAGCCAGGAGCAGGCCCGACAGGGCCGCGCCTCCTGCACCCTTGAGGGCAGATCTCCGGGAAAATTCTGGGGTCATCATTTGTTCTCCTCAGTCCGTCGAGGTTCCGCCGTCATTGCCGGAACTCTGCATTGGAGCAACACAACAGCAGGGTGAGGAGAGGAATAAAGAAGTAGCAACTTGGCCCCTGGATGTTCAACAATGAAACGCAACCGCCGAACGATTCAACGGAGTTACATGCGTATTGCGTTTTCAACCCTGGGTTGTCCCGAGGCCAGTCTGGAGCAGGTGATAGCGCTTGCCAGCGAGCATTGCATCGATGGGGTGGAGGTCAGGATCCACGACGGCGGCATCGTCAGCGGAACCATGGACCGTTCGGCTCGGGAGCAGGTGCGCGCCGCAATCTCCCGTGCGGGCCTGGCCGTCCTGAGTCTGGGAAGCTACATCAAGGTTTGCCATCCAGGTCCGGATGAGCTGGTAGTACGCCAACTCCGCAGTGCACTAGAGCTTGCCGCGGATGTGGGAGCTGAAGCCGTGAGGGTTTTCCCGGGCGCCGGCATGGATCCGACGACTGATTTCTATGGCGAAGCTGTGACAGAGCTGGAACTGCGGGGTGCGTCGCGTCTGGCTGCAGCGGCCCCGCTTGCTGAGCAACTGGGGCTCAAGCTGCTTTTAGAGACCCACGACTCGCACCCCCGGGGTGTCGATATTGCCAGGATCCTCTCCCCTTTCGGCGCAGGGGCGCCCACAGGGGCCATCTGGGACGTGATGCATCCGTGGCGGTTCGGCGAAGACCCGGCCGATACGCTTCACAGCCTGGGCGGGCAGTTTGAGTACGTCCAGTTCAAGGATGCAACCATGGACAGGCAGACGGGAGAGCTGACGATGACCCTGCCCGGCGCCGGGGACATACCGCTGCGGCGGATTCTGGAACTGATCATAGCTCAGACGCCCACAGGCGCCGGGACGTGGATCTCGCTGGAGTGGGAAAAGGCCTGGCATCCGGAACTGCCTGGGCTATCCGAGGCACTTGTCGCTTTGCGGGCTGTCCTCGGCCGGTCGGAATCTAATCCCAGCCTCTAGGAGTCCCCCGGCAGCACCGGGCAATTGCGGACCGCCGTCGCAACACTGCCGGATCCTGCCGAAACGGGGACATCGTGATCATCGGGTGGAAGTCCCCCGAAACCGCCCGGTGTCCCGGTGTTGTAAAGGCAGGGCCCAGTCGCACGTAGGAGGGCCATCGCAAGCCGTCTCCTGGGCGGGGAAAGCGTGCCGCACCCCCGCTTCACGCTTGCCAATGAACGCACCTTCCTGGCATGGGTCAGGACATCACTGGCTTTCCTGGCCGGCGGCATCGCGATTGAGGCGTTCGCAGGCGACCTTTTGGTAGGACCGGCGCCGCCAATGGGGCAGCTCGGTGCCGGGAGGTACTCTTAGCCTCCGCTGACGGCGCCGTACTGGTAGGTCCGGCCCGGTTTCGGGGCAAGGACCAAGTCGCCTTCGCTGATGCCCTCGCAGGCCGCCCAATGGTTTCCCGTCGACAGGCCCGCAGAGATCTTGGATTTATCCGGGTACATGTCCAGGAAGACGCTGTTCATTGCACGGCGGAAGGCCTCTGCTCCGCTGCCCAGATGGGGCTTAATGTCGTAGTCGCCGATGAAGTCAACGCCAATGTAGCCGGACTGAAGCATCTCTTCTGCGTTCCTGCCGCGCGTGCCCTGGCGGACTACCCATGCTGTCGTCATTGCGCTCCATGCTTGCTGGCCCATTGCGGGCTCATCAGTGTCTCCTTGAACGTATCTCATGCGGAGGCAGGTACTCGCCCACAGCGTCCCCTAATGTGGAGGCAAATGGCGCTGCGGTGCCAGGACTTTCGAGGGGGACGCATGGGCCAGGAACAGATCGCCAACAAATTCGAGGCAGCGTGGAGCGTGTTCGCGCAAACGTGCGGGCACTTCTGGGCGCCCGAGCCCTTGTACCAGGCGTGGTTCGTGCACTACCTGATCTCGCAGTTCGGTATCGACCGGGTCGCCCGAGGGCCGCTCATTCACATCAAGAACTTCTCCGAGTCCCCGTTGAAGACCAAGGTCGGCGACGGTGAGGTCCGGACCCACGTAGTGGTTACCAGGACGCTGGGCATCATGATGCCCCATTACGCGAACCGGCTCGGCAAAGCTTCTGATCTTTCAGGTCTCGGGCTGCTGAAGAAATTGGCCGTCATCAGTGGTCAGAGGGCCTTCGATGTGGAGCTAAGGAGATTCGAACTCCTGACCTCTTCGATGCGAACGAAGCGCTCTACCAACTGAGCTATAGCCCCGGAACAGTCCACCTTCCCTGATGAACGGCGGTACCGGTGACCTTAGGCTACAAATTTTCGTCCCGCATTGCGAATTGACACTCCGCACCCGGACTGGCAAACGGCGTGGACTGCCCTGGCAAGCTATCAGGCGCGGCGGCGCTGCAGGACGTCGTCGAGGTTGCTCAGGGCGCTCTGCGCCTTGGTGAGAGGCTTCGCGGCGGGCGCGGTGGGCGCGGCAGCGGGAACGCCCTGTTTCAGGGACGGCCTCCCGACGGCTTTGGGTGCCTCCGGAAGATCAAGCGGCTGGGGAGCCGGGCGCTCTGCCTTGGCGGCTTCAACATACACCGGCTTCGGCACGTCTACCGGTTCCCAGGTGGTCTTGGCCGGTTTCAGCGATACGGCGGCGCTGGCATCACCGGCGGCAACGGCCACAGCCAGTGCCGCTTCCCGGAGTTCCATTGCAGTCAGGGGCTCGGGCTTCGGCTTGGGCTGATGGGCCTCAGCGTCAAAGAGCCGGCTTTCCGGTCGGGGGGCGGGACGGTCCGCTGCATCCGTGGCGACGGATCCTGAACGCTGCACGGGGGCACTCATCGCTGAGCGAAACGCGGCGTTGACCTTCGCTTTGCGGTCCCGGACAGCCAAGGTCCGGAGCACCGCCACAGCTGCGACGGTGGTGGCCAGACCGGCCACCGGCAGCAGCGCGCTTCCGATTCCGAACGGCAGAAGAACACCCGAAACAAAGGCGGTCAGCAACGCTAGGACACCAGCGAGGGCGATCCCAGTCCTGCCATAGCGGATCCGGAACGCGCCGCGCGTCGTCGCGTTGCCGGACGTTTCCGTGGCGGTTTCGGGGCTCTTCCTGATCTCCATGGCTTTCTCCTGCTGGGCGGCGATGTTCATTACCGTTCCGGCTCTCGGGTCCGATGATTCAATGGCTGGTACGTCCGCCAGGAAGTCGCCAGCGGCCTGGGCCTGGTGCCGGCGGTTCCGCAGAACGTAGGGCGCAACCCACACGATCCAGAGCACAACGGCAACCACAAGGATCACTGAGCTGCTTAGGGGGAAGTCCACAATCAAAACCGTATGAGCATTAGGGCAGCCGTCCCCGCATTAGCCACGGTGTGTCGCCCGCAACGTGGCAATTCATTGGATTTATGACCTTGGAAGTACCCATGGGCGGTTCAGATCCGGCGGTTCAGGACCGGGACGCGAGCCACCGCGCGAGCAGCCCCCCCGGGACCTCGTCAGCGGTCAGCGCGAAGGACCGGTGGTCCGCCCACTCCCCGTTGATGTGAAGGAAGCGTGGACGGTGGCCTTCGTCGCGGAAGCCCAGCTTCTCAACCACGCGCAGGCTGGGGCCATTCTCGGGCCGGATGTTGATCTCCATCCGGTGCAGGCCCATTGCCTGGAAACAATGGTCCGTGGCCATGGCCACCGCCGTGGGCGCAATGCCGTGACCGGCGCGCGCCTGGTCAACCCAGTACCCCAGCGTGGCCATCATGGCCGAACCCCACACAATCGAGGACACAGTCAGCTGGCCAACGATGACCGGGGCGGCCAACCTGGGCGTGCGCTCAGTGATCAGGAACGGCAAGGCCGTCCCCTGGGCGGCCTGGATTTTCAAGGACCGCACCATCCGCCGGTAGTCAGGCAGCGCACCGCCGGGTGCCGGGTTGGATGCTTCCCAGGGCGCTAGCCACTCGCTGTTGCGCCCACGGACCTGGGTCCATTCCTTCTTATCCCGATACCGGATGGGGCGCAGGATCAGGTCGCCGCATTCGAGTGTTACGGGCCAGATGGGTCCGGGGCGCACGGCAGTTATTTAGCGAGGCCGGCTGCGAAGCCCGGCAGCCATTCCCGCAGGCCTGGGCCGAGGTCGTCGCTGTCGATGGCGAGCTGGACGCAGGCCTTGAGGTAGCTGAGCTTGTCGCCGGTGTCGTAGCGGCGGCCGCGGAAGACCACGCCGTAAACTCCGTGGCCCTCGCCTTCGCCGGCAGCCAGTTCCTGCAGGGCGTCCGTCAGCTGGATTTCCCCGCCCCGGCCCGGGCCGGTGCGCTCGAGCACGTCAAAAACTGCCGGGTGGAGCACGTAGCGGCCAATGACGGCCAGGTTGGAGGGCGCCTCCTCCAGACTGGGCTTTTCAACGAGCTTGTTGATCCTGACATAGCCTTCACCGTCGATCTCCTGCACGTCGGCACAACCGTAGGCACTGATCTGGGAGGGGTCCACCTCGATGAGGGCCACCACAGATCCGCCGGTCTTGGACTGGACGTCGATCATGGTGCTGAGAAGTTCGTCCCGGGCATCGATCAGGTCATCACCGAGGAGGACAGCAAACGGTTCATTGCCAACGTGCTGCTTTGCACGCAACACTGCGTGGCCCAGGCCGTTGGGGTCGCCCTGCCGGACGTAATGGATGTCACCGAGGTTGCTTGCTGCCTGGATGGACTCAAGTTTGGCGAGGTCGCCTTTGGCTTCCAAGGTGTCCTCCAGCGAAGGAACCCTGTCGAAGTGGTCCTCCAGGGCACGCTTGTTGCGTCCCGTGATCATCAGGATGTCGTTCAGGCCAACGCTGACGGCTTCTTCAACCACATACTGGATGGCCGGCTTGTCCACCACCGGGAGCATTTCCTTGGGCATGGCTTTGGTGGCCGGCAGGAACCTGGTGCCCAGTCCGGCAGCGGGAATAACGGCCTTGCGTACTGTCTGCTGAGTGGTAGTCACTGGACTAATCTAACGGAGGGGCTGATCATTCAGTAATTATTGGTGGCTCCAACGCCAACGGACCGCAGCGACTGCAACGTCCACAGGGAACGGCAACCAAGGAGCGGCATGTCCGAAGAAAGCAGCGCAGCCAAGGCGGACATCCGCGCACGCCATCGTGCGCGCCGTGCCGCGACGGATCCCACCCACCGCGACGCCGCCGGTGCCGCCCTGGCCGTCCACGGCGTTGCCTGGGCTGAGCAGCTGACCGGCGGGACGCCGTCGATCTTTTGCGCATACCTGGGCGTAGAACCCGAACCACCCACGCTGCCCCTGATCATCGAACTCCATCGGCATGGCCACACAGTCCTGCTCCCTGTCTGTGAGTCCGGCCGCCGGCTCAGCTGGACGCAGTGGACCCCCGGCGTGGAGTTTGTCCGCAGCCGCTATGCACCGGTGCTGGAACCGTCCGGACCTCGCCTTGGCCTCGGCATCATGACGTCTGTTGCCGCACTCTTCATCCCCGCCACGGCCGTGGACAGGGACGGCAACCGCATCGGCCAGGGCGGAGGCTACTACGACGTCCTGCTGGGCTCCCTTGGCCGGGACGGACTTGAGATCCCGATAGCGGCCGTCGTCTTCGATGCCGAACTGCTTCCGGCCGGACGCATTCCCGCCGAAGACTTTGACCGGAGGGTGCCGGCTGCCCTGACGCCGTCAGGTTTGATCCGGCTACCGGACTAAGCCTGACGGAGGGCTACTTTCCGGGGGTGATAGAATTGGCACTCAGGCCCTGCGACTGCTAATGGACGGTTTGCGTTCATCGCGGCACAGGACCTCTCGTTTGCCCCCGAGGAGGATCACCAGTGCCCACTTATGCTTACGCCTGCAAGGATTGCGGCCACGCCTTCGACGTTTTCCAGTCGTTTACCGACAGCACCCTCACGTCATGCCCGGAGTGCCAGGGCGCCTTGCGCAAGAAGTTCAACAGCGTGGGCGTGGTCTTCAAGGGCTCCGGTTTCTACCGGACCGACTCCCGGGATGCCAAGGGAAGCACCGTTTCGGCTGCCCCTGCCGCCCCCGTGGCCGCGCCGGCGCCTGCCACGGCCGCTGCCGCCAGCTGACCTCCGTCTAACAAGACGTACGACGCCGGCGGCTCGGTTTTCCACATAGGCACCTTCGCTTCTGTCGGACTCCGCTGCCGGTACGTAGCGTGGTTTGCATGCCCGCTACTCTCTTTCGTTCCAGCCGCGGATCCGCCCCGCCGGGACGCCAGGTCCGCCGTCCGCTCCCGTCAGCACGCCCCCGCGCCGTGCGTGGCCATAGGCTGTTAGCCTGGCTGGGCCGGAACCGGCGCCTTGCGATAGCGCTCCTGCTGTGCCTTGCTGCGGGGATCACGGTCCATCAGCTCACTCCCCCGCCCGCCGATACTGTCCCGGTGTTGGCTGCGGCGCGGGACCTCCCCGCAGGCACGGCCTTGTCGGCCACGGACATGACCGCGACGAAGATCCCGCCGGGGATGCTGACCGCCGGGGCCATCTCCCACACCGGTGAAGCCGCGGGAAAACAACTGGCAGCCCCTTTGCGGAAGGGCCAGCTCGTGACCGACACCCTGCTGCTGGGACCCGGCCTGCTGACCGGAACGCCGCCGGGCTCCGCAGCCGTGCCCTTGAGGATGGCCGATCCTTCCTCCATCCAGCTCGTATCGCCCGGGCAACTGGTCAACGTGGTACTAACCGGGGCGAACGGCTACGATCAGCAGTTCCCCTCAGAAGTGCTGGCAACGGCCGTTCCCGTCCTGTGGACATCAGGACAGGGCGGCAAGACGGGTCAGTGGTTGGGCACCGGCGAAACCGACGGGCTGATTGTCGTGGCTGCAGCCCCGGAGCAGGCTGCGCGGCTTGCCGGGGCCTCCACCCAGGGCAAACTGTTTTTCGTCCTGGTGGGACCCGAAGGCATCGCGGGGTGAAGCCGTTGCAGCTTGGAGGTCAGCCCCAGTGCGGCGGCTTGTTTTCCTTCAGCCACGCGTCGTGATCGTTGTCCGGGCCGTCGCCCCAGCGCTTCGGGTCATCCTCCGCAGCCTTGTTGGGCAAGATACCTGCTGCCCCTGGCACCTGGCGGTCCGGCGCAGCGGCCGTCCCGTCAACTGTCTCATCCGGCTGGTCGTCACCGCGCGTCTCGGCCTGATCGGCATTCCGTGACGTCACAACAACCGCCTCCTCACTGGCCAGGCGTCCGGCCTGGTCTTCGTTCCTGTCGTTTCCAATATTTCCCAGCGCGAGCGAGTCCATGTCCTCGTCAAAGAATCCGCCCGAGGCAGTGCCTCGTCCGGGCGGCAGAACATTCTCGAGGCCCAGGTAACCCGCGATCCGGTCCGCGCAAGCGGACGGGTCTGTGAAGACTTCGATGGTCCACAGCGGCATGTACCGCCAGCCCATCCGTTCCAGCAGCTGAGGGCGGAGCCGGCTCCGCTCACGGACACTCATGGTGCGGTATTGCTCCGTGCCATCCGACTCGATGGCCACCGGCCGCGGAATATCGGCGTCGTCCTGGCCCATGGTGCTGAGCGGGTCTGCTGCGGCCACGACGTCAATCACGCCGTCGTACTGGTGCCAGACTCGGGCGCCGCGGGCACGCAGCCGGTCTCCCAGATCGGCCACGAGGGGATCGGCCCCCAGCGCCTGCTCGCTGGCAGCCGCACGCGAGGCCGGGGTACCGAGATCGGTCTTTCCGGCAATTTCACGGTTAAGGAGCTCGTAGAAGTCCACCGCCCCGAAGGACAGCCGCGTGTGGTCAAGGTCCTCGGGCTGGAAACACGTCAGTACGTGGAGCGATCGGCGGGCACGCGTCATGGCCAAAGCGAACTTTTCCCGCCCGCCCTCAGCCGACAGGGGTCCGAAATTGTGCAGCGCCCGGCCATGCGGAGTGCGGCCGAAACCGGGTGAGAAGATCACGTGGTCACGGACCAGGCCCTGCGCACGCTCAAGGTCAACCACCCGGAAGGACTCGGATCCTGCGCTGAAGAAACTGGCCAGTCCCGGGTGGTCCGGGAGCTGAAGACGGATTGACTCACCAATCCGGGCAGCATGGCGCAGGCTGGCGGTGACCACTGCCAGCGACGTGCGCGGCCGCGTCCGGGCGTGCTCAAAGACCAGCTGGACCACGCGGTTAACCTCGGCCACCACGGATTCCACGCCTTCGCGGTCGGCGCTGGGCAGCCCAGTGCCGTCGGGCAGGTACTCGACCAGGAGCGCCCTGTCCAGTCCTGTGGCCGACTGCCCCTCCGGGAGCCTGCGGAGCGCGCCGTCGTAGGAGTTCTTGCTCAGCTGCAGGACCAGGTCCTCGTCAACCGCGCGGTAGACAAAATTCAACCGCCAGACAGGCAGGACCGCAGACAGCGCCGAATACGCGCTTTCGACGCGATGGTGGGCCGCCTCACCGGCGGCCAGCCGCTCAACACCAACAGTGAAAGTCCGGGGGCTGGCAATCTTGGCATCACCGAAGGCAATGACCTGCCCGGCCCGGGCGATGGCAGGCAGGACGGCCTGCAGCGACGTCGCTTCGGCGTCCAGGATGACCACGGCGTCGAAGTGCTGTTCGGCCGGCAAGAGCCCGGTCATGAGGTATGGGCTGACCGACCAGACCGGCACCAGCATGGGAACCAGCTCGGCGGCCTGGGCCGTCAGCGCCGCGAGGGTAACCCTGCCGTCCTTGAGCAGGCTCCTGAGCAGCTGGGCCTGGCGCGGGTGTTCCGCAAGCGCGGCCCCCCACCGTTCGGACAGTTCCCAGCGCAGGCGCGCGGCGCCGCTGGCAATGTGAGCGTTGTCCGCGAGCCGGTACTCGGCCTCAAGCTGCCGGAGCGCGTCCCCGTCAGACATGGCGAGGTAATCGTCGCCGCTGATCATCGCTTCCAGCGCGGACTGCCACCAGGCCAGTTCAAGCTCCGCTGCGACGGAACCTGCGGGAACCTCCCGGTCCGCAAGATCGGCCAGGAGCTCCCCCAGGCCGTGCTCGCGCATGTTTTCCACGAGCAGCGTGCGCTCGGGAAGCGTTTTGAGCGTGTGGGTGTCGGCCACGAGCCGCTCCAGCCGCTTCATGAGTTCCTCATAGCGGGCCGTTGCCAGCGAGCCACCGGCCTGTGTGTGCCGGAGGGCCTCGCCCAGCTGGGTCAGTTCCCGGTCCAGCGACCGGTACATCACATTCATTTCGGCAAGGCCCGAGGGGACGGCCGGGTGGCGCTGTGAGGTGGCGTACCCGGACCAGAGTGCACGCTGCTCCTGCACCAGCACCAGCGAGCTGTGGAGATCACTGATGTGGACGCCCGGGCGGACGTACTCTTTCGCAACCCGGCGCAGGCGGGAACGCTGCATGGAGGCCATGTCTACGTTCCGCTCCCGGCGCCAGGCGGAGGACGCCGTGGCGGAAATGAGATCGTTGACCGGCCTGTCGAAGATGTCCGGTGTGAACTTATCGAGGCTTTCGCGGACAGCCATGAGGAGTTCGAGCTGCTCCCCCCACTCCGAGAAGGACAAGCCAAGACGGATTTCGGCATGTTCGGCCGCGCTGTTCATCCGGTCACGCAGAATAGGCAGGTTCTTCGCCACTGACCGGGCGAGCTCCTGGGCTTCCTCGGTCTCCTTACGGGTGAGCAGCCGGGCGCCGTGCCACGGGCTGGCGGTGGACGCGCGGCTGAAGCTGCCAAGCTCGGCGGCGCGGCGGAGCCGGCCGGCGAGCTCATTGCGATCGCGGATGCTGTCCAGCACACTGCGCTTGAGACGCACGGTGGTGGCGGGAGCCGGATGGATGGAAGTCAGCTCGGCCAGTGACTGCATGGCCTGATACGGCGAACAGCCCCAGCGCTGGCGCACGTTATGCAGGGACGCCACGTGATCCATCAGCGCGTGCCGGTGCTCAGTTAGGGTCCGGTGGAGGTTCCCCAGCTGCGGCTCAAGTGACTTTTCGTTCCGCACGATGGCCCGCACCAGCTGGGCCTTGAGCTGCTGGGGGGTGGCTGTGCCGGAGAGCTGGAACAGGATGGATCCAAGTCCAAGCGATTCCAGTTGTGCCGATACTTCGTTCAGGCTGGCCCGGCGGTCGCCTACCACCAGGACAGACTTGCCCGCATCCACCAGGGCACCGATGGTGTTGATGGCCGTCTGGGTCTGTCCTGTGCCCGGCGGGCTGCTGACCACCAGGGAGTCTCCAGCACGGGCGGCATCTATAACGTATTGCTGGGCCGGATCGGCGTCGAGGAGGAGCAGTTCGTCGTCCGGGTGGCGAGTGTCCACACTCGGGAAGCGGGAGGGGTCCGGCACGGGTACGTCAATCACCCCACCGCCGGCCGCCTTGGCCAGGGCGGCGACCAGCGGGTTGCCCTCATTGATCCAGGGATCATCCAGGTTGCCGGAAAGGTCCGCGAAAGTGGACACCAGCAAATTGTGCTGGGCTTCGGCGCCGTGGATGGGCCGGATAAGCGTTGCGAGCCTGTCCAGGACAGGCTGGGGATCGAAGCGCGCGGTGCTGTAAGCGAGGCGGGTCACGGCGTTAACGTCAAAAACAATGCCGTGGACAGTCTTCAGGTGCCGGACCAGTGCCGGGTTGATGTTGGCCTGCTCGGTGAGCTGCAGTTCGTAGTCGTCCTCACCCGGCCGGACCGTGAGCGAAATTGCCGTGAGCATCACCGGCGCGGAGATGCGCTGGGGTTTGCCGCCAACGGCGGAGGTCCACACAACGGTGCCTGCGGACAGGTAACCGGCATCAATGCCCCGGTCATTTCCGAGTTCGAAGATTTTGGAGCGGATGTTCCGCGATGCCCGGGCCGCGACGACGTACTGTTGGTGGTCGCGGATGAGTGTGGACAACCGTGTGCGGCGGCCGGCCATCAGCTGGGCCAGACCGGACGGGTGCGCATGGGTCAGGTCAATGGAACCTTCGGGGGTCTTGGTGAAACGCAGCATGGTGTCTGCCCCGGTGACGGGTTTAAGCCCGGACAGCCATTTTCCAAGCTCCTCAGAACCCTCCGGGTGGCCTTGACCAACTGACACTACTGCCTTCTTTTCTGCGTTTGCACGTGACGCCCTGGACCATACCGGCATACTTTCGAGCGTAGCCGCAAAGAAGCCGGGATGAGAGACCGCAACACTGGATCAGGCCAAATTGCCGTGGATTTCAACGGATGACAACAATGGCCGGCCTCCGCTGACGGAGACCGGCCACTCACACTGCTATTCCCACTCGATGGTTCCCGGCGGCTTGCTGGTCACGTCCAGCACCACCCGGTTGACGCCTTCCACCTCGTTGGTGATCCGGTTCGAAATCCGGGCCAGGAGATCGTACGGCAGGCGGGACCAGTCCGCCGTCATGGCGTCCTCGGACGAAACGGGACGCAGCACAATCGGGTGGCCGTACGTGCGGCCGTCACCCATGACGCCGACACTGCGCACGTCGGCCAGGAGGACTACCGGCATCTGCCACACCTCGTTGTCCAGCCCGGCTGCGGTCAGCTCGGCGCGCGCGATGGCGTCCGCCTTGCGGAGCAGGTCCAGGCGCTCCTGGGTGATGTCGCCGACGATGCGGATTCCCAGTCCGGGGCCGGGGAACGGCTGGCGCCCGACGATTTCCTGGGGCAGGCCCAGCTGGGCGCCCACGGCGCGGACCTCGTCCTTGAACAGTGCGCGGAGCGGTTCAACCAGTTCGAACTGCAGGTCCTCGGGAAGGCCACCGACGTTGTGGTGACTCTTGATGTTCGCAGCCCCTTCGCCGCCACCGGATTCGACGACGTCCGGGTACAGCGTGCCCTGGACCAGGAACTTGATCTTCTCGCCGTGGGCCGCGGCCTCGGCGATGATGGCCAGCTCGGCCTCTTCGAACGCGCGGATGAACTCGCGGCCGATGATCTTACGCTTGGTTTCCGGATCGCTGACGCCGGCCAGGGCCGACAGGAAGCGCTCCTGCTCGTTGGCTACGTACAGCTTGACGCCGGTGGCGGCAACGAAGTCGCGTTCCACCTGCTCGGCTTCGCCTTCGCGCAACAGGCCGTGGTCAACGAACACACAGGTCAGCTGGTCGCCAACGGCCCGCTGGACGAGCGCCGCCGCAACGGCAGAGTCAACGCCGCCGGAGAGCCCGCAGATAACCCGGGCGTCACCGATCTGCTCACGGATCCGGTCCACCTGCTCCTCGAGGATGTTCCCCGTGGTCCAGTTGGGCTCCAGCTTAGCGCCCTTGAACAGGAAGTTTTCCAGCACCTGCTGGCCATAGGCCGAGTGCTTGACCTCGGGGTGCCACTGCACGCCGTAGAGGGCCTTCTCTTCGTTGGCGAAGGCAGCCACTTCAGCGCCGGCCGTCGTCGCCAGCACTTCGAAGCCTTCGGGGGCCTCGTGCACAGAGTCGCCGTGGCTCATCCAGGTGTTCTGGTGCTGCGGCATCCCTTCGAGGACGGAGCGGCCCTCACCGAGGATGGTGGTTGCGGTGGAGCCGTATTCGCGCAGGCCGGTCTTGTCGACCTTCCCGCCCAAGGCATTGGCCATGGCTTGGAAGCCGTAGCAGATGCCGAAGACCGGAATGCCGGCCTCAAACAGGTCGGCGCCGACGGCGGGTGCCCCGTCCGCGTAAACGCTGGAGGGACCACCGGAAAGGATGATGGCGGCGGGGTTCTTGGCCAGGAGCTGCTCGGTGGTGAAGGTATGCGGAACCACTTCCGAATACACATTCGCTTCCCGGACGCGGCGGGCAATCAGCTGCGCGTACTGGGCACCGTAGTCAACAACCAGCACCGGCTTCTGGGAGGTCTGGGATGCAGTGGGAGTAGTCACCGCACTAGCCTACTTTGCGGCATCGCCCTGCCGCACATTCAGGACCGTGGGTGTGACGCAGTGAACGTCCGACGGCGGGATTTCCCCACCGCTGCAGCGTTCAGTAGCGCTGTGTGGCCTGGGGGTTCGCAGCCAGTTCAGCCTCCACCTCGGCGTGGAACTTCTTCTCCACGATAAAGGACAGGAAAGGCACCACGCCCCCCAGTGCCAGGAGGATCAGCTTCATAAAAGGCCACCGCATCAGCGACCACAGGCGGAAGTTGGAGATCAGGTACACCACGTACATCCAGCCGTGGAGGATCAGCACGGCGACGGAGATGTTCGCGCCGCCCTCCACGCCCTTGGGCTCGGCGTCGGCGAAACCCAGGCCGAAAGGCTGGCCCGTGACGGCGCTGGTGCCGCCGGCAAAAAGGTACTGGCCAAAGGCGTAACGTGCGATGAGCTCGGCGCAGAGCAGCAGCAGCATGGCGCCGGTGAGGTACGCCAGCACCTTGTAGAACTTCAGCGCGGACCGGATCTGCCGCTCGGTACCGCCGAAGCGGCGCTTCTTGCCTTTGCCCTGCGCAGGACCCTGCTGGATGGCCGGTTTCGGTTCGATCATGGCTTTACCTTTTGTTGGAGCTGTTCAGAAGTTGCTTCGGCGGGCGGAGCATCATGGTGAGGATTGTCGTCGAGTTCCTCTTCGAGGTCCCGCCGGTAGTCGTCCTTCACGAGGCGCCACCAGATAAACAGGGCGAAGCCGGCGAACACCACCCATTCGAGCGAGTAGAAGAGATTGAGCCAGTTGACTTGCTGGGCGGGCGGCTGGGGACCGATTTCCAGGGGCTTCAGGGCTCCGTCAACGGCCGCCGCGGACAGGTCGGACCCGGCGGCCAGTTCCGAGGTCGCGGCCACAAATCCCGGGTACATGCTGACGTCCCAGTAGTTGATGAGTTCGGCAACCGACACGGCGGTGGCGCGTCCGGCGTCCGGCGCGATGGAAGGCAGCGGCGATTCAGACGGCAGCAGCCGTCCGGTCAGGTTCACAATGCCCGACGGCGGTGCGCCGGCGTCGTCGGGATCTGCCACCCAACCGCGGGCTACGGGAATCCAGGTCTGCGGGGAAGCAGCGACACCGGTGACCGCGGGCGCTCCGGTCACGGCGAAGGCGGAAACCACCCAGTAGCCGTTCTCGCCATTCTTCAGGCGCTCTGGCACCAAGACCTGTTTGGCTGGGTCGTAGGATCCTTCGGCGGCGACCATCTGGTCTGACACTGACCCGGGGAAAAATGCTCCGGGGACAAGCGTCTCCGTCAGCACCCTCACGTCCTCGGTGCCGGGATTCACCGCAACCTCGGGCTGCGTGGAGCGCCCGAACTGCCACTGGCTAAGCAGGACAAACACCCCGGAGACGGCGATCGCGAAGACCAGGCCTGCGATCCATCGGGGCTTAAGGGCTGTTTTCCACACGTCTTAACCGTACTTCGTTCCTCTGTAGAACAACTAATAGCCCCCGATCGCTAGTGATCGAAGAACACCAGGCTGGAGTTGATGAGTTCAGCGATGACTTCGGCATCGTAGGCCCGGCGCAGCGACTCCCGAAAGGATTCCTTGGACAGGGAGCGCGCCAGCGTGGCCAGGACTTCGAGGTGATCGGAAAAGGAGCTTGCCGGGGTGGCGATCAGCAGGATGACGGTGGCCGGACCGTCAGCGGCACCGAAGTCCAGGGAGTGGCCGTATTTGGTGATGCCTACGGCGATGGACGTCCGCGAGACGAATTCGCTGCGGGCGTGCGGGAGCCCGATCCCGCCCGGCAGGCCGGTGGCGAGCTGGTGTTCGCGGGCGTTGACGTGCTCCAGGAACCGCGGCAGGTCTGTGACGCGCCCGGCGGCGAAGAGGCGTTCTGCGAGTTGCGCCGCGGCGTCCGACTTGCCCGTTGCTTCCAACTCCAGAATCACCAGATCGGACGTGGTGAGATCGGCATCGTACCGGTCAAGTGGTTCCGCCAAGGCGTATCCCTTCAGTCAGGAGAAATGCTGGTACGCGGTGCCGCCTCAGCGCAAAGGGACAATGTCCTCCACACCCAGCCGTGCGGCGTCGGCCGATTCGTCGTCCGGCTGCTGCTGGCTCAGCCGTTCAGCTTCAACGCGTGCTATGTAGTGCTTTATTTCGCTTTCGCGTTGTACATCGCTCCAGCCAAGGACTTCGCCCATAAGTTTAGCGACAACTGGCACCGCCGATACACCACGGTCCCAGGCTTCGATGGAAATGCGTGTCCGCCGGGTCAGGACGTCATGGACGTGCCGGGCGCCTTCGTGGGTTGCGGCGTATACGGCTTCGGCCTGCAGGTAATCGTCAGCACCGGGCAACGGCTCAGCCAATTCGGGATTCCGGGCGATGATGTCCAGTACCTCCGGAGTCATGGACCCGTAACGGTTCAGCAGGTGCTCCACCCGGGCCACGTGTACGCCGGACTCGTCGGCGGTCCTGCTCCTGCGGTTCCAGGCCGCCTTGAATCCGCCGGCCCCGAGCAGCGGGATAGTTTCGGTGCAGCTTGCCGGTACCCGCTCATCCATGGTGCGGGTGGCCTCGTCCACTGCGTCCTTGGCCATAACCCGGTAGGTGGTCCATTTGCCGCCGGCCACCACCACCAGGCCCGGTACGGGGTGGGCCACGATGTGTTCACGCGACAGTTTCGCTGTGGAATCATTCTCCCCCGCCAGGAGGGGGCGCAGCCCGGCGTAGACGCCTTCAACGTCCTCCCTGGTCAGCGGGCGTTTGAGGACCCGGTTGACGTGCTCGAGGATGTAGTCGATGTCCTTGCTGGAGGCCGCAGGGTGGGCCTTGTCGAGGTTCCACTCAGTGTCCGTGGTGCCGATGATCCAGTGCCTGCCCCACGGAATAACGAAGAGCACGGACTTTTCGGTGCGCAGGATCAGCCCCACCGTGGACTGGAACCGGTCTCGGGGCACTACGAGGTGGATGCCCTTGGACGCCCGGACCTTGAGCTGCCCCCGGTCCGTGACCATCGCCTGGGTTTCGTCAGTCCATACACCTGTGGCGTTGATGACCTGCTTGGCTTTGACGTTGAAGTGCGTACCGTCTTCGTGGTTGACCACTTTGGCCCCCACCACGCGTTCACCTTCCCGCAGGAAGTCCACCACCGCCATCTGGTTCACCGCATGGGCGCCGTAGTGTGCGGCCGTCCGGACGAGGTTTGCCACGTACTTGGCGTCATCCACCTGGCCGTCGTAATAGCGGATGGAGCCCACAAAGGCGTCTTTTTTCAGGCTGGGGGCGGCTCTGAGGGTGCCCCGCCTGCTGAGGTGCTTGTGGAACGGCACGCCGCGGCTGTGCCCGCCGGTAATGGACATGGCGTCATAGAGTGCGATCCCGGCGCCCACATAGGGCCGCTCGAGGAACGGTTTGGTCAGCGGATACAGGAACGGCACGGGCCGGGCCAGGTGCGGTGCCAGAACCGAAAGAATCAGGCCGCGTTCGTGCAGCGCTTCCTTCACCAGGCCAAAATCCAGCATCTCCAGGTAGCGCAGGCCGCCGTGGATCAGCTTGGAGGAACGCGACGACGTGCCGGCCGCCCAGTCGCTGGCTTCCACAATCGCCACACTGAGGCCTCGGGTCACGGCGTCCAGCGCCGCTCCGGCGCCCACAATGCCGCCGCCGACAATCAGGATGTCCAGTTCGTTGCCGGGTTCCGAGGTAGCCCTGAGCCTGGCGATCGATGCTTCCCTGGCCGCGGGACCAAGGACCCCGCCTTCGTTTGGAACGTTGTTCACTGAACGCCTCCCTTGCCGCTGCTGCCGGTAGTTAATCCACACTACTTCTTTGCCGCCCGGTTGGGCAGGGCAGGGTCCACCGACGGAGGGGCTCCGGATGGAATCGGGGGCGGCGGCCGTTAATCAATGAGCGGGCGTCAGTTACCGGTGTAAGGAGAAACTACGACGTCGACGCGCTGGAACTCCTTGAGGTCCGAATAGCCGGTGGTCGCCATCGAACGGCGGAGTGCGCCGATCAGGTTGGACGTGCCGTTAGTGTGGTGGCCGGGCCCGAAGAGCACCTCTTCGAGCGGTCCGACGGTGCCGACGTTGGCGCGGTCCCCACGGGGAAGCTCCAGGTGGTGGGCTTCCTGGCCCCAGTGCCAGCCCTTGCCGGGGGCTTCTTCGGCGCGGGCGAGGGCGCTGCCCAGCATCACGGCGTCGGCGCCCATGGCAATTGCCTTGACGATGTCACCTGAGGTGCCCATGCCGCCGTCGGCAATGACATGGACGTACCGGCCGCCGGACTCGTCCATGTAGTCACGGCGTGCGGCCGCAACGTCGGAGATGGCGGAAGCCATGGGCGAGTGGATGCCCAGGGCGCGCCGGGTGGTGGCGGTGGCTCCGCCGCCGAAGCCGACCAGGACGCCGGCGGCGCCGGTGCGCATGAGGTGCAGGGCGGGCGTGTAGCCGGCCGCGCCGCCCACAATCACGGGGACGTCCAGTTCGTAGATGAACTGCTTGAGGTTCAGGGGTTCGTGGTCTTTCGAGACGTGCTCGGCTGACACTGTGGTGCCGCGGATGACGAAGATGTCGACGCCGGCAGCCACCACGGTTTTGTAGTGTTCCTGGGTGCGCTGCGGAGTCAGCGAACCGGCCACCGTGACGCCGGCGGCGCGGATCTCGGCGAGGCGGGACGTGATCAGTTCCGGCTGGATGGGGGCACGGTACAGCTCCTGCATCCGGCCGGTCACCGCGGGGCTGTTGACCTCGTCCTGGAGGGCCGCGATCTCGTCAAGGATGGACTGCGGGTCCTCGTAGCGGGTCCAGAGGCCTTCGAGGTCCAGCACGCCGAGTCCGCCCAGCCGGCCCAAAGCGATGGCCGTCTCCGGGGACATCGCCGAATCCATGGGGGCGGCAATCACGGGCATGTCGAACTTGTAGGCATCGATCTGCCAGGAAACGGAAACGTCCTTGGGGTCGCGGGTACGACGGTTGGGGATAATCGCAATGTCATCCAGGGAGTAGGCACGACGCCCACGCTTGCCACGGCCGATCTCGATCTCGTAAGTCACTGCTCTAGGTTATCCTCCACGGCTGTCAACTGCGATTCGAACATCCTGAAGTAGCGGCCGCGCAAGGCCACCAGCTCCTTGTGCGTCCCCTGTTCCACAATCTGACCGTCTTCGAGCATGTAGACAATGTCGGCCTTCTCAATGGTGGCGAGCCGGTGGCTGATGGCAATGATGGTGCTGCTGCGGTCCGCGAACAGCCGGGTGAAGATCCGGTGCTCGGCCAGCGCGTCAATGGCAGATGTCGGCTCGTCCATCACCATGAAGGTGGCGTTGCGGTAGAAGTTCCGGGCCATCGCGAGCCGCTGCCACTGGCCGCCGGAGAGCCCGCTCCCCTTCCGGCCGCGCGGATCCTCCATCCAGTTGCTGACGTAGTTATCCAGGCCGTTAGGCAGCTTATTGATGAACTCCAACGCTTCGGCGTCGCTGGCCGTCCGGCGGATCCGTTCATCATCCCGGGGCGACTCGACGTCGCCAAAGCGGATGTTGTCGGCGGCAGTGGCGAACTCGTACTTCAGGAACTCCTGGCTCAGCACCGCCAGGTGGCGGTGCCAGGACTTCACGTCGACGGCGGCGAGATCGACGCCGTCGAGCATTACCTGCCCTGAGTCCGGCCGGTAGAGCCCGGCGAGGATTCGGATCAGGGTGGACTTTCCGGCACCGTTCTCACCTACGACGGCGATGTGCTGGCCCTCGCGGATAGTCATGTTGATGCCGCGGATCACCTCGGTGTCGCTGCCCGTGTAGGTGAAGCGGATGTCCCGCAGCTCCACTGTTTTGGGTCCCTGCAGCAACGGCGGCGAATGGTCCGAACGCACCCGCATGGCCATAAACAGCTCGTAGTCCTTGAGGTTGGCAAGGTCCTCGTCAATCGAGCTGAGCGAGGAGACCAGGCTGTTGGCTGTGGACAGTGCGCGGCTGACGATCTGCTGGACATAGAGGAACTGGCCCACAGGCTGGGAACGGGCGATGATCTGGCCCACCACCCAGATCAGGGAGATCACCTCGGCGCCGTACTGCAAGGCATCGGCGGCGAGCTGCTTGGGAATATAGCGCTTCTGGAAGTCCAGGCGGCGCCGCTCATCAGCATCGCGCAGGCGGGAGCGGAGATCCATCAGGTAGCCCACGATCCCGTAGAGCCGCATCTCGGCGATGTGCTGCGGGCGGAGCAGGTTGGTCTCGATCATCCGCCGCTGCCGGCGGGAGTCCACCTGCGTGTTCCAGTGCGCGATCTGTTCGCGCGAGAGCTTGAACTGCAGGTAGACGCTGGGCACGATGGCCACCAGGACAATCACCGCAATCCACCAACTGACCAGAAGCAGGGCTCCCACGGCCAGGATCACCGAGACCAGCTGGGTGAAGATGGCCGCGATCCGGTCCAGCACGCGCGCATAGGAATCAGAGAACCGCTTGGCCCGGTCGTAGAGGTCGACCGTTACTTTGTCGTCGTACCGCCAGAACTCAAGGACCAGGAACCGCTCATACATCTGGTCGCCCACAATCGCGCCCACCCTGAAGCTCATGAGCTGCTGGATGTAACGGTCCACGCTGCTGAAGCTGCCCCAGAAGAGCCCCAGGGCAGCCGTGATGATGACGTACACAATGGCCTGCTGGCCTGCTGCGGAATCACCGGAATAAGCGGCAGCCAGCGCCGTGGTGGTCAGCGCTGCGAAGTAGGTGGTCACCAATGGCAGCGTCGCCGAAATGAGCGAACCGACTACTTTCATCACGACGGCGGCCGGCGAGGCCCGGAAGCTGACCCGCAGCACCTGCGCCACAGCCCCGGCGTAAGGCCTCAGGGCCAACCGCCGCTGGGGGTCCCTTTTTGGGTTCAGCTCGGCGGGATGGCGTGGTTGGGACATGGCTCCAGCCTAGTTCCGTGGGCTGATTGAGCTTGTCCCGCTCAACCACCGATCGCCGGGATCAGCGCGAACCGTAGTTCGGGGCCTCCACGGTCATCTGGATGTCGTGCGGGTGCGATTCCTTGAGGCCGGCCGGAGTGATGCGGACGAACTTGCCGCGGGCCTTGAGCTCCGGGATAGTGGGCGCGCCGGTGTAGAACATGGTCTGGCGGAGGCCGCCCACCAGCTGGTACGCCACTGAGGCGAGCGGGCCGCGGTAAGCAACGCGGCCTTCGATGCCCTCGGGGATGAGCTTGTCATCACCGGAGACGTCCGCCTGGAAGTAGCGGTCCTTGGAGTAGGACGTGTTCTTGCCGCGGGACTGCATGGCGCCCAGCGAGCCCATGCCGCGGTAGCTCTTGAACTGCTTGCCGTTGACGAAGATGAGCTCGCCCGGGGACTCATCGCACCCGGCCAGGAGGGAACCCAGCATGACGGTGTCGGCGCCGGCAACCAGCGCCTTGCCGATGTCGCCCGAATACTGCAGGCCGCCGTCGGCGATCAACGGTACGCCGGCAGGGATGGCTGCCTTGGCGGATTCGTAAATGGCGGTGATCTGCGGGACACCCACGCCGGCCACCACGCGGGTGGTGCAGATGGAGCCGGGGCCCACACCCACCTTGATGCCGTCGGCACCGGCGTCGATCAGGGCCTGGGCACCTTCGCGTGTGGCAGCCTGGCCGCCGATGATGTCCACGTGGGCTGTGACGGGATCGGACTTCAGGCGGCGGATCATGTCCAGCACACCCTGGGAGTGGCCGTTGGCCGTGTCAACGAAGAGCGCGTCCACGCCGGCGTCGACAAGCGCCATGGCGCGTTCCCAGCCGTCACCGAAGAAGCCGATGGCGGCACCGACGCGGAGCCGGCCCTCGTCGTCCTTGGTGGCCAGCGGGTACTGCTCGGCTTTGGTGAAATCCTTGGTGGTGATGAGGCCCTTGAGCCGGCCCTGCTCGTCAACGAGCGGAAGCTTTTCGATCTTGTTCGTGGCCAGCTTGTGGGAGGCTTCCTCACGGCTGATGCCAACATGCCCGGTGATCAGCGGCATCTTGGTCATAACGTCGCTGACCAGCCGCAGCGGGAAGTCGGCTTCGGGCACAAAGCGGGTGTCGCGGTTGGTGACAATGCCGAGGAGCCGCATGCCCTCGTCCACAACGGGGAGTCCGGACACCCGGTACTGCGAACAGATCTCATCCAGTTCCGCCAGCGTTGCCTCAGGGCCGATGGTCAGCGGGTTGGTGATCATGCCGGACTCGCTGCGTTTCACGCGGTCCACCTGGTCGGCCTGGTCCTGGATGGACAGGTTGCGGTGGATAACACCCAGGCCGCCCTGGCGCGCCATGGCAATCGCCATCCGGGATTCGGTGACCGTGTCCATAGCGGCGGACAGCAGCGGAGTGTGGACGGTGATCCGCTTCGAAATCCGCGATGACGTGTCAGCCTCGGACGGGATGACATCCGTGTGGCCCGGGAGGAGCAGGACGTCGTCGTAGGTCAGGCCGATGAAGCCGAAAGGATTGTGCTCGGGCTGGGTCATGAGTGCGCCTCTTACCTTGGGTTTCCGGGGTCACGGGTAGGGGTTGCAGCTAATGACCAGCCCGTCATTACGGGACTGGTCCGTGCAGGGCCTTAGTACATGCGGGTGCCTCATGCGCGGACACCGTGCAGAAAGCTTTGAATAAATATTAGAACCTCGACGCCGATCCCCCTATTCCGGGAGTCCATTGTGAGTAACGGCACTCAGTGCGCGTGTCAGTTCCAGCCCGTCGCCGCCAGCATCCGCTCCTCAAACATGGGAATCATGCTTTCCACATACGTCCTGCTGAGATGGTTGTCGTCCTTGTACACGTATACGTTGCCTACCACTGCCGGGCAGATACCGCCGGCGCAGATGAAGTCGCTCAGGTCCATCAGGTACAGCCCGTCCGCCTTCCCGCGGTAGCTCTCCAGCGGGGACGGCTGCACCAGCGATTCGTTCAGCGGCGGGTTGCAGGCCGGGGCGTCCGCGCTGTGGCGCTGGACGCACTCGGGCATGTTGATGGTGAAGCGCGGGTTGTCCCGGATGCCGACGATCTCGATGCCGGCGTCCGCAATGGGCTGGATACCTTCGAGATACGCGGGCACCTCGGTCTCGAACGGTGCTTCCTCATGAGTCAGGGTGGCCACGGTGAAGACGGCATCGGGCCGGTGTTCCAGCACGTACGCTGCGCTGGCCAGGTTGTAGGCGTTGCACTCGGCGTTCCGGGTCTCGGATTCGGCCCCGAACCGGCAGGCCGGCATCAGCAGGGTGACCAGCTCCCAGCCGCGGGCTTCCGCGATGGGAGCCAGGGCGGCCAGATACTGCTGGGCATGGGAGTCGCCCAGGACAACGATCCGTTTGGTGGGTTCGCCGTCAGGGAGCGCCTGCCGGCACCCTTCGAGGATGGGGTCTTCGGTGGCGTTGGGACCGACACAGGGCGCATCTATGCCGGCCCAGTCGTTATCCAGCGCGGTGGGCCCGGGAATGATCCTCCCCTGCGGCGCCGGGGCTCCGGCGTTGCCCGGGGCCAGCAGGGCCGCGCCCGGCGTAAGCCCGCGGGGCTGGGCGGCAGTGGCAGCTTCCTCCGCGGTGAGGCTCGTCTGCCAGACTGCCACCGGTCCGGCAAGCAGGGCACAGCAGGCAACCACGACGACGGCGGTGCGCCAGGTGCGCACCTGCGGCCAGCGCCACTCCCGGAGGGGTTTCTCCACAAAGCGGGTAGTGAGGACGGCCAGGACCACCGAGGCGGCGATGATCGCCGCGCCCTGGATGAGAGTGGGTGCCTCGACGCCGGTAGCGGCCAGCGCCAGCACCAGGACGGGCCAGTGCCAGAGGTAGAGTGCGTAGGAGTTGTCGCCCAGGGCGACCAGCGGCTTCCAGCTGAGGAGGCGGTCCACACCAAACCGGCTCCCGCTCTGCCCTGCGACAATGATTGCCGCGGCGGCCAGCGTGGGCCACAGTGCCACGAATCCGGGGAACGCCCGGTCCACTGTCAGCAACAGACCGCAGGAGACCATGGCCACCAGGCCGGCCCAGCCGAGCACAACTCGCAGGAATTTCCCTGGTTTCAGGTGCGGCAGGCTGAGTGCCAGCAGCGAGCCCAGTGCGAATTCCCAGAGCCGGGTCCGGGTGTCGAAGTAGGCGTACGCCTGGTTGGTGGCCGTCTGGTCAATCGAGAACGCGAGCGAGGCAACGAGGATGGCGGCGAACGCGGCTGCCACCACAACGCGGTAGCTGGCGTTGTACCGGTGGCGGAGTAGCCGCCACACAACAGCGGAAGCGGCGAAGACGAGAGGCCACAGGATAAAGACCTGTCCTTGGATGGACAGTGACCAGAAGTGCTGCAGGGGGCTCGCCGCGGCATGCTGCTGGGCGTAGTAATCCACGGCGGTATCCGCCAGCAGCCAGTTCTGCCGGTACAGCAGCGCCGCCCAGGCCTGGTCGAGGATGACGGGCCAGCGGCCTTGCGGGAGGATCAGCCACGTGCCTGCCAGGACCCCGAGGATCACCACGACGGCGGCGGGCAGCAGCCGTTTGAAGAGGTGCAGCCAGTGCCGGAGGAGATTGAGGGAGGCGCCGGCTTCCACCTTCCCGACGAAGGACAGCGTCAGCAGGAAGGCCGAGATCAGGAGGAAGATATCCACACCGCCGGACACCCGGCCAAGCCACACATGGTAGGTCACCACCATCAGTACGGCGAGCGCGCGCAGGCCTTGGACTTCGGGGCGGAACGTGGGCTTCCGGGCGGGCGTCCGCGTGCCGGTCTTTGTGTCCTTCGCAGCGCGCGGGGCAGCCTGGGCTGGTGCACTGGACACAGAAGACCTCTCCAAGCGGGTAAGCAAAGCATCAAGCCTACGGAGCCGCGGGGCCGATGGCCAATCAGGTTCCGGTCTTGAAAGGCTTTTCAGGTGGCCGCGCGTGCGGATTCACGGTGGGCCGGAACCGGGATCCGCCCCGCCAGATATCGCGCATCACGGCATGCCCCGGGCAGCGTCGCCGACGCCGCAGCGTACAAAAATTCCTGGCCCAGGAAGAACAGCCCAGTGGTATCAAGTGCCACGCCGCGCCGCTGCCTGGGCAGCGCACCGCCGTCGAGCATTGCCGGATCCATCCAGCCGAAGTCATCCCGGAATCCGGTGCACCAGATCACGTTCGAAACCTCCAGCCGGGTCCCGTCCGCGAGGACAGGCCGCCCGTCCTCCACTCCGGCGACCCGCGGCACGAGCCTGACGCCTGCGGCGGCCAGATCTTTGGACTTCGTCCTGATCAGAGGCGCCGCGTGTGCTTTGAACGACGGCGCGGCTTTGCGGCCGATCGGGTTGTTGAGGGTGAGGACGTGGAGCCCGACGAACCGCACCACCGGTAGGAAGTACCGGGCCGCCGCCGGGCCGTGCTTCACGGGAATCTCGCCGCCGGGCTTGCCGGCCAGGACAGTGGGATGGCTGCGGGACAGCTCGAGGCCGATCTCCGCTCCGGAATTCCCCAGCCCCACTACCAGGACGGGTCCTTCCTGCAGCTGCCCGAGGTTCCGGTACTCGCTGGAATGCAACTGGATGACGGCGGGATCCAGTTGCGCGGCGAATTCCGGTACGTTGGGCGCCTGGCTGCAGCCGGTGGCGACGACAACGTTATGCGCCTCCCAGCGGCGGCCATTGGATGCAGCGACGAAGCGGCCATCTTCCCGCCACAGGTGTTCGATCCGGACTCCGTTGAGGACGGGCAGGTCGAACCTTGCAGCGTACCCCTCAAAATACCCGGCAACGTCGTCCTTAGTGGGGAAGGACAACGGGTCCGCCGGGAACGGAACACCCGGGAGTCCGTCGTACTTTGCGGGCGTAAAGACCCGGAGTGAATCCCAGCGCTGGCGCCAGGCGTCGCCGGTTCGGGGACTTGCGTCCACGATGAGGAACGTCCGGTTTTGCGCTTTCAGGTAGTGGCCCAGGGCCAGGCCTGCTTGCCCGCCACCGATGATCATGGTGTCCAGCGTGCCGGTCACGCCGTTGTTGTTCATGGCTGTTCTCCTTTGTTGTCCATGGGGATGGTGATGGCTGAACCTTCCGTGGGCTGGCCATCCGGCCGGCCCTGTCCGCCTCCCCGGTACCGGAGCCACCATGCCAGCATCAGCGCGGATGCCAGGAGGTAGGCCAGGTGCAGGGCCCAGATGGGTCCGGCGGGGAGGTTGAAGACGTAGACGGAATGGACGGCGTTGGCAACGTTGGTCAGCAACAGGTTCCCAAGGCTGTAGGAAGCCAGGTTCTTCGTCCGGGCCGCCTTGACCAGCATCGGCAGCATTCCGGCGGCGAACAGCACCGTCGAGAGTGTGCCGGCGAGGACTGGAAGGTTCATGCTTTGAGGCTACGGCCGGGCCCCTGGCGACCGCGTCGGCCGAATTATGCAACTTCGGTCACGGCGTGGCTGGGTATTTCTGTGCAGGCCGGGTTCGTGCTGTGCCGCCCCCGTATGGACGTCAGCCTGCGAGCCCGTGTTCGTAGGCATAGCTGGTGGCGGCGGCCCGGGAAGAGAGGCCCAGTTTCAGGAAGATGTTGCTGACATGCCGGGCAACCGTCTTTTCGCTCAGGTACAGCTCGGCGGCGACGGCCCGGTTGCCTTTTCCGGTCGCCACCAACTGAAGGATTTCGAGCTCCCGGCGGGTGAGAGGACCCGCGGTGTCCGGCATGGCCCCGCTGTCCGGCATGCCTTCGTGCAACAGTGACGCCGCCCACGTTGCCGCCGGCGCCGCGCCCAGGTCCAGGAGCGCAGCGTGGGCCGCCTCCAGGTACATCAGCGCCGAGGCCTCATCACCGAGCACGCGGCAGGCGCGACCGGCCAACGCCTGGCAGCGCGCCGCTTCGAACGGCACACCGAGCTCCTGCCACAGTCTCCACGCATCCCGGAGACGTTTCAGGGCAGCGGAGGGGTCGCCGTCGGCCAGCCGGACCGCGCCGTCCGCCTGGCCGGCAACGGCCCGGACCATGGGCATAGGGCATTCACGGGCCACGGCTTCCAGCTCCTGAACACCTCGCCGCGCGGCTGCCAGGTCGGAGGCGGCCAGCTCGATCTCCACCAGTGCCGGCAACATGTTCCGGCGGGTAGCTGCGTCTGCCGCGCCGGCTGCCCTCCGTATCATCGCCTGTGCCTGCTGCACATTTCCACTGGCCAGCCAGAGGAGCGCGAGGCCGGGCTGTGGCTCATAGCCAGAGCGGGCGGCCTGGCCGTAGGAAACTTCGGCGTCGTGCAGTTTTCCGCTTAGCCGTTCCACCTCGCCCTGCTGGTAGTAGCCGCCGTACAGTGCCTGGGGATCACCCTTGACGGAGAGTCCCTGGGCAGCGGCGGCCGCCGTCAGCGCCTCGGCCCAGGCCCCGTGGAGCATAAAGAGTTCGGCGCGGTGTGACTGGCACTGGCCGCTGAATGACATCATGTCAGGGCGCGTACTGCACCAGCGGTCCAGGGCAGCCGTCCATTCCAGGGCCCGCTCCAGGTCAAGGGCCAGGTGGCAGTTGCCGATGACTGCGCAATAGATTATCCCTGAGGGGATCGGGGAGAGTTCACCTGCCGTGACGGCCACCATGACCTCGTCGAACATCTTGAGTCCCTTGTCAGGGTGACCAAGCATCAGGGTGGCCTGGCCTGTGCCAAGGAGGCCCAGCGCGGACACGTCTTTGTCGTGGAACCGCTGGCCGAATTCGGAAACGCGGGAGAAAGCCTGCAGCGCGCCCGCCGGATCACCGCTGTAAAGTTTGCCCAGGCCCTCCGGGATGAGCAGGAGGCCCTGCACGGCGCTCGGCTCGGCCGCTTCATCGAGAAGCCGCTGGCCGCGGGCCAACCACCCTCCAGCCCGGGCCCGCTCCCCCAGGAACATCAGTTGCATGCCCATCCAGCCCGCGCACCGTGCGGCACTCTCGACGTCGCCCACCACCAGGTATTCCTCGTGGGCACGGGTGAGGGTCTCGAGCCCAGTGGTGCATTCTCCCGTCAGGATCTCGGCCGTAGCCAGCCGTTCGAGATCGGCAGCCGGCAACCCGCCGCGCTTATCGGCTTCACGGAAGGTTTGGTTGGCCTCGGTCCAGCGATGTTCCTGGAAGGCTGACCTGCCGCGGTCAATGCCTGTTTCAGCTGACATCTGGCCCCTTTCGGATACCAACCGCCCCACCGGTTGGCCCGCCGCACGCTGGGCGTGACGGCGCTTAAGCGCCACGGTACGCCCGCTGGAGAACCGGCACAACCTACGAACGCAGCAGGGCACGCAACGTATGAATGGTGTCGGCTTCCGCGGCAATCTTGTCGTCGCGGTAGTGCTTGACGCGTGCGAACCGCAGCGCGATTCCGCCCGGATAGCGCGAGGAACGTTGCACACCGTCGATCGCGACCTCGACCACGGTGACGGGCTCGACCCAAACGGTACCCGCAGTGCGGCGCACCTCGAGCGCCTGGAACCTCTCGGTCTGCCAGCGCAGCAGGGCGTCGGTGAGGCCTTTGAAGGTCTTGCCCACCATCGCATAGCCGCCGGGTTCGCCGAACTCGCCGGTCGGGTCGAGGGCTCCCAGGTGCAGGTTCGACAGCAGCCCGGTGCGCCGTCCTGACCCCCACTCGCAGGCGAGCACCACCAGGTCGTAGGTGAGCACGGGCTTCACCTTGATCCAGTTGGACCCACGCCGACCGGCCGCATAGGCCGATCCGACCGCTTTCACCACAACACCCTCATGGCCGGCGGCGAGCGCATCGCGCGACACTCTCTCCCCAACGGCCGCATCCGCCGTGATCTCCCCCGGGATCCGGTATTCGGGGGCGATGCGCTCGAGCACACCGAGGCGCGTCGACAGCGGCTCGTCGAGCAGGTCGCGCCCGTCCACGTGCAGCACGTCGAAGAACCACGGGTGCAGCACTGTAGCGCGCGCCGCATCGGCCCCGAACCGCGACATGGTCTCCTGGAACGGTCGGGGACCGCCGTCCTCGTCGAGGGCGAGAGTCTCGCCGTCGAGGATCACTTCGCGTACCGGCAGTCCGCGCACTACCTCCACCACCTCGGGCAGCCGGTGGGTCACCTCGGCCAGAGTGCGTGTGTAGATGTGTATATCGTCGCCAGCGCGATGCACCTGGATCCGCGCCCCGTCGAGCTTGTATTCCACAGAGGCTTCCCCCGTTACCTCGAGCGCCGCGCTGGGACTGGCCGCCGTTGCGGCGAGCATGGGCTGCACGGGACGGCCGACGACGAGGCCCACGTCGTCAAGTTCGGCCGCCGTACCCGTGATGGCCAGCAGGGCAGTTTCGCCGAGATTGCCGGAGAGCATCGCGGCGCGGCGTACGGCGTCGACGGGCCGATCGGCGGCGCGGGCAACGGCATCCGTCAGCACTCCCTCCAGCGCACCCGTACGCAGTTCACCGAGCAGCACGCCGGCGATGAAGGCCTGTTCACGCTCGGTGGCCGCCGCCGTGAGCAACCGGAGCATAGCGGCCCGCTCCGCGACTGATCCAGCGCCTGAGGTGGCTAGCAGCCGGTCCAGCGCAGCGTCGAGGTCGGCCACCGTCAGGCTCGGCTCGGCGGCCGGCTCCCCCATGGCTGCCGTCATGCCGCGCCAGCCGATGCCGACGCGGCCTTGCCGCGGCTGGGCGATAAGCAAGCCGACGGCCGTCGCGATGTCCACTGGCTCGAGCCGGCGCAGGAGATCGGCCAGTGCGTCGACCTTCGCGAGCCGGGAGCGGGTGGACGCGACGGCATCCGAGGTTTTCACGAGCTCATCGAGCAACATGGCATCAGTCTGCCACGGCCGCCGACTCTGGACAGTGCCGGAACGCAGTTCCAGACTGGAGCACGGGGAATCATTGTGGCGAACCGGTTCATTACTCGCGGCAGACGCCAATAAGCACAAAGAACCGGCCCAGCCGAAGCTGGACCGGTTCTTTGTCCGGAGACTCGACAGAAGCCTGAGCCCACGCTGTCAGGGTTCCCTGACCGACGAAGCGAGGTGAGGGAAAAGCAGCCTACTAGTGGCTGTGGCCTGCGTGCTCGTCTTCGTTTGCGGGCTTCTCCACTACGAGGGTCTCGGTGGTGAGAACCAGCGCAGCGATGGATGCCGCGTTGCGCAGGGCTGCACGGGTGACCTTGACCGGGTCGATGACACCGGCGGCGATCAGGTCCTCATACTCACCCGTCTTGGCGTTGAAGCCGTTGTTGGTTTCGAGCTCGGCAACCTTGGCGGTGACAACGTAGCCGTCGAAACCGGCGTTCTGGGCGATCCAACGAAGCGGCTGCACCAGCGCGCGGCGGACGATGCCCACAGCAGCGGCGGCGTCGCCTTCGAGTGCCTTGACCGCAGGATCCTCGTCGAGGGCCTTCAGGGCGTGGATCAGAGCGGAACCGCCACCGGCAACGATGCCCTCTTCGAGGGCGGCGCGGGTGGAGGACACTGCATCTTCGATGCGGTGCTTCTTTTCCTTCAGCTCGACTTCGGTGGCTGCGCCGACCTTGATGACACCGATGCCGCCGGCCAGCTTGGCCAAGCGTTCCTGGAGCTTTTCCTTGTCCCAGTCGGAGTCGGTGCGGGTGAGCTCGGCGCGCAGCTGGGAAACCCGGGCTGCGACGTCTTCTGCGGAACCGGCGCCGTCAACGATGGTGGTGTTGTCCTTGGTGACCGTGATGCGGCGGGCGGTACCCAGCACCTCCAGGCCAACCGAATCCAGGCTGAGGCCCAGTTCCGCGGAGATGACCTGCGCACCGGTGAGGGTTGCAATGTCCTGCAGCATGGCCTTGCGGCGATCGCCGAAGCCCGGAGCCTTGACGGCAACAACGTTCAGGGTTCCGCGGATGCGGTTGACGATCAGCGTGGACAGGGCCTCGCCCTCAACATCTTCGGCAATGATGAAGAGCGGCTTGGAGCTCGCCAGCGCCTTCTCCAGCAGCGGCAGGAAGTCCTGCACGGAGGAGATCTTGCCCTGGTTGATCAGGATAAGGGCGTCTTCGAGGACGGCTTCCTGGCGTTCGGAGTCGGTCACGAAGTACGGGGACAGGTAGCCCTTGTCGAACTGCATGCCTTCGGTGAGGACCAGCTCGGTCTGCGTGGTGGAGGACTCCTCGATGGTGATCACACCATCCTTGCCGACCTTGCCAAATGCCTCGGCGAGGAGCTCGCCGATTTCGTCGCTCTGGGCCGAGATGGCTGCCACGCTGGCAACCTGGGTGCCTTCAACCGGGCGTGCGTTCTCAAGCAGACGGGCTGCAATGGCTTCTACGGAAACCTCGATGCCGCGCTTGATCTGGCCCGGAGCGGCGCCCGCCGCAACGTTGCGCAGGCCTTCCTTGACCAGGGCCTGGGCGAGCACGGTGGCCGTGGTGGTGCCGTCGCCGGCAACATCGTTGGTCTTCGTGGCGACTTCCTTGGCCAGCTGCGCACCAAGGTTCTCGTACGGGTCATCAAGCTCAATTTCACGCGCGATGGTGACGCCATCGTTGGTGATGGTGGGTGCCCCCCACTTTTTGTCGAGGACAACGTTGCGGCCGCGGGGGCCGAGCGTCACCTTGACAGTGTTGGCGAGCTTATCGATGCCGGCTTCAAGCGACCGGCGGGCAGCGTCGTTAAACGCAAGCTGCTTTGCCATGGTTTTGTCCTTTCAAGACAGAACCCCGCACAGCTGACCAGCGGAATGCATGATCAGCGGCACGGGGATCCAAAGAGTTACTTTACGACGATCGCCAGAACGTCGCGGGCGGAGAGCACGAGGTACTCGTTGCCACCGGTCTTGACTTCGGTTCCACCGTACTTGGAGTAGATGACAACGTCGCCAACGGCTACGTCGACAGGCACGCGGTTGCCGTCTTCGAAGCGGCCGGGGCCTACTGCAACAACTTCACCCTCCTGCGGCTTCTCCTGTGCGGAGTCCGGGATAACCAGGCCGGAAGCCGTGGTCTGCTCGGCTTCGAGCGGGCGGACAACAATACGATCCTCAAGAGGCTTAATAGAGACCGACACTCGGACCTCTCCTTCTACGTCAGCGAAATTTGTGGACAGTTGAGCTGTTTCGCCGTGGCTGGCAAACCGTCGTCGCGGTGCCGGCAGCAGCCTGGCTGGCAGCTCGTCATGTATTAGCACCCTCCTGGGGAGAGTGCTAATGATGACTCTATGTTTTGGTTAGCACTCGGTCAAGGCGAGTGCCAGAATTATGTCTCCGGCGAACAGCCTTTTACCGGCCGGTAAGGTCCTCAAGGTCGACGTCCTCGTCGCCGTCGTCCCCTTCATCGACTGTGCCCCGCTGCAGATACAGCACCAGGGCGCCGCCCACGGCAGCCAGCAGCGAGACCACCAGCATGATGATGCCGCCTACGCGCGCCCCGGCGTAGAGGCCGCGAATCTCCCCTGCCTCATCCGTGGCGTCCTGGATGTTCTTGCCGCCCACGGAGTAGACGGTGGCGTTGAAGGTGTCCAGGAAGAAGATGATCACGAGCAGCGCGACGCAGACAACGGCCACTGCGGATCCTGCAATCAGCGCGGGGCGGGCGAACTTCACCAGGTCCGGCCTACTGGCTTGCGGTAGTCCGGACGGCTGGCTGCCTGCGCTGTCTTCCATGCCTTCAACCCTAGCCGGATCTGGCCACCGGCCCCCTCCACTAGGCTTGAACCCATGGCTCAAGCACCGCAGGACCAGATCGCCCCACTGCTCACGAGCGAAGGCTGGGAGCTCCTGGCGTCCCTGGGCCCCTACCACGAGAACAAAGCGTTCGAGCTTAACGCGGCCCTCCGCAAGGCCGGCCACTCCCCCGCGTTGGTCTCCGCCGTTCTCACCCAGTCCCGGCTCCGCACCAAGGCCGAGCTGAAGTTCGGCGAGTTCGCCCGGAGCATGCTCTTCACGCAGGCCGGGCTGGAACAGGCCACGCGTCTCACGGTCGCAGCAAGGCATGCCGAGCGCTTTGCGCAGGCCGGCGTCCGCCATGTGGCGGACCTCGGCTGCGGCCTTGCCGCGGACTCCCTGGCCCTGGCATCAATGGACATCACGGTCACGGCCGTGGAGATGGACGAAACCACCGCCGCCTGCGCCACGGTCAACCTGATCCCCTTCCCCAACGCAACCGTGGTGCATTCGGACGCCACCACCGTCCCGTTGGACGGGGTCGACGGCGTCTGGCTGGATCCCGCACGACGCGTCACCTCCACGTCGGGTACCAAGCGGATCTGGGATCCTGAGGCGTTTTCACCGCCCCTGTCATTTGTGGAATCGCTCGCTGCCACCGGGCGCGCCGTCGGGGTCAAGATGGGCCCCGGCATGCCGCACGAGTCAGTTCCCGCCGGCTGCGAGGCGCAGTGGGTGTCGGTGGGCGGCGACGTCACCGAGGTGGCCCTGTGGTTCAACTCCGTGCGCCGGCCCGGAATCCGCCGGGCCGCGCTGCTGCTCGGCCCGCAGGGTGCCGCCGAGCTGACCAGCGCTGAAGATTTCGACGGCGGTCCGGTAGCGCCGGTGGGTCCGGCGGAGGGCTACCTGTATGAGCCCGATGGTGCGGTGATCCGCGCAGGCCTGGTGGCCGACGTCGCGCTTCAACTGGGCGGGCACCTGCTGGATGAGCACATCGCGTACATCTGCGCTCCGGAGCTGGTGGACACGCCGTTCGCCCGCGCCTACAAGGTCCTGGAAGTGATGCCGTACAACGTCAAGGCGCTCAAGGCCTGGGTGAAGGAAAACGGCATCACGGTGCTGGACATCAAAAAGCGCGGCACCTCGGTAACCCCGGAGGAACTGCGCAAGCAGCTGTTCGCCGGCAACAAGGGTGCCGGGAAGAAATCCGGACAAAAAACAGCCACTCTGGTCCTGACCCGCATTGGGGAGGACCGGGTGGCCATCTCGGTGGAGCCCATCTAAGAACGATTCCCTACCGCGCGCGTCCTACCGGGCACGCATAAAGTCCTCGGCGGCCCGGACCTGCTCGTCGGTGGGCCGGACGCCGGTGTAGAGCACAAACTGCTCGAGCGCCTGGATGGTGGCCACCTCGGCGCCCGTGATCACCTGTTTCCCGGCGGCGCGTGCCGCCTTGATCAGTGGCGTCTCGGCCGGCAGCGCCACAACATCGAACACAACCTTGGCCGCGGCGATCGCAGCTTCCGGGAAGGACAGCGAGTCCACTTCCGGGCCGCCTGCCATACCGATGGGGGTGACGTTGATGATCAGGTCCGCGGTCCCGCCGTCGAGCGTTGCACGCCAGTGGAAACCGTACTGCTCAGCGAGCGCCCGTCCTGTGTCTTCGTTCCGGGCGATGACCGTGACGTCCGTGAAGCCGGCGTCGCGCAGGGCCGCGACGGTGGCCTTGGCCATGCCGCCGGCACCCTGGACCAGCACCGAGTAGTCCGTGGGCACGGCGTTGCTTTTGAGCAGCTGTTCGATCGCGGTGTAGTCGGTGTTGTAGGCCAACAGACGCCCGTCGGTGTTCACGATCGTGTTGACCGAATCGATGGCCCTGGCGGAGGGATCCAGCTCATCCACGAGGGCCATCACGTCCTCCTTGTACGGCATGGACACCGCACAGCCGCGGATGCCCAGGCCCCTGACGCCGGCGATCGCCTGGGCCAGGTCGGTGGGGGCAAAGGCCTTGTAGATCCAGTTCAGGTCCAGTTGGTCGTAGAGGTGGTTATGGAACCGGGTCCCGTTGTTGCTGGGCCGGGCCGACAGCGAAATACACAAGGTCATGTCTTTATTCAGAATGGGCACCTGTCCATTAAACGCGTTTCCCCCCAACTGGGTCGCAGTTGATGTCGTTATGAGCGCTCAAAACGACATCTGCTGCTACCTAGTTGGGGTGGACACGTTCCGTTACGGGCAACCCGTTCCGGCCGGATAGCTTCCGACGGCGGCGGGCAGCTTCCCCGGGGCAGTCGCCTTGCCTGCCAGCACGGCAACGAGGGCGTCAAAAGCGCCAGGCGTGCGGCCGTACAGCGCAACCTTTACCGGGGCAGTGGAATCCTGCAGCGGCCACGGCGCATCCAGGGCCACAGCGATATCGCCCCCGACCGGACGTCCGGCGTAACCGATGAGGCTGACCAGGGGGCCAGCCCCGGTGCCGAGCCCGGCCTTCGCTGCGGCAGCTTCAAACCGTGCTCTGTCCTGCGCTGATCCGCCCGCGATCCGGATGCTTCCCTGGACGATCGGCGCGCCGCAGTGTCCGGACAGAACTGTGACGGCACCCGCGGAGACCCGCGCCGAGATATCGCCGCCGCTGCCGGGGGCGGCGCTGGCAGGGGCCGAGCCGTCGGGCGGCGAGGTGACGCGGCCGCGCCAAATCATCATGGTCGCCACCCGGATGGCTGCTTCGTCCAGGCGCGCCGCGGGCAGGGTTCCGGCCGCCACGGCGCTGACGATGGCCGCGTGAGACTGCCCCACATCCGTCGGCATCAGCAGCAGGTCCGCGCCGGCAACCAGCGCCGCCGTTGCTGCGGAGCCGCCCGGGTACTGCTTCTGGACTGCCCCCATATTGAGGGCATCGGTTACGGCCACACCCTCGTAACCCATGCCGCGCAAAGCAGCGTAAGCAGGTCCTGACAACGACGCCGGAACGCCGGGTTCCAGGGCCGGTACGGCGATGTGCCCGGTCATGACCATAGGAACACCGGCTGCGATGGCTGCCCGGAAGGGCTTCCAGTCCCGGGCCTCGAGCTCCGCGATGCCCGCGGGCTGCACCGGAAGATCCTGGTGCGAGTCAACGGTCACGGAGCCGTGGCCCGGGAAGTGTTTGAGGGCCGGCAGGACGCCGGCCTCCTGCATGCCCTGTGAGAACCCCACGGCCAGCGCTCCCGCTGCGTCCGGGTTAGCGGACATTGACCGGGCACCGATGGTTGGATCTGCGGGCCCGATGGTCACATCCGCAACAGGCGCGAAGTCCACGGTGAAGCCCAGCGACCCGAGCTCCGCGGCCATGGCGCGGCCTGCTTCCTTGGCGAGCGGCACATTTCCGGCGGCTCCGTAGCTCAGGGCGGTTGGCCATTCGGTCAGGGGCGCACCGAGCCGCGCCACGATCCCGCCCTCCTGGTCCACGCCGATGAGCCCGGGCCAGGGCCTGCCGTCAGCTTTTGTGGCCTGGGCCAGCCGGGCGTTGACCGCTGTCAGGGCAGCCGGATCTGTCTGCCCGCGCGCGTCGAGCGGGACGTTGTCGCCCATGATGATGGACCCCGCCAGATGGAGGCGTTCTATGGTTGCGGCCTGGGCTTCGGCATCGGTGCCGGCATATACCGGCATCAGCACCTGGCCGGCCTTCTCCTCGACAGACATCGCCGCCACGGCGGCTACGGCGGCATCCTGGTCCCGCTGTTCGGGCCCCCAGCCCAGCGGACGGAGCCCGGGGTCAGGTGAGGGGGAAGCGGACGGGGGTGCCGTCGTCGCACGCTCTGATCCCGGGGTTGAGGCCGGCGCGGGGCTGGAGGACGCCGGGGTGGTGGTGGGAACCGCCGTGCAGGCCGTCATGGCGGCCACGGCGGCGGCCGCGAAAAAGAGGGTGGATTTGTGAACACACTCACGGCTCCATATAAACAAGGCCATCAACTCGATGCTACCCCTGCACTAGACTTGAATGCGGCGCGTGCCCAGTGATATTCGAACAGTTAGGGGAACGCATGAAGATTGATTTCGCTTCATCGAAGCAATCAACTCTTGGTGTGGAATGGGAGCTGGCCCTGGTGGACGGCCAGACCGGCGAACTGGCATCGGTCGCCAACGAAGTGCTCAGCGGCGTGGTTGCCAGGCACCCCGAACTCAACGAAGACGACGAACACCCGCACATCAAGCAGGAACTGCTGCTCAACACCGTGGAGCTGGTCACCGGCATCTGCGAAACTGCCGCCGAAGCCAAGGAAGACCTCAGCCGGTCCCTGGCCGCGGTCCGCGAAATCACCGATCCCATGGGCGTGGAGGTTTTCTGCGCCGGCAGCCACCCGTTCAGCCCGCCGCAGCTGCAGCCCGTGACGGACAAGGCCCGGTACGCCAAGCTGATCGACCGCACCCAGTGGTGGGGCCGGCAGATGGTCATCTACGGCGTACACGTCCACGTGGGCCTGGACCGGCGCGAAAAGGCCCTGCCTGTGATGGACGGGCTCCTGAACTACTTCCCGCACTTCCAGGCGCTCTCGGCGTCGAGCCCGTTCTGGGGTGGGGAGGACACCGGCTACGCGTCGCACCGGGCCCTCATGTTCCAGCAGCTTCCCACCGCCGGTTTGCCGTTTACGTTCCGCTCGTGGACCGAGTACGAGTCCTACGTCCAGGACATGTTCACCACCGGTGTGATCGACACCCTGTCCGAAATCCGCTGGGACATCCGGCCGGTCCCGAACCTGGGCACCATCGAGATGCGGATCTGCGACGGCCTGGCCACGCTGGAGGAAGTGGGCGCGATTGCAGCCCTCACCCAGTGCCTGGTGGATGAACTCTCCACCACGCTGGATAACGGCGGGACCATCCCCACGATGCCGCCGTGGCACCTCCAGGAGAACAAGTGGCGTGCCGCCCGCTACGGCATGGAGGCCATCATCATCCTCGACGCCGCCGGCAACGAACAGCTGGTCACCGACCACCTTCTGGAGACCTTGAACCGGCTGGAGCCGGTGGCCGCGAAACTCGGCTGCCCCGACGAACTGGCCGACGTCGAAAAGATCATCCGCCGCGGCGCCGGGTACCAGCGGCAGCGCCGCGTCGCTGCCGAGCACGGCGGCGACCTGCAGGCCGTGGTGCTGGACCTGGTCAAGCAGATGCGGAACGGGCCCACGGGCTAGATCCCACCCGTTGCCCTATCAGTTGTGGGCCCTAACCCGGCGGTTTGGGGACCACAGCTGATAGAGCAAGTGGGGTTTCAACAGTCAGGTCAGGCGGGGAGTGACACCGCGGTGACCGGCATCGAGGAGTCCGGGGCGAAGCGGATGCCGCTGGGCCCGATCCCGGCCATCACCAGCTGGGCACCGAGGGCCGCCACCATGGCGCCGTTGTCCGTGCACAGCTCCAGCGGCGGCACATGGAGTCTGATTCCGGCGGACGAACAGCGCTGACCGGTGAGTTCCCGCAGCCTGGAGTTGGCTGCCACTCCCCCGCCCAAGAGAACGTCTTTGATGCCATGCTCGCGGCAGGCCAGGACGGCCTTGGACGTGATAACGTCCACCACCGCTTCCTGGAAGGCGGCGGCGACGTCGGCCACCGGCACCTCTTCGCCGCGGGCCTCGAACTGCTCGACGCACCGCGCCACCGCAGTCTTCAGGCCGCTGAAGGACCAGTCGTAGCGGTGTTTTCCCGGCTCCTCGGCGGTGCCCATGTACTTTGGCTGGCTGAGGCCGCGCGGGAAACGGATGGCTTTGGGGTTGCCGGTGCGGGCGAGCTTGTCGATGGCCGGGCCGCCCGGGTAGCCGAGGCCCAGGATGCGGGCCACCTTGTCGTAGGCTTCGCCGGCGGCGTCGTCGATGGTGGAGCCGAGGAGCCGGACGTCGCTGGTGATGCTGTTGATCTTCAGGATCTCGGTGTGCCCGCCGGAGACCAGCAGGGCACCCAGGTTCTCCGGGAGACGGCCGGCATGACCGAGCCCAACCGCAGCACCCGCGGCAGCACCGCCGTCGGGGTTTACATCCAGCAGCCCGACGCCGACATGCGCCACCAGGTGATTGATGGCATACAGCGGCTTGCCGGTGGCCACGGCCAACGCCTTCGCGGCGCAGACCCCCACCATCAGGGCGCCTGCCAGCCCGGGGCCGGAGGTGACGGCAATCGCGTCCACGTCCGCCAGGGTCACGTCGGCGTCGGCCAGGGCCTGCCGCAGAGTGGGCACAAAGGCATCAAGGTGTGCGCGGGAGGCGATCTCGGGGATCACGCCGCCGAAGCGGACGTGCTCGTCCATCGAGGAGGACACCGTGTTGGTGAGCAGCGTGGTGCCGCGGACGATGCCCACGCCGGTTTCGTCGCAGGAGGATTCGATGCCCAGCACCAGGGGCTGCGAGCTGTTCATGACTTGCCTGCTTCTGTTGTGGGGTCCGGGGCTGGTGCCGGGTCGGCTGGTGCGGGGGCTGTGCCTTCGGGGAGCAGTTGCAGCCGCATGATGAGGGCGTCAACCCCGTCGCGGTAATACCCGCGGCGGACGTGGATCTGCTCGAAGCCGAACCGCACGTACAGCTGCTGCGCCCGGGGATTGTCCGCACGGACCTCCAGGAGGACGTCCGCGGCCCCGCGGAGCCGGGCTTCATCGATCAGCCGGGTCAGGAGCCTTGAGCCAATGCCCCGGCCTTCACATTCAGGCACGACGGCGATGGTCTGGACATCCGCGATCGGCTCGATGCACATCAGACCGGCGTAGCCCACAATGTCCCCGCCACTTTCCGCCACGAGGTAGCGGCGCGTTTCGTGCTGGGACAGTTCGGACAGGAACATGTGCACCGGCCATGCGTCCGCCGGGAACAGGCGCTGCTCCAGAGCGTCCACTGCGGGCACGTCTTCCAGGGTCATGTCCCGGAACACCACGCCGTCGGCGCTGGAACTGTCTGCGCTGGTAGGCATGCTCACAGGGCCCGCTTCCGTGGGCCCGGGACCTGGGCGTCCGACTCGCGGAGGTACAGGGGCGTGGAGTCGAGCAGTTGCTTGCCGGAGGCGAGCCGGGCCAGGGCGAACTGTCCGAGGTAGAGAGCGTCGGGCTGCTCGTTACTGAAACCCGCGTCGGCGCGCAGCACGTCACTGTAGAGTCCGGCGCCGGCGCCGTAAGCCGGGAGGTCCGGGAGGTCGGCGGCGAAGCTGACGTGCGGGCCGTCCTCAAGCTGCGGCAATTGGCCGTCGGCGAGGCTGTACCGCGCCCAGTACACCTCTTTGCGCCGGGCGTCCGTGACCACCAGGAATTCGGCCGCGGCCTCGGTGGACTCTGCCACTTCCAGCGCCACGGCGTCCAGGCTCATCAGCCCGTACAGCGGTTTGTCCCAGACGAAGGCGAGCGTCCTGGCGGTTGCGATCCCCGAGCGCAGTCCGGTGAACGGGCCTGGGCCCACGCCTGTCACGATCGCGTCAATGTCCCGGCCGGTGACGCCGGCGGAGGCAAGCAGGTCCTCGATGCCGGGGGCCAGAACTTCGGCGTGGCTGCGGGTGTCCTCGGTGGAGAAGCTGGCCACAACGCCTTCGAGGGCGTCGTCCGAGACCAGCGCAGCACTGGCCACGGCGGAGGTGTCGATGGCAAGAATAAGCATCAGGGTGTCCCTTCGAAGGCCCCGCCCAGGGCAGGCTTGGTGCTCCAGCGGGGACCGAAGCCGCGCATCACGACGGTGCGGGGCTCATCGAGGTCCTCGGTGTCGAAGTCCAGGATTTCGGTGTGGGCGGGGTTGGGTTTCCGTTCCGCCGGATCCGTCGCCCCTTCCAGCCCGACCGGTTCCAGCCCGATCGCCCGGTGCAGGTCCACTTCCAGCCGGCTCTCGCTCAGGTGCTCCACCCGGCCGCGTCCCCACTCCACCACGGTCACGGCCGAGTCCAGCGTGTTTTCCAGGTCAATGTCGTCGATTTCCGACGCCGATCCCAGCCGGTACGCGTCCACGTGCACCAGGTCGGGGCCACCGGGCCGCGGGCCGTCGGGCAGGTTGGGGTGGATACGGACCAGGACAAAGGTGGGCGAAATGATGCCCGCACGCACACCGAGGCCTTCGCCGAGGCCCTGCGTGAAGGTGGTTTTCCCGGCACCCAGCTCGCCGGTCAGTACCACCAGGTCCCCGGCCTGCAGCTCCGCACCCAATGCGGCGGCGAGCGCGTGGGTCTGGTCCGCCGTTGTGACCCTCAGCGTCTCTTCCCAGTGGGGCATCTCTGCCGGGGCCATGCTCACGGTGTTGCCTGCCCGGCGTCGGGATTTCCCACGGCAGGATGGCCGACGGCGGGACTTTCGTTAATTACCCGGCGTGGCACCCGCGGGCTGATCCGGGTCACGATCTCGTAGTTGTTGGTGCCGGCGGCGGCCGCCCAGTCGTCCGCCGTGGGACCGCCGTCGTCCCCGTTACCGAACAGCACCGCTTCGGCGCCGAAGAGGTCCGCGCCGGCGGGGCCGATGTTGCCGAGGTCGATGACCATCTGGTCCATGGCGATCCGGCCCACCACGGGGTAGGTCCGGCCGGCCACCCGGACGGGACCGCCGGTGGCAATGCGGGGCACGCCGTCCGCGTAGCCCAGCGGGATCAGCGCCAGGGTGCTGGGGCCGCTGGTGCGGTAGCGCAGGCCGTAGGAAACGCCCTGCCCATCAGGGACCTGCTTGCACTGGGACACCAGGGTGCGCAGCGTCATCGCGGGACGGAGACCCAGTTCGGCGGAGGTCTGGCCTTCAAAAGGCGAGAGGCCGTAGATGCCCAGGCCCACGCGGACCATGTCAAAGTGGGTATCGGGGCGGGACAGCGTGGCCGGGGTGTTGGCCAGGTGGCGGACTTCGGGGTCCACACCGGCGTCCTCAGCCACGGCCAGCACCTCGCGGAAGGCCGCCAGCTGATCGTCGGTTTCCGGCCGTTCGGGTTCATCCGCAACAGACAGATGGGAGAAGATGCCCACTACCCGCAGGAGGCCCTGGTCCTGGTACTCCATGGCCTCGCCCAGCAGCTGGTCCCAGGCATCGAGCGTTGCACCGTTCCGGCCCAGGCCCGTGTCCACTTTCAGGTGGATCCGGGCGGGACGCTCCTGGTCACGCGCGGCCGCCACAATGCGGTCCAGTTCCCAGCCGGAGCAGCCGATGTCCACGCCGGCAGCCACCGCCGCAGCGAAGTTGCTTTCCGCCGTGTGCAGCCAGGCCAGCAGGGGGGCTTCGATGCCGGCCGCCCGCAGTGCCAGCGCCTCGGAGATGTGTGCGACGCCCAGCCAGGATGCGCCGGCTTCGAGGGCAGCCCGGGCTACAGGAACCGCGCCGTGTCCGTACGCGTCAGCCTTCACCACGGCCATGACCTTGGCGGGCAAGGCCGCGTCCGCCAGCCGCCGCACGTTGTGGCGGATTGCGTCCAGGTCTATAACGGCGGACCGCTCGTTCACAGGATCCGTTCCTGGGGCCGCGCGGAAGTCACCGGTTGTTACGGGATAAGTCACGCTAGTGATTCTAGTGCGGGCGCTCAGGGCGGGATAATCGCGGCGCCCTCAGGCATCGGACAAGTGCGCGATCGTGGCGGTGGCCCGGCGCTGGGCCCCAAGCGGTATGTCGTGGAGAATGTCGGCCAGGAAGCCGAAGCGGCGGAGCCACTGGCTGCTCTGGCGTTCCGGCCTGGAGTTGGCCCGCTGCCACCAGTCTGCGATGTCTCCCCAGCCGGGTGCCGCCAACGAACCGCCCACTTCCTGCACAGCGAGGGAGGCGCAGAGGTTTGCGAAGCGAAGCCTGTTGCCCAGCGGCCAGCCGGCCAGGCTGCCCACGATGAAGGCCGCGTCGAAGCAGTCCCCGGCGCCGGTGGGATCCAAAGCAATGACCGGCGGCGACGGTACCCACTCCTCCTCCCCCGTCTCCGAGTCCACGGCCATGGCACCCTGCGCGCCGAGCGTCACCACGGCCACTGGCACGCGATCGGCGAGGGCGTACAGCGCGGACCACGGATTATCCTTCCCGGTGAAGGCCATGGCCTCGCGCTGGTTGGGCAGGAACGCATGGAAGTACTGCAGGTTGTCCAGCCGGACCCGTGACCATTCACCGCTGGGATCCCACCCCACATCCCCAAACAACTTCACGCCTTCCTTCTGCGCGGCCACGGCCCAGGGTTCAATCTCGACGCCGAGCTCGGCAATGCCGGCGAGCGCCCGGGGCGGTGAACCAATCAGTTCGGACGACGTCACGGGGGCCGGGTGGCCGTGCGTCACCAGCGACCGGTCCTTCGCCACGCAGAGCGAGACGGTGACCGGCGAATGCCACCCCTCGACTTTGCGGGACATACTCAGGTCCACGTGCTCTTGCCGTGCCAATATCTTCCAGTTGTAGTCCCCGTAACCGTCGTCCCCGAACGCGGCGGCCAATCCGGTGCGCAGTCCCAGCCTCGCCGCCGCAATGGCCTGGTTCGCGACGCCGCCGGGGCAGCTGCCCATGCCATCGCTCCAGATTTCCGTGCCCGGCTCGGGCGCGTGGGGCAGGCCGGTGAAGATGATGTCCTGGAAGACCGTTCCGGCGAGGATCAGGTCGAACCCGCCGCCGGACTGCGCGCGGACGGTTGCGAGCGGATCGAAGCGGCGGTCCGGGATGGCGTCCATGTCCGGCAGACTACGCCCTGCCGCGGCCCCACGGTAGGGGCGCGCCTGGCGGAGGCCTACACTGCTGACTATGCGGCTTATGATTGCCGGCGGCGGCGGATTCCGCGTGCCGCTTGTCTACCGGGCGCTGGCGTCCGGCGCGTTCGCGGGGCTGGTCAGCGAGCTGGTGCTGTTCGACGTCGATCCCGCCCGCCTGCGAGCCATCACCGCGGTTCTGCGCGCCATGCCGGAGTCCGACGGCCGCCCCGCCGGAGGCCCCACCGCCGGAGGCCGCCCCGCCGGCGGCCCCGCCGCTGGCCCTCGCTCCGGTGTCCGGCCGCCCGCCGTGCGTTCCACCACGTCCCTGCCCGAGGCCCTGGCGGGGACAGACCTGGTGTTCGCGGCGATCCGCCCCGGCGGCACAGCCGGCCGGATCCACGACGAACGGGTGGCCCAGGACCTCGGCCTTCTTGGCCAGGAAACCACCGGCGCGGGCGGCATCTCCTATGCGCTGCGCACCATTCCGGAAATGCTGCACCTGGCGCGGCAGATGAAGGAGTTTTGCCCGGACGCGTGGCTGATCAACTTCACCAACCCGGCCGGCATGGTCACCGAAGCGCTGTTGCCTGTCCTGGGCCGGAAGGTCATCGGGATCTGCGATTCCGCGGGCGGCCTGGTGCACCGGGCGGCCCGCGCGGCCGGCCTGCCGCTGCCGGACGGAAGGCTCGACGGCGTGGGTTACTTCGGATTGAACCACCTGGGCTGGCTCTACCGGCTGGAGTCCGGTAGCCAGGACCTGCTGCCCGGCCTGCTTTCGAACCCGGCTGCCCTCAGCACTTTTGAGGAAGGCCGCCTCTTCCCGCAGCGGTTCCTCCAGGACCTCGGCGCCCTGCCCAACGAATACCTCTATTACTACTATCAGCAAGACAGCGCCGCCGCGGCTATGCGCGCCATGGCCCAGACCCGCGGCGAGTCCATCCACCACCAGCAGGCCGAGCTGTACCCGCGGCTCGCCTCAGCCGGCCCTGACGCCTACACCCTGTGGGACGCCGCCCGCCGCTCGCGGGAGGAAGGCTACCTTGCCGAGGCACGGACCCGCGGCGAGCAGCGTGACGAGGACGACCTCGCCGGCGGCGGCTACGAACGCGTCGCCCTCGCCGTGATGCGCGCATTGGCGGGGGCCGGGGAGGCCCAGCTCATCCTCAACACCCCCAATATGCTTCCGTCCGATCCTGGCGGGGGTGCCGCCCCCGGAAGCACCACCACGGAACCGGCCATTCCGGGACTGCCGGCGGACGCCGTCGTCGAGGTCCCCTGCACCGTAACGCCCGACGGCGCGGTGCCGCTTCCCCAGTCGCCGCCGGGGACGGAGCAACTCACCCTGCTCCGGCGCGTCAAGGAGGTGGAACGGCTCACTGCCCGGGCAGCGACGCACGGAGACCGGACGGCCGCCGTCGACGCCTTCAGCCGGCACCCCCTGGTAGGCTCCCCCGCGCTCGGGGCCAAGCTGCTGGCCGGCTATGAGCGCGCGTTCCCGCCGCTGCTGGAGCTTTGGCGCGGCTAAAGTTTCCGGTACATCACGTGCCGGGCGGCCGTCCCGGAGCGGCTGGAGTAGTGTTTTACCGAGCGGGCAACTTCAGCGCCCGCGCCGCGCCAGCGGTGGGAAGGAGAAGCCATGACATTGATCCGCAGGGTCGCGTTACTCTCCCTCCACACCTCCCCGATGGAGCAGCCAGGCTCCGGCGACGCCGGCGGGATGAACGTCTACATCCGGGAGCTGGCCTCCGCGCTCGCCGAGACCGGCGTGCACGTGGAGATCTTCACGCGCTCCACCTCAGCCAAGCAGGCCGCCGTCGAACATCCCTTCCCCGGCGTGTGCGTCCATAACGTGCTGGCCGGCCCGCCGCGGAAGATCCCCAAGGAAGAACTGCCGGCGCTGCTCCACAGCATGGTGGCCGAGATCGACCAGATCCGGCAGCGCCAGCCGCACGGCCGCTACGACGTCATCCATTCGCACTATTGGGTGTCCGGGATCGCCGGACTGGAGCTCTCGGAACTTTGGGGCGTGCCGCTCGTCCACACCATGCACACCATGGCCAAGGTCAAGAACCTCCTGCTGGAGTCCGGCGAACAGCCCGAGCCGCGGCAGCGTGAGGAGGGCGAGCACCGGATCGTCGACGGCGCCGCCCGCCTGATTGCCAACACCACGGCCGAAGCCGAAGAGCTGGTGTCCCACTACGGTGCAGATTACGACCGTATCGATGTGGCGCCGCCGGGCGTGGACCTCAGCACCTTTACACCCGCGTTCCGCGCGCGGTCCCGGGCCGAACACGGTGTTTCGCCGGAGACGTTCCACCTGGTGTTCGCCGGCCGGATCCAGCGGCTGAAGGGCCCGCAGATCCTGCTCAAGGCGGCTGCCCTGCTTCGCGCCCGGCGGCCCGGGATCGATCTGCGGCTCACCATCCTGGGCGCCCTCAGCGGCAACAAGGACTTCAACCTCCGGCACCTGATCTCGGAGTCCGGAATGGACGACGTCGTCACGCACCTTCCCCCGGTCAGCGCGGCTGACCTGGCGTCCTGGTTCCGGGCGGCCGACGTTGTGGTGATGCCTTCCTACAGCGAATCGTTCGGACTCGTGGCCATTGAGGCGCAGGCCTGCGGGACCCCCGTGGTGGGCACCCGGGTGGGCGGACTGTCCCGCGCCATCTGCCATGGCCGGACCGGGCTGCTGGTGGACGGGCACCACGCCTTGGTCTGGGCGGACGCGCTCGAGGCCATGTACGACGATCCGGACACGCGGGCCGACATGGGGCGGGCCGCGGCCATCCGGGCGGAGAACCTGGGCTGGAACCGCACTGCCGCGATCACGCTCGAGACTTACCACGCCGCCGTCGAACAGCAGCTGGCCCGCCGGCTGATCCCGGCGGACTCGGCACCCTAAGCGGTGGTCAGCCGCCGTCTGCCTTTAGTACCCGGCCCCCAACAAAAGGACAAGGATGTCTGAACGGAATTCCCTCAGCGACCTCAAGATCGCACGGCAGGCACAGATGAGGCCCATCGAGGAGATTGCAGCTGCCGCGGGCATCAACGCCGCCGCTCTGGAACTTTACGGGCGGTACAAGGCGAAGGTTGATCCGGCGTTGCTGACTGCGCCGGCGCCCGCCGGAAAGGTGGTACTCGTCTCTGCGATGTCGCCGACGCCCGCCGGCGAGGGGAAGTCCACCACCACGGTGGGGCTCGCCGATTCGCTGGCCCGGGCCGGGCACAAGGTGATGATCGCGCTGCGGGAACCCTCGCTGGGCCCGATCCTGGGAATGAAGGGCGGCGCCACTGGCGGCGGCTACTCCCAGGTGCTGCCGATGGACGAGATCAACCTGCACTTCACCGGTGATTTCCATGCCGTGACGTCTGCGAACAATGCCCTGATGGCGCTCGTGGACAACCACATCTACCAGGGCAACGAGCTGAACATCGACCCCCGGCGGATGACGTTCAAACGCGTCCTGGACATGAATGACAGGTCGCTCCGCGAGGTCATCATTGGCCTGGGCGGTCCCACCCAGGGTGTGCCCCGGCAGGACGGCTTCGACATCACCGTGGCTTCGGAGATCATGGCGGTTTTCTGCCTGGCCACCAGCCTGGCCGACCTCCGCGAGCGCTTGGGCCGGATCACGTTCGGCTACACGTACTCCCGCGTTCCGGTCACCGTGGCGGACCTCGGCGTCCAGGGCGCCCTGACCCTGCTCCTGAAGGAAGCCATCAAGCCCAACCTGGTGCAGACCATTGCCGGCACTCCCGCGCTGGTGCACGGCGGGCCGTTCGCCAACATCGCGCACGGGTGCAACTCGCTGATTGCCACCCAGACGGCCCGGCGGCTCGCGGACATCGTGGTCACCGAGGCTGGCTTCGGCGCAGACCTGGGCGCGGAGAAGTACATGGACATCAAGGCGCGGATCGCTGACGTGGCGCCGTCCGCCGTCGTGGTTGTGGCCACTGTCCGAGCGCTCAAGATGCACGGCGGCGTGCCCAAAGACCGGCTGACGGAACCCGACCTTGAGGCGCTGCAGGCCGGCGTCGCGAATCTTCGGCGGCACGTGCACAACGTGGAGAAGTTCGGGGTGGCACCGGTGGTGGCCATCAACAGGTTCTCGTCCGACACGGAAGAGGAGCTGGACTGGCTCCTGGAGTGGTGCGCGGCGGAGGGGGTCCATGCTGCGGTGGCGGATGTGTGGGGCCGGGGCGGCGGTGGCGACGGCGGCGACGAGCTGGCCGCGAAGGTCGCCGCCGCGGTTGCTGGGCCGAACAGCTTCCGGCATCTGTATCCCTTGGACGTGCCCGTGGAGGAGAAGATCCGGACCATTGCGCAGGAGATCTACGGCGCGGACGGGGTGGACTTCTCAGTCCCCGCCCTGAAGCGCCTGGCCGAGATCGAAAAGAACGGCTGGTCCGGGCTTCCCGTCTGCATGGCCAAGACCCAGTATTCCTTCACCGACGACGCCTCCCGGCTGGGGGCTCCCAAGGGCTTCACCGTGCACGTCCGGGACCTCATCCCCAAGACCGGCGCGGGCTTCATCGTGGCCCTGACCGGTGCCGTCATGACGATGCCTGGCCTCCCCGCCGCCCCCGCCGCCATGCGAATGGACGTCGACGACGCCGGCAACCCGGTAGGCCTCTCCTGACCCACGTTGCTCTATCACTTTGAGCTCTTATTCCGGGGCCAGAGCGACCAAAAGTGATAGAGCATCGGGAGCTGTGGATAACTTCTGCGGGAGAGATTGGCTTCGGGCGACAATGGTGCGCATGCGACCCTCCGCACCTCTGCCGTTCAGCCTTTCGTCCGCTCCGTTCACTGTCCATGAGGCGCGGGCTGCCAGCCTGAGCAGCGGAAGACTTCGTTCCTCCGACCTCGCGTCCGCCGGACGGTTGCTGTATCTGCCCACGGGCTGGGACTTTGAAATCCGGGGCCTTGCCAGGGCACTCTCCGCTGCCACTCCGGGCGCCTGGATCTCGCACCTGACGGCCGCCGTCGTGCTTGGGCTCTGGCTTCCTACCTGGTTCCGCGACTGCCGGGAACTCCATCTGAGCAAGCCCAGGAACCTGCCACCGGTGCGGCGCGAAGGCGTGGTCGGCCATACCGTCCTTGCCTTTGATGGGGAGATCATGATGCTGGACGGGATGCGGATCTCCACGCCGGCCCGCACTTGGCTTGACCTTGCCAACCTCGTGCCGCTGGAGGACCTCGTGGCTGTGGGTGACCAACTGATCCGTCTGCCTCGGCCCGGCCTCGAAGACCGCGCAGAGCCTTGGTCAACCCTTCCGGAGCTGCAAGAAATGCTGAAGAGGCACCCGAAGCTCAAGGGCATCGTGAAAGCAAGGGCAGCTGTCGAGCTCATCCGTCCCGGTGCAGATTCCGCTCCTGAGACGTTCCTGCGCCTCGCATTAACTGCCGCGGGCCTGCCGGAGCCAGAACTGCAACTACGGATTGTGAAGGCCGACCCGTATTCGCCGGCGGCAGACCTGGGCTACCGCGCCCATCGGATCGCCATCCAGTACGACGGCGGCCATCACCTGACCCGCGAGCAGCAGTCGCGCGACAATCGCCGCGACGAAACGTTCAATGCCGCTGGCTGGAGGTACTTCAAATTCAACGCGGACGATCTGGCCCACGACTTCCACCGCGCGGTCAATCAGGTCCGGCTTGCACTCAAGTCCCCTTAAACGCCTGTTGCCCTATCAGTTGCAGTCGCCAAACCATAGATTTGGGGACCACAACTGATAGAGCAACGAGAGGGTGGAGAGCGGGTTAGCGCTCCAGGTCTCCGCGGATGAAGGCCTCGACCTTTTCACGGGCGAGGTCGTCGTTGAACTGCTCGGGCGGGGACTTCATGAAGTAGCTCGAGGCGGAGAGCAGCGGGCCGCCGATGCCTCGGTCCAGGCCGATCTTGGCGGCGCGGATGGCATCGATGATCACGCCGGCGGAGTTGGGTGAGTCCCAGACTTCCAGCTTGTATTCCAGCGACACGGGGGCGTCACCGAAGTTGCGGCCTTCGAGGCGGACGAAGGCCCACTTGCGGTCATCGAGCCACTGGACGTAGTCAGACGGACCGATGTGGACGTTGCGCGGTGCAATGTCAGCTTCAACGTTGGACGTCACCGCCTGGGTCTTGGAGATCTTCTTGGACTCAAGGCGGTCGCGCTCCAGCATGTTCTTGAAGTCCATGTTGCCGCCGACGTTCAGCTGGTACGTGCGGTCCAGGGTGACGCCGCGGTCTTCGAAGAGCTTGGCCATCACGCGGTGCGTGATGGTTGCACCGATCTGGCTCTTGATGTCGTCGCCCACGATCGGCACGCCGGCGGCGGTGAACTTGTCGGCCCATTCCTTGGTGCCGGCGATGAACACGGGGAGGGCGTTGACGAACGCCACGCCGGCGTCGATGGCAGCCTGCGCGTAGAAGTGTGCAGCATCCTCGGAACCAACCGGGAGGTAGCACACCATAACGTCTGCCTTGGATGCGCGGAGCGCGGCGACGATGTCAACGGGCTCTTCGGCGGACTGTTCGATGGTCTCGAGGTAGTACTTGCCGAGGCCGTCGAGGGTGTGGCCGCGCTGGACGGTCACACCTGTGGGGGGCACGTCGGCGATTTTGATGGTGTTGTTCTCGCTGGCCAGGATGGCGTCGGCGAGGTCCACGCCCACTTTCTTGCCGTCAACATCAAAAGCAGCAACAAACTGGACATCGTTGACGTGGTACTTGCCGAACTCCACGTGCATCAGACCCGGGATCGTGGCCTGGGGATCGGCGTCACGGTAATACTGCACGCCCTGGACGAGCGAGGCGGCGCAGTTACCTACACCAACGATGGCAACACGAATCGGATTTGCAGACACGGAACTCCTTTGAAGAAAACTTCAGCCGCCAGGACGGTCAGTACCGGAAAGGTACGACGGCGGCACGCTGGCAGTGCGCCATTATTCGGCGCCATTTCATCTTACCCAACCAAGAGGGGGCCGGGATTGTTCCCGGCCCCTTTCAGTCGAAGCGTTACGTGGTTACTTTTGCTTCCACAGGTTGATGTCCGACTCAACGGCGAACTCGTCGATGGCATCAACCTCGTCGGCGGTGAAGTCCAGGTTGTTAATGGCGGACAGAGTGTCTTCCAACTGCCGGACACTGGATGCGCCGACGAGCGCTGAGGTCACGGACGAGCCCTTGCTCTGCTCGCGCAGGATCCAGCCGATCGCCATCTGAGCCAGGGTTTGGCCCCGGCCCTCGGCGATCCGGTTGAGCCCGCGCACGCGGTCCAGGTTTTCTGGAGTGATCATGGCTTGGTCCAGGGACTTGTGCTGCGCTGCCCGGGAATCTGCGGGCACGCCGTTGAGGTAGCGGCCTGTGAGCATCCCCTGGGCCAGCGGCGAGAAGGCGATGCAGCCGGCGCCCACCTGCTCCAGCGCTTCGTAGAGGTTGGGGCTGCCGTTCTCGGTCCAGCGGTTCAGCATGGAGTAGCTCGGCTGGTGGATCAGCAACGGCGTACCGAGTTCCTTCAGGATCCGGGCCGCTTCGAGGGTCTGGGCCGGAGTGTAGGACGAGATGCCGGCGTACAGGGCCTTGCCCGAGCGGACTGCGTGGTCCAGGGCGCCCATGGTTTCTTCCATCGGCGTTTCCGGGTCCGGACGGTGGCTGTAGAAGATGTCCACGTAATCCAGGCCCATGCGCTCCAGGGACTGGTCCAGGCTGGCCAGCAGGTACTTGCGGGAGCCAAAGTTGCCGTACGGTCCCGGCCACATGTCGTAGCCGGCTTTGCTGGAGATGATGAGTTCGTCGCGGTAGGGCTTGAAGTCGTCCTTGAAGTGGCGGCCGAAGTTGGTTTCGGCGGCGCCGTAGGGCGGACCGTAATTGTTCGCGAGGTCGAAGTGGGTGACGCCCAGATCGAAGGCTCGGCGCAGGATAGCGCGCTGCACTTCGAAGGGCTTGTCGTCGCCGAAGTTGTGCCAGAGGCCCAGGGAAATGGCTGGCAGTTTCAGTCCGCTGCGTCCGACGCGGCGGTAGGGCATGGATTCATAGCGGTTTTCCGCGGCTGAATAAGTCATACATACCATCCTGCCACCTGTGACGCGCACTACAGACCGCAAGGGTCAGTCTGAACGGAGCCCCCTGGGACGGCCCGACTGGTACCCACCTGACCGACATACCGAACCAAGAGGGCCGGGCTGGGCATCGACACCCCGCATCCGACCACCGAGGGCAAACCGGCCCGGATCGGTGCGTTCAGCCGCGGCCACTGGGCCATCGAGAACGGACTTCGCTGTCGCGACGCGACCTAGATGGAAGACCGGTGATGACCTACATGTCAGCGGTCGAGATGGGAAGTGTGGACGACAAACTTCCGCATCGCCATCCAGTGGAAGAGCCCGCCGAGCGCAGCACCGAGGATCCAGGCGAAACCGCTGAGCTGGGCCATCTGCGGCAGCCATACGGCCAGGACCGAGAAGACGGCAGCCAGGCCGAAGGCCATGAGCGCCCTGCGGTTCCATCCGCCGGTGAAGTGGTAGGCGCCTTGGGGGTCGGTCGAGTACAGGTCGTGAAGATTAAGGCGTTGCTTCCGCACAACGTAGTAGTCGGCAATGATGATGCCGTACAGCGGGGCCAGCACAGCGCCCAGCGTGTCAACGAACTTGGGCAGCCCGATGCTTGAGATGACCGCAACCCACAGCGCCCCGATGATGAATCCAGCAACCGCTGTGATCATGCCCGCCTTGCGGAAGGAGATCCTGGCCGGGCTGATATTCGACAGAGAATAGGACGGGGGGATGAAGTTGGCCACGACATTGATGCCAAGGGTCGCGACCAGGAAGGTCACGGCTGCCAGGACGGTGAGAGGAACGCTGTCCACGAGACCGACAATGTCGGCCGGATTGGTCAGAGGCTCTCCCTGCCCGTCCTGGTACAGGAGATAGGCGCCCGCCGTGATGAATACCGAAAGAAAGGTGAACAGAGCCAAACTGATCGGCAGCCCGGTAAGGTTGCCGAAGCGCATGGCCCGCTCCGTGCGAACGTTGCGTGCGAAGTCACCGAAGTTGATGACGACGGCGGCGAAGTAGGCCACCATGGTGCCAGTGACTCCTGCGAACGCGGAGAAGGCAGCCCAACCCGTCACATCGGCGCGGGAGAAGATGGTCCCGACGGCTTGGGGCAGTTCAGTGCCGACCTGAACCCAGATCGCCACGAGCAGGGCGATCATCACCAAGTAAACGGCTGGCCCTGCGACGTTGAGGAAGCGTGCAATCCGTTCGATACCGCCAAGGAAGAGCGCAACCTGCAGGGCAGATGCGAGCACATAGGAAACCCAGGACACCCAGTCCATCCCGAGGAACTCGGCGCCTCCCGGCCTCCCCAGCAGAGCGTTCAAGGCCAGTGAGATTGCCGTCGAAGCGAAATATGTCTGGGCGCCGTACCAGAAAATGGCGACCACGGCACGGACAATGGCCGGGAACTGGGCTCCTCGCACACCCATTGAAGCCCGGGCAAGCACCGGGAACGGAAACCCATACTTGACACTTGGCCGCCCGCTCAGATCGACGAGGACCTTGATGATGAATCCGGAGAGCAGGATGGCGGCAAAGACGAACCAGCCGTTGATCCCTGCGGTAATGAACAGGCTGGCGGCCAGGGTGTAGCCGGCCAGGCTTTGAATGTCGTTTGACCAGACGTTGAAGATGGCGAACCAGCCCCAGGTACGTCTCGACGCCGGCAGCGGGGCAAGATCCTCGTTATACAGGGACGGATCCGCACCAGTTACCGTCAGGTCGGCGTCCTCAAGGTCATTGTTATGAATGGTCATGACAGCCTCAATCCGCACTCAAAAACGCTGGAGAAATTACGTATCGTGGAAACTTTCTTCCGCCGCTAGAATATGACCTGGATCACAAAGAGTCAATGGGGCGATACCCGACCCCCGAGGTCCGGCGGGCCGCAGAGGACCCGTACACAGTTTCCCTGCACCTGATTCTTTGGCGCTAATGAACAGCGCAGGACGAGGATACTGTGAGGGCACCCGGGGCTATGATGAAGATGTCCTGTCGGGACTACCCGGCGGACCATCCGCTCGATAGGGGAAAAGATCATGGGTTTGGGTGACAAGTTCAAGCACGCCGCCGAAAAGGCCGCGGGCAAAGGCAAAGAAACAGCCGGCGAGGCGACCGGGAATGAAAGCCTGAAAGCCCAAGGCAAAACCGACCAGAGCAAGGCAAACCTGAAGCAGGCCGCAGAAAAAATCAAGGACGCCTTCAAGAAACACTGAGGCCCACGGCCCGCAGGCTGCCGCGGACCGGGGGCGCCGGGCAGAGCGGAAACTCAACCGTACACACCACGGCCACGCCAAAACATGGCTGACCGCGGGCCTTCTCGCGGCGGCCGCGGCCGCAGGGGTACTCATCTGGCGGGGCCTGCCCGGACGCGGAGAGCCCGAAGCAGCCCAGGACGGGGAGGGGCCCACGGACGCATCTGACACCAAATCCGGATAACTACCCGGAAGCGACACCAGCCAGGCAGCCCGCGTGCAGAAGAGAGCGGAGCGGCACAGGGTGCGCCGCCCGCCCTGATTCCCCAGCGACACAAATTCCCATCCTAACTTCCAGTCAACGGGACAACGTCACCCTAATTTCCGCGTCAGGGAGGGCTCGAGGCTACTTCTGCCCCTGCAGTAAGAACCGCCCCACTGTGCGCCGCCAGCACGAACGAATCGTCGTGGAACAGGGTGTCCTCGTCCGTCGACAGCAGCACCGAGCCGCCCAAACCGTCCAGCCGCACCGGCGATGCCGAGAAGTTCAGCAGCACCTCCATCGACCCGCGCCGGAAGCGCAACCAGCCGGCGTCGTCGTCGAACGTCACGTCGGTTTCCTCGAACCCCAGCCCGGCCAGTTCGGGGTGAGCCCGCCGCAGCGCCGTCAGCGAACGGTAGAGGGACAGGAGCCGCGCGTGGTCACCCTCAGCGGCCTCCGCCCAGTTGAGTTTGGAGCGCCGGAACGTTTCGGGATCCTGTGGATCGGGGACGACGGCGGGATCCCACCCCATGCGTTCGAACTCGCGGATTCTGCCCTCCGCCGTCGCCTTGCCCAGCTCCGGTTCGGGGTGCGAGGTGAAGAACTGCCAAGGGGTAGAGGCCCCGAACTCCTCGCCCATAAACAGCATGGGCGTAAACGGCGCGGTCAGCGTCAGCACTGCGGCTACGGCCAGCGGGCCGTACGGGAGGGACTGGGACAGCCTGTCGCCGATGGCACGGTTGCCGATCTGGTCGTGGTTCTGGCTGCAGACCACCAAGGCCGCGGGGTGGACCAGCGAGGTGTCGATGGGCCGGCCGTGGTGGCGTCCGCGGAAGCTGGAGTAGCTGCCGTCGTGCAGGAAGCCATCCTTGAGGACCTTGGCCAGCACGCCGAGGGACGCGAAATCGCCGTAATACCCTGCGGTCTCGCCGCTGACATTGACGTGCACCGCATGGTGGAAGTCGTCGCTCCACTGCCCGGCAAGACCGAAGCCGTTGGAATCGCGGGGATAGATCAGCCGCGGATTGTTCAGGTCCGATTCGGCGATCAAGGTCTTGGGAAGCCCTGTCTCCGTGGAGATGGCATCGCCCAGCGCGCCGAACTCCTCCAGGAGGTGCACGGCCCGCTCATCGCGGAGTGCGTGAACGGCATCCAGTCGCAGCCCGTCCACGTGATAGTCGCGCAGCCACAGGGCCGCGTTGTCCAGGATGTATTCACGGACGACGTCGGAGCCCGGGCCGTCGAGGTTGACCGAATCGCCCCACGTGTTGGCGTCCCCCTGTTTGAGGTAGGGGCCGAATTTGGGCAGGTAGTTGCCGCTGGGGCCCAGGTGGTTGTAGACCACGTCCTGGATGACGCCCAGTCCGGCGGCGTGGGCGGCGTCCACAAAGCGCTGGTAGGCCGCAGGCCCGCCGTAGCCTTCGTGGACCGCGAACCACTGGACACCGTCGTAACCCCAGTTGTGGGTACCGTTGAATCCGTTGACCGGCAGCAGCTCCACAAAGTCGACGCCCAGGTCCGCGAGGTATCCGAGCTTATCCGCGGCGGCGTCCAATGTTCCTTCGGGGGTGAAGGTTCCCACGTGAAGTTCGTAGATGACCGAACCGCGCAGTTCCTTGCCCTGCCAGCCGGCGTCCTGCCAAGCGTAGGAGCCGGGATCGAAGGTGCGGGACAGGGCATGGACACCATCCGGGAGGCGGCGGGACCGGGGGTCCGGCAGTGGATGCGTCTCGCCGTCGAGCAGGTAACCGTACTCCACGTCTGAGTCCGCCGGCGCGTCCGGCGCGGACCACCAGCCATCTGCACCAGGGGCTGCCGCCAGCTGCTTCATGGGGTACTGCTGCCCGTTGGCGAGCAGCGAAACGGCCGAGGCGTCCGGGGCCCAGACATCGAACCGGCCGGAACCGTGGTGCGTCAGGCTCATGCGTTCTCTCCGTTCACGGGCGCCAGCAGCGCCACAGGGTAAGGCTGGAGGATGTCGGCCACCGGCACCGGGCCTGGGCCGTGCGTCCGTCCTGTAAGTTCATCGCACATGGCCGTGGAAAGTTCGACGGCGGTATCCCGCCACCCGCCGGCGCGTTCCAGTCCGCAGGGAAGCCGAGTTGCCAGGGTCAGGGCGCCTCTTGTGGCGCCAGCCCCACGGTCGAACGCCACCAGGTGGTCAGCGGCCGGGCCGGACGCAAGAACGGGCCGGTAGCCCTCGAAAAGTTCGGGCCGGTCCCGGCGCAGCCGGAGCGCCCGGGAGGTCACCAGCAGTTTGGCGGCTTCGTCCCGGAAGTCTGCCGGAAGGGTACCCGCATCCAGCACGGCCAAGGCGGTTTCGCGCCGTTCGAAGTCGACAGCCCGCCGGTTGTCCGGGTCGGCCAGCGACCGGTCGTGGAATTCGGTGCCCTGGTAAACATCGGGCACCCCGGGCATGGTCAGCTGGAGCAGCTTCAGGGACAGCGAATTGGTTGCGGCAAAGGCAGCCGTCCGGGCGACGAAGTCCTCGATCACGGTCGTGACCCGGTCGTCGTCGAACGCAGCATTCACAGCAGCCGTGACCCGTGATTCGAACTTCTCGTCCGGATCTGTCCACGTGGTGGAGTTGGCTGCCTCCCGGGCGGCTTTCTCGGCGTAGGCATGCAACCGTTCCCGCGACGCCGGCCACGCACCGATGACCGCCTGCCACAGCAACGCCTCGAACGGGCCGTCGGGCACCGGGGCGAGCCCGCGAAGAGTGTCCAGGGTTCCTGCCCACTCCGCCGGCAGCTCAGCGATCACGGAGATCCGTGCCCGCGTGTCCTCGCTGCGCTTGGTGTCGTGCGTGGTCAGCGTGGTCATGGACAGCGGCAGGGACTCTTGGCGCTCGGCCATCCGCCGGTGGAACTCTTCCGGGGCGAGCGAGAAGTGGGACGGGTCCGCTCCCACTTCCGTCAGTGTCCCCAGCCGGTTGTAGCGGTAGAAGGCCGTGTCCTCAACACCCTTGGCCATCACCATGCCGGACGTCTGCTGGAACCGCAGGCCCAGTTCAGTCTCGGGCTTCAGCAGGAGGGGAAGCAGAGCCTCCAGCGTGTCGGAAAGGTCAGGACGCTGGCGAGCAGCAGCCGCGCAGGCTTCACGCAGCACATCCTCACCCGTGGGCAGGTAGGTGCGGTACACGGGGAAAGCCGCGATGACCTCGGCCAGGGCATCCGCCGAGGCTTCCGCGGACAGGTCAGCAGACAGCCCGGCGTCAGCATGGACCAGGCGGGCCAGCCGCAGGACCTCGGACCGCAGCATGCCATCAGCCACGGCACGCTTGGTCCCCAGGATCATGCCCGCATAGTCGGCAGGCTCCCCGGAACGGAGCTGTGCATCCAACGCGTTCAGAGCAGCCTCGCCGGCCGGTTCCACCAGCAGCCGGTCCAGGTCGGCCAGGGCGTCATAGCCGGTGGTGCCCTCGCAGGCGAATTCCGTCGGGAGCTCCTCCCCCGGCTCCAGGATCTTCTCCACCAGGACGTACGCTCCGCCGCTGAGGTCCTTGAGCCACCGAAGATACCCGGCGGGATCCGCCAGGCCGTCCGGGTGGTCCACGCGCAGCCCGTCAACCAGGCCGGCATCGAACCACCGCTTCACCTCTGCGTGGGCCTGGTCGAAGACCCAGGGGTTCTCAACCCGGATACCCGCCAAGGTGTTGACCGCGAAGAACCGCCGGTAGTTCAGCTCATTGTCCGCCCGGCGCCAGGAGACGAGTTCGTAATGCTGCCGCTCATGCACAGCCCGCGGAGAGTCGCCGTCGGAGTATGATCCTGCGGCCAACGGAAACCGGTGGCCGTAATAGTGGAGCTCGCCATCGGCAACCTCCAGCACATCAAGGTCGTCATCGCCGCCCAGGACGGGGATCCGGATCCGGCCGGCACCAAAGTCCCAGTCGACGTCGAACGCTTCCGCGTACGGCGAGCCGCGCCCTTCCTGCAACAGCGACCACCACCACGGGTTCTGCGCCGGCGAGGCCACACCCACATGGTTGGGGACAATGTCCACAAGCACGCCCATGCCATGTTCCCGCGCGGCAGCAGAAAGCGCCAGCAGTCCTTCCGGGCCGCCCCGCTCCGGATCCACCGACGACGGATCCGTCACGTCGTAGCCGTGATCGGATCTTTGTTCCGCCGTCAGGATCGGAGACAGGTAGACCCAGTCCACACCCAGTGATTTCAGGTACGGAACCGTTTCGGCAGCATCGAAAAGCGTGAAGCTGCTCCGGATCTGGAGCCGGTAGGTGGACGCCGGAACCTTCACTTTTCCTGGTCTTTCGGCTTGCTGACCTTTTTCGTTTTCTTGGGCTCGGGCACGGTGGGCGTACTAAGGGCTTCGGTCTCGCTGGTGCTGGTCTGCGTCAGGGCAGCCAGCGAGGCAGCCACTGAGTGGTCTGGCTCGGCTTCCTCCACCATGTGCGCTCTGAGGACCACCAGTGACTTGGCATCGACGGTCAGGGTCTGGCCGGCCTTCACCGGAGCAGTGTCCGCGTTATGCCCGGCGGTGTCGATGATGATGTCCCACGCCGGCGCGTACTCGTCATTTGGAAGGGTGAAGTTCACCATGTCGTCGTGCGCGTTGAAGTACAGCACGAAGTTCACGTCGGTAATCCGGCGGCCTCGGACGTCCTTGCCCTGGATGCCGTCGCCGTTGAGGAACACTCCCACCGACCGGCCGAAACCGCTGTCCCAGTCCTCGGGCTTCATGTTTTCGCCCTCGAGGTCCAGCCATACGATGTCCGGCAGCCGCTCGCCTTCCCCTCGCAACACGGGACGGCCGTCAAAGAACCGGCTCCGGCGGAAGGTGGGGTGCTTGGCCCGCAGCGCGTTGACGGCGGACGTGAACTCAACGAGGGGCTGGTCGATGTTCTCCCAGTTGATCCAGGTCAGTTCCGAATCCTGGCAGTAGCCGTTGTTGTTGCCCTGCTGGGTGCGGCCCAGTTCGTCTCCATGCAGCAGCATGGGCACACCCTGGGACAGGAGCAGCGAGGCGATGAAGTTCCGCTGCTGGCGGGCGCGCAGCCCGAGGACGGCGGGATCGTCGGTGGGGCCCTCGGCCCCGCAGTTCCACGACCGGTTGTGGGACTCGCCGTCGTTGTTGTCCTCGCCGTTGGCGTCGTTGCGCTTTTCGTTGTAGGACACCAGGTCTGCCAGCGTGAAGCCATCATGGGCGGTGACAAAGTTGATGGACGCTACGGGACGCCGGCCCGAATGCTCGTACAGGTCGGCCGAACCGGTGATGCGCGAAGCGAACTCGCCCAGCGTTGCCGGTTCGCCGCGCCAGAAGTCCCGGACCGTGTCTCGGTATTTGCCGTTCCATTCTGTCCACTGCGGCGGGAAGTTACCCACCTGGTAGCCGCCCGGACCCACATCCCAGGGCTCGGCGATGAGCTTGACCTGGGACACCACCGGGTCCTGCTGGATGAGTTCGAAGAACGTGGAGAGCTTGTCCACATCGTAGAACTCGCGCGCCAGGGTGGAGGCGAGGTCGAAGCGGAAGCCATCCACGTGCATTTCGGTGACCCAGTACCGCAGCGAATCCATGAGCAGTTGCAGCGAGTGGGGCTGGCGGACGTTGAGCGAGTTGCCGGTGCCCGTGTAGTCCATGTAGTGCTTCTCGTCGCCCTCCATCAGCCGATAGTAGGAGGGGTTGTCGATGCCCTTGAAGGAGAGCGTGGGCCCCAGGTGGTTGCCTTCGGCGGTGTGGTTGTACACCACATCCAAAATCACTTCGATGCCGGCCCGGTGCAGCGAGCGGACCATGGCTTTGAAGTCCTGGACCTGCTGGCCGGTGTCGCCGGTGGAGCTGTAGGTGTTTTGCGGCGCGAAGAAGCCGATGGTGTTGTAGCCCCAGTAGTTGTTCAGCCCCTGGTCCTGCAGGGTTCCCTCGTTGACGAACTGGTGCACCGGCATCAGTTCGATCGCGGTGATGCCGAGCTTCTGCAGGTGTGAGATCACTGACGGGTGCGCCACGCCGGCATAGGTTCCGCGCTGCTCCTCGGGGATCTCGGGATGGAGCTGGGTGAGACCCTTGACGTGCGCCTCATATATGACCGACTTGTGGTACGGGACACGGAGGTTGTGGTCGCCGTCCCAGTCGAAGAACGGGTTGATGACCACACCCATCATCATGTGCGGCGCCGAGTCCTCATTATTGACGGAGTCCGGCTCGCCCAGGTTGTAGGAGAACAGGGCCGGGTCCCAGTCCACCTGGCCGTGCACAGCCTTGGCGTACGGGTCCAGGAGCAGCTTGTTGGGGTTGAAGCGGTTGCCTGAGTCCGGGTCATAGGGCCCGTGGACGCGGTAGCCGTATTTCTGGCCCGGCTGGACCTGCGGGACGTAGCCGTGCCACACGTAGCCGTCCACTTCATCGAGCGTGAACCGCGTCTCAACACCGTCGTCATCAAAAAGGCACAGCTCTACCTTTTCGGCATGCTCGCTGAACAGAGCGAAGTTCGTGCCGGTCCCGTCAAAAGTGGCGCCAAGCGGATAAGCCGTTCCGGGCCAGATTTCCATGCGTACTCCTCATAATTGTTCGACAGCCGGGGCGTGGACACAAAAACCGCCCCAGCCGGTGCAGAACCTCTGCCTACGGTAGCGGGTGGGTGAGACTATTACGTTTCTGACCCGTCGGTTTACTAAGCATGCTGGCTTTACTCCAAACGTCTGGTACGGCGTCGGCAATGCGGCCTGCTGTCAGCGGCCCGCCGCCGGACGCCGTTGCCCCGGCAAGCCCGTGGAGACTTGCCCCGAGGGCTGCAATCGCCGCCCAGCGCTCGTCCGGATCGATGCCCGCGTCACGGAAGCGCCCGACGTCGGACCCCATCTGGGCGAGCAGCGCACCGATGATCCCGGCCAGGACGTCGCCGCTTCCGGCGGTGGCAAGCCACGGCGTGCCGTCCGCCTGGCTGTAGAAGTCTTGAAAGGGCGACGCAACCACCGTGGTGGCGCCCTTCAGCAGGACGGTGGCCTCGGTCAGCACGGCCGCACGCCGGGCAGCACCGAGGGTGGAGGACTCGACGGCGCTACGCTCGGGGGCAGGATCAAAGTCGGGGCTGTCCGGGGACGAGGCAAGCCGCTGCAGGAGGGACGCCAGTTCGCCGGCGTGCGGCGTGAGCACCACCTGCGGCCCCAGGACCACGGGCAGGGCAGGCAGCGCCCCGGCGTCGGCGATCACGGGCAGGCCGGACTCCACGGCGTCGTGGGCGCGCTGGAGCTGTTCGGTGTCGCCGGGCCCCATGCCCGAACCAACGAGCCACGCCTGGACGTGGGTGTCCGCAACGGAGCCCGTGCTGCAGACTACTTCCGGGCAGGACTGCCGGACCAGGTTGGCTACCTCGGGCGGACCCAGGTAGCGGACCATCGCCGCGCCGGCAGCCAGCGCGCCACGGCAGGCGAGCACGGCGGCGCCGGGATAGTCGGCGGATCCGGCCACAACGCCCAGGACGCCGCGGGAGTACTTGTGCGAGCGCCTCCCGGGCTGCGGCAGGAGCCGGGCCAGGTCCGGCAGCTCAAACCTGCGCAGCGCCGGCCACGGCAGGTGTTCTTCGATGCCTATGGGCACCACGTGGACGCGGCCGGCATGATCGGCGCCAGGGTCCGCCAGCAGTCCCACCTTGGCTGCGCCGAATGTTACGGTCACATCCGCGGAGAGCACCGGCTCATGCGCTTCCCCGGTATCGGCGTCCACGCCGCTGGGAACATCGCAGGCCACCACGATCCCCGGCTCCCCGGACGAGAGCCGCAGTTCCGCAAGACCCCTGACCAGGTCAGCGGCCACCCCGCGTAAACCCCCGTTGGCGCCTGTCCCCAGGATTGCGTCAATTACGACGTCGGCACTCGCCAAGTGTGCCGCCAGCTGGCCGGCATTGACCTCAGTGAGGAGGTGCACGCGCCCGCCGGCGCGCTCAAAAGCAGCCAGCGCCTCGGGGTGCGCCGCTCCGGCGGTGAGCACCGCCGTCGCACGCATTCCCCTGGCGGCCAGGAACGAGGCGGCGAAGAGGCCGTCTCCGCCGTTGTTGCCTTTGCCTGCGAGGACGGCCACGCTGGCGCCGTAAAGTCGCCGGCCGCGTGCCTTCAGCTCGTGCACCACCGCGTTGGCAAGCCCGTGGGAGGCTCTCTGCATCAGAACAGCGCCCATCCCGGCAGTCAGGAACGGCTGTTCGGCCACCCTGATCTGGGTTCCGGTATAGGCGCTGATCACGGTGTCAGGTCCGTCGGTGGGCTGAGCAGTAGGTGGCTCAGCCTTCGGCCAGGACCGTGGCGGTGGCGATCCCGCCGTCATGGCTCATGGAGACGTGCCAGCGCTTGACGCCCTTGGACTCGGCCACCGCGAGGACGGTGCCTTTGACCTGGATGGTGGGGCCGTGCTGGTCCAGGCCAATCCAGCAGTCCTGCCAGTTCATGCCGGCGGGCGCGCCGAGGACCTTGGCCACGGCCTCCTTGGCGGCGAACCGCGCGGCCAGCGAGCGGGTGTTCAGCTCGCGTTCCGCGGGTACGAACAGCCGGTCGCGGAGCCCCGGGGTGCGCTCAAGCTGGCGGCCGAACCGCTCGATGTCTACAACGTCTACGCCAATGCCAACAATCATGGCGCTATTCTACGGGGACGCTCCGCACCTGCCGTGCACAGCGCGCGCCATTACGTTTTCGTAATCACGCTGGTATGATTACGAAAAGGTAATCATTAGTCAGCTACTACGAATAACTTATCAAGGAGGCTGCGTGCACGGCGTCATGAAGTCAGTAGCGGACCTGGGCCTGATGGTCTACGGCATCCGCCAACGCAGCGGCCTCTCCCAGCGCGAGCTTGCCAGCCGACTCGGCGTCAGCCAGCGGTACCTCTCCGAGCTGGAGACGGGCAAGCCCAAGGTGCTCAACGACCAGTTCTTCGCCGTCATGGAAAAACTGGGCATCGAACTGACGTTCCGGGAAGGTGCCGACCGTGGCTGAAGCTCAGGATGTCCACCTCTACGGCACCGTCATCGGCCGCATGGTCCGCAACAGTGCGGCCACAGTCACGTTCGAATCCTCCGAGGCGGGGATGGCCCGGTTCGGGATCGGCTCCAGAATCCTGTCCGCCAACCTCCCCCTCGGACCCCGTCCCTCGACCCCGGAGTCGGCCACCGCATTCTTTGGTGGACTACTGCCTGAAGGCTCCGGCCGGACCAACCTCGCCAAACAGGCTCAGGCCGGCCGCAACGACGTGTTCGCACTGGTCTCCTATGCCGGCCGCGACGTCGCCGGCGCCATCCGTGTCGGCGGCGCCCCCGGGGAACCGGCCGAATCCTATGAGGCCCTGACCGATGAGCAGATCGCCGAGCGGTTGACCCTCATCAACGACTACGCGCTTGGCGCCGTCGGCGGCGGCGGCTCTTTGGCCGGTTACCAGCCTAAGACCACCCTTGCCCTGCTGGACGGAGCCTGGCACGCGGGCGTCGACGGCGCCGCCTCCACCCACATCCTCAAGCCGGTGGCCGCCGGGAACGAGCATGCCCTGCACGCCGAGGCGTTCTGTCTAGAGCTTTCGCGGCGGATCGGTCTGACCACGTTCGCCAGCGACGTGCGCTCCTTCGCGGGCCGGAGCGTCCTCGTCCTGGAACGCTACGACCGCCGCATGGCCGGTCGGAGCGTGGAGCGTATCCACCAAGAGGACGGCGCCCAGGCCCTCGGACTGCCTTGGGACACGGACAGCAAATTCGAAGGCGTCAATCCCACGGCAAAGCTGAAGAACCTCGCCGGGCTGCTGCGACGACGCCGGGACATCCTCGGAGCCGGGCCCGACGACCGCGAGACACTACTCGCGCACACGGCGTTCAACACCGCCGTCGGCAACACTGACGCCCACGCCAAGAATTTCTCCACGCTGCGGAGCCCGAACGGAACCGTCACTCTGGCGCCCCTCTACGACGTGTCAACACACGCCCTCGCGCCCAACGGTCAGCTGAACATGTCCCTCCGGATCAACTCCCGCGCCTATCAGCCGTCACTGACCGTAGATGACCTCGTCGCCGAGGGCGTCTCCTGGGGACTCGACGAACGGCAAGCACGGCACTCGGTCACCGGAACGCTCGAGGAGCTGGCCCACGTCCTCGAACAAGCGGACGCATCCGCCGTCGGAGAGAAAGTGGCGCGGTACATCGGCCACGGGACGAGGAACCTTCTGAACGGCAAGGCCGCCGGGATTGGCGGCGCGCACCCGTCCCTTGCCGCACTGGGCCCAGTTCCGGGCCCTAGCTGAGCCGGCGGTATTCATCGATCAGTGATGAAGGCACCGGCGTGACGCCAGGAAGTTCTTTGTCCCGGGTGAAGTTCGGCTTGTGCAGGCGGAGCAGGGCCACGCCGTCGTGCTCCCAGCGGAATCCGGGGCTGGACAAGGCAGCCCGGTAGGCGGCGTCGACCGTGTCCGGGTATTTCGCTGCAAGGTCCTCAAGGACGTAACCGGGAACCGTCTTGTCCTCCACATAGCCACGCAGGACTTCCGCAGCGGGGTCCTCCGCATTGGCCGGAGGCGTCCGGCATGCCGCCTCGACCTGCCCGTAGCAGACCAGGAAGGAGACACCCATCAGCGGATGATGGTAGAGCGCTACGTCGTCGGACTCTGCCAGCTCCGGCGGGAAGGAATCATCCGGCGCGATCTGTTCGGCGGCGGTCACCAGCGCGGAAGCCTTGGGATTTGCAGCGACGGACGCCTCGCTGCAGGCATTCAGGAAACTGCGGTACGCCGCAATGATGTCACCCCCGGTACCGCTCACGATATGCGCGCCAAAGAGGTCCAGGAACGTGGTGTGGTGCTCTCCGACGATCCTGCGTCCCTGCTCGACATTCGCCGGATTATTGAATACCAAGGTGGGAAAGCGTTTGAGCAGGGACGCGGCCAGGGTCTGGACGCCGGGGAGGTCCCGCGGGCCGAACAGGCGCATGGTCCCGCTGATCGTCCAGAGATCCCCGATGGGCACCAGACGCGTCATGACGTAGCCGCCTCGCTGGACGAAGCTGATTGCCTCCGCCCCGGCGGTGGCGTAGGAATCGTAATCCATCTGATCGATGAGGTTATGCAGGCTAAGCCGGGCACCTTTGCGGGCATCGACGCGGAAGACGCCGATAACATTACGCTCCCGCCAACCCTCGTAGACGAGTCGCTCGTCAGGCTCAATATTCTTGTTGGTGCGCAGATAGCGGTCGAGTAGCGGCTCGCGTCCGCCCTGGTCCGGGTCATAGAGCAGCGACTCGACGGCCTCCGCCCACTGATTCTGTTCCCCACCCCCAAGCCCGGAGAAGTCTGACATGGCCTGCGAAAGACGCCGGGCGAACCCCGGGGAGGATGCGTAGGCGACCAGGGCTTCCTTGAGGTTCCCCGCCCGGTCCAACAGTTCGTCGGTGTTCATCAGCCTGCGGTTACTCCACGGTGACGCTCTTGGCGAGGTTGCGGGGCTGGTCCACGTCGTAGCCCTTGGCCGAGGCGAGGGCCAGGGCGAAGATCTGCAGCGGGACCGTGCTGAGCAGCGGTGCCAGCAGCGTGTCCGTCGCCGGGACGTAGAAAACGTGCTCGGCGTAGGCCTTCACGGCCTCGTCGCCCTCTTCGGCGATCACGATGGTCTTGGCGCCGCGGGCCCGGACTTCCTGGATGTTCGAGACCACCTTGGCGTGCAGCGAGTCGCGGCCGCGCGGGGACGGGACCACCACAAACACGGGCTGGCCTTCCTCGATCAGCGCGATCGGGCCGTGTTTGAGCTCGCCGGCGGCGAACCCTTCGGCGTGGATGTACGCGAGCTCCTTGAGCTTCAGCGCACCTTCCATGGCCACCGGGAAGCCAACGTGGCGGCCCAGGAACAGCACGGACTTCGCATCCTTCATGGACGTGCCGAGTTCCTTGATCTGCGCCTCGTTGTCCAGGATCCGCTGGATCTTGGCCGGGATCTTGTTCAGGTCCGCCAGGATGTCCTTGATCTCGCCCTGGAACTTGTTCCCGCGCAGCTGCGCCAGGTACAGGCCCAGCAGGTAGGCGGCGGTGATCTGGGCCAGGAATGCCTTGGTGGAGGCCACCGCAATTTCCGGGCCGGCGTGCGTGTAGAGCACGGCGTCGGATTCACGCGGGATCGTGGAGCCGTTGGTGTTGCAGATCGAGACTGTCTTGGCGCCCTGTTCCTTGGCGTAGCGGACGGCCATCAGGGTGTCCATGGTCTCGCCGGACTGGGAGATCGAGACGATCAGAGTGTTCGCGTCCACGATCGGGTCCCGGTAGCGGAACTCGTGGGAGAGTTCCACCTCGGTGGCGATCCGGCACCAGCGCTCGATGGCGTACTTGGCCACCTGCCCGGCGTACGCGGACGTGCCGCAGGCCAGCACAATGATCTTGTCGATGTTCTTCAGCAGCTGCGGGTCAATGCGGAGCTCATCGAGGGTCAGCTTGCCGTTGACGTCCGAGCGGCCCAGCAGGGTCTGCAGCACGGCATTGGGCTGGTCATGGATTTCCTTCTCCATGAAGGACGGGAACCCGCCCTTTTCCGCCGATTCCGGATCCCAGTCCACGTGGTATTCCTTGCCCTCGGCCGGGGCGCCATAGAAATCGGTGATCTCCACCGTGTCCGCGGTGATGGTGACAATCTGGTCCTGGCCCAGCTCCACCGCACGGCGGGTGTAATCGATGAACCCGGACACGTCCGAGCCCAGGAAGTTCTCGCCCTCGCCCAGGCCCACCACCAGGGGTGAGTTACGGCGTGCAGCCACCACAACGTCGGGCTGGTCCGCGTGCACGGCAAGCAGCGTGAAAGCACCCTCAAGGCGCTGGCAGGCGAGCTGCATCGCCAGCGTCAGGCCGCCGCCGGACGCAACACCACCCAGCTTGTTGCGGAAAATATCACCCAGCAGCACGGCCGCGACCTCGGTGTCCGTCTCGGACTCGAACGCGTAGCCCTTGGCCACGAGCTCCAGCTTCAGCTCGGCAAAGTTTTCGATGATGCCGTTGTGGATCAGGGCCAGCTTGCCGCCGTCGGCCAGGTGCGGGTGCGCGTTCTGGTCAGTGGGGCCTCCGTGCGTGGCCCAGCGGGTGTGGCCGATACCGGTGAACGTCTCCGGCAGCGGGTGTTCCTCCAGCTCGGCGAGGAGGTTGCTCAGCTTGCCGGACTTCTTCCGGGACTCGATGGACCCGTGAGAGACCACCGCCACGCCCGCGGAGTCGTAACCCCGGTACTCAAGGCGGCGCAATCCTTCAAGGACTACATCCAACGCGCTGTGACCGGAATTCCCACGGTCAGGATGGCCCACATATCCAACGATTCCACACATGGGCCCCAGCTTATCGGCAGCTGGGTTGAGTTTTAAACTCAGGGCGCTCCATTTCGCTCTCAGCCGCCCGAGGGGCAGAATCTCTAAAGTGACTTTGCAACGCAACGAAGCGAATGGAGAGGGTGCCTCCCCGTTCGTTGAGCTGGACCGTCAGACCTGGTCCCGGCTCGCAGCCCAGATGGAGCAGCCGCTTAACGAAGAGGACATTGTCCGTCTGCGTGGCCTCGGCGATCCTCTGGACATGAAGGAGATCCGCGAGGTCTACCTGCCCCTGTCGCGGCTCCTGCACCTTTATGTGGAGGCCGCGGGCCAGCTTCATTCGGCCACCACCACCTTCCTGGGAGAGCAGACCCAGCGCACTCCCTTCGTCATCGGTGTGGCCGGCTCGGTGGCCGTGGGGAAGTCCACCATTGCGCGCGTGCTCCGGGAGATGCTGCGGCGCTGGCCCGGCACCCCGAACGTCGAGCTGATCACCACCGACGGCTTCCTCTATCCCCTGGCTGAGCTCAAGCGCCGGCAGCTGCTGGAACGCAAAGGTTTCCCGGAGTCCTACGACCGCCGCGCCCTGCTGCGCTTTGTGAGCGAGATCAAGGGCGGCGCAGAGGAGGTCAGGGCACCCTGGTACTCCCACGTTACCTACGACATCGTGCCGGAGAAGGAAGTGGTGGTCCGCCGCCCGGACGTGCTGATTGTGGAGGGCCTGAACGTGCTGGCCCCCGCGCGCCCGCGCCACGACGGCAAGCAGGGGCTGGCGCTGAGCGATTTCTTCGATTTCTCCATCTATGTGGATGCCAAGACCTCCTTCATCGAGGAGTGGTACGTGGAGCGGTTCCGGAAGCTCCAGAGCACCGCATTCGCGCAGCCGGAGTCCTACTTCCACCGGTATGCCACCCTCTCCGAGTCCGAAGCGGAGACCACTGCCCGGGACATCTGGAAGCGCATCAACGAGCCCAACCTGGAGGAAAACGTCCTCCCCACCCGTGGCCGCGCCCAGCTGGTGCTGACCAAGGACGCGGACCACTCCATCCGCCGCATGCTCCTGCGGAAGGTTTAACCCACATGTGCCACAACTGCGTGGCAGGCGGCCTTCTCCCTGGGGCCAGCCGCCGGTCCTTCGCCCGCTTCCTCGCCGCCGGAGCCGGGCTGACTGTCCTGGCAGCGTGCACGCCGGAGGCACCCGCCGCGATGACGCCGTCGTCCTCCTCCCCTGCATCTGGGGTGACTTCCGCATCCCCGTCCGCAGTAGCTGTCCCTTCTGTCGAAAGCACGACGGCGGCAGCTGAGCCGCCGCCGCAGGCTCCCGTACCGCCGTCGGCAGCGCTGCCCCGTCAGTTCTCGCTGACGGATCCGGCCAGCCCATGGCTGGTGGTCAACAAACACCGTCCGCTGGCGCCGGCGGACTACGTTCCGGCGGATCTGGTCCAGCCCAACATCCCGCTGGCCGTTCCCGGCGAGGCGGCACTGCTGAACAGCACGACGGCGGCTGCCGCGGAAGCAATGTTCGCCGCGGCCGCGCAGGACGGCGTGAACATGACGCTGGCGAGCGGTTACCGCTCATACGGCACGCAGGTGGCGACCTACAACGGTTATGTGGCGGCCCGCGGCCAGGCCGATGCCGACACCGCCAGCGCCCGCCCCGGCTACTCGGAGCACCAGACCGGCTGGTCCTTCGACATAGGCGATGGCGGCGGTGCATGTGGCTTCCAGCCGTGCTTCGCGGATCAGCCGGCGGCGGTGTGGGCGAAGACGAACGCCCACCGCTTCGGTTTTGTGGTGCGGTACCCGTGGATGTTCCACCCGATCACCGGCTACTACTACGAGCCGTGGCACCTGCGGTATATCGGCGTGGAAGCGGCCACCGACATCTTTGGGCGCGGGATTAGCACTGTGGAGGAGTACTTCGGGGTGGACGCGGCACCAGGGTACGCGTGAACACCGGGCTGATGTGTTTCAGTGCGTCATCCGCTGTGAACGGCGATGCGCTAGCTTGGTACTCATGCTGACAGGATTCAGGAATTTCATTATGAAGGGCAATGTCGTTGACCTTGCTGTAGCCGTTGTGATGGGTGCCGCATTCAGCTCCGTCGTGACCTCTATCGTCCAGGGCCTGCTGACGCCCCTGATCGGACGTCTGTTCAATGCCAAGGGCGTTGAAGAGATGCAGTGGGAGGGATTCATGTATGGGTCCGTCATCTCCTCCATCATTTCTTTCGTGCTGGTGGCCGCCTCCATCTACTTCGTGGTGGTACTTCCCATGAACCACATGATCGAGCTCCGTAACCGCAAGCTGGGAATCAACAAGGACGTCAAGGAAGAGGCTGCGGAAGACCCGCAGATCGCCCTGCTTACCGAAATCCGGGATGCGCTGAAGGTCAGCGACCGCTGACAAAGGAGAATGGCCAGTCTCCCTGCGGAGGCCGGCCATTCTTTTTTGTGCTTTCCGGGTCAGTCCGCCACCAGCTCCAGCGCGAGCTCGGTGCGGACAACCTGGGCAAGGCGCTCGGCGACGGACTGGGCCGTGGCTTCGTCGCCGGCTTCCACCATGACCCGCACTACGGGCTCGGTGCCTGAGGGGCGGAGCAGGACACGTCCGGTCTCGCCTAGTTCGGCTGCGGCCTCGGCCACGGCCACTGCCAGCACCTCGGAGCTATGCACGCGGCTGCGGTCCACGCCCTTGACGTTGATGAGTACCTGCGGGAGCTTGGTCATCACAGTGGCGAGCTCCTTGAGCGGTTTGCCTGTCAGCGCGATCTGCGCAGCGAGCTGCAGGCCGGTAAGGACGCCGTCGCCGGTGGTGGCGTGGTCGGCGAAGATCACGTGGCCGGACTGCTCGCCGCCGAGGTTGAATCCGCCGTCGCGCATGCCTTCAAGAACGTAGCGGTCCCCCACCGCTGTTTCGCGGATGCTGATGCCCGCTTCGCGGAGGGCGATCTTGAGGCCGAGGTTGCTCATGACGGTGGCAACCAGGACGTCGTCGATGAGTTTGCCTGAGGCTTTGAGGGCGACGGCCAGGATTGCCATGATCTGGTCGCCGTCCACTTCGGTGCCTTCGTGGTCCACGGCGAGGCAGCGGTCAGCGTCGCCGTCGTGGGCGATGCCCAGGTCGGCGCCGTGCTTCAGCACCGCGGCCTTGAGCGGACCGAGATGGGTGGAACCGACGCCGTCATTGATGTTGTGGCCGTCCGGCTCCGCGCCGATCACCAGGACGTCGGCGCCGGCGTCCTTAAAGACCTGGGGCGAGCAGCCGCTGGCGGCGCCGTGGGCGCAGTCGAGGACAACCTTCAGGCCGTCGAGGCGGTGCGGGAGCGTCTGCAGGAGGTGGACGACGTAGCGGTCTTCGGCGTCGGAGAAGCGTTGAATCCGGCCCACGTTGCTGCCGACGGGCCGCACGGGCTCCTTGCTCATCTGTTCCTCGATGGCGTTCTCGACATCGTCGGGGAGCTTCTGGCCGCCGCGGGCGAAGAACTTGATCCCATTGTCAGGAGCGGGGTTGTGGGAAGCCGAGATCATGACGCCGAAGTCGGCGTCGAGGTCTGCCACCAGGTACGCCGCCGCGGGAGTCGGAAGGACACCGGCGTCGTAGACGTCAATACCGGAGCTGGAGAGCCCTGCCTCCACAGCGGCGGCGATGAATTCCCCGCTGGCGCGGGGGTCACGCGCCACCACGGCACGGGGCCGGGTGCCGTTGGTATTGCGGTCATGACCAAGCACGACGGCGGCCGCCTGGGCAAGCTTCATAGCCAGCTCGGCCGTCAACAGGCCGTTAGCCAGGCCCCGGACACCATCTGTTCCAAATAATCTAGACATCGTGGATAAGTCTAGGTGATGGACGCTTGGGCGCTTGAAACGACTGGTCAGGGGGACACCAGATTGGTCTGTCCCTTACCGTGGTCCTGAAGATGGAGTTGCCACTTGATTGCCTTCCCCTTGGCCCGCTTCGACGTCAGATGCCATCCCTGGCAGTCTCCACATGGGTGGACGCTGGCGGGCTGCTTGCCGCCCGATGAGGAGCCTTTGAGAACGATGATTCGGAGCGCGCGGTTTGCGTCCCAAACGGTCGGATAGGTGATCTTGGTGCAAGTAGCCATGGGCGAGTCCTTGTTCAAGGAGGCGCATGGCTCATATCCACACTTGGACGCCACCTAACAGTGACGTCCCGGGTCCACTCGAAGTGGTCGTGTGACGTAAAGCTAGTTCATACAAGTCATCAATTGCAATGGTAGGAAAACTCCGCACCAAACGTGAGACGGGCTCCCGAGTAAGCGGTTATAGCCCTTGGAGTAATGCGGAGCGTTACTGGCCTGTTTGAGACCGGCCGCCATCGTGGATGCCGGCCGTGACGTCGTAGATGTCACTGCCGGAGCCATGCGGCCCCATTTAGACTCCGTCGCCCCGGGCTTGACCTGACCGAATTCTCGATGATGCGAGTATGCTCGCTGCAGCAGTTGGTAACGACGGCGAGGGGGACGTAGGGCGTGCCGACAATTCGCACTCAATTGAACAGTCTGACGGGGCTTCGCTTTTTCGCAGCGATGGCGGTGGTCCTCTACCACTTGCGAATCTATGTCCCCCAGCTCAGCGACGGCCTAGCTGTGTTCGGGTACGGGTTCACTGGTGTAACTTTCTTCTTCATTCTCTCCGGATTTGTCCTCGCATGGTCCTACCGTTCCGATGTCCGATCGGGGCGGTTCTATTGGAATCGGTTCGCTCGGATCTGGCCCCTCCATATGTTGACCATGATCGCCTCGATCTGGATTCCGTTGTTGAGCGCCACGTCTTCAGCTACTTTCTCGGCGGTGCCGTTCGTTGTAACGTTAACCCAGGCGTGGATCCCGGGCAGCCCTTTCCTGACATCGTTTAACGGGGTTTCTTGGTCGTTATCGTGCGAGGCATTCTTCTATTTACTGTTTCCGCTCCTTTTTCGGAAGCTTGGCAGTCATCGGTCAGTGGCCTGGATTGCTGGAGGCGTTCTGGTGGCTCTTGCCCTGGTAGGTCTAAGCTTGTCCTCCTTCGCATCGTTTTCGGTAGCGGATTATCTCTTGGGAACCATGCCGCTCTACCGCCTCGGAGAGTTCGTCCTCGGCATGTGCCTGGCCACGGTTATGAACCGTGGCTGGCGCCCCCGGTTTCGTCTTGTGCACGCGATTGGACTATCAGCGATTTCCCTGGTTGGTTTGACCACTGTGTCGCTGATCTTCATGGGGACATCCGGTGGTCTGCCTGTTATCTACGCCAACTTAGCCATGATCCCCGGTTTCCTTGCGGTCATCTCTGCGTCAGCGAGCCGAGATCTATCGGGCAGTAGCGGCAGACTCGCCTCGAGTGCGCTGGTGCGTCTCGGCCAGTGGTCGTTCGCGCTGTACCTCGTTCACGAGCTCGTACTGAGAGTGGTCAGACCTCTCATCGGCGAGCAGCCTGTGGGGGATGCATTGATGGCCGCGGTCATCGTGATATTTGCCTCCATTGCACTTTCTGGCCTCCTGCACGAGTTCGTAGAGAAACCTGCGGAAAAATGGCTGCGATCTCTTCGCGGTTCTAAGATGAAACCCTCGGCAACGCCCCGTGAAGTACACCACCCGGGTAAGTAGGTAGCCGAACCCTTGGCTGGTCTAGAGTCCCTCGCACTACTTGGTTTTTGCGGCTGAGTACTCGACTTTTGAAGGAACTCTCGCCAGCAAGATCTTTGGACCTCTACGATCCATTCATGACACCTAGCTATGGGGGCTTGGCGCTCGAAATTGTAGTACCGGTTTTCAACGAGGAAGCGGTACTCGAAAACAGCATCACGACGCTCTCCGAATATCTGACGCTCGAAATGCCTTCGGCGTGGAAAATCACCATTGCGGACAATGCAAGCACTGACAGAACACCAGCGATTGCCGCTCGGCTCAGTGAGCAGTTGCCTCATGTGCATTACCGCCGTCTGGAAGTAAAGGGACGGGGGTACGCTCTCCGGGATGCTTGGGGAGCTTCGGAAGCGAAAGTCCTCGCCTACCTGGATGTCGACCTTTCCACTGACCTGGCGGCGTTGCCACCCTTGGTGGCGCCGCTGCTTTCGGGTCATTCGGATATTTCCATCGGCACCCGGCTGGGACAGAGCTCGCGTGTGAGTCGCGGACCGAAGCGGGAATTCATTTCGCGTTCGTATAATTTCCTGCTTCGGCGGACAATGCAGGTCCGGTTTTCGGATGCGCAGTGTGGCTTCAAAGCAATACGGGCCGACGTGGCAAAACGCCTGCTTCCGCATGTTGAGGACAACGGTTGGTTCTTTGATACTGAGCTGCTGATCATTGCCGAACGATCCGGGCTGCGCATCCACGAAATTCCCGTGGACTGGGTTGATGATCCGGACAGCCGCGTTAACCTCAAACAGACTGCTTACGACGATCTTCGCGGCATGGTCCGGGTCGCTGGTTCCCTGATCAGGGGAACAATTCCTGTGCAGGCCATCTATGCCGAGCTTGGCCGCCGGCCAATCGTTCCGCCCGCGCGGCCAAGTTTCTTCGGGCAAGTCATCCGGTTTGGCTTGGTGGGAGCTGTCTCGACCCTCGCCTTCGCGCTGCTCTATTTGGTGCTCCAAGGTCCCTTCAGCTCTCAAGAGGCAAACTTCCTGGCCCTGCTAATGACAGCTGTCGGCAACACGGCGGCCAACCGCCGGTTCACCTTCGGCATCAGCGGCCCCGGACGGTTATTTACGCAGCAATTGCAAGGCCTTATCGTCTTCCTGCTGGCTTGGGGAATTACGTCCTCTTCGCTTCTGATCCTTCATTCGATCAACGTCAATGCCGCACCTAGTACGGAGTTACTCACCTTGACGGCCGCCAACGTTTTCGCAACGCTGATGAGGTTTGTGCTCCTCCGGATCTGGGTGTTCCGCGTCCGCCAAATGGACGAACGGTCCGCGGTGCTCGGACTACGGCCTGCCGGACAGTCTGTCCGTTGAGCATCAAAGAAGCGAGCCAGGTCCCGGTTCGCGCGAATGATACTGCCCGGCATCGCCTGCCGTGGGAGCAAATCGGTCTGACAGTCCTCCTCTTGGGCACAGCGGCAGCGTTCCTATGGGGGCTGGACCGCAATGGCTGGGCGAATCCCTACTACTCCGCTGCGGCGCAGGCCGGATCCGAGGACTGGAAAGCCTTCTTCTTCGGCTCACTTGATGCCGGCAACCTCATCACTGTCGACAAGCCCCCCCTGAGTATTTGGATCATGTCCTTGTCAGTGCGGCTGTTCGGCCTGAACTTTTGGGCCATTTTGGTTCCCCAGGCTCTCATGGGTCTAGCCACGACCTGGCTGATATACAAAGTCATCCGCCGCAGCCACCCTGCCGCTATCGCATTGTTGGGCGGTCTCATCTACGCCACCACCCCAGTAGTGCTGCTGATGTCGCGGTTCAACAACCCTGAGCCGCTTATGGGGTTACTGACCGTGGCAGCCGTCTACTTCGCACTCAGGGCCATGGACAACAACTGCTGGGCCTGGTTCCTACTGACCGGGACAGCCCTGGGCCTTGGGTTCATGGCAAAGCAGATCCAGGCCTTCCTGGTGATTCCCGCACTCCTCCTCGCGGTGCTTCTACTTGGCGTCGGCACCATAGGGGCGCGCCTCCTCCGGCTGCTAGGAACGCTAGCGGCGATGGTAATAAGCGGCGGCTGGTGGATGACCATAGTGGATGTGACCCCCGCCGCCGACAGACCCTATGTTGGCGGATCCGCGTCGAATAGTATGCTCGAACTGACGCTGGACTACAACGGCCTGGCTCGTTTCCTTCGGTTCAGCGCGGATTCACAGCCTGGGACCGCGGAAGCCCCTGTCCCGTCCGATATGAACTACGACGGCGGCCCGGGCCGTCTCTTTAACGCCAATTTTGCTCCCGAAGGAGCGTGGCTACTTTTCACCGCGCTGATTTGCGCCCTCGCGTTGGTAGTGCTGTGGCGACAGTCAGGGAGCGGCAGACAGGGTTCACGTCTGATGGCCGTTGGCGTTGTGTGGCTGGTCACCGTCTACCTTGTCCTGAGCTACATGGGCACGATGACACACACGTACTATATTTTTTCCATCGCGGCTCCCGTCGCCATCGTGGTTCCTTTGGGAATCCAGGTTCTGTGGAATCTGAGGCATCGAGGAGTTCCCCGCCTTATCGGCGCTGTCCTTGTGTCCGGGACCGGATATATCGCATTCCGCATTTTCCAGTACAGCAACGATTGGGGCCTGTGGCCGCTCGTCGTCGCATGCGCCACGTGTCTGGCCACGGCTGGGTGGCTCTTGGCAGCACGGCCGCTCGCGCGCGTCGCTGCCATGGCCCTGGTGATGTTATCCATGGTGATTTCTCCAGTGGCAACGGACGTTATTACCTTAACTCGACCCCAGTCGGGCACCAATCCCCTGTCGGGGCCGGTGGCCAACAATCCTGACGCACTGTCGGCACACCTTGAGGCAGCCCGTCTCGGGAATCCTCCCCTGGCACGCCATCTCGGATACGGGGTTACGCCAGCAGACGGCGTGACGACACTTCTCAGAGAAACCAGCGAGGCTAAATGGGCGGCGGCCACCTATACCGCCCAGAACGCGGCCCAATATCAGTTGGCCTCTAACCGGCCGGTTATCGCGCTGGGAGGGTGGCTGGGTGAGGACCCCGCCCCTACCTTCGAACAGTTCAAGACCCTGGTCCAGAAGCAGAAGATCGGTTACTTCATATGGCAACAACCAATCCTTGACGGAGTACCGCTTGGAATGGATGCTGCCGCCATCACGGATTGGGTCCACGCCAACTACAAGGGAGAAGAAGTTGACGGTGTCACAATCTACGACCTTACGGAATAGAGATATTGCCGCCCTCAGTGACTCTCGCTTGTTCCTCCGCAGGCCTTGGTGGGAACTTCCAGCACTCGTGCTAATTATGGTTGGAGCCGCCGTCCTATATATTTGGGGATTGGCAGCGAACGGATGGGCTAACCCCTACTACTCGGCGGCAGTGCAGGCTGGCCTTCATGACCCGGCAGCATTCTTCTTCGGATCTGCGGACTGGGGCAACTCAATAACAGTCGATAAGCCGCCTCTCAGCCTTTGGATCATGGGCTTGTCCGTCCGACTCTTCGGACTGAACACATGGGCCCTGCTGCTGCCTCAGGCGGCGATGACCTCGTGTAGCACGCTTCTAATTTACCGTCTGGCCAGACGGCACCTTCCGTCCTATGCTGGCCTCCTTTCGGCCGCCGTCTTCGCCAGCACGCCCATCACAGTGCTTCTCGCACGCTACAACAACCCTGATCCACTGATGGTGCTCCTGATGCTATTGGCCATTTATGCAGGCATCCGAGCAACAGAGTCAGGGCGGGTCCGGTATCTATACCTAGCGGCCGGATTTCTGGCTCTGGGCTTCCTCGCGAAACAGCTTCAGGCGTTTCTTGTCTTGCCAGCTATCGCCATTGTGTTCTGCCTGTACGGCCAGAAGAGCTGGCGGAAACGCGCGGTCTCGCTGGTTCTGGCCGGTCTGCTTCTAGCAGCTGGCGCTCTTGCATGGCCGCTAGCCGTTGACCTTACGCCGTCTAACTCCCGCCCGTACGTGGGGGGGTCAACAACTAATAGCATGCTCGAGTTGACTATGGGTTACAACGGAATCGATAGAATTGTCCAGTCGGGGGACGGACCCTCGGCAGCACTGACCCCTCAAGAATTCCAGAGCATCACTACGGACGCCAGCTTTTTCCGTTTATTCAACTCCAATTATGGTCAGGAGTCAGGCTGGCTGCTGCTGCCAGCACTGATGGTCTGCGCCATCATTGCGGTTCAGGCCGTCCGTCGACGAAGTGAGGCCAGTCGACCCATATTTGCAGTAGCCGCAGCAACCTGGATGATCTCGACGTACGCTGTGCTTAGCTTTATGGGCAATAGCATTCATTCGTACTACACCGCCTCAATAGCGGCGCCCTTGGCACTTTGCATCGGGCTGGGAAGCCAGATGATAGTTTCATCGGCTAGGTCGATTCCGCAGCGTATCGGGATCGCGGCCGCCATCGTGCTCAGTTCGCTATTCTCACACGCAATGTGGCAGGTCAGTGCGTCCTATCCTGAGGCTGTGGGGACGGCGTTGCTGCTTATCGGGCTGATCGGCGCAGCAGCGCTCTCGGTGCCGGCCCCCTTCAAGTGGGTTACGCCGGTCGCGGCCAGTCTCGGTATCGGCGCTTTGCTAGTTGGGCCCCTAGTATGCTCCATGCTGACTTTGACTTCTCCACAGCAGGGCTCCAATCCGCTCTCAGGCGGCCTCTCCCGGAGCCCCAACACCATCAGCCGGTTCTTGGACGGCGTCAAGCGCAATGACCCCGCATGGGCAACTGGCTTGGCAATAGGTGTCACACCCAGCCCTACACTGTCGGCCTACATTAGAAACGCTTCGCCGGGCTGCACCTGGGCCGCTGCCACTTATCCAGGGCAGACTGCTGCCCGCTTCCAACTGGAGGTGGGGAGGCCGGTTATGCCGCTCGGCGGCTTTGCCGCCCTGGACGCTACGCCAACCCTTGAACAATTCAAGGAAATAGCCCAGAACGGGCAACTTTGCTACTTGGTTGTACAGCCCGAGCAACTAAAAGTGCCAGGCCTCAGCAGCGAACTCTTGGCCATCCAGAAATGGGCTTCTGATACCGTCACGCCGCAGCATATTGACGGTATCACCGTATACGACTTGCGCAGATAGGGCCGCGCTGTCGCTGACTGGGTACAAGAGCGCCTGCACCATCAAAAGCGGCACCCATGTCGGCGCACGCAAAAAAGCCCGCCCCACCAATGGCGGGACGGGCTTCTTTGCGAGCGGAATTAGCGCTTGGAGTACTGCTGAGCCTTACGGGCCTTCTTGAGACCGGCCTTCTTACGCTCGATGACGCGTGCGTCACGACGCAGGTAACCGGCCTTCTTCAGGGTGGCGCGGTTGTTCTCGGTGTCGATCTCGTTCAGTGAACGGGCGATGCCGAGGCGCAGGGCACCGGCCTGGCCGGAGATGCCGCCACCGTGGATGCGGGCGATGACGTCGTAGGCGCCGTCAAGATCAAGGATCTTGAAGGGCTCGTTGACGTCCTGCTGGTGCAGCTTGTTCGGGAAGTAGTTGTCCAGCGCGCGGCCGTTGATGGTCCACTTGCCGGTGCCGGGGACGATGCGCACGCGGGCGACAGCTTCCTTCCGGCGGCCAACTGCGGCGCCGGCGACGGTCAGTGCCGGGCGTTCCTTCTTCGGCGCTTCTGCTTCTGCAGGACCGCTCTCCGAGGTGTAGCTGGTCGGGTTTTCCTCAGCCACAACGGCCTCGGTGGTCTCTTCGTTCTGAGCCACGATTCTCCTTGTATAGATAAGTTGTTTGGTGGCCAGGACTACTGGGCGACCTGGGAAATTTCGAACGTCTTGGGCTGCTGGGCGGCGTGCGGGTGCTCTGCACCGCGGTACACCTTCAGCTTGCCCAGCTGCTGTGCAGCGAGGGAGTTCTTGGGAAGCATGCCCTTGATGGCCTTCTCAACGGCGCGAACCGGGTTTGATTCCAGGAGTTCCGCGTAGTTGACGGAGGTCAGGCCGCCCGGGTAGCCGGAGTGGCGGTATGCGCGCTTCTGCTCCAGCTTGGCGCCGGTCAGGGCTACCTTCTCAGCGTTGATGATGATGACGAAATCGCCCATGTCCATGTGGGACGCAAAGGTGGCCTTGTGCTTGCCGCGCAGCAGGATTGCGGTCTGGCTCGCAAGACGACCAAGGACAACGTCTGTGGCGTCAATGACGTGCCACTGGCGGTTGATATCGCCGGGCTTCGGGGTGTACGTACGCACGGTTTTTGCCTCGTTCTTGTTCTGGCGTTCTTGTTTAGGTGTCACTCAAGCGTGTGCACCTACTATCTATGCGCTACCGGAACAGAGGTGAGGGCTCTATGTAACCAGTAATCCTGAGGTCCCGAATGTGCTCGTTGAGTAGTCATCCTGCAACCGGATTCTCAAGCGGGCACGCATCATCGAGAAAGGACACGCACAACGACTACCAATGTTAGCTTGAACCTGGCCTCAGGGTCAAAATGGGGTAGCCGGACACCCATGAGTAATTCCGCCGGGCCGACATAACAGGGGATGCAGTGACTTCTTGGGGCGACGCTGGCTTAGCAGGACCACTTTTTGTGGCCGTCATCGGCCTGATAGGACTCATCGCCTCACCGTTGGCTGAGTTGCTTATCGCAAAGCTGCTCCCCCGCGTCGGCCCGATGCCCGGTCGGGGAGCAAGGATCACGACGGCGGCGATCACCGGAGCCCTCAGCGGAGCCTTCGCACTCCGTTTCGGCGCCGACCCTGCGCTGCCGGCCTTTCTACTCTTCGTCATTTTGGGTGTACAACTGGCTCGAATTGATATCTCGCTGCATTTGCTGCCGAATCCGCTGGTTCTTTTGCTGTTAACAGGATGCCTTTTCTTACTTCTAGGGGCCGCCTTTAGCGGGGAACAGTGGTCCAGCCTCGCTCGCGCACTGGGTGGCGCTGCAATTCTGTTTGCCACCTACCTGATTCTGGCGTTAATTTCGCCTGCGGGCATGGGAATGGGCGACGTAAAGCTTGCGGCGCCGATCGGCCTCTACTTGGGGTACTTAGGGTGGAGCCAGCTCCTCTATGGCGGCCTGCTGGGCTTCATCCTCAACGGAGTTATCGCACTCTTGGTAGTACGCAGAACCCGCGTAGAACGCCCCTCCGAGGTGCCGCATGGCCCTTCAATGCTGGCCTCAGCGGTGGGTATAGCTCTCTTCTTCGGATAGCTCGCCAGGGGTGGCCTGAGCCCAGACTGGCGGAGTTGCAGCATCCCGCCTAAGTAGTGATCTGCTCACTCTCCGTTCAGAGGTGAGTACTCCGGTTCTTGTTCCGAGTATGCCGGAAAAACATCCCTTAGAAATTCGAGTACCGCTACGCATTGTTGCCGTGAAAGCCCAGTGCCAATCTTTTCTTAGCGAAGTCCAGCCGCTAGGGAATTATGGGGGCAGCTGGAAATTCGTTGAAAGTATCCATATCAATTTCATCGAATTAAGGACAATAAAATGACTTCTCTTATGGTCTCAATGATGGCTTTCGTAGCCGGAGTAAAGGATCGATTCTCCTCCGAAAAAGGTGCAACGGCAACGGAGTACTCACTCCTCGTCGCATTCATCGCCCTGCTCATCATTGCCGGCGTAACGCTTTTTGGCAACGCGCTCAACGCCTGGTTCTCCACGCTCGCTTCGCGGGTCGGCACCTGGTAACTGAAACTTCCCGGGGCGTGCCGCTCCAGTTCCTGGAACGGCGCGGCACGCCACCGAGAGTTTCCAATCCAAGCCGCGATCCCGTCGAGCGGAGGTGGGACTTGGCCGCAGACTCAACGAGCTTTGACCAAAATAAGGAATTCACAATGACAACACTGATGGTCTCCGTCCTCGCCTTTGTGAGCGGAGTCAAAGACCGACTTTCTTCCGAAAAGGGCGCAACAGCCACCGAATACTCCCTCCTCGTCGCATTCATTGCCCTGCTCATCATCGCCGGCGTCACCCTTTTTGGAAACGCCCTGAACGATTGGTTCTCCACGCTGGCGTCCCGCGTCGGGACCTGGTAACTGCACACCACCCGCGTGGTGTGCCGCGCCTAATTGCGCGGCACACCACCAAGCTTCCAGCCGCCCTCGGGGGATCCGTTGAAGAAGACATGTAATAAACATAAGGACAACAAAAGCCGTGGCGCTGTCGCCGTCGAGTTTGCCTTAGTTGCACCGTTGCTGCTGGCCGTCCTGACCGGAATCGTCGAATTCGCGAATGCATATAACGCACAGATCTCGGTGACACAAGCGGCGCGTGAGGCGGCCCGGACCATGGCCGTCAAGAACAGCCAGACTGATGCAAAAGCGGCCGCCGTCGCCGGCGCACCGGGCCTGAATACAGGCGCCTTTGTCTATACGTTCAACCCGACTGCCTGCACACCCAATGCCACGGCGAAAGTGACCATTTCCTACACGTCGGCAACATTGACCGGGCTGTTTGGAAGTTCCGTAACCCTTACAGGAGTAGGAGCCATGAGATGCGGCGGATAGTCACCCGTACTGAGTCACGTGAACGAGGTGCCGCCGGCGTCATGGTGGCCGTGATGATGCTCGTGCTCATCGGCGCGGGTGCAATGGCTGTGGATGTTGGTCAGATTTATGCCGAACGGGCGCAACTCCAGAACGCCGCTGACGCCGGAGCACTCGCCGGAGCTGATCTCTGCTCGGAATCCGGCGGATGCACCCAGGCAAATGCAAACGCCGTGGCCGCTTCTCTTGCGAATAGTAATTCCAACGACGGGAAGTCGACGGTGGAGTCCGTAGATTTATCTGTGGCCGGCCAGGTGACAGTCACCACATCAACGAAGGACGGCACCACAAATGCCGGGTTCCTCACAAAGATGTTTGCGAACGTCCTGAACTCGCCCCCCGCCAAAGTGGGTGCGACGGCGACAGCCAAATGGCTATACCCGACAAAAGGCGTCTCGATTCTCCCCCTGACGTTCGCACCCTGCGAGTTCCAGGACGACGGGATGCCCCACAAGATCCTGGTTCAAGGTGGTGCCAGGGATTGCAATGGGTTGAACCCTTCGAACCAGATCATTCCCGGCGGATTTGCTTGGCTCATGCCGGACGGCAACACGGGCTGCACCGTCACGGCGACGGTAGACCAATGGAGCTACACCAGTTCGGGCGCCAGCGTCCCCACTGGCTGCCTGGACCTCTTCAATCCAGCGCTCAACCCCTCGCTGGCGAACTCCACAGTGGCGATTCCAGTCTATAAGTACACCTGCAATGGAATGTCCACAGCGACATTCGGAACGTGTTCCGGTAGCAACGTCCAGTATTTCATCGAGAAGTGGGCGGGCTTCGATCTCCAGGCATGGAATTTGTCCGGTCAGGCGAAATATGACCCGACCAACATATTCAGCGGTAGTGAGAAGGGACTTTACGGCACCTTCAAGGGTTTCGCCGCGGATCCGAGCCTCTTCACGGGAGGCTCGACCACTCAAAACGGCAACGTCACCATCCTCGGTTTGACCAAGTAATAAGTAGCAAAGGGGAAAACATTGAAAACACGCCTACTGGGAGGCATCGCCGCATTAGTTGTTGCAATACTCGGCACAGTCCTTCTCATCACCTATGTACAAAGTGCGGATCAACGGGCAATGGCCGGCACGGAGACCTCAGAGGTCTATGTTGTTCAAAAGGCCATTCCCGCCGGGACTCCGGTTAGCGGACTGAGCGATTCTGTCACCAAGAGACCCATCCAAAAATCGACTCTCACTGAGGGAACTGTTACGGACCTTGCTGAGTTTGGTTCGAAGGTGACCGCCGTTTCACTGGTCCCCGGCGAACAGCTACTTTCCAGCCGACTGGTGGACGCCAGCGCCTTCCTCGGCCCTTCGAGGATCGCAGTGCCAGACGGAATGCAGGAGATCTCCCTGAAGCTTCCCATAGAGCGCGTGGCCGGCGGAAAGATCAATGCCGGTGACACCGTAGGCATTTTCATCTCGCTACAGTCGGCATCGGGAGATGCGGCGGCAAAGTCCGAAGCGACGCAGCTGACCTTCCACAAAGTTCTGGTTACTGCGGCTCAGTTCAGCAACGGCAGTCCAGCGCAGCCGGACTCCGCACAACAAGGACAATCACAGGGCTCGCTGAATTCCGCTAATAACAACCAGACGGACGGCACCTACCTGATTACTCTCGCCAGAAACTCTGTCGACGCTGAACGCCTGGTTTACGCAATCGAATTCGGCAAAATCTATCTATCCAAGGAACCGGCCGGCGCAATCGAAGGAACTGCCGGGCCAGTGGACAATACGAAGGTATTCCGATGAGCCGGTTTGTTCTCATCACACCGAACTCCGATTTCGAACGCCGCGTACGAATGGCTACCGCCGGGATGCAAGGGTCCCTGCAGTTTTTCCAAGCCGACTATCTCCCCTCGGGTCCAGAGGAAGTCCTCAAGCAGCTCCTCGGGGAACCGCCTGAAGTCTTTATCCTAGGGCCGGGACTGCCTGAGGATGACGCACTGAAATTTGCCTCCGTCATGGACCTTCAGTACCCGGAGATCAGCATGATCCTCGTTGCAGGCGAGTCGTCCGATATCGCAATCCAGGCGATGCGCGCCGGCATCCGGGACCTTTTGGACCCGGCCGCCGAAACTGATCGCATTCGGATCATTGTGGAACGGGCCAGCCTGGCAGCAGCCGGTCGTCGGCGAGGCCTCGCGCCAAGCAGTTCCGAACACCATGAGCATGCCGAAGGCGGACGTATCATTGCCGTCATCTCCCCGAAGGGTGGCGTAGGCAAGACCACTGTGGCGACGAACATCGCAGTTGGCCTGGGTCAATTCGCCCCGATGGGCGTAGTGATTGTTGACTTGGACCTCCAATTTGGCGATGTTGCGAGTGGCCTCATGCTGGAGCCTGAACACACCATCACCGATGCCGTGGTTGGCGCCGCCAGTCAGGATTCCATGGTCCTCAAGACCTATCTCAGCGTGCATCCAGCAGGAATCTATGCGCTCTGCGCGCCGCGGAACCCAGTGGAAATGGACCGAATCAGCGGTGAAAACGTCAGCCACTTGCTCAAGCAACTGCGGCAGGAATTCCAGTACGTCGTGGTCGACACCGCCCCGGGGTTGGGCGAACATGTCCTCGCAACCTTGGACCTGGCGTCGGATGCCGTATGGATCTGCGGCATGGATATTCCCAGCATCAGGGGTCTGCGGACTGGAAGTCACATCCTAGCGGAACTGAACCTTTTGCCTGAGCGCCGGCACGTGGTTCTAAATATGGCAGACCGTCGAACTGGTCTGACTCTGCAGGACGTCGAAGCAACGATAGGCGCGCCAATTGACGTGGTGCTTCCGCGGTCCAGGACCCTTCCGTTTTCCACGAACAAGGGCGTTCCCCTGCTCCAAGACAACAGCCGAGACCCTGCAACCAAGGGACTCCGACAGCTGGTCGATCGATTCAAGCCCAATTGGGAAGCCAGACCTCATAAGAAACTGCACCGAAGGGCGGTCGTCCAGTGAACCTCGCACGCAGACTCGAAAAAGTACGTGGCACGGAGGCCAGCCCGGCCGCCATCGAGGCCATACCGCCAAACCCATTCACGGCGTCGGCCGCAGCCGAGCCCGCGACACTTGGGCGAATCCATGAGGCTAAGACCGCTGAGACCGCCCATGCCGCGGACGTGGTGGAACTCACCCCGACGGCAGCTGCTGCCAGTGGGGCGCTTGGCGCCCTGAAGGAACGCGCCAGCCAGGCACTATACGAGCGCCTCGGCGCCCGAATTACTGACTCTTCACTCGAGGAAGCTGAACTCCATCAGTATGTCAAGGACGAACTGAAAATCGTCGTCGACGAGGAACAGGTGCCGTTGACAGCGACCGAGCGCCAGAGGTTGATCCGCGAGATCATCGACGACGTCCTTGGTCACGGCCCAATTCAGCGGTTCCTGGACGATCCGACAGTGACCGAGGTTATGGTCAACCGTTACGACCAGGTTTATGTTGAGCGAGATGGCAAGCTGACCATGACAGACACTAAGTTCGCTTCCGATGACGCGTTGCGGCGCGTGATCGAAAGGATCGTGTCAAAGGTCGGCCGGCGGATCGACGAATCCTCGCCGCTCGTGGACGCCCGTCTGGCCGATGGGTCCCGCGTCAATGCGATCATTCCGCCCTTGGCAGTCAACGGCCCCGCCCTCACGATTCGAAAGTTCGGCAGGGACGCGTTGACTGTCCAGAAGCTCATCGCTTACGGCAGTCTGTCGCCAGAGATGGCTGAGCTTCTTCAGGCATGTGTCCTGGCACGGATGAACATCATCGTTTCGGGAGGGACCGGCACCGGCAAGACGACGTTGCTCAACGCACTCTCCTCATTTATCCCGGATTCAGACCGCATCGTGACCATTGAGGACGCCGTTGAACTCCAGTTGCAGCAGGACCACGTTGTCCGGTTGGAGAGCCGTCCGCCAAATATCGAGGGCAAGGGCGAAGTAGCTATCCGGGACCTCGTGAGGAACTCACTCCGCATGCGGCCCGACCGGATTGTTGTCGGCGAAGTCCGCGGAGGCGAGTGCCTGGACATGTTGCAAGCAATGAACACCGGCCATGATGGATCGCTGTCCACCGTCCACGCCAACTCCCCCAGGGATGCCATTGCGCGTCTCGAGACGCTGGTGCTGATGGCCGGCATGGACATCCCACTGCGGGCTGTTCGGGAACAGGTGGCCTCCGCCGTCAATCTCATCGTCCATATTTCAAGGCTCCGAGATGGAACTCGCAGGGTCACCCACATCACCGAGGTTCAGGGCATGGAAGGCGATATTGTCACCCTCCAAGATGCCTTCATTTTCGATTATTCGGCGGGCGTGGACTCCAACGGTCGATTCCTTGGCAAACCTGTCCCGACAGGCGTGAGGCCGCGGTTCACGGACCGTTTCGTAGAACTCGGCATCAAGATTTCGCCCCACGTCTTCGGGGCCCAGTCAGTAAGGGGCAGGTAGCCATGGCCACCGACATGCCTGTATCCCTGTTCATTGGTGGTCTCCTATTGGTCTATCTGTCCCTTGTCCTACTTTTCGGCGTTGTATTTAGGGGCAGGGCTGGGGTTCCTCTCTCGCGCAGACGTCCTGACGCTGTGCAGAATTCCTCCAGTCTGACGAGGTTGACGAATCAGGCCGTGGGGGCCCTCAACCGTGGCCTTAAGAGCCGCCCCGCCGGCTTCTTCAGCCGAGAAAGGTTGGAGCAGGCTGGGCTCAATAAGGAGCCGGGAGACTATCTGCTGATGGCTGGGGCAATCACTCTCGTGGCGACGGTGCTGGGGTTTTTTCTCGGCGGCGTTGGCATCGGCATCCTGTCCTCGCTGCTGTCCCCCTTCCTGCTGTACCTGGCCGTCAACGTTCTGATCGGCCGGCGTCGCAGGAAGTTTGACGAGCAGGTTCCGGACACCCTTCAGATGTTTTCCGGAGGCCTCCGTGCCGGTCATAGCCTGTTGCGGGCCATAGATGCCGCCGCCCAGGAAAGTGAAGCCCCGATGTCCGAGGAGCTGAGCAGAGTTGTAAATGAGACCAGAATCGGACGGGACTTGGGGGAATCGCTGGCCGATGTCTCGCGGCGAACTGCCAGCGAGGACTTCTATTGGATTGCACAGGCAATTGAGATCCACCGTGAAGTGGGTGGCGACCTGGCCGAAGTCCTTGACCACGTGGGCGAAACGATCCGCGATAGGAACCAGGTAAGAGGCCAAGTGCGGGCACTGAGCGCAGAGGGGCGGGTCTCGGCTTTGGTCCTGATGGCATTGCCGATCTGCATGTTCATCGGATTAGTGCTCTTCAACCCCCTCTACGCCAAGGTCTTTACGACGACCGTCATCGGTTTTGCGATGCTGGGTGCCGCCGTGCTGCTTCTGTCAGTTGGCGGGCTCTGGCTCAGTCGAATCATTAAGCCAAAGTACTAGGGGGCAGAAGAGATGCAACCCATCGCATCAGCAGCAATCTTGGCCATCGTCCTGCCAATATCCGGCATGATCTGGCTGACCTTCACGGGAGACCGCGCCGGCCTGCGGAATATCCAGACGAATCTGGGCTTGCGCCGCGGTCAAGCGCCCCAGGCAGTGAACGTCAATGAGCATATCGCTGCATTGTCGCGTCGTTTGACCCCTCACAGCTACGAGGCGTGGCTGGACAAACAACTGGCCGGTGCGGGGCGGCCCAAGCAATGGCCATTGGCACGCGTCATCATGGTCAAACCAATGCTGGCATTCGGAGGAGCCATCTTGGGTCTCCTCATCCTGATAGGAGAACCATCCAGTGCCAGGTTCGTGCTCCTCCTTGGAATCGCTGCCCTGTGCTACTTCGTCCCGGACATCCTAATACGCAACATGGCACAAAAACGCCGTGAAGAAATCAGGCTCGAACTGCCTAATGCCCTTGACCAGATGCTTATCTCAGTGCAGGCCGGCCTCGGTTTCGAGACGGCAATGGGACGTGCAGGCGAGAACGGCCGGGGCCCGCTTGCCGACGAATTGATCAGAACACTCCAAGACATCCAGGTCGGACGGTCCCGCAAGGAAGCATATCTATCCTTGTCCGACCGGGTAGACGTTCCTGATGTCCGCAGCTTTATCAGAGCAGTGGTCCAGGCAGACACATACGGTATTGCGATTGCCGGCGTTCTCAAGGCCCAAGCCAAAGATATGAGGATCAAGCGGCGGCAACGCGCTGAAGAACACGCCATGAAGATGCCAGTCAAGATGCTGTTCCCCTTGATCTTCTTCATCCTGCCAACTCTGTTCATTGTCTTGCTGGGGCCGGCTGTGCTCCAGATCATGGCCGCTTTCAAATAGGGGGAACAATGTTCCATCAACTCACCAACCTCGTCGAGCAAGCCGCGGAAGCTCTCACAGCTCTCCGTCGCGACCAACATGGGGCCACTGCAACCGAGTACGGGATCTTACTCTCGTTCTTGGCACTGGCCCTTGTCTTTGGAGTTACAGCCTTTGGACAGGCCCTTAACCTCCACTACGAGGGCATGACCACAACTCTGAAAACCGCCCTCGGACTTCCCTAAGCCCTGCCCTCGCGCCACTCGGCGCCCCAAATACCGGACCCCCTCGGAACCCAGAACCGAGGGGGTCCGTTTTCGTAAACAACACCACCCCAACCCAACAGGGGTACTTAAGAGATACAAGCTGAGAAAGCCCAGTTTCGTGAGAAATCGAGGCTACAGGTCGCAACCCACGAATCTATACAGCACCGCGGAGCCTTGCTGGTCCATTTTGACGAACGCCGGCGAATTGTCGGGAACTTTAATGCCCGGAAAATCATTGACTTCCTTGCGTAGGGGATCAATGAAGTGGTCGCCAAAGTCGAGGAGAAATTGAATGTTCTCCCGTTTCGCAGCCGCGCAGGCCTCAGATCCCGGCGTGGCTTGATTCAGCATCTTGGCCAGAAGTAAACGGTCTGCATTCGAACCCGTGTACGCGTGCGGGAATAGTACCCGGCGATCCGCAATGGCATAGGCCGTGGAACTACCATCCCAAGGATTGTTGGCCATCACAGCACCCTCCGGTACCTCTGCGCTGAGCCGCTTCAACAGGTCAAGTTCATTGGGGCTCAGCAGCGGCGAGTCCCCAGTTAAAGAGTACGTATGTTCCCGGCCCGGCGCCGTTTGCGAATTCGTTGGCCAGATGATGGCGGATGTCGCGATCGCTGCGATGCCAACGGGAACGAGCCATTTGATGCGGTAGCGGGGGGCAATACCCTCAAAGATCCAGATGGCCGCTGCACCGACAAAGACGGTCCAGAACATTGGCAGAAGGGCCGCAAGGCGAGGTGGGTCACCATACCAGGCGCCAATAATAATCTGTCTAGCGAGTGGCTCCGGAACCGATGCCGCCACCAGGTACAACATAACTGCACCTCCGTACGAGGCCAAAAACCACCGTTCGGTTGGCCGCCCGATCAGAAGAGCGGTTCCGAGCAGGGTAAGCACCGCCAGGCCCCAGTCCACGTCCCCGTGCGTAGGTGCTGCCAGGAGCACGCTCCCCACAGCCGCCGGTAACGAGTCAATCGGATCCCAGGTGGTGGTCCAAGGTCGCACAACTACCCAAACCACCAGGCCAAAGGCAAATACGCTAATCCAAAATGCGATCCATTGCAGGTATCCAAAGGGATCGGACCGTTGCTGTTTGAGCTGCCGGAACGAACGCGCGGCAGCCATGGCGGCGAAAGCCGATGAAAGTCCAACGAGGGCCACAAGCGCCGACATATGCGTGCATACGAGTCCTGACAGACCGACAACCAGCGTGGTCAGCCCTAGCGGCCAAGGCACGGGCGTTGTCTTGCCAAACTTAAATATCGTCGCCAAAACCATAAGTAGCGGAGCCAAAAACGTCACCGCAAGCATGTAGGGAAATAGCGGTCCGAAGTCACTCTTTTGGCTCTGCATGACTGTGAAAGGGAAGGCGAAGAAACCCGCACTGGCGACCCCGGCAGACAACAGGGCAACGATCTTGGGCCCAACTACCACATGGACCAAAAGAAGCACGCCCAGGGGCCAAGCGGCAGCTACTATCGCAAAATTGAGGGCGTTCGCCGCTTCAACCACCGGTAGCCGGGTCGCCTCAGCCACCAAAGCGGCAAGCGCGTGCCAGATCTGAGGGTAAAACCCGGTCGATTCGCCCATCAGTCCTCTCACCGAGAAGGGCGATCCGTCGCCCGAATCTATGATCTGCTGGACCAGATTCAGGTGGAATGGCACGTCAATGCCCTGATTGATGTTGCCGGGACGCTCAACGATCTGGACATAGCGCAAGGTCAGAAGGACCCCGCTAGCCACTAAGGCAAACCAGTACGCCGTGCCAGCGCTTTGTTCGGCCGGGGGCCATCCAAAGCTTTTCGGCCATAGCCTGGCCGCTGTCCGGAGCAGGACTAGAACGGCTCCGACAAGTAATACCACGGCCACGGCAAAGACGCCGATCTGCCAGTCGATATGCAACCACCAACAGACAAGAGTGGACACGGCAACAAGTGATGCCGTCAGTACGGGCGCAAGTGACACCATCCATATGCGCCGAAGCCCCAGCGCCCAGCCCAAGAGTAGCCCGGGCAGCATGAGTACTGCCGTCGCGACACCGAGACCCGGCAGTGCGGCAAGCCAAGAGATCAAGGATTCGCCAAGTAGTTCATCAGTATTCCCCAAGTTTCGACATTCTGCCCACAAGTCCTCCCTGCGCGCCTATAGCATACATAGCATGAAACTTAGCCACGGGGGCCTGGCGCTTGAAATTGTTGTACCGGTTTTCAATGAGGAATCGGTACTCGAAAAGAGCATCATCGAGCTCGCAAGTTACTTACAACTTGAAATGTCAATGACGTGGCAGATTACCATCGCTGACAACGCCAGCACTGACAGAACACCCATTATTGCTGCCAACCTTGCCGACCGTATGCCAAACGTTGCTTATCGGCGCCTCGAGGTTAAGGGACGCGGATGGGCCCTTCGGGATGCTTGGAGTTCCTCCAAGGCCACGGTCCTGGCGTATTTGGATGTGGACCTCTCCACTGATCTCGCGGCCCTGCCGCCGTTGGTGGCACCGCTGCTGTCCGGCCATTCCGATATCTCCATCGGCACGAGGCTTGGCCAGAGCTCCCGCGTGAGCCGAGGCCCGAAGCGCGAATTCATTTCGCGCTCATACAACTTTCTGCTAAAACGAACCATGCAGGTGCGTTTCTCCGACGCTCAGTGCGGTTTCAAGGCCATCCGTGCCGACGTCGCCAAAACGCTCCTTCCCCACGTCGAAGACAACGGCTGGTTCTTTGACACCGAACTCCTAATCATTGCGGAGCGGTCCGGCCTACGAATTCACGAGATTCCCGTGGACTGGGTGGACGACCCGGACAGTCGGGTGGACATCAAGCAGACTGCAATCGACGACATTCGCGGACTGGTCCGCGTTGCTGGCTCCTTGGTGAAGGGTGTGATTCCCGTCCAAGCAATTTATGCAGAGCTCGGGCGGCGCCCGATAGTTCCGCAGTGGCGCCCCAGCTTTTTTGGTCAGGTTATTCGGTTCGGGGTGGTCGGGGCCGTATCAACATTGGCATTCGCTTTGCTCTTTGTGCTGTTTCAGGAGCCTTTTGGGGCACAGGAGGCCAATTTTCTAGCCCTCCTCCTGACGGCGATCGGAAATACAGCCGCTAATCGCCGTTTCACGTTCGGCATCAACGGCCCGGATAGGCTCTTCACGCAGCAGTTCCAGGGGCTTGTTGTCTTCACAATGGCCTGGTCAATCACATCATCATCACTCTTGGTATTGCATGCTGCTACACCGAATTCGTCATCTACTATGGAGCTTGTGACTCTGACAGGCGCCAATATCCTCGCGACACTAATGCGCTTCGTCCTGCTGCGCGTCTGGGTATTCCGTGTTCGCAGAGCCGACGGAGCTGCCCGTCTGATGACCTCAAGCCTTAAAACGGCTCGGGTAGCTTGAAGCCCTCCGCCCCGAGCCCGATCACCCCCCCTGAGGTTCCATCAGAAGTACTTCAGACGCCCGCCCTCCCCGCTACGCCGCGCCCGCAGTCCCCGCCCCGGCGGAGGGAAAACCAGATGTTATGGGTACTCTTAGCCCTGACCGGTCTCCTCTATCTTTGGGGCCTTGATCGAAATGGATGGGCTAACTCCTATTATTCTGCAGCAGCCATGGCAGGCTCGCAGGATTGGACAGCATTCTTCTTTTCGTCCTCCGATCCAGGCAACGCCATTAGTGTCGACAAGCCTCCGCTGAGCCTCTGGGTAATGTCGGCTTCCGTCGGGGCCTTTGGTCTGAGTCCCTGGAGCATCTTGGTGCCACAGGCGCTGATGGGCGTTGCCAGTGTCTACCTGCTTTACCGCATGGTCCGCACTTATATCGGTAGCGCCGCGGGGCTTCTCGCAGCGACGTTTTTCGCCGTAACGCCGGTTGCAGTGGTGATGTTCCGCTATAACAATCCGGATGCGTTGCTTACCCTGCTGATGATCGGCATAGCCTATGCTGCGTTGGAGTCCATCCGCCGCAACAGGGTTCGGTGGCTGATTTTGGCCGGTGCGCTCACGGGCGCTGCTCTGCTGACCAAGCAGCTGCAAATAGCACTGGTACTGCCTGCCGTTGCTGCGGCCTATCTCATGTTTGCCGCGGCGCCATTATTAAAGCGCGTTCTGCATCTCGCCACAGCCCTTGTAGCAGCCGCGATTACGGGCGGTTGGTGGTTTGTCCTGGTCCAATTGGTCCCGGCTGCCAACCGGCCCTTCGTCGGAGGATCCCGTTTTAACAGCGCCGTGGAATTGAGCTTGGGCTACAACGGCCTGGACCGCCTTAGCGGTGAGGACGCCAGTCGGACGATGTCTCCCAGCACAGCGAGCCTGGCGGAAAAACTGGATCCAGGATTTCAGCGTTTCCTGCAACCGCAATTCTCTGGCCAATTCGGATGGTTCCTGCCTCTGGCTGTAGCAGGCCTGTGCCTTGCGATCTGGCACATCACACGGCAAAGCGGTAGCAGGCGGTATCGCGCGTTCCTCAGTCTTTGTAGTGTGTGGTTTCTCTGCTCCTCAACTGTGCTGGCCTTCATGTCCGGGATTGTCCATCCTTATTACTCTCTAACTGCTGTACCGCCGCTATCCTGCCTCGCAGCGACCGGTCTGTTGCACTTGTACCGGCTTCGTCATCGGCGAAACATACGTGGGGTGCTCGCTGGAACGCTCCTGGCGACCATGGTTCTGGCCTTTGTCTCGGCGAGTCGCTCAACCGCTGATTTCCCCCTTGGTCCCTTGGCGGCATTGTTGGTCTGGTCAGTCGCCATCGCCGTTCTGGCGGTCCCACCTCCGTTTCCAGCACTCCGGAACGTGCCAAGGGGACTTTTGGCTGTGGCGCTAATGGCCGGTCCTTTCGTCTGGTCCGTTAATACAGTTCTGAGTCCCCACGAGGGTGCAGGCGTCGTGGCTGGTCCCAGTATTCTCGGCCTCCGCACGGACCATCCCGACCGTCAGCAGATGGGTTCCAATGTGCCGCCCAGTTTTGTGGCGGTGATGTTCGGCAATCTACCGGAATCCGGCATCGTTTCGCGGCTCCGTTCCACTCCAGCCAGTAGCACATGGGCGGCGGCCATGGTGGGCTCGGAGACAGCGGCCAACTATCAGCTGGCGAGCAAACGCTCGGTGCTGCCGCTGGGCGGTTTTGACGGCACTGATCCCTTCCCGACCTTGGAGCAGTTTCAGCGTATGGTCGCCGGCCAGCAGGTGGCCTCAATAGTCATTCAGGACCTGCCCCCGCTGACCCTTGAGGGGCGCGGGGAGTCCGCAAGAATCGTCGAATGGGTAAGAGACCACTATCGGGCCGAACAAATCGGCAGCGCCCAGTACTACAGCACGCTGCCGTAGGAGCGCCGAAATTGTTGTGGGCGGCAAAGACGAATCAAAAACGGGCAACCGCGGTCGCTCTCTGGCCGGTATGGTTTGATGCCGTTCCCTTCCCTGGCTTCACGGTTGGTGGTGAACCCGGGGTTCGTGTCCTAGCAAAGTAGGGACCCGTGACCCTGCTGGGATGGATGTGTCTAAGCATTCATCATCAGTCAGGAACCACGAGCCTAGATCCAGCCTAGCCAGTCGTGCCCGGATGCGGCCACGACAATCTTCAATCTGCCCGATTACCAGGTGCTTTCCGCCATCAATGACGACGCCGCCGGCATCCGTGTTGTCACGGTCGCCGCGGACTTCCCACAGGGTTGCCCCGACTGCGGCGTGATCAGCACCCGCGTTCATTGCCGCCGCCCCCAACGCCTGCGCGATATCCCTGTCGCCGGCCCGATCGAAGTGGTTGAGCTGCGCGGGCATCTTGATTCCTCGGGGAGCCCATTCCCTTCGAAGCAGCCATACTTGGGGCCGGCTTCGCCTTCGAGGCCTGCAGGCTTTTCCAGTTTCGCAGGGTTTTCCAAGTAAATGCGCAGGAAAGGAATACGTTGAAAAGCCTTTGCGCAGGATCTTGCAAGACTCGGTCAACACCGCGTCAAGCCTTGCTAGCTTCGTCTTAGAGCTGGTGCAGGGCCAGCCAAACCCACTCGCTCAGGAGTTCATAATGCTTTCTCTCATAGCCACCCTTCAGACCATCGGCTTCAACCTCAAGAGCCGCCTCCACGACGAAAAGGGCGCAACAGCTGTCGAATACGGCATCATGGTCGGCCTCATCGCCGTCGTCATCATCGTCGCTGTGAGCACCTTGGGCGGCCAGCTCAACACGCTGTTTACAGATGTGACTGCCAAGCTCTAAGGCACGGCCCGCATGCAAGACCTGGCGGCCTAACACTGTCCAGCTGTTGTGCGGTGCAGGAGGCGTACCTGCACCGCCCAACGTGTTTCCAACTGCGCCGACGCGAAGAACCAGTCAACCAAAAGGTGCACCGAATGCAGAACAACGAACGCGGGGCGGCCGCCGTCGAGTTCGCGATCCTGGCGCCCGTCCTTGTCATGCTCCTCTTGGGCATTATGGAATTCAGTCGGGCGTACAACGCGCAGGCATCACTCTCAGCTGCCGCCCGTGAAGGGGTCCGGGTCATGGCCATCTCCAGCAGCGAAACGGCAGCCCGCACTGCGGCCAAGAACGCGGCGGTGTCCCTGAACCCTGCGTTGACCGACGCCAACATCATTTTCGGCAGCACGAAATGCACCCCCAACGCCCAGATGACTATCACCATCACATACAACCTATCCACCATGACAGGCATTGCAGGCCCGTTCGCCATGACGGGCAAAGGGGCCATGTTATGCGGCGGCTGACACGCAGAAAGCACGACGGCGAGCGCGGCGCCGTTAGTGTAATCGTCGCCCTGATGCTGGTCGCGTTTCTGGGCTTCGGAGCAATGGCTGTGGACGTGAGCATGCTCTACTCGGAACGCACGCAGTTGCGGAACGGAGCCGACGCCGCAGCACTTGCCATCGCACAAAAGTGTGCCAAGAGCGCCACAGATCCGGACTGCGTGTCCACGTCCTCCCTGGCGCCGAGTCTTGCCAATAGCAACGCCAATGACGGTCTCAGCAACATCAAGTCCGTGGCGCTGGACAAGACCGCCCGCACCGTCACGGTCACGGTCGGCTCCCAAGAAGCAGGGCACACACCCAACCAAGTATCCCTGTTCTTCGCCCACGTCTTCGGCCTCAAGACCACCGAGGTCAACGCCCCGGCAACCGTCAAATGGGGTAGCCCGGTGAAGGGCACCACGCCGTTTCCCATCACAGTTTCCATCTGCCAGGTGCGCGGCAACACGGATGTTATGCAGCTCCTCCAACTGCACGGGAAAAACGCGAACGCCGACTGCAATTACGGTCCGTCGGGCGCCGCGGTGGAGGGCGGCTTCGGCGGCCTTAAACAGGATGCGGGACAGTGCGGGGCGTTCATCGACATCGCAACGAGCACGGCCGGTGGAGATACCGGTAACAATGCGCCGCCAAATTGCGAGGCCACGCTAAATGGCTGGGCGGCAGACATGAATGCAGGCAAAGACGTAATCGTGTTGCTGCCCATCTTTAATGCCGTCACCGGAACCGGAACCGGCGCTGTCTACGGACTGACAACGTTCGCCGCGTTCAAGGTTGCCGGGTGGAAGGTTGGCAATACAGGACTTCCCTACACCTTCCGCAACAGAACACCGGACGTACCGGCAGGTCTAGAATGCCGGGAACCATGCCGCGGAATCATCGGCACATTCGTCAAATACGTTTCCCTGGCAAACGGCTATACCTTGGGGCCAGTAAACCCCGACGGCGCGACCGTTGTCGCGCTTAGCAGTTAGACCGAATAGCACCATGATTTTTCAAAAAACCAGGAGCAGTCAGTGAAATCACGTTTGTTGGCAGGAGTGATAGCGGTCCTGCTGGCCATCGTCGGGGCGGTGATCGTTGTCACCTACGCCCAGGGCGCGGACCAGCGGGCCGTTCGGAACCTTGATCCTGTAGGCGTCCTGGTGGTCACCAAGGCCGTGCCGGCTGGCTCTTCGGCAGATACGCTAAAGGCGGCAGTCACCCTCCAGCAACTGCCGGGCACCGCCGTCGCAAAAACCGCCCTGAACACCCTGGACGGAGCGGCTGGAAAAGTAACTGCCGCAGACCTGGTCCCCGGCGAGCAGTTGCTGGCCGAACGCCTTGTCTCCCCGGAGGAGCTGAAGTCTTCCGGCTCTGTGCCGGTGCCGGCAGGCCTGCAGGAAGTCTCCTTCCAGCTGGAGCCGCAGCGCGTCGTCGGCGGCCGCGTGACGCCCGGCGACCATGTTGGCATCTTCATCTCGATGCCCAGTGGTGGCGTTGAGGCGAAGTCCGATAAGGAAACCGTCCAGCTCTCGATCCACAAGGCTCTTGTGACCGCCGTCCAGCGAGCGCCGGAAGGAGCGGCCGCCAAGCCGGCGCCCACGGCGACCGGTGAAGCGCAGCCCGATCCCCGTGACGTGAACCTACCCACCGGACTGCTGATGGTCACAGTTGCGGTTGACGACATCAACGCCAACAAGATCGTCTTCGCCGCCGAGTACGCTTCCATTTGGCTCAGCAGGGAACCCCTTGATGCCACCGACACCGGGCCGCGCATCATGCTGAAGTCGGACCTCTACAAATGAGCCGCTTCGTCCTCATCACACCCGACGTCGACTTCGACTCCCGTATCCGCGAAGCGGTGGCTGGCGGCCTACACGGCGGCGTGCAAACCTTCGCCACGAGTTCGCTCCCCCCTGACCCGCACCAGCTCTTCGCGAGCCTGGACCAGGAGCAGCCGGAGGTCCTGATCCTGGGACCCGAGGTTCCTTTGGACGAGGCACTACGTTTCGCTACTGTCCTGAACGTCAGCTTCCCGGAGCTCGCCGTGATTGTGGTCGCCGAACCCGAACCCGAATTCCTCCTGCATGCCATGCGGGCAGGCATCACCGACATCGCCGCCCCCGATTCGGACGCCGCCCAGCTGCGTGTCCTCTTGGAGCGCGCCAGCCAGTCCTACGCCAGCCGCCACCGCACCCTCGCACCCCAGCAGGTCGCTGAGAGCAACAAGGGCCTGGTCATCGGCGTCTTCTCGCCCAAGGGCGGCGTAGGCAAAACCACCATCGCCACCAACATCGCCATCGGACTGGGGAAAATCGCCCCCATGAGCGTCGTCATCGTGGACCTCGACCTCCAGTTCGGTGACGTCGCTTCAGGGCTCTACCTGGACCCTGAGCACACTGTCACGGACGCGGTCTCCCCCGCCGCCAGCCAGGACTCCCTGGTCCTCAAGGCCTTCCTCACGGTGCATCCAGGCAGCATCTATGCCCTTTGCGCTCCCCCCACGCCCGTCGATGCGGACGAGATCACCTCCGACCAAATCACCCGGCTGATCGAACAGCTGTCAGAGCAGTTCCAGTATGTCGTGGTGGATACCGCGCCAGGGCTGCCCGAGATTGGGCTGGCGGCCATGGAAAAGTGCACCGATGTGGTCTGGGTAAGCGGCATGGACATCCCCAGCGTGCGGGGCCTGCGTTCAGGCCTTGAGGTCCTGCGCCAGCTGGACATCGTTCCCGAGACCCGTCACGTGGTGTTGAACATGGCTGACTCCAAGAATGGCCTTACCGTCCAGGACCTCGAATCGACTATCGGGGCGCCGATTGATGTGAGCATCCCGCGCTCCAGGGCGGTGGCCCTCTCCACAAACCGCGGAATCCCGGTACTCCAGGAGCCGGTGAAGGACCCTGCGATCAAAGGGCTCAACCAACTCGTGGAGCGCTTCAATCCTGCGTGGCGGGCAAAATCCCAGCGCAAACTGCACCGAAGGGTAGTTGTCTAATGAAACTTTCAGAGCGCATCACCGCCGCCCAGGCCAAGTCCCGGCCAACTGCCCAGTCTTCTTCCGTGAAGGCCTCAGCTCCTACCCTCGATATCCCGCGGCCGGAGGTACAGTCCCAGCGCGTGCAGTGGTCGGACCAGACCCCGCAAAAACGGACGACGCCGGCACCGCCTGCCGCCGTTGTCGTCCCCCCGCACACACAGCCCGAGGAGACAAAGCCAAAACCCCAGAAGCCCGTCGATGTTTTCGCGGCCCTGAAGGAACGGGCAGCGACGGCACTGTTTGAACACATGGGCGCCCGGTTCAACGACTCCGCCATCACGGAGCATGAGCTGAAATCCTCTGCCCGCGATGAGCTCACGCGGATCATCGACGCAGAGCAGGTGCCGCTCTCCGCTGAAGAGCGAACACGGTTAGTCCAGGACGTAGCCGATGATGTTCTTGGCTTCGGCCCGCTTCAGCGGCTGCTGGATGATCCCGCTGTTACCGAAATCATGGTCAACCGGATGGACCAGATCTACGTGGAGCGTAAAGGGCACCTCACCCTGGCGGATTCCCGGTTCAGCTCCGAGGAGCACCTGCGCAAGGTCATCGAACGCATCGTGTCCAAGGTGGGCCGGCGCATTGATGAGTCCTCTCCCCTGGTGGATGCCCGGCTGGAAGACGGCTCCCGTGTCAATGCGGTGATCCCTCCCCTGGCGGTTGGCGGCTCATCGTTAACCATCCGTAAGTTCAGCAAGGTACCCCTCACCGTCCGCAACCTCATCGATTTCGGCACACTCACTCCCGAGATGGCAGAACTGCTGAACGCGTGCGTCAAAGCCAAGCTCAACATCATCGTGTCCGGCGGAACGGGCACCGGCAAAACAACGCTCCTGAACGTGCTGTCCTCATTCCTCCCGGCAAACGAGAGGATTGTGACAATCGAGGACGCCGTGGAACTCCAGATCCAGCAGGACCATGTGGTCCGGTTGGAAAGCCGCCCGCCCAATACTGAGGGTAAAGGCGAAGTGACCATCCGCGAGCTCCTCCGGAACTCCCTGCGTATGCGCCCTGACCGCATTGTGGTGGGCGAGGTCCGTGGCGGCGAATCCCTGGACATGCTGCAGGCGATGAACACTGGCCACGACGGATCACTTTCCACTGTGCACTCCAACTCGCCCCGCGACGCCGTCGCACGCCTAGAGACTCTTGTCCTCATGGCGGGCATGGATCTGCCGCTGCGCGCCATCCGCGAGCAGATCGCTTCCGCCGTGAACCTCATTGTCCAGATCTCGCGCTTGCGCGATGGCTCGCGCCGCATCACTCACGTGACTGAGGTGCAGGGCATGGAAGGGGACATTGTGACCCTTCAGGATGCGTTTGTGTTCGACTATTCCGCCGGTGTTGACCAGCACGGGCGCTTCCTGGGCAAGCCCGTGGCAACTGGCATTCGGCCGCGCTTTATCGACCGTTTTGAGGACCTCGGAATCCACGTGTCGCCGTCGGTGTTCGCCACTCCGACGGGCCCGGCTGGCGCGAACCCAGCCGGCAACGGAAAGGCTTAGGACCGCATGTTGATCATCATTGGAGCAGCCCTCCTTTTCCTCGCCCCCATCATGGTGGGTGTGGCGCTGGTGCTGCCGCATACCCCCGAGATCGCCGTAGACAGGCGCCGGCCCTTTCAGGCGGATCCGCCGTCGAACCTTACCCGGCTAGCTGACGCGACGGTGGGAGGCCTGGGCCGGTTCCTTGGAAGCAGGAACGTCCGGCTCTACAACCGCGAGGCTCTGGAAAATGCAGGGCTCCGGCTGAGCCAGACTGAGTACATGGTGCTGGTCATTGCCGGTGCCATTGTGGGAGCACTCGTGGGAATGGTGATCGGCCTACCAGTCATCTCCGTCCTGCTGGTTATCCTGGCGCCGTTCGCAGGGCACCTTGTACTTGGATTCCTGGCCGGGAAACGGCGGGCTAAGTTTGACACCCAGCTTGGTGACACCCTGCAACTGCTTTCCGGCGGGCTTCGCGCAGGACACAGCATACTGCGCGCCATCGACGCCGCGGCGACCGAGTCACAAAGCCCAACGTCAGAAGAGATGCGCCGCGTCGTCACCGAGACCAGTCTGGGCCGCGATCTGCTGGCGTCCCTCACTGACACTTCCGAACGCATGCGAAACGAGGATTTCGTGTGGATCGCGCAGGCCATCCAGATCAACCGCGAGGTAGGCGGCAACCTGGCGGAGGTCCTGGATCAGGTGAACGAAACCATCCGCGAGCGCAGCGAGATTAAGGGGCACATCAAGTCGCTCGCCGCCGAAGGGAAGTTCTCGGCCTACATTCTCATTGCGATGCCCTTCGGCATTGTGCTGATGCTCATGACAGTCAACCCGGGCTACATGAATTCGATGTTCACGCACCCGCTCGGCTGGGCCATGATCGGTGCGTCCGTAGTGCTCATGACGATCGGCAGCCTGTGGATGCGCAAGATCATTGATCTGAAGTTCTGAGGCAACGATGAGCCCGCTGATTCTTTCCTCGCTCCTGCTGGTTTCCGTACCCATCGGTTACCTGACCTGGTCCATCCTCTCCGTTGACAGGAAGGCTCGGACCGCCACCGTAGCCATCCTTACCCGAGGCCACCGAGCTCCTGAGACGGTCGAGAAGAAGGATGCCGGCATTGTGGCCGGGATCGGTTATCGCCTGACTCCCCCTGCCTATGTCCGCAAGCTCGACCGCCTACTGTCACTTGCCGGCAGGCCGGTATCGATGCCACTGGAAAAGGTCCTCGGCGCCAAGATCGCCCTCGGCGTAGCGGGCGCATCCCTAGGCCTCTACCTGAGCGCCGTCGGCACCACGCCCGTCATGAAGCTCGCCGGGATCTTCCTGCTGTTCCTCGGCTACTTCATCCCGGACCTGATGCTGTACAGCAAAGGCCTGGAGCGGCAGAAGGCCATGCAGCTGGAACTGGCCAACACCCTGGACCAGATGCTGATCTCTGTGGAGGCGGGCCTTGGCTTCGAAGGGGCGATGGCCCGGGCCGGCGAAAACGGCAAGGGCCCGCTGGCCGAAGAGCTGGTCCGCACGCTGCAGGACATGCAGGTGGGCCGCAGCCGCCGTGAGTCCTACCAGGCGCTCGCGGAGCGGACCAGCATCCCGGAACTGCGAAGCTTCGTCCAGGCGGTGGTGCAGGCCGATACGTACGGCATCGCCATCAGCCGGGTGCTGCGGATCCAGGCCAAGGTCATGCGCGTCAAACGCCGTCAGCGCGCCGAGGAAAAGGCCATGAAACTCCCCGTGATGATCCTTTTCCCTCTGCTCTTCTTTATCTTTCCCGTGCTCTTCATTGCAATTCTCGGTCCTGCTGTTATCAACACGGTTGTCACGTTCAGCGGCCAGTAATTCAGCTGCGACACCCCGTTCCTCAAGCACCCGCAAGGTTTCCACAGGATCGGCTTAAGTCAGGCCCCATCGAGAAATCAGGAAGTAGCCTTGAAACATGTACATTTCAGATCCGGGCCCCACCAGCAAGGGTGTCCCGCCGGACGCCACGCTGGCCGGTCCCGGGTCTGCCACCGGCCTTGCGGTGACTCACGAAACACCCGAGACCTTGCCTCTCGTTGACACAGGCGTCCTCGCCGAACTGGAGGAAGAGCTGGACGGATCGGAGCTTGCGCTCCGCTTCGCACGCGATTACGCGGCGATGTGGGACCAACGGTGTGCAAAACTGGCAGCGGCCGTGCAGAACCAGGACATGGACGCCGCACTGGACGCGGTCATCAGTCTGAAGATCACTTCAGCCATGGTGGGCGGACTGCGGCTGGCACGCCTCGCCGAACTCCTGGAAGGTGTTATCCGCCAAGGCAACTTTGGCCAGGGAGAGATCATCATGAAGCGCGTTGCCGAAGACGGCAACCAGACGGTTTCAGAACTCCAGTCCAGCTACATCCTCAAGAACGATTAGTGGCCCGCCGCCAACATCCATTAAATCTGCTGGTCGGCCCGCTTCGGCGCCAACCGGTACCCCACTCCGCGGACAGTCTGTAGCCACCGTGGAGACTGTGGGTCTTCCTGCAGCTTGCGGCGAAGGTTTCCGATGTGGACCTCCACAGCCCGCTCGTCGGCGTCACTGATATAGGCATCTGCTTCGTAGAGGTCCCCTCGGACAGCACGTACCAGGTGGGATCTGGTACAAACCGCACCCGATCCCTTCAACAGCGTGTGGAGCAGGTCAAACTCACTGCGGGTGAGACCCAGGTTTTCGCCGTCCATATGGACTGTGCGGGTCCGAGGATTCAATGCGAGTCCGTTGTGGCGTAACACACCGGTCTCAGCCAGCTGCGCTGGTTCAGCCGGCGGTGCCGGCCACGCGGCAGGCGCTGGCTGTTCGAGACCGATGTCAGGCCGGGGTCTACGCAGCATCGCAGCAACCCTTGCGCGGAGCTCACGCGGCCGGAAAGGCTTGGCAATGTAATCATCTGCCCCGGCGTTCAACGCGGACAGCAGGTCCGGCTCGTCTGTCCGGCCTGTCAGCATCACCACGTAGGCGTTACTGAAACCGCGGATCCGCCTCAGCACCTCGAGCCCGTCGATGTCCGGAAGGCCGATATCAAGCGTCACCACATTGGCCTGCCGGTGGCGCACTACTTCAACGCCTTCCCTTCCGTCCGCAGCGGTGTGGACCTCGAAACCCGCCTGGGACAGGACACCTTCGAGAAGGTTTCTCACATCCACGTCGTCTTCGATTACTACTGCTACCCCAAGATCATCCATTACTGTCCCCGTTGCCAGGTGGAAGAGAGCTCATTAGCCCAGCGCCAATTTTCTCTTCCACTCCAACTCTCTCTACGGTACAAGTATGAACGGCGGATGACACTCCTCTTCACGTTTCATTCTGAAAAGTCAATTATCATGACAGCACATACGCATTAGGATTCAGAGGGTGTAGTGCTTCACCTGATGAGCATTTGGGCGCGTGAATTGGTTGGGGACGGAATTGGAATTGGGGGCCGTCAAGAAAGTTGGAGATCCCGTATGGCTGTACGTCCATCACCTCGGGGAGTGGCCCTAAAGTTCAAGAACCTGGGCCCCCGCACCCAAGTGGCCTTGTGCCAGCTTCCGCTATCCCTGATTGTTACCGTCCTTGGCGTGATGACACCCTTCGGCTGGCCATCGCTGCTGTCCAGCCCCCTCTACCTGGCCGGACTGGCACTGCACGCCGCCCTCTTCCTGGCATGTTTCCTGACTCCCTGGGAGCGCCTGCGCCAAAGCGCCTACCTAATCATTCCGGTGCTGGACCTTCTCGCCGTAGGACTGCTGCGCAACGGCGCCGCGCCGCTCCTGCCGGGACTGGCAATCCTGGTGGTGTTTCCGGTGATCTGGCTGGCCGCTTCCGGGATGCTGGTCCGGACCAGCGTTGTACTGAGCGCTGTGGGTCCGCTCCTGATCATGGTTCCATCAACAGCCCCGAAGTTGCCCAACCTCACGGCTGCGGACGTCACGGTCCTCGTTCTTTTCCCGCTGGTGATGCTTGCTGTTTCTCTCGCAATCCGCTTCGCCAGCGTCAATATGCGCGTCCAGCACCGCGAGCTACAAGCCATGGGCCAGGAGCTGCGGGAGCTTCTCGCCGCGAGCCGGGAACGCGAGAAGCTCCTGGTGACCATCCTGGATGCCACCGACGTCGGCATTATTGCCGTCGATTCGATCGGTAACCAACTGCTGGCCAACAACATGATGAGGCGTTGGCAGCAGACCGCCACACCCGCCGGCGTCGTGCCTGCCGACCATAGCCAACAGCGGGTCTTCGCCCAAGACAAAGTGACTCCCCTCCCGCCGGACAAGCGTCCCCTCCGGCGCGCCATCGAGGGTGAATCATTTGCGGACTATCTTGTCTGGATCGGCGATGCCCCGCAGCAGCGCGCGGTGTCCACCGCCGCCAGGCCGTTAATGGACGACGCCGGCCGCCTCACCGGAGCGGTGGTGGTCTACAACGACGTCACGGGGCTGGTCGAAGCCATGGCCGCGAACGAGGAACTGGTCGCGAATGTCTCCCACGAGTTCAGGTCCCCACTCAATTCCATCCTGGGCAACATTGACCTCGTACTCGAGGACAGCGACGGAATGCCTGCCCTCACGGTCCGCCGCCTCGGCGTGGTACAGCGCAACTCCGAACGGCTGCTTGCCCTGGTCTCGGATCTGACGCTCGAGGCCTCCGCGGCGCTGAACGTCCACCCGAAGCGCACCGACATTTCCGGCCTGGTGGAGACCAGCATCGGCTCGGCGCAGGCGCAGGCGGAGCGAGCAGATGTGGCGCTGGTGGCCGACGTGCCCTCCCCGCTCTGGGCCTACGCCGACCCGCTCCGGATCGGCCAGGCACTGGACAATCTCGTGTCGAACGCCATCAAGTACTCCCCCGACGGCGGCACCGTGACCATCAGCGCGGCCGGCACCGAAGACTGGGTCAAGCTGGTTATTCAGGACACCGGGATGGGCATGGCACCGGAGGACGCGGCCAAGGTCTTCAGCCGGTTCTTCCGCGCCGAGTCTGCCCGAGACGCAGCCATCCCCGGAGCCGGGCTGGGCCTTGCCATCACCAAGACCATCTTGGAACGCCACGGCGGGAAAATCTCCTGTGACAGCAAACCAGGAATGGGCAGCACGTTTACTCTCACATTGCCGGCGGAGGGCTATTCCCCATCCTTTTAGCGCAGGTTTTCGCTTCAGTCGCAGGTTTACCGCGATATCTCCACCGAATGGAGAGAGGTGGCCAAGGCTTCCCGCAGGACCATCCAAACTTTCGAATTTGAGCTTTTTCCCTTGCTACCTTCGTTTTATCGGTGCAAGACAAACCGCAAAGTTCTTCTTCAAATCGGTTCACTGATAAAGGCAAACCCGGTGCAAACCTGGGACGCAAAGCCACGGGGCCACTCAGGGTCAGCCGGGCCACCCTAAACTGAAAGAGAAACATCATCATGCGCAAATCCGCAAAGATCATCACCGCCCTGTCCGTCGCCGGCCTCGCTGTTGCCGCCGGCTCCGCTTTCACCGGCACGGGTGTCACCACGTCCGGCACCGCAGCTTCTGCCCAGTTCGTCGGCGGTACTGTCAGCCAGGCCGTTTCGGGCGCAACCCTGACGACCGTGGGCTACGGCTTCTTTGATACCACCACCAAGAACCAGGTAAACACCATCACTCTGACCTTTGCCGCGGACGCAGCAGGCAAGGCCGTGGCGGCAGCACCGTCGGGCGGTACGGGTGGCACCTTCAGCTGTGGAGTCATCGGAGCCACGACGGCCAACGTATCCGACTGCACCTTCGTCGAGGACCCGGCAACGACTGGAGTTACCGAGACCGGTTACACGGGGCTCTCCAGCCTCGCAGTCACCGTCAGCTAGTAGCACCACCGGGAACGGCCCGTCAGCTTGATGACGGGCCGTTCCTTCACCTCTAGTGAACAGGCAGCATTCATGACCAATCGACTGGCCCGAAGCTTGTCAGCAGTGTTCCTCACACTGGCTGCCGGGCTGCTTGCATTGGTCGGAACAGCCCTGGCCAGCGGCCAGCTGGCGGTCGTCGTCACCGAGGGCGTCAGCATGCAGCCTGCTTACTACGAAGGCGATCTCGTAATTGTTTCCAAAGCCCGATCCTACTCGGTTGGCGACATCGCTGCGTACAAACTTTCGAATGAATACGACGTGGCCCTTCACCGGATCATTGGCGGGGATTCCAAGTCCTTTACCTTCAAGGGCGACAACAACGAATCCGTAGATCCCATGCGGCCAGGCGTCGAAGACCTCGTGGGACGGGCGGTTCTTCACATTCCCCATGCCGGGACCTGGCTAAAGATTCTTACCAGCCCTCCCGTACTCGGCGCCATCGCCTTTGCGCTCATCGCCGGCGGCGGATCCGCCGCCACGTCCAGGAACAGACGCAGAAACAGGAGAACCACCGTGTCCCGCCATATCAGCGATCGCCCCGCCAAGCTCCCCTCAGGCGCCAGTCTCCCGATGGGTAACCTCCCGGGCCCACTGCGGCTCGCTGCCGCCGGGACCGCCGTCGTCGGCATCCTGGGGGCATCCCTAGCGGCCCTCGCCTGGGCAGGTCCCCTGGAACAATCCTCATCAGCCGAGGTCAAAAACGGCACCAGCATGACATTCTCCTACGCGGCCGACGTCGGCCAGAGCGCTGCCTACGACGGCACGACTGTGAGCTCGCCGGACCCGGTGTTCCGCAAACTTGCCAACACCGTGGAGGTGGACTTCGCCTACGAAGGCGATCCCGGCACGGTTGAAGTCGCTGCCGAACTCACCTCACCCAGCGGCTGGCGCTCCACCGTCCCGCTGGCAGGACCCCAGCCCGTCACCGGCGACAGCTACGAAGGCACAGTGACCCTGGACCTTAAATCATTCCAGGCGAAGGCAGACGCCGCCGCCGCCGTCACCGGTCTCAGCGCCGCTCCTGTCGCCATAGCAGTTGTCCCGCAGGTGACCACCGAAACAGGCGCGGAATTCAAACCGAAGCTGCAGCTCAGCATGACGCCCCTCCAGCTCTCACTGACCGGGGGCGAGCAGGCCCTCAGCGTCACCGACAGCGCCACCACCCAGCAGACAGTCATGGCACCACGGACACTGGGCTTCAACGGCTGGAACATCAGCGCAGCGACTGCCCGGGGCCTCTCCGCCGTGCTGCTGCTGACGGCCCTCATTGCAGCCCTCGTGGTGGTCATCATGGCCCGCAGGAGCACCCCGGTGGACGAAGCCACCGGCATCCGCCGCCGCTACTCATCGCTTTTGGTCCGGGTACATCCCATGACCGCACCCCAGGGCCGTCCGGTCATCGATGTGACCAGCTTCGCCACACTCGCAAAACTCGCGGAACGCTATGGACTCCTGGTCCTGCATTGGACCCGCAGCGGAGTGGAAACGTTCATTGTGCAGGACGAAAGCACCACCTACCGCTACCGGGCGGGGGCGGCCATCACAGCCCCGGCAGAGAATGTTTCTGATGGGCTGGACCTTGCGGCGGCACACCCCGCCTCCCCGGCTGACCGGAACTCTTAGCCGGAGAACGGGTCAGTGCTGCCGCACGGCCCGGGTCAGCTCAGCCCTCGCCAGCATCTCGTCGTCGGACGGGTAAGCCACTTCCTCGAGGACCAGCGGGTGCGGTGCAGCCAGGACGGACTTGGCATCCCGCTTTTTGGCCAGCAGCCGCTCATGCAGCCAGTCCGGCTCCTCGATGCCCTCGCCCACGAAAAGGGCTGAGCCAACCAGGGAGCGCACCATGTTGTGGCAGAACGCGTCTGCCTGGACGGTGGCCACAATGACGCCGTCTTCACTGCGGTGGAACTCGAAGCGCTGCAGCTCACGGACGGTGGTGGCACCCTCCCGCGGCTTGCAGTAGGACAGGAAGTTCTGCAGCCCCAGCAGCTGCATGGCTCCCGCGTTCAGCAGGTCCACGTCCAGCGGGCTTTGGTGCCAGAGCGTGAAGTACCGTTCAAGCGGATCCCACAGGGCAGGTCCGTCCGCGATGCGGTAGCTGTAGCGCCGCCAGAGTGCAGAGAACCTGGCATCGAACCCCACGGGCGCCAGGGACACCAGGTGGACCTCGATAGCCCCGCTCAGGTCCCCCAACCCCCTGCTGAGGGCGCCGCGAATCCGCCGAAGGAATGCGACGGCGGGATCCAGTTCGTGCCCGCGCGGCAGTTTCAGCCACTCGGCCTCGGTCAGGTCCAGGTGGACCACCTGGCCGCGGGCGTGCACACCGGCGTCCGTACGTCCCGCCACGGTGACCCGGATGGGCCGGCGGATCAACAACGCCAGGGCCTCTTCCAGGATGCCTTGGACTGTCCGCAATCCCGGCTGCACTGCCCACCCGTTGAAGGGGCCGCCGTCGTACGATAAATCAAACCGGACACGCAAAAACCCGCCGCCCCCCAAAACGGGGGCAGCGGGTTTTTGGTCGTTCATAGACATAAGTCTACTGGAGCGTCAGAGCCTGATTACTCAGCTTCGACGGCCTGTGCAGCGTCGCCACCGGCAGGCACGAAACCTGCGGCTGCGGCGGACTCAGCAGAGTCGAACCAGACTTCAGCAACCGTGGCGTCGTACCAGCGTGAGCCGGGAACGTGGTACTTCATGGAGTCCTCGTTGCCCTTGACCTCGAAGCCCTCAGGGGCAACGTTGTCAGCCGTAGCAGGCTTGGAGCCGGCGTACTTGGCTTCAGCAGCTTCGGTCTCGGCGGCTTCGGTCTCAACAACCGGAGCTTCTTCAGCAACCGGAGCAGCCTTGGCAGCAGCCTGGGTAGCCTCGGCCACAACGGCCTGCTTGGCGGAAACCGGCTCGAGAACCAGTTCGATGACAGCCATGGGAGCGTTGTCGCCCTTACGGTTGCCGATCTTGGTGATGCGGGTGTAGCCGCCGTTGCGGTTCTCCACTGCCTGTGCAATGTCGGTGAACAGCTCGTGGACGATGCCCTTGTTGCTGATCAGGCCGAGTACACGGCGGCGGGAAGCCAGGTCGCCACGCTTGGCGAAAGTCACCAGGCGCTCGGCGTACGGCTTCAGTCGCTTGGCCTTGGTCACCGTGGTGGTGATCCGCTTGTGCTCGAACAGTGCGGCGGACAGGTTCGCGAGCATAAGACGCTCGTGAGCCGCTCCGCCTCCGAGGCGCGGACCCTTAGCGGGGGTAGGCATAATAGTTTCTCCTCATATGGAAGCCAGTGGGCTGCGCACACCGTGGTGCATCCAGCCAGCCGGCCAAGATCTGTTTGTTAGAGTTCGTCGTCGCCGAAAGCGGCGTCGTCCTCTTCAATTGCTGCGGCGCGTGCTGCGAGGTCAAAACCGGGAGGCGAGTCCTTGAGGGACAGGCCCAGTTCAACCAGCTTTGCCTTGACCTCGTCAATGGACTTCGCACCGAAGTTACGGATGTCCATGAGGTCAGCCTCGGAGCGTGCAACAAGTTCACCCACGGTGTGGATGCCCTCACGCTTGAGGCAGTTGTAGGAACGGACGGTGAGGTCCAGATCCTCGATCGGCAGTGCCATGTCTGCTGCCAGGGCAGCATCCGTCGGCGAGGGACCAATCTCGATACCTTCAGCTGCGGTGTTCAGCTCGCGGGCCAGACCGAAGAGTTCCACCAGGGTGGTACCTGCGGAAGCAACAGCATCGCGCGGGGCGATGGCCTGCTTGGTCTCGACGTCGACAATGAGCTTGTCGAAGTCGGTGCGCTGCTCAACACGGGTTGCTTCCACGCGGAAAGTAACCTTCAGGACCGGCGAGTAGATCGAGTCGACCGGGATACGGCCGATCTCGGAGTCGCCGGACTTGTTCTGAGCTGCCGAAACGTAGCCGCGGCCGCGCTCGATGGTCAGTTCGAGTTCGAACTTGCCCTTCGAGTTCAGCGTGGCAATGTGCAGATCCGGGTTGTGGAATTCGACGCCGGCCGGCGGAGCGATGTCCGCGGCGGTGACGACTCCGGGGCCCTGCTTGCGCAGGTAAGCCACAACCGGCTCGTCGTGCTCGGAGGAAACCGAGAGGCTCTTGATGTTCAGGATGATCTCAGTGACATCTTCCTTGACACCCGGAACCGTGGTGAACTCGTGCAGCACGCCATCGATCCGGATGCTGGTTACAGCGGCACCGGGGATGGAGGAGAGCAGGGTACGGCGGAGGGAGTTTCCTAGGGTGTAGCCGAAGCCCGGTTCCAGCGGTTCAATGATGAAACGCGAGCGGTTATCGGAGACGACCTCTTCGGAGAGGGTGGGGCGCTGTGCAATGAGCACTTAGGTTTCCTTTCGGCGAGCATCCGCTATATGACGCAACACAGGTGGTGGAAATTTGGTCTGAAGACTTAACGCGGCTGGGCTTGCCCGGACCATTGACGGTCCGGGCAAGCTCAAGCTGCTGGAAAAGCCTTAGACGCGGCGGCGCTTCGGCGGACGGCAGCCGTTGTGCGCTGCGGGGGTGACGTCCTGGATGGAGCCAACCTCCAGGCCAGCGGCCTGCAGCGATCGGATTGCGGTTTCGCGGCCTGAACCGGGTCCCTTGACGAAAACGTCAACCTTGCGCATGCCGTGCTCCTGCGCACGCTTGGCAGCAGCTTCGGCAGCCATCTGGGCTGCGAACGGGGTGGACTTGCGTGAGCCCTTGAAGCCAACCTCACCTGAGGAAGCCCAAGAGATAACAGCGCCATTCGGGTCCGTGATGGACACGATGGTGTTGTTAAAAGTGCTCTTGATGTGCGCCTGGCCCAGCGCGATATTCTTTTTGTCCTTCTTACGCGGCTTGCGAACCGCGCCACGAGTCTTCGGGGGCATTTTTTCTCCTACAGAAAGTTATTGGGGGAAGACGAGTCAATCCCGAGGGATTTAACGTGCCTTCTTCTTGCCTGCAACGGTGCGCTTCGGACCCTTACGGGTACGTGCGTTCGTCTTCGTACGCTGTCCGCGCACTGGCAGGCCCTTACGGTGGCGAATACCTTCGTAGCTGCCGATTTCAACCTTGCGGCGGATATCAGCTGCTACTTCGCGGCGAAGGTCACCCTCAACCTTGTAGTTGCCTTCAATGTAGTCACGAAGTTCCACCAGCTGGGTATCGGTGAGGTCCTTAACGCGGACGTCAGCGCTGATGCCAGTGGCAGCCAGGGTTTCGTGTGCACGGGTCTTGCCCACGCCGTAGATGTAAGTAAGCGCAATTTCCAACCGCTTTTCGCGGGGAATGTCTACGCCAGCGAGACGAGCCATAGAGGCAGTGCTCCTTGAATAAACCGGAGGTCGTAGGCAGTACACCCGCACGTTCTGTGCGGCCCCAGCCTCCGACCGGGGGTTAGCTGTCCGGGCTCATACGTCCCAGTTCAGCTTGTGCTGCCTTTTATTTACTTGCGTGGGTTAGCAACCCAGGATTTCCCTCGGAAGGGAAATTAGCCCTGGCGCTGCTTGTGGCGCGGGTTCTCGCAGATCACCATGACCCGGCCATTACGGCGGATCACTTTGCACTTTTCGCAGATCTGCTTGACGCTCGGCTTGACCTTCATGGCGTTCCTTTGCGTGTGGCAGTTGGTCAACTGGTGCAGCCTTCAGCTCACGCTGAGGCCGCCCAGAATTTACTTGTAGCGGTAGACGATACGACCCCGAGTGAGGTCATAAGGGCTCAGTTCCACCACTACCCGGTCCTCAGGGAGAATCCTGATGTAGTGCTGGCGCATCTTGCCTGAGATGTGCGCGAGTACGATGTGCTTGTTGGTCAGCTCAACGCGAAACATCGCGTTAGGCAGCGCCTCAGTCACAACGCCTTCGATCTCAATGACCCCGTCCTTCTTGGCCATACCCTCCGCTAACTGTTGTTGCCGCAGCCCTGCCGGATTGCACCGGACATGACCACGAACGTTTTTGTTGGATCGGTGACCGCCTCCGGCCCCAAACAGGGCACAGCTGGGCAGACAACCAACAAACAACGTTACTACATCTGTACTCAGTTACCAAAAAATACCGAGTTACACAATCCCGTCCAGGATCGCCAAGCGTACGACGTCGGCTGCCGCGCTCTGCAGGGTAATGAGACTCACCTGACGGGCAGTTTCAGTACTGCGGTCCAGCGCCACGTCGCCAGTGGCGAGGCAGAACACAGTATCCCCGTCCGCCAACGTGTGCGAAGGATTAAGCGCGCGAGCCAGCCCAGCATGTGCAGCAGAAGCAGTCCGGTAGCACTCGGCGGGGTCCAGGACAGCGTTCGTAGCAACAACCACCAATGTCGTATTCAACGCTGTCGGCGCGTCTAAGGTGGGCCCACGCGAGCCGGGTTCCCTGGCCGAGCTTGCGAGGTTAGGGGGCTCGTGGGGAGGAACGACCGAGCGCGCGGAGGGTTGCGGCTCCTGCCGCCCGTCCGACACCGGAAAGCCAAGGGCGTTCACCACGGCCAGCGCCCCCACAACCACGCCGTTCTCGAGCGTGACCGATGCGGTACCCACTCCGCCCTTGAACTGTCCCCGGCCAATAAGAGCTCCGGTGCCGGCGCCCACACTGCCGCGTCCGACGTCGTGCCCGTCCTTTTCGGCAGCGGCCGCAACAGTTGCTGCGTAGCCCATGTCCGCCGTCGGGCGCGCAGAGAAATCGCCGCCCCTGCCCAGGTCGAAGATAGCGGCGGCAGGGACGATCGGCACCACTCCCCCGGGGACGGCGAAGCCCCGGCCGTTCTCTTCGCACCAGCTCTGCGCACCGTGGGCGGAGACGAGCCCGTAGGCACTGCCGCCGGTGAGGACCACAGCGTCCACGGTGGACACCAGCGTGGTGGGGTCCAGCGCGTCAGTCTCGTGCGTACCCGGGGCCCCGCCGCGGACGTCCACGGAACCGACTGTCCCCGGCGGCGGGAGGACCACGCTTACGCCTGTCAGCCAGCCGTCGCCGGACTTCTGCTGGTGTCCTACCCGAATCCCCGGCACGTCAGTTATGGCTCCCATGGGCTCCATTCTGCTCCATCGCGAACCGTCGCTCCGGCGCGTCAAACAAACACTGTGCAATACTGCTGGAAACACGGAGTTAATGGGCGATGAAGCCTCCAACAACAATCCTCTGGCGAGGGCTTATGCGGGATTCTGCTCACCGACCGTGTGGTGAAGTATGGCTAGATTCCCTGCCCGCAAGGCCCGCCTAGTGCGGGCCCCGATCCGTTGGAGACCCTCATGACGCGTCAACTCGCCTCCACACGTTCCACAGAGCCCCCGGGCCCTCTTGGCCCGCCAACGCGGCGACGCCCGAATCGCTGGTCCGGCCGGGCCCGGCGGGACTTCTTCGTGTTCCTGGCGTTGGCACTGCCAAACCTCGTACTCATCGCCGTGTTTACCTACCGCCCGCTCATCAGCAATATCTACTACTCGACCCTTGACTGGACCCTGGGTTCGGCGTCGGCAACGGTGGTGGGACTAGACAACTACGTCACCTTCTTCAGCAGCAACGACGCTACCAAAGTGCTCGGCACCACGGCAGTGTTCACCCTGGTGACAGTGGGCGGTTCCATGATCCTAGGCCTGCTCATAGCTCTGGCGCTGAACTCCAAGGTCCGCGGCACAACGTTCGCAAGGTCGGCTGTTTTCGCCCCGTACGTGTTGTCCGGCGTGGGGGTGGGCCTGGTCTGGCTGTTCATTTTCGATCCCGGCTACGGTGTGCTGGCCTGGATCCTCCGCGGTCTGGGACAGCAGAGCCCGCAGTGGATCAATGACCCGCAGCTTTCCCTGGTGATGGTCATCCTCGTCTACATCTGGAAAAACCTCGGATACTGCGCCGTGGTGTACCTTGCCGGCCTGCAGTCACTGCCCCAGGACGTTATGGAAGCCGCCTCGCTCGACGGGGCGAACGGATTCAGGCGCTTCGTCAGTATGTCGATCCCGCTGCTGTCACCCACCACTTTTTTCCTGCTGATCACCAGCATGCTGAGCTCCCTTCAGGCCTTCGACCTGATCCGGATAATGACGCCGCTCGGGACTGGCACCAGCACCCTGATCTACGAGGCCTACCTGCAGGCATTCGGGGCCTTCAATAGGGCCGGATACTCCGCCTCGATTTCCGTGATCCTGTTTGCCATCCTGCTGGTTGTCACCCTGCTCCAACTCCGCTTCGTGGAACGAAAGGTGCACTACTCATGAGTTCCCTGTCGCCGGTCAACCCCGACCCGAGCGCTCCCCCGCTGGTCCATCCTGAAGCATTCGTGCCCCGGGAGCGTCCGTTCTCGGCCCGGAACCTGCTCCAGACAATCGTCGGCGGGTACATTCCGCTCGTTGTTGCCACGATGGTGGTTTTCCTGCCCCTGCTGTGGATGATCCTGAGTTCCCTCAAACTGCCTGGTGAAATCATCACCACGGACCTGCAGATTCTTCCGGACAGCGTCAACGTGGAGAACTACAACATCGCCATGACCACCGTGCCGTTCGCCCAGTTCTTCATCAACAGCACGATCGTGACCGTGGTTGGCGCCACCGTCAAGGTGTTGCTGGCCATCCTGACCGCTTATGCGCTGGTGTTTGTCCGCTTCCCGTTCAAAAACGCCATCTTCATACTGATTCTTGTGGCCCTGATGGTGCCGCCGCAGGTATCCATCCTGCCCAACTACATTTTGATTGCCGGCATGGGCGGCAAAAATACTCTCTGGGGCATCATCCTCCCAGGACTGGGAACCGCATTCGGAACGTTCCTCCTTCGGCAACATTTCCTGACCCTGCCAGCGTCGATCCTGGAATCCGCCGAGATTGACGGCGCAGGTCACTGGCGCCGCCTGTGGCAGATCGTGGTCCCTGTCTCGGTTCCTTCCATTGCCACAGTGGCGCTGGTGACGGTTGTCAGTGAATGGAACGAATACATCTGGCCGCTCATCATCACGGACCGTCCGGAAACCATGACCCTGCCGGTCGGCCTGACGCTGCTGCAGAACTCCGAAAGCAACGCCTCCGGCTGGGGCATCCTCATGGCCGGCGCTGTGCTGGTCATCGTACCCATCCTGGTGATCTTCGCAGCACTGCAGCGCTACATCGTTGCCGGACTCACCCAAGGCAGCGTTACCGGCTGACCCGCGTCCGCCGTCGTTCTTCCACCAGAAGCAGCAAATCCCTTTAAGGCAACAACCGAAAGGAACCATCATGACTACGAATCTTGACCGACGGCACTTCCTGGGCCTGGCCGGCGTTACCGCCAGTGCGGCAGCGCTTTCCGCCTGCGGGGGCCCTGACACGGGCGGCACCACGGCAGCAAGCGAAGCGGCGGACATTGATTTCAGCGGCGTCAAGCCGGCCGCGAAGATCGATTTCTGGTCCAACCACCCGGGTAAGTCCCAGGACGTCGAGAAATCCATCATCGAAAAATTCCACGCGAAGTACCCGGACATCAAAGTAAACCTGGTCACGGCCGGTGCGAACTACGAGGAAATCGCGCAGAAGTTCCAGACCTCGCAGGCCGCCAAATCGGGGCTGCCCGCTGTTGTGGTCCTGTCCGATGTCTGGTGGTTCCGCTACTTCACGAACGGCAGCATCATTCCGGTCGACGGGCTGATCAAGGAGCTGGACATCAAGGTCGACGATTTCCGACAATCCCTCGTGGACGATTACAAGTACGACGACAGGCAGTGGGCGCTCCCCTACGGGCGCTCTACGCCGCTGTTCTACTACAACAAGGACCACTTTGCGGCCGCAGGCCTGCCGGACCGGGCGCCCGCAACGTGGCAGGAATTTGGCGAGTGGGCCCCGAAGTTGAAAGCGGCCTCGGGTGCACAGTATGCCTACATCTACCCCGCCCTGGCCGGCTACGCAGGCTGGACCCTGCAGAACAACCTTTGGGGCTGGGGCGGCGGCTGGTCAACGGACTGGGAGATCACCTGTGATTCGGCCGAATCGGTGGAAGCATTGCAGTGGGCCCAGGACTCCATCTATAAGCACGCCTGGGCGGGGGTCTCGTCCAAGGAAGCCGCCGACGATTTCTCGGCCGGTCTGACCTCCGCCACCATCTCCTCGACTGGTTCCCTGCTCGGGGTGCTGAAGTCTGCCACCTTCAACGTTGGCGTAGGTTTCCTTCCCGGCGGCCCCAAAGCGAAAACCGGAGTTTGCCCCACAGGCGGCGCCGGCCTGGGCATCCCGAGCGGTATCAGCAAGGAGGAACAGCTCGCCGCGGGAACGTTCCTGAAGTTCATGACCGAGCCCGAAAACACGGCGGCATTCTCCGCCGCTACCGGATACATGCCGACCCGCACCTCCGCCGATATGACGGCAGTGCTGGCCAGAACTCCCCAGATCAAGACCGCCATGGACCAACTTGCCGTAACCAAGGTGCAGGATCGCGCCCGCGTGTTCCTCCCAGGCGCCGATCAGGAGATGGCCAAGGCTGCCGCCAAGATCCTTACCCAGGAAGGCGACGTAAAGGCCACCATGACCGAGCTGAAGGCCACACTCGAGGGAATCTACACCAAGGACGTTAAGCCGAAGCTCAAGGCCTGACGATGCACTAAGTGCCCTGCGATACGCAAAATCCCTGCCGCTACCGGTTTTCAGGTAGCGGCAGGGATTTTGCGCGTCGACGGCAAAGCTGCGTCGAAGGACCTACGGGATCGGAACAGGCACGACGCCGAGAGGCACCAGGTGCTCCGCTCCGCCGTCGGGGGCTGAGAGTACCCAGATCCCCTTTTCATGGACCGCAACCGAGTGCTCCCATTGGCACGAGCGCTTGCCGTCGGTGGTCACCACGGTCCAGTCGTCCTCCAGCACGGCGGTGTCAATGCTGCCGCGGACCAGCATGGGCTCGATGGCTAAGCACAGTCCGGGCTTGATCTTGGGACCGCGGTGGCTGGTGCGGTAGTTCAGGACATCAGGGGCCATGTGCATTTCGGAGCCGATGCCGTGGCCCACGTAGTCCTCCAGGATGCCCAGCGGCTTGCCCGGCACGGACGCAACGTAGTCGTCGATGGCTGCGCCGATATCGCCCACGTGGCTGCCCGTGGCCAGCGCGGCGATGCCGCGCCACATCGCGGCCTGGGTGACATCGGAGAGCCGCTGGTCTTCAGGGTCAACTTCGCCCACGATGACGGTCCGTGCAGAGTCGGAGTGCCAGCCGTCAACAATCGCGCCGCCGTCGATCGAGATGATGTCGCCATCGTTGAGGACCTTGCCGCCGGGGATGCCGTGCACCACTTCCTCGTTCACCGAGGTGCAGATGGTGGCGGGGAAACCGTGGTACCCAAGGAAGTTCGACTTGGCGCCGGCCTCGTTCAGCACCGCGGCGAAAACATCGTCCAGCTGCTTGGTGGTGACGCCGGGAGCGGCAGCCGCCACAGCGGCGTCGAGCGCGCGGCTCAGCACCAGCCCGGCGTCGTGCATGATGCGCATCTGGGCGTTGGTCTTGTATTCGATACGGGGCTGGCCGAAGGCCATGGTGTGTCCTCTCAATGGCTGAGGCTCCTCCCGGATGCCGGGAGGAGCCTCGAAAAGCTGGTGTGCCTGGCTTAGGCTGCCTGGGCTGCCTTGATAGCCTGCATCACGCGGTCGGTGACCTCGTCGATGCCGCCGATGCCGTCGACCTGGGTCAGGATGCCGCGTTCGGCATACTTGGCCACAACGGCCTCGGTCTGCTCGTGGTACAGGTCCAGACGGTGGCGGATCACGGCTTCGTTGTCGTCGCTCCGGCCGGTTTCCTTGGCACGGCCCAACAGGCGGGAGACGAGTTCCTCGTCATCGGCCGTGAGCTGCAGGACGACGTCGAGCCTTTCTTCGCTGTTCGCGAGGATACCGTCCAGGTAGTCCACCTGCGCCGTGGTGCGCGGGTAGCCGTCCAGGAGGAAGCCGTTTTCCACATCCGACTCGCTGAGGCGGTCCCGGACCATCTTGTTGGTGACGCTGTCCGGAACGAAGTCCCCGGCGTCCATGTACTTCTTGGCTTCGATGCCAAGAGGAGTTTCGCCCTTCACATTGGCGCGGAAGATATCACCGGTGGAAATCGCCACGACGCCGAGGCGCTCGGAAATGCGTTCCGCTTGCGTACCTTTTCCGGAACCGGGGGGTCCAATAATCAACATTTTCGTCATCGCAAAAGCCCTTCGTAGTGACGTTGCTGTAGCTGCGCATCTATTTGCTTGACGGTTTCAAGGCCAACGCCCACCATGATCAGGATCGAGGTGCCACCGAACGGGAAGTTCTGGTTCGCGTTGATCAGTACCAATGCCACCAGCGGAATCAGCGCCACGAAGCCCAGGTACATGGCGCCGGGCAGCGTGATCCGGGAGAGCACGTACTGGAGGTAATCCGCGGTCGGTTTTCCGGCACGGATACCCGGGATGAAACCACCGTACTTCTTCATGTTGTCGGAGACCTCTTCAGGGTTGAAGGTGATCGCGACGTAGAAGTAGGTGAAGAACACGATCATGGCGAAGTACAGCGCCATATAGATCGGGTGATCTCCTCGGGTCAGGTTGTTATTAATCCACTCAACCCACGGTGCGAGAGCCTCGCCCGCTTTGGGCTGGTTGAACTGTGAGATCAGTCCCGGCAGATAGAGCATGGATGATGCGAAGATCACGGGGATCACGCCCGCCATGTTCACCTTGATGGGGATGTAGGTGCTGGTGCCGCCGACAGTCCGGCGCCCGATCATCCGCTTGGCGTACTGCACCGGGATTCGGCGCTGGGACTGCTCTACAAAAACCACCAGGGCAACCGTCACCAGGCCGATGATCAGGACCAGGAAGAAGGTTCCCGGACCCTGCGAGCTCCAGATGGCACCGAGCGAGGTGGGGAACTGCGCCGAGATCGAGGTGAAGATGAGCAGCGACATGCCGTTGCCCACACCCTTTTCGGTGACGAGTTCGCCCATCCACATGATGAGCCCGGTACCGGCGGTCAGCGTGATGATCAGCAGGATAGTGGTGATGATGCTGTTATCCGGGATGATCGGCAAGGCACAGCCCGGAAGCAGCTGGCCTGAACGCGCAAGCGACACCAACGTCGTGGCGTTCAGCAGGCCCAGGGCAATGGTGAGGTAGCGCGTGTACTGGGTGAGTTTGGACTGCCCGGAGGCGCCCTCCTCGTACAGCTCCTGGAACCGGGGAATGACCACCCGGAGCAACTGCACAATGATGCTGGCCGTGATGTACGGCATGATGCCCAGCGCGAAGATGGACACCTGAAGCAAGGCACCGCCGCTGAACAGGTTGACGAGCTGATAAAGCCCGCCAGCGCTCTGACCGCTCTGCAAGCATTGCTGGACATTCTGGTAGTTCACACCAGGCGAGGGGATGAATGCACCCAAGCGGAAGATTGTGATGATTGCCAGCGTGAACAACAACTTGCGTCGCAGGTCAGGCGTGCGAAAGGCCCGGCCAAATGCGCTAAGCAAGCGTCCTCCTGTGTTGTTTATAAGCGTGGTGTGATGGGGGACAATAATCCCAACAACCGAGTCTAACGGGTGGATCGGCCATGCGAACAATCCGCGAACCCGCGATTGCGGCGAACGGGCGGAAATAGTCGGCCGGCGGATGTGAAAAAACTCCCGGCGTGCAGGGCCCTGGGGGCCTTGCACACCGGGAGTTCACAACGGGCGTTCACCCACCGTCTACTAGAGAGCGGTGGTGCTTCCGCCTGCTGCTGCAATCTTTTCCGCGGCGCTGGCCGAGAATGCGTGGACGGTGACGTCAACCTTGACGGTGATGTCGCCGGTGCCAAGCACCTTGACGGGCTGGTTCTTGCGAACGGCACCCTTTTCGACCAGGTTCTCCACGGTGACGGTGCCACCTTCCGGGAACAGCTCGTTGAGCTTGTCCAGGTTTACAACCTGGAACTCAACCCGGAACGGGTTCTTGAAGCCGCGCAGCTTCGGCAGGCGCATGTGCAGCGGCAACTGGCCGCCGGCAAAGCCAGCCTTGATCTGGTAGCGGGCCTTCGTACCCTTGGTACCGCGACCAGCGGTCTTGCCCTTGGAACCTTCACCACGACCAACTCGGGTCTTGGCGGTCTTGGCACCCGGGGCGGGACGCAGGTGGTGAACCTTCAGTGTGTTCTGCTTCTCAGCAGTCTCTGCGGCGATCTTTTTCTCTGCCATTTACTTCGCCTCCTCTACCTTTACCAGGTGCGGAACCGTGTTGAGCATTCCAACCGTCACGGCGTCGGCGGTGCGGACAACGGTGTGTCCGATCCGCTTCAGGCCGAGGGACCGAAGGGTGTCGCGCTGGTTCTGCTTGCCGCCAATGGCGGACTTGATCTGAGTGATCTCCAACTGAAGGTCGGAGGGAATCAGGTTCTTAGCCATGGCTTAGACACCCGCCTTCTGGTTCAGGATTGCCTTCACCATTGCCGGCGGAGCAACCTCGTCCAGCGGCAGGCCGCGGCGTGCTGCCACTGCTGCCGGCTCTTCGAGCTGCTTCAGCGCAGCAACAGTCGCGTGAACGATGTTGATGGCGTTGGAGGAACCCAGCGACTTGGAGAGGATGTCGTGGATGCCCACGCACTCCAAGATGGCGCGGACCGGACCACCGGCAATAACACCGGTACCGGCGGAAGCCGGACGCAGCATTACGACGCCGGCAGCGGCCTCACCCTGAACCCGGTGCGGGATGGTGTTCCCAATGCGGGGAACGCGGAAGAAGGACTTCTTGGCCTCTTCTACGCCCTTCGCGATTGCGGCGGGAACTTCCTTAGCCTTGCCGTAGCCCACGCCGACCATGCCGTTACCGTCACCAACGACGACCAGAGCGGTGAAGCTGAAGCGACGACCACCCTTGACGACCTTGGAAACGCGGTTGATGGTGACAACGCGTTCAATGAACTGGCTCTTCTCGGCTTCGCGGCCGCCGTCGCGGCCACCACGGCCACCACGGCCGCCGTCGCGACCGCCCTGAGCACGGTCGCCACGCTCGCCGCCACGACGAGCGCCACCACGGCGGTCATCGGCAGCAGCTGCGGGCGCAGTGGTCTCAGTGGCCGGAGCAGCTACGGCAACAGTTGCCTTCTGATCTGCAGACACAGTGTCCTTTTCCTTGTTTGCTTCCGTCACAGTGACAGCCCACCTTCACGTGCACCGTCAGCGACGGCGGCGATCCGGCCGTGGTACTTGTTACCACCGCGGTCGAAGACAACAGCTTCGATACCGGCAGCCTTGGCACGAGCGGCAACGAGCTCGCCAACGCGCTTGGCCTTGGCGGTCTTGTCGCCTTCGAATGCACGAAGGTCGGCTTCCAGTGTGGAGGCGCTTGCTACGGTCAGGCCCTTGGTGTCATCGACAACCTGGACGAATACGTGGCGTGCGGAGCGGTTGACGACCAGACGAGGACGTACAGCCGTGCCGGAGATGCGCTTGCGGATACGAAGCTGGCGGCGGCTGCGCGAAGCAGACTTGCTCTTGTTCGTACGCTTCTTGTTAATTGAGATGGCCATGGTTACTTACCAGCCTTTCCGACCTTGCGGCGGATGACTTCGCCTGCGTAGCGGATGCCCTTGCCCTTGTAGGGGTCCGGCTTCCGCAGCTTGCGAATGTTGGCAGCAACCTCGCCGACCTGCTGCTTGTTGATACCTGAAACAGAGAGCTTGGTCGGGGTCTCAACTGCAAAGGTGATGCCGTCCGGTGCGGTGACATTTACCGGGTGGCTGTAGCCGAGAGCGAACTCAAGGTCAGATCCCTTGGCCTGAACGCGGTAACCAGTACCAACGATTTCAAGCTTCTTCTCGTAGCCCTTGGTAACGCCCTCGATCATGTTGGAGATCAGGGTGCGGGTCAGGCCGTGGAGTGAACGGGAGGCGCGCTCGTCGTTCGGGCGGGCGACAGTCAGGGTCTCTGCTTCCAGGGAAACCTCGATCGGGCTGGCCACAGTGTGGTTCAGCTCGCCTTTGGCACCCTTGACGCTGACGACAGAGCCGTCAACCTTGACCTCAACGCCGGCAGGAACGGTGATGGGGAGACGTCCAATACGTGACATTATTCTCTTCCTTTCCCGTTACCAGACGTAGGCGAGGACTTCGCCGCCCACGCCCTTCTTGCCGGCTTGCTTATCAGTCAAGAGGCCGGAAGAGGTGGACAGGATTGCGACACCCAGGCCACCGAGCACGTGCGGGAGGTTGGTGGACTTTGCGTAAACACGCAGGCCCGGCTTGGAAATACGGCGAACGCCAGCGATTGAACGCTCGCGGTTCGGTCCGAACTTAAGGTCCAGGGTCAGCTTCTTGCCAACCTCTGCGTCTTCTTCTTTCCAGGAGGCGATGTAACCTTCAGCCTTCAGGATGTCGGCAACGCGTGCCTTGAGCTTGCTGTACGGCATGGACACGGAATCGTGGTAAGCCGAGTTTGCATTGCGCAGACGCGTAAGCATGTCTGCGACCGGATCAGTCATTGTCATTTGGGCTCTTGCCCTTCCTCATAACGGTTTCCTCGCTGCCGCGTAAAGCTTCAGCGAAGGACCTGTTACGTAGTTAGATTAGTCTTCGGCCTTGAACGGGAAACCAAGCGCCTTGAGCAGCGCGCGGCCTTCGTCGTTGGTCTTGGCGGTGGTTACAACCGTGATGTCCATGCCGCGTACGCGGTCGATGGAATCCTGGTCGATTTCGTGGAACATAACCTGCTCGGTCAGACCGAAGGTGTAGTTGCCGTTGCCGTCGAACTGCTTGCCACTGAGGCCGCGGAAGTCGCGGATACGGGGCAGAGCCAGCGTGACCAGACGATCCAGGAATTCCCACATGCGGTCTCCACGCAGAGTTGCGTGTGCGCCGATGGGCATGCCTTCGCGCAGCTTGAACTGTGCGATCGACTTGCGGGCCTTGGTTACCTGCGGCTTCTGGCCGGTGATCAGGGTCAGATCGCGGACAGCGCCGTCGATCAGCTTGGAGTCCTTAGCGGCATCTCCAACACCCATGTTCACAACGACCTTCACCAGGCGGGGAACCTGGTTGACGTTGGTGTACTTGAATTCCTCAACGAGCGTGCTCTTGATCGAATCGGCGTACTTTGTCTTCAGACGAGGAACGATCTTCGTTGCCGGAGTCTCGAGAGTCTCAGTCATTAGATGTCCTTCCCGGAGCTCTTGGCCACGCGGACACGCACTTCGCGCTTCACGCCATCGCGCTCAACGGTCTCGGTGCGGAAACCGACGCGGGTGGGCTTCTTGGTGGACGGGTCAACCAGAGCCACGTTGGAGATGTGGACCGAAGCTTCTACGACCTCGATGCCACCGGTCTTGGTGCCGCGCTGCGACTGACCGGCCTTGGTGTGCTTGGTTACGCGGTTAATGCCTTCAACCAACACGCGGTTGGTCTCAGGGAACACGCGCAGAACCTTGCCCTGCTTACCTTTGTCGCCGCCGCGCTCAGCCTTGGCGCCAGTGATGACCTGAACGAGGTCACCCTTTTTGATCTTAGCCATGGACTAGAGCACCTCCGGAGCCAGAGAAACGATCTTCATGAACTTCTTGTCACGAAGTTCACGACCAACCGGTCCGAAGATGCGGGTACCGCGGGGGTCACCGTCAGCCTTCAGGATCACAGCTGCGTTCTCGTCAAACTTGATGTAGGAACCATCCGCACGGCGGCGTTCCTTCTTGGTACGGACGATGACTGCCTTAACAACATCGCCCTTCTTTACGTTGCCGCCCGGAATTGCATCCTTGACGGTAGCGACGATGACGTCGCCAATGCCTGCGTAGCGACGGCCAGATCCACCGAGAACGCGAATGGTAAGGATTTCCTTAGCACCCGTGTTGTCGGCGACCTTGAGTCGCGACTCCTGCTGAATCACTATTTACTCCTTGCGTCGCGCCGGTTCTCAGACCGAAAATCTTCCTACGGAATGAGCCTTGCGGAACGGTTGATCGGGGTGTCTCTTGACCTGCCTGGATTTTGCCAGACCAGGCCTAAACTCCCGTGCCAAAAACATTTGCTTCCCAGGCGGATTCGGACAGGTCCGAGGCACTAGGGGGCACTATGCCGTGGCACGATTGTTTACGAGGTTGATGACGGCGCACAGAGGGCGCCATACAAACTCAATATCCTAGCACAGTTGGGGCCATCTCCCATATCACAGGGCGGCTTACAGAGCACAACCATTGGACACCGGTAAGCCCAGCCAGCCCACCCGCCGCAAAGCGCAGGAAACCCCCGCTCCCAAGAGGGAACGGGGGTTTCCGGTGCAGTACCTGCAAGCAGGCCGCTGGGTGTTACTTGGCCTTTTCGAGGATCTCGACCAGACGCCACCGCTTGGTAGCGGACAGCGGGCGGGTCTCGGCGAGGAGAACGAGGTCGCCGATGCCGGCGCTGTTCTCTTCGTCGTGAGCCTTGATCTTCGTGTTGCGGCGGATGACTTTGCCGTACAAAGCGTGCTTTACGCGGTCTTCTACCTGGACAACGATGGTCTTTTCCATCTTGTCCGAGACTACGTAGCCACGCTTCGTCTTACGGTCACCGCGTTCGCCAGCCGTAGCTGCTGCGGAAACAGTTTCCGTCACGTTCTCGTCCTTTTCACTCACTTGGCATCCTCCTCGGCCTCAACCGTTTCAGCCGTTTCGGCCTTCTTGGCTGCAGCCTTCTTGGACTTCTTCTCTTCCTTGGCTTCCACAACCGGTGCGGCAACCTCGGCACGAATGCCCAGCTCGCGCTCACGGAGAACGGTGTAGATGCGTGCGATGTCCTTCTTTACCGCGCGCAGACGACCGTGGTTCTCCAGCTGACCGGTGGCGGACTGGAAACGCAGGTTGAACAGCTCTTCCTTAGCCTTACGGAGTTCTTCAACGAGGCGCTCGTTGTCGAACGTGTCCAGCTGTGCGGATGCAAGTTCCTTGGATCCTACTGACATTTCTATTCACCACCTTCGCGACGCAAAATGCGTGCCTTCAACGGGAGCTTGTGGATTGCCAGGCGCAGGGCCTCGCGAGCTACCGATTCCTCGACGCCGGAGATCTCAAAGAGAACCCGGCCCGGCTTGACGTTTGAGACCCACCATTCCGGCGAACCCTTACCGGAACCCATGCGGGTTTCGGCAGGCTTCTTGGTGATCGGACGGTCAGGATAGATGTTGATCCAGACCTTGCCGCCACGCTTGATGTGGCGGGTCATTGCGATACGGGCAGACTCGATCTGACGGTTCGTGACGTATGCCGGGCTCAGAGCCTGGATACCCCACTCACCGAAGGAGACCTTGGTGCCGCCCGTAGCAGCGCCGGAACGACCCGGGTGGTGCTGCTTACGGTGCTTGACTCGACGTGGGATAAGCATTTAAGCCTGTCCTCCTTCTACTGCAGCAGGTGCAGCCTCAACTGCCGGAGCTTCGGCAGCCGGAGCTGCCTCCGCTGCCGGACGGTCGGTACGACGACGGCGGTCACCACGGTCAGCGCCGCCGGCGCCACCCGGGCGGCCCGGACGGTCGCTGGGGCCGCGGCCACGGGACGGAGCAGCAGCTGCCTGCTGAGCCAATTCCTTGGCGGTGACGTCACCCTTGTAGATCCAGACCTTCACGCCGATGCGGCCGAAGGTGGTCTTGGCCTCGTAGAAGCCGTAGTCGATGTTCGCACGGAGGGTGTGCAGGGGCACACGGCCTTCGCGGTAGAACTCCGAGCGGGACATTTCTGCGCCACCCAGTCGACCGGAGCAAGCGATACGGATGCCCTTGGCACCTGCACGCTGGGCGGACTGCATGGCCTTCTTCATCGCACGGCGGAAAGCCACGCGGGAAGTCAGCTGCTCAGCAACGCCCTGGGCAACAAGCTGTGCTTCCATCTCGGGGTTCTTGACCTCGAGGATGTTCAGCTGGACCTGCTTGCCCGTCAGCTTCTCAAGCTCGCCGCGGATGCGGTCTGCTTCAGCGCCGCGGCGGCCGATAACGATACCGGGACGTGCCGTGTGGATATCCACGCGGACACGGTCACGGGTGCGCTCGATCTCAACCTTGGCGATACCGGCGCGCTCCATGCCAACTGACATGAGCTGGCGGATACGGATGTCTTCGCGAACGAAGTCCTTGTACCGCTGTCCGGGCTTGGTGCTGTCAGCGAACCAGTGCGATACGTGATCGGTGGTGATGCCGAGTCGGAACCCGTGCGGGTTAACTTTCTGTCCCACTTAGCGAGCCTCCTCTTTCTCAGGTGTAGCGACTACCACAGTGATGTGGCTGGTGCGCTTCTTGATCTGAAATGCACGACCCTGAGCACGCGGCTGGAACCGCTTCATGGTCGGGCCTTCATCAACGAACATTTCGCTGATGATGAGGTCGCTTTCGTCAAACGAAACACCGTCGCGGTCCGCGAGGGACCGGGCGTTTGCGATTGCCGACTGTACTACCTTGAATACCGGCTCCGAAGCTGCCTGGGGGGCAAACTTCAGAATTGCCAGAGCCTCATTCGCTTGCTTACCACGAACAAGGTTGACGACGCGCCGGGCCTTCATAGGCGTTACGCGGATGTGACGCGCAATTGCCTTGGCTTCCATTGCTTTCCTTCTCTCGTCTTTGACGTAAGTGCAGGCGCCTAGCGGCGCTTGCCCTTACGGTCGTCCTTGACATGGCCGCGGAATGTCCGCGTGGGAGCGAATTCGCCGAGCTTGTGCCCGACCATCGACTCGGTGACAAACACCGGAATGTGCTTGCGTCCGTCGTGTACGGCGATCGTGTGCCCGAGCATGTCGGGGATGATCATCGAACGGCGGGACCAGGTCTTGATGACGTTCTTGGTGCCCTTATCGTTTTCCCTGGCTACCTTTACAAAGAGGTGCTGGTCAACGAAAGGACCTTTTTTCAGGCTGCGTGGCATGTGTCCAGGCTCCTATCGCTTGTTCTTGCCAGTACGACGGCGACGAACAATAAGCTTGTCGCTCTCTTTGTTGGGACGCCGGGTGCGGCCTTCCCGCTTACCGTTCGGGTTGACGGGGTGACGTCCACCGGACGTCTTACCCTCGCCACCACCGTGCGGGTGGTCAACCGGGTTCATCGCGACACCACGGACGGTCGGGCGAACGCCCTTCCACCGCATGCGGCCGGCCTTACCCCAGTTGATGTTCGACTGCTCGGCGTTGCCGACCTCGCCGACGGTTGCGCGGCAGCGCACGTCAACGTTGCGGATTTCGCCGGAAGGCAGACGCAGCTGGGCGAAGCGGCCTTCCTTGGCAACAAGCTGGATCGATGCGCCGGCGGAGCGGCCCATCTTGGCGCCGCCACCCGGACGCAGTTCAACTGCGTGGATTACGGTACCAACCGGGATGTTGAGCAGCGGCAGGTTGTTACCGGGCTTGATGTCAGCACCGGAACCTGCCTCAACAACATCACCCTGGGAGAGCTTGTTCGGGGCGATGATGTAACGCTTGGTGCCATCAATGTAGTGCAGGAGGGCGATGCGAGCCGTACGGTTCGGATCGTACTCGATTTCGGCAACGCGGGCGTTGACGCCGTCTTTGTCGTGGCGACGGAAGTCGATCAGACGGTACTGGCGCTTGTGGCCACCACCCTTGTGACGGGTCGTGATCTTACCGGAGTTGTTACGGCCGCCCTTTTTGGGCAGCGGACGTACCAACGACTTTTCCGGCGTCGACCGCGTGATTTCGGTGAAGTCCGCTACGCTCGAGCCACGACGGCCCGGGGTAGTCGGCTTGTACTTACGGATTCCCATAGTTTATTTCCTCGTTAAAGTGGTCTCCGCTACGAGAGCGGACCGCCGAAGATGTCGATGGTGCCTTCTTTGAGGCTCACAATTGCACGCTTGGTGTTCTTGCGGGTACCCCATCCGAATTTGGTTCGCTTGCGCTTACCGGCACGGTTGATGGTGTTGATCGATTCGACCTTGACGGAGAAAATCTTCTCCACGGCCAGCTTGATCTCGGTCTTGTTCGAGCGGGGGTCCACCAAGAAGGTGTACTTGCCCTCATCGATCAGGCCGTAGCTTTTTTCCGATACGACGGGTGCAAGCACGACGTCGCGCGGGTCTTTGATGGTGGCTGCACTCACTTGGCATCCTCCTCGTTCTTTGCTACTGCCCGGTCAGCAACGAATGCTTCGTAGGCAGCCTTGGTGAAGACAACGTCGTCAGAGACGAGTACGTCGTAGGTGTTCAGCTGGTCTGCGTACAGAACGTGAACACCGGCGAGGTTGCGCACGGAAAGTGCTGCAACATCGTTGGCGCGCTCGATGACAACCAGCAGGTTCTTGCGCTCAGAAACTTCGCGCAGCGTTGCCAGTGCGTTCTTGACGGACGGCTTGGTGCCCTCCACCAGTTCGGCAACAACGTGGATGCGTCCGTTGCGTGCCCGGTCAGAGAGTGCGCCGCGCAGTGCAGCAGCAATCATCTTCTTGGGGGTCCGCTGGCTGTAGTCACGCGGTGTGGGACCGTGGACTACGCCACCACCGGTCATGTGAGGAGCACGGATTGAACCCTGACGGGCGCGGCCGGTGCCCTTCTGCTTGAACGGCTTGCGACCAGCACCGGAAACTTCGGCGCGGGTCTTGGTCTTGTGGGTACCCTGGCGAGCAGCAGCGAGCTGGGCTACGACGACCTGGTGCAGCAGCGGCACGTTGGTCTGAACGTCGAAGATCTCTGCAGGCAGGTCAACCTTGACAGTGCTAGTCATTGAACTAGGCTCCCTTCACGGCGGTGCGTACGAGGACGACCTGGCCGCGGGCGCCGGGGACGGCACCCTTGATGAGGAGCAGCGACTTCTCGACGTCAACTGCGTGAACCGTGAGGTTCAGCGTGGTGTGACGAACGGCGCCCATGCGGCCGGCCATTTTCATGCCCTTGAAGACGCGGCTCGGGGTGGATGCGCCACCGATTGAACCGGGCTTACGGTGGTTCTTGTGAGCACCGTGTGAGGCGGGGGCGCCGTGGAAGCCGTGACGCTTCATAACACCGGCGAAGCCCTTACCCTTGGTGGTGCCAATAACGTCGATCTTCTGGCCGGCTTCGAAGAGCTCAACAGAAAGCTCCTGGCCCAGCTCGTAAGTGTCGGCATCTGCAGTGCGCAGTTCGACGACGTGGCGGCGAGGCGTGACGCCTGCCTTTTCAAAGTGACCAGCCAGCGGCTTGGTGACCTTGCGGGGATCGATCTGGCCGTAGCCGATCTGTACAGCTACGTAGCCATCAGTGGCTGCGTTGCGCAGCTGGGTGATGACGTTCGAATCTGCCTGGACCACAGTGACGGGGATGAGTTTGTTGTTCTCGTCCCAGACCTGGGTCATGCCGAGCTTCGTGCCCAGCAGGCCCTTTACGTTACGGGTTGCGGTCATAGTCTCTCAGCACCTCCCTACAGCTTGATTTCGATGTTTACGTCGGCCGGCAGGTCGAGACGCATAAGCGAATCAACAGCCTTCGGCGTGGGATCGATGATGTCGATAAGACGCTTGTGCGTGCGCATTTCAAAGTGCTCGCGGCTGTCCTTGTACTTGTGCGGAGAGCGGATAACACAGTAAATGTTCTTCTCCGTCGGCAGCGGCACGGGGCCAACTACCGTTGCGCCTGCGCGCGTGACCGTCTCAACGATCTTCCGTGCTGAAACGTCAATGACCTCGTGGTCATATGACTTCAGCCGGATGCGGATTTTTTGTCCCGCCATGTCGCCTGACTCTCTTTCAGTTAGTGCTGCTCCCGGTGAGGGCTGCTCTGTTCACTTTCTTGTTGCATGTGGCTGCCGAAGCATTTGAAGTCTGAACTACCACCCGCCGCACAAGCTGAATCCGGATGAATCCGGGTTCCTCACCTTGTCGACGTAACCGACCCCCGCGGTCGGGCGTGTCGCGCTTAGCACGCATACAAATCCGCAGTTCCATGGGGAGTGGGTTATGTTTGGGCTTCCACTTGGACCCTGACACCCGGCATTATCCGGATCGGGACACGAAGAAGCGCTTGAACAACTCATCTAGTATGCCGGATATTATGCCCAGAAGCGAATCTGCAGGCTGACGGCTCCCCCGCGCAGCAGACGTGCCGGCACACTGCGCATTCGGGCCCTGCGCCGCCTGGGGTCATTGCCTTCGGCAACATCCGAATGGATGATGGGGGAATGACCGTCGAAAATGACGTTTCCGTCCAGGACCTGGCCGGCCGTCTACCCAGCTCATTCACCCTGGGAGTTGCCGCGGCCGCCTTCCAAATCGAAGGTTCCCTCTCCGCTGACGGGCGTGGTCCCTCCGGCTGGGACGCCTTCGCGGAGAAGCCCGGCGCCATCATCGATGGACATTCCCCCGCCGTGGCCTGCGACCACTACAACCGCTCGCCCGAAGATGTGGCTCTGATGCGGGATCTCGGCGTGGATTCCTACCGCTTTTCCATCTCGTGGCCGCGGATCCAGCCGGACGGCCGCGGCGCGTTCAACGAACAGGGTCTGGACTTCTACGACCGCCTGATCGACCAACTGCTTGAGGCCGGCATCTCCCCCATGGCCACCCTCTACCACTGGGATACGCCCCTGCCCCTGGAACACCGTGGCGGCTGGATGAACAGGGCAACCGCCGAACGCTTCGCTGAGTATGCCGGGGAGGCTGGCCGGCGTTTTGGTGATCGCGTGGACCAATGGGTCACCCTCAACGAACCCGCCTCTGTAGTACTCAACGGCTATGCTCTGGGCGTTCATGCCCCCGGACAGGACCTGCTCTTTGACGCCTTTCCTGCCGTCCACAACCAGCTGCTTGCCCATGGCATGGCTGTCCAGGCGTTGCGTGCAGCAGGGGTCCACGGCGGAATCGGCGTGACCAACCTCCACTCTCCCGTCCGGCCAGCCACGCGGAAAATCACGGACAAGTACATCGCGGTGGTTTTCGACCTGATGCTTAACCGCATTTATGCCGATCCGGTCCTCCTGGGCCGGTATCCCCGCCCGCCGCTTATCGCTAAGCCGTGGTTCCGGTCGTTTGGCAGAATCCCCGACGCCGACCTCCACACTATCCACCAGCCCCTGGACTTCTACGGCGTGAACTATTACTACCCAACGAAGGTGGCAGCCGGACGCGGGCCAGCCGAAAGTCCCACGGGTCCCGCCGAGGCCATGGTGCGGGTGCCGTTCCACCAGGAACCGTTTCCCGAATACAGCACTACTGGTTTCGGCTGGCCGGTAGCACCGGAGCATCTGGGTATCCTGCTGCGCGAACTCAAGGACCGCTATAGAGGGGACCTGCCTCCGCTGTACATCACCGAAAGTGGCGCCAGCTTCCCGGAGCCCGACCATGTGAACGGCCCCATCCAGGACAAGCAGCGGATCAATTACATCGCGGGACACCTGCGGCACGCGCTGGAAGCGACGGCACCGGGCGGAATCGCCCACGACGTGGACCTCCGCGGCTATTACGTCTGGACCCTGATGGACAACTTCGAATGGGCTGCGGGGTACTCACAGCGTTTCGGCCTGGTCCACGTGGATTTCGACTCCCTGGAGCGAACTCCCAAGGAATCGTTCTACTGGTATCGGGCACTCAGCCACGCCCGGAGATCCCTGGCCGGTGGAGGCCCGCCCGCGTGAAGCCCGCTCGGTTGAACTGCGGCTGACCCCCGGCGACCCCGGACGAACGCCCCGCTGACGCCCGCCGGCCCTGCTACTTATCCTTGTTTGCCCGGTTGATGCGCTTGGCGCGGTCAATCTCAGTGCGGAAATGCTTCTTGGCCCAGAAAACTCCGGCAACCACCGCTACCGCGATGATCAGAAATATCAGCCATCCCATGATGTACTCCTCTCGCTGTCAGCAACAGTATCAGTGCCGGTGTGACGGTTCCCTGCCGTCGCGGGACAGCGGGTTGGACTCAGGACCAGGAGTCATATCCGGCCCCGAGTCCGGCGCCTGGCCGGCCGTTCCACGGTTCAGCCGCCAGACGGCAAAGACGATCAGCCCCGCGGCTATGAATGCGAGTAGCAGGAACGTGTACTGCCGCATTGCCCACAGAATGCAGGCGGCAACGCCTGATGCGCCCCAGCAGACAAACAGCCGCTCTCCCAGGCCAAGGCCTGCCATGAGCAGCAGGGCGAGAAGCACCAGGACCCACAGCTGCTGCCCAGCGTTCCCGCCGAACACTATGCCCAGGCCGCTCAGCGAGAGCAAAACAGAGGCCGCGCCCACCAGTAACCGGCCGGCAGCTTGGTTGCCGGCGAGGTAGCGCAAGCCACCGAGGACAGCGGCCAGGAGCACGTACCACTGGACAACCCAGAAGGGACTGGGAAGGTCGGTCAATAGCCGGCCTGTGCGATCTTCAGGCGCGTCCAGTTCGAAGATGGCAGCGCGCTGGATGGCTACTGTGAGCAGCAACGCACCCACTTCGAGGGCGATCCGTCGCACCCTTGCGGGTGCCTCCCTGTAGGACACCCCGACGGCGGCGGCCAGCACGGCGGCCGCCGTCCAGGACGTTGCTTCGTGCCGGATTCCGACGAAGACCGTCAGGACGAGGCCCAGGAAGGCCGTGCCGGCCAGCGACCAACGGCGCACCGGCTCAGCCTGCAACGGGACGCGCCGCACCAGCCGCACGGCATAGAGGGCGGCCGAAGCCGCACCCGCGCCGGTCAGCCACGGCAGGAATCCGCCCCAAGCGCCCGGGACGTCCTGATATGCCTCCGCCGCCAAGGCGACGGACCCGCCGAGCGCGGCCAGGGCTGCCGGCGGATACAGGACCGGCAACTCCTCGACGTGCGAGGCGGCAAAACACACGGCTGACAGGGCCAGGACAGCCGCTCCCGTCACCCAGTCGGCCGCCAACGGCGAGATCAGCAGCCCGACACCGGCAAACGAGCCGGCGGTAACGAGCCACAGCCAGTGCTCTACATCCGCGGCGCCAGCGTTCTGATTGCTCCCGTTCTGCGGTAGCCCATCCTGCCGGCCCACGTTCTTTTGCTGTCGCAAGATGCCGGCAGCGGCCGCGAGAAGCGCAACACCCAGCAGTGCCACCGCAGTTCCGGTGTGGCTCAGGACCGGGAACAGCAGGACCGTCCCGCCGAACGTGAACAGCGGGCCCAAGGCGAGCACCCCGAACAGCGCCGCATAGACAGCGAAGTACAGGGCGCCGCGGGCACTGAAGAGTCTCCTGGCCAGCACTGCAGAGACCAGGAGCATCAGGAGTTCCAACAGCACTACCCAGCGGCCGCCGTCGTCGTCCTGCTCCAGCAGCCCGACGCCAACCGGCCTCGATACGTACGCAAGTGGCAGCAACGCCTGCCCCGCCAGGGTGATCCAGACTGCGGCCTGCTGGAAGGGGATGTCAACCAGCCGTGAGCGCATCACCCATCGGACGGCATGCTGGGCCGCGAGCACCAGGGCAAAGGTCACCGAAACCACAGTGGGCGAGGCGGTGATGTCGTAGCTGAGGACAAGGGCGAGGCCTGCCGTCAGGACGCGGGCCGCCACAAAATACCAGCCCTTCCTTCCCCGCTGCTGCTCGGCCACCACCATCAGCGTGGAGTAGACCGCGAAGATACCGAGGATCAGTTCCACCCGAAGCAGATCGCCATCGCTGAGGACAAGCAGCACCGAGAACGCCAGCGGGGCCAACCAGACGGCACCCGCCTCCTTGCGGAGGTAGTACCCTGCGGCCGCGGCGCCGAGGGCCACGACTCCTGCAGCGGAGGTTGCCTGCCAGTCGGCGGCAACTGCCTGCGCAAGGCTGGCACTGCCGGCCAGTTGGAGAAGGACCAGGGCCCCCGCATCAGCAAGAATCCCGCGGGGAGCACGACGGCGGATGGCGGCCACCAACGGAAGGCAAAGCTGGAGTGCCAGCACGGCCACCAGGACCGCGGCAGGACGGACCACCTCGGCCGCAATGACCACCAGACCTCCGTCCAGCTGTAGCTGGTGAAAGGCTGTCAGGGCAAGGACTGTGGCTACCGCCCGGGCGAACCACCAGTACGCCCAGCGGTGTTGGCGCAGGCGCAGACCCGTCGCCGTGATGACCAGATAGGCCATTACCAGCAGCAGCACCACGTTGCCGAAGCCTTGTGAAACCGCCTGGAACGCGACCGTGGCGGCCACCGCAGACATACCCAGCGGCAAGGCCTCCCATACCGTTGCAAACCAGTCCGGTTCAGTGGCCGGCCGAGGAACCAACAGGGCTCCTACACTCAATGCCGCTGCCAGCTGGATGATCACGCCGACGGCGGTCAGGCCGTGGTCCGGCGAGGCCTCAATGATCGGCAGCCCGATCAGGACAAGCGCACCCCCGGCACCGAAGACGGCCAACGTTGCCTCCGGCGCAGACGTCCGCACCCCGAAGCGCTGCAGCAACGCTGTTAGGAGCTGCTGGCCCACCAGCGCCGGCAAGAGTGCGAACACAGATGACTCGGCCCGCCCGGGACTGTCATCCATCACGGCCGCCACGGTTACGGGGACCGCGCATGTGAGGGCCAACCGGGCGCCCAGAACCAGGCGGCACTGGAAATCACCTGCCGCGAAGACACTACGGATCGCCCAGAAGCCTGCAGCTGCGAGCAGCAGTCCAGCCAGCGGCCACGCGCCCATCGAAGGAGAAACGATTCCGGCCAAAACCAACGCTGCAACAGGCGCCCATTCCGCCCGGCCCGCCCACCTGGTGGCCACCACCATTCCCGTGCCGAGCGACAAGGCCACCGGCACCCAGAGGGGCATCGTTGCGCCTGCATCGATTGACCTGTAGCCGTCAACAGCGAGGAAGAAGCCGACGGCCATCTCCTGAATTCTGAAAGCCGTGGTGGCAGCAAGTTGGAGGGCGAACGTCACCTGAGCATCAACCCACCAGCGTGATCCGGCGGCGTTTTGACCGTTGCCGGCGGCTGACGGATCTGCCTGCAGTGGCTCGGGGAACCACAGTGTCAGCCTTTTCGGTAGGAGCGCCAGTCCCCCTGCCTGTGCGCCGAACAGTACGCCGGCGGCGAGCAGGGCATCGGTCCCCCGGCCGGTCAGATGCCAAATTTCGACGGCGGCAGCCAGGGTCAGGGCGCCGCGTGCTGCGTAGAAGTTGATCAGCCGGAACCGCCCCGGAACAACGGCCATAAGGGCGAAATAAATACCGCACATGCCGATGACCAGCGCGTACTCAGCTTTGTCCAAGAGCAACGGTACGCAGGTCGCAGCAGCCGCAACGGCGGGAACCACCAACGGGTGCAAGACCATCAGCGGTCTGACATACACCGGCGGCAACCAGCCCGGCCGGGCGAGGGCAAGGCCCGTCAGCAGCACGGCCACGGCTATAAGTACCGCGAAGTACCAGACGAGCGCCCCACCCATGATGGAAACGCCGGAGAACGCCGTGGAGGCCACAAACGTGAGGGAAAAGTACACCAGGACCCTGCTCTCGAGCCGGATCGCTGCCGCAACGTAGGCAGCAGTACCAATCAATGACGTGATCAGCCAGGCGGCTGGGCCGTGATGCAGCGCAAAGTTGTAGAGCGCCAGGCCGGTCACGGGAACCAGGGCGAGCCCGGTTCCGGTGAATGCCACCGCGGCCGGCTTCAGCCGCGGGACCCTTGCATGCAGTGCAAATCCCGCGCCATAGAACAGCGCCGTAACAGCGCAGATACCGGCAAAGCGCAACGTGGGCGGAAGGCTCGTGCCGATGAAGAGTGCAGCGGCAGCAACCAGCAGCAGGCTGGCCACATAGAGCGTGATGTTGATGTTCTGCCGGTCCCGCTTTTCACGCCGGGCCTGGCGCTGGGCCGGTGTCTCCGGGTATGCCTGGAACGAAGCTGCCGGGGCCTGCGGCGGAAACCGCTGTGGCACCGGCGCGCTGGGCGATGGAGTCGAAAAAGGCGCCGAAACTGGCGGCGCCTCGATGATCGTTTGTTCATTAGCTGATACCGGCAACCACTCCGACGCCAAGTCTGCGCCGATGGGACTTGGCGCTGGCGTGGCGCCCTGACCTGGCTGGACTGAGGGCTGGAGCTTGGCCACGGCGTCAAGCCACCCCTGAAGGTGACCGGCACGGTAGCCCACTTCATAAGATTCGTCCCTCACGGCGTTCCCTCCAAAGGGCAGGCCTGCCTGCACAGTTAATCCATTGATTGGATTAACTGTAACAAAGAACAGCCCCGCTGCACTAGCAGCGGGGCTATTCCAAACTTTGCGTCAGGCCGTCAGACGGCCATCGGCTCCGTAATCAACAAGTAAATTACTTGACGATCTTGGTAACGCGTCCTGAACCAACGGTGCGGCCGCCTTCGCGGATAGCGAAGCCGAGGCCCTCTTCCATGGCGATGGGCTGGATGAGCGCAACGGTCATCTCAGTGTTGTCGCCAGGCATAACCATTTCCGTGCCTTCCGGCAGGGTGATAACGCCGGTTACGTCCGTGGTGCGGAAGTAGAACTGCGGGCGGTAGTTCGAGTAGAACGGGTTGTGGCGTCCGCCTTCATCCTTGGAGAGGATGTAGACGTTGGCCTCGAAGTCGGTGTGCGGGGTAATGGAACCCGGCTTGACGACAACCTGGCCACGCTCTACGTCATCACGCTTCAGACCGCGGAGCAGGAGGCCACAGTTCTCGCCGGCCCATGCTTCGTCGAGCTGCTTGTGGAACATCTCGATACCGGTAACCGTGGTCTTCTGGACCGGGCGGATGCCGACGATCTCGACCTCAGAGTTGATGGCGAGGGTTCCACGCTCGGCGCGGCCCGTTACAACGGTGCCACGGCCGGTGATCGTGAAGACATCTTCGATCGGCATCAGGAACGGCTTGTCACGGTCGCGTACGGGGTCCGGAACGGACTCGTCGACGGCTGCCATGAGGTCCTCAACGGACTTGACCCAGATGGGGTCGCCTTCGAGAGCCTTCAGACCGGAAACGCGAACAACCGGAGCTTCATCGCCATCGAAGCCCTGAGCCGAAAGCAGCTCACGAACTTCCATTTCAACGAGGTCCAACAGTTCTTCGTCATCAACCATGTCGGACTTGTTCAGCGCAACCAGCAGGTAGGGAACGCCAACCTGGCGGGCAAGCAGAACGTGCTCGCGGGTCTGAGCCATCGGGCCGTCAGTGGCGGCAACCACGAGGATTGCACCGTCCATCTGTGCAGCACCGGTGATCATGTTCTTGATGTAGTCAGCGTGACCCGGAGCGTCTACGTGTGCGTAGTGGCGCTTCTCGGTCTGGTACTCAACGTGGGAAATGTTAATCGTGATGCCACGCTGGCGCTCTTCCGGAGCAGAGTCAATCGACGCGAAGTCGCGCTGCTCGTTGAGAGTCGGGTACTTGTCGTACAGCACCTTGGAAATGGCGGCAGTCAGCGTCGTCTTACCGTGGTCAACGTGACCAATGGTGCCGATGTTGACGTGCGGCTTAGTCCGCTCGAACTTTGCCTTTGCCACAGGTTCCTCCTAGAACGTTTTCAAATGACTTACCCTTCAGCCGCGCTTATCGCGGCAGAAACTCAGGCAAGTCTACTTGGGGGGCTTTGGATTGGTGAAATTGCAGATTCAGGAACTAATACTAGTCCCTCGAGCCTGTTCGTGCAGGTGGCCGGGGCCCGGCTTGACCGGACCCGGCCACCTGCACCAGGTGAGCTTCCGTGAACCGGAAACGCACCCGAGTTTTTGCTGCGAAAGTCGGAAGACTACTCGCCGCGGTTCTTCTGGATGATCTCGTCAGCAAATGCCTTCGGGACCTCCGCGTAGCTGTGGAACGTCATGGAGTACACAGCGCGGCCCTGGGTCTTCGAACGCAGGTCACCGATGTAGCCGAACATGCCGGACAGCGGGACGTGCGCACGGATGACCTTGACACCCTGTGCATCTTCCATGGACTGCATCTGGCCACGGCGGGAGTTGAGGTCACCGATTACTTCACCCATGTATTCCTCAGGGGTGCGGACCTCTACATCCATCAGCGGTTCGAGCAGGATGGGGTTCGCCTTGCGTGCGGCTTCCTTGAAAGCCATACGCCCGGCGATCTTGAACGCCATTTCCGAAGAGTCAACATCGTGGTAAGCGCCGTCAATCAGCGTCGCCTTGATGCCGACAACCGGGTAACCAGCCAGGACGCCGTCGTTCAGTGCATCCTGGATACCGGCGTCAACCGACGGGATGTATTCGCGCGGAATACGGCCACCGGTGACCTTGTTCTCGAACTCGTAGAGCTCGCCTTCGGAAGTGTCCAGCGGCCCAATGGCAATCTGGATCTTTGCGAACTGACCCGAACCACCGGTCTGCTTCTTGTGCGTGTAGTCGTGACGCGCAACAACATTCTTGATGGTTTCGCGGTAAGCGACCTGCGGCTTGCCGACGTTAGCCTCGACCTTGAACTCGCGGCGCATGCGGTCCACCAGGATATCCAGGTGGAGCTCGCCCATGCCGGCGATGATGGTCTGACCGGTGTCCTCGTTGAGGGAGACCTGGAAGGTCGGGTCCTCAGCAGAGAGCTTCTGGATAGCCAGTGAGAGCTTCTCCTGGTCACCCTTGGTGTTCGGTTCGATGGCAACCGAGATCACGGGCTCCGGGAAGCTCATGGACTCGAGGACAATCTGGTTCGCGGAGTCACACAGGGTGTCGCCCGTGGTTGTGTCCTTCAGCCCGATCGCTGCGTAGATGTGGCCCGCGGTAGCGCCCTCAACGGGCATTTCCTTGTTGGCGTGCATCTGGAACAGCTTGCCGATGCGCTCCTTCTTGCCCTTGGTGGAGTTGACCACCTGAGCACCCGCTTCGACGTGACCGGAGTACACGCGGATGAAGGTGAGCTGGCCGAAGAACGGGTGCGCAGCAATCTTGAACGCCAGAGCCGAGAACGGCTCCTCGGAGGAAGGCGCGCGCGTGAGTTCCTTCTCTTCGTCGCGAGGATCGTGACCGATCATCGGCGGGACGTCGAGCGGGTTCGGCAGGTAGTCAACCACGGCGTCAAGCATCGGCTGAACGCCGCGGTTCTTGAACGCGGAGCCACAGAAGACCGGGTAGAGCTCAGAGTTGATCGTCATCTTGCGGATGCCGGCCTTGAGCTCCTCGACGGTGAGTTCTTCACCCTCAAGGTACTTCTCCATGAGCTCTTCGGTAGCGTCAGCCACCGTCTCAACGAGGGCAGCCCGGTATTCCTTGGCCTTCTCCAGCAGATCCGCGGGGATCTCCTGAACTTCGTACTTGGCACCCATGGTGACGTCACCCTTGGAGTCGCCAGGCCAGACCAGCGCGCGCATTTCCAGGATGTCGACGACGCCGACGAAGTCGTTCTCGGCACCGATCGGCAGCTGCATAACGAGCGGCTTGGCACCGAGGCGGCTGATGATGGTATCTACCGTGTAGTAGAAATCAGCACCGAGCTTGTCCATCTTGTTGACGAAGCAGATACGCGGAACGTTGTACTTGTCAGCCTGGCGCCACACGGTCTCGGACTGGGGCTCGACACCTTCTTTACCATCGAACACGGCGACGGCGCCGTCGAGGACGCGCAGTGAGCGCTCAACCTCGACGGTGAAGTCAACGTGGCCGGGGGTGTCAATGATGTTGATCTGGTTGTTGTCCCAGAAGCAGGTCACGGCGGCAGACGTGATGGTGATGCCGCGTTCCTTTTCCTGTTCCATCCAGTCAGTCGTCGAAGCGCCGTCGTGCGTTTCGCCGATCTTGTGGTTCACACCTGTGTAGAACAGAATGCGCTCGGTGGTGGTGGTCTTGCCGGCATCGATGTGAGCCATGATGCCGATGTTGCGGACCTTACTAAGGTCTGTAAGCACGTCCTGTGCCACGGTGTCTCCCTTTCGGATGGACTACGCGTTCGCCGCCGGCTCAGTCGAGCCGGCGGCGTCCGGGAAGTATTACCAGCGGTAGTGTGCGAAGGCCTTGTTGGACTCGGCCATCTTGTGGGTGTCTTCGCGACGCTTCACAGCGGCACCGAGACCGTTGGAGGCATCCAGGATTTCGTTCTGGAGGCGCTCGGTCATGGTCTTTTCACGGCGGGCCTTGGAGTAGCCAACCAGCCAACGCAGGGCGAGGGCGGTGGAGCGGCCCGGCTTGACCTCAACCGGAACCTGGTAGGTAGCGCCACCAACGCGGCGTGAGCGGACCTCGAGGGAAGGCTTGACGTTCTCCATGGCCTTCTTGAGGGCTGCTACGGGGTCGCCGCCGGACTTGGCGCGGGCGCCTTCGAGGGCACCGTAAACAATGCGCTCTGCGGTGGACTTCTTACCGTCAACCAGCACCTTGTTGATCAGCTGGGTTACCAGCGGGGAGCCGTAAACGGGATCTAGTACGAGCGGCCGCTTGGGGGCCGGACCCTTGCGAGGCATATTACTTCTTCTCCATCTTTGCGCCGTAGCGGCTGCGTGCCTGCTTACGGTTCTTCACACCCTGGGTATCGAGGGCGCCACGGACGATCTTGTAACGGACACCGGGGAGGTCCTTCACGCGACCGCCGCGAACGAGCACAATGGAGTGCTCCTGCAGGTTGTGGCCGACACCGGGGATGTAAGCGGTAACTTCAACGCCACCGTTGAGGCGCACACGTGCAACCTTACGAAGAGCCGAGTTCGGCTTCTTGGGGGTGGTGGTGTAAACGCGGGTGCAAACACCGCGGCGCATCGGGCTGCCGTTAAGCGCGGGAGCCTTGGTCTTTTTGACCTTAGGCGTGCGGCCCTTACGGACCAGCTGGTTAATCGTAGGCACTCTCGTGTTCTCCGTTGGTTTGATCTCTACCTTCACGCTCAGGCGCCAGCCTGAACACAATGGTTTTGGCGTTGTTCCTTGCAGCTGCGGCCTCTGGAAACTTGCGTAGGCGTGCAAAAGTGTGGCATTCGTTGCGCACCTTACCCGCAACCCGGAAACAAGCTCCACCCAGCATCATGAGAACAAAACCAAAATGATGCTGCGGCGGCCTTCATCCACTGCCACACAGAACAATTACCCAAAGTTTAGCACGGCTGGACCCGGGCCCTTAATCGGGTGTAGGCGAAAGGCCCCGCCTCCACCAAGTGGAGACGGGGCCTTTCACCGCAATCGACTAGCGGAAATCGTTGCCGAGATCGTAGTCATCCAGCGGGATGGCGTGGAACTCAGGAGCTCCGTCGCCGCCCAGGGAGTCGTACGAGAAGTCACTGAACGCGCTGGGGCCGGTGAACAGGTTGGCCTTCGCTTCCTCAGTGGGCTCTACGGTGACCTCGGTGTAGCGCGGGAGACCCGTGCCGGCCGGGATCAGCTTACCGATGATGACGTTCTCCTTGAGGCCAAGCAGCGGGTCGCTCTTGCCTTCCATGGCCGCCTGCGTCAGGACGCGGGTGGTCTCCTGGAAGGAAGCTGCCGACAGCCAGGACTCGGTGGCCAGGGACGCCTTGGTGATGCCCATGAGCTCAGGACGTCCGGAAGCCGGAGTCTTGCCCTCGGACACAACGCGGCGGTTGGCGTCCTCGAAGCGGCTGCGCTCGGCGAGTTCGCCGGGGAGCAGATCCGATTCGCCGGACTCGATGACCGTGACGCGGCGCAGCATCTGGCGAACGATAACCTCGACGTGCTTGTCGTGGATACCGATACCCTGGCTGCGGTACACGCCCTGGACCTCGTCCACCAGGAACTTCTGCGCGGCACGGGGACCCATGATGCGCAGTACCTGCTTGGGATCCACCGGACCGTTGATGAGCTTCTGGCCTACTGTGACGTGCTCGCCATCCTCGATGAGGAGGCGTGAACGACGCAGCACCGGGTAGGCGATCTCTTCAGAGCCGTCATCCGGAGTGATGACCAGGCGCATCTGACGCTCGGACTCTTCGATGGCGATTCGGCCGGCTGCTTCAGCAATCGGCGCGACACCCTTCGGAGTACGGGCTTCGAAGAGCTCCTGGATACGGGGCAGACCCTGGGTGATGTCGTCGCCACCGCTGGCGGAAACAGCACCACCGGTGTGGAACGTACGCATGGTCAGCTGGGTACCGGGCTCACCGATGGACTGTGCGGCGATGATGCCGACAGCCTCGCCGATGTCCACGGTCTTGCCCGTGGCCAGTGAACGGCCGTAGCACAGGGCGCAGGTGCCGACGCTGGACTCACAGGTGAGTACGGAGCGGACCTTGACCTCGGTGATGCCGGCTGCGAACAGTTCAGCGATCACGACGTCGCCGCAGTCGGTGCCGCCGGCTGCAAGGACATTGCCCTTGGAGTCCACAACATCAACAGCGAGCGTGCGGGCGTAGGCGCTGTTCTCGACGTTCTCATCCAGGACCAGCTCGCCGTTGGCGTCCGGCACGGCGATTGCCGTAACCAGGCCGCGCTCGGTGCCGCAGTCCTCTTCGCGGACGATAACGTCCTGCGACACGTCCACCAGACGACGGGTCAGGTAACCCGAGTTGGCGGTACGCAGCGCAGTGTCAGCCAGACCCTTACGGGCACCGTGCGTGGCGATGAAGTATTCCAGCACCGACAGGCCCTCGCGGTACGAGGACTTGATTGGACGCGGGATGATTTCACCCTTGGGGTTGGCCACCAGGCCACGGATACCCGCGATCTGACGAACCTGCATCCAGTTACCACGTGCACCGGAGGACACCATGCGGTTGATGGTGTTCATCGGCGACAGGTTGTCACGCATTACCTGGGCGATCTCGTTGGTTGCCTTGTTCCAGATCTCGATCAGTTCCTGGCGACGCTCGTCGTCGTCGATCAGGCCCTTGTCGTACTGGCCCTGGATCTTGGCCGCCATGGTTTCGTAGCCGGCGAGGATCCGCGGCTTGTCCTTGGGTACCTCGATGTCCGAGATGGCGACGGTAACGCCGGACCGGGTGGCCCAGTAGAAACCGGCGTCCTTCAGGTTGTCCAGCGTTGCCGCCGTGACCACCTTCGGGTAGCGCTCGGCGAGATCGTTGACGATCGTGGACAGTTCGCCCTTGTCCGCAACGTTCTCAACCCACGGGTAATCCGCCGGCAGCGTCTGGTTGAAAATGACCTGTCCCAGGGAGGTCTGGACGATCACCGGCTGGCCGGCTTCCCAGCCTTCCGGAGCTTCCCAGCCCGCGTACGGAACGAAGCCTTCGAGACGGATCCTGACCTGCGAGTTCAAGTGCAGCTCGCGGAGGTCGTAGGCCATGATGGCTTCGGAAACCGAGGAGAAGACGCGGCCTTCGCCAGCTGAACCGACACGCTTGGTGGTCAGGTGGTAGAGACCGATGATCATATCCTGCGAAGGCAGGGTGACCGGGCGGCCGTCGGACGGCTTCAGGATGTTGTTCGAGGACAGCATCAGGATGCGTGCCTCAGCCTGGGCCTCGGGGCTCAGCGGCAGGTGGACTGCCATCTGGTCGCCGTCGAAGTCAGCGTTGAAGGCGCCACAAACCAGCGGGTGGAGCTGGATTGCCTTGCCTTCAACAAGCTGCGGTTCGAACGCCTGGATGCCAAGGCGGTGCAGGGTGGGTGCACGGTTGAGCAGCACCGGGTGTTCGGTGATGATCTCTTCCAGCACGTCCCAGACCTGCGGACGGTAACGCTCGACCATGCGCTTGGCCGACTTGATGTTCTGTGCGTGGTTGAGGTCAACCAGTCGCTTCATCACGAACGGTTTGAAGAGCTCCAGTGCCATCTGCTTGGGCAGACCACACTGGTGCAGCTTCAGCTGCGGGCCGACGACGATGACCGAACGGCCGGAGTAGTCAACGCGCTTGCCGAGAAGGTTCTGGCGGAAACGACCCTGCTTGCCCTTGAGCATGTCGGACAGGGACTTCAGCGGACGGTTGCCAGGACCGGTGACCGGACGGCCGCGACGGCCGTTGTCGAAGAGGCTGTCAACAGCTTCCTGAAGCATGCGCTTCTCGTTGTTGACGATGATCTCCGGGGCACCGAGATCGAGCAGGCGCTTGAGGCGGTTGTTGCGGTTGATCACACGACGGTAGAGGTCGTTAAGGTCGGAAGTCGCGAAGCGGCCACCGTCCAGCTGGACCATCGGGCGCAGTTCCGGCGGGATCACCGGAACTGCGTCCAGCACCATGCCCAGCGGGCTGTTGTTGGTAGTCAGGAACGCGTTGACCACCTTCAGGCGCTTCAGGGCGCGGGTCTTGCGCTGGCCCTTGCCGTTGGCAATGATGTCGCGCAGCAGGTCAGACTCGGCCTGCATGTCGAAGTTCTCAAGACGCTTCTTGATCGCTTCGGCACCCATGGAGCCTTCGAAGTACATGCCGTAGCGGTCGCGCAGCTCGCGGTAGAGGCCTTCGTCGCCTTCGAGGTCTGCGACCTTCAGGTTCTTGAAACGGTCCCAGACCTGCTCGAGGCGTTCGATCTCGGCATCGGCACGCTTACGCACGTTAGCCATCTGACGGTCTGCGGAGTCGCGGGCCTTCTTCTTGTCGGCGGCCTTGGCACCTTCACCTTCGAGGCGCGCGATCTCATTTTCGAGGTCACGGGCAATCGTGGCGATGTCGGAGTCGCGGTTGTCGATCAGCTGCTTCTTCTCGATGTCGTGCTCAACCTGCAGGTTGGGCAGTTCCTCGTGGCGGCTGTCGGCGTCGACGCTGGTGATCATGTAGGCAGCGAAGTAGATGACCTTTTCGAGGTCCTTCGGCGCCAGGTCAAGGAGGTAGCCCAGACGGGACGGAACACCCTTGAAGTACCAGATGTGCGTGACCGGGGCGGCCAGCTCAATGTGGCCCATGCGCTCACGGCGGACCTTCGCACGGGTGACTTCAACGCCACACCGCTCGCAAATGATGCCCTTGAAGCGCACACGCTTGTACTTACCGCAGTAGCATTCCCAGTCACGGGAAGGGCCGAAGATCTTCTCGCAGAAGAGGCCGTCCTTCTCGGGCTTGAGTGTGCGGTAGTTGATGGTTTCCGGCTTCTTAACCTCGCCGTAAGACCAGCCACGGATGTCATCCGCGGTGGCGAGGCCGATCTGCATGAGGCCGAAGGAGGATTCGCTGGACATATGGTCCCTGTTCTCTCTTGTTCTCTAAATTCTGAAGTCTTGGTTACGGGAAGAGGGAGGTGATGTCCGACGGCGGGTGGTCACCCGCCGTCGGACATCAACCTGCTAAACCTCTTCTACGGAACTGGGCTCTGCACGAGACAGATCGATGCCCAGTTCTTCCGCAGCCGTGAAGACTGCGTCATCAGAGTCACGCATTTCAATTGTGGTTCCGTCCGTGGAGAGTACTTCCACGTTCAGGCACAGTGACTGCATTTCTTTGATCAAGACCTTGAAGGACTCAGGAACGCCCGGCTCGGGGATGTTCTCGCCCTTGACGATTGCTTCGTAGACCTTGACACGACCGTGAATATCATCCGACTTGATGGTGAGGAGTTCCTGGAGTGTGTACGCGGCGCCATAAGCTTCCAGCGCCCACACTTCCATCTCACCGAAGCGCTGGCCACCGAACTGTGCCTTACCACCCAGCGGCTGCTGCGTGATCATGGAGTACGGGCCAGTGGAACGGGCGTGGATCTTGTCGTCCACCAGGTGGTGGAGCTTCAGGATGTACATGTAGCCGACCGAGATCGGATCCGGGAACGGCTCGCCGGAGCGGCCGTCGAAGAGGCGGGTCTTGCCTGAGGAGTTGATCAGGCGGTCGCCGTCGCGGGTGACGTTGGTGGAGTCCAGCAGACCCGTGATTTCCTCTTCACGGGCGCCATCGAACACCGGCGTTGCAACAGTGGTTGAGCCACTCTCGCGCGGCAGGTTCGGCAGCTGCTTCATCCACTCGGGCTCGCCTTCGATCTTCCAACCGGTCTTGGCAACCCAGCCGAGGTGCGTTTCCAGCACCTGACCGACGTTCATACGGCCCGGAACACCCAGCGGGTTCAGGACGATATCCACGGGGGTACCGTCGGCAAGGAAGGGCATGTCCTCGATCGGGAGGATCTTGGAGATAACACCCTTGTTGCCGTGACGGCCAGCGAGCTTGTCACCGTCGGTGATCTTGCGCTTGGCGGCCACGTAGACGCGCACCAGCTGGTTCACGCCCGGGGGCAGTTCATCGTCGTTGTCGCGGTCGAAGACGCGCACGCCGATGACGGTGCCGGACTCGCCGTGCGGAACCTTCAGGGAGGTGTCGCGCACTTCGCGGGACTTCTCACCGAAGATGGCACGCAGCAGGCGCTCTTCCGGGGTCAGCTCGGTTTCACCCTTCGGGGTGACCTTTCCGACCAGGATGTCGCCGGCTTCAACTTCGGCACCGATGTGGATGATGCCGCGCTCGTCCAGGCCTGCCAGGACTTCCTCGGACACGTTGGGGATGTCACGGGTGATTTCCTCGGCACCAAGCTTGGTGTCGCGGGCATCGATCTCGTGCTCCTCGATGTGGATGGAGGAAAGTACGTCCTCGGCAACAATGCGCTGCGAGAGGATGATGGCGTCCTCGAAGTTGTGGCCTTCCCATGACATGAATGCCACGAGCAGGTTCTTACCGAGGGCGAGTTCGCCCTGGTCCGTTGCCGGACCGTCGGCGATGATGCCGCCGACCTCGAGGCGCTGGCCTTCGTTCACCAGGACACGGTTGTTGTAGCAGTTGCCCTGGTTGGAGCGTGCGAACTTGTTGATGCGGTAGTTGGTTTCCGTACCGTCGTCGTTGAGCATGATGACGAGCTCAGCGGAAACCTCGGTAACCACACCGGCCTTCTTCGCGATGGTGACATCACCGGCGTCGACGGCGGCGGCGCGCTCCATGCCGGTGCCCACGAACGGGGCTTCGGAACGGACCAGCGGCACGGCCTGGCGCTGCATGTTGGCACCCATGAGTGCGCGGTTAGCATCGTCATGCTCGAGGAACGGGATCAGTGCCGTAGCCACGGACACCATCTGGCGCGGGGAAACGTCCATGAACTCGACCTCGCCGGCGGGAACGAGCACAGGCTCGCCTCCACCACCACGGGCGCGGACCAGGACGGTCTCTTCTGCGAACTTCTTGTTCTCGTCCAGCGGAGCGTTGGCCTGAGCGATCAGGACCTCTGCCTCGTCGTCGGCCGTGAGGTACTGGACCTCATCGGAGACAACGCCTTCAGCGACGAGACGGTAAGGAGTCTCGATGAAGCCGAACGGGTTGATGCGGCCGTAGGATGCCAGCGAACCGATCAGACCAATGTTCGGGCCTTCAGGGGTTTCGATGGGGCACATACGTCCGTAGTGGGACGGGTGAACGTCTCGAACTTCCATGCCTGCGCGGTCACGGGACAGACCACCCGGGCCAAGCGCGGACAAACGGCGCTTGTGGGTCAGACCCGAGAGCGGGTTGTTCTGGTCCATGAACTGCGACAGCTGGGACGTTCCGAAGAACTCCTTGATGGCTGCAACAACAGGGCGGATGTTGATCAGTGTCTGCGGCGTGATTGCCTCGACGTCCTGGGTGGTCATGCGCTCGCGGACAACGCGCTCCATACGGGACAGGCCCGTGCGGACCTGGTTCTCGATGAGCTCGCCGACGGCGCGGATACGACGGTTGCCGAAGTGATCGATGTCATCGATATCAACGCGCAGCTCGTGGTCCTGGCCATCACGCTTGCCCGTGAGGGTCTTCTCGCCAGCGTGCAGGGCAACCAGGAACTTGATCATGGCCACGATGTCTTCAACGTGCAGGACCGAAGCTTCCTTGTCGCCAAGGGAGCGGTCGATGCCAAGCTTGCGGTTGATCTTGTAACGGCCAACCTTGGCCAGATCGTAGCGCTTGGAGTTGAAGTACAGGTTGTCCAGGAGGGACTGGGCAGCCTCGACTGTGGGCGGCTCGCCCGGTCGCAGCTTCCGGTAGATGTCCAGCAACGCGTCTTCGCGGGTCTCGGTGGCGTCCTTCTCCAGCGTTGCGCGCATGGAGTCGTACTGGCCGAACTCTTCGAGGATCTGGCCTTCGGTCCAGCCCAGGGCCTTCAGCAGAACAGTGACGGACTGCTTGCGCTTACGGTCGAGGCGAACGCCGACCTGGTCGCGCTTGTCGATCTCGAGTTCAAACCATGCACCGCGGGACGGGATGATTTTGGCAGTGAAGATGTCCTTATCACTGGTCTTGTCGGCGGTGCGCTCAAAGTAGGCGCCCGGTGAACGGACCAGCTGGGAGACGACCACACGCTCGGTGCCGTTGACGACGAAGGTGCCCTTCTCCGTCATGAGGGGGAAGTCGCCCATGAACACGGTCTGCTGCTTGATTTCGCCCGTGTTGTTGTTCATGAACTCGGCCTTGACGTACAGCGGTGCCGAATACGTTGCGTCCCGGTCCTTGCACTCGGCCATGGTGTACTTCGGGTCAGCGAACTCCGGATCGGAGAAGCTCAGGGACATGGTGCCCTGGAAGTCCTCGATCGGGGAGATCTCTTCAAAGATGTCCGACAGTCCGGACGAGGTGGCGACACTGAGATCGTTTTCTTCGACGGCCTTCGCTACGCGGGCCTGCCAGCGTTCGTTTCCGACCAGCCAGTCGAAGCTGTCCGTCTGCAGGGCAAGGAGATTCGGAACGTCCAGCGGTTCGTGAATCTTTGCGAATGAGAGCCGGCGCGTGGCACCATCAGTGCTGTTTGATTCGATAGCGGTGGCAGTGTTATTTACATTAGAGGTGCTCGAGGCGACCAAGAGGGATCCTTCCACAGACCTTCAGGCGTTTTCAGATCTCCCCCGCTATGCACCCTGCGGAATGACTCCGCAGTGCTACCATCCGGTTCCGCTATATGACCCGGGCCGGGGCTTTCCATACAATGACGTTGTTGACGGCACGTTGATGGTCAGCTGCCAGGCAAAGCCCACCGCTATATGAAGGCTGAAGGTAAACAGGGAAGACGCAAATATCTACGATACGGCAAAACCAATTACGTGTCTACCCCACAACCGGACTTATTGCAAGCACCGATTTTTTGTACCGGAAGAGGCGTCAGAGGCGCAGCGTAACGCCCGCTGCTGTGCATTCGCCCGCGTTGGCGAACACGGCGTCACGCACGCCATCCTTTGATTCCTGCTCGGGCGCGGCGCCCTTCTTAACTGCCGATGAGTGGTCAAGCGCCAGGCCGCTGAGTGAGGTAAACAGTCCCACCAGGTTCCCGGACACTGTTTCTTTGGCGTCCTGCGCGGCAAAGTAGATGTCCTCGTAGGCGCTGGAATCGTCCCGGATAGTCCTGTACTCGGCGTAGAGCGAGTTGAACGTCTCGCAGGCTGCCTTTATGCCCCGGGCCTGGGGTGCGGCCGACGGACTGAAAGAGCGCGACGGCGACGCAGTGGAGGGCACTGAAGTGGACACAGTGGGGGCTGCTGTTGATGAAGAGATGTCCGGCGCGGGAGTGGCAACGCTGCAGGCCGTGAGTCCCGCGAGGCTGGCTATGGCTGCCGCGGCGACGATTTTCTTCAAGATGCTGCTCCCTGTTTTTGCGTTGCTCTGATGCTTTCGTCTTCGCCGTCCACCCTACGCACCGCCGCGACCACGCGCACACCCGGCGGATGGGTAGTTCTCCCCTATTGGCCGTGCCGTCACCACTGGAATCTCCGGGACCCATTCGGCGTTTGGATTAATGGGTGACATGCCTCACGGTAGCCTTGGAAGTACATCGATTCAGAGCGGAAGAGATCACAATGGGCAACTCCAACGACAATACTGACGTTGTTATCCTGGCTGGTGCGCGCACGCCGCAGGGCCGGCTCAACGGGCAACTGGCGAGCTTCACCGCCGTCGAACTCGGAGCGCACGCGATCAGGTCCGCGGTCGCCGCGAGCGGCGTGCAGGCCGGCCAGGTGGATGCCGTCATCATGGGCCAGGTCCTGCAGGCCGGTGCCGGTCAGAACCCCGCACGCCAGAGCGCCATTGGCGCAGGGATTGGCTGGAACGTTCCTGCTCTCACCATCAACAAGGTGTGCCTGTCCGGGCTGACCGCGGTGATCGACGCCGCCAGGATGATCCGCAGCGGCGACGCCACGGTGGTGGTGGCCGGTGGCCAGGAATCCATGTCCCGCGCGCCCCACCTCCTGCCGGGTTCGCGCCAGGGCTGGACCTACGGCGCCATCCAGGCGCTGGATGTCGCTGCGCACGATGGACTCACGGATGCGTTCGATGGCCAGTCCATGGGGCTGTCCACCGAAACCAAGAACCTGACGCTGGGCATCGACCGGACCTCGCAGGACAACGTTGCCGCCCAATCGCACCAGCGTGCCGCGCTGGCGGGAAAGAACGGCGTCTTCGACGACGAGATCGCGCCCATCAGCGTCAAGCAGCGCAAGGGCGATCCCATTATTGTCTCCACCGATGAAGGCGTACGGCCGAACACGTCCGTCGAGTCCCTGTCCGGGCTGCGGGCCGCCTTCGTCAGCGAGGGAACCATCACGGCCGGCAACTCCTCTCCCCTGTCCGACGGCGCCTCCGCGCTGGTGCTGGCGTCGCGCCGGTTCGCGGAGGAGAACGGGCTGGAATACCTGGCTGTGGTGGGGAAGCCCGGCCAGGTTGCCGGCCCGGACAACTCCCTGCATTCGCAGCCGTCCCACGCCATCATGAACGCTCTGCAGCGGGCGGAATGGACCACTGCCGACCTGGACTTCATCGAAATTAACGAAGCATTCGGTTCGGTCGCAGTGCAGTCGCTGAAAGACCTGGACTACCCGCTGGAAAAGTGCAACATCCACGGCGGCGCCATTGCGCTGGGCCACCCGATCGGGGCGTCCGGTGCGCGGTTGGCGCTGCACGCGGCCCACGAACTTAAACGGCGTGGCAGCGGTAAGGCCGCGGTCTCCCTGTGCGGCGGCGGCGGTCAGGGTGAAGCCCTGCTGCTGTACCGCGACTGATGGCGGGCAGGGACTGATGGTGGGGCAGGCCGGCAACCCAAGTGCCGCCGTCGGACGTCAGCGCTTCCTTGCTGACGCCGCCGCGCGCGGCCTGGCCGTGCAGATTGTGGAGCGCCTCGCTGTGCGGAGCCTCGAGGAGGCTGCCGGGATCCTGGGCATCACGCCGGCGGAAATCGTGAAGTCCCTGGTGGTCAAACACAAGGACGGAACGTTCCTGTTCGCGCTGATTCCGGGTGACCGGCAAATCTCGTGGCCAAAACTGCGGACCCTGGTGGGCGTCAACAAACTCTCATTGCCGCCCGCGGACGTAGCGCTCGACGCGACCGGATACGAACGCGGGACCATCACGCCGCTCGGCAGCACCACCGCCTGGCCGGTGTACGCGGACGCCACCATTGCCGGACGCCGGATCTCCATGGGCGCCGGCGAACACGGCTACAGCGCCTTTGTGGACGCCGACGCCCTTACCGCAGCCCTGGGCGCCGTTGTCGCCGATATCTCCGAACCGAACTAGCAACGCGGGGTCACTTACGGCCTATCAATGGGCACTTCATGGGCCATATGTGACCCCGCGTTGGGTTAAACGCAGGAAACCCCGCCCACCGAAGTGGACGGGGTTTCCGTGAAGCGGCGTGAGTTACTTGAGGGTAACGGTTGCGCCGGCAGCCTGGAGCTGCTCCACTGCCTTCTCGGCAGCTTCCTTCGTGACGCCTTCGAGAACAGCCTTCGGAGCGCTGTCAACAACGTCCTTAGCTTCCTTCAGACCCAGGGAAGTGATTGCGCGAACTTCCTTGATCACTGCGATCTTCTTTTCGCCAGCTGATTCGAGGATAACGTCGAATTCAGTCTGCTCTTCAGCTTCTTCAGCTGCGCCGCCACCGGCGGGGCCAGCAACAGCAACTGCAGCTGCAGTAACTTCGAAGGTCTCTTCGAAGAGCTTGACGAACTCGGAGAGCTCGATGATGGTCAGTTCCTTGAAAGCTTCAATGAGCTCTTCGTTGGTGAGCTTCGCCATGGTGTGGCGTCCTTCCTATAGGTGGTGCTTGGCGGCCTGGGCCATTGCCTTCACACCGGAGTCTGGTGGGTGAAGAGAAACTAGTTCTCTTCGGCAGCGGGTGCTTCGGCGGGAGCCTCTGCAGCTGCTTCGGGGGCTTCGTCTGCGGCCGGAGCATCTTCCGCGGCGGGAGCCTCGGCTGCTGCCGGTGAACCGTTCGCTTCTTCGAGCTTGAGGCGCAGTGCGTCAATGGTGCGTGCAGCGGCGGCAGCAGGAGCCTTGAGGATGCCTGCAACCTTTGCGAGCTGCAGCTCGCGGGACTCGAGTGCTGCCAGGGCAGCGACTTCGCTCGCGTTCAGTGCCTTGCCCTCGAAGTAACCGGTCTTGATGACCAGCTGCTTGTTGGCCTTGGCAAAATCCGTCAGGCTCTTGGCAGCGGCAACTGCGTCACCCTTGATGAACGCGATTGCAGTGGGGCCGGAGAGCTGGTCGTTGAATGCTTCGACACCAGCTTCCTTGGCTGCAATTGCGGTCAGGGTGTTCTTGACGACCGAGAACTTGGTGTCCTGGCCGAGAGAAACACGCAGCTGCTTGAGCTGTGCAACGGTGAGCCCACGGTATTCGGTCAGGACAGCGGCGTTCGATTCCTTGAAATCGTTAGTGATCTCAGCTACTGCTGAAACCTTTGTAGGCGTTGCCATAACCCTCCTTCCGGGGATAGTGCCGGTATGCGACGGGCCCCGCTCAGATGAGCTAAAACTAAAAAACGCCCCGCGCAGATGCACGGGGCTTGGCTCGACACGGCTTTCACTGTGGAGCGTTGCTTCGTTCACCTGCGCCGGCCGCCCTATGTTCAGGGTCCTTCGTCCAGAAATACATTTGGCCTCCCGCACACAACTGCAGAGTTGAGCTGCGCTCAGGAGAATGGATTTCCAACAACCGACGGTCTTTGGTAGTTCAAGCTTACGGGACGGGCCGCCGGACCACCAAATCGGCCTCAGCTCTTACTGGTCCCCAGGTCTGGGAGCTCTTTTTGCCAGATGCCGGTCACGCCGGCCGTGGTGAAGCCCAGCTGCTGGTTGACAGTCAGCAGGTACCTGTTCTCGGGGGCGTTCCAGGTGTAGATGACCCGGGCGTCCGGGAACTGCTCGGTGAGCCGCTCCATGTTGGCCACCTTGATCAAAAGCCCCAGCTTGTTCCCGCGGTGTTCCTGCAGGACCAGGGTGTCGTCCTGGAACACCACATCGGGCCGGTGGGCCAGGACGCTGATAGTGGTCAGGCCCACCAGTGCCCCGGTGGCCAGATGCTCAACGGCGGTCACCACCGTCCGCCTCCCCTGCGCGATGGTGGCCTCTTCGGCCCCGCGGAGGATACCGCCGTCGAACACCATGTCCTGGTCTATGGGGGGCTCAAGGGCAGGATCGACGTCGGCGCCCGCCTGGTTCTCGAGCACGGCTACGGCTTCCAGCCACTCATCCGGGCAGCGGTCAGTCCAGTGATGGAGCCGGTACCGCCCGTTGTTGGCTTCATCAGCCTCGGCCTGGAGATCGGCCACGAGCTTGGTGTCCAAGGGCAGTGCACAGGCGCTGAACTGTTCGATGTGCTGCAGCGTGTAGCCCGTCCGGCGCGCGAATTCGACTTCCCGGCTTTCCAGCGGCACAAAGCCCTGGCCTGAACCCGGCACCAGCTGGGCAGCCTCGAACTCGTGCAGGGACGCGCCGGGATGGTTGGTGTCAACGAGGATCATGGTACGGCCCTCGCTGCGCGCCAGGTGTTCGGCCGCGAGGAGCAGTTTGCGGCCCACCCCCTGGCGCTGGAATTCCGGCAGGATGTCCAGCGTGAACTCCGCCGTGTCCAGGTTGTCCGTCAGCGGCAGGGCAATGTCCACCGTGCCGATGATCCGATCCCCGGCCTTGGCCACCAAGATAATCTGGCGCTCATAGGGATCGGCCAGCTCAAGGAGCTTCTCCAGTGGCGTGTAAGCGAGGTCATCAGTGCCCCAGGTCTGCATCCGGACTTTGCGGCCCACCTCGACGGCAGCCAAAAAATCCGTTGCGTCAGGCGCGTCCAAGGTATCCGGGATCCACAGCTGCTCGATCCGTACGTCTTCTGCCATCAGGTGCGTCATCCCAGCCGTTTCTGCCATTCGCCCTCATAACCAGCAGGTGTGAATCCAAGCAAACTATTTATCGCCAGCATATGCCGGTTTTCCACAGCGTTCCATGTCAGCACCGATCGCGCCGTGGGCCACCGATGCTGGGCCGCCCGCAGGTTCGCTGTCTTGACCAGCAATCCCAGCCTCTGGCCGCGGTGCTCGGACGCGACCAGCGTGTCCTGCTGGGCAATGCTCGCAGGAATGCCCGGCCGCCAGTTCGCGACCGTGTAGGCCACCAGCTTGCCGGTAGGCCTGTGCAGCGCCGCCGCGACCTGGCTCTGCACGCCGCCGCGGCTGCTCGACTGCTCCTCCTGCCGGACCCTGACAGGGTCCCAGTCCTCAGCTTCCCAGTCCAGGCCGGCGATAGGGACGTCCGTGCTCATCCGGTTCTTGAGGACTGCGTATTCCACCACGAGTTCGTCAGGACACCGATCAGACCAGCCCACCAGGGTGTATCCGGTTGCCCGTGAAGATGCCTCCAGCTCCAGTGCATCGAGTTGGTTCGCCGGGACCGGCAGCGTGAGCCGGCTGGCCCTCTCCACCTGCTCGAGCTCGTAACCCGCACCGTCCGCAAAGGCCACGGCAGGGTTATCTGCGGGCAGCCCGCCCGCTCCCGATTTGGCGGGAATCAGCAGGGTGTCCTTATCCCCTGTCCCGGAGGGCAGCTCACAGTAGGCATTAAAAGAAGTGCGGCCGTTGTCCGCGGCAACAGCCTCGGCATGTTCCAGCAGCTTCCGGCCCCAGCCCTGCCGCCGAAAGGCTGCCGCCACGTCCACCAGGATCCCTGCCGTGGACGTGTTTTCGCGTAGGGGCAGGGTTACGGAGCAGGTGCCCACGGTTTGCTGGCCAAGCCGTGCGATGACGAGCCGGCGATCCTCGTACTGATTACCGCGCCAGTATTCCAGGCTCTCCATGGCTGTGGGGCAGCGGTCCAGGTCGCCCCATTTCTCCAGTTCGTGTTTCTCGCGCAAGGCGTGGCACTCGTGAAAGTCCATCAAGCCGGCGGTGCCGCCGGCACTGTGGTGCGTCCCGGCGTCGAGCGCTGCAGGAATGGCGACTGCGGTGATCTTCAGCTGCTGGCCGGTCATGCCCCCAACCTAACCATCCGGACGGTTCAGCGGGGTAAACCAAAGGACCGCCCGGCGCAGTGCCGGACGGTCCCAGGGTGTGCCGGAATGAACCGGCGGAAGTGCTGCTGAGGACTAGGCCTCGGTCAGGACCTTCGTGACGTTGGGGTCGACGGAGATGCCGGGACCGAACGTGGTGGCCACGGTGGCCTTCTGGATGTAGCGGCCCTTGGAAGCGGACGGCTTCAAACGAAGCACCTCTTCCAGTGCTGCTGCGTAGTTCTCGGCCAGCTTGAGGGCGTCGAAGGAGACCTTGCCGATGATGAAGTGCAGGTTCGAGTGCTTGTCGACGCGGAAGTCGATCTTGCCACCCTTGATGTCGTTGACAGCCTTGGCAACATCTGCGGTCACGGTGCCGGTCTTCGGGTTCGGCATCAGGTTACGGGGACCCAGGACCTTACCAAGACGGCCAACCTTGCCCATGAGGTCAGGGGTGGCAACGGCTGCATCGAAGTCGGTCCAGCCGGCTGCGATTTTTTCGATCAGGTCATCGGAACCAACGAAGTCGGCGCCGGCAGCGATTGCTGCCTCAGCCTTGTCGCCCGTTGCGAAAACCAGTACGCGGGAGACCTTACCCGTGCCGTGGGGCAGGATAACGGTGCCGCGGACCATCTGGTCAGCCTTGCGAGGGTCAACGCCCAGGCGGAAGGCAACCTCAACGGTGGCGTCGAACTTGGACGGGTTGGTGTCCTTGGCGAGCGTTACTGCCTCGAACGGCGCGTAGAAGTTCTCCGCGTCGATCTTGGCGGCTGCTGCCTCATATGCTTTGCTGCGCTTTGCCATGCTGCTTATTTCTCCTTGTGCAGTTGTGGTCTACGGACCGCGCTGGGCCCTGCCACAGCCGAGGATCCTGAATGGATCCTGCGACATTACGGTTTGTGCCGGTTGTCCGGCAGTGGTGCCGGCTTCCCGACGGTGAAGGCTTTTAGCCTTCTACGGTGATACCCATGGAGCGGGCGGTACCGGCGATGATCTTCGCTGCGCCTTCGAGGCTGGTGGCGTTGAGATCTTCCATCTTGGTGGTGGCGATCTCGTTGACCTGGGCCTGAGTCAGCTTGGCAACCTTGACGGTGTGCGGGGTGGGTGAACCCTTGGCAACGCCTGCAGCCTTCTTGATGAGCTCTGCAGCCGGCGGGGTCTTGGTGATGAACGTGAAGGAACGGTCTTCGTAGACCGTGATTTCCACGGGGATAACGTTTCCGCGCTGGGCTTCTGTGGCAGCGTTGTACGCCTTGCAGAATTCCATGATGTTGACACCGTGCTGGCCAAGTGCAGGACCGATCGGCGGGGCCGGGTTAGCGGCGCCTGCCTGGATCTGCAGCTTGATGAGGCCGGTGACCTTCTTCTTGGGAGCCAATGTAAGGTCCTTCTCTCAATATCTTCCTGGGACACAGGAGCGTGCCTCAGGTTGGTGGTCGCCATGGCGAGGCGACCGGCCGTTCCGGGGCTGCTAAGCGGGCAGTCCGGAACGAATTCTGTGCGGGTTATTAGATCTTGCTGACCTGGTTGAATGCCAGCGTGACCGGGGTTTCGCGTTCGAAGATCGACACGAGCACCACGAGGGTCTGGGATTCCACCTTGATCTCGGAGATCGTGGCGGGAAGGGTCTCGAACGGACCTTCCTTGACGATGACCGATTCGCCGACCTCGAAGTCGATGTCGACCTGGGCGGCAGCGTGCTTGACGGGCTTGCCCTTTTCGGCCTGCTCTTCTTCGAAGACCGGCGCGAGCATGGAGAAGACTTCGTCGAGGCGCAGCGGCACCGGGTTGTGGGCGTTGCCCACGAAGCCGGTAACGCCGGGGGTGTGGCGGACGGCGCCCCAGGAGGCATCCGTCAGGTCCATGCGGACCAGGACGTAGCCGGGGATCCGGACGCGGTTGATGACCTTGCGCTGAGCGTTCTTGATCTCAACGACCTCTTCCATGGGCACCTGGATTTCGAAGATGTAATCTTCCATGTCCAGGGTCTGGATGCGGGTCTCAAGGTTGGCTTTGACGCGGTTTTCGTAGCCGGCGTAGGAGTGGATGACGTACCAGTCACCCTCCTGGCGGCGCAGCTTGGCTTTGAATTCGTCGGCGGGGTCAACTTCGGCCTGGGCGGCCGCGGCTGCCAGGGCGTCTGCGTCTGCGTCGTCGCTCTCTGAGTCGCCTTCAGCAGCTTCGCCTTCTACGGCGTCACCTTCTGAATCGGCATCCTCTGGATCGTCTGAATCGTCGGCGGAATCGGCGTCAGCGGAATCGGCGTCAGCGGAATCGGGCGCAGCGGACTCAACCTCGGACTCTTCACCGGCTTCAACCGTGGCGGCCGCCGTGTTGTCCGTGGACTCTTCCAGCTCAGTCTCGGTTACCTCGAGCTCCTGCTCAGACACTTGGTCTCCTGCTTCCTCATTGCCTAACATGCCTATTTAAATGGCTCAATTCCGCACACCGCGTGGATTCTTCCGGTTTACCCGGACAAGGCCACGCGGCCTGCGGACGATATGCCTTAGCGGTCCCCGGGAGCTATCCCGCCGAAGACCCAGCTGACCACGGTTCCAAAACCGATGTCCAGCAGGCTGACGATCACCATCATGATGGCCACGAACACCAGCACCACGAGCGTGTAGTTGATCAGTTCCTTGCGGGTTGGTGCAACAACCTTCTTCAGTTCGCCGATGACCTGGCGCATAAAGAGTGCAATTCGAGCGAAGAAGTTTGCCTTGGCGTCCTTCTTAGCTGGGCGGCCCTTGGAGCTGCTGGCAGCTGTTTCGGTCACCTGTTCCTCGCTCATCTTTGCAATGTTGGATTACCCGGTCCTGATCAGAACCATGGTTGCTGCGCGTGCTCCGGCATTCCGCCGGAACAGCTTGCGCAGGGCAGACAGGACTCGAACCTGCAACCTGCGGTTTTGGAGACCGCTGCGCTACCAATTGCGCCACTACCCTATGGATCGAAAACAGCATCCTAACAAAACTTCCGCAGTTTGCACTGGGGCGCACGTCATCATCCGTGTTTTCAACACCGGAGAACCAGTCTACGCAACAACTTCGTCTACGTCGAACCAGCTTCATTCCGGACCCTCCAATCCTGCCCTGGTGGGTGACTTGACCTGCTGTCACATCCACGCCGGCAGCCCGAACGATCCGCTGAACAGCATAGAGTAGATCACGTCGAATTCCACCATTCAGCCTCCGGGCTGCAAGCGAAGAACGGACCCTGCCATGTCTGCCGCCCGCGTTTCCAAGCGCATTTCCGCTATTGCCGAATCCGCAACCCTGGCCGTTGATGCCAAGGCCAAGGCGCTGAAGGCAGCGGGGCGGCCGGTTATTGGCTTCGGGGCAGGGGAACCGGACTTCCCCACCCCGGACTACATCGTCAAAGCGTCCATCGAGGCCGCCAGCCAGCCCAAGTACCACCGCTACTCCCCCGCCGCCGGACTGCCGGAGCTCAAAAAAGCCATCGCCGAGAAGACGCTCCGCGACTCCGGCTACGCCGTGGATCCGTCCCAGGTCCTGGTGACCAACGGCGGCAAGCAGGCCGTGTACAACACCTTCGCCACGCTGGTGGATCCGGGCGACGAAGTGATTGTCCCCACACCGTTCTGGACCACGTACCCGGAGGCCATCAGGCTCGCCGGCGGTGTTCCCGTTGAGGTGTTCGCCGGACCTGAGCAGGACTACCTGGTCACCGTTGAGCAGCTTGAGGCCGCTGTAACGGACAAGAGCAAGATCCTGCTGTTTGTCTCGCCGTCCAACCCCACCGGCGCCGTGTACAGCCCGGAGCATGTGGCTGAGATCGGCAAGTGGGCCGCAGCCAAGGGGCTCTGGGTGGTCACCGACGAGATCTATGAGCACCTGACCTACGACGGCGTCCCGTTCACCTCGATAGCCACGGCAGCTCCGGAACTCGGCGACAAAGTGGTCATCCTCAATGGCGTGGCCAAGACCTATGCGATGACCGGCTGGCGGGTCGGCTGGATGATCGGCCCGGCCGACGTCATCAAGGCGGCCACCAACCTGCAGTCGCACGCCACGTCCAACGTTTCGAACATCATGCAGATTGCAGCCCTCGCCGCCGTCTCCGGACCGCTGACCGCCGTGGACGAGATGAAGGTGGCGTTTGACCGCCGCCGCAAGGCGATCGTGGCCGGCCTGAATGCGATTGACGGTGTTGAGTGCCCGACGCCGAAGGGTGCGTTCTACGTCTACGCGGACGTCCGTGCGCTGCTGGGGAAGGAATTCCCGACGGCGGCGGGCACCGCAACGCCGTCCACCTCCGCCGAACTCGCTGCTTTGATCCTGGATGAAGTTGAGGTGGCTGTGGTGCCCGGTGAGGCGTTCGGCCCCTCCGGCTACCTGCGGCTCTCCTACGCACTCGGCGACGAGGACCTGGCCACCGGCGTCGCCCGGCTCCAGGACTTCCTGGGCAAAGCCAAGTAGGCCTCCCCGAACAGCATATGCGCTATCACTTTTGGTCCTTATGCACGGCTTATAACCACCAAAAGTGATAGCGCATCTTTGGGGCTAGAGGAGGCGGCGTTCGGCGGCCCACTTGGTCAGCTCGTGCCGGCTGGAGAGCTGGAGTGCGAAGCACCGCTGACACGTGGGTTTCCACGGTTTTGATGCTGATGAACAGCTCTTTGGCCACCTCCTTATAGCTGTAGCCGCGGGCGATCAGGCGCATCACTTCGAGCTCGCGGGCGGAAAGCCTGTCCAGCTCGTCGTCGGCAATGTCCGCCGGAGCGGTGCCAAAGGCGTCCAGCACAAAGCCGGCCAGCCGGGGCGAGAACACGGCGTCGCCGCCGGCCACGCGGAACACCGCGTCGGTGATTTCGGCCCCGGAAATTGTCTTGGTGACGTACCCCCGGGCGCCGGCGCGGATGACCGATACCACGTCCTCGGCGGCGTCGGAGACGCTCAGTGCCAGGAACTTGGTAGTGCCCAGGAGCGCCACGGAACCCGCGATGACTTCCCGGCCACCACCGCCCAGGCCGCCAGGCAGGTGCACATCCAGGAGCACCACCTCCGGACGCTCCTGCGCGATTACAGCGATTGCCTGCTCAACAGTGGCCGCTTCCCCAACAACGAGGATGCTCTGATCGAGGTCAGCTTTGAGCCCCGAACGGAAGATAGCGTGGTCGTCCACGATCACCACCCGGACCGGCTGTGCGGGGCGGATGCCCGCGGTCCCCTGTACGTTGTTCATGATTTTCCTTCCGCGTTGTCCGTTTGGAGCGCCGGCATGCCCAGCCGCACCTCCGTACCGTCCGGCGTGCTGGTTATGGACGCAGATCCACCGTGCCGTTTCATGCGTCCAATGATCGATTCACGGACGCCGAGCCGGTCTTCGGGAACATCCTGCAGGTCGAAGCCCGGACCCCTGTCCTTGATGAAGATTTCTGTGCGTCCATCGGAAACTTCCAGGTAGACAGAGACGGTCCCGCCGCCGTGACGGGACGCATTGAGCATCGCCTCACGGCTGGCCTGGAGCAGCGCCTCGTGGGATTCGGTCATGGCGGTGTCCCCGACGCTGACCACCTCCACGGCGTTGCCGAGGGAGTCTTCCACCTCGGCCGCCGCCGCCTTGATGCGGGCCGAAAGCTGGCCTGCTTCCTTACCGGGGTCCTGGAACAGCCAGCTCCTGAGTTCGCGTTCCTGGGCCCGGGCGAGCCGGAGGACGTCGTGTTCGTTTCCCGCCCGCCGCTGGATCAGGGCGAGGGTCTGGAGGACGGAGTCGTGCAGGTGGGCAGCAATTTCGGCCCGCTCCGTTTCGCGGATCCGGCCCGCGCGCTCTGTTTCCAGGTCCCGCCAGAATTTGAGGGCCCACGGAAGGAGCACCAGAACCACGCCGCCAAGCACCGCCACCGATGCGAGCAGGGCCAGCCAGGTTTGTTCCCAGGATCCGGAACCGGAGACCATTACCAGCACGCCGGCAACCACCAGCGCCAATCCGGCGGCGAGGCGCGCCCAGCCGCCTGCCTGGTCGGCCTTGGTTTTGTCCACGAGCCCGGCACGGCGGGTTTCGTCGAGCTGCATCCAGGCGATGGCTGCACCGCTCAGCACGGCGGCGGCGGGGATGAGGGTCCCCAGGGGCACGTCCACGCCGAGCAGCCGGGCAATCATGATGCCCGCCACCAGGAGGAGCCCGGCGCCCAGCAGCATTTCCTTGCCGTACCGCGTGCGGCGGACCCGGAACCACGGCGACCGCACGGCGGCCGGGTAACCGGCGGGGTAGCCGGCAGGGGGCCCGCCGCCGGAGACACCACTGGGAGCGAAACCGGGGGCGAAAGCACCGGCGTCGGGATTTCCCCACCATGGACCGGCCGCGGGCAGACCGGGCGAGGTCGGCACTGGCGGAGGCCCGGCGCTGAATGCCGGGTCAAGGCTGACGGCCGGCGCAATGGGCGACGCCGGACGCCTGGCGTTGCGGCGGGCGCTTTCGTCTGCGGTGGGGACCATGATCCAGAGCCACGCATAGAAGGCGAACCCGGCGCCGCCGACGAGGGTTGCGAATGCCATGCCGATCCGCACGCTTTTCACCGGCCAGCCCAGATGCGCCGCGAGGCCAGCGCAGACGCCCGCGATGACGCGGTCGCTGCTGCGGACAAGCGGTGGGCGGGTGAGGGCGGGGATCATGTGTCAATCCAAGCACGGATCAGGGTTCCCCGGACCCGATTCCGGCCCGAACCGGGGGGTAACTCAGGGGCGAGTCAGGGTGTTCCCCGGTAGAGCGCCGCCGCGCCGGACGGCAGGATCGAAGTATGAACTCCCAGACCCCTACCCCCGATGATGGCCAGCCCACGGAACCGCTCCCCCCACGCGACCCGCAGACCGGCGCCAAAGCACCGGGCCAGCCGAATGACTTCTTCACCTGGGTCCGGAGCCACGGCATCCAGCGCGGCCGCGACCGGTGGATCGGCGGCGTCTCCAGCGGCATCGCACACCGGATGGGCATTGATCCGCTGATTGTGCGCGGCATCTTCATTGTTCTCACCCTCTTCGCCGGAATCGGCGTCCTTCTCTACGGCCTGGCCTGGGCATTCCTTCCCGAACCCGACGGACGTATCCACGTCCAGGAAGCCGGGGCCGGCCGCTGGTCCAGCGGTATGACAGGCTCGCTGATCACCACCGTGGTGGGGCTCACCGGGCTCGGTGGCGGATTCTGGGGCTGGAGCCGCAACGGCTTCGGCGGATTCCTCTGGACCGTCTTCTGGGTGGGCGGCGCCATCTATTTGATCTACTACCTGACCCAACGCAGCAAGGCCCGGAACGGAGCCCTTATGAACACCACACCGCAGCCGGCCGGCGGAAACTCCGGTTACTCGGCTGCCTATCCCACAATCCCCTACGCCTCGCCGTTCGCGGCGACGGATTCCACCTCCACCCGCACGGCCGGCCCGTCCGGCGGCGGACCTTACCTGCCGGTCCCGCCGTCGAGCGTCAACCCGCCACACGGCGGCGGCAGCTACGGCAGCGGTGGCTCCTACGGCGGGGGCGGTAGCGACGGCGGCTACCAGCCACCGCAGGGTCCGTCCCGGGCACCCAAGGTCCGTCCCTCCGGCCCCGGCGCCCCGGCCGTAGCCATTACAGCCGGAACAGCGCTTCTGGTGGGCGGCGGGCTCAAGGCCCTTAACGCCGGTAACGTGATCAACCTCGGCGACGCCACCAACGCGATCGTCTGGGCCAGCGGCGCAGCGGTCCTGGGCCTGGGCATCCTCATTGCGGGGCTGCGCGGCAGGACGTCAGGAATCCTCGGCTTCTTCGCCGTTGTGGCCCTGGTGATCGGCGGAATCTTCAACGTCGCGGGCAACGGCGACAGGGTCCGCTTCACCCAGGTCGACTGGGCACCCGTCAGCATCGAACAGGCACGGAACGGCTTCGACATCACCGCAGGCCGCGGGACTGTTGACCTCACGGAACTGAACGTCACCGCCCCGCTGGCCTCCGACGTCGTAGTTTCCCTGGACATCACCGCCAGCAACGTCAAGGTGGTCATTCCGGACAACGTCCCCGTAGACATCAGGGCGGACATGACCATGGGCAACCTCACCGAAGGCAACGACCACCGGAGCGGCATCTCCACCCGCGAGAGCAGCTACAACACCGACAAGCCCGGCGCCAAGCTGATCGTGGAGATCGACGGCACCTTCAGCAACGTCACCATCCAGGAAGGGAACTGACATGAGCAGCGTCAATCCGTCACCGGACCCATACACTCCGGAAAGCACGACGGCGGCCGGTCACCCAGGAGCCGACGCCCCGCAGCAGCCATCCGCCCGCGTGGGCACCATAGTCTGGGGCTTGATCGTGATGGCGCTGGCCGCCCTGATCATCATCGCCCGGTTGGGTGTGGTGACCCTGAACGGCACCTATGTCCTGATCGGCCTGATGATCGGCGCCGGCGCCGCGCTGGTGATCGGCGGTCTCCTCTCGGCCCGGAAACGTGACAACGAACCCGCAACAGGGAAGTCTTGAACCATGGACAAGTTCTTCAGCATCGTCAGGGGCTTCGGCCTGAACCGTGGGCCCCAACGCTGGCTGGGAGGTGTGTGCGGCGGCATTGCAGCAAAGCTCAACGTGGATGTGGCATTCGTCCGGATCGCTTTCCTGGTCTTCTGCCTCCTCCCCGGTCCCGCCGTCGTCCTCTACATCGCGGCCTGGCTGGTCCTTCCTGACCAGCAGAACTCCATCCCGCTGCAGAACTTCCTGGACCGCCGGTCCATCAGCTGACACCACAGACCAAGAACCGTCACGTTCAACCGGCCTGGTCTGTTGGCCGGGACCCCGGGACTGCCACGCTGGAAGCATGAACAGTTCCCTCAGCCCGGGGCAGCGGCAAGCCCCTGATGCCATTGCGGTCCGTGACCTCAACAAAACGGACGGCCTGCCCAAAGGCGGGAACCCCACGGCAGTGGACCAGGTGGATCTGACCATCCTTGCCGGTGAAACCTACGCCCTCCTAGGCCCCACGGCGCCGGCAAGTCCACCACCATCGAGATCCTGGAAGGCCACCGGAAACCGGACAGCGGCGAGGTCAAGTCCGTTGGGCTCGGCGGCAAGGGCGGCGCCCGAATCTCAACCCTTTCGGGCGGCCAGCGGCGGCGGCTGGACGTTGCGCTGGGGATCATCGGCAACCCGGAAGTCCTCTTCCTGGATGAACCCACCACAGGCTTCGATCCCGAAGCCCGGCGGCAGTTCTGGGACCTCATCCGCCAGCTGAGCGGCGGCGGCACCAGCATTGTCCGCAGCACGCACTACCTGGACGAGGCGTAGCAATTGGCGGACCTGCTCGGCATCATCACCCACGGACGGCTGATCGCCGAAGGTAACCAGCAGGACATCGGCGGCACGGGCCTCCGCGCACCGCGCGTCCGGTGGCGGGATGCTTTCGGCGTGCGTGAAGTGGCTACAGAGCAGCCGGCGTCCCTGGTCGCGTCGCTCTCCGACGGCGGCGAGGAGGCGGTGGACGCCGTCAGCCGGCTGCGCCCCGCCGTCGTACTCATGGACCTGCGGAGGCCCTTCCTGGACGGCGCCAGCGCCACCGCGCGTTGCTGGGGAGGATGATGTCGGCTGGCACCCACGATTCGGGCTTCTCGCTGGGCCCAGTCCGAGGCGGAAGCGGCGGCGACGTGCTCGGCGGTTTCCTGAAGGTGCTGGTGCTGACCACGTACGACGACGACTCCGACATCATGCGCGCAGTGGAGTCAGGGGCGGTGGGCTATCTTCTGAAGGACACGGCCGGGGACCGCATCATCGAGGCCGTGCGCGCTGCAGCGCGCGGTGAGACGGTTCTCGCTCCGCCGGTGGCGGCACGCCTGGTCTCGCGGATGCGCGAGCCTGAACTGCCTCGGCTGACGGCCCGGGAGGTGGAGGTCCTTCGTTGCGTGGCACAGGGTTTGAGCAATCCCGGGGTGGCCGCCGCGCTCCACATTGCCGAAGCGACGGCCAAGACCCACCTGCTGCGGATCTTCAACAAGCTGGACGTGGACGACAGGACCCGTGCCGTGGTCCTTTCCATGGAACGCGGCATTTTGTAACCGGTTTGTGTCGTAACGCACACCGCCGACTACAATCTAGGTGAGCTCAGCGTGGCGCTCTGCCTGTATACCTTCACACCAGGATTTGAGCCGAGACATGAAAATTGGAATTCTTACCAGCGGCGGCGACTGCCCCGGACTGAACGCTGTCATCCGCGGAGCCGTCCTCAAGGGCATCGCCATCCACGGCCACGAATTCGTGGGGTTCCTGGACGGCTGGCGGGGCGTCGTCGAAGGCGACATCATCGATATTCCCCGCACCTTGGTCCGCGGCATCGCCAAGCAGGGTGGCACCATCCTGGGCACCTCCCGCACCAACCCGTTTGAAAACGGCGGCGGGCCGGAGGTCATCAAGGCCCATATGGACCGCCTCGGCATCGACGCCATCATCGCGATCGGCGGAGAAGGGACCCTGGCTGCTGCGAAGCGCCTCACGGATGCCGGGCTCAAGATTGTGGGCGTCCCCAAGACCGTGGACAACGACCTCGACGCCACGGATTACACCTTCGGTTTCGACACGGCCGTGCAGATCGCCACCGAAGCCATTGACCGGCTCCGGACTACGGGCGAGTCCCACCATCGTTGCATGATCGCCGAGGTGATGGGCCGTCACGTGGGCTGGATCGCACTGCACGCCGGCATGGCGGCCGGCGCGCACGCCATCCTGATCCCCGAGCAGAAGGTCAGCATTGAGCAGATCGCCGAATGGGTCCAGGAAGCCCACGACCGTGGCCGCGCTCCGCTGATTGTGGTGGCCGAGGGCTTTGTGCCGGACCACATGGAATCCCCGCACTCCGAGCGAGGCCTGGACACGTTCGGCCGGCCACGGCTGGGCGGGATCGCGGACCAGCTCGCCCCTGAGATTGAAGCCCGCACCGGCATCGAGACCCGCGCCACCATCCTGGGGCACATCCAGCGCGGCGGCGTGCCGTCCGCGTTCGACCGTGTGCTCGCCACCCGTCTGGGCATGGCCGCGATCGACTCCGTCGTGGAGGGTTACTGGGGCACTATGGTGGCGCTTAAGGGCACCGACATTGAGCACGTGAGCTTCGACAAGGCCCTGGGCCAGCTGAAGACCGTTCCGCAGAAGCGCTACGACGAGGCCGCGGTCCTCTTCGGCTGAGCCGTCTACGCGCGAACGGACACTTGGGGCCCCTCTGCTGTGGGGCCCCAAGTGTCCGTTCGCGCTTCGCTGTGCTGGGTAGGCTGGGGATATGACTCTTGACCCCGGTTCTGCCGCCATCATCCAGCTCGCTTGGGCCCGGCATTTGGGGCTCGACGACGGCGCTTTCGCTGCGTCGCTGAGTTCCGGCGAGCGGATGGTCAGGGCCGACAACGCTGCAGAGACAGTGGAGTTCGTCAGGCTGTTCGGCAGCTCGGCACTGGTGGGACCACAATGGGTCATTGACGCCGCCGCCGGAATTCCGGACGAAGAGATGGCCCAGCATGTGACACTGCTGACCCTGACCCGGTCCCACGGAGGCCACGGCCTGGGCGCGGCGGCGTTGTTCTTCGCCGACGACCTGCCCCTGCGCCAGCCCTCCGAAGAACTCACCGTGTCCCACGGAAATCCAGAGGCGATCGAGCTGGAAGGCCTGTGCCCGCCGGACGACGTCAACGAAGTGCACCTGTCAAAACTTGAGCACCGGTACACGATCCTCCACGAGGTGGACGGGCAGCGCCTTCCGGTGGCATGCGGCGCCTACGGGGAATGGGAAGGCCTTCTCGCCCGGATGGGAGTCCTGGTGGACCCCGAGTGGCGGCGACGCGGGCTGGGATCCGTGGCCGCATCCATCGCCGCCCACGAGGCCCTCGCGGCGGGCCTCACCGTCCAGTGGCGCGCCGAAGTCAGCAATACCGGGGCGGTGGCCCTGGCGCGGCAGCTTGGCCTGTCCGCCGGCGGCATCCAGACCAGCGTGCACCTGCGCTGAACTGCACATCAGCCGGCGGCGGGGACTTCCGCCTCAGCACCATCCCCGGGCTGGGGAACGGGCTCGGGCTTCGCGAAAAACGCTACTGTCAGCGCGCCGACGAGAAGCACTGCCGCCGGCAACAGGACGGACTGGCCCATCGCCGTCGCGAACGGTGCGTGCAGCGCCTGCGGCAGGGCCGCGCCAAAGCCTTCAGTGGACGCCGTCTGTCCGGGCGGCAGAGGCGGGAATTCGGCCACAATCCGGGTCTGAATCAGTGCGGCCATGGCGGCTGCCCCTAGCACTGAACCGATCTGCCGGCTGGTATTGAAAACACCCGAACCGGCACCCGCCTGGCGCGGCGCCAGATTTCGTGTGGTGGCATTGGCGATCGGCCCGAAGATGCAGCCCATGCCCAGGCCCTGTACCGCACTCGGCAGGAGGAACATCCAGACAGGAGTATCGGGCGTCATAAGCACCGACGTCCAGGAGATGGCCAAGGTGAAAAGCAGCATCCCGGTGACTGCAAACCAGCGCGGATTGACGCGGTCAATCAGCTTGCCCACTATGGGCGACAACGCACCGGTGAGGACGGCCATCGGAATCAGCAACAGGGCAGACTGCGTGGGAGTCAGACCCAATGCGACCTGGTAAAAAATCATGGAAGCCAAAGGGTAGGCCGTAATGGAAAATCCCACCACGGCTATTCCCGCGTTTCCCAGCGCGAAGTTCCGGTCCTGGAACAGGCCCAGCGGCAGCAAGGGTTCGCCGCCTCTCCGTTCAAGCCACCACTGCCAGCCGATGAAAATCGCCATTACAACAACGCCGGCGATGATCAGGCCCCATACCGTGAACGGGCCGCCATCAATGGTCCCCCACTTGTACGTCTGTCCTTCCTGTATCCCGAAAACGATCAGGAACATGGCAACGGCGCTCAGGAGCACCCCCACCACATCGAAGGAGTGGCTGTGCGTTTTCAGTTCCGGGACGTTGCGCATCACCAGCAGGAACGCCACGATGCCGATGGGCACATTGATGAAGAAAATCCACTCCCAGCCAAGGGAATCAACCAGGACTCCGCCGAGGATGGGCCCCACCAGGATGGCCATGCCCGCCGTGGCACCCCACAGCCCCATGGCCGCGCCACGGCGGTCCGGCGGGAAGATGCGGGTAATCACCGCCATGGTCTGGGGCGTCATCAGGGCACCGCCCACTCCTTGCACGGTCCGGGCCAGGATGAGGATCGCGATGTCGCCGGACAGCCCACACCACAGGGACGCGAGTGTAAATACCGCCAGACCCGCAATGTAGACCTTTTTCGGTCCGAAACGGTCCCCCAGACGCCCGGCAATCAACAGGAGCACGGCATAGGACAGCAGGTACGCGCTGGTAACCCAGACGACGGCCGTGATATCGGCGTCGAGCGCCCTTCCGATACTGGGGTTAGCCACGAACACGATGGTGGTGTCGATCAGGATCATAAAGAACCCCACCACCAGCGACCACAAAGCCAACCAAGGCCTGGCTACAGTTTCCATGCGGTTCCTTTGACTACGTCGGCTGCCGCTCGTGACTCACTGCGGAACGCTGCCCAGCAGATCGAGGATGTCCGCGCGGGCGAACATCTGCGCCGCAGCCCGGGCGGAGGGGCTGCCGGCGTCGGGATCTGCACCGGCGTCCAGCAACACCCGGGACACCTCCGTGTACCCCTTGAATGCTGCACCGGCCAGGGGGGTCTGGCCGCGGTCGTTGGCCGTATTGGCCTCACCGCCGTGCTCAAGGATCAGCTGCACCGTTTCCGCGTGGCCGTGGTAGGCAGCCAGCATCAGCAGGGAATCGCCGGCCGCATTGGTCATTGTGGCCGGGGCGCCGGCGTCCAAATAGCCGCGCAGGAGTCCGGCGTCCCCCTCCCGGGCAGCCTGGAAGAGCCGGTGCGCCAACGCCACGGCCTCGTCGTCCGGCGTTGAGGCATCGGCGCTGGCATCGCCGGGTGAAGCGTCGTCGGATGCGGTGTTCTCGGTCATCAGCGGGTCCCCCTCAGGAATCCAGTCTGGCGCCCCACTACCTGGCCGGCGTCGGGAGCAACAATTACTTCCTGGGCAGCGATGTACGGCTCCTCGCCGTCCAGCACGGTCAGCATTTCATCCGGTGCGACGGACCGCTTGATGACGGCCAACGCCACCGGGCCCATTTCATAGTGCTGGGCAACGGACGTCACTGTCCCGACCTTCCGCTCGCCGAGCATCACCGGGCTGCCGGGAGCTGGCATGGTGTGCTGCGACCCGTCCAGCTGCAGGAACACCAGGCGCCGCGGCGGATGGCCCAGGTTGTGCACGCGGGCGACGGTCTCCTGGCCCTTGTAGCAGCCCTTGGACAGGTGCACGGCGGTACGGAGCAGGTCCAGTTCGTGCGGAATGGTTTTGTCGTCGGTTTCCGCGCCCAGCCTGGGGCGCCACGCAGCGATGCGGAGGGCTTCGGCCGCCATGACCCCGGCGAGCGGGCGGTCCGCCAAGGTTTCCTCGAGTTCAGCAGCCGGCACCAGGTACTCGATCCATGGCCGCTCCAGCCCCGGGTGTCCTTCTTCCGGGACCACGGCGTAGGAGTAGCCGCCGGCGCCAACGTGCGGCCACGGATCCTGCCACGCCAGCAGTCCGGACCATTCCACCACAGTCTTAGTGGACCCGAGAACTGCCCAGTCGGCGGAGACGTCGGTGATCTCGACGCGCAGCATGAACTTCATTTTGTTCAGCCACTCAGCCAGCGGTGCAGCCTCGGCGGCCTCAACAATCAGCCAGGTGGTCCCGCCGTCGTCCACTACCCGGGCGTCAAACTCGATCCGGCCCTGGACACTCAGGAACAGCAGCTCGCTTGACTCCCCAGGCTGCAGGCCGGTGACCTGCTGGGAAGACAGGGTGTTCAGCCAGGTCAGCCGGTCCGGACCGCTGACGGTCACCACGCCGCGGTGGGAGAGGTCGACGACGGCGGTACCGGCTGCGAGGGCGCGCTGCTCACGCAGCGGCTCACCATAGTGGGATGCGACGCCGGCGTCCGCGCCGGTGGCCTCGACGGCGCCGGGGCGCGACAGTAGGGGGCTGGGAGTAGTCATACTGGGGGAACGTCCTTAGGAGAGTAGGTATTCCGGTCAAGGGCAGCGGATCCCGCTCCCCGCCCGGGGGCGGCGTCAGCGGTATTCGGGGTTCTCGAAGTCGAAGCGGGTTCCGGCTTTCCATTCTTCAGGGAGATTGCCGTACGCGGGAATCCCACCAGCGTCCTTGAGCATCCGGGCGAAATGCAGCAGGTTCCAGGTCATAAAGGTGGTGTTGCGGTTGGTGAAGTCGGATTCGGGGCCGCCGGAGCCTTCATCCAGGTAGCTCGGGCCCGGACCCACCGGGCCGATCCAGCCGGCGTCGGCCTGCGGGGGTATGGTGAAGCCGACATGCTGCAGGCTGTACAGCACGTTCATGGAACAGTGCTTGATGCCATCCTCGTTGCCGGTGATCAGGCAGCCGCCCACCTTGGGGTAGAACGCCCACTGTCCCTTGCTGTTGAGCTGCCCGGAGTGGGCGTACAGCCGTTCGATGAGCATCTTTGTCTGTGAGGAGTTATCGCCGAGCCAGATGGGACCGGCAACCACCACAATGTCGGCTTCTTCAACAGCCGGGTAAAGTTCCGGCCACTCATCGGACGGCCAGCCGTGCTCGGTCATGTCGGGGTAGACACCGCTGGCGATGTCGTGATCGACGGTCCTGATCACGCGGGTGCTGACGCCCTGCTTCTCCATGATGAGGCGGCTGACGTTGATCAGGCCCTCGGTGTTGCTGGTCTCCGGCGACCGCTTAAGGGTCCCGTTAAAGTACACAGCCTTCAGGTCGCTGTAATCGGTGGAGTTCTTCGGTGTAGCCATGACGCTCCCTTGATTCACTCGCCGGTGTTGCCCAGGAAGCCAAGTCTACTGAGAATCGGTGACGCGGCTGGGTGTCAGGAAACCTTTTCGAGGAAAGCCGAGGCGTGCGCCTCGAGACCTTTGCCGGGCTGTGATGTTCCGCCGGGGGCCACGTCCCAGCGCCAGAGCAAATTGCCGTCCACGAGGCCGAAGATCCGGGTGGCCGCGCTGTAGTCCTTGGAATGGCTGCCGCGCATCACCATGTCGGTGCTGAGCTGGATCTGCGGGCCTTTGATCTGCCCGTAGTAGAGCTCAGAGATCCCGCCGGGATGTGAGATGGACACCGAGATATCGAACCCGCCGTCTTTATTGCGCAGCGCTTCGACTTCATCGGCGCTCTTGAGTGCGGGAACAATATCGGCCGGAATCAGGCCCGGTCCGCCGTCGGCATCAAGCTGTTTGCGCTCCAGCGCCCAAAAGCCGGTCTCAACCGTCAGCGGCCGCAGGCGTGTGCCGTCGTCGTCAGTTAACCAGCTCTCCGCGCGGTACTGCAGATACGGCAGACCGTTATGCGTGAAGGACACATGCTGGAGGAAGTGCTCCGAGTCCTCGTCCCCGCTCCCGAGCCGGCCGCTGCCCTCCCACTCACCAATGAGCCAGGAAAGCGGAACAAGTTCCGGTGTCAGGTCTGTAGGAATTTCTATCGGCACGCAATTACCTCAGGAAAATGCTAGTTCGTTGAACAGGTTTACTTCTGGCCTTTAAAGAGGCGGTAAACCACAAAGCCGGCGAACCAGGCCATGGACAGGCTGGCGATGCCGAGCAGGACGAGGAAGAAGATTTCAAATGCAAGTACGGACATGATGCCATCCTAACCGGTTAGTAGATGAGGAGTTTGTCTATGAAGTAAGCCAGGGAGCCCACGGCCGAAACCGGTGCAAGCCCCATGCTAACCGCAGCCAAAAGATTCAGCGGACCGCCGCGGAGTGTTACCAGGCGCCGGAAGCTGACCAGCACGGCGCCCACCACAACGCCGAAGATCGCCGCGGGCACAACTGTAATGTCGGAGAAGACCAGGCCGGCAAGTGGCCCGGCAAGTCCTGCCATCACGATGCCGAGCGGGGCCACGATGCTGTCCGGCCATCGGATCAGGCCGGCCAGCAGTGCCACGGCGGCGCTAATGGCAGCGACCAGGAGCATCTCCCGCACGCCGTTGAAGCGCGCGCCGGCAATCCAGCCGGCACCCAGGCATGAGAGGAGCACACCGGCGCAGCAGCCAAGGGTGGATTCAAGCCGTTGGGCCTGGCCGGTGCCTCGGATGAGCTGCACGATGAACACAGCCATCATGCCCAGCGCCATGAATGCAGGCGTCCAGTCCAGGAAGCCCGGCGCGGGGACGAAACCGGCAGCGAGCGCAGACCCGACGCCGGCCAGCGCAATGACCGCTGCCAGGGTCTTCTTCGCGGGGATGCGGAGGAAGTGAGGCCAGCCGATGCCGACCGCCATGGCGATCACCACGGCGACGCCGACAAGTGCCTCGCGGGAGACGTACACGCCGGCGATGATGGCCACCAGACCCGCCACTCCGACAACACCGATGACCCACGAGCCCAGTGATTTTGCCGGGGCCTGCACCTCGGCGGTCACAGGGGACCCGGCCGGCCGGATCGCGGCGGCTTCGACTCTGCACTCAATTCGTGGCATCCCATTCTGGCTGTGGACCCGGCGGCTCTGCCTACCGCGTCAGGGCGTTCTGCCCCACGGCTCAATCCTGCCTTATATGACCCGGATATGTCGCAAAGCGGAAGTTTGCCGGGCCGGAATCCGTGCCGCCGCGCGGGCTGGTGGGTATACTCAAGGTTCAGCTACGCTTCCTGCAACGGATGCCTGCCGGATAGATCCTTAAGTCGGCGAATTTCGCTGCAGTACAGATAGTACCGGCCGGTGAAAACCCGGTTCAGTCGCCCGAAGATGCGCGGACGCCCCTTGGAGGAACAATGTCGCACATCCTGCTATTGACGAACAGCACCGGTTCATCGGTAAATATCCTGCCTGCCCTGGAATTGCTGAATCACCGTGTGCACATCCTCGCCGCGGAACCCACAGCCCTGCTGGAGACAGATCCCTGCGACGTCGTGCTCCTGGACGCCCGCAAGGACCTGGTGGGCGCCCGCTCCCTCACCCAGTTGCTGAAAGCCACCGGCCTGAGCGCACCCTTGGTCCTGATCCTGACCGAAGGCGGCATGGCCGCTGTTTCGTCGGCTTGGGCAGTAGATGACATCGTGCTCGATTCAGCCGGTCCCGCCGAAGTGGAAGCCCGCATCAGGCTCTCCATAGCGCGGGCTGTGCCGGACAAGGATGACGCCCCCACGGAGATCCGCGCGGCGGGTGTGGTCATCGACGAAGCGAGCTATACGGCGCGCGTCAACGGAGCGCCCCTAAACCTGACGTTCAAGGAATTCGAACTCCTCAAATACCTCGCCCAGCACCCCGGCCGCGTCTTCACCCGCCAGCAGCTGCTCACCGAGGTGTGGGGCTATGACTACTACGGCGGCACGCGCACCGTTGATGTCCACGTGCGGCGGCTGCGCGCCAAACTCGGCGCCGACCACGAAAACCTGATCAGCACGGTCCGGAACGTCGGCTACCGCCTGACCCTGGTGCGGCAGCAGGAAGACGAACTGACAGAAGCCTGACACCGTTCAAACAGCACCTTCAGGCAGGAACAGCCCCGGACGAGTGGCCCGGGGCTGTTCCTGTATTTGTGAAGCTTTGCTGGTGGAGGACATACGGGTCGAACGTATCGAGGCCACCCCACTGGTGGATCCCCCTCGTTCCCGCCGTAACCGGCGGGTGAGATAACGACTATACGTGCCTGCCCCGGGGCCATCAAATCGGGGCGCCTTCCGGCCGGGGCGTATAGCCTAGCCTCATGAGTCCTGCGCACCCGGAAAAATGGCCCGTCTTTGTTGTCCACGGCGGCGTGGAGGAACAACTGCTGAAGGACTGCGTGACGCTCCTGGCAGCTGCCGAGGAGTCTGACGGCAACCCCTCACTGTCTGAACAAACGGTGGTGACGCTCCGCGCCGGGGACTCGGCGGAGCATTCCCTCCTGACCCTTGCGCTCTACGCACCGGACGAAGATTCCGATCCTTCCTCCGGTCAGGACCTGGCCGGGTTTGCGGTCGTTGTCGCGGAAGCGGACGACGGCGGCGTGCTGGAAATCGCCGTCCATCCGAGCTACCGCAACCAGGGCGTGGCAGACCGCCTTGTGGGCGCACTGAAGTCAGAGCGCGGCCTGGACGGCCTGAAGGCTTGGTCCCATGGCAACCACGAGGCGGCAGCGGACCTCGCCGCCCGCTACGGCTACGGTCCGGTCCGCGAGCTCTGGAAGATGAGGCTGACTACCGCCACTGCGGAACTGCCCGACGTCGGTCTCCCGGACGGCGTCACGCTCCGCGCCTTTGTGCCGGGCAAGGACGAGGACGGTTGGCTGGCTGCGAACCGCGCCGCCTTTGCCCACCACCCCGAGCAGGGCTCTATGTCCCGCGCGGACCTGGATGCCCGGCTGGCCGAGGACTGGTTTGATCCCGCCGGCTTCCTGCTGGCGGTGGACGCCGAGGACCGGCTGTTGGGATTCCACTGGACCAAGGTGCATCCGCACCACGGCGCCCATCCGGCGATCGGCGAGGTCTATGCGGTGGGCGTGACACCTGCCGCGCAGGGTATGGGCCTGGGCAAGGCACTCACCGTGGCAGGCATCAGGCATCTTCAGGGCCTGGGGCTTCACGCCGTGATGCTTTATACGGATGCCGACAACGCTGCGGCCGTGTCCCTCTACCGGGGCTTGGGCTTCACACGCTGGGACATGGACGTGATGTACGGCCCGCTGTCCGCCGTTTAGAGGGGCCCGGGTGAGTTAGCCCACTCGTGTGACTAGCAGCTTCGGATAAGCCCAAATCCAAGGCTCGTGAATGCTGATTGATTGTAAGGTTGGTAGAGAACCGCGCCGGCCGAGGGCCAGCATCAAGCGCCAGGTAAGAGGAGAGACCATGAAACCGGAACCCGCCGGAACAGTCACGTCCGAAGGCGCCTCGGTGCCGGTGCGCGCGCGCTTCGGCTCGTCTGAAGTCCCCGCCTCGCGTGCAACGCAGGACCGGATCGACATCCCCGAATTTGCGCCAAACCCTGTGCCTGAAGGGGACATCCGGCCGGACCGGTTCCTGGACCGCGAGCTCAGCTGGCTGGCATTCAACTCCCGCGTCCTGGAGCTCGCCGAAGATCCCGCGCTCCACCTCCTGGAACGTGTGGCTTTCCTGTCCATCTTCGCGTCCAACCTTGACGAGTTCTTTATGGTCCGCGTGGCAGGCCTGAAGCGGCGGATCGCCACCAACCTCGCGGTGCCCTCCCCTGCCGGACTTAGCCCGGTAGAGGTCCTGGAGAAGATCGGCGACGAAGCCCACCGCCTCCAGCAGCGCCATGCCCAGGTCTACGCCGAACAGATCCGCCCCGCCCTGGCCTACGAGCACATCCACCTGATGCACTGGGACGAACTGGACGACGCCGCCAAGCAGCAGCTCAGCGCGATGTTCGCCGAAAAGGTCTTCCCCATCCTGACGCCTCTGGCTGTGGACCCGGCGCACCCGTTCCCCTACATTTCGGGACTGTCCCTGAACCTGGCCGTGGTGGTTCGCAACCCTGTGAGCGACAAGGAGCTCTTCGCCCGCCTCAAGGTTCCGGACCAGCTTCCCCGCCTGATCTCCATCGACGGTCCGCGGGCCGGAGCTGTCGCGGGACGCGTGGCACGTTTTATCGCGCTTGAGGAAGTCATCGCCGTCCACCTGGACAAGCTCTTCGCCGGCATGGAAGTCCTGGAACACCACATCTTCCGCGTCACCCGCAATGAAGACCTTGAGGTGGAAGAGGACGACGCCGAGAACCTCCTGCAGGCGCTGGAGAAGGAACTGCTGCGCCGCCGGTTCGGCCCTCCCGTACGTCTTGAGGTCACCCACGACATCAACCCGAACATCCGGGCCCTGCTCATCCGTGAGCTCGGCGTGGAAGAGTCCGAGGTGTACTCGCTGCCGGCTCCGTTGGACCTCCGCGGGCTGTCCGTCATTGCCGGAATTGACCGTGCCGACCTTCATTACCCCAAGCAGCTGCCGCACACGTCCCGGTTCCTGAACGAGTCCGAGACGTCCAAGGCCGCCAACGTTTTCTCGGCCATGCGCCGCCGCGACATCCTGCTCCACCACCCGTACGACTCCTTCTCCACCTCGGTGCAGGCGTTTCTGGAACAGGCGGCCGCGGACCCCAAGGTCCAGGCCATCAAGCAGACCCTGTACCGGACTTCGGGCGACTCCCCCATCGTTGACGCCCTGATCGACGCAGCCGAGGCCGGCAAGCAGGTGCTGGCCCTCGTGGAGATCAAGGCCAGGTTCGATGAGCAGGCCAACATCTCCTGGGCCCGGAAGCTGGAACAGGCGGGCGTCCACGTGGTCTACGGCATCGTGGGCCTGAAAACCCACTGCAAGCTGTCGCTGGTGGTTCGCCAGGAAGTGGACGGGCTGCGCCGCTACTGCCACATCGGCACCGGCAACTACCACCCCCGCACGGCCCGCTACTACGAGGATCTTGGCCTGCTGACCGCCAATGACCAGGTGGGCGAGGACCTTTCCAAGCTGTTCAACCAGCTCTCCGGCTACGCGCCGAAGTCCACGTTCAAGCGGCTCCTGGTTGCTCCCCGCTCCGTCCGCTCGGGGCTGATTGACCGCATCGAAACCGAGATCCGCAACGCCCGCGCCGGGCTGGCCGCCAGGGTGCAGATCAAGGTCAACTCCATGGTGGACGAAGCCATCATCGATTCCCTGTACCGCGCCTCCCAGGCCGGTGTGATGGTGGACGTCATTGTGCGCGGCATTTGCTCGCTGCGTCCCGGCGTCCCGGGCCTCAGCGACAACATCACCGTGCGCTCGGTGCTGGGCCGCTTCCTGGAACACTCCCGGGTTTTCGCCTTCGCCAACGGCGGCGATCCCGTGGTGTACATCGGCTCGGCCGACATGATGCACCGAAACCTGGACCGCAGGGTCGAGGCCCTGGTCCAGCTGTCCAATCCTGACGACATCCGCTACGTCCTTGACCTGCTGCAGCGCTACATGGACCCGGAAACAGCCAGCTGGCACTTGGATAACGAGGGCTTGTGGAACCGTCACCACACTGCCGACGACGGCAGCCCCCTCGACGACATCCAGTCCTGGCTGCTGGCCTCGCGCACCCGCCAGCGCAGCCTGAGCCGGCGGTAGGGCTACGGCGTTGGCGAGCGACATCCTCGTAGCAGATCAGACAGACCATCCCGGCGAGGCAGTTGCCGTCGTTGCGGCCGGGGCGCTGCCCTGGCGGATCAACTCGGACGGTCTTGAAGTCCTGCTGATCCACCGTCCGCGGTATGACGACTGGTCCTGGCCCAAGGGCAAGATCGACCCCGGCGAGACCATTCCCGAATGCGCCGCACGTGAGGTGCAGGAGGAAATCGGGCTTGCCGCGCCCCTGGGTATCCCGCTCCCACCCATCCATTACCACGTGCCGTCCGGACTGAAGGTGGTCCACTACTGGGCGGTCCAGGTTAACGGTGCCCGGCTCGTTCCAGACGGCAAGGAGGTGGACCGCGTGGTGTGGTGCGCCCCCGAAACGGCCGCCGGGCTGCTGACCAACCCGTCCGACGTCGTTCCCCTGGAGTATCTGCAGGCTGCCCATAGCCGCGGTGAGCTGAACACGTGGCCACTGATTGTGGTGCGGCATGCGAAGGCCAAACCGCGCTCGTCCTGGTCCAAAGCCGAGGGTGAACGGCCGCTGGCCGCGACGGGGATCAGGCAGGCCCAGGCCGTGGGCCGGCTGTTGCAGGCCTGGAAGCCGCCGCGCGTGGTGACCAGCCCTTGGCAGCGTTGCGTGTCAACCGTGGCGCCTTACCTGAGGGCGACCGGGGCCAAGGTCAAGCTGGTGGAGGCGCTGACAGAACATAAGCACGCCCGGACGCCCAAAAAAACCGCTGCCGTCATCGAGTCGCTCCTGGAAAAGGCACAGCCCGTCGCCGTCTGCACGCATCGACCTGCACTGCCCACAGTCCTGGGCCAGCTGGGTAAGCACATGCCGGGCCGCCTGCGCACGCTCCTGCCCGACTCGGACCCTTATCTGTCCCCTGGCGAGATGGTGGTGTGCCATGTGGCCGTCGGCAACAAGCACCGCATCGTGGCCGTGGAGCAATTGAAGCCCTTCGACGACTAAGGTTTGAGCGCCCGGCTGCATCCCGGCATGGCGGACCCGGTCCCTGTCCGGGCAATGTCATCGGCGGCCGCGGGCGGAGCGCCCGGTAGACTTTAGCCGTGAGCATCCCGACGCCTTATGAAGACCTCCTGCGCGATGTCCTGGCCCATGGCACGCACAAATCCGACCGCACGGGCACCGGAACCACCAGCGTTTTCGGCCGTCAACTGCGCTTTGACCTTGGCCGGAGCTTCCCGCTGATCACCACCAAACGCGTGCATTTCAAGTCCGTGGCGGTAGAGCTGTTGTGGTTCCTGCGCGGCGAATCGAACGCAAAGTGGATGCAGGACCAGGGCGTGAGCATCTGGAACGAGTGGGCTGACGCGGAAGGCGAACTGGGTCCCGTGTACGGCGTCCAGTGGCGCAGCTGGCCCACCCCTGACGGCGGCCATATTGACCAGGTCGCCGAGCTTGTGGAGAACCTCAAAACCAACCCGGATTCACGCCGGCACATTGTGTCCGCGTGGAACGTCTCCGAGCTCAAGGATATGGCGCTGCCTCCGTGCCACGCGTTCTTCCAGTTCTATGTGGCTGACGGCAAATTGTCCTGCCAGCTCTACCAGCGCTCGGCGGACATGTTCCTGGGCGTGCCCTTCAACATCGCCTCCTACGCCTTGCTCACCTGCATGGTGGCGCAGCAGGTAGGGCTGGAGCCCGGCGAGTTTGTCTGGACCGGTGGCGACGTCCACATTTACGAGAACCACATGGACCAGGTCCTGAAACAGCTGGACAGGAAACCGTATGACTATCCGCAGCTGTTGATCGCCCGGAAGCCGGCCTCGATCTTCGATTACACGCTCGAGGACTTCGAGGTGGTTGGTTACCAGCACCACCCCACGATCAAGGCCCCGATCGCCGTATGAGTACCGGAAACGCAGCAGACCCCCAGTCCTTCGCCCAGGAGCTTTCCGGTTCCGTGACCGGCGTCGGCCTGGTGTGGGCGCAGACGTCCGGCGGCGTGATCGGCAAAAACGGCGACATGCCCTGGCACCTGCCCGAAGACCTGAAGCACTTCAACCGTCTCACCATGGGGCATCCGGTGATCATGGGCCGCAAGACGTGGCTGTCCTTCCCGGACAAGTACCGTCCCCTGCCGGGCCGGACCAACATTGTGATCACGCGGCAGAAAAACTGGGGCGAAACGCCCGAGGCGGAGGGCGCCGTCGTGGTCCCCTCCCTGGATGATGCCCTCCTGGAGTCTCAGTTCGTCGACGGCGGCGGGACCGTGTGGATCCTGGGCGGCGGCGAAGTCTTCCGCCAGTCCACCGAACTCGCCAACGTCGCGGTGGTCACCACCATCGATGTGGAGGCCGACGGCGACACGTTCGCTCCCGAGCTCGACGAAACCTGGGAGGCGGCGGCGTCCGTCCCGCCGGACGGGTGGCTGACAGCAGCCAACGGAACACGCTACAGGTTTACCAAATGGATTAGGACGCAGGGCTGAGATGTTGAAAAAACCGGAAACACTGTTTGTCCTGGGCTACATGCTGCTGCCGCTGCTCGCGCTGCTGTCTGCGATCGTTGGCCTGACCATGATCCTGGGCGGCAACAAGATCCCCGGGGCCATCGTGCTGGTGGTGGTCACGCAGGTCTTCGCCTTCGGCGCCTTCTACGCGTTGCGGCTCCGCAAAGCCGCGGTGCTGGCGGAAACTAACCGCGGCTGACATCGGTTTCCTGCCGCGCGCTGCCGCACGCCGTCCCCACGGGGTATGACGTAACCGACTGCGCCTGGCCCGTTCCGGCGTCTAAACTGTACGAATGACTACAGCAGCTACCCCCTCCGTCGGCCTGGTCGGATGGCGCGGCATGGTCGGCTCCGTCCTGATGCAGCGCATGCAGGACGAAGGCGACTTCGCCAACATCAACCCGGTGTTCTTCTCCACGTCAAACGCGGGAGCTGCCGCCCCGTCGATTGCCGGTGCTGCCGCTGGCGCGGCCGGCAAGCTTGGGGACGCGTTCGACGTCGACACGCTGGCTAAGCTGCCCATTATTGTCACCGCCCAGGGCGGGGACTACACCACGCGTGTGCACACCGAGCTGCGCAGCCGCGGCTGGGACGGCCTCTGGATCGACGCCGCCTCCACGCTGCGCATGAACGACGACTCGATCATCGTGCTGGACCCGATCAACCGCGACGTCATCGACAAGGGCCTGGTCAACGGCACCAAGGACTTCATCGGGGGCAACTGTACTGTCTCCTGCATGCTTATGGGCCTCGGCGGGCTGTTCAAGAATGGCCTCGTCGAATGGGGCACCTCCATGACCTACCAGGCGGCCTCCGGCGGCGGCGCCCGGCACATGCGCGAGCTGCTCAGCCAGTTCGGCACGCTCAACGCCGAGGTCAGCTCGGAACTGGACGACCCGGCGTCGGCCATCCTCGAAATTGACCGCAAGGTCCTGGCCCATCAGCGCACCGACATCGACGCCACCCAGTTCGGCGTGCCGCTGGCCGGTTCCCTGATCCCGTGGATCGATGCGGACCTGGGCAACGGCCGGTCAAAAGAAGAGTGGAAGGCCGGGGTTGAGACCAACAAGATTCTGGGCACATCGGACGAAAACCGGATCATCATGGACGGCCTGTGCATCCGGATCGGCGCCATGCGTTCGCACTCGCAGGCGCTGACGCTCAAGCTCCGCGAGGACCTCTCCGTGGCCGAGATCGAGAAGCTTCTCGCGGAAGACAACGAGTGGGCCAAGGTCATCCCGAACACCAAGGAAGACTCCATGGCAGGCCTGACCCCCGTGGCCGCGTCCGGCACACTGGACATCCCCGTGGGCCGCATCCGCAAGATGGAAATGGGCCCGGAATTCATCAGCGCCTTCACCGTTGGTGACCAGCTGCTCTGGGGCGCCGCCGAGCCGCTGCGCCGCATGCTCAACATCGCCACCGGGAACCTGTAGGTCCGCCTCACTCTAAGCAGCAACGCGGGGTCACTTAAGGCCCATTCCGCACCGTCGGATGGGCCTTAAGTGACCCCGCGTTGCTATCAGTGTCAGCTGTCCAGGAACGCGCGGTATAGTTCGGCCGCTTTCTCGAAAGCCGCCTGACCGGCGGGTCCTGCCGGCGCGCGCCCACGTGCCGATCACTTCTCCCCCTGCCACGACTGTCTTCTTGAATACTCCGTTGCCGCCCGGGACGATCTTGTTGGCGTGCTCCGGCTCCAAGACGAGGCTGCCGGGCACACCGTCGTCGAGCATTGACGCAGGCTGACGCTAGAGCGCCAGGCCAATGAGCAGCGGTTCCGGGTGAAGTTCAATGCCAAAGCGTTCGACGACGCCGGCGCGCACCTCGCGCGCGATGACCAGCATGTCCGTGGCGCTGGCGGAGCCACGGTTGGTGATGGCCAGCGTATGTTTCGTGGACAATGACGCCCGGCCGCCGGAGGCGCTGACCCCTTCCAGGCCATAGCCCTTGCCGAACCCTGCCTGGTCGATCAGCCACGCGGCGGACAGCTTCACCAGCCCGTCCGCCCCGGCGGGGTACTGCGGCGCGGACTCCGGCAGCGTTGCCGCCACGTCCACGGGGACTATCGGGTTGGTGAAGAACGAACCGGTGGAATAAGTGTCCCGGTCGGCCGGGTCGAGCACCATGCCCTTGGAGGCCCGCAACCGCAGGACTTCCCGGCGGACATCGTTGGAGTAAGCCCGTTTGCCTGCCTCCACACCGAGTGAGCGGGCCAGTTCGGCGTAGCGGATGGGCGCGCTCATCCGGGCCAGCGGGAGCTGGAATTCCACGGTCAGCACCACGTAGCGGGGTGAGCCCTCGACAGTGGTCTGCTTCAGAATGGAATCGCGGTAGCCGAACTTCAACTCGGAGTTTGTGAAGGTCTGGACCGAGTTCCGGCTCCGGTCCCAGGTGCGTACCGCCGCGATGGTTTGGGAGACGTCCGATCCGTAGGCCCCGACGTTCTGCACCGGCGTGGCGCCCGTGGCGCCCGGGATACCGGACAGCGCTTCAAGGCCGGACCAGGCATGCAGCACGGCGTGTTCCACCAGGGCATCCCAATTGTGGCCGGCCTGGACCACCACTGCCACGCCGCCGCAGGAATCCTCGGCGTTGACGGTGAACCCCTGCGAGGCGATCCTGATCACGGTGCCGGGGAAACCGTCGTCGGAAATCAGGAGGTTGGAGCCGCCGCCGATGATGAGGACCTGCTCCCCCGCAGCGTCCGCCGTGCGGACGGCGTCGATGATCTCCGCCTCGGTTGTGGCCTCAATGTACTTGCCGGCGGGTCCTCCGACGGCGGCGGTGGTCAGCTGGGAGAGCAAAGTGGAAGTCACCAGACCACACTATAGGGAAAGCCACACGAACGACCCTAGCGTCATGCACAGCAACAGCAAACCAACAGTGCCGGGGGCAGGTCCGCTGCCGGCGTGGGCAACCACAACGGCATTGCGCCAAGCCATGACCTCGGCCGAGGCAGTTGCGTTCAGGTCAAAGGATCATGAAAGCCTGACGACGGCTTGGGCCTTCATCAGCACTTTCTGGCCCGCAGCAACCACGGTGAGGTCAACGCGGGCGGTGCCGGCCTCGGCGTCGAGCTTTCCAATGGCGCCGCTGACCTCGATGATGGCCCCGGCGTCCGGGGTTCCGGTGGTGTCGGTAACCAGGACCGGCTTGGTGAAGCGGGTCTGGAAGTCGACGACGGCGGCGGGGTCGCCTGCCCAGTCGGTCACCAGCTGGACGGCGGCACCCATGGTGAACATGCCGTGGGCAATGACGCCGGGCAGTTCCACGCCGGTGGCGAAGGCTTCGTTCCAGTGGATGGGGTTGAAGTCGCCGGAGGCGCCGGCGTACTTGACCAGGTCGGTCCGGGTGACCTCGATGGTGCGGCTGCCGATGTCCTGGCCGGCGCTGAGTTCGTGGAAGCTGGGGCTCATGGTTACTGTCCCTCTCCGCGGACGAGGATGGATGAAGTGGTGGTGGCGACTGCCTCGCGCGACCCGTTGCCGCCGTCGTTCAGGGCAAAAATTTCCTGGCGGGTGGTGATCATGGCCCCGCCGCCCATGGCACGGACACCGTCAACGTGCAGTTCGGCAACCAGCCGGTCGCCGGCAAAGATGGGGCGGTGGTGGATGAAGCGCTGGTCGGCGTGGACCACACGGGAGAAGTCGATGCCGGCGTCCGGATCCTCGATCAGCTGGGCATCGGCGCGCTGGGCGATGATGATGGCGAACGTGGGTGGTGCCACCAAATCCTTGTGTCCGAGGGCCTTCGCGGCCTCGACGTCGAAATGGGCTGGGTGCGTGGCCTTGACCGCGCGGGCGAACTCGCGGATCTTCTCGCGGCCGACGTCGTAAACCTCTGCGGCAGGGTAGCTGCGGCCCTGCAGGTCCGGATTGATAGTCATGGCCTCAAGCCTATCGGTCTGCCCCGGGACACCAGGAATTCCGGCTACTTGCGGAGGTTCTTCCGAATAGTCTGGCCCCGCACCACAATCCCGATGATGTGCAGGACCAGGCCTAGGCCGATGACCGCAAGGGACGCCATGGCGAGGTCACGGTTGTTGGTGGTGTTGCCCACCAGGTTCAGGATGATCCCGACGGCGATGAGGCCCATGGCGCCGAACACCAGGACTTTGTACGAGGTGGGCGCTGACTCCCAGAATTCTTTGAGCACCGTGACAGTCTACCGAGCACGTTCAGAACAGCGATTCCTGCACGGCCGGCACCTCCGAGGCGAAGTCGCCCAGGACGATGGTCCGGGCAGCCAGCCGGGCCAGGTTCACCACAAACGCCGCATCCGTTCCGGCCAGGCTGGCGAGGGCGTTGGTCCCGCTCAGCGCGTTGATGCCGAAGCCGTGCTTTCCCTGCTCCAACGGATGAGGGTAGGTGTGGCGCGCCGTGGGGGCACAGAGCCCTGCCGCCTGCGCCGGCCGCACCCACAGTTCGTCCACAATGCTGAAATCTTCTGGGCTGAAACCCTCTGGGCTGGAACCCTCTGGGCTGGAACCTTCTGGGCTGGAACCGTCGACGGCGGCCTGGCCCAGCATCGTGCGGACCGCGGCCGCGTGCCGCTCGTTGATGCCGTCCAAGGTGGCCGCGGGCAACGGCCCCGCGAGGGCTTCGGCTTTCGCGGCGGAGCGGACCTGCTGCGCGAGCCCGGCCTCGCGCGTCACCATGTCCTCAAGGATCCGCACCACCCGGCCGTCCGCCGCCCTGGCAACGTACCGCGCCACCACCGCGCCCTGTTCCGCGAGCCGGTTCCATTTCCTCAGGTGGGACGCCGTGCCCACCTTGCTGGCCCCGCCGGCGAACGTGGCAACGTAGAGCCAGTGATCCTGCAGAAGATAAGTTCGCAGCCCGTCCGGAACACGGCCGCCCCGGTGGAAATCGTGGATGAGGCGGGAATCGTCCAGCACAAAGCAGCGTTCGCACTGCTTGCCCTTCACGGCGCGGGCGCTGGCCGGGCACAGGATGTGGTCTCGGCTACTGGCTGAGTGGACCTTGTGGTGCCCCAGGCAGAACCTGCGGTGATCGGCGACCGCGAAACCGAGCCTGGCGCCCGGCTTGAGGCTGACCTCGCGGACGTTCCCGGACGGTGACTGGAGGCGCAGAACAGGGCTGCCGCCGTCGTGCCTTACCGTCTGCGCCGGGGCGCCATCCCAAAAGACCCCGTGAACCAGATAACGAGTATCGGTCACGGGGTCTCCTGTGCTTGGGTGTGCGGGTAGCGCTACAGCGCCGGCTGCACGCCGAACGCTACCGCGAGCTTCATGATCTTTTCGGCGCGGCCCAGGCGGGGCAGGTCCGAGCCGTCACGGATGACGCGGCCGTTGGCCTCGAAGTCGGACATAAAGTCCGTGGCCCAGGCGACGTCCGACGGGGTGGGGCTGATGACCTCGTTGATGACGTTCGTCTGGTCGATGGCCAGGCACAGCTTGCCGGTCATCCCCATCATCACGGTGATGCCGGTCTGCTCTCGCAGGATGGGGTGGTTGGTGCCGACGGTGGGGCCGTCGATGGGGCCCGGCAGGTTGCCGACGCGGCTGGCAACCACCAGTTTCGCGCGCGGGTACGCCATGGCCTCCGGTGTGGCCGCCATGCCGGTGTCGCGGCGGAAGTCGCCGGAGCCGAAAGCGAGGCGGAAAGCACCCTGGGCCTTGGCGATGTTGTTGGCTTCCTCGATGCCGAGCGCCGATTCCACGAGCGGGATGACGGGCGTCTTGCCGTCCATCCGGTGGAAGCTTTCGGTCACCTGATCAGCTGATTCGGTCTTGGCGAGCATCACGCCGAGCAGGCCGGGCGTCCCGCGCAACCCTGCCAGGTCATCGGCCCAGAACGGGCTGGTGGCGTCGTTGATGCGGACCCAGGCCTGGCCGCCGCCGCAGAGCCAGTCAATCACGTGCCCGCGCGCCTCGTCCTTTTGCGACGGGTCCACGGCGTCCTCGATGTCCAGGATTATCGAGTCAGCGCGCGAAACAGCCGACTGGTCAAACAGGTCGGCTTTCATGGCGTTGACCAGAAGCCACGAACGGGCGATTTCTGCTGGGATGTTGCGCTTGGGGCGTAAGGTCTCGGTGGCGGTGGGTGACGTCATGCTACTACCGTATCTGCCCGGGCACCGCCAGCGCTAAGCCATGGCGCCGGACGTGCCGAACAATACAGATACGACCGGGATACGGCAGGCTCAGTTGCCTGTGAGTTCCGCATAGAGCTTTCGGACGCGGGTGTTGATGTCGTCGCGGACGAGGCGCATGCGTTCGGTGCCTTCTATGCCCCGGGTGGAAGGTTCGTCGGTCTCCCAGGTTTCGAAGCGGGTGCCTTCGCGGGCTTCGAGCTTGGCTTCGGTGCCCAGCACGATAACGACGTCGACGGCGTCAAGCACCTCGTCAGTGACAGCCTTGGGGTGCTCCCCCGTGATGTCGATGCCGAGCTCGTTCAGGGATTCCACGGCCTCATTGTTCAGGCAGCTGCCCGGCCTGGTGCCTGCCGAGTAAACGGTGACGTCGTTCCCGGCGAGATCGCGCATGAGGCCGGCCGCCAGTTGGGATTTGCCGCCGTTCTTGCTGCAAACGAACAGGACGCGCGGAGCCTTGGTGCTTTCGGTCATGAGTTGGTGTCTTCTTTCTGTTCTGCGGCCAGGAGTGAGCCAACGAGGGTTTTGATGCGCGCCTGGATTTCGTCGCGAATGACCCGGATTGTCTCCAGGGACTGACCGGCGGGGTCGGCGAGGTCCCAGTCTTCGTAGCGTTTCCCGGGGTAGATCGGGCAGGAATCCCCGCAGCCCATGGTGATGACGACGTCAGATGCCCGCACGACATCGTCCGTGAGCGGCTTCGGATAGTCCTTGCCCAGGTCCAAGCCCATTTCGGACATTACAGTCACAACGGTTGGATCCAGCTCAGCTGCCGGCATGGAGCCTGCCGACCGGACGCGGATCCTGCCCTTGGCTTCAACGTTGAGCAGCGCGGCAGCCATCTGTGACCTGCCGGCGTTCTGCACGCAAACGAACAGGACCTCCGGGACCTCGGAGACCACCGACCCTTTGGATTTAGCCAGGGCGGCCAGCCGGTCGTTGGCGAAGTGCTCCGTGGTGGCAGGCAGGTAGGCGCTGATCTTCGCTGTCCTGGCCAAGGCTGTGTAGGACTCGAAGACGTAGCGTTCGACCGTCTCGACGGCGAACACCCCGGTGAAACGCTCGGCGAGGCGTTCGCTGATCCGGTGCAGAATTTCAGTATTGTCCTGTAATCCCAGCGTCGTTTTCTGGTGTTCGGTCATGGCAATACTCCCTTGGCGTGCGTCCGGAACGGTGCGTCGTAGTTGGTGTGGTCAGTGTTCCCCGGAGCGGCCGTGAGCCAGCCCGGTGGGGAATCAAATGAGGACCGGCTCCGGGGCGGCACAACAGCTGCCCTCCGACGATCCGTCGGTGTCTGCCGGTGAAGCCGCGGGGACGTCGCAGCTGGTGCCGGCGTCGGTGGAGCAGACCCCGGTTTCGGGCAGTTCCAGGTGGACAGTGTCCGCCGCGGCCTGGTCTCCGGAGAGTGCCGCTGCGACAGACCTGACCTGTTCGTAGCCGGTAGCCAGCAGGAAGGTCGGGGCACGGCCATAGGACTTCATGCCGACGATGTAGAAGTCCTTTTCCGGGTGGGCGAGAAGTTTGGCGCCGTGCGGCTGGACCGTACCGCAGGAATGGAATTCGGGGTCGATCAGCGGACCGAGCTCGACCGGGGCCTCGACGGCGGCATCAAGGTTGAGCCGGAGCTCGCGCAGGATGTCCAGGTCCGGCCGGAAGCCTGTGCAAGGGATGATGACGTCGGCGTCCAGGGTGCGTCCGTCGGCGGCTTCGACGCTCACATGGGTATCCAGGGTCTTCAGTGAGGAGATGCCGAAGCCGGTGTGCAGTTCGATGGTTCCGGCCTTCGCGAGTCGGCGGAGCCGGGCGCCCAGTTGGCCGCGGGCGGGCAGGCCGTCGGCGTCTCCGCCGCCGTAGACCTTGTCGGCGGACCCTCCGCGCACGGCCCACAGAATGGTGGTTCCGGGCTCTTCCTTGGCGAGGTCTGCCAGATTGATCAGTGTGTTCGCGGCCGAGTGCCCGGCTCCCACGACCAGGACGCGACGGTTCGCGAAGGTGGCACGGTCCCGCCCTGTGACGTCCGGCAGCGGAGACGAGATCCGGTCGTCGGCCGTATTTTCGCCGATGGCGGGCAGGCCGGAGGTTCCAAGCGGGTTGCGGGTGGACCAGGTGCCGGAAGCGTCAATCACGGCGGCCACCGTGTGGTCGCGGACCTCGCCGCGCTCCTGTTCGACCCGGACGGTGAAAGGGGTGGTGTCACGGTCCCGGACGTGGGTTTTGTCCATGCCTTGGCGTGTGACGGCAATGACGCGTGCGTTGGTCTGGAGCCGGGAGGAGATCTCCGGGGTTGCTGCCAGCGGGGCGAGGTAATTATCGATCAGTTCCCCGCCGTAAGGCAGTGCCGTCAGGCGAGGGGTTTCCCAGCCGGCGGCCTCCAGCAAACGCACGGCCGCGGCGTCGAGGTTGAACCGCCAGGGTGAGAACAGCCGGATGTGGCGCCACTGTTCGATGGCGGAACCCGCCGTCGGGCCTGCCTCGAAGATCAGCGGCTCGAGGCCGCGTTCGAGCAGGTGGGCCGCGGTGGCCAGTCCCACAGGGCCGGCGCCGATCACTGCAATAGGAAGGTCATTCGCTGAATCCATGGTTGTCCTCTGTTTCATCTGTGGGTGTGACAGTTCGTCGCCCAACTAGGTAGCAGTAAATGTCGTTTTGAGGGCCCATAACGACACTTGCTGCTACCTAGTTGGGCGGAAGGAGGGGAGGTTAGCAGCAGTCCAGATCGTCCTCGTCACAGCAGCCCGCGTCGGTGCAGCATCCGGTGTCCATCCAGCTCACCCCCTCTCCTTCCTTGGGTGGTCAGGCGTGGGTCGGCACTTCGACCAGTGCCGTGGCGATGCTGTCGGCGTCGTCCACTGCGGCGAGGTAGCGTTCCGCATCGAGGGCGGCGGCGCAGCCGGTGCCGGCGGCCGTGATCGCCTGGCGGTAGCGGTGGTGCACGGCGTCCCCGCAGGCGAAGACGCCGGTGACTTTGGCATCACCGTGGATTGCCGTGATCGCGGAGTTCCACGCGAAGCTGATCTTGGGGTTGTCCATGGCTCGCTGGGCCCTGGATACCGCCCGGGAAGCCCGGGAAGTTCTCCACCTCGGTGGTGTTCATCAAAGCACCGCCGGCGGTGACCGAGCCGGCCAGGACCAGCGGAGTGAGTCCGGCGGGGGCGGCGTAAATGGCGGCCGTGTAGCCGGCAGTGCCGGAGCCGATGATGATCAACCGTTCGGCGCTCACGAAGGTCTCTCCTAAGATTCGAAAATGCCGATTTGGGGGTTACTTGGCGGCCGGGATCAGGGACTCGATGAGTCCTTCGATGCGGGCCTTGATTTCGTCGCGGATGGGGCGGACCGCTTCAACACCCTGGCCGGCCGGATCCTCCAGGTCCCAGTCTTCGTAGCGCTTGCCCGGGAAGTACGGGCATTCGTCGCCGCAGCCCATCGTGATCACAACGTCGGACTCTTTGACGGCCTCGGTGGTGAGGACCTTGGGGATCTCGGCAGACATGTCAATGCCGACCTCGGCCATGGCCTCGACGGCGGCCGGGTTGACCTTATCCGCAGGCTGGGAACCGGCGGAACGGACCTCGATCCCGCCCTTGGAAAGCGTGGTGAGGAAGGCAGCGGCCATCTGGGAACGGCCGGCATTGTGGACGCAGACAAAAAGGACGGAGGGCTTCTTGGCGGTTTCGGTGCTCACGTGTTTCTCCTGGAGTCAGTTGGGTGCGGATCGGTCTGTTTGAGGTTATTGCGCCTGCACCGCTTTTCCGACCAGACATTGATGATTGTCGATGCATGCAGTGTCGAACGAAAGATTGATGATTGTCAATATTTAGATCCGGTGGAATATCAGGCAGCGCGCAGGCGGGGCGCGAGGTCTTGGACGCGATGGAAGATGTCAGTAAAAGCGCCCTCAAAGGCCTCCCTGGTGTTCAGCCGCAGCGGATCCGGGACAGACCAGTGGATACCCCGAAGGCCGGGCAGTTCCTCGTGGGCGTTGTCGCACACAGTCACGACGAAGTCTTCATCGCGCCCCACGTCATCCAGCCGGCGCGGGGAAACGTCCGCGAGAGCAACGCCGTGGCGGCGGGCTACATCAATGGTCCCCCGGGCAATACTGTCCGCGGGATGAGTTCCGGCCGAGATCGAGGGGATTCCGCTGGTCTGGTTCCAGAGCGCGGCGGCCAGTTGCGACCGGGCGCTGTTCCGCGTGCATACGAAGAGGACACGACTGGCCCCATACTGAGCCCCAGGCGCCAGCCCTTCGAGCGCCCCGATGGCAAGCCGGACGTAGCTGCGCCGCCTGTCCGCTTCAGAGCGGCGACGGGTCGTCAGGCCTGCACCCTCCAACGCGCGCAGGTGGTGGGACAGCAGGTTGGAGGGCATCCCGAGCTCAGCTTGAAGCTCTGTAGGGGCAAGATCCCCCAGCGTCAGCAGATCCACGATACGCAGCCGTGCGGGATCCGCGAGGGCGGCATGCTTGGCGACCCGCGCCTGAAAGGCTTCAGCTGGCTCAGTATTCATTGGTTCAATTTTGACTGAGATAATATCTTGGGTCAAGCTAGTTGGCATGACTTCCAATCAGCCGCCACTGTGGCGCCGCACCGTCGCCGAACTGCTGGGCACCGGCCTGCTTGTCACCATCGTTGTCGGTTCCGGGATCGCGGCACAGCAGCTATCCCCCGGTGACGTGGGCCTACAGCTACTGCAGAACAGCACCGCCACACTCCTGGGATTGACTGTATTGATCCTCATCCTCGGCCCCGTCAGCGGCGCTCATTTCAACCCCGCGGTCTCGCTCGTCGACTGGATCCTGGGGCGGCGCCGCGGAACCGGGTTGACGCTGCCGGAGCTCGGCACCTACGCGATTGCACAAACCGTGGGTGCCATCGGCGGCAGCGCGCTCGCGAACGCCATGTTTGAGGTGGGAACCTCCATCTCGATGAAGGACCGTGCCACCACCGGGCACCTGCTGGGTGAAGTCGTCGCCACCGCAGGACTCGTCCTGCTGATTTTCGCCCTGGCCGCGACCAACCGGGGCGCCCTCGCGGCTCCGGCGGTAGGTGCCTATATCGGCGCCGCCTGCTGGTTCACGTCCTCGTCGTCGTTCGCGAACCCGGCCGTGACGGTCGGCCGCATCTTCAGCGACACCTTCGCCGGCATCGCGCCGGGCTCCGTCCCCGGCTTTGTGGTGGCGCAGCTGCTCGGGGCAGCCGTAGGCCTGGGGCTGCTGCTCGTCCTGTTCCCCTCCGCCGCGAACTATGCGGACGACGTCGTTCTTCCGCGCTGGTCGGAAAGTGCCAGCTCCTAGTACGTCACCGGCCGGCCGGGCCGGGCGCCCCCGGCAGCCGAGCCGCGACGGAACCGCAATGCTCATATTGATGACAGTCAATATCGAGGCATAATGGGCACATGAACTTGGCGCCCCGCCCCGACCAGGCCACGGATGACGCCTGCCGCACCCCGGCAGGGCCGACTGCACTGGGGGCCGAGGAAGCGCAGCAGAAAGCCCTGGTCTTCAAGGCGCTGGCCGATCCGAACCGGCTGCGACTGCTCTCCATCGTCAAGGCCGACGCTTCCGGTGAAACCTGCGTGTGCGACCTGACGGCACCTCTGGACCTGGGCCAGCCCACGGTCTCCCACCACCTGAAAATCCTGGTGGAGGCAGGGCTGCTGCGCCGCGAAAAACGCGGCACCTGGGCCTACTACTCCCTCGTCCCCAGCGCCCTCGACGACGCCGCCGGCATCCTGGGCGACTTATGACCCCCACGGTGATCCCGCGGGACACGGTGACCCTGCGGAACATGGAGCCGTCCGACTGGCCGTCAGTCCGGCGGATTTACCAGGAAGGTATCGACACGGGCCAGCCAACCTTCGAATCGCAAGCCCCTGACTGGGACTCGTTCGACCGGTCCAGGCTGCCCCGCCACCGCCATGTCGCAGCATCCAGCGAAGGTCAAGCACTCGGCTGGACCGCGGCATCGCCCGCCTCCTCCCGACCGGCCTACGCAGGAGTAGTGGAACACTCCATCTACGTGACCGCGGAAGCCTGCGGTTTCGGTCTCGGCAGAGCCCTCCTGAACGCCCTCATCAACTCCACGGAGAGCGCTGGAATCTGGACGATTCAGGCCAGTGTGTTTTCCGAGAATGGACCCAGCCTCCACCTCCACGACACCGCCGGTTTCGTTATCGTCGGACGCAGAAACCGCATTGCCCGCATGTCACATGGTTCCCTTGCCGGCCAGTGGCGGGTCGCGATCTTGATCGAACGCCGCTCCCCTTCATCTAGTCAGCGAAAAGCCGGCCGGTCCCGGAAAGTACGGACGGCTCATTCCCCAATGACTCCGCATACTCGCGCGCAAGCCATACTGCTGCCCGGAACGCCGGGGCGTCCTGCAATACTGAATCCGTGACTATCGCAAAAACAGTTCTGCTGTTCATCCTCGCCGCCGCGGCCGAAATTGGTGGGGCCTGGCTCGTTTGGCAGTCTGTCCGCGAGGGCAAGGACTGGTGGTGGGCGGGCCTGGGAGTGCTCGCCCTCGGAATCTACGGCTTCGCCGCGACCCTGCAGCCGGACGCCCACTTCGGCCGGATACTCGCCGCCTACGGAGGCGTGTTCGTGGCCGGATCACTGATCTGGGGCATGATCTTCGATGGGTTCCGGCCTGACCGGTGGGATGTCACCGGCTCCGTGATCTGCCTGCTCGGGGTGGCCGTAATCATGTTCGCACCACGCAACGCTGTCTGAAAATCCGCCTCGAGTACATATTTCCGTGAATACATTCATGGCTGTACTATTGACTGATGGAAACCCTTGTGAGTGCCCCGGTTCTGGCCCGGTTCGGCTACGCGGTCTCTGACCCTACCCGGGCGCGGATTCTGCTTGCCTTGGCGGATGTGCCCGGGTACCCGTCCGACCTGGCCGATTCACTGGGCGTCTCGCGGCAGAGCATGTCCAATCATCTGACATGCCTGCGGGGCTGCGGCCTGGTGGTGGCCGTCCCGGACGGCCGGCGGACCCGGTATGAGCTTGCTGATGCACGGCTGGGCCACGCGATCATGGATCTGTTGGGCGTAGTGCTGTCCGTGGATCCTGCCTGCTGCGCACCCGACGGGATGTGCCTGGTGTGACCACGGAAATTCAAAGTGGGCCTACCGCTGACCGCCGTGTTGTCCTGAGCCGCCGCATCCGCATGTTCGCGGCCGCGACGATCACCTACAACGTCGTTGAGGCCGTGGTCGCATTGTGGGCGGGCAACCTGGCCGGTTCCTCGGCCCTCGTCGGATTCGGGCTTGATTCGTTGATCGAGGTCGCTTCCGCGGTCGCCCTGTCCTGGCAGTTTTCCGCGCGGGACCCGGAACGGCGCGAGCACATCACCCTGCGGCTCATCGCGATATCCTTCTTCGCCCTCGCACTGTTCGTCGCCGCGGACTCGGTCAGGACCCTGTCCGGAGGCAACCAGGCACAGCATTCCAGCCCCGGTATTCTGATCGCTGCCCTGTCGCTGGCCATCATGCCCGTCCTGTCCTGGCTCCAACGCCGAGCGGGCCGGGAACTTGGCTCCCGAACCGCGGTCGCAGATTCAAAACAAACCCTGCTGTGCACATATCTGTCCGCCGTTCTGCTGGTGGGCCTGGTTCTCAACAGCGCACTGGGATGGTGGTGGGCAGACGCCGGCGCGGCACTGATCATCGCCGGGATCGCCACTCGCGAAGGCCTCAACGCCTGGAAAGGGGACGTTTGCTGCGCCGTCCCTGAGCCGGGGACCGAACCGGCCGATGTGCTCGATCCGGCATCCCGGAAGTCGGATGTTGCGCAAAGCCATGCTTCCGGCTGCTGCGCCGTAGCCGAATCGGGTACCGGCAGTAAAGTGAGAATAGAACTCCTGCACATCGATGACTGCCCGAATGTGGCAATAGCACTCGAGCAGGTGGAAGCCGCCCTGATAGCCTTGGGTCGCCAGGACATCCGCGTCCATATGCGGCGCATCAAGACTTCGGCAGATACGGCCGGGACGGGCTTTGCCGGTTCTCCAACGATCACGGCAAACGGGGCTGACATCTTCCCCGCCGGGGCGCCGGCCGGCGATCTAGCCTGCAGGATCTACCTCACGCCAGACGGACTTGCCGGCGTTCCGACCATCGATCAGGTGATGGAAGCCCTGACGAACCACGGCCTCTGACACTTACCATCAGCGTTCCGTCTTGCCGTGACCAACTCATAAGGCTTCCCCCGTGATCGAGCCTGACGAGCTAGTGTCAAAACTCTGGATCTCGACAGGCTCGATCACCGGGGCTCAGGGGAGGGTGCTGCCCCGTGCCGCAACCCATAGCCCGTACCAGTGGGCCCGGGTCATGGCCTCCGCAACGCGGGCGGCGTCCGCGCAGGCCGCGATTCTCGCCGGATTCACGGTGCCGATCACGGGCGCGATGCCGGCCGGATGCTTCATCAGCCAGCCCAGAAGGACAGCCTCCCCCGTGGTGCCGTACTGACCGGCAAGCTCCGCAACCATCGCGGCCGCGGCAGTCTCGGCCGCCGTCGGGTTTTCCGGAGCTGCCCCGGTGTACAGGCCCTGCGCCAGCGCACCGTAAGCCTGGACGGTGACGCCGTTGCTGCTGCAGTACTCCAGGGTCCCGTGCGGGAAGCTGTAATCCACCGACTCCGGATGGTTCACCAGCACCTGGCTCTCCAGCCAGGCCCGCTTCAGCAGGCTCATCTCCAGCTGGTTGGCCACCACCGGCGCCTCCAGCCGTTCCTGCAGCGCATCGATCTGCGCGCCGGACATGTTGGACACCCCTAGCGCCCGTATCCTGCCGTCAGCCACAAGTTGCCCGACGGCGGCCGCCACCTCCGCCAGGTCCGTCAGGGGATCGGGGCGGTGCAGCAGGAGGACGTCCACGTAGTCCGTCTGCAGTCTCTTCAGGCTTCCGTCCACCCGTTCCAGGATGGATTCCCGGCTGAGGTCATAGTGCGTGGCCAGCCCGCGTTCGTTGAGGCGGATCCCGCACTTGGTCTGCAGCCGGATCCGGTCGCGCAGGCCGGGCGTTGCCGCCAGCACCTCGCCGAACACCGCTTCAGACTTGCCGCTGCGGTAGATGTCTGCGTGGTCGAACAGCGTAATGCCGGCATCCAGTGCGGCCTCGACGGCGGCAGCGGCTTGGTCCACATGTTCGGTTCCGTGCGGTTCGTCGGTCCAGCTGCCGCCCAGGCCCATGCAGCCGTAGATGAGTTCCTGCATCAGCGCAGCCAGGCGGTGCTGTTGGCGCCCAGTTTGCCGTCTTCCAGCGCTGAGCTGCTCACTAGCAGCGCTCCTCCCGGCAGTTCGACGGCGGTGTCCCCGAAGTTGGTAACGGACTGCCAGCCGCCGGGGCGTCGGAAATGCAGGACCTCGGGGTTGCCGGTCTCCACCCACTCCAGCTCCTCGTTGGCCTGCAGTTCGCGGCGCAGCTTCAGGGCCGTGCGGTACAGCTCCAGGGTGGAGTTTTCGGTACCGTCCTGCGCCTCCACCGCGTACTTGCTGAACCACTGCGGCTGCGGCAGGTGCGCGCCGCCGTCGCCAAAGCCGAAGGAGGTCCCTTCAACCTTCCAGGGCAGGGGCACGCGGCAGCCGTCACGGCCCACCTCGACACCCCTGCTCCGGAAGAACGCGGGGTCCTGGCGCTCGGAGTCCGGAATCTCCGCCACTTCCTGCAGGCCCAGCTCCTCGCCCTGGTACAGGTAGGCCGACCCGGGCACAGCGAGCATCAGCAGGGTGGCGGCGCGGGCACGGCGCTCGCCAAGGTCCACGTCGAGTTCCTCCTTGGGGCCGCCGGCCAGCAGCCAGCCCTTGCCGTCCTGGCCCTTGGCGTGCTTCTTGCCCTTGGACGCCTTGGGCAGGCCGTAGCGCGTGGCATGCCGGACGACGTCGTGGTTGGAGAAAACCCAGGTGGAGGACGCCCCGGTCGCGGCGGCTTCGGCGAGGTTGCGGGTGATGATTTCGCGGAAATCCTCGGCGTTGAAGTCGGCCTGGAGCAGGTCGAAGTTGAAGGCCTGGCCGAGGCCCTCCGGGCTGGCGTAGCGGGCACGGCGGGTGGCATGCACCCAGGCTTCGGCGACGGCGGTGCGTGGGGGGTTGTATTCGTTGAAGACTTCGCGCCATTCGACGTAGATGTCGTGCACGTCGTCGCGGTCCCAGAACGGGTGCGAACCGTCGTCGAACCCGTCGGTACCGGTGTTGGCCTCGGTCAGCTCCAGCTTGGAGAGGAGCGGCTCGGTGAGGTCCTTGGTGAGGGCGTGGGCCACGTCCACGCGGAAGCCGTCCACGCCGCGGTCGGACCAGAAACGCAGGGTCTTCAGGAAGTCATCGCGGACCTCCCGGCTGGCCCAGTTCAGGTCCGGCTGCTCCTTGGCGAAGATGTGCATGTACCACTGCCCGGGGGTTCCGTCGGGCTCGCTGATGCGTTCCCAGGCGGGTCCGCCGAAGACGGAGTCCCAGTCCGACGGCGGAAATTCGCCGTTGGGTCCTTTACCGTCACGGAAGATGTAGCGCTCACGCGCGGCGGAACCCTTCGGCGAGGCTAGTGCCTCCTTGAACCAGTTGTGCCGGTTCGAGGAGTGGTTGGGGACAATGTCGGCGATCAGCTTGATGCCGGCGGCGTGCAGCGCTTTGGCCATCTCGTCGAAGTCCGCCAGCGTGCCCAGTTTGGGGTCCACGTCGCGGTAGTCGTCAACATCGTATCCACCATCGGCGAGGGCTGACGGGTAGAACGGGCTGAGCCATACGGCGTCGATGCCCAGTTCCCGCAGGTACGGGACCCTGGCCGTGATGCCCTTGATGTCACCCATGCCGTCCCCGTTTGAATCGGAAAAACTGCGGGGATAGATCTGGTAAACCGCGGCCTGGCGCCACCAGTTGGGATCGGCCAGACGGTCGGAATCGGACAGGGTTGCCAGCGTGGCAGTGGTGGACAAAGGATGATCCTTTTCTCTTGTTTGGGTTGTTCTTGCTGGGTGAATAAGTCTGGCTATTTAACGGCCCCGCGCATGACTCCGGACAGTACCCAACGTTGGGCCAGGATGTAAACCACCAAGGTGGGCGCCATGGCCATCAGGTAGGACGCGAACGCGAGGCTGTAGTTGGTGTTGAACTCGCCCTGGAACAGCATTTGGACCACGGGGAGGGTCTGCAGGGCCGGGTCGGCGATCATCATCTGCGGCAGCAGGAAGTCGTTCCACGAACCCAGGAAGGCGAAGATGCCTACTGTGGCGTTCATGGGAGCCAGCAGCGGGAAGATGACCTTGCGGAACACCTGCCAGGTGGTGGCGCCGTCCATCCGGGCCGATTCCTCCAGTTCCGCCGGAATGGAGCGGACGAAGGCGATGTACAGCAGCGCGTTAAACGAGATTCCGCCCAGCACGTGCAGGAAAACGACGCCGGCCGGGTTGTCCAGGCCAAGGAGTGCTGTCTGCTTGATCAGGGGAAGGATGATCACGGGAAACGGGATGAACATGGCGGACAGGAGGTACACAAAGGAACCGCGGAAGAAGCGGTGGTTCCAGTTCCGCGCGATGGCGTAGGCCACCAGCGAGCTGCAGGCAAGCGAGCCCAGGACGCTGAAGACGGTGACAAAGGCCGTGGACATAAAGGCACGCGGGAAGTTGGTAGCGACGTACGCCGCGGCGAAGTTCTCCCAGTTCATCGGGTTGGGCCAGGCCAGGCCGGTCCCGGTGCCGATCTGGTCCGGGGACTTCAGGGCCATGGCCACGGTGAAGTACAGCGGCAGCAGGACTGTCAGGGATGCCACCAGCATGAGGGCGGTGAGCCACCAGTTGATTTTGAAGCCCTCGCGGCCGGACGGGCGTTTTGTGAGGACACGGGTTCTGCGCTGTGGAAGTAGTGATGCGGTCATTAGAGGGATACCCCCCGGCGCTGGATGAGGCGCAGCTGGATGACGGAGATCAGCAAGGTGATCAGGAAGTAGATGACGGCATTTGCCATCTGGTAGGAGTAGTCGCCGCCTGTGAAGCCGGAGAAGATGCGCATGGCCACCGACTGGGTTGCCATGCCCGGCCCGCCGCCGGTGAGGCCCACGATGATCTCGTAAGTCCCCAGGAATCCCTTGAAGCCGAGGATCACATTGATGACGAGGTAGCCGAGGATGAGGGGCAGTGTGAGGCTGAGGAACTGCCGGAAACTGCCCGCGCCGTCCAGGTCAGCGGCGTCGTAGACTTCGGCGGGCACGCTCTGGAGACCCGCGAGGTAAATGATGGTCGCCCCGGGCGCGGCCTGCCACACCGTGACCAGGACAATGGCCAGCCAGGCGAGGCTTTCGTTGGCCAGGATGCTCGTGGCCAACGGGGTGACGCCGAACCGCTCGGCCAGCACCGGAAGGGTGTTCGAGAACAGGTAGTTGAATACGAAGGACACAACCAGAGCGGACAGCACCATGGGGATGAAGAACACGGTGCGGATACCGGTGCGCCACTTGATTTTCGCATTCAGTCCCAAGGCGATCGCGAGGGCCACGATATTGACTACCACCGTGGTGGTCAGCGCGAATACAAACGTGAAGATGTAGGACTGCAGGATTGCCGGATCCTTGAAGATGTTCACATAGTTGGCGAAGCCGATGAACGTCCATTCTCCGTAGCCGGCGTAGTTTGTCAGGCTGAAAAAGACGCCTACCAGCGCAGGAAGGGTGATGAAAAAGGCGAAGAGTGCCAGTACCGGCACCACCATCCAGTAATACGTGGGGTCGATCCGTCGCGGGGACCGTCGCACGTTGGTCTCGGCCGGGCGTTCCGGACTGGGGCCGACCTTCGCCACGGTGGACGTCGTTGTCATGGGGACTCCTGGAATCGTGGTGGGCATCAGACCGCCGTCCTTTCGGCGACGCGGCGCCATTCGTCGTCGAGAGCGGCGAGGAACTGGTCGCCGTTCTTGCTGTACACAAAAGACTGGATGTAGTTGTGCAGTGGCACCGACGGCGGGAAGTATGTGCCGGCGCCCTGGTAGTAGCGGGCTTTTCTGACCGATTCGTCCAGTCCGCTGATCTGCGGGTTGGTCACCGGCGGGGCGTCCTTGAGCGGCGAGAAGGCGGCGTTCTTTTCGTTGTACGTGTTCACTACTGAGGGTTCCAGCAGGTAACCGACGAAACGCCGGGCCGCAGCCATATTGGGAGTGTTCCTGGTGATGGACAGTGCCATGTCCACGTTCACCCTTGCCTTGGTTTCCTCCGGGTTGTTCGTTACGGGCAGGGGGAATGTACCCACCCTGATGTCCTTGTTGGCCGAAACCAGCTGCGACAGGGCCCAGGGTCCTTGGAGGTACATGGCGGCCTGTCCTTTGGCGAAGGCAGCATTTCCGTCCGCGTAGTTCTTGCTGCTGGCGCCATTCTGGGAATAGGAAACGAGCTGGAGCATCTGGGGCAGCGCGGGCCCGAAGTTGGTGGTGAAGGATTCGGCGGCTTCCGCGCTGATATCGGCACCCTTGGCATTGATCCTGGTGAAAAATTCCGCCGAGTCCAGTGAACCGCCGGAGACGTAGTCGAACATGCCCTGTGCCAGGGTCCAGGAGTCTTTGAACGTTCCGTAAATCGGCGTGATGCCGGCCGTCTTGAAGGTTTCACAGGCTGCCACGAATTCGTCCCAGGTGGTGGGGACGGCTACGCCATTGGCGTCGAAGATGTCCCGGTTGTAGATGACGCCGGCCGCAGCCAAGGAGAACGGCAGGGCGCTGACCTCGTTGCCGTTGTACTGGCCCCAAGAGCTGATGAGCTCCTGCATCTCAGGATCAATGGTGGACGCTGCGGGGAGGTCGCTGAGGTCGGCGAAGATGCCCTTCTTCACGAAGTCGGCAGTTGCCTTCGCGAAGCCTCGGGTCACGACGTCGGGCGGATCGTTCCGGACCAGGCCGGGCACGAAGTTGCCCTCGTTGAAGTCTTGGATCACGCGGATATCAGGATTGAGCGCCTCGAAGTCCTTGATGACCTGGTCGAAGTAGTTCACCACCTCCGGCTTGTTCTGCATGAAGCGGAGAGTGGTGACACCGTTCTGCTGGCCTGCGTTGCCGGCACAGCCGGAGAGCGGAATGAGGGCTGCCACCCCGGCCAGACCGGCTACCCGGAAGAGGGAGCGTCTGCTGGGCAGCATTGCCGGAACAGCGGCTTTCACAGGGCAGAGGCTGACGTACGGGACTGACGGGGCCGCGGCTTGGGCGGGAGTGGGCAATGCTTCGGGATGCGGTTCACGGTTGCTCCTTTGCAAAGGCTGAGTGAAGGGCTGGGGTGCCAGTGGTCGGCGGCCGTCCGGCCCACATAGCTTGGAGTGTTTATTTGGAATCTAAATTTAGTTCCTCAAGTATTATGTGGTGCAGAGCACAGAGAGGTCAACACCCATGACTGAAATATCCGTGGCAACGCCCCAATTACTACGTCGGGTGAGTGCCGGAGCCGTCCTTGACTTCATGCGCGCCTCAGAAGCGGTGACTGTCACCGAAGTCATGGAGGCCACCGGACTCACGCGGGCCACGGCCATTGCGGTATGTGAGGACCTCATGCAGCGGGGCTGGATCCGCGAACTGGAGAACCAACGGGCATTTGGTGGCTATCAGAAGGGCCGGCCGGCACGGCGGTTCGAGCTCAGCGAACGAGCCGGCTACGTGCTTGGCATGGACGTGGGTGTCTCCAAGGCCACCGTCGTGGTGTCGGATCTCCGTGGGAAGGCAATCGGCAGGGCCAGCCAGCCGTTCGCGGAAGCCGAAATCCCTGCCGAGGAACGTATTGCTGTGATTGACCGCACCGCCATGATGGCACTGCACGGCGTGGGCGCTTCGCCGGATTCCGTCCTGGCCGTCTGCGCCGGCGTTGCGGCGCCAGTTGACCGTAACGGCGAGGTGCTGGTGACGCAGCACTTCTGGGGACTGTTCGACGTCGACCTGAAGGCTGCGCTGCGGGACCGGCGGGGTTGGACGGTACTACTCGAGAACGACGCGAACCTGGCCGCACTCGGCGACCGCTGGAGGGGCGCGGCTGTCGGGGTGGACGACGTCGTGGTCATCCTTGCCAGCGAGCGCCTCGGCTCGGGAGTGATCGACGGCGGGCGGCTGCTGCACGGTCGGGGAGGAGGCGCCGGCGAACTCGCCTTCCTCGACATGGTGGAGGGTGTGGGAGATACCTACGGCATCGCCGCACTTGCAAGGACGTGGGCAGCAGTCGCCCTTGCCGGCAAGGCCAAAACATCTCTCCGGGACTTTGCCGCCGAAGGCGTCGAAGCGGAGCAGGTCTTCGCGGCTGCTGCCAACGGAGATGCCGTGGCGCGGGCGATCCTCGAACGGCTGGCCGACAGGATGGCCCGGGTCATCGGGGCCGTGTCGACCATCATCAACCCGGAACTGGTGGTCATCGGCGGCGCCGTGGCAAAATCTGCCGGCGTGCTGCTTGGGCCGATCGCCGAACGCCTCAAGGAATACACTGTCACTCCCGCGCGGGTGGCGGTTTCCCCGCTGGGCGATTCGATCGTGACCGTCGGCGCCGTACGGTGCGCCCTCGACTACGTGGAAAAAAACACCCTGGACCTGGAGCTCGCGGTACCGGCTTAAGCTGCGTGCTCCAACGGCGCGAAGGGACAGTTGAGGCCCCGGATCCGCATCGATTCCAGGGCCTCAACTGTCCCTTCGCGCTGTGTTATTCCAGCGTTGCGGCCGGCCCCTCGGCTACGGCTGCGGCTCCAGGGCGGCGGCAATCGGGAGTGTGCCGTCACGGAATTCGATGGTCCTCCCCGCCGTTTCCGGCAGGTCAAGCACGGCTGCTGCCACACTGGCCGTGTTGCTGCGCGAGGTTGCCCGGCTGCCGTCCGTTCCGGGGTCCACTTCGATGAGCCCTGTCCCCGGCTGGTCCGTCAGCGTCCCCGGACCCAGGATGGTCCAGGCCAGTGCGGTGCCGCGCAGATACTCATCCGCCGCCGCCTTGGCGTCCGCGTAGGCAAAGAAGCTGTTCTCCGCCGGGACGCCGTGGTCCGGCCCCGCGCCCAGGTAGGACACCATGATGTACCGCCCGACGCCGGCCTCCGACGCCGCGTCCATGGACCGGATGGCTGCGTCACGGTCCACCGCATAAGTGCGGTCCGGACTTCCTCCCCCGGCCCCGGCGGACCAGACGACGGCGTCATGGTCCTTGAGGGCGTCGGCGATTGCCGCCGTCGTCGAATTTTCAACATCCAGGACTGACGGCGTAGCTCCGGTTGCAGCGACGTCGGCCGCATGGTCCGGGTTGCGGATGATCGACGTGACGCTGTGACCTTCGGTTGTAAGAAGCGCGGACAGGTGGAGGGCCACTTTGCCGTGGCCGCCGATGATAACGATGCGGGTCATGCCCCCATTCTGCCCCTCGCGGCGGCGGGCAGGCGCATTTGCCGGCGGTATGTGGACAGCAGTCCTGGCCGCCGTCAGGAAAGCGTGCGGTAACGGAGGTAGACGACGCCGTTTCCAAAGGTGTGCTCTTCGAGGAGTTCAAGCCGCAGGCCCAGCCCGTCCGGCAGGAATCGCCGGCCTCCTCCCACTGCCACCGGGTTAAGGAACAAACGGCATTCCTCCACCAGTCCTGCCCGGAGCGCGGCGGCCGCCAAGATGGGGCCGGCGATGCTGATGTTCCCGTCAGTGACGTTCTTCAGGTCCCGGACGGCCTCGGGAGCAAAAATCCGCTCAATCCCGGTTTTGGCCGTGGATGCGGCGGTGAGGGTGGTGGAATAGACAACTTTCTCTGCCCTCTGCCACATCCGCGCATAGTCCCGGATATAGGCCGGGAGATCGGGAGTATCCATGGTTTCCCACACCGACATGACCTGGTACATACGGCGGCCGTAGAGGTAGGTTCCTACGTCGCGTTCGAGATCGTTGACGAAGGTATGCACCTCCTCGTCCGGCTCACTCCAGCTGAAGTTGCCGTCCCGGTCCGCCACATAGCCGTCCAGGGACGCGATGCCTGAGTAGAAAAGCTGGCCCATACGGCCCATTGTGCCGCCGCCCGCCCGCCGTTGGATAGATACCGCCGGGAACGCGGTATCAGACCCTGCGGATTGGCAGGCTAGTGGATGCTTTAGCGCCGGGCAACCCAAGAAAGTAAGGTTGCTGAGTGATCACTCCGGACAGCAGCCGCTCAGACATGTTCCTCGGCGGCCGTTACCGCGTCCTGGAGCGGATAGGCTCCGGCGCGATGGCCACCGTGTATCGGGCCGTGGATGAATTCCTTGGGCGTGACGTAGCTGTCAAAATCATCAGGAAACCAGCCCGCAGCACCAGCGGCGCAGGCGCGGACGACGATGAGGTGAAGATCCTGGCCCGCATGCATCATCACGGCCTGGTCACCCTTTTGGACGCCGGCGTAGACCGCTCCGTCCCTGGCCGGCCCAGGGTCTACCTGGTGATGGAACTGATCGATGGACCGGATCTGAAGCAGCGGCTTGGCAGCGGCCCGCTTGGCGCGCGCCACACCGCACAAATAGGGCGTGACCTCGCGGACGCTTTAGCCTATATCCATCGCAATGATGTCATCCACCGGGACGTCAAACCAGGCAATATCATGATCTTTGACTACCATAATGACGCCGCGAGAATGCGGGCGAAATTGACCGATTTCGGAATCGCGCGCATTTCAGAAACACCCAAAGATGCGGACGGTGCGTTTTTGGGGACCGCGGCCTACCTCAGCCCGGAACAGGCACGCGCTGAACCCGTTACTCCGGCCAGCGATGTTTATTCCCTCGGCCTGGTCCTGCTGGAGTGCCTGGCCGGAAAGGCAGCCTACCCCGGGGACCCACTGCAGAGCGCCGTCGCCCGGCTGTTCCAGGACCCTCCCATTCCTGCCGACATGGATCAGGACTGGAAGACACTGCTTGCCGCCATGACCGCGGCCGACCCGTTGGACCGACCCGCAGCCCGCGAAGTGTCCATGTCACTCGCTGAGCGGGTCTCAGCGGGCCGGGGCAAACGCAAGGTGGACCCCTCCATCATTCCCGACGACGAAGCCGACCGCATGGCCGCGGTGCACCGATACCGGGTCCTGGACACCCTGCCGGACGGCACCTTCGACAGAATAACCGCACTGGCAGCAAGGCTTTTCAACGTCCCGATAGCAATCGTAAGTATCGTCGATCATGATCGCATCTGGTTCAAGTCCCACCACGGGACCACGGTCGCGCAAGTCGCCCGGGACCCGGGCCTTTGCGCGTCAGCCATCATGCAGGGCGAGGTCTGGGTTGTGGAGAACGCACCCGAAGACCCACGGACACTCGCCAATCCCCTAGTCGCCGGAGATTTCGGCCTCGGTTTCTACGCCGGCGCACCGCTGAGGACCCGCGAGGGCTATAACCTAGGAACCCTGTGCATCCTCGACATCGCCCCGCGGACGATGACGCCGGCAGAAACGGCCACCCTGCAGGACCTGGCAGCGTTGGTCATGAATGATCTGGAACTGCGCCTCGCCAGCCGAAAATCAGCTCAAACCGTGCTGTCGCCCTAACCCCGGGCAGTGCGAACTATCGATAGTCGCCAAAAAGCCCCCGGAATCCGTGGATTCCGGGGGCTTAGCCTGTAGCGGTGGGGAGGCTCGATCTCCCGACCTCACGATTATGAGTCGTGCGCTCTAACCAACTGAGCTACACCGCCACGAATGAGAAAAACCTGCGCCAAGCCGGTCAAAAACCGCCTTGACACAGGCCCTCATCCAGAGCCCCCCACCGGAATCGATCCGGTGACCTCGTTCTTACCAAGAACGCGCTCTACCACTGAGCTAGGGGGGCAACGAGTAAATACTCTACCGGAAGATTTGGCCACCAACAAATCGGCTCCAGAACGGTGCGAAAGCGGCCAAAAATGCCGAAAATACGGGCTTCCTGGGGCCTTCGGGCGGACCATGCACGGGCCCGGGGACGGATCCCTGCGGACATGTGACCAAGCGAACATCAGCGGCAAGGTTAAAGCAGAACGGGCCGGCAGGAAGCCGGCCCGTTCTCAGTTCACTTTAGGAAGCAGTGGTTACCACTTGTTGCGGGGCTTGAAGCCGCCTTCGGTGCGCGGCTTGCGTGCCGCGTCCGTGCCCACGCTGCGCTCGTTGCGGTCGCTGAAGGAGCGGCCGCCACGGTCAGCGGAGCTACGCTCGCCGTCGGTCTTGCGGAATTCCTTCTTGAACCCGCCGTTGCCCTTGAAGTTGCCGCCACGCTCGCCACCGCCGGAGTAACCGCCACGGTCGCCGCCGCCACGGTTGCCCTGGTAACCGCCGCGGTCGCCGCCGCCACGGTTGCCCTGGTAGCCGCCACGCTCGCCGTCGCCGGAGGGCTTGCGGCCGTTGTCCAGCTCGAGGTGGATCAGCTCGCCGCCGATCCGGGTGCGGGACAGCGCCTTCAGCTGGTCGGCGCTAAGGTCCGCCGGGAGCTCCACGAGGGAGTGGTCGGCGCGAATGTCGATGCCGCCGATGTTGGCCGAGGAGATGCCGCCTTCGTTGGCAATGGCGCCCACGATGGAGCCCGGCATAACGCGCTGGCGGCGTCCGACGGCGATCCGGTAGGTGGCATTGCCTTCGGTGAGCGTACGGGTGGGGCCACGTGAGCCGAAGCCGTCCTTGGAGCGCTCGCGCTTCTGGAAATCGGGAGCTGCGGCCAGTTCCTTGACGAGCAGCGGCTGACCGCCCTGGGCCATCACGGCCAGTGCAGCAGCGATCTCCGAGGCCGGCACGTTGTGCTCTTCCTCGTAGGAGGAGATGAGGTCGCGGAACGCGGCAACGTCCTCGGACTCGAGGGTCTCCGTGATGCGCTCGGCGAACTTGCCCAGGCGCAGCGTGTTGACGGTCTCGGCCGTGGGCAGGTGCATCTGCTCCACCGGCTGGCGGGTTGCCTTCTCGATGGAACGCAGCAGGTACTTCTCGCGCGGCGTCATGAACAGGATGGCGTCGCCGGAACGGCCTGCACGGCCGGTGCGGCCGATGCGGTGGACGTAGGACTCGGTGTCGTGTGGGATGTCGTAGTTGACCACGTGGCTGATGCGCTCAACGTCAAGGCCACGGGCGGCGACGTCGGTGGCCACCAGGATATCGATGCGGCCTTCCTTCAGCGCCTCGACAGTGCGTTCGCGCTGCTGCTGCGGGATGTCGCCGTTGATGGCGGCAGCCTGGAAGCCGCGGGCCTTCAGCTTGTCAGCCAGGTCCTCGGTAGCCATCTTGGTGCGCACGAAGGCGATAACGCCGTCGAACTCTTCAACCTCGAGGATGCGCGTCAGGGCGTCAAGCTTGTGCGGGCCCATAACCTGCAGGTACCGCTGGCGGGTGTTGGCGCCGGTGGTGGTCTTGGACTTGACCGAGATCTCGGCCGGGTTGTTCAGGTACTGCTTGGACATCCGGCGGATCTGGCTCGGCATGGTGGCCGAGAACAGTGCAACCTGGCGGTCCGACGGGGTCTGCTGGAAGATCTGTTCCACGTCTTCAGCGAAGCCCATGCGCAGCATTTCGTCAGCCTCGTCCAGCACCAGGTACTGGAGCTCGGACAGGTCTAGGGAGCCCTTGGAGATGTGGTCGATCACACGGCCCGGAGTACCGACAACAACCTGGGCACCGCGGCGCAGGCCGGCGAGCTGGGGGCCGTAAGCGGAGCCGCCGTAGACGGGGAGGACGGTGAAGTCATCGATGTGCTTGGCGTACGAGGTGAAGGCCTCGGCGACCTGAAGCGCGAGCTCGCGGGTCGGAGCCAGGACCAGGGCCTGCGTCTTGCGTGACGGGCCGTGGAGGTCGTGGAGCTCAGCCAGGCGGGACAGCGCCGGTACTGCGAATGCTGCAGTCTTACCGGTGCCGGTCTGGGCGAGGCCCACAACGTCGCGGCCTTCAAGCAGCAGCGGGATGGTTGCTGCCTGGATGGGGGAAGGCTTTTCGTAGCCGACATCCTGCAGCGCAGCGAGGACGCGGGCATCGATGCCAAGATCGGCGAACTTGACGCCCTCTTCTTCGGCTTCCTCAGCCTTGGCGGGTGCCTCTTCGGTCTTAGCTTCTTCAGCCTTGGCTACGGGAGCTTCTTCAACCTTGGCGGGAGCGGCGGGGGCTTCAACTTCGGTGGCGGCGGGCTCTGCTGCGGGGGCAACGGCCTCGGTGAATTCGACAGCAACGGTTTCGGCAGTTACTGCTTCAGCGGTGGCGTCATTTTGATTTTCGGGCATAGGGAAATTTCCTCATCCATAGGGGGCCAGGCGGCACAACCCGAGGTGAGCGGAGCCGCAGTACGTGTGCCGTGGGTGCCGGGCATACATTGACCGGCCGGTCACTTAGAAGTCCGGCGCTTTCGCAATCCCGTGGCAGGACTTCCCGCTGCATCTCTTGGCTGCTATCCCAGCAGTCTGTACAGCGTTTTCTTTAGCCGGCTCTCCCTATGAAAATGCCCGCATCACAATAGCGGGCCCCAACACTTGCCAGTCCTGCCTCAAAAATTGGGCAGGAATAAGGGATTTCCGGAGTGGGGGATGTTTCAAGTGTAAGGTACAGATCCGCTTTGCGGCTAATTGAACGTACGACGGCGGCGGTGAGCTTGCGCACACGGCTCCCCTTCGTGGCATTTCAGCCAGTGGGCTACCGGGCCAACTGCCGCTGCAGCCGGGCAAACTCCTCCTGGTATTCGGGCTGCAGCCGGATCTCGCCGTCGGCGTCGGCGTCCCGCAACGCCTCCATCGACTCAAGGTCCGGTTCGTTGAACCATTTTCCGACGGTGATGCCGTGCCTTGGGACAAAAAGTCGGTGGATGTGGTCCCCTGCCCGGAAGGTGCCGGTACGGACCACACGGAGGTACGCGCCCACCAGGCCCGCTTCGGTAAAGCGCTTTACCCACTGCGGCTCTCCCATGCTGCGCTGGAAGGTGGCGCAGGGTGTGCGCGGGGAGGTGACCTCCACTTCGACGTCGAGACCGATCTTCCAGCGTTCCCCGATGACCGCGCCGGTGGTTTCGATTCCGGCTACGCGCAGGTTCTCACCGAAGATCCCCGGCGGAAGGTCGCGCTGAAGCTGGTTCATCCAGTAGTCGGCGTCCTTCTGGGAGTACGCGTAGAGGGCCTGGTCTTCACCGCCGTGGTGGACACGGCTCGCCTGGATATCACCATGGAGCCCCAGTTTGTGGACCTTGACAGGCCCTTCAACCGGCCGCTTGTCGATGGCCGTGACACCCACGCTCCCCTCGTCGGGCAGGAGCTGATGGACGCGGCAGACGGCAAGCACAGATGCGGTTTCCATGGCTCCAGTGTAGGTTCCCATGCGGACATTGAGCCCGGTCGGCAGTGTGGGGACTTCTCCCCCGGTTTCCGGCTGGCGCAGACGCTCGCAGCCAGCCAGGGCAGCGGCTAGGCTGAACTCAGGATTGAGCTTCCGGCGCACAGCTGCGCCCACATTCAGCATGGACTACCAGGGGGGACGTCATGGACCCGGAAATGGGCCAAGGCAACGGTCCGGACAGAGACCAGCCCAAAGACCAGGGCGCCGGTCAAGGCAAGGATCACGGCGTGCCGAAGCCGCCGCCCTGGCAGGTTCCCAAGCCGGAACTGCGCCCTGAACTCCTGAACGAACCCATTCCCACGGTTGATCCCTTCGCCCGTGACCGCGAGCGTCAGACCCATGATGCGGCCGCGCACAAAAAGCGTTCCCAGCGGCGGACCGTCGTGGTGGGGTTGGGAGTCACGGCCCTCCTTGCCGGCACCATCACCGCTGTTGTGGCCAGCAACCAGGATGAGGCCGACTACGCCCAGGTCTGCTTCAACGACGAAACCGGCGAGCGCGTGGAAGATACTCAGTGCAACAGCTCCGCCGGCCGCAGTGGCGCACTCTACGCATGGTACTTCTACTCCCGCGGCGCCAGCGTTCCCGGCGTAGGCCAGAACCGGTCCTCGTACCCGAGCTACACCAGCACCATCCCCAGCGGCGCCAAGGCTTCCACCGGGTACAGCACCAAGGGCGGAACAGTCAGCAGGGGCGGCTTTGGCAGCAGCTCCAAAGGCGGAAGCACGGGGGGCTAGGTGTGAAGCGGTTGTTATCGGAGCCCAGGCCTGACTGGAAGCAGAAGATCGAAGAGCAGGGCCTGGTCTTCTCCACCACCACCATGCCGGACGGTAAGAAGATTGAATACTGGAACGAGGCTGCCTACTACGAATTCACCATGGACGAGGTGGAGACGCTGGAGGTCACAGCCGAGGACACGCACAGGATGTGCCTGGAGGCGGCCAGGTTCCTGGCCACCGGTGCCATGGGGAACATCGGCATCGGCCCGCAGGCACTGGAGCTCGCGGCTGAGTCTTTGCAGGCCGCTGACTTGGATATCTACGGCCGCTTCGACTTTATCTATGACGGCCAGGGCGGACCGGCCAAGATGCTGGAGTACAACGCCGACACCCCCACGGGCCTGATCGAAGCCGCCGTGGCGCAATGGTTCTGGCTGCAGGACGTGTTCCCCGACAAGGACCAGTGGAACGGCATCCACGAAGCCCTGATCCGGCAGTGGAAGAAAATGCAGTACCGCACCGGCATGAGCACGCTGCACATTGCCCATTCGGAGGCTGAGGAGTCCGGCGAGGACTGGATGACGGCCGGATACATGCGGGACGTGGCCAGCCAGGCGGGCTGGACCACCATCGGCATCAACATGTCCGATATCGGCTGGGATCCCAACCTGAACCGCTTTGTGGACCTGGACAACTTCATGATCAGCACCATGTTCAAGCTGTACCCGTGGGAGCTGATGATGAAGGAGCCGTTCGGGCACCGGCTGCTGCAGCGCGCACACAATCCCCGCTGGGTGGAGCCTGCGTGGAAGATGCTGCTCTCCAACAAGGCCTTGCTGGCCGCGCTGTGGCACCTGTACCCGGACCACCCCAACCTGTTGCCCGCCTACCTCAACGAACCCGGACCCCTGAAGGACTGGGTGGCCAAGCCGCTGCACGGGCGCGAAGGCGACAACATCAAAATCCACGCCCCGGGCATCAGCCTGGAGCAGCCCGGCGGGTACGGCCGTGAGGGCTGGTGCTACCAGCAGTTCCACCCGCTGCCCGACTTCGACGGCAACCACCCCGTCCTGGGCCTCTGGGTGGTGGACGGCGAGTCCGTGGGCTGCGGGATCCGCGAATCGGACGGCCCCATCACCGACTACTTCTGCCGTTTTGTGCCCAACACCATTGACGCCCCGGCGCCGCTTTCAGCGCAGGCCCACTCCAGCAAAGCAGGTATTGCACTATGAGCCCCCTGAACTTCCCGAGCCCGGTGACCGTATGAGTGCGGAGACGACGACGGCGGGCGGCGCTTCCGGCGGACCCTCCGGCGGTGCCGTCCCCGCCAAGGGGCTCCACGCGGGAATCCTGGACCTCGGCGACTCGGTCATGCTGGGCCTCGCGTCCACGGCGCCCGTGTATTCGCTGGCCGCCACGCTGGGCCTGATCGTCGCCGTGAACGGAACCTACACTCCCCTGATCCTGGTCCTCGGGTTCATCCCTGTCCTGTTCATCGCCTACGCCTTCCGGGAGCTGAACAGCGCCATGCCGGATTGCGGCACCACGTTCACCTGGTCCCGCCGGGCGTTCGGTCCCTGGGCGGGCTGGCTGGGCGGCTGGGGTGTTGCCCTGGCCGGCATCGTGGTCCTGGCCAACCTGGCGCAGGTGGCAGGCCAGTACCTGTGGCTGCTGATCGGCGACGGCTCACTGGCCGAAAACAACGTGGTGGTCACGGCCACCGGTGTGCTGTTCATCGTCTTCATGACCCTGGTGAACTACCGGGGCATCCGGCTGGGTGAGCACGTCCAGCGGGTCCTGACGTACGTGCAGTACGTCTCGCTGGGCATCTTCGCGCTGGCCATCATTGTGCGGATCGCGGGCGGTGCGCCCGAGGGCCAGGCCTTCGACGTCGAGTGGTTCAACCCAGCCGGCGCCTTCGCGGACCCGTTCGCCGTGGTGCACGGGGCGCTCCTTGCCCTGTTCATCTATTGGGGCTGGGATACCTGCCTGGCCGTGAACGAGGAAACCGAAAACCCGACCACGACGCCGGGGCGCGGCGCCGTCATTTCAGCTTTTGTCCTGGTGGCCATCTACGTCTCGGTAGCCCTCCTTGTGATGATGTACGCCACCGTGGGTACCGAGGGCATTGGCCTGGGCAACGAAGCGAACCAGGCCGACGTCTTCCTGGCCATGAAGGACGTGGTTTTGGGTCCGTGGGGCTGGCTGATTGTGGTGGCCGTGCTGGCTTCGGTCCTGTCTTCCACGCAGACCACCATCCTGCCCACGGCCCGCGGCACCCTGTCGATGGGTGTTCACGGCGCGCTGCCGCCGAAGTTCGGCGAAGTCCATACCCGCAACCAGACCCCCGGATTCTCCACCCAGGTCATGGGCGCAGCGGCCGTGGCGTATTACGTAGCCATGAGCTTCCTCAGCGAAAACCTGCTCTCCGATTCCATCAGCGCCATCAGCCTGTTCATCGCGTTCTACTATGCACTGACCGGCTTCGCGTGCTTCTGGTATTTCCGCGGCACGCTGCGGGAATCGGCCCGCAATCTCTGGTTCCGGGGCATCTTTCCGCTGCTCGGTGCACTGATTCTCACCGCGGCGTTTTTCATTTCCGCCGTCCAGATGTGGGATCCGGCCTACGGTGACACCCAGATCTTCGGCGTCGGCGGGGCGTTTATCAGCGGCGTGGTGCTCCTGGCCCTGGGCGTTGTCCTGGCCGTTGTCTGCCGGCTCCTGCCGTCAACGCGGGAGTACTTCACCGGGAAGCCGACGGCGGCGTCCGCCAGCTCGACGTCGGCCTAAGATACTCAGATGAGCGACGCTGATGTCACTGCCCAAGTACCTGCCGCGCCGGACCCTTCGGACATCCTGGCCCTTGATGCGCTGCTGAGCTCGGACGAGCTGGAAGTTCGGCAGAGAATCCGCGACTTCACCGACCAGCGGATCAAACCAAACATCGCCCGCTGGTATGACGACGCCGCCTTTCCGCTGGAGCTCGCTCCCGAGCTCGGCGAGCTCGGCGTCCTGGGGATGCACCTGGAAGGGTACGGCTGCCCGGGCCGTTCCGCCGTCGAATACGGCCTGGCCGCGATGGAAGTTGAGGCCGGCGATTCCGGAATCCGGACCTTCGTCTCGGTGCAGGGGTCCCTGGCCATGACGGCGATCCATAAATGGGGTTCGGAGGACCAGAAGCAGGAGTGGCTCCCCCGGATGGCTGCCGGCGAAGTGATCGGCTGCTTCGCCCTGACCGAACCCACGGCGGGCTCCGACCCGTCCTCGATGACCACCTTTGCCCGCCGGGACGGCACCGGCGACAACGCCGGCTGGGTCCTGGACGGCGCCAAGCGCTGGATCGGGCTGGCGTCCGTGGCCGGGGTGATGGTGGTGTGGGCAAAAACCGACGACGGCGTCCGCGGCTTCCTGGTGCCGGCCGGCACGCCGGGTGTGACCACCACCCCCATCGCGCAGAAACTCTCCATGCGCGCTTCCATCCAGTGCGATGTGGCCTTCGACGGCGTCCGGCTGGGGTGCCATGGGCGCCGCGCGTGATTCCTACGAGGCCGCCCTGGCGTATTCGCAGGACCGGCTGCAGTTTGGCAAGCCGCTGGCCGGGTACCAGCTGACGCAGGAAAAGCTGGTGAATATGCTGCTGGAGATCCAGAAAGGCACCATACTGGCCTACTACCTGGGGCGCCTCAAAGACGAAAGGAAGCTGCGGCCCGAGCAGATCTCGCTGGGCAAGCTGAACAACGTGCGCGAGGCCATCAAGATCGCCCGGGAAGCCCGTTCCATCCCCGGCGGCAACGGCATCACGCTGGACTATTCGCCGCTGCGGCATGCTGCCAACCTGGAGTCAGTCCGCACGTACGAGGGCCCCGACGAGGTCCACCTTCTGGTGCTGGGCCAGCACATCACGGGCCTCGGCGCGTTCCGGTAAACATACCTGCCCCGCGTGGCTAATCGGGCAGGATGACCAGCCCAAGGTAGCCACGCAGGCACCCTGCCATGTCGACGCTATCGGGCGACAACAGCCACTGTGTTTGGATGCCGTCCCACAGGGCAATCAAGGATGCCGCGGCGGCTTCCGGTTCCACACCGGGGCGCAGCCGCCCTTCCTCGGCGAGCTGCGTGAACCGACGGGCGTAGCTCCCCCGCAACCGGTCAAATCGTTCGGTGAAAAATTCGCGCCCCGGATGGCCGTCCGTGACGGATTCCGCGCACAGCACGGTGTACAACTCAATGACGCCCGGGACTTCTTCATTGAAGCGGGCCTGGCGGATCACGGCGTCAACGAGCCCTTCCCCGGGATCGGGAGGTGTTGTGCCATCTCCGGTATTCGAGTCGCGCCAGTTGAGCACGGCAAGCAGCAGATCGCTTTTCGACGGGAAGTAATGCAGGAGGCTCGTCTGGCTCATGCCGAGGTGGTCTGCAACATCCTGCAAGGAGCCCCCGCGGTACCCGTGGGCCGCAAAGACTGCGTGCGCGGCAACAAGTATGGCTTGCCTGCGTTCCGTCGACTTCGCATATGGTCCCCTCCGGGACGGCCGCCCCGCCTCGTTTGTGGTCATGGCATGCCAGTGTACAGGCGGATTTGTGCGATAAATCAAAATTCGAGTCACTACTCGAATTTTGTGTTAGCCTTTCTCGTAACGGTCCCGGACGTGTCGGACCTCACAGTCTTGCCATGATGGTCCTGCAGCGCCTCTGGCGCGGCGGGCTGACAGAAGGAGCAGACCAGTAATGTCCCAGTTCACAGCGTCCGGCCGCACCGCCGACGTTTCCTACATCACTGACCGCGGACCGGGTTCGGGCCGGCGGACGGCCGCCCGCTCCTGGCTGCACACCACGGCTCCCACCCAGTCGCTCAACGGCAATTGGCGCTTCCGGCTCCTGCCTGGTGCACCCGGAACCCCCGGGGGCCGCGGCGTCCTGCCCGCCGGCGAGGCTGTGGAGAGCGTCGCGGAGGAGGCGTTCGATGACTCGTTATGGGACGAGATCGCCGTCCCGGCCCATTGGGTGCTGGAAGGCGACGGTCGCTACGGGCGGCCCATTTACACCAACGTCCAGTTCCCCTTCCCCACCGATGCGCCCAACGTCCCCGACGAGAATCCCACCGGCGACTACCGGCGCACCTTCGACCTCCCGGAATCATGGTCCGAAGCCGAGCGGATCCTGCTGCGGTTCGACGGCGTCGAATCGCGGTACAAGGTATGGGTCAACGGGGTGCCGATCGGCGTCGGCGTCGGGAGCCGGCTGGCTCAGGAATTCGATATAACCGATGCTGTGCGTTCGGGATCGAACGTGCTGGCCGTGCGGGTGCACCAGTGGTCGGCGTCGAGCTACCTCGAAGACCAGGACCAGTGGTGGATGCCCGGCATCTTCCGCGACGTGACGCTTCAGGCACGGCCGGCAGGCGGCATCGACGACGTCTGGCTGCGCACCTCGTTCAGCGGCTCCGGTGATTCCGGCGCCGGCACGATTGACCCTGAGATCACGGCAACCGGTGACGCCTTTCCGGTGACGCTGTCCGTTCCGGAGCTGGGCGTGGACGTCACGTGGAACTCCGCGGCGGACGTTGCCCCGGTGGCGATCAACGCCGTCGAACCGTGGTCTGCCGAGATCCCGCGGCTGTACGACGCAACGGTGGCCAGCGCTGCCGAGACGGTCTCGCTCCGACTGGGGTTCCGGACGGTGGAAATCGTGGGGGACCGCTTTCTGGTGAACGGCCGGCGTGTGGTGTTCCACGGCATGAACCGGCATGAGACGCATCCAGACCGGGGCCGCGTCTTCGACGAAGAGTTTGCCCGCACCGATCTGGCCCTTATGAAGCAGTTCAACGTCAATGCGATCCGCACCAGCCACTATCCGCCCCATCCCCGGTTGCTGGACCTGGCCGATGAAATGGGCTTCTGGGTGACTCTTGAGTGCGACCTCGAAACGCACGGATTCCATGCCCAGCAATGGGCCGGAAATCCCAGCGACGACCCCGCCTGGCGCGAAGCCTTTGTGGACCGCATCGAGCGCACCATTGAGCGCGACAAGAACCACCCCTCCATCGTGATGTGGTCGCTGGGCAACGAGGCTGGCACGGGTGCCAACCTCGCAGCCATGGCCGCGTGGGCCCATGCCCGTGACACCGGACGCCCCGTGCACTATGAGGGTGATTACAGCGGCGCCTATACGGATGTCTATTCGCGGATGTACTCCTCCGTGCCCGAGACTGAAGCGATCGGCCGGGACGGCTCCGGCTCCCTGCTGCTCGGCTGTTCCGCCGCCGAGTCGGCACGCCAGCGGACCAAACCCTTCATCCTGTGCGAGTACGTTCATGCGATGGGCAACGGCCCCGGTGCCATCGACCAATATGAGAACCTCGTTGACCGCTACCCACGGCTGCACGGTGGGTTCGTCTGGGAATGGCGGGACCACGGCATCCGCACACGCACGGCAGACGGAACCGAATTCTTCGCCTACGGCGGCGATTTCAACGAAGTCATCCACGACGGCAACTTCGTGATGGACGGAATGGTTCTCTCCGATTCGACACCGAGCCCGGGACTTTTCGAATACAAGCAGATCGTGGCGCCGATCCGATTGGGCTTCGGCACCGAGGTGCCCGTCGGAACGGCGTCCGACGGCGGTACGCGGCAGTTCATCACGGTCACCAATCTGCGGCACTCGGCGGACGCCTCCGACGTTGTGTTCCAGTGGCGGACTGAAGTGGACGGCATCCGCAGCGACTCGGGCGAACTGGCAGTTGCCGGCACGTCCGGCAAGGCTCTTGCGGCCGGCGAATCAGTGACCCTCGCGCTACCGGAGTTCACCGTCTCCGGGCCCGGGGAGCATTGGCTCACCGTTGAAGCCGTACTCCGCAAGGACACCGGCTGGGCTCCGGCCGGGCACGTGATTTCAGCGGCCCAGCTGGATCTCACGGCGCCTGCAGCCCCGGTCCAGGCGCCGCGGCCGCTGGCTTCCGCCGGCAGGACAGGCAGCCTGGCGGCCGGGCCTGCGGGTGCCGGTTCCGCTGGGGCCGGAACGGTAACCCTCGGACCCGCGGTCTTCGAGGAGGGCCGACTTGTGTCGCTGGGCGGTTTGTCGGTGGCCGGTCCCCGCTTGGAGCTCTGGCGCGCACCAACGGACAACGACGAGGGAGCCGGCGGCGGCAGTTACGATCTCGGCGACCCGTGGCTGAACAACGGAAACGGCGTGCCGGCTCCGACGTCGGCCTCGGTGTGGCGGACAGCAGGCTTGGACCGTCTGACTGCCCGGGTAGAAAAGGTCGCGGCGAACGATTCAGGCGTGGCGGTCCGGACGCGGTACGCGCCCGCGGACAGCGCCGACTCCGTGACGGTCGAAGAGCACTGGCAGCTCGCGGATGGGGAGCTGTGGCTGCGCCTGGACATTGTTCCCAGTGCCGGCTGGAACATGATCTGGCCGCGCATCGGGGTCCAGTTCGATTTGCCCGGCTCCGTGGACGGTGCCTCCTGGTTCGGCGCCGGACCGCGGGAATCGTATCCGGACAGCATGCACGCAGCACTGATCGGGCGGTATTCGGCGGCCATCGACGACCTCACAATCCCGTACGCGAAGCCGCAGGAAAGCGGGCACCGCAGCGCTGTGCGTTCACTCGAGCTGAACAACGCGGGCGCGCCCTGGCTGAAAATGGACACGGTGGCGGATGCCCGCGGGCGCCGGCCCGGTTTCACCCTGGCCCGTCACACGGCACAGGAGGTCAGCGCGGCGGCCCATCCCCACGAGTTGCCTCCAAGTGCGCACAGCTACCTCTACCTGGACGCCGCCCAGCACGGTTTGGGTTCACGGGCCTGCGGTCCGGACGTCTGGCCGGAGTTCGCGCTTCGCCCGGAGGCCCGCACGCTGACGCTGCGGATCGGGACTGCCGGGTAGAGGCCCGGCAGCCGCGCGATCAGCCGTCCAGCTCAAACTGCCACGGCCACCGGCTCCTTCTGGCCGGCGTCCTTGCGGATGGTCGCGCTGATCACGGCGGCGATGGTGCACATGGCCGCCGCGCCGAACCAGGCGTAGGTGTACTGGCCGGTGGCGTCCCGGATGACGCCGGCGCCGAGGGCCGCGGCGGCCGCGCCCAGCTGGTGGGCCGCGAACACCCAACCGAACACCACGCTGCCGTCCGCGCCGAACGTTTTCCGGCAGATTGCCGCGGTGGGCGGCACGGTGGCCACCCAGTCCAGGCCGTAGATCACCACAAAAACGATCATGCTTGGCTGGATGCTGGCGCTCAGGAGCAGCGGCAGCACCAGCAGGCCGATCCCCCGGAACTGGTAATACACGGCCAGCAGGATCTTTGGGTTGTAGCGGTCGGTCAGCCAGCCGGAGGCGATGGTGCCCACGATGTCAAAGATCCCGACGACGGCAAGCAGCCCGGCCGCGGTGGTTTCGGGCATGCCGTGGTCGTGGGCGGAGGGGATGAAGTGTGTGCCGATCAGCCCGTTCGTGGTGGCGCCGCAGATCGCGAATCCCGCCACCAACGCCCAGAACGTCCGCACCTTGCTGGCCCGCTTGAGCACCTGGAGGGCGCGCACCGCGGCGTTGCTGTTACGCCCACTGTCCGTCGCAAGGGCGGCAGCGGCAGCCTCAGTCACGCCCTTCTTAGGTGCCGTTTCACCGTAAGGCAAGGCGCCGACGTCGGCCGGTGAGTTCTTGAGGAACTTCAGCACCAGCGGCACCACCGCCAGCGCGCCGGCGGCGATCAGCAGCGATGCCTGCCGCCAACCCGGGTCCTGGGCCAGCATGGCGATGAACGGCAGGAAGACCAGCTGGCCGGCAGCGCTGCCGGCGGTGAGGATGCCGATCACCAGGCCCCGGCTCTTGGAGAACCAGGTGTTGGCGATAGTGGCGGCGAAGACGAGCGCCATGGACCCGGTGCCGAGTCCAATCAAAAGGCCCCAGGTCAGGAGAATCTGCCAGGACTGGTTGACCAGCACCGTGAGCGCGCTGCCCGCGCCGATCAGCACCAGGGCGGTGGCGGTGACGGCCCTGATTCCGAATCTTTCCATCAGGGCAGCGGCGAAGGGGGCGGTCAGGCCAAACAGCACCAGGTTGATGCTGACGGCTGCCGACAGAACGGTGGTGGACCAGCCGAACTCCTGCTGCAGCGGCACCATCAGGACGCCCGGGGCAGCACGGAATCCGGCGGCTCCCACGAGGGCCAGGAAGGCGACTGCCGCGACGATCCAGGCGGGGTGCAGGCGCCGACGCCGGGTTGTTTCCGTGGCGCTCACGCGGCGGTGGCCAGTTGCACCGGCGCATCCGTCCGGGTGAGGCTGTGCCAGCTGGTGTTCGCGGCGGTCAGCCGTTCCCCGCAGCCGGTGCAGGTGTCCGCGGAACTGGTCCGCTGGCCGCAGCCGGAATGGATCACGTACATGTGGGCCTGGTCCGAGGGTGCCGGGAGGTGCTTTTCCGCCCACATAACCACGGCGTTCAGGATAGGGAGGGCGTCCTCACCCGTCGGGGTCAGGACGTACTCCTGGCGGGTGCGGCCCCCGTCGTCGTACGCCTTCTTCGCCAGCAGCCCCGACTCCACCAGACCCGCCAGGCGCCTGGTGAGCACCGAGTCCGCGACCGCGAGCCGGGACTTCATGGCGTCGAAACGCCCGTTGCCGAAAAAGACCTCGCGGAGCACAAGCATGCTCCAGGGGTCACCCAAAATGTCGAGACCTCGTGCCATGCTGCAGTTGCGCTGGGACCAGTCGGAGCGGAGTACCATAAAGGCACCCTAGCTAACTTTCTTGAAGAAAGCCAGGGCGCCTTTTGGCTCGTGCCCGTGGTGGGAAGGTGCTACTCGAGGAACGTGAAAGCCCGCTCCAGGTCCGCGATGAGGTCTTCCACGTCCTCGATGCCGCAGGAGAGCCGGATCAGGTTGACCGGAACCGCGAGCTCAGTGCCCTTGACCGATGCGTGGGTCATCTCCGAGGGGTAGTTCATCAGCGATTCGATGCCGCCCAGGGATTCCGCCAGCGTGAACACCTGCGTGTTTTCCGCGACCGTGCGGGCCGCCGCCTCGCCGCCCTTGAACTGGACGGAGACCATGCCACCGAACTTCTTCATCTGCTTCCTCGCCAGCTCGTGGCCCGGGTGGGAGGGCAGGCCCGGGTACAGCACAGCCTCCACCTCGGGGCGCTGCAGCAGCCATTCGGCCACGGCCTGGCCGTTGTCGCTGTGCCGGTCCATCCGCACGCCGAGCGTCTTCAGGCCACGGGTAGTGAGGAACGCGTCCATCGGGCCGGACACCGCGCCCACGGCGAACTGCACAAAGCCGATCTTCTCCGCGAGCTCCGCGTCGTTGACCACAATGGCGCCGCCCACCACATCGGAGTGCCCGCCGATGTACTTGGTGGTGGAGTGGACCACGACGTCGGCACCCAGGGCGAGCGGGGTCTGAAGGTAGGGCGACGCGAAGGTATTGTCCACCACGAGGAGGGCACCGGCGTCGTGCGCTATCGCCGCGAGCGCCGCAATATCGGTGATCTTCATCAGCGGGTTGGAAGGGGTCTCCACCCAGACGAAGCGGGTCTTGCTCGCGGCCACGGCTTTGCGCACCGCGTCCAGGTCCGCCATGTCCACGGGCGTGTTGCCGATCCCCCAGTCCCCGAGCACGCGGTTGATGAGCCGGTAGGTGCCGCCGTAGGCGTCGTTGCCGAGCACAATATGGTCGCCGGGCCGGGTCAGCGCCCGGATCAGGGAGTCCTCCGCCGCGAGGCCGGAGCTGAAGGAGTACGCATGGCTTCCGCCTTCGAGCGCCGCGAGCTGCTCCTGCAGGGCGTCGCGCGTTGGGTTGGTGCCGCGGCCGTATTCGTAGCCGTCGCGGAGCCCGCCGATTCCGTCCTGGGCGTACGTGGAGCTGAAGTGCACCGGCGGGACCACGGCGCCGGTGCGGGGCTCGAAGGCCTGGCCGGCGTGGACGGCGCGCGTGTTGAAACCCTGGTTTTCTGCAGACATTTGAAGGTCCTTTCATGCGGTGATCGAGCCTGTCGAGATCCTGGTTTCGACAGGCTCAACCACCGGGGTATTAGTTGCTGAGGTAGGCGAGGAGGTCGTGGCGGGTGAGGATTCCCACGGGCGCGCCGACGAACGTCACCATCACGGTGTCCACGTCGGAGAGCAGCTCGCGGGCTGCGGAGATGGTTTCCAGTGAGCCGATGACGGGCAGGCGGGGCCCCATGTGCTCGGAGATCTTGTCCGTCAGCTTGGCTTCGCCGCGGAACAGCTTGGAGGTCAGGCTGCGCTCATCCACGGCGCCCAGGACCTCGCCCATGACCACCGGCGGTTCCTGCGAGAGGACCGGGATGTGGCTGACGCCGAACTCGTTCATGATGTTGATGACATCACGGACGGTCTCGTTGGGGTGGATGTGGACCAGATCCGGCAGCTCGCCGTTCTTGGTCTTGATGACCTCACCCACGGAGGCTTCTTCGCCGCCGGAGAGGAAGCCGTAGGAACGCATCCACTGGTCGTTGAAGATCTTGGCCAGGTAGCCGCGGCCGGAGTCCGGGAGGATGACCACCACCACGGCGCTATCGGGGAGGTCGCGGGCGGTCTCCAGTGCTGCCACCACGGCCATGCCGGACGAGCCGCCCACCAGCAGCCCTTCCTCGCGGGCCAGCCGCCGGGTCATGGCGAAGGAATCGGCGTCGGTGACGGCAATGACGTCGTCCGGCACGGATTTGTCGTAGTTGGCCGGCCACATGTCCTCACCCACTCCCTCCACGAAGTACGGGCGCCCGGTGCCGCCGGAGTAGACCGAACCTGCGGGGTCCGCCCCGATGATCCTGACCCGGCCGCCGTCGGCCTCCGGACGCTCCGCCGAGATCTCCTTGAGGAAACGGCCGGTGCCGGTGATGGTGCCGCCGGTGCCGGCGCCGATCACGCAGTGCGTCACCGTGCCGTCCGTGTCCTGCCAGATCTCCGGTCCTGTGGACTCGTAGTGGCTGCCGGGCGCGGCCGGGTTGGAGAACTGGTCAGGCTTGTAGGCACCCGGAATTTCCGTGACGAGCCGGTCCGAGACGCTGTAATAACTCTGCGGGCTGTCCGGGGCCACAGACGTGGGGGTGACCACGACCTCGGCGCCATACGCCTGAAGCACGGCGCGCTTGTCCTCGCCCACCTTGTCCGGCACCACGAAGATGCATTTGTAGCCCTTTTGCTGGGCAACGAGCGCCAGACCAACACCGGTGTTGCCCGACGTCGGCTCAACGATGGTCCCGCCAGGCAGGAGCTTGCCGGTCCGTTCGGCCTCTTCGATCATTTTCACCGCGATGCGGTCCTTGATGGAGCCGCCAGGATTGATGTATTCCAGCTTGACCAGGACAGTGGCTTTGAGGCCTTCCGTTACGTGGTTGAGCTTGATGAGCGGCGTGTTTCCGATGAGGTCCAGGACGGACTGCGCGTACTTCATAGGTACAAAGTTACCGCCTGCCGCCGTTGGTCCTGCCCGGGGCTCAGCTCCCCGCCGAGGAATCCGTCTGCCAGAGGCCCATGATGTTGACTTCGGTGTCCTTGAAATAGGCGTACCAGCCCATGCCGGGAACGGCGTCCTTGGCCTGGGCCACGGTTGATGGCCCCGGCGCGCTCGGCATGCCTGTCTGTTCGTCCGACGGCGTAGTGATGGCGCTGGTGTAGTCCATCCCCTGCATGGGGAGCAGGGTGCAGCCGAACGCGCTCTGGTAGAAGGTGTTGGCGCGTTCTTTGTCACCGGTGGGGATCTCGAAATGCACAACTCCAGCCACTGCATGCTCCTTTGAATGCGAGGGGAAAAGCGCGGACGCCCTGCGCCACACGATGGAGTCTAGTCCTGGCGTCTTCGGACTGTAAGGGCCTCCGGAAGCTACGTTGTCAGCCCACCGTGGGACCATGAATACATGACCATCCTTGACGCTCCGGCCCGGCTTGCAGCCGCCGCGGATGCGTCCCTGCGCTGGCATCCGGACGGCCCGTACAGCCTGCACCAGACGCTGGGAACGCTCCTGCGGGGTACCGGTGATCCGTCGTTTTCGTTCGGGCCTAACGGGATATGGACAGCGTTTACGACGCCGGACGGCCCGGTCACGCTGCGCCTCACCGCTGCTGCGGACGGGGCTGTTGACGCCGCTGTTGACGCGCAGGCCTGGGGTCCCGGTTCTGCCGCCGGACTCGCCGGAGTGCCCCGGTTTCTGGGCGCCGGGGACGACTGGTCGGCGTTTGACGAACCGGACTTCCACGCCACGCTCCCAAGGATGGTCCGGGACGCCCGACGCCGGAACCTGGCTGTCCATCTCCCTTCGACCGGGCGGGTGGTTGATTGCCTCGTGCCCACTATCCTCGAGCAGAAGGTCACCGTTATTGAGGCCCGCCGCGGCTACCGGTACCTGATGTACCGGTTCGGCTCGCCGGCTCCGGCGGCCGGAAGCGCGGCGCCGGAAGGGCTCCGCCTCCAGCCCACCCCTGAGCAGTGGCAGCGCATCCCCTCGTGGGAATGGCACCAGGCCGGCGTAGGACCCCAGCGTTCGGCGACCGTCATGCGGGCCCTGCGATCCGCCGTCGCGCTTGAACGGCTGGCCGCCCTGCCGTCCGCGGATGCGGCAGCAAAGCTGCAGGTGATCCCCGGCATCGGGGTGTGGACCGCGGCCGAAGTGGTACAGCGCACGCATGGATGCCCGGACTCCATCGCGGTGGGCGACTACCACCTCGCCGCCTATGTGGGCGCCGCCCTCACCGGCCGCCGGACGGACGACGCCGGCATGCTGGCCTTGCTTGAGCCATGGACCGGGCACCGGCAGCGGGTGGTCCGGATGATCGGCCTGAGCGGCTTCCGCAAACCGACGTTCGGGCCGCGGATGACCATCCAGGACCACCGCCGGCACTGACCACCGAAAGCAACGCGGGGTCACTTAGCGCCCATGCGGGACGCCAACATGGGCGCTAAGTGACCCCGCATTGGACTAGAGGGAGCGGAGTTTGGCCTTCTTGATCCTGGCGATGAGGCTGGTGAATCCTTCGGCAAGGTCATCCGCGTTGGCCTTGAAATAGGACCAACCGGCATTGGTGAAGCCTTCGTCCCGGCGGTTGTCCCGCGACTGCTGATCCCGGGTGAGATGAGGGGCGCCGTCGTACTGCACTGCGGTCCTGAAGCGCCGGTAGCCCAGGTCCGCGGACGGCGACCACGGGTCATCCGGATCCAGACGGAGCTGCAATTCCGGCTCAGGAAGTCGGGCATCCAGCATGGCCAGGCGTAGGAATGTCTCCGGAAACGAGTCCGCGCCGACTCTCATCTCGTCCAGGGCAAGCCGGGCCTTCTCCACACCCTTCATGTTTGGATGCTGCCGGATGAGCAATCGCAGTCCTTCCTTGAAGGCGTATGGTTCGGTCCTTCCTTCAAGACCGGGCCGAGGCATGCGGATCAGCTGGTCTCCCATGGCGATCACATATGCCAGCGGTACGTGATGCGCCAGATCAAGCCAGGTCCGGGGCGGGACGGAGACTGGGATTCCGTCGATTTCCATGACCTCGCCGGGCAGCGCATGCACCCGGTGGCCGGCCACTCCGGCACGGCGGACCCGAGGAAGTCCGTGGGGTTTGCTGAGGTGGATCGTTTCCTCCTTACCCAGCCAGGGCGGCAGGCCGAGCCCGGTCAGTATTGCCGCGCTCTCGTGGGAAACCCAGGCTCCGGGCGTTGCCGCGGCAAGGACCCGGGACCGTTCGGCAAGGACAAACTCACGGCCGGCAGGCAGGTAAATCAGCCGTCCGCCGTCGAGCACGTCCCTGGCGCGAAGGCGCTTGGGCGCGACCCCCAGCATCCGGGACTCATAGATGGTGAACGGCTGGGTGTTGAGCGTCTGCGGCAAGGGCGTGATGCGGACCATGTGCACCATTCTGTCCGCACCGTTGAGAGGATACTGAGTTATCCACAGGCCCGGTTTCATCCACCCCAACGCGGGGTCACTTACGGCCCATCCGGGATGCAAACATGGGCCGTAAGTGACCCCGCGTTGCTATGGGGGTGCGTCAGAGGCCCAGCCGGCCCACGGCTTCCTCGCGCATCTCCACTTTGCGGATCTTCCCGGAAACGGTCATGGGGAAGCTTTCGCGGACGTCCACGTAGCGCGGGATCTTGTAATGTGCCAGCTTGCCCCGGCAGAAATCCGCAAGTGAAGCCGCGTCCAGCGGTTCCGCCCCCGGAGCGAGGATGATGCAGGCCATCAGTTCCTCGCCGTATTTGGCATCGGGCACTCCGATCACCTGCACATCCTGGATGGACGGGTGGCTGTACAGGAATTCCTCGATCTCGCGCGGGTAGATGTTTTCGCCGCCGCGGATCACGAGGTCCTCGATCCGGCCCTCGATCACCGCGTAACCCTGGTCGTCCATCCGGGCGAGGTCGCCGGTGTGCATCCAGCCGTCGGCATCGATGGCTTCCGCGGTCTTGTCCGGCTGCTCCCAGTACCCGGCCATGACGGCATAGCCGCGCGTGCACAGCTCTCCGATCCCGCCGCGCTCCAGCACTTCGCCGGTGCCCGGGTCGATGATTTGGCTTTCCAGCCTGGGCATGGTGCGGCCCACGGTTTCGGTGCGATGCTGCAGAGTGTCACCCTTGCGGGTCATTGTGGACACCGGGGATGTCTCGGTCATGCCGTAGCAAATGGCCACGTCCACCATGTGCATCTCCGAGATCACCCGGTTCATCACGTCGATGGGGCACACCGATCCTGCCATGACACCGGTCCGGAGCGTGGCCAGGTCATAGGAGGCAAAGTCCGGCAGTGCCAGTTCGGCGATGAACATGGTGGGCACGCCGTACAGCGATGTCCCGCCAAAGTCCTGGACGGCTTCCAGCGCCGCCGCCGGCGTGAAGCCGCGGCCGGGGATGATGGTGGCCGCACCGTGGCTGAGGGCCGCCAGGTTCCCGATCACCATCCCGAAGCAGTGGTAGAACGGCACCGGGATCACCACCCGGTCGTGCTCGGTGTAGCCCAGTAGTTCACCGATGGAGTAGCCGTTGTTCAGGATGTTGTGGTGCGTCAGCGTTGCGCCTTTGGGGAAGCCCGTGGTCCCGGACGTGTACTGCAGGTTGATGGGATCGTGCGGGCCCAGCTCCGCCATGCGGGCCTTCAGACCGGAATGGCCGACGGCGTCGGCCCGCTTAAGCAGCTCGGCATACGTCAGCTCCCCGTGGCTTTTGGGGTCCCCGGCGTCAAGCTCGTCCAGGCCGTAATCCGGCAGGAACACCAGTTCCCGCAGGTCCGGGCAGCCGGCGAGCGCCTGGCGCGCCATCCCCACGTAGTCGCTGTTCCGGTCCGACGGCGCCGTCACCAGCATCCGCATGCCGTTCTGCTTCACCACAAACTCCAACTCGTGGCTCCGGTAGGCCGGGTTCACGTTGACCAGGATAGCGCCGGCCTTGGCCGTGGCGTACTGCAGCAGCGTCCATTCGGCGCAGTTCGGGGACCAGATGCCAACCCGGTCCCCCTTGGCCACCCCCGAGGCGAGGAGCGCACGCGCGAGGCGATCGACGTCGTCGTTCATTTTGGTGTAGCTCCATCGTCGGGCGTCGGCGCCCGGCACCGGCGCGGCCTCGATCAGCGCGTCGTGGAAGGGGAACCGGGCCACCACCCGCTCGAAGTTCCGGCCGATGGTTTCCTCGAGAAGCGGGACGTCAGTGTCCCCGGCTGTGTAAGCGCGCATGCTGGCACGCTACCGCCTGGCCCCCGGCAATGAAAGCGCAGGAGAAGCGCAACAGGAGGGTGCCCGCGCGTAAACAGGGCGGGCCTGCATGCCGGCTCCCGGTATTGTGAAATCCATGAGTGCACCCATCGACCTGCAGGCAACGTTCATCCCCAACGACGGCGAGTTCTTCCGTGTGAAGCTCGCCCTGGAAATCGCCATCGACGAGGTGGTCAACGAAGCCGGCTGCATCCGCTACGAGCTGACCGAAGCTACTGAAGAGAAGCTGGTCCTGACGGAACAGTGGGAATCCGAGGAACTGCTTGCGAAGCATTCCAGGGGCACCGCCGTCCAGGACCTGAACGAATCCCTGAGCGCGCTGCTGGCCGAGCCCGTGCAGCTGGAACGCCTGTAACCTTCCGCAAACCACAACGCGGGGTCACTTCGCGCCCATCTAACCAAGATTTATGGGCGCGAAGTGACCCCGCGTTGCAGGTAAGGGCGCTTAGATATCCGGGATCTGTGTGCCATCCTGGGGGCCGGACGTCTTTCCGGCGGTGGCCGGGTTGCTTTCCGCGGCGGCTGCGGCTTCTGCCTGCGAGCGCGCCACATGGGCGTGGACCTCCTCCATGTCCAGGGCCTTGACCGCGTCAACAACCTGCTCCAGCTGCTGGGCGTTCAGGGCACCCGGCTGGGAGAAGACCAGGACCTTTTCGCGGAACGCCATCAGCGTGGGGATGGAAGTAATTCCGGCCTCGGCGGCGAGCTGCTGCTGCGCCTCGGTGTCCACCTTTGTGAACAGGACGTCGGAGTGCTTCTCCGACACGGCCTTGTACGTGGGCCCGAACTGCTTGCAGGGACCGCACCATTCAGCCCAGAAGTCCACCAGGACAATGTCGTTGCCTTCGATGGTCGATGCGAACTGTTCACCTGTGATATCTACGGTAGCCATGCCTTCAACGGTACGCGAGGCGCAGGCCGATGTCCCGGCCGGGCGTCCCCTGTTCGCTCCCCGCGTCATCGGGAATATCCGGTGCGGGGCCGTGTACACCGGGCATTGTGAGGCCTACCCTTGGGGTCATCAGCCGCCGACTGCCGCATCCAGGAGGGTTCATGGACCAGGCTATCTCCGCCCAGTCCCTGACGAAGAAATTCGGCCGGCGCGAGGTGCTCCACGGGGTGGATTTCGCGGTCGAGGCAGGCTCCGTGTTCGGCGTGATAGGCCCCAACGGCGCCGGCAAGACCACCACCATGCGCTGCCTACTGGACATCATCCGTCCCACCTCCGGGCAGGTCCGGGTCCTGGGCAAGGACCCCCGGGCGGGTGGTCCGGAACTCCGCCGGCGGATCGGCTACCTTCCGGGTGAGCTGTTCCTCGAGGGCCGCGTCACGGGCCGGACACTCCTGGCCCACTACCAGGCCATCAGCGGTCCGGTGCCCCCGGGCAGGATCGAAGACCTGGCCGAACGGCTTGGGCTCGACCTGGACCGCCACACGCGCAAGCTGTCCAAAGGCAACAAACAGAAGTTGGGCCTGGTCCAGGCGTTTATGCACGACCCCGAGCTCCTGGTCCTCGATGAGCCCACCAGCGGCCTGGATCCGCTGGTCCAGCAGGAATTCCATGCCATGGTCCGCGAGGCGCAGCACAACGGCCAGACCATCTTCCTCAGCTCCCACGTCCTCAGCGAGGTCCAGCAGACCGCAGACACGGTGGCCATCCTCCGGGATGGCCGGATCATCGCCGTCGAGTCCGTGAGCGGGCTTCGGGAAGGTGCGGTGCGCCGGGTCCGGTTCACAGCGATCGGAATAACAGCGCACGACGCCGGCGCGCTGCTGGCTGGGGTACCCGGCGTCGGGCACGTTGAGGTGCTGGAGTCCGGCGGCAGCATCACCTTGACCGCCACGCTGGAGGGGGCCATCCAGCCGCTGGTCAGGGCCCTGGGAACGCTGGAGCTGACGGACCTGGTGCTGGCGGAACCGGATCTTGAGGAGTCAGTGCTCAAGATGTATTCAAGTCCCGCGGACGCAGGTCCCGACGACACCGAGCAGCGGGAGGCCGTGCGATGAGCACCACGCTGCCGCTGTTCCGCCGGGCCTTCTTGGATTCCTGGCGCTCCACCACGGCATGGGCTGCCGCCCTGGCCGGCGCCACGTTCCTGTACCTGCCGCTGTACCCGTCCATCGGCGGGAGTACGGAGATGCAGGGCATGATCGATTCCCTCCCGGCCGAGATGACCAAGGCGCTGAACTACGACCAGATCGCCACCGGTCCCGGGTACACCCAGGCCACGCTGTTCGGCCTGCTCGGCTTCCTGCTGATGACCATCGCTTCTGTCGGGTGGGGTGCCGCCGCGGTGGGCGGCGACGAAGAGTCCGGGCAGCTGGAGCTGACCCTCGCCCACGGGGTGACCCGCGTCCAGGTGGTCCTGGAACGCGCACTCTCCCTCTTCCTTCGTGTGGTGCTGCTCGCGGCCCTGGTCTTTGCCATGGTCCGGCTGCTCAATGATTCGGCCCACCTGGCCATACGGCCCGATAACCTCTTCGGCGCAGCAGTGCTGTTTGCAGGGCTGGCACTGCTGAGCGGAACGACCGCGCTATGCGCCGGCGCTATGTCCGGAAGGCGGACGTACGGACTGGCCGCGGGCGCCGCCGTCGGAGTCCTTGGATACACCTTCAACGCCGTCGGCCGGCAGAGCGAGGACGTTGGGTGGCTGCTGAATCTGAGCCCATACCACTGGGCTTACGGTAATTCACCGGTGGTCAACGGCGCGGACTGGGCTGCGGCAGGGTGGATCTGGGGAATTTCGGCGGCGCTGGTGGCCGTGGCCGCCTTCTCTGTGGACAGGCGCGACGTCGGCACGTAGCTTTCCGGGTAACCGGCGGCCAGGGTTGGCGCCGGTCAGGGTGGCCAGCGGCCGGGGTCTGCGGTCAGGGCCGAGGTTCCCGGTTGAGGCTTTCCCAAAGGTGCGGCGCCGGCGTCCGGCTGCCGGGCAGTGCGTTGGTCTCGCGCCACTCGTGGATCCATTCGGGCAGCACCATATCTGCCGGGGGCTGCCCGAACTCGCGCAGGATCTCCTCCTGGCTCACCGGCTTGCCCTTGCAGACCAAGCGGGTGGCGATGTAGGCACGCGCGTAAATCTCGCCGTCGGACACCATGCGCTGCTCAAAGTAGATGGCCTTGGCATCCAGGCCGATGATCCTCGTTTCGATGGTGTACCGCTGCCAGAGCTGCAGCGACTTCCGGAAAGCGATGGTCTCCCCCGCCGCCACCGGTGTCCAGCCGCGCCGGCGCATCGTCTTCCACACGCCGCTGCGGACCATCAGGTCGAACCGGCCCAGGTCCATGAGGGAAAAGTACATGCCGTTGTTGACGTGCATGGCGATGTCGATATCGGTGGGCAGGACGCGCAGCGGCAGGGACGATGTGTCCCAGATGGTCAGCGCGGAGCGGCGGGCGGCGGTGAACAGCATCAGAAGCGTTCGCAAAAGCAGGTGCATGCCTCCATGTTACCCGGCAGTAACTTACTGGCAAGTCCAAAGAAGCTGGGCCGCCACGTGGACGTGGCCCATGACGCAACAACGCTACCGCGACCTCGCCGAGTGCAGAATAGCTCGAGACCGTGATGTTGCTGACGTGGGGTATCTTCGCCCCGGATAACGCTACGAAACGGTGGCTGGCCAGAGAGTGACGCCGTTGATTTGTATGGAACCTGCACGAACTGCTGATCGTGGCCCTTCCATTTCCGGCCGCTGCGCCTGCTCCGGCTGGTTACACTGCTTTCGGTCCTGCACAGGACCATCGGCGAAACCCTGAGGGGCCGGGTGGACACGTACGTGGCCGGGTCGGCGGCGCTCCTGGTATTCGTTGGCGCGCTGGCGGTGTTGGACATTGAACAGCCTGCCCCGGATGCCAAGATCCTGACCTTCGGAGACGCCCTGTGGTGGGCCACCACCACCACCTGGCCGGCCCCGCCCCCACGGCAGAGTTGTCGGTGCCACCGGGGGCCACTACGACGGCGGCCTCTCCCGTAGTGCGGGTTGCCCGGCCTTTGGCGGCGGTGCCCCTGGACGCGCCTTATGTTGGGTCCGTTGACTTTGATGGGGCGGCAGCCGGCACCGCGCAGCCTGAAGTCACAGCCGCGGCGCCCGCGGCCCCGGCCGAGGCCCCCCACCTCCAGCGCCCGAACCTACTCCGGCACCAGCGGCCGACCCCAACCTCTACACGGTGGCTCCCGGCGACACTGTCGGTGGGATTGCGGGCAGGTACGGCGTTGACACGAACGCAATGCTGGCCGCCAACGGATTGGGCCTGTACAGCATCATCGTCCCAGGCCAGATGCTGAAGCTGACGGGACCCGCCGTCGAGGTTTCCGCTCCAGCCCCGGCTACGGCATGCACTGACCCCGTCGCTGCTTCACCGGCCTACGTCCCCGCCCCGGCGCCGGTCCAGGCCGCGCCCGCTGTCCGCACCATCTACGTCGCGGGCACTGGCGGACAGGCCATGCTGGACGCCTGCATGGGGCCCATCCACTACACGCCAAACGACGGCAACTCGCTCTTCATCACGGAGCACGACTTCTGCGGCGGGTGGCGCGTTTCTCCGGCATCGGCGTGGGCGAGACCGTCAGCATTCCGGGCTACGGGATCTACACAGCGGCAGCGAGGGGCCAGGTCCCCAACCCGGGAACCACCAACGATGTCATCACGGTATTCGGCGGCTTCCCCCGGGCCATCCTGCAGACCTGCATCCCCGGGACCAACCAGATGCTTCTGATCGCGCTCAACTGATAGGCAGGTCCGGCCCCGGTACGCGGTCCAGCGTTTCCGAAGCTTGTTCGCGGTTCCGAACCTTAAGGCAAGGAGCCGCGAACAAGGCCATGCGGGAATTTGCCTGACTATGCAGACATCGGGTGGCGTTCCGAAATGTGCTCCACCAGTTCGCCCACGCGCTCCTCGGTGTAGTTGCGCGCAATGTCGCCCTGGCTGATGATGCCAACCATCTTGTGGTCGCCAATAACCGGGAGCCGCCTTACCTGGTGCCGCTCCATGATTTCGATCGCTGCGTCAACACTGGCATCGGCGTCAACCCAGTGGGGCCTGCCGGTGGCCAGCTCGCTGGCCAGCATCTCGCGGGGATCACGGCCGGCGGCAACGCACCTGACCACGATGTCGCGGTCGGTGATCATGCCCTTCAACTTGCCGTCATCGCCGCAGATCGGCAGCGATCCGCAGTCCAGATCCAACATCATCCGAGCGGCATCTGCGAGGGACTGATGCTCCTTAATACACTGTGCATCCGTGGTCATAAATTCACGTACAACGCTCATTGGTTCTCCTTCATCGAGTGATGTATCGACGCAAGGCATCGGGGACATATGCGCCGATGGTGCCAGCCTACGCCGGGGCCAACACTGATGTCGACGACGGCCCCTCCTCTGATTTCGGGCACAAAAAAGCCTCCGGAACCTGATGGGTTCCGGAGGCTTTTCCTTGGGTGGCAGATGAGGGATTCGAACCCCCGTAGGCGTTGCCAGCTGATTTACAGTCAGCCCCCTTTGGCCGCTCGGGTAATCTGCCGAACTTCAAAAGAAGATCACCCCCGGCTGCAGTGTGCAGAACGTCCGTTTCCGGGCCGTTCCGCTTCCAGTAACCGCGGGCAAGACAACTTTACAGAACTTCTGCCGAAACATCGAATCGAGGCGGCGGGCCCCTCAAAACGCCGCCGGAAGCCCCGCAATTCCGCGAAAAACGGGGGGCTCAGGCGTCGCCGAGAATCCGTCCGGCCAGCCTTGCCTCGAACTTGACGGCCTGCTCCTCGGTGATCTGGTTCAGCTGGACCGCCCGCAGCAGGTCCTCACTCACACCGTCCATGCGGGCCGAGGCATCCGGGACAGGGCTGAAGATGATGGAGGCGGCGATAGCTGCTGCGGCAACCGAGGTTGCGGCGGTGGCCACGGCGCCGGCGGCTGCGGCGGTGGTTCGAGTGACGTAACGGACGGCGGTGCGTGGCATGGTGTTCCCTTTCGAGCTACTTCCAACGCGTTCAACTCTCCATCACCCGGCTTCGTTCCCGCAGTGCATCCGCTATGAGGGAACTGTGAATCCGGAAACATACCGAATCCACAACGGCGCCGCAACCGCCGCAGCGCCACAGCCGGGCGATCCGTATTAGGCTGGAATGCAGAGATCCACGCCCTGCAGAGCCAATTTCAGGGCACCCACCGGCACAAGGAGAATCATGGCAGGCGAGTCAACGTTCGACGTCGTAAGCAAAGTGGACAAGCAGGAAGTGGCCAACGCGCTAAACCAGGCACAGAAGGAACTGGTCCAGCGCTACGACTTCAAGGGCGTCGGCGCCGAGGTCGAATTCAGCGGCGAGAAGATCCTGATGAAGGCGAACTCGGAGGAACGCGTCCTGGCCGTGCTGGACGTCCTCCAATCGAAGCTGATCCGCCGCGGCATCTCCCTGAAGTCCCTGGACACCGGTGAGCCGTACCCATCCGGCAAGGAATTCCGGCTGGAAGCCTCCATCAAGGAAGGCATCGAGCAGGATCTGGCCAAGAAGATCAACAAGCTGATCCGCGACGAGGGCCCCAAGGGGGTCAAATCCCAGATCCAGGGCGACGAACTCCGCGTCTCGTCCAAGTCCCGCGATGACCTGCAGTCTGTTATGGCGCTGCTGAAGGACTTCGACGAGGCGGACCTGCAGTTCGTCAACTTCCGCAGCTAGCACCCCTCCTCGGTCGTCCTCAGTTCAGCGGCCGGCCGGCAATCCGTTCCAGCCGGGCGATCCGCTCCTTCATCGGCGGGTGCGTGGCGAAAAGCTTGGTCATCGCCCCGCCGCGGAACGGGTTGGCGATCATCAGGTGCGAGGTGTTGACCAGCTTCTGCTCCTGCGGCAGCGGCGCTATCCGCACCCCCTGCTCAATCTTGCGCAGGGCCGAGGCAAGTGCCAGCGGATCGCCGGTGAGCTCCGAACCGTCCTCATCGGCGTCGTACTCGCGGGTCCTGGAGATGGCCAGCTGGATCAGCGACGCCGCAAACGGCGCCAAAAGCGCCATCGCCAGCATGGCCAGCGGGTTGGAGTTGCGCCGGTCGCCGCCGAAGAACAGCAACATCTGGCCCACGGACGTGATGACGCCGGCCACGGCGGCAGCCACCGAGGACGTAAGGATGTCCCGGTTGTACACGTGCATCAGCTCGTGCCCCAGAACTCCGCGCAGTTCCCGGGCATCGAGCAGCTGCAGGATCCCCTCGGTGCAGCACACGGCGGCGTTTTTGGGGTTCCGGCCGGTGGCGAACGCGTTCGGGTTCATGGTGGGTGAGAGGTAGATGCGCGGCATCGGCTGGTTGGCCCGGACCGAGAGTTCGCGGACAATCTGGTACAGCTGTGGCGCCTGGGCCTCCGTCACAGGGTAGGCCTGCATGGAACGGATGGCAATCTTGTCGCTGTTCCAGTAGCCGTATGCCGTGGTGGCCACACCGATCAGGGCCATGATCCAGATGGGCGCTGCACTGCGGGTATTGATCCCGATCAGGCCGCCCAGGCCCAGGAGCACCGCCCACAGGACGCCAAAGAGCGCCGCAGTTTTCAGCCCGTTGTAATGCTTGTGCACGTCCACTCCTCCTCGTCGACCGGACAAAGTTGCCAACAATGCATTGCCCCCACACCGCAAGGTCCTAAGGCACCGGGTCGCGGGCATCGTACTTGCAGAAGCCCGGCTGCAGCTGTGCCGCCGGCCAGGCCACCGCGATGCACAAAACCCCGCCCAACAGCATGACAAAGACTTCACTCAAAATCTTAGTCCCGGCGCCTGCCAGCATGTCACCCACCCGCGGGCCGGCTGGTTGACGCGGCACCAGCGCAAACACACCCAGCAGGCCCACATAGAAACTGTCCTGCGTGAGCCGGTACACCTCAACCCTAATGGGGCAGCGGCGTCCTGTTCTGTCACACGATTGGTATCCTCAGTCGGGGGAAAGGAATCGGCTTATGAATGTGTCCAGGCGGCTGCTTTTTGCCTCGGATTTCTGGGAGGTTGCCCGGCCCCGGACTGCTCTGAACGCCGGCCATCTGCTGATCCGGCTCACCAATCCGGCCACCGCGTTCGATCTCCGCTCGGCCACTGACTGGCTGCACTGCGACAACGTTGCCCGGCAGGCCCTCGCCGAAGTCCTGGGAGCCAGCCGCTGCACGGTAATGTTTGCGCACCGGTGGCACCCCATCGGAGCGGCCATAGGCGAACCGGAGGCGGAATCCTCCACCCCCACCTTCCACTTGTTCGGGCGCTGGGACGCCGAGCCGGTCACCCCCGGCGAACAGCTGCGCCTTCCCGCGCAGCGCCGGGTGCCGGCCCCAGCGGAAGAGCTCAAAGAGTACGACGGCGGCCTCCGCACCGCCCTGCGCCGGCTGGCTGCGGAGCAAGAGGCAGAGCCCGTCCCGCCGGCGGACGGCACCTTCCCGGAACTCACTGCCAGGGCCCCGCAGGTCAAGGCCGGAGCGCACCACACACTACTCTCCCCGGCGTTGCCGCCGGCGCCGGGCGGAGCCGTCCTGACCCCGGGTCACCTGCTGGCGCTGGCCGCCGCCATCCAGGGCCTGACGGACCGCCCCGGCGTGACGGGTCTAAGCTGTGTGGTGCCGGAGCCCGGAGCCGGCGGCCTGAAATTCCATGCCATGGGCCGCTCGGCAGGAGAATCCCTCAACCCCATGCAGGAATTCCTGGATTTGCCGAAAGTAAGCCAAGCCTTATTGTGATCGACTCATAATAAGTGTTTCAATAGAGGCATGACGGAACACTTTGGCGGCCACGATGCATGGGCTGCTGCCCTGCGCGCCCACGGCCGCCGGGTGACCAGGCAGCGGCTCGCCGTGCTCACCGCCGTCGAACATCACCCGCACTCCCCCGCGGAGAGCATCCTGGCCGCCGCGCGCACCGAGCTTCCGGAGCTGACCGCGCAATCCGTATACGTGGTCCTCGGCGACCTGACCGATCTGCACATGCTGCGCCGCTTCGAACCGCCGCATTCCCCGGCCCTGTACGAGACCCGCGTCGGTGACAACCACCACCACGCCATCTGCATCAGCTGCGGCCTCGTGGAGGACGTCGACTGCGCCGTCGGACACGCGCCCTGCCTCACCCCGCACTGGGATGAGAACTCCAAGCCGATGACCATCCAGATCGCCGACGTGATGTACCAGGGCATCTGCCAGGACTGCCAGGCGTCCCAAAAACTTCCTTCTGAACGTCCCTCACAAGTAATCGAGAAATAGGAGAAAAATGACTGCGAACATCTCAACAACCCAGTCCGGCGCGCCCGTCACTTCCGACGCGCACGCACAGTCCGTCGGTGCCGACGGCGCCATCATCCTCACGGACCACTACCTGATCGAAAAGCTCGCCCAGTTCAACCGCGAGCGGGTACCGGAGCGCGTAGTGCACGCCAAGGGCGGCGGCGCATTCGGTACGTTCAAGGCCACTTCGGACATCTCCAAGTACACCAAGGCCGCGTTCCTGCAGCCGGGCGCTGAGACCGAGATGCTGATCCGCTTCTCCTCGGTTGCCGGCGAAGCAGGCTCCCCGGACACCTGGCGCGACCCCCGCGGTTTCGCCGTCAAGTTCTACACCTCCGAGGGCAACTACGACCTCGTGGGCAACAACACCCCCGTCTTCTTCATCCGCGACGGCATCAAGTTCCCGGACTTCATCCACTCGCAGAAGCGCCTCCCGGGCACCCACCTGCGCGACGCCGACATGCAGTGGGACTTCTGGACCCTGTCCCCCGAGTCCGCACACCAGGTCACCTGGCTCATGGGCGACCGCGGCCTGCCGGCCTCCTGGCGTGAAATGCAGGGCTACGGCTCGCACACCTACCAGTGGATCAACGCCGCGGGCGAGCGCTTCTGGGTCAAGTACCACTTCAAGTCCAACCAGGGCGTCAAGACCATGTCCGGCGACCAGGCTGAAGAGCTGGCCGGCTCGGACGCGGACTTCTACATCCGCGACCTGCAGGAAAACATCGCCGAGGGCAACTTCCCGTCCTGGGAACTGCACGTCCAGGTCATGCCGTACGAAGATGCCAAGGGCTACCGCTTCAACCCGTTCGACCTCACCAAGGTGTGGCCGCACACGGACTACCCGCTGATCCACGTGGGCACCATGGAGCTGAACAAGAACCCGGAGAACTACTTCTCGCAGATCGAACAGGCCACCTTCGCGCCGTCGAACTTCGTGCCCGGTATCGCCGCTTCCCCGGACAAGATGCTGCAGGCCCGCATCTTCTCCTACGCCGACGCACACCGCTACCGCGTGGGCACCAACCACGCGCAGATCCCGGTGAACCAGCCGAAGAACCAGGTCAACAACTACAGCCAGGACGGCGCCGGGCGTTACCACTTCAACGCCCCCTCAGTACCGGTTTACGCGCCGAACTCCTTTAACGGTCCCGCTGCCGTTGAGCCGGCTTCCCCGGCCGGTGGCTGGGAGAACGACGGCGAGCTTACGCTCTCCGCACACTCCCTGCACGCCGAGGACGGCGACTTCGTCCAGGCTGGCACCCTGTACCGCGAGGTGTTCGACGACGGCGCCAAGGCCCGCCTGCTGGACACCATCACCGGTGCTGTGGGCGGCGTGAAGATCGCCGAGATCAAGGAACGAGCCATCCAGTACTGGACCAACGTGGACGCCGAACTCGGCGCCAAGCTGCGCGCCAACCTGGGCACGGGCTCCCCTGATTCCGACGCTGAGGCTGCCAACAAGATCGGCTAGTTTCTCCGCCCCTTGTGGTGCAACGTCCGCCCCGTCACGGTTTCGTGGCGGGGCGGACGTGTTTCCGCAAGGACGGCTACAACACCCTCGTGCGGGATCCGGTCACGGCCCTGCTGGCCGAACTGGAGCCCCGGTTCGGGCCGGGCAAGATCTTCCGGCCCAACCGGGACATCAGGTTCTCCCAAGACAAATCGCCGTACGGGAAATCGCGGGGCTGTGGGACGAGTTGCGGCCCCTGGTGGACTGGGTAGGCCGGCACGCAGAGCCCTGACTCCGGACTTTCCTGTAGAAAATCGGCCGGATCACAAGGAGGGTTAAACGGCAGAGGCACCCTGCCACCTACGGGGTGGACGGGTGCCTCTGTGGCGAAGCAGCCTTGGCAGCTGCGCGGGTACGGGCCTACTGGCGGCTGAGGGCTTCGTCCTCGGCTGCTGCACGGCCGGCAAGGCCGGCGTCCGCGCTGGATTCCGTGGCGTCCACGGCGGACTTTGCTTCGGCGAACCTTTCGTTCAGGCGGGAGTGCCGCTGACCGTAGGCGAAATAGATCACCACGCCGATGACCAGCCAGCCGGCAAAAAAGATCCAGGTCTCCACGGCGAGGTTCGTCATCAGGTACAGGCACAGGACGGCGGAAACCACCGGCAGGACCTTGCCGAACGGAACGCGGAAGGACGGCTTCAGGTCCGGGCGCTTTTTGCGCAGCACCAGGATGCCCAGGCTCACCACCACAAACGCGGACAGCGTGCCGATGTTGATCATTTCCTCCAGCAGGTCCACGTTGGTCAGGCCGGCCACAAGTGCTACTGCGGCGCCGCAGATGATCTGGAGGCGGACCGGCGTCGAACGCTTTTCGCTGGTCTTGGACAGTGCGCGGGGCAGCAGCCCATCGCGGCTCATGGCCAGCACCACGCGGGACAGCCCCATCAGCAGCACCATGATGACGGTGGTGAGGCCGATCAGGGAGCCGAAGGCGATGACCTTAGCCGCGGTGGTATTGCCGACGGCCTCGAAGGCGGTGGTGAGGGTGGGGGTTTCAGCTGCCGCGAGGTCCGTGTAGGACACCATGCCGGTGAGCGCGAGGGACACCAGGATGTATAGCAGCGTCACCACGGCCAGGCCGCCGAAGATGCCGCGCGGCAGGGTCTTCTGCGGGTTCTTGACTTCCTCCGCGGACGTGGCCACGACGTCAAAGCCGATGAAGGCGAAGAACACCAGGGCAGCGCCGGCGAAGATCCCCAGAGTGCCGTACTGTGCAGGCGCGGCGCCGGTGAGGAAGCCGAAGAATGACTGCTTCAGGACGTCCGCGGCGCCGCTGGCTGTGGGTTCCGCCGCAGGCACAAACGGCACGTAGTTCTCGAACTTCACGTACGTGAAACCCACCACGATCACAAACAGCACCACGGCGATCTTAATCAGGGTGAAGACGTTGCCCACGCGGGCGGAGAGCTTGGTGCCCATAACCAGCAGCACGGTGAAGACGGCAACGATCAGGAACGCGCCCCAGTAGAGGTTCACGCCGCCGATCGACAGCGCCGGCGGCACGTCGGCGCCCATCAGTGCAAACACCTTGCTGAGGTAGATGCCCCAGTACTTGGCGATCACTGCCGCAGCGGTGAACAGTTCCAGGATCAGGTTCCAGCCGATGATCCAGGCGAGCAGTTCGCCCATGGTGGCGTACGTGAAGACGTAGGCCGACCCGGCGACCGGAATAGCTGTCGCAAACTCGGCATAGCACATGATGGCCAGGGCACACGTCACGGCGGCAACGGCGAAGGACAGCGTCACGGCGGGGCCGGAGAAGTTGGCTGCGGCCTTGGCGCCCACCGAGAAGATACCGGCGCCGACGGCGACTGCGACACCCATGATCATCAGGTCCCAGCTGCTCAGCGACCGCTTGAGCTTGCGTCCGGGTTCATCGGCGTCGGCTATGGACTGCTCGATGGATTTGGTCCGGAGAAGGTTCATAAGGAATTCCACAATCCTGATTTGTATTGGAAACAGACCCATCAACGATACTTGTCCACCCACTGGACGTTCACACCCGTCCCGCATGGTGAGACGCAACTAATGCCGAAGATAATTGCGAAAAGGCCCCTGAAGCCCTCCTTTGGAGGACCTCAAGGGCCTTTCGATCGAACCGTTTAGACGGGCCAGTCCATCAGCTTTGACCGGATCAGGAACCGTTTGCCTTCCGGCGACTCAACCGAGAATCCGCTCCCCCGGCCCTGGACCACGTCCACGGTCAGATGGGTGTGGCTCCAGTAGTTGAACTGCTCCTTGGACATCCAGAACTCGAGGGGCCACGGCTCCAGGCCGTCGGCGATGTCGAACAGCCCCAGGAGGACGTCAGCTTCCGCGGTGATGAACTCCCCGGCCGGATAACACATGGGCGAGGACCCGTCGCAGCAGCCGCCTGACTGGTGGAACATGAGGGGTCCGTGCTGGCCCCATAGTTTCCTGAGCAGTTCCAGGGCCTCGGCCGTGAGCGCCACGCGGGAGATGTCCTCCCCGGGCAGCGTCACTGCCGCGTCAAGCCTCGCCTCCATCATCAGTACTTGATGACGACGCGGCCGTCGATCTTGGCGTGTTTCATCTCGTCAAGAACGGCGTTGACCTCGGAGAGTTCCCGGGTGGACACCGTGGGATGGATCTTGCCCTCGGCGTAGAACTCGAGTGCTTCCTCCAGGTCCTGCCGGGTCCCCACGATCGAGCCGCGGACGGTCAGGCCCTTGAGCACAATCTCGAAGATCGGTGCCGGGAAGTCGCCCGGCGGCAGGCCGTTGAACACAATCGTCCCGCCCCGACGGGCCATGCCGATCGCCTGGCCAAAAGCAGACGGGTGTACTGCGGTGACCAGGACTCCATGGCAACCTCCGGTTTCGCGTTGGATAACTTCAGCGGGATCTTCGTGCAGCGCGTTGACGGTCAGCTCCGCACCATGCTTCTTGGCCAGGGCGAGTTTGTCGTCCGCGATATCCACGGCCGCTACCCGCAGGCCCATCGCCACGGCGTACTGGACAGCAATGTGGCCGAGGCCGCCGATGCCGGAAATGGTAACCCACTGTCCGGGCTTGGCTTCGGTCATCTTCAGACCCTTGTAGACCGTGACGCCGGCGCAAAGCACCGGGGCGATTTCGACGGGGTCCGAGCCCGCCGGGATGCGGGCCGCAAAACGCGTGTCCACGAGCATGTACTCCCCGAAGGAACCGTCCACACTGTAGCCTGCGTTCTTCTGCACTTCGCAGAGCGTCTCCCAGCCGGTCCGGCAGTACTGGCAGTCGCCGCAGGCGGACCAGAGCCAGGCGTTGCCGACGAGGTCGCCGACAGCCAGGTCGGTGACCCCTTCGCCCAGGGCAACCACTTCCCCTACGCCTTCGTGGCCGGGGATGAACGGTGGTGTCGGCTTGACCGGCCAGTCGCCCGCCGCCGCGTGGAGGTCGGTGTGGCAGACGCCGGTGGTGATGACCTTGACCAGCGCCTCACCCCGGCCCGGGGTTGGAATGGGGAGGGTCTGGATCTGAAGATCCTTGCCGAACTCGGTTACTACTGCTGCTTGCATTGTCGTCGTCATTGGCGAAATCCTTGCGTTGATAAAGCGTTGGAGCGGTGGAGGTGGTGCTGCCTTCCTGAGGGCTTAGAAGAAGCCGAGCTTGTTTTCGTTGTAGCTGACCAGCAGGTTCTTGGTCTGCTGGTAGTGGTCCAGCATCATGGAGTGGTTTTCACGTCCGATGCCGGAGGACTTGTACCCGCCGAACGCGGCGCCAGCCGGGTAGGCGTGGTAGTTGTTGACCCAGACACGGCCGGCCTGGATCTCGCGCCCGGCGCGGTAGGCGACGTTGCCGTTCCGCGACCAGACGCCGGCGCCAAGCCCGTAGAGGGTGTCGTTGGCGATTTCCATCGCGTCGTCGTAGTCGCTGAACCGGGCGACAGACACAACAGGTCCGAAGATCTCCTCCTGGAAGATCCGCATCTTGTTGTGGCCCTCGAAAACGGTGGGCTGAACGTAATATCCGCCGGCCAGGTCGCCGGCCATTTCGGCGCGGGCGCCGCCGGTAAGCACCTTGGCGCCCTCCTGCTTGCCGATGTCAATGTAGGAGAGGATCTTCTCAAGCTGGTCGTTGGAGGCCTGGGCGCCGAGCTGGGTTTCGGTGTCCAGCGGGTTGCCCTGGATGATTTTCTCCACCCGGGCCACGGCGTCGGCCATGAAGGAATCGTAGATGTCCTCCTGGACCAGTGCGCGGGACGGGCAGGTGCAGACCTCGCCCTGGTTGAAGGCGAAGAGCGCGAAGCCCTCCTGCGCCTTGTCATAGAACGCGTCGTCGGACTCGGCAACATCGTTGAAGAAGATGTTCGGGCTCTTGCCGCCGAGCTCCAGGGTGACGGGGATCAGGTTCTGGGACGCATACTGGCTGATCAGGCGGCCAGTGGAGGTTTCGCCGGTGAAGGCGATCTTGCGGATCCGCGGGCTGGACGCGAGCGGCTTGCCGGCCTCGACGCCGAAGCCGTTGACCACGTTGAGCACACCGGCGGGCAGCAGGTCACCGATGAGTTCCATCAGGACCAAAATGGACGACGGCGTCTGCTCTGCGGGCTTGAGGACCACGGCGTTGCCGGCTGCGAGGGCGGGGGCAAGCTTCCAAACGGCCATCAGGATGGGGAAGTTCCACGGGATGATCTGGCCCACGACGCCGAGCGGCTCGTGATAGTGGTAGGCGGTGGTGTCGTCGTCGAGCTGTGAAAGCCGGCCCTCCTGGGCGCGGACGGCGGCGGCGAAGTAGCGGAAGTGGTCCGCGGCAAGGGGGATGTCTGCGTTCAGGGTTTCGCGGATGGGCTTGCCGTTGTCCCACGATTCGGCGACGGCGAGCATCTCGAGGTTCTCGTCGATGCGGTCGGCGATCTTGTTCAGGACCGCGGCGCGCTCGGCCACGGAGGTCTTGCCCCAGGACGGTGCAATCTTGTGGGCCGCGTCCAGGGCGAGTTCAACGTCTTCCGCGGTGCCGCGCGCCACTTCGCAGAAGACCTTACCGGTGACGGGTGTGATGTTCTCGAAGTACTGGCCCTTGACGGGGGCAACCCACTCGCCGCCGATCCAGTTCTCATAGCGGTTCTTGAACGTGACCTTCGAACCCTCGGTACCGGGCTGTGCGTAAACAGTCATTGCTAGCTCCTTTGCTGTGCATGAAAGGTGGCGCCTGATGATGGCGTCCGCCGTTGGTTTCAGCGTAGGAGTGTGAAGGTTGCAGTCAGGTTGCGCGGGTGTGAGCCAGCTCACGGCCCCCGCTGGTCAGGCGCTGAGTTCAGCTTCCAGCCGCTCAAGGTCCGCAACGATGGCGGCCCGCTTCGGCGAGCGCAGCGGCAGCAGCTTCAGGGCGGCAGTCCGGACGGCGACGTCGTCCCTCGCTTCCGGGAGGGCAGCGTATTTGAGCAGCGTCTCGGCACTGCCGTCCGTCAGGACCGCTTCGCGCATGAGCGAGGAGACCCTGTCGCGGAGGTCGATGATGCCCGGCGCTTCGGAGCGCGGCAGCACGGCGCCGCGGTAGATTTCGAGTGCAATCCGGTGGGCGCCGCGCTGCAGACAGGTCAGCACCTGCCCGCTGTCCGGGACCAGGTCCATGGTGAGTTTGTACGGCCGGGATTCGGGGACGGCGGCCGGGTTGAGCTGCTGGAGGATCTTGCGCAACCGGACCATTTCCGCGCGGAGCGTCATGGTGGGGCCGTCGCCCGGGTAGAGCAGGAAGCTCAGCTCCTCGGCGCTCAGCCCGGCGGGGTGGGTGCTGAGCAGTGCGAGGATTTCACTGTGGCGGGCGGACAGTGCCACCGTTTTTCCTTCGATACTGAGCAGGGCCTGGTCGCGGGCCAGCAGCTGCAGGCTGTTGCGGTACAGGCTGCCTTCTTTAGCACCGCCGACTCCCCCGGCCCGCGCCGAGTCCGATCTGGCCGACCGTGACCCTGACGCTGTACTGGTGTTCCGCCGTCGGGCCGGCCGGCTGGCTAGGGTCGCCGCCAGCTGCAGGCGTTCAACTCGGAGCTGCGCCTGCGCGGCAGCGACGGTCGCCTCTACGAGGGACAGCGTGTGGGCCGCCACCGCACTGGCCTTGCCCGTAATGTCCACAACGCCCAGCAGCGCACCGGAATCCGGATCGTGGAACGGGACGGCGGTGCAGCTCCATGCGTGCACGGACCGCTGGTAATGCTCCGCCCCGGAAATCTGGATCCCGCGGCCCAGGGCCAGGGCAGTTCCGGGCGCACTGGTCCCCACCGTGGCCTCTGACCAGTCGGCGCCCGGGACGAACATCATGCCTTCGGCGCGGCGCTGCAGGGCGGGATCCCCTTCCACCCAGAGCAGACGGCCAACTTCGTCACCGACAGCAACGAGCAGGCCGCTGTCGTGGCTGGGCTGGACCAGGAGCTTGTGGATCACGGGCATGATGCTGGCCAAAGGGTGCTGCCGCCGGTATTCCTCAAGTTCGTCCGTCTGCAGGACAAGGGGTGCTTCGGGGTTGTCCGGGTTGGCCTGCAGTTTGACGGACCGCTGCCAGGATTCCCGGATCAGCCTGCGCAGCCCGGGGATTTCCGGCGCGTCCGGAAATGCATGGGCGCCAAGCTGCTCATGCGCGGCCAGGGCATCACGCTGGGCCAGCGTTGTCGCTTCGCCGTCAGATGCCGGCGGCAGGATCAGGTTCCTCATCGAACTCCCATCGGTCCTGCAAGTCTACTGGCCGCCAGCGCGAACCCTCCAGCGCCAGCCCACTTGCGCGAACGGACACTTGAGGCCCCTCTGGCTGGGGCCTCAAGTGTCCGTTCGCGCTGTTTTGGTGGGTGAGGCTGGGTCAGGCGCGGGAGATGCTGATCATTTCCTCGCGCGGGACTACCTTGATGCGTTCACGCACGACGGCGGCGGTCCCGTCGGTGCCCGGCTCGCCTTCGGTCCACGCTGCGCCGAGGGCTGCTTCGTGCGCATCCAGCTTGATCCAGCCCTCCCACGTGGTGAACTCGATGCTGCGCTCCTGCAAGAGGTCGATGATGGCCTGCGGATCAGGATTCTCCGCCGGGGGAAGCGTGAGCCGGTCCTCCAGCAGGAAGCCGATGGTTTCCAGGGCGTCGCCCTTGGTGTGGCCGATCAGGCCGACCGGCCCGCGCTTGATCCAGCCGGTGGCGTAGATGCCGGGGACGGGGGTGCCGTCGGCGTCGAGCACGCGGCCGCCCTCGTTGGGGATCACTCCGCGTTTGGCGTTGTATTCCAGCTCGTCCAGGGGCGAGCCGTGGTAGCCGATGGCTCGGTACACGGCCTGGACGGGGTAGTCCACAAACTCGCCCGTGCCCTTGACGTTGCCGGTGCCGTCCAGTTCCATCCGCTCAAACTTGATGCCGGCCACCTGGCCGGACCCGCCGTCGTCGGGGTTTCCGTAGACCTCAACCGGGCTGTGCAGGAAGTGCAGGTGCAGGCGGCGTGAGGACGGTTCTTCCGCTTCGGCGTGCTCTTCCACGAGCCAGTTGGTCAGCGTGTTCACCATGGTTTTGATCTGGTTGTTGCTGCGAATGGCGTCGTCGGAAGCCTCATCGAACTCAAAGTCCTCCGGGTACAGGACAATGTCCACGTCCTTCATGTGGCTCAGCTCGCGCAGCTCCAGCGGCGTGAACTTGACCTGTGCCGGGCCACGGCGGCCGAAGACGTGCACGTCCGTGACCGGTGAGTTCTTCAAGCCCTGGTAGACGTTGTCCGGGATCTCGGTGGTGAGGAGTTCATCGGCGTGCTTGACGAGCATCCGGGCCACATCCAGCGCCACGTTCCCATTGCCGATCACCGCGATTTCCTTGGCTTCCAGCGGCCAGTCGCGGGGCACGTCGGGGTGGCCGTCGTACCAGGACACAAAGTCGGCGCCGCCGAATGATCCCGCCAGGTCGATGCCCGGGATAGGCAGATCGGCGTCCTTGATGGCGCCGGTGGAGAAAATTACGGCGTCGTAGAAGGCCCGGAAGTCATGGAGGGTGAGGTCACGGCCGTACGTGACGTTGCCCAGGAAGCGGATGTCGCCCCGGTCCAGGACCTTGTGCAGCGCGTTCACGATCCCCTTGATGCGGGGGTGGTCCGGCGCGACGCCGTAGCGGATCAGGCCGTACGGGGCAGGGTAGGCCTCGAAAAGGTCGATGCTGACCTCAAAATCGCCGTCCTTAACACCGTTGGACTTGGTCAGGATGTCCGCCGCATAAACACCTGCCGGCCCCGCACCCACAATGGCAACGCGGAGTGGACGCTTGGAGGTGGTTTCGCCTGGGTTGGACACCGGGAGCCCTTCTGGAACGAGGAGATTGCGACGGAGACGCGCAGTGCAGCGCGCAGTGCAGTTGCGCACAATGTCCCATTCTAAATGTGTTCCAGCGGCACCACGTCGCCTTCCCGGTACAACAGCGCCCGGAGCTCGGCCTCCGCGGAGTCCAGGCGTTTGGGGTCGATGGTCTCCCCCGCGGCAAAGTGGTCCAGCAGCCGGGGATCAACATAACTTTTGCGCGCGATGGACGGCGTGTTCCCCAGTACCGCGGCAGCCTCCAGCATGGCCACGCTGATGGCGCCCTTCCGCGCCGAAACAGTCCTCTGCGGGCCGCTGCGCGCCAGGCTGATGGCGGCCGCCACGGTTCCGCGCAGCGTCCGGAAGTCCTTGGCGGTGAAGTCCAGGCCCGTCCGCTCCTTGACGTAGGCATTGATGTCCGCGCTGGTGACCGGCCGCCAGGTCCGGCCCTCCTTGTACGCCAGCAGCCTGGCATTTCCACCGCGGCGCTTAAGCGTCCGCACCAGGGCGGCGAGGTCGGCGTCGTGGATTTCCGATTCCCAGTCCTTGCCGCTCTTGGCCGGAAACTTCAGCTCCAGGCACTCCCTGCGGACGTGGACATGCGCGCACAGGAGCGTGGCCAGGCCGCGGCTGCCGTTCTCGTTGGTGTACCGCTCGGATCCCACGCGCAGGGACCCGCTGTCCAGCATCCGGAAAGCCGCCGCCAGTACACGTTCGCGGCTGGTACCGTCGCTGCGCAGGTCCAGGGTGACCAGCCGGCGGGCGGTGGGCAGCGACTCGGCCAGTTGCAGGGCGCGGTCAAACTTCACCCGGTCCTTCCGCTCGCGCCAGGCAGGGTGGTAGATGTACTGCCGCCGGCCCATCGCATCCAGGCCGGTCGCCTGGATGTGACCGTTGTCGAACGGCGCAATCCAGACGTCGGTCCAGGCCGGCGGGATGCCGATGCTCTCCAGCCTGTCCCGGACCGGCCCCGGCGGCAGCGTGGAGCCGGCCAGGTCCCGGTAGCTGAACCCCGTCCCGGCGGGCACGCGACGGTAGCCGCGGCCGTTCGCGTTGCTGCGGCGGAGCCTCACGGGACGGCCAGCTGGGAGTTCATCGGTTCCATGAAGGACAGCGTACTGACTATTGACTGGAATACGAGTCCAACAACTGGTGTTATTGGTTAGGTGCCTACTCCCCCTGAAACGAACTCCTTGCCCAAGACCGCTGTCACCGCTCCATCCGGTCTTAAGGCTGTGGACAAGGAGACGACGGCGGGAGTCCTGTTCGGGTTCGGCGCGTACGGGTTGTGGGGGCTGCTTCCCCTGTACTTCTTTGCGCTGATGCCCGCCGGAGCGGTGGAGATCGTGGCCAACCGCGTGGTGTGGTCCCTGCTTTTCTGCATTCTCCTGATCACCGTCACCCGGTCCTGGCGCGCGCTGGCCCGGGCGTTCCGGGACCGCTCGGTGTTCGGTTCACTGGCCCTGGCGGCTGCCCTCATTGCCGTGAACTGGCTGACGTACACCTACGGCGTCACCACCGGCCAGGCTGTCGAAGCCGCGCTGGGCTACTTCATCAATCCGCTGGTCTCGGTCCTCCTGGGTGTGTTCGTCCTCAAGGAGAAGCTGCGCCCCCTCCAGTGGGCCGCCGTCGGGATCGGTTTTGTGGCAGTAGCCGTGCTGACAGTGAGCTACGGCAAACTGCCGTGGATCGCGCTGACACTGGCCTTCAGCTTTGGGCTGTACGGGTTTGTGAAGAAACGGGTTGGCCCGAAAGTGGACGCGGTGACCAGCCTCAGCCTGGAAACCATCGTGCTGGCCCCGATCGCCGCGGCCACCATGGTGTTCCTGGGTGTCAGTGGCTCGGCCACCCTGGCCAGCCAGGGCCCCGGGCATTTCTGGCTCCTGGCGGCCTCCGGCGTGATCACCGCGGTGCCGCTGCTGTTCTTCGGCGCATCGGCCCGCCGGCTGCCCATGACCACCATCGGGCTGCTGCAGTACGTAGCCCCGCTCCTGCAGTTCATCGTGGCGCTGGTGGTCTTCCAGGAAGCCATGACCACCAGCCGCTGGATCGGCTTCGGGGTGGTGTGGCTTGCCCTGCTGCTGCTGACCGTCGACATGCTCCGTGCCACCCGAAAAAACTCGTTGGCAAGGAAGCGGGCCCGCACCTCGTAAGACGAGCGCGAACGAACACTTAAGCCCCACCCCCAGCGCGAACGAACACTTGAGGCCCTGGAAACGCGAGTTTCCAGGGCCTCAAGTGTTCGTTCGCGCCGTTGCGAGGGGACGCTAACTCTGTGGAGGTGAGTCCTAAGCGTTGGCCTTAATGGCCGCGGCGAGGACGTCCAGGCCGTCGTTCAGCAGGTCGTCGGTGATGACCAGCGGCGGCAGCAGGCGGATGACGTTGCCGTAGGTGCCGCAGGTGAGGATGATGACGCCTTCCTTGAGGCAAGCGGCGGCCACGGCCTTGGTCAGCTCGGGGTTGGGTTCCTTCGACCCGGCCTGGACCAGTTCGACGGCCAGCATCGCGCCGCGGCCACGAATGTCGCCGATCACGGCAGTCCCGGCGCCGGCGAGCTCAGCCTGCAGCTCCTGCAGGCGTCCCGTGGCAAGCTGCTCGATGTGGCGCGCGCGGCCGGCGAGGTTGTATTCCTCCATGGATCCGATCGCGGCCAGCGCGGCAGCGCAGGCAACCGGGTTACCGCCGTAGGTGCCGCCCAGTCCGCCCGGGTGGACGGCGTCCAGCAGGTCCGCGCGGCCGGTGATTGCGGACAGCGGCATGCCGCCAGCGATGCCCTTGGCCATGGTGATGATGTCCGGGACAACGCCCTCGTGGTCCACCGCGAACCATTCGCCGGTGCGGCAGAAACCGGACTGGACCTCGTCGGCGATGAACACCACGCCGTTTGCCTTGGCCCAGGCGGCCAGTGCCGGCAGGAAACCCTCGGCCGGGACAATGAAGCCGCCCTCCCCCTGGATGGGTTCGATGATGATCGCGGCCACCTGGCCGCCGCCGATCTGCTTCTCGATCATGGAGATGGCGCGCTTGGCGGCCTCCGCACCGGTGATCGAGGCATTCTCCTCGCGGTACGGGTAGCTCATGGGCATGCGGTAGACCTCGGGCGCGAACGGGCCGAAGTTGATCTTGTACGGCATCGCCTTCGCGGTCAGCGCCATGGTCAGGTTGGTGCGGCCGTGGTAGGCGTGGTCAAAGGCAACGACGGCGTCACGCCCGGTGGCGAGGCGGGCCACCTTGACGGCGTTCTCCACAGCCTCTGCGCCGGAGTTGAACAGCACGGTCCGCTTCTCGTGGCTACCCGGGGTCAGGCGGTTGAGCTGCTCCGCGAGGGCAACGTAGCTCTCGTACGGAGTGACCATAAAGCAGGTGTGGGTGAAGTGCTCCACCGCTTCCTTCACGGCCCCGACGACGGCGGGATCGGATGCGCCGACGCTGGTCACCGCGATGCCCGAGCCGAGATCAATGAAGGAGTTGCCGTCGACGTCGTGGATGATGCCGCCGTCGGCGTCCGCAACGTAGACCGGAACGGCGGAGGCGACACCAGCGGCGACCACTGCCTTGCGGCGCTCGGTCAGGGCGATGGACTTGGGGCCCGGGAAGTCGGCCTGGACACGGCGCTTCTGTTCCAGGCGGAAGGTGATTTCACTTGCTGTGGTGCTCATGGGAGTCGTTTTTCCTTGCTGAATGGGCCCACGCCGGCAGGGTTCCCTGGCCGAAGCGGAGCGAGGTTAGGGCGCCGGTGGGGACTAGGCGTCGAGTGCGCTCATGACGTGCTTGATGCGGGTGTAGTCCTCGACGCCGTACATGGAGAGGTCCTTGCCGTAGCCGGACTGCTTGAAGCCACCGTGGGGCATTTCAGCGGTGAGGAGGATGTGGGTGTTGATCCAGACCGCGCCGAAGTCCAGGTCGCGGCTCATCCGCATGGCCGTGCCGTGGTCGGACGTCCAGACGCTGGATGCGAGTGCGTATTCGACGTCGTTGGCCAGCTCGAGTGCCTCCGCTTCGGATGAGAACTTCTGCACGGTGATGACCGGGCCAAAGGTTTCCTTCTGGACGATGTCGTCGGTCTGCTTGGCGCCGGTGACGATGGTGGGTTCGAAGAAGAAGCCCTTGTCCCCGGCGCGGTGCCCGCCCGTAACAACCTGACAGTTTTCCGGCAGGTGCTCCACCACGGAGGTGACGGCGTTGAAGTGGTTCACGTTGTTCAGCGGGCCGAAGTAGTTGTCTTCGTCGTTCTGCGAGCCGGTGTGCAGGGTCTTTGTGTGCTCCACCATGGCTGCCACGACGTCGTCGTGGACCGAATCCTCAACCAGCACGCGGGTGATGGCGGTGCAGTCCTGGCCGGCGTTGAAGAAGGCGAACTCGGCGATGGCCGCGGCGCTCTTCTTGATGTCCGCGTCCTTGAACACGATGGCCGGGGCCTTGCCGCCGAGCTCCAGGTGGGCGCGCTTGAGGCCCTTCGCGGCCCCGGAGGCCACGGCGATGCCGGCCCGGACCGAACCCGTGATGGAGACCAGGCCGGGGACCCGGTGCTCCACCATCATCGCGCCGGTTGCGCCGGTTCCCAGAACGACGTTCAGGACGCCGGCGGGCAGGATGTCGCCGGCCAGGCGGGCCAGCACCAGGGTGGACTCCGGGGTGGTGTCGGAGGGCTTGAGGACCACGGCGTTGCCGGCCGCGAGGGCGGGGCCGATCTTCCAGATGGCCATCAGGAACGGGTAGTTCCACGGGGCAACCTGGGCCACGACGCCGATGGGCTCGCGGCGTACATAGGAGGTGTGGCCTTCGAAGTACTCGCCCGCGGACTTGCCCTCGAGGATGCGCGCGGCACCGGCGAAGAAGCGGAGCTGGTCCGCGCCGGCGGCCACTTCCTCGGACGCGATCAGGCTGCGCACCTGCCCGGTGTTGCGGTGCTGGGCCTCCACAAGTTCGTCACTGTTGGCCTCAACGGCGTCCGCGAGCTTGAGGAGCATCAGCTGGCGCTGCCCGGGGGTGGCGTGCTTCCAGGTCTTGAAGGCGTCCTTGGCCGCGGTCATGGCAGCGTCGACGTCGGCCTGGATGGACACAGGAGACTGCGCCACAACCTCGCCGTTGGTGGGGTTAACGATGTCCAGCAGGTCGGTGCCCGCAGGCGTGACGAACTCACCATTGATGAAGTTCTGCAAGGTTTGAACCACGGTGTACAACCTCTTTCATAAGGGAACATCAGCTGCAAAGCGGATGGTTGCGACTGCCTTGAGCCTATGCCAGCACCAACACCCCGGGGAATAGCCACCTGCACACCCTGGGGCGCAATGTTTAGTGCGGTTGACCAGCATCCGTCTATCCTTGGACCATGGCCATCTCCCTCGCCACCCTGCTCGGCGTGCACTCCCTCCACCTATCCAATGCAGGCCTTGCCGAGACCACCTGGCACGAGGACATCAACTGGGTTGCCGTCACGGAACTGGAAGACCCGCAGCGCTTCCTCAGCGGCGGCGAACTGGTACTCACCACCGGCATGCGCCTGCGGTCCGCGCCCGAGCAGCGGCGCTTCGTCCGGCAGGTCCAGCGCGCCGGAGCCGTGGGCATCGGCTTCGGGACCGGTCTGACGCACGACGCCGTCCCGCCGGCCCTGATTGCCGAGGCCAACCGCTGGGGGCTGCCGATAGTCCAGGTGCCGTACGAGACGCCGTTCATTGCCATCGGCAAACTGGTGGCGGAAGCGCAGGCCGCCGATCACGTCGCGAAGCTGGAGCGCCTGATCGCGGGCCACCAGATCCTGGCCCGCGCGCTCCTCACCGGCGGCGGCCTCGCCCAGCTCCTGAAGCACCTGGGCGGCATGCTGCGGACAGAGATTGCCCTCACCCAGTTCACCGCCCACCTGTACAACAGCAGCTCCGAGCTCCCTACCGCTGACACGTGGTCCTCCTACCCCATCCCCACCGGCCGCCGCGATGCCTGCACACTCTGGGTCCGCCAGCCGTTCGAGGATTCAGGGATTATCGGCTACGCCCAGAACCTGATCAGCGTGGAGCTGAACAACATGGTCAAGCAGCGCCAGGCCCAGCGCGCCCTGTGCGGCCAGGTGCTCGAGGACGTCATCCACGGCTCCCTGGAGACCAGCGAGGCCCAGCGGCGCCTCGCCGGCGTGGGCCTGAACAGCACACGCAAAAACGTGGTGCTGCTGGCGGTGTCCGCCGCCCATCACAAGGCGCTGGTGAGCACCTCCGTGCCGCAGCCGCTGGAGAACGCGGTGGCCGCCGTCGTCGGGAAGGACCTGGTGGTGGTGATTAACGACGACGGCAGCGCGGCACCTGCGCTGGCCAGGCGCCTCAGCGATCACCTGGCGGAGGCAGGGATCCACGCGACGATCGGGATCGGCGGCGGGTACACCAAGCCGAACGGCCTGCGCTGGAGCTACTTCGAGGCGCGCGATGCGGCCAGCCACGGCCTGCCGGTTAACGAGCCGGAACGCCTGAGCCTGACCTCCCTGTTGCTGGCCAGCGAAGACGTTCCGCTGGCTGACATGGCCCACGAGTCGTTGAACCCACTCCGCGCCTTCGACGCTGCCCACGGCGCGGAACTGGTGACCACCCTGGAAAGCTACCTGAACAACAACGGTTCCGTGGCCGCCGTCGCCGAAGCCCTGACCCTGCATCGGAACACGGTGCGGTACCGGTTGGCGCAGATCACCGAACTCACCGGCTACGATCCTTCGGTCACGGCGGACCGTGTCCAGCTGTGGCTGGCTCTCGCCGTGTCGCGGCTCGGAGCGCGGCACCCCTGAGTGCCGCAACGCGGGGTCACATCGCGCCCATGTTACGGCCCCGGATGGGCGCTAAATGACCCCGCGTTGGAGGGGTTTGCGGGACTTCTTGCGTTCCTTCCGGTACTCAACTTCGGCGTCGGCCGCGAGCTGTACCTGCCGGGTATGGAGCGTGACGTAGGCGGACGCGACAGCCTCGGGGAGGTCCGGCGCCGCCGCCAGCTTGGCCAGCAGGTCCCGGGCCACCACGCTGTCGTGGAAATCGCCGAGGATCTGCTGCTGGCGGCGCGCGGCCTTGGCGATCTTCGTGGCGCGCTTACCGTGCACCGGCTCTGCGGACTCCGCCACATGCCGCAGCCGTTTGGCATCCTTGCGCACCTCGTGCAGCGCCGTCTCGTGCTCGGCTCCCCGGCGTGCACGTTTGGCCGTCCTCGCTCCGCGCTGCAGGCGTTTGGCGGCCTTGGCCACCAGCTGCCCTGCCGCCTTACGGGCCGGGGCTGCGGCGCCCGGGCGGACTGGCGGGTTGTCAAGGAAGGCCTCGAGGCCGTCCAGGAGTTGGAAATAGCGCGCGGAAACCATCGCCATCTGGAGTTTCCGGTGGGCTGCGTCCCGGCTCGGTCCCAGGTCATCCTCCAGCCGGTCCTTCACCGCCGAAGCCAGTAGCGGGGGCAGCTCCGCCATATGCCCGCGCAGGCGGTCCAGCATGACTTCAGCGTCCCGCGGCACGCCCAGCACGCGGCCAAGCCATTTGAGCTCTGTACCGAGGTGCCGCACAGCCAGGGCATTGTAGAACCGCCGGTAGGCTTGCAGCGCCGAACGGGCCCGGCGGGTGGCCGACCGCAGATCGTGCACAGCCTCCGGTTCCTCCAGACGGACGCCGGGATCATGTGCCAGGATGTCGCGGATCTGCGCAGCCAGGTAGGCGGTCAGCAGGTCTGACACCGGATCCTTCTTGCCGGGACTTTTTGGGCCGGCCGCGGCACCGGATTCCGTGGCAGGCAGCGCCAGGACCTTTGCCAGCTTGGAGCCGTGCTTGGCCGGGCGCGCCCCTGCGGCTGCCAGGATTTTTTCTGCGGCCGGGAACAGGTCAGTGCTCCCGTGCACCAGCTCGAGTTCCCATTCACGCCACTGCCGGGTCCGTGCCTCCCCCTCGGGCGCTGCCGCGTCCCCCATCGCGGCGTCACCCGCGCCGCCCGCAGCGCCGAGCAACTCTGCGCTCACGCGGTCATCGGCCAAATCCGCCAGGTGGACACCGTCCTCGCCATATAACGCATAGGTGGTCCGCCGGGTTTTCAGCCGGACCACCGGTGCGGCGTCCTCACCGCGGAGGTACGCCATCACGTGAGCCAACAGGCTGTCAGGAACGACGCCGGGCTGGCCCAGCGGGGCGTGCAGCTCGCGGCGACGCCGGGGTTCCGACCCGGAGCCGCCGGCTGCGTCGCCAGACTCCTCGTCGGATCCGGGGCCCTCCGCGGTCAGCTTCAGGTGCCAGCCGGCGTCGACTCCGCCGGTGCGGCGGCGAAGTGTGATGTCGCGGGCGGCGAGCGCATGGCCTGCTGTGTCGAAGTACACCGCTTCCAGGGTGTCCACGTGTGGCTCCCCCACCCGGGTGACCCCGGGGATGTCCGCGAGCGCCGGCACCTCGGCGTCCGGGCCGACGTCGTACTTCTTTTCGACCTCAACTGCCTGCGAAGCCATGACCGGCCGTCCTTCCAGAATCACGGGCGCCAGGTCCAGCTGGACAAGTTCTTACGAGCCCGGGACTGAACACTTGTGGCCCGAGTCTATGCCCGCAACATTAACGGCCGGGAGAGGTTCACCACAGAAGTCTAGACATCAAACGTCTAACGTCTAACGTTAAGGGCATGACTGTTTCCCCTTCCGGTACCCCGACGCTGTCCGACGCGCCGCCCAAGCCGCGTTCCGCCGTCGTGTTCGGCGTCATTGCGCTGGTGCTTATTGGGCTGAACCTGCGCGCGGGGATTGCGGCGGCGTCGGCCCTCCTCCACGATTTTCAGCAAGTCCTTGGCTACGGACCGCTGGTGGCAGCGATCATCCCGTCCATCCCCACGCTCTGTTTTGCGGTGGCGGGGGCCGCGACCTCGTGGCTGACCGGACGGCTGGGCGTGGAGAAGGCCATCCTGCTGGCGCTTGGGTTCCTGGCCGGCGGGCTGCTGCTCCGAGGGATCCCGGCAACGGGCATGCTCGTGGCAGGCACCGTGGTGGGGATGTCCGGCCTGGCGGTCTGCAACGTGGCCATGCCGTCGTTCATTCGCGAGCATTTCGCCAGCCGCACCTCGGCGATGACCGCGCTCTACACCGTCGCCATGACCACCGGCGCCACCGTCACCGCGGTCGCCGTCGTCCCGATGGCGCTGGCACTCGGCTCACCGTCCGCCGCCGTCGGCACGATCGGATTCCTGGCCGTGGCCGCCTTCCTGGGCTTCCTGCCCGTTGTTCTGCATGCGCACCGCAACAGCGTCCGCAACACTGCTGCCCGCATCTCCCCATGGCCACTGATCCGAACCCGGAAGGGCCAGCTTCTCACCGCCCTCTTCGCACTCCAGGCGCTGCTCGCGTACTCGCTCATCAGCTGGTTCCCGTCGATGCTGATCAGCATGGGCCTCAGCCCAGCGGACAGCGGCCTGATGTACGGGCTGATGCAGCTGGTCTCCGTACCGGCCGGCATGATACTAATCGCCATCGGCTCGCGGCCCCGGATGCTCCGGCCGGCGCTGTATCTGGTCAGCACCACCATGGTGGCCGGCCTGTCAGCGCTGATGTTCCTGCCGGTGGCCCTGGCCGTCATCCCCACCGTCCTGCTTGGCTTCGGCCTGGGCATTTTCCCGCTGGTGATGGTGATGATCAGCCGGAGCGGGACGAGCACCGCCGAGACCACCGCCCTGTCCACCCTGGCGCAGTCCACCGGCTACCTGCTGGCCACGGCCGGCCCCTTCGGTGCGGGCCTGCTGTTCAGCGGGACTGGCGGCTGGATGCTTCCCCTCGCACTGCTGCTGGGACTTGCCGTGGTCCAAGTGGTGGTTGCACACCTCATCTCCCGTGCCCCCTTGTCCGCCCTGAAGAAGTAGAACGCCATGACCCTGAGCACCTCACCCCGCCAGCCCCTCGCCGACGAGGTCACCGCCAAACTCCGTCAGATGGTCCACTCCGGCGAATGGCCCCTGGACCAGCGCATCCCGTCCGAGCCGGAGCTGATGCATGGCCTGGGGGTCTCGCGCGGCACGTTGCGCGAAGCCATCAAAGCCCTGGCGCATAGCGGGATGCTGGAGGTCCGCCGCGGCGACGGCACCTACGTCCGGGCCACCAGCGAGATGTCCGGCGCCGCCCGGCGAATGTACCAGGACCACACGGACGAACACATCCTCGAGGTCAGGCTCGGCCTTGACACGCAGGCGGCGCGCCTCGCGGCCCGGAATGCAACGGCCGACGACGTCGCCGACCTGCGCACGGTGCTCTCCACCCGGGAATCCGCCTGGAACGCCGGTGACTTCGAGGGGTGGGCCCGGGCGGACTGGGCCTTCCACGCGCGCCTTGCCAAAGCCTCCGGGAACCCGCTGCTGCACGAGCTCTACGTCAGTTTCGGCGATGTGTTCCACCAGGACCTGCTGAAACAGCAGCGCAAGGGCAGGCTGGACGGCCTCACGAATGAAGGCCACGGTGCCGTGGTGGACGCTATCGAGGCCCACGACGCCGATTCCGCGGTGGCCAGCGTCAACCAGAACCTTAACACCTGCGCGGAGTGGCTGCGGGCGTAAGTCCAGCGCCCGACGGCGGTCCGGCACCTGGGTGCCGCACCGCCGTCGGGCGTTACCGCGTCTAAGTGCTGCCGCTGCCGGTCAGGGGCGGAGACCCTGGAACACGTTCTTGGGCCGCTGCATCTCACCATGCTTGGCACCGAGGATAATCACGGCACCGGCGAAAGCAGGAATGGCCCACTGCAGCATTTTGAGCTGCTGCTGCGCCGACTTCAGCTCATCGGAGGCCCCTGCCCTGGGCTCCGTGGCCCCCTCGCCGCCCTGGTCCGCGAGCTGGTCCACCTTCTTGCCGAGAATCCCGGCGTACAGTGTCACGGCGGCGCCGGCCACGGTCACCGCCGTCTTGATCACAGTGTCCCGCGCCACGCCGTCCTGCTTCGCGATGCGGTCCTTGTTCTCAAAGGCAATCGCGAGGTCAGCCAGCAAATGCGAGGCGAAAGCCGCAGTCTGGACCGGCGCCCACTTCATCCAGCCTGCACTGGAGAGCCGGGTCCGCTCGGCCGGGTCCTTGGCATCAGCGGCCGCACCGTTCAATCCGATGGCGCCCATGAGTGAACCGCCGAACCATGCCGCAGCGCTCAGATCGTGAACGGACCGGGCAACAAGATTTCCTGCCATGATGTGGATTCCTAACGTCGAACTGGTTCCGAAATGCCGCTGGTGCGGCCTGTCCTGGCCTGGCCCATATGGGTCATGGACATGCCATGGTAAGCACACTTATCAATGTTACGAAACCCCCAACTTCGGGCACGGTTGCGCGTAATATCGTCGCCATGCATGACGCACATGACCTGGCCGCGGGTGCCGCTACCTTGCGCGCCAGGAAACCGGCGAACGGCTGACTGATGGCAGACGGGGAATCCGCCATCGGCGAGGCGGCGGACGCCGTCGAGGAGGCGTCCGACACCAAGGCGCTGGACGTTGTGGCGCGCTCGGGATTTGCCGTGATGGCCCTGCTTCACATCATCGTTGGTGCGATTGCCATCGCCCTGGCCTTCGGCCAGCCGGGGCAGGCGGAAGCCACCGGTGCCATCGAGCAGCTGGGCGCCAACCCTTGGGGACCGGCCGTGCTGTGGTCCTGCGTCGTGGCGTGCACCGGCCTGGCTTTGTGGCAACTCAGTGAGGCCACCCTCCGTTCGCGGCGTCTTCCCCGAGCGAAGCGGCTCGGAAAGCTGATCTCCTCCGGCTTTTTGGCCGTAGCTTACGGAAGTGTGGGCCTCAGCTTCGCCGGGTTTGCCGTGGGCCTGCGCGGAGATTCCGGAGACACCGCACGCGATTTCAGCACGGCCCTCCTGAACACGCAGTTCGGGCTGCCTGCGCTGGTGGCGGTAGGCCTGACCACCATGGGCGTCGGCGTCTACTTTGTGGTGAAGGGACTGCGGCGCGGGTTCAAGGAGGAACTCTTCCGGTTCGAGGGCACCCGCCGCGGCAAGCTCATCGACTCCTTGGGCGTCATCGGGCACGTGGCTAAGGGAATCGCGCTGAACCTGGCCGGACTGCTGTTTGTGATCGCCGCGGGGAAGCAGAGTCCCGAGGAATCCACGGGTCTGGACGGAAGCCTCAAGGCGCTCCGAGACCATCCGTTCGGCCCGTACCTGCTTGTCGCGATCGGGGTGGGTTTTATCTGCTACGGCCTGTTCGCGCTGGTCCGGGCCCGGTTTGGCAGGATGTAACCACCAAGGGAAGGGAAGCCAATGTCAACCGTGAGCCAACTGTTCATGTCCCCGGCCGTCGACGCGCAGTGGCCCGGGACCGGCTCCCGGCTGCACCACTCCGTGGGCCACTGGCCACTGGTGATCAATGACAGCACCAGCGTGGCCGCCGTCGGGGCTGGACGTTAAAGCAACGCGGGGTCACTTCGCGCCCATCCCAACGGGATTTATGGGCGCAAAGTGACCCCGCGTTGTTTGTTTTTGGTGCGTGCTACACGTTGGCTGCTACGCCATCGCGGGAGATGGCAACCATGTCCTCGCGCGGCACCACCTTGATGCGCTCGCGCTTGACCTCAACGCCGTGAGAACCGCCGGCCTCCGTGGCCGCGGCACCGAGCGCGAGTTCGTGCGCGTCCAGCGCCAGCCAGCCTTCCCAGCTGGTGAACTTCACGCCGCGGGCGTCGAGGAGTTCGACGACGGCGTCCGCCTCGGGAACAGCGGCAACCGGAAGGTTTTCGCGGTCTTCCAGCAGGTACGTCACGGTCTCAAGGGCGTCGCCCTTGGTGTGGCCGATGAGGCCTACCGGTCCACGCTTGATCCAGCCGGTGGCGTAGATGCCCGGCACGTGGGTGCCGGCGGCATCCAGGACGCGGCCGCCGTCGTTCGGTACAACGCCCTTCTTGTGGTCGAACTCGATCTCCGGCAGGGCGGAACCAAAGTAGCCGATCGCGCGGTACACGGCTTGGACCGGATAGTCCACGATCTCGCCGGTGCCGCGGGCGTTGCCCGTGCCGTCCAGCTCGGTGCGCTCGAACCGAATGCCGGCCACCTTGCCCGGAGTCTCGGCGTCGTCATAAATCTCCACCGGGCTGTGCAGGAAGTGCAGGTGCAGTCGGCGGGAAGCCTTGAGCTCGGAGAGGTCTTCGGGCTGCTCGGCGATCCAGTTGGTGAGCGTGCCAACCATGGTCTTGGTCTGGTTGTTGCTCTGGACCTGGCGGTCGGATTCCTCGTCGAACTCGAAGTCCTCGGCGTAGAGGATGATGTCCACGTCCTTGGAGTGGCTCAGCTCGCGCAGCTCCAGCGGGGTGAACTTGACCTGGGCGGGGCCACGGCGGCCGAACACGTGCACGTCCGTGACGGGCGAGTTCTTCAAGCCGGCGTAGACATTGTCCGGGATTTCGGAGACCAGCAGGTCGTCGGCGTGCTTGGACAGGACGCGGGCCACGTCAAGAGCCACGTTGCCGTTGCCGATCACGGCGACCTCCGTGGCGTCCAGCGGCCATTCGCGGGAAACGTCGGGGTGGCCGTCATACCAGGAGACAAAGTCTGCGCCGCCGTAGGAGCCATCCAGCTCGCCGCCCGGGATGTTCAGGTCCGCGTCCTTGATGGCGCCGGTGGCGAAGATGACGGCGTCGTAGTGCGTGCGGAGATCCTCGATGGAAATGTCCGTGCCATAGTCCACGTTGCCGAAGAAGCGGATGTCGCCGCGGTCCAGGACCTTGTGCAGGGCGTTGACGATGCCCTTGATGCGCGGGTGGTCCGGGGCCACGCCGTAGCGGATCAGGCCGTAGGGTGCCGGGTAGCGGTCAAAGAGGTCGATGCTCACGGTCAGCTCGCCGCTCTTGACGGCTTCGCTCTTGGTGAGGATGTCCGCGGCGTAGACGCCGGCCGGGCCGGAGCCCACAACGGCAACGCGCAGCGGACGCTCGGCAGATCCTACGGAGGTGCTTGATGACACGGCTGTGTTCCTTTATCTTCTGCATGGACTTCAGGGGTAAGAACGTGGGTGGCTAGGTGGTGCGGGCTCGTGCGGGGGTGCGGGGGCTGTTCGGGGTGGTGGTGCCGTAGTCCGCTGTCTTGAAGTGCGACGGCGCGAACGGGCTGACGCGGACCACGTCGCCGATCACAATCACGGCAGGATTTGCGACGCCGGTGGCTTCCGCCTGGTCAGCGATGGAACCGAGCGTGCCGATCGTCACGCGCTGATTCGGCAGATAGCCGTTCTCAACGATGCCAACTGGAGTGTCCTGAGGCAAACCGGCGCCGGCCAGGGCAGCGGCGGAGTCGCGAAGTGCGGCCACGCCCATCAGCAGGACGATGGTGTGGTCTGCCCGGGCGGGGACCTCGGACAACTCCTCATGGCCGGTGACAACACTGAAGCCCTTGGCTAGGCCGCGGTGCGTCACGGGGATGCCGGCGGCGGCCGGAACAGAGATCGCGGACGTGACGCCGGAGACGACTTCAACCTCGACGCCGTGCTGCCGGCAGTATTCGGCTTCCTCGCCGCCGCGACCCAGGACGTAAGGGTCGCCGCCCTTGAGCCGGACCACGCGGTGCCCGGCGAGCGCTTCGTCGACGAGGATGCGGTTGATCTCGGCCTGCGGCACAGGATGGTGGCCGGGGGTCTTGCCCACCTCGATGACCTGGACGTCAGGGCCCAGTTCGTTGAGCAGTTCGCGCGGGCCGAGGCGATCGGCCACCACGACGTCGGCCTGACCCAGGAGCCGGCGGCCGCGGACGGTGATGAGGCCGGTATCGCCGGGCCCGCCACCCACAAGGGCCACGGAGCCCGCAGACGCACGGCGGCGGCGCAGCGGGAGATCGCCGGTTTCCAGGGCGGTGGCGACGGCGTCACGCAGGGCCATGGCGCGGCGCGGGTCTCCCCCGGCGTTCACGGCGATCTGCACGTCATCCACCACGGCGACGGCGGGCGTCCACGCGGCTGAGGCTTCGTGGTCGGAGGCGTTGACGCACCAGATGCGCTGCGCCTCGGCGTCGGCCGACACCCGGGTGTCCACGGCGGGATCGCCGGTGGCTGTCTGGACGAACCAGACGCCGTCGACGTCGGACGGAAGGTAAGTGCGCGGCTCCCAGGCGAGGAGGCCGGCGTCGGACAGTTCGCGGAGCGCGGCGGAGACAGCGGGAGCCACGACAGTGACCTGTGCACCGGCGTCGAGCAGCCCTTTGGCGCGGCGGGATGCCACGGGGCCGCCGCCCACCACCAGCACGGGGCGGCCGAGCAGCCGCAGTGCTGTGGGGTAAATATCCTGAATTGCCATGAATCAACGGTAGGGCCGCTCAGTTTCACCAACAACGGCAGCGGAAACACCAGTTCACGTAAGGTAACCCTGCGTCATATTCGGTGCTGCCCCGGTTCCGGTCTACTTTACGGCGATGAGCTCGACCAGCCGGATGTTGGGATCCTTGGCCAGGAGGCTTGGGCCGTGTTCGCCGAGCGCCGCCGGGATGGCACCGCTGAGATGCTCCTGCCGCGCTTCCTCGGTCTCGAAGGTGTCGAAGATGCCGAAGGTGTTTTCGTCGACGCGGAAGGCGTACCAGGTCTTAGTGCCCGGCTCGGTGGCCACGATGTCACGGCCTCCACTGAGGAAGTCCCAGACGTCCTGCTCCTTGCCCGGCTTGGCCTCGACCAGTGCCAGTACTCCAAAGTTAAGCGCCATTGCAGTCTCCTCAAAAACATCCGCGGAATCGGCCGCCTGCCGGCCTATGCCAGAGTCTAGGAAGATGCCCGGACCAGAACAAGGGTGCGCCGGAACGATGGGATTCCGCTGACGCCTCGCGGTGCACGTCCCGGCTACTGCCCGTACAGACCGGTACTGAGATAGCGGAAGCCGGAGTCGACCATGACGGTGACAACGGTTGCGTCTGGACCGAGCTGTTCGGCCACGCGAAGCGCGGCAACGACATTTCCTCCGGAGGATGTGCCGGCGAAGATGCCCTCCTCGCGGGCGAGCCTCCGGCTCATCGCCATCGCTTCTTCCGATGAGACACGTTCGATCGCATCCACCTCCGCTGGCTCCCAAAGCGGGGGAATAAAGCCGATGCCGGTCCCCTCAATCCGGTGGGAGCCCGTCGGGCCCCCGGAGAGTACGGCAGACTCGGCAGGCTCAACGGCAATGATCCGTACCCCGGGAAGGTGGGCGCGCAGGGCACGCGCCGTGCCGTGGATCGAGTGGGCGGTGCCGACGAACTGGACAAAAGCGTCGACGCGGCCGTAGGACTGTTGCCAGATTTCCTGGCCCAACGTAAGGTAACCCGTCACGGCGTCGCGGTTGTTGAGCTGGTCGCAAGCCCAATGGCCTGGCTGCGCGCTCAGTTCACCCGCCCGGGCGATCATCGCCTTGATCAGCCGCTCCGTGATCCGTCCGTGGTCGCTCGGCACGTCCTCAACCGTTGCCCCCAGCGCCTCCATGGTGCGGCGTTTCTCGTCACTGAACGCGTCCGAAAAAACTACATGGAGCCCGTAGCCCTTGGCTGCGCAGACCAGGGCGAGCGAGATGCCAGTTGTCCCGGCGGTGTACTCGACGACCGTATCGCCGGGGGTGAGATCACCGCGGGCTTCGGCTCCTCTGATCGCCGCCACGGCCATCCGGTCCTTCATGCTCCCGGTGGGGTTCGCGAACTCCAGCTTGGCGAGCACCCTGGCTGACCCGGGCGGCACTACTTTCCGCAGTTCGATCAGGGGGGTGGAACCGATCCCCGCCAGTACGCCCTCGCCTGGTCCCACCGCACGTTCCATGTTCTTCTCCACATCGCGCAACGCCTGCCCTGATGACTCCGGATAAGTCCCAAGGTATACCCCTCAGGACCGAGAGTTACGAGATATTCCGGTGCAACGGGGCGGACGTGTCAGCCGCCATCGGGAGGTCCGTCCAGCAGCGCCTGCTTCAGGAGTGCACCGGCAGTCCACCGCATAGAAGCGACCGCCTCTTCCCTGCTCAGGCCGCCGATGTCCGTCAGCCAGACCAGCGACTCAATGCCGGTGGCGCTGCGGATGGCCAGGACCAGCCGATGGATGTCCGGCTCCGCCATCTTTTCCTGGAGCGGGGAGAGCGCCTCGGCAATCCACGTGATCGCCCTGCCTTGGCGCAGGGGCAGGCTTCGGCGCTCGTCGGCGGTCTGCTCCAGTGAGAGCCTCAACATGGTCCGCTGCTGTGCTTCAGTCTCGAGAATCATCCTGGTGAACTGGGCAACCACCGCGTCCAGCCGATCAACGACGTCGGCCGGCGGATGTTCGGGCAGCAACGATGTGGCGGCGGTTTCCGGATGGGCGGCAGCCAGCAGCTCCCGCTGCCCCGGGAAGTACCGGTACGCGGTGCTGCGCGCGACCCCGGCGACCAGCGCGGCATCGTCCACTGTTGGCGCGGCGCCATCCGCGACAAGCTGGCGCGCCGCAGCAACCAGCGCATCGAGGGTGCGGCGTTTCTGGCCGGTGCGGCCGACGTCTGCATAGGGTCTTGACATGCTCTTCATGGTACCACAGTCTTGTTATGGGACCATGGTCCCATAAGTCTTCCGACCACTATTGAGGCGACCACCATGAAGACGAAGAGCTCAGCATCCGCAGTTGTCCTCCAGCCCGGCGAAGGGGCCAGGCGCTGGTTCTTCGGCGGCGGAGTGCAGACCTGGAAGGCCACGGAGGAAGACACCGCGGGGGCTTTCCTGCTCTTCGAAGTCGAGATGGCCTTGAACAAGGTGACGCCGATGCACACCCATCCGGACTCTGACGAAACGCTGTACATCCTGGCCGGCGAGATCCTGATGAACATGGACGGCACGGAGCATCGCGTCGCAGCGGGTGGCGTGACCATTGCACCCAGGCGTGTCCCGCACGCTTTCAAAGTCCTCCAGGAGGGGACCCGCGTGCTGTGCCTGCACACCCCCGGCGGCGCCCAGGCCTTCTACTTCGGAGCGAGCGAACCTCTCATTGACGGCGAAGGAACAGGACTTGTGGACTTTGACCGCATCCGTGAATCAGGGCAACTCAACGGCGGCATCGAGATCCTGGGGCCGCCGCCGTTCCCTGAGGCGTAGTCCCGGAGGCTTAGCCGTGGGAACCCTGGTCCTCAAGGCCGGCCACGAACCGGCCGCGGCTGGTGATGAGCCGCTGCAGGTAGCGGCGCAGGACCAGTTCCTCCACCAGCCGGCCCAGAAACCCGAACGGCGCCGTAAACTCCACCCGGTCCGTCATGGCGCCAGTCTGCCAGACGTCGTGGCCGAGTTTCCGGTGGGTGCGGCGACGGGTCTGCTGAGTGGCTAATAGTTACGCGTTTTGGTCTTGGAACAGAGCAGAGCCCGACGGCGGGACTCGCCATCGGGCTCTGCTGGCACGTTTCTGCCACTTTTGCAGGTGCCGCCGCGTTAGCGCGTGCTGCCGGCGAGCAGGCCGCGGCTACGGAGGAGGCGCTTCTCGATCGGGGCAAAGACCAGCAGCTCGATCAGGATGCCGACACCCAGGATCAGCAGGATTGCCGACATCACCACGGTCATGTCGGACAGGATGCGGCCCTGGTCGAGAAGCGAGCCCAGGCCAAAGCCGATGGTGCCGCCCACAGCGATGATTTCCGCAGCCATGAGGGACCGCCACGAGAAGGCCCAGCCCTGTTTGAGGCCGCCGAGGTAGCCGGGCAGCGCCGCGGGCAGGATAATCTGGAGGGCCATCTGTAGCCGGTTCGCGCCCAGGACCGTACCCACGCGGCGGTACTGCGGCGGGATCTGGTCCACTCCGGAGATCAGCCCGTTGATGATCGAGGGGATGGCGCCCATAAACACGACGAAGTAGACGGTGGCGTCGGTGAGGCCGAACCAGATGATGGCCGCGGGCACCCAGGCAACGGACGGCAGCACCTGCAGGCCGGAAATCAGCGGCCCGAAGGCACGGCGCAGTGGCGCAACCTGGGCAAGCAGCAACCCCACCGGAGTGGCGATGGCAACGCTGATCAGGAACCCGACCAGCCCACGCTGCAGCGACGTCCACACCGCTTCCTGCAGTTTGCCCTCGCCCCAGAGGACGCCGATCTGGCCCAGGACGTCCAGCGGACCGGGTACCAGGTCGCGGCGCTTGAGGCCCAGAGAGACGTAGAACTGCCAGATCAGGACCAGGACCACCAGGGCCGCGACGGGCAGGAGCACACGGCTCCAGTCGATCCGGTGCTTGCGCGCGGCGTCGGACTGGAGCGAATCAAGCCCGGCCTCGAGCTCGCGCAGGTCCTCGTGCCCGGTGGAAGAGCGGGTCAGGGCGGCGTGGACTTTGCGGGTTTCCGGCTTGGCCTCGACCACCGGGTCGGCCTCGGCGACGGGCGTGGGGTTATTTGGCATGGCGGCGAATCTCCTCACGCAGCCGGGCGGTGATGACCCCGGTCAGCTGTCCGGCCAGGCCGGCGTCGGTTCGGTGTTCTTCAGTGACGGCCCATTCCTGGACCACGCGGCCGGGGCGGGACGACAGCAGCAGCACACGCTGGCCCAGCCGCACGGCCTCGCGGACGTTGTGGGTCACGAAAACGATGGTCCGCCCGGTTTCCTTCCAGATGCGTTCCAGTTCGTCGTGCAGGAGGTCGCGTGTGATGGCGTCCAGGGCGGCAAACGGCTCATCCATCAGCAGCAGCTGCCGGTCCTGCGACAGGGCCCGGGCCAGTGCCACACGCTGGCGCATACCGCCGGAGAGCTCGTGCGGACGTTTGTCCCCCGCCTCGCCGAGGTGCACCAGCTCCAGCAGCTCGTTGGCCTTGATCCGGCGTGCAGCTTTCCCCACACCGCGCAGCTTCAGGGCCAGCTCGATGTTCTCCCGCGCCGTCAGCCAGGGGAAGAGGGCTGCGTCCTGGAACATAAAGGCTGCTCCGTCGCTGGGTACTTCAAGGGCGCCCGACGTCGGGACGTCCAGTCCCGCCATGATGTTGAGCAGGGTGGATTTGCCGCAGCCGGACGCACCGAGGAGGGCAACGAATTCGCCCGCGCCGATGGTTGCGTTGACGTCGTCCAGCACCGGGGCGCCGTCGCCGAAGCGCTTGCCCAGGTTTTCCAGTACGACTGGCATGGTCCCGTCCTTAAGTAATTGGTGGCGAGTTTGTGAGGTCAGTCCTCGCCGAGGCCGGCGGCGGAGACGCGGTGGGAGGTCCCCATGACTTCGTTCAGGGCACGGAGGTCGAACAGTCCGGTGATGTCCGCCTGCTTCGTGGTGCCGGCTTTCACCCCGTCCTCGAGGAGCTTGGGGTAGGTTCCCGCGAGCGGATCCACCGTGAAAACCACGTTCTGAAGGGCGCGCTCAAGGACATCGGCCGGGAGGGCCGCGCCAGCCGATTCCTGCAGGGCGCTGTTGATGACGCCCGTCTTCTCCGCGGCGGGCGTGTCATTCAGCCACGCCACCGACTCGGCATGGCCCTGCAGCAGCGCCTTCACCGTGTCCGGATGCGCGGCGGCAAACTTCTTGTTCACAATCAGGATCGTGGTGGGGAACTCGCCGGCCTTGCCGGAAAGTGAGCCGTCCCAGAGGTCCTTTTCGTCCACCAGAACCTTGGCCCCGGCGGTCAGCACCAGGCGGGAGGCCCAGGGCTCGGGCAACCATGCGCCGTCGAGCTTTCCATCCTGGAACAGTTTCAGCGTCTGGGCGTTCTCAGTGGGGTTGATCGCAACATCGCCGCTGCCGTCCACATTTGTTTTGTAGCCCTGCGAGCCGAGCCACGCGCGGAGAGCCACATCCTGCGTCCCGCCCAGCTGCGGCGAGGCGAGGGTCTTGCCCTTGAGCTCGGCCGCGGACGTGATCCCGGGACGCACAACGAGCTGCGCACCACCGGCAGCGGCACCGGCAAGGATACTCACGGACTCCCCTTCGCTCTTGACGAACGAGTTGATGGCGGGGTTCGGGCCGATGTAGGTGGCGTCGATGGCGCCGGCGTTCAGCGCCTCGATCGCGGCCGGTCCCGCATTGAAAGTCTCGGTGCTGAGCTTGGTGTCACCCAGGTTCCGGGCAAGGATCCCCTGCTTCACGCCCACCAACGCGGGAGCATGAGTCAGGTTTCCAAAGTAGCCCAGCTTCAGTTCCGCGGCCGGACTGGGCGACGGGATGGCTGCCTCAGCCGCCGTATTGCGGGAAATGGTGGACGCCACCACGGCACCGGCAGCGATCAGGAGGACGAGTCCGATCGCCAGCGCCGCCTCGAGGGCGCGCTTTCGCTGGGGTACTGCGTTTTCGCCTGCCACGATGCGGGTCATCCCCGGCCTTGAACTGGTCATAGTTTCACCATAGGGAGAGACCTACACCCATTCAATGAAGCAGAAACGGGGGGTCACGCGGGTTCATGCAGCGTCACATTCCGGGCCTGATTCTGTCCCAGCCCAGACACCGCCGCGGACAGATCCTGGGCGGCCCTAAACGGCTCTGCCCCGCATAACCGGTGCTGGGCAGCAACGTCTATGCGGGGCAGGGCAGCTCAAGCTGAGCGGATCAGATCGAGTAGCGCTCGTCCTCATGGTCCCCGGGGTGGTCCTTGACCAGGCCCGCGGCCAGCGTGTTGCCGTCCAGCGGGTCGATCACCAGGAACGCGCCGGTCCGGCGGTGGTGCAGGTAGTTCTCCAGCGGCAGCGGCGCCGAGAGCCTCAGCTGCGCGTGGCCGATGTCGTTCAGCTCCAGGCTGGACGCGCCCTCGAGCTTGAAGGTGGCCAGGTCGAGCTTGCCACTGACGCTGCGGACCAGCGCCTGGACGGTGCGCGTGCCGTGCTTCACCAGCACCTTGGCACCTTCCCGCAGCGGCTTCGGCGAGAGCCAGCACAGCGCGGCGTACAGGTCGGCGGTGGCCTCCGGGAAGGTCCCGGCGGCGGCAATAGTGTCACCGCGGGCGACGTCGAATTCCTCCGCCAGGCGGATCGCCACAGACTGCGGGGCGAACGCTTCCTGCAGGGACTCGCCGGCGAAATCGATGCCGGTCACGGTGGTGGTGCGGGGAGCCTGGCCGGGCGTGAGCACTGACACCGAATCCCCCACCTTCACGGAACCCTCGGTGATCTGGCCGGCGTATGCGCGATAGTCACGGAAGGCTTCAACGTCCAGGCCACCGGCAACGGCATCGGGAGCCAGCGCACCCTGCGGCCGGATGACCAGCTGCACGGGGAAGCGGAAGCTCTCCAGCTGCGTGTCGATCTCGTCCGCGGCCGGCAACGTTTCGAGGACCTCGAGGAGGGCCGGGCCGTCGTACCAGGGGGTGCGTTCGGAACGGTCCACCACGTTGTCGCCGTCGAGGGCGGACACCGGAATCACCAGCAGGTCATCGATGTGGTCCGCGCTGCCCAGCTCGGCGGAGCCGATGCCCAGTTCGCGGGCCACCTGCTGCACGTCGGCCTGGATTTCGCGGAACACGGACTCGCTGAAGTCCACCAGGTCGATCTTGTTCACGGCCACAATCACGTGCGCCACGCGCAGCAGCTGCAGCACGGAAAGGTGCCGGCGCGTCTGCTCCAGGACACCCTTGCGGGCGTCAATGAGTACGACGACGGCATCCGCCGTGGACGCGCCGGTCACCGTGTTTTTGGTGTACTGGACGTGCCCGGGGCAGTCGGCCAGGATGAAGCTGCGCTGGTCCGTGGCGAAGTAGCGGTAGGCCACGTCGATGGTGATGCCCTGCTCCCGCTCGGCGCGCAGGCCGTCCGTCAGGAGGGCCAGGTCGATCCCGCCCTTCTCGCCACCAAAGCCGCGGTCGGAGGAGGTCCGGGCGACGGCGTCGAGCGTGTCAGCAAGAATTGCCTTGGAGTCGTGCAGGAGGCGGCCCACAAGAGTGGACTTCCCGTCGTCGACCGATCCGGCGGTGGCGAACCGGAACAGCGTGGTGGGCAGGGCTGCCTCGGTGATTGAGCCTGTCGAAATCGTGCTCATTTAGAAGTAACCATCCTTCTTGCGGTCTTCCATGGCGGCCTCGGAGATGCGGTCATCTGCACGGGTGGCGCCACGTTCGGTGATGGTGGAGGCGGCAACTTCGATCACGACGTCGCTCACGGTGGCCGCGTCCGACTCAACGGCACCGGTGCAGGACATGTCGCCCACGGTGCGGTAGCGGACGGTTTTGACGATGACTTCCTCATGCGGCAGCGGCTGGGAAACCTCGCCCACCGCACGCCACATGCCGTCGCGGGCAAACACTTCGCGGTCATGGGCGTAGTACAGGCCCGGAAGCTCGATGTTCTCGCGTTCGATGTAGCGCCAGATGTCCAGCTCGGTCCAGTTGCTGATGGGGAACGCACGGACGTGCTGGCCCACGGTGTGGCGGCCGTTGTAGAGGTTCCACAGCTCGGGGCGCTGGTTGCGCGGGTCCCACTGGCCGAACTCGTCACGGAGGCTCAGAATGCGCTCCTTGGCGCGGGCCTTGTCCTCGTCACGGCGGCCGCCGCCGAAGACGGCGTCGAACTTGTTCTGCTGGATGGCGTCCAGCAGCGGGACGGTCTGCAGCGGGTTGCGGGTGCCGTCGGCACGCTCGGCCAGTTCGCCGCGGTCGATGAACTCCTGGACGCTCCCGACGACGAGCTTAAGTCCCAGCCGCTCTACCGTCCGGTCGCGGAAGTCGATGACCTCGGGGAAGTTGTGCCCGGTGTCCACGTGCAGCACAGGGAAGGGGACCTTGCCCGGCCAGAATGCCTTGGTGGCCAGGTGCAGCATCACCACGGAGTCCTTGCCGCCGGAGAAGAGCAGCGCGGGCTTCTCGAACTCGGCCACTACTTCGCGGATGATGTGGATCGCTTCAGACTCGAGGGCGTCCAGGCTGGAGAGGCGCGTGGATACGGCAGCGTCAGTCACCGGCTCGGTGGTTGAGCCTGTCGAAACCGGGCTTGTCGAAACCAAAGTGTCGTTAAGGGTGCTCATACGTGTAGTCCGCATTCTGTCTTGTCGGTGCCTGCCCAGCGGCCGGCGCGGGGGTCGTCTCCGGGCGCCACCTTGCGGGTGCAGGGCTGGCAGCCAATGGAGGGGTAACCCTGGGAAAGCAGCGGGTTGACGGGCAGGAGGTTGTCATCGGAGTACTGGACCAGCTGGTCGAACGTCCACGCGGCCACCGGGTTGACCTTGACCAGGCCGTTGACCTCATCCCAGGTCACCAGCGGGGTGTTGGTCCGGGTGGGGGCTTCGTCGCGGCGGACGCCGGTGAACCAGAGTTCGTAGCCGGCCAGGGTGCGGCGCAGCGGGGCCACCTTGCGGAGGGCGCAGCACTGGGCGGCGTCGCGGGCAAAGAGATCCTTGCCCAGGAGCCGGTCCTGCTGTTCCACAGTGTTCTCAGGCAACACGTCCACCACGTTGACGCGGAGGTTCGCGGCCACCTCATCACGTGTGGCGTAGGTTTCCGGGAAGTGGTAGCCGGTTTCCAGGAACAGGACGTCGACGCCGGGCAGCTGGTCTGCTACCAGGGCTGGCAGGACGGCGTCGGCCATGGAGCACGCGACTGCAACGGAGGACAGGTCGAAGTTGCGCTCCACCCAGGCGATCACGTCGCGGGCGGGGGCGTCCCAGCCGAGCTCGGCAGCGCCGGACTCAGCGATGACCTTGAGCTCGTCATGGGTGCGGAGCGTGGCAGGCGATGCCGCCCCGTCAACTCCCAGTGCGTGCCTGGTCACTGGAGGGCCTCCTCGTCAGCTGCGTGGGCCCATTCGGCGAACGTCTGGCCTTCGGAACGCTTGGCCACGAAGGTGCGCACCACGCGTTCCACGTAGTCCGGCAGGTCCTCGACGTACACCTTCAGGCCGCGGACGGTGCGTCCCAAACCTGCCTCTTCGCGGCTGTTGGAAGCCAGCCCGCCGCCCAGGTGGACCTGGAAACCCGGGGAGGGGTCGCCGTCGGGCGTGGGAAGCATCATGCCCTTCAGGCCGATGTCCGCGGTCTGGATGCGGGCGCAGGAGTTGGGGCAGCCGTTGATGTGCAGGGACAGTGCGTGCGGCAGTTCGCCGGACTCCGCGAGGTCCGCCAGGCGGCGTTCCAGGTCAGCGACCGCGGTGGCGGCCGTGACCTTGGTTTCCACGATGGCCAGCTTGCAGTACTCGATGCCGGTGCAGGCGATGGTGCCGCGGCGGAACACGGACGGGCGGGCGGAGAGGCCTAGGGCGTCCAGCTCGGCAACCAGCGGTTCCACGTGGTCCTGGGCAACGTCGAGGACCACAAGCTTCTGGTGCGGGGTGGTGCGCAGGCGGTAGGAGCCGCGGGCCTCGAGGGTGTCCGCGAGCTTGACCAGCTGCGCACCGGACAGGCGGCCGGCCAGCGGGGTGGCGCCAATGAAGAACTTGCCGTCCTTCTGCTCGTGCACACCGATGTGGTCGCCCGGGGTGGTTGGCTTGGGCGCGGCGGGACCGTCGGCCAGCTTGTAGCCGAGGTATTCGTCCTCGAGGATCTGGCGGAATTTCGCCGGTCCCCAGTCGGCCATCAGGAACTTCAGGCGGGCCTTGGTGCGCATGCGGCGGTAGCCGTAGTCGCGGAAGATGCTGGTGACGCCGAGCCAGACTTCGGCGGCTTCCTCGGGCTTCACGAAGGCGCCCAGGCGCTTGCCGAGCATCGGGTTGGTGGACAGCGCGCCGCCGGCCCAGAGATCGTAACCAACGCCCAGTTCCGGGTGTCGGACGCCCACAAGTGCGAAGTCGTTGATCTCGTGGACCACGTCCTGGCTGGGGTGGCCGGTGATGGCGGTTTTGTACTTACGCGGCAGGTTGGACAGCAGCGGGTTGCCGATGAAGCGCTCGCCCAGTTCCGCGATGAGCGGCGTGGGGTCGATGATCTCGTCCTTGGCGATGCCGGCCACAGGCGAGCCCAGGATGACACGGGGCACGTCGCCGCAGGCCTCGGTGGTGGACAGGCCAACACCCTCAAGCCGTTTCCAGATCTCGGGGATGTCCTCCACGCGGATCCAGTGCAGCTGGATGTTCTGGCGGTCCGTGAGGTCGGCGGAGTCCCGGCCGAAATCAACCGAAATCTGGCCGATGACGCGCAGTTGCTCGGTGGTGAGCGCACCGCCGTCGATCCTGACCCGGAGCATGAAGTACTTGTCTTCCAGCTCGTGCGGCTCGAGCGTGGCGGTCTTGCCGCCGTCGATCCCGGGCTTGCGCTGGGTGTACAGGCCCCACCAGCGGAAGCGGCCGTGGAGGTCCTGGCTGGGGATGGCGTCGAAGCCGTCCTTGGAGTAGATGGTCTCGATACGCTCGCGCACGTTGAGGCCGTCGTCTTCCTGTTTCCAGGTTTCGTTGGCGTTCAGCGGGGTTTTGCCGTCCACTTTCCACTGCCCGTGCGGCTTTGCAGCGGGGCGGGAGGCGCGCGCGGGGCGCTTGGCGGCGGCGGGGTCCACGGACGCTCCGGCTAGAGCTGTATCAGTCATGCATCGACTGTAGGGGCCCGCCTAAGTGCGTCACAAAGGCCCGGAAACGCGAGGTCACCTAGGGAAACAATTCGTCACGAACCGCCGGAGAGCCTTGAAGAAGCCCGCCCGCTGTGCTTCGTTACGGTTCCCGTGCGGGCGCCTGTTGACCGTGTACGACGGCGGCGTCGAACCGTTCCAGCGCGATCTCGGCTAGCACCGGCGAGGGCAGCAGTGGTTCCGTCACGAGGTCGGCACCGGCTTTGGCCAGCTGGTCGTGGAAGAACCCCGGCGCGAGGAGGTAGGAGGCAATCACCACGCGGCCGCCGTCGTCCACGGCCCCAGCGGACTCCCCCGCCCCGGCACCTCCGGCCAGTTCCTGGCGCAGGATGGCGACGGCGTCGAGCACCGACGGCTGGGCAGAGGCACCATACGCGGGCAGAATCCGGTTGCGCCGCAGCGCCCTGAGCTGGTCGGCGAGCTCTTCCACGCTGACAGCGGCGTTGGGATTGGAGGACCCGGCGGCGGCGAGGACGATCGCGTCGCGGTCCGTGACGCCGGCCTCGCGGAGGCGCTGGTCCAGCAGGGCCGCGAGCCGCGGGTCCGGGCCGAGCGGGGCTGCAGCCAGGCTGCCCGGACGGCTTTTCACGGCCCGGGCGATGTCCACCTTGACGTGGTAGCCCACGCTCAGTAGCAGCGGCACAACGACGGCCTGTTGTTCTTCGGGGAGGCCCGCCACCACGTCCACGAGGTCCGGCTGCTGGACGTCCACGTAGGCTTCCCGCACGTCCAGGCCAGGGCGTAAGGCGGCGATGTCAGCGCGCAGCGCGTTAACCTCCGCGGCACCCTGCGTGCTGGATGTCCCATGGGCGCAGGCGATCATGATCGGGTTGTTCATAGGGGCTAGCGTAACGTTGGAGCCGCCCTGTCCGCCCACCATGAAACCGCCGGGACGCCCTCATGATATTGCCGTTCGACACATTGCCGTTCGGCATCGACCTTGTATGGCTTGACCTGGCCGGCGTCTTCTTCTTCGCCGTTTCCGGGTCCCTCTTGGCGGCGCGGAAGCAGTTCGACCTGGTGGGGTCGCTGCTGCTGGCGTCTCTGGTTTCCCTCGGCGGCGGCGTCATCCGCGACATCATCCTCAACACCACGCCGGCAGCCTTCACCAACCCCGCGTATCTGGTTCCCCCGGTCCTGGCCACTGTCCTGGTGTATTTCCTGTACTCCAGCGTGCAGCGGTACACCTCGCTGCTGGTGCTGTTCGACGCCGGCGGGCTGGCCCTGTTCTGCATCAGCGGAACGCTGAAGGCCCTGGTGCTGGGGATGAATCCGGTGGCTGCCGTGCTGCTCGGCGTGACCACGGCGGTGGGCGGCGGCCTGCTGCGGGACATCACCGCCAACGAGGTGCCGCAGCTGTTCAACCCCCGGGACCTTTACGCGCTGCCGGCCTTCAGTGGGGCGGCTTTGACCGCGCTGCTCTGGGTAACAGGGGCCTTCAACGCATTGACGGCGTGCGCGGTGGCGGCCGTGGTGTTCGCTTTCCGCGTGGTTGCCTGGCGCCGGTCCTGGTATGTCCCGCTCGCTGTACGTGGCTTACACCGGCGGGGCTCCGGCGGAGGCGGGGCTGATGGGGCTGGCAGCGGCTCGGGAGCGGGCCGCAGTTAGCTAGGATATGAGCATGACTGACATGTTCCTCGAGAAGTTCCGCGCGCTTGTTCCGACCCATCTCGAGGACGAATGGCAGGAAGAAGACGGCCTGCCTGCGGACGAACTGGACGCGGCCCTCGCCGAACACCAGTTCCAGGTTCCCCTGGTCCTCCGCGAGTTCTACCTGGCGGTGGGCGGCTGCGAGGACATTATGGAGGCGTACCACTACTTCTGGGATCCCGAAGAGCTGGAAGTGGATGACGAAGGCTTCCTGATGTTCCTCGAGGATGAGGAAGAACAGTTCACCTGGGGCTTCCGCGTTGGCGACCTCGGCATCCCGGACCCCATCGTGTACCGCCGCAACAACGCCCGCGGCCAGTGGAAGAGCGAAGAAGGCACGTTCTCCGAATTCGTCTTCGACATGTTCGAGTGGGCCTTCAACGACGAGGAAGAAAACTAGGCTCCTCCCCGCGCGGCCCTCTTTCGGCGCCTGTCCGCCGCTGGAATTCCCCAGGTTTGGCTGGTCCGCCCGGCGAGCCTCCTCGATCTGCCGGAGTGTCGGCGGGTTCTCGAAGCGAAGCAGGGGAATCTCAGCGCACTACGCGGCCGCGTAGGACCTGCCACACCTCGTCCACGACCTTCTGCGGGTTGTAGACCACCTGCGCGTAGCCGTATCTGAGCACAGCGTAGCCATCCAGGGTGCTCGCATTGTTGCGTAGCCGGTCCTTCTTGACCTGTCTGGGCTGGAGATGCGTTTCGCCGTCGAGCTCCACAATGAGGAAGCCCTCCAATAGGAAGTCCACGATTCCGATCCCGGGCAGGTCCACCTGGGTCTGGACGAACATGCCCTCACTGCGGAAAAGGAGCCGGGCCACCACTTCGATGGGCGAACCGGCCGTGCCATCCACCAGGTCCAGGACCCTGCGGGCGGCTCCGTTTCGGTTACCCGGCAGGTGTCCGCGCAGATAATCCAGGGTGGTCCTGCCTTGCAGCAGCGCGCTCTCCACCATGATGGCAGCCTCCACCTCTGGTAAACACCGCAGGCCATGAAGCAGCACATCAGTCAGGCCGGCCACGGGCCAGGGCACATCCTGGGGCACCACAGTCTCACGATGAACCACAACATCCTTGGCGGCCCCGTGCCGGCAGAGCAGGTGAAGGGCCGTGGGTTGGTGCAGCCGCCACAGCCGGTGGTGTGTGCTGGCCGAGCCGCAACTGAGCAGACCGTTGGCCAGGACCGCACCCACGAGATCGGGAGCGGCACCCGGCAGTGCCACCACTCCGTGCCGGAGCCGCCGCATCTGGCCTGCGCCAATGGCCACGCGGATGTTCCGATCCGAGAATCCGGCCTTGCGCAATGTCGCTGTCCTGGCGACGGAGCCGGCGTACTTGAGGTAAGAAGTGACGTCCATGCTCCCAGCAGAGCCGACCATTGCCCCCGCCGGCAGTATCCAAATCAGCCATGTGCAAAACCAGGCCGCTGAGTCTCCCCTGGTTTGGGCGCCCGTGCCGGCGTGGCGGCAGGACTCACCGGGCTGCCAGCGGCATCTCCAGGCAAACGTGGGGAAATCCAGCAGGGCCGCAAGCAGAAAAGCCTGTGACGCGCGCAGTAACAGCAGGATTGCGTCCTGTGACAAATCTGTCATACACTGTTCACGGATCCGCTAAACGCCTCCGGCGGGTCTGATGCGAACGGAGATATAGCCCCGGTTCGGCGCAACGTGTGATTCGTTTCGTTGCTGAGAACCGGGGCTATTGCATTTAACGAAGTTTGCCAAGCAAACAGCGAGGGCCCCGGCCAGGTTCAACCCCGCCGAGGCCCCGCTGTACAACAAGGGAATCAGCTCGCGCGGTCCACCACAGCCAGGGCGAAGTTGGCCAGCGAAGACTTCACAACACCTTCGGGAAGCGGCGCCAGCGCGGCAATGGCTTCGTCGGCCCAGCGGCGGGCGATCACCCAGGACTCGGCTGTCACGGGGTGCTCGCGCAGCCCGGCAACGGCGGCAGCCAGGGCAGCATCGGAGGTCAGGTCCCCATCAATGAGCTTCAAAAGGTCGACGGCGGACTGGTCACCGGCCGCGGCATCGCGCCGCAGGAACAGGACAGGCAGGGTGGGCACACCTTCGCGAAGGTCCGTGCCCGGTGACTTGCCGGACTTCACCTTGACGCCGGTGACGTCAATAACGTCGTCCGCCAACTGGAAGGCCACACCCACCTTTTCACCGTATTCCACCAGGAGCTCCTCGTAGGCCTCGTCGGCACCGGCGAAGATGGCACCGAGCTGGCCGGAGGCGGCAACGAGGGAACCGGTCTTGTCTGCGATGACGGACAGGTAATGCTCCACGGGATCCTCGTCCGGGCGCGGGCCTACCGTTTCGTGCAGCTGGCCCAGGCACAGGCGTTCGAACGTCCGGGCCTGGATTCCCAGAGCGCGTGAGCCCAGCTCGGACACCAGGATGGAGGCGCGGGCAAAGATGAGGTCGCCGGTGAGGACTGCCACGGAGTTTCCCCAGACCTCGTGGGCCGTGGGGGCGCCGCGGCGGAACGGGGCCGAGTCCATGACGTCGTCGTGGTACAGCGTTGCCAGGTGGGTCAGCTCCACCACCACGGCCGCCTGCACTACGGCAGGCAGTGAGGCGTCGCCAAGGTGGGCGCACAGCAGCGTCAGCAGCGGCCTAATGCGCTTGCCGCCGGCCTCCACGAGGTGACGCGACGTTGCATCAGCCAGCGGGTCTGAGTTGGCAATGGCCTCGCGGAGCTTCTTCTCCACGCGGGCCAGGTTATTGGTGATGGCGGGGCCCAGTTCGGCGTCCTCCGCGATGGCCGCAAAGCCGGCGGGCAGCTGCAATCCCGTGGCAATGGCGGTGGTATTGAGGCTGGGTTCGGAGTCCGGCAGGCCGTGCCCGGCGTGCGTCCAGCTGTGGTCTGCGGAGTTAGTCACTGGTTAACCCTAACTTTTTGTTGCGGATACCGCTGATTCGAGGCCGACGCTGTATTGGATGTGGCCGGAACCAGTGACTCCAGGACGCGGATGGCCCTGTCCTCGAAGCCTTTCGCGGCCGGGTCGGTCAGGTTTGCGAGCAGCCGCACCACAAAGCGCATCAGCACGGGAATGGGCATCCCCGTCCGCAGCGCGAGCTTCATGACGGCGGGTTTTCCGATTAGCGCGGCAAATGCCCGGCCCAGCGTGAAGTGCGATCCCCACTGGCCCCGCACATAGTCCGCGTACCCCGCCAGGTGCGCGTCGGCGTCGTAGGTTGCCCCTGCAGCAGAGGAGCGAGCGGACGCGTCAATGATGAACTCCGCCGCAAACCGTGCCGATTCCATCGCGTAGGAGATGCCCTCGCCGTTGAATGGCGAGACCATGCCCCCGGCGTCGCCCAGCAGCAGGAGGCCGGGCGAGTAGTGCGGGGTGCGGTTGAAGCCCATGGGCAGCGCGGCGCCGCGGATTTCGCCCACCTGGTTGTCCGGGGTGAAGCCCCACTCTGCGGGCATGGCGCCAGTCCATTCACGCAGGACCTGCTTGTAGTCGAGCTTGCCGAATTCTCGGGACGAATTCAGGATGCCGAGGCCCACGTTGGAGGTTCCGTCGCCCACGCCGAACACCCAGCCGTAACCGGGGAGCAGTTTTCCGCCGCGGCCGGGGAGTTCCAGCCAGCCTTCCATCCAGTCGTCATCGTGCCGGGGTGACGTGAAGTACGTGCGGACGGCGACGCCGAGGGGGCGGTCGTCGCGCTTGTGAATGCCTAGTGACACGGCGGTTCGGGTGGAGTTGCCGTCTGCGGCGAGTACGACGTCGGCGCTGAAGTCGCGCGTCTGACCCGTCTTGCGCCCGGACTCGTCCAGGCGCGCTGCGCGGACACCGGTCACGCGGCCGTCTTCAGACCGCAGTGCTTCGGTGACGCTGTGCCGCTCGAGGATTCGGGCGCCGGCAGCCTGGGCGTGGCGGGCCAGTTCCTCGTCGAAGCCCAGGCGCGTGCGGATCAGGCCGTACTGCGGGAAGTCGGACACCTCGGGCCAGGGCAGTTCGATGGTGCGGCCGCCGGCAATGAGGCGGAGGCCCTTGTTCCGGCGCCAGCCGTCCGCTTCGGGGTGCGGCAAGCCCAGCTTCTGGATTTCGCGGACCGCCCGCGGGGTGAGGCCGTCGCCGCAGACCTTCTCGCGCGGGAAGCTGGTTTTTTCCAGGACGGTCACGTTGATGCCGGCCTTGGCAAGGTAGTACGCGGCGGTTGAACCGGCTGGCCCCGCGCCGACAATGAGAACATTCATGCCGTTCAGCGGACGATGTTGCGGCGAAGCCTGGCCACAGGGCCCTTGTGCGCGGCGATGGCTTCCGCGGCACCCTCCGGCGTGGATTCCAGCGGTTTGGTGGCACGGTGTACGGCCACGATCCCGCCAGTCAGGTTGCGATACGTGACCTTTTCCCAGCCGGATTCCTGCAGCCAGGCGGCCAGGTGGTCCTGGTCCGGCCAGGCGCGGATGGATTCGGCGAGGTATACGTAGGCGTCCGGGTTGGAGGCCACCTTGACGGCGATGGCCGGCAGGGCACGCATGAGGTATTCGGTATACATGGTGCGCCACAGCGGAACCACCGGCGCCGAGAATTCGGCAATGACCAGCTTGCCGCCGGGCTTGGTGACGCGGAGCATCTCGGCCAGCGCCTTCTTGGGCTCGTTGACGTTGCGCAGCCCGAACGAGATGGTGCAGGCGTCGAAGCTGTTGTCCGCGAAGGGCAGGTTGGTGGCGTCACCGGCAATGAAGTCGATGTCCGGGCGGCGGCGCTTGCCGACTTTGAGCATGCCGAGGGAGAAATCGCAGGCGATGACGTCTATGCCTGCATCGGCATATGGCTCGCTGGAGGTGCCGGTTCCAGCGGCCAGGTCCAGGACCAGCTGGCCGATCTTCATGTCCATGGCGTCCACCACGATCCTGCGCCAACGGCGGGTCTGCCCCATGGAGAGGACATCGTTGACGACGTCGTACTTAGGTGCGACGTCGTCAAACATCGTGGCTACTTCGTCCGGACGCTTTTCCAAGGATGCTCGGTTCACCATGCAATTGTCTCAGACAAACTTGAGAAGGTCTTTCGGCGAGCCCGTACGGCGGTCCGAAGCAAGGCACCGGCACGGCCCAACACGGCCGCACGCATACGCGGGAGTAATGTTGTCTCATCATGACGAGCACGTTCCGCACCCTCACAGTCCCCCTGGATGGCAACGCATCTGACGGCGGACTGCCGCAGTTCCTGGTCCGGGACGACGTCCTCTGCTGGACCCGCCGCGAAGCCGGACTGGTGGGCTTCGGCGAGATCGCCCGCTTCACAGCCACCGGCCCTGAGCGTTTCCTCGAGGCCGACATCTGGTGGCGCCACCAAGTCCTCGAAGCGGACATCACAGACTCCGTGGAGCTGCCCGGCACCGGCCCGGTGGCGTTCGGCTCCTTCGCATTCTCCAAGAAGTCCACCCATGTATCGCGGCTGATCGTGCCCGAGATCGTAGTGGGCGTCCGGGACGGCCAGTACTGGCTCACCCAGTTAACATTCGACGACGGCGAACTCACCGAAGCGGGAGCCCTCGCCGCGCTGGACGGCTGGCTGAGTGGTGGCAGCGTTGGTGAGACCGGCGCCGTTGGTGAGGCCGGCGCCGTTGGTGAGTCAGGCGCTGCCGGAGACGGCACATCCGGCGACCTAACTTCGAAGGAGGACGGCTCCGTCGGGCGTCCTTTGCCTTCCGCCCACGGGGCCACCCTGCACACCGGCTCGCTCAGCGAGGAAGACTGGATGGCCGCCGTCGCCGCGGGTGTGGCGGAGATCCGGACCGGCGCGCTGGAGAAACTGGTGCTGGCACGGGACATCGTGGCCACGGTGCCCTCGGGCGTGAATGCCGCTCAGGTGCTGCGCGAACTGGCCGTGCGATACCGCGAATGCTGGACCTATGGCGTGGACGGGCTGGTGGGCGCCACCCCGGAGATGCTGATCCAGGTGGAGGGCCGCACTGCCCAGGCGCGCGTGCTGGCCGGGACGCTGGACCGTCGCGATGCGCACGGCGAAGCCGGTATTCCGATGGAGTATGCCGAGCGCGTGCTGGCCGGGTCCGAGAAGCAGCGGCATGAGCACGAGATCGCAATCCAGTCGTTGACGTCGCAGCTTGCGCCGTTTTCCGAGGCCATGAACGCTCACGACGAACCTTTCATTTTGGAGCTGCCGAACGTGTGGCACCTGGCATCTGATGTAAAGGCGGAGCTCGCCGAGGTGGAGGGCCACGTGCCCACGTGCCTGGCGCTGATCAACGCGCTGCACCCCACCGCTGCGGTTTGCGGCACGCCCACGCTGGTGGCCGGCGCCCTGGTCCGGAAGCTGGAACACCTGGACCGCGGCCCGTATGCGGGTCCGGTGGGCTGGCTCGACGCTGCCGGCAATGGCGAATGGGGCATCGCGCTGCGTGGCGCCGTGATTGAGGATCCCCATACCGTGCGGTTATATGCCGGCTGCGGCATTGTGGATGGCTCTCAGCCAGAGGCCGAGTTGGCGGAGACGTGGGCAAAGTTCCGTCCGATGCTGGAGTCGCTGGGGATTACCAACTAGGTAGCAGCAGATGTCGTTTTCATCACCCAGAACGACATCTGCTGCTGCCTAGCTGCGCACCGTGTCCGGAATTCCAGACATGGGTCGCCTCCCGGGTCTTGATTTTGGTTGTGATTTAGTTATCAAATAGTAAAACTAAGTTTCATGTGATGCACATCTCTCATTCGGCGCTACACTATGAACCGATTTAGTACCGCATACCCCTGCAACAAAAGGTAAAAAATATGCAGCTCAAGTCCCTGGCCCAGGCCAAGATCGCCGCCAAGGCAGCAGTAATCCTGGCCGTCGGCGCTCTCACCCTCACTGCGTGCGGCGGCAGCACCACCCCGGCCGCGTCCGAGGGTGGCATCCAGCTGATTAACGCCGGGAAGCTCACCGTTTGCTCCGACGTCCCCTACGAGCCGTTCGAATTCCAGAAGGACGGCAAGATCGTTGGCTTCGACATCGACATCGCCAATGAAGTAGCCAAGGACCTCGGCGCGGAACTCAGCATCGTGGACAGCTCCTTCGAGGCCATCGAAACCGGAACCGCCCTCACCGGCTGCGACCTCTCCATCTCCTCGGTTTCCATCACTGACGTCCGCAAGTCCGTAATGGACTTCTCCACCCCGTACATGGATGACGACCTCACCCTCGTGGCCACCACCGCATCCGGGATCAAGGACATCAACAGCGCCAAGGGCAAAAAGGTCGGCGTCCAGCAGGCCACAACGGGCGCAAAGTACGCGGCGGAAAAAGGCATCGACGCCCAGCAGTTCGAGGACAGCGGCCTCCTGGTCCAGGCCCTCCAGGCCGGCACCATCGACGCCGCCCTCGGCAACCAGTCAATCCTGGCCTACGCCATCAAGGATGACCCCAGGTACGAGCGCGTGGATGACTACGCCACCGGCGAGAAGCTTGGCATCTCCATCAAGAAGGGCAACACCGCCATGGCCGAAAAGGTCAACGGAACCCTGAAGCGTCTGACCGACGACGGCACCCTGAAGAAGTTCCAAACCACATGGTTCGGCGAGGTCGCCAAGTAGCCAGCGCTTCGGCTCCAGCTAGGGAGCCTGACGCAGCCCTGAGAACTACGCCGCTGGGGCCCCTGACTAACTGCACCGCAGTCCGTCCGGGGCCCCAGCCACGCAAATGAATGTGAGCACCCCATGGCAATGACAGCACGTCAACGGGCCAGAGTGAGCCTGTACGTCCAGATCGGCATCTTCGTTGTGGCCGTGGCCGCGCTGGTCCTGGCCACCGATTGGAAGACCGTCGGCAACAGCGTCTTCAACTTCGGCAAGATCGGCCCGATGTTCCCGGACATCTTCCTGGTGGGCCTCAAGAACACCCTGATCTACACGTTCCTCGGCTTCGTGGTGGGCCTGTCCGGCGGCCTCCTACTGGCCCTGATGAAGCTCTCCAGCTTTCCGCTGTACCGCTGGATCGCCACGGGCTACATCGAATTCTTCCGCGGTGTGCCGGCGCTGCTGGTGTTCATCGCCTTCGGCTACGGTGTCCCGCTTGCTTTTGGGGTTCAGTGGAACGTCACCCTGATCGTCATGATTTCGCTGGGCATGGTGGCCTCGGCATATATCGCCGAAACCCTCCGCGCCGGCCTGCAGGCTGTGCCTAAGGGACAGCTTGAAGCCGCACGTTCGCTGGGCATGCCGCAGTGGCGGGCCATGGTGTCCATCGTGATTCCGCAGGCGTTCAAAATTGTGCTCCCCCCACTGACCAACGAGGTCATCCTGCTCACCAAGGACTCCTCGCTGATCTACGTCCTGGGCCTCACTGCCTCGCAGTACGATCTCACCAAGTTCGGCCGCGACGGCATTTCCAGCCTCGGCGCAGGCCTGACGCCGCTCCTTGTGGCCGGCGCCTTTTACCTGGTCATCACCATCCCGCTGAGCCTCCTGGCCCGGAAGTTCGAAAGCCGCTCCGCGCGGACCAAGCGATAGGCAGGGAAGCCATGAACGACGTCGTAAATTCCTCCGCCGGCAACACCGGCACCATCAATGCGGCCGGGGTTTCCATCAAGGACCTCCGCAAGTCCTACGGCAGCAACGAGGTCCTCAAGGGCATCAGCCTGGACGTGGCGCCCGGCGAAGTGGTGTGCCTGATCGGTCCGTCCGGCTCCGGCAAGTCCACCCTCCTGCGCTGCGTCAACCTCCTCGAGCAGCCCAACGAGGGTGCCATCCACGTGGGCGGCTTCGAAGCGACCCACCCTGACGTGGACATCGATAAGATGCGCCGCACAGTGGGCATGGTGTTCCAGCAGTTCAACCTGTTCCCGCACCTTGACGCCAAGCGGAACTGCACCATCGCCCAGACGAAGGTCCTGAAGCGTTCCCAGGAAGAAGCCGACAAGGTGGCCCAGCACAACCTTGAGCGCGTCGGTTTGGGGCACCTGTCCGACCGTTTCCCGGACCAGCTTTCCGGCGGCCAGCAGCAGCGCGTGGCCATTGCCCGGGCGCTGAGCATGGACCCCGAACTGATGCTCTTTGACGAGCCAACATCCGCGCTGGACCCCGAGACCGTAGGCGATGTCCTCTCCGTCATGAGGAACCTGGCCAAGGAGGGCATGACCATGCTGGTGGTAACCCACGAAATGGGCTTTGCCCGCGAGGTGGCAGACCGCGTGGTATTCATGGACGGCGGCGTGGTGGTGGAGGAGGGCGTGGCCGAGCAGGTCATTTCCGCACCCACCCAGGCCCGCACCAAGGAGTTCCTGCGCCGCGTCCTGGACCCGACGCACATCGAGATCGAAGAGTAGGACCTCCCTTCCCGACGAGCAGCCTTTTCGACGCGCGGATTACGTGCTGACCCGCAGATGCCCTGTCGCTACCCAAATACGGGTAGCGACAGGGCATCTGCGCGTCACGGCCTATCTTGCGCGTCCGGAACTACCGCGCGAGGACTCCCTCAACAGCGGCGGCCACGGCGGCCTTGATGCGGGCGTGCAGGGCGCGGAGGCCAACCCGGTCTGTGCGGACCTCGATGATGCTGCGGCCCTTCAGCGGTGCCGCGAGCGCCTCGGCGAGTCCCGCCGTCGTACTTACCGCGCAATGCCCGACGCCGTACGCTGCGGCGAGCGCCGCGATGTCCACGGTGTGGGGGGTGCCGAAGAGCCGTTCGACGGCGTCGGAGTAGCGTCCGGATTCACGCACGGCCCCGTGCTCCAGCAGATCAAAGATGGCACCGCCGGCGTCGTTCAGCACGACGATCCGCAGCCCGGGTTCGGATTCGCCCGAACCGAGGAGCAGGCCGCCGGCGTCGTGCAGGAAGGTGACGTCACCCAACAGCAGCGTGGTGTCCTGGCGGCCGCCGAGGGCAACACCGGTGGCGGTGGAGATGGTGCCGTCGATCCCGGCGAGGCCGCGGTTGGCGTAGACGGTCGCGGCAGGCTCTGCGGCGGGCAGGCCGGCAAGGTCAACGTCGCGGATGCCGTTGGAGGAGCCCAGCATCAACTGGCCGCGGGCGTGCCGCCAGACCTGGGCGCCCACCGACGGTCCGGTGGCGGCGGGCTCGGCGGCCAAGACGCCGTCGAGCGCGTGCTGCGCTCCGGCCCCGGCCAGCAGCCAGGTATCGAGCCAGTCGGACGGGCCGCGGCCGGCGAAATCCGCGAGGTCGGCCAGGTTCTCCAGCGGAAGTTCCGTGCGTCGGCCCGGCTGGTACCAAGCCACAGGGACAGGCTGGTACAGCGCGGACGGCACGTCGGCCCGCTCCAGCAACGCAGCTACCGGGCGAGATAAGGTGGGCCGGCCGAACATCACCACCCGTTCGATGGGCTGTGCCGCGGACGGTCCGAAGTGTTCCAGCAGCAGCCGGTACGGGCCCACGGCGTTGGGGCCGAACCGGGCGTTGGAGGACGGCTCCGCGAGCAGCGGCAGGCCGTGGGCGCGGGCGAACGCCTCGGCGACGGGCCCGGCGTCGTGCCCTGCCAGCACCACGGTGCGCCGTTCCTCCAGCGAGGCCGGCGCGGGCGGGAGGTTCATGGTGAGCGGGTCGGTGCCGATCCGGAACCTGGAGTGCCCGGCCGCCGTCGCAAGTTCCTCTTCCGGTGCTGGGACCAGCGGGTCGCGGAACGCCAGGTTCAGCTGGACGGGCCCTGGCGCGAACTCGGAAAACGCACCCGTCGCCGCGGCGAGTGCCGTTTCCACGGCGCGCTGCGGGCTGCTGCCGGCCGGGACGTCGGCGGCGAAGCGCACGTGCTCGCCGAACAGATCCAGCTGGATGGTGGTCTGGTTGGCGCCGGTCCCCTGCAGTTCCTCGGGCCGGTCCGCGGACACCACTACCAGCGGGACGGCCGCGTGGTTGGCCTCCATCACGGCGGGCATAAGATTCCCGACGGCGGTGCCTGAGGTGGTGAGGACGGCCGCCGGGGAGCCGGTGGACAGGGCCAGGCCCAGGGCCGTAAAGCCGGCGGAACGTTCGTCGATCCGGACCAGGAGGTCCACGCGGCCGGCCGTTTCTGCCTCCGCCAGGGCGTAGGCCATGGGGGCGGAGCGCGATCCGGGCGAGACCACCACGAACTGGACACCGCCGTCGATCAGAGCGTCGACGGCGATCCGCGCGGCGGCGAGGGAGTTCAGGGAAGTCACCGAACCAGTTTGCCATCCTGCGGAAGCCTGCATGACCCGGGACTCCCGTCTCCCACCCGTTGCTCTATCACTTACAGTCCCTACAAGGCCGGCAAAGGGACCAAAAGTGATAGAGCAACGGGAGGGGATCGGGCTCAGCCGCGGAACACCTGGACCACTGACGGACGCGGGGCACGCACCTGGCCGCGGGCCGGCGTCGTGCCTTCTGCAACGTAGTCCGGGAAGAAGGAGAACTGCTCCTCGAACGTGCCGTCCTCGCCGGGGTGCTGCACGGAGACGAAGACGGTGCGCTCGTCGTCGTGGATGATGGGGCCGCAGGTTTCGGCGTCACGCGGCACGGCCAGGAACTGCTCCACCTTGCCGCGTTCGGCGCCGTCGAGCGTGACCTTGAACAGCCCGTCGGCCTTGCCGATGCCGGAGGGGGCGCCGTCCGTGGAGATCCACAGGTTGCCAACGGAGTCGAACGCGAGGTTGTCCGGGCAGGAGATCGGCGAGACCTGGTCCACCGGGAAGCCGGAGAAGTAGGTCACGTCACCGGTGGCGGGATCGCCGCAGACCATCAGCAGGTTCCAGGTGAACCCTGTGGAGGTCTGGTCGCCGGTCTCAGTGATTTCCACGATGTGGCCGTCACGGTTCAGGTTGCGCGGGTTGACCTCGGTGGCGCCTTCCTTGCCGGTTTTGCCGCGGTCCGAGTTGTTGGTGCAGGCCACGTAGACCTTGCCGGTGTGCAGGCTGGGCTGGACGTCCTCGGCGCGGTCCATCTTGGTGGGACCAACCTTGTCGGCAGCCAGACGGGTGTAGACCAGGACCTCTTCCACGGTCATGCCCGGCACGGCGGAGGCGCCGTCCACCACCAGGGGCAGCCATTCGCCGGTGCCGTCGAAGGAACCGTCGGCGGGCACGTTGCCGGCTCCGGTAATCTCCTCCAACGGTGAGTTGCCCGTGAACTTGGCGACGTAGAGGTTGCCCGCCGAGAGCAGCGTCATGTTGTGCGCCCGGTCGCCCTCTCGGTACTTCCCGGCGGAGACGAACTTGTACAGGTAGTCGAAGCGCTCGTCGTCGCCGGAGTACGCCACAACATGCCCCGACTCGGCGATGATGACGTTGGCGCCTTCGTGCTTAAAACGGCCCAGCGAGGAGTGCTTCTTCGGGGTGGACGTGGGATCGAACGGGTCAACTTCCACGATCCAGCCGAAGCGGTTTGCCTCGTTCTCGTAGCCGGCGTTACGGGTGTCGAAGCGAGGGTCGTCCAGTTCCCACTTACGGGCCGTGGATTTGGAAGTGAGGCCGTACCGCTTGTCAGAAACGGACGTGCCCGGGGAGACAAAGTAGCCCTGGAAGTTCTCCTCGCCGGAGAGGATGGTGCCCCACGGCGTGGTGCCGCCGGCGCAATTGCCCAGGGTGCCCTTGATGAAGCGGCCGCTCGGGTCCGCGGCGGTCTGGACCAGCGGGGAACCCGCGGCCGGACCGGTCAGTTCGTAGACCGTATTGTTCAGGTACCGGCGGTTCAGCGGCGCGCCCTTGACGTAGGTCCACGGCTTGGTGGTGTTCTTGCGCTCCAGCTCGACGACGCTCAGCCCGTGCGCTGCGGCCCCCACCGCGCGGACGTCGGCGGCAGGCATGGTGGCCGGGAACATGATGTTCTCGTTCGTGTATTCGTGGTTGGCGAACAGCACGGCACGGCGGCCCTTGCTGTTCGGGATCTCCAGGATGTCCGTGTAGTCGTTGTTGTAGCCGAACTGCTTCTCCTGCGCGGCGGCCGTCTGGTTGTTCAGATCGAAGTCCGGCGTGCCGTTGAAGATCGGGTCACCCCAGCGGATCACGGGCTGCCAGGTGAAGCCTTCCGGCACCGTGAAAGCGTCGACGGCGGCGTCCACCGGAGCGATCGGCGTGAACTTCAGCTTCGACTTCGCGAAGCCCTCCTTGGCGGCGGGCGCCAGTCCGGGACCGCCGGCAACGGCCGGTTCCGCGGAGGTAATGGCACTGCCGAGTACGACGGCGAGCGCACCGGCGGCGCCGAAGCCCAGGGCGGCGCGGCGGGACATGCTGGCGGACGCGATGTCGCGGAAATAGCTGTTGGCGCTGGTGTTGCAGACATCGCCGGAACAGGCGTTGTCGCACTTCAAGGCGCAGGTGACGGCGCTACGCTTGCCCTTGGTGTGGCCGAGCATGGGCAGCAGGGTGAACTTGCGGGCTGTCGTTTCAGACAAGGGGTGCCTCCAAATTTACGATCGGGTCCCGGCCACCCTGTCAGCCGGTTCCGACGCCCAGCCGTCCGCCGGGTGAAGTTCCGGTGAACCGGCGATGACCTGCAGGGATGTGCGAGAGCGTTCGTAAAAAGCCCACGTTAAGTGAGAGAGCGTCAGGGGGCCAGGAGGGCGTGGACGCGGCCGAGTCGGGCCAGCCACCAGTCGCGACGCTCGGCGGAAGCCGCAAACCGCTCCAGCAGCCCGGCGTCGGCGGTCACGTCGCGGAGGCGGATGGCGCCGTCGTCGGCCACTAACGGATCCAGCGTGATATCCGAGGCGAACAGCGACACCGTCCCCAGCCCGCACGCGTACGGCAGCTCGGGCAGGGCAGCCGCCAACGCCAGCCCGGCGCGGATCCCCACGGAGGTGTCCAGCGCAGAACTGACGACGGCGGGGAGCCCGGCCTGCGCCACGATGTCCAGCGCGCGCCGCACTCCCCCGAGCGGCGCGACCTTAACAACCAGCAGATCCGCCGCGCCAGCCCGCGCCACCTTAAGCGGATCGGATTCCTTGCGCACGCTTTCGTCGGCCGCGATCAGCACCGGCGTTCCGGCGGCGCGCAGCCGGCGGCGCACCTCGGCGAGCCCCTCGATGGTGGGCACCGGCTGCTCGGCGTATTCAAGCCCGACGGCGGCGAGCAGGGTGAGTGCCGCCACGGCGGTAGGCACGTCCCAGCCACCGTTGGCGTCGACGCGGATGGCGGCGTCGGGCAGGGCGGCCCGGACGGCGGCGACCCGGGCGGCGTCGTCATCGAGTGTCTGCCCGCGTTCGGCCACCTTGATCTTGACGGCATCCACCCGGCCGAAGCGGGCCAAGACCTCGGGCACGCGGTCCGCGGAAACGGCGGGCACGGTGGCGTTGACGGGGATCACCGAACGGACGGGTGACGGGAAGCCGGCCCAGCCGGCCTCGATGCTGGCGGCGAGCCAGCGGGAAGCCTCGGCGTCGGCGTATTCGGGGAACGGGCAAAACTCGCCCCAGCCGTGCGGGCCGCGCAGCAGCAGCGTTTCGCGCTCCATGATGCCGCGGAACTTCACCCGCATGGGCAGGCTCACCACGCGGGCAGTGGCGAGCAGCTCGTCCAGGGCGGGGAAGGCGGCAGGCAGCAGGGCGGCATCGGCGGGCATGCCCTTCACTGTACAAGCGCGGAAAGGTCCGCGTTGGTCTCTGCTGCGTTGGCTGCACCCGGCTTCACGCGGCGTGCAGGCATCTCTGCACGACATGGGTGGTCTGCCGGGCGCAGCGAATGATCTGCCGAAGGCGGTCCGCTGCCAGCCGGGGCAGGACCCTGGCAGGCTCAGCATCGACGCTCTCTTCGCGAAGGGACCGTTCAAGGTCCATGGCGAGTCCGGCCAGGCGTTCCGCGCCCACCATCTGGCTGGAAGTCTTGAGGCTCAGGACCGCGTCCATCGCGCCGGCCAGGTCACCGGTGGTAAGGGTCAGCCGCAGCTTTTCGGTCCGGTGGGGCAGGTGCTCGATGAAATTCTGCACGAACACCTTCCACACGCCGTCATCGTCATCGAGCTCGGTGCGCAGCCTGTCCAGCACTGCCGGATCCAGGAGGGGCAGGGCGTTGCCGTCGTCCGGCGCCATGACTGTCCTTCCTGCCCCAAGAAGCGGTATACCGATGGACGTCCCGTGAGTCCCCCACTCGAAGCTATTCGCACGTGGAGGCCGAAAGCATCAGTAGTCGGTACTCGACTTTCATCTGAGTGGCACTGGGTGCAGACGAGCTATCCGACCCTTATCGGCGGTTGTTACGCTTTGCGGTGTGATTCACCTAAAACAGGCGCCCTGTCTCGAAGTGCACGCGTGAGCGCCCCGGCACCGGTGGTCAACGCCCGGGCGTCAACCCTCCCCCTGTACGCGGCCGGGTTCGTCACAGCGTTCGGCGCCCACAGCATCGCCGCCGGCATGGGCGCGCAAAGCGAGAACATCGGCCTGACGCTGCTCAACCTGGGTATCCTGCTGGCCCTGTACGACGTTTCCGAGGTCTTCCTCAAGCCGGTCTTCGGCGCCCTGAGCGACCGGATCGGAACCAAACCCGTCATAGTCGGCGGCCTCCTGGCCTTCGCGGTGCTGTCGCTGATCGGCCTCTGGGCGGCGGATCCCCTGATGCTTGGACTGGCGCGGCTAGGGCAGGGCGCTGCGGCTTCGGCCTTCTCGCCGGCATCGTCCGCGATGGTTGCGCGGCTGGCGGCGGGTAAGAAAGCCGGGACCTACTTCGGCCGGTACGGTTCCTGGAAGAGCCTGGGCTACGTCATCGGCCCCCTGCTGGGTGCCGGACTGATCCTCGCGGGCGGGTTTGCCCTGCTGTTCGGGGCCCTCTCGGTGCTGGCGGCGGGCACCGCCGTGTGGGTGCTGGTGTCCGTTCCCCACCTGCCGCCGCTCCCCCGGCAGCGCTACACCGTTCTGGACCTTGCCCGCCAGGTCACGGAGCGGCGCTTCCTCGTGCCGACGCTGGTGCTGGCGGCCTCGACGGGAGCGCTTGGTGCGGCGATCGGGTTCATCCCCGCCCTCGCCACCCGGCACGGCCTTGGCCCGGTTGCCGGCACCGCCGCGGTCACCGTCCTGGCCATCGCCTCTGTGCTCACCCAGCCCTGGATCGGCAGGCTGCGCGACGCGCACCGCATCAGCGACAACAAAGGGACGACGGCGGGGCTCCTCCTTACCGCCGCGGGCGTCACCCTCATCGCCCTCACCCCGGGTCCGGTCACGCTGTTCATTGCCGCGGCGGCCATTGGCGCGGGCGTCGGCCTGGCCACGCCGCTCGGGTTCGCGCATCTGGCCGACACCACGCCGCCGGAGCGCATGGGCCGGACCATGGGTTCGGCGGAGCTCGGCCGTGAACTCGGCGACGCCGGCGGGCCGCTGCTGGTGGGCGGCATCGCCACCCTCACCGCCCTGCCGTTCGGTCTCGGGGCCCTGGCACTGCTGGTCGCGGCGGCCAGCATCCCGCGTCTCCCGAACGCCGCTACCCCGGGTCCGAGCGCACCTCACACGCGTTAGGTAGACTGCTGGAAATACCGCCCGCGGGAGGAAACCCAGCATGAACCGCAAAGCCACAGCACTCGACGTCGCCAAGCTCGCCGGGGTGTCCCGCAGCGCGGTATCGCTGGTCCTGAACGGGCACGGCGACGGGAACGTGGCCAAGGAAAGCCAGGTCCGGATCCGTGAAGCGGCGGCCACGCTGAACTACACGCCCAACGCCATCGCCGTGAGCCTGCGCAACCGCCGGTCGCGGATCATCGGGATCGTCTCGGACCAGGTGGTCACCAGCCCGTTCGACGGCAACATCATCGCCGGCGCGGACGCCGTGGCCAGGTCCCAGGGCTTTGTCACCGTGGTGATGGATACGGAGCTGGACGAGGCCCGTGACGAAAGCGCGGTGGCCACGCTGCTGGACCGCCAGGTGGACGGGCTGATGTACGTCACCGTGGGCCTGCGTCCCCTGCACGTTCCGCTCAACATGCTGCGCGTGCCGTCGGTGCTCGCCAACTGCTTCGATGACCGTCCCGGGGCAGGCGTTCCTGCCGTCATTCCGGATGAGGTCCGCGGCGGCCGCGAGGCGGCAACGCACCTTCTGGGGCTGGGCCACCGGGACATCGCATTCCTCGCCGGTGACAGCATCAGACCCGCCGCGCCGCGCCGCATCCAGGGCCACCGGGACGCCTTCGAGGCGGCCGGTTTGCCGGTGCGGCCGGGCCGTATCCTGGAGGCCGGCTGGGACATCGATGCCGGGTTCCACGGTGCCATGAAACTCCTGGACGGCGTTGCGGCGCCGGACCGCCCCACCGCAATCATGTGCGCGAACGACCGCCTGGCCATCGGCGTGGTGCTCGCGGCCAATCGCCTGGGCCTGGCCATCCCGCAGGACCTCTCCATCATGGGATACGACGACGAATTCCGCATCGCCGCCACCATGGTCCCCGCGCTTACCACGATGGCTCTCCCGTTGCGGGAGATGGGTGCCGCAGCCATGACCGGGCTCCTCCGGGAACTGTCGGAGGAGCCGGAAGAGCCGGAAGATCACGACGACGGCGGCGCACCCGCCGGACACAGCAGCCCCGGCCAGACAATGGTTCCGTGCCGGCTCGTAGTGCGCGAGTCAACCGGAGCGGTCCCCGCGGGCCGGGCCTGAACCCGGATCTGACCCCGGCCCGGCGAACAGCGCGAACGGACAAACAGCGCGAACGGACACTTGAGGCCCGGCCAGTGGGGCCTCAAGTGTCCGTTCGCGCTTGGCCGGAGTCCTTGCGAGCCCGGCACTATTCAGGCTACTGGGGCTGTTCCAGCTGCCAGACGTCAGCGGCGGCACCCTCGGGAAGCCGCAGAACCCACCGCTCGCCGGGCGCCGAATAGGCGCGCAGCGTGGTGGCCACGGAACCGCTCCGGTACACCTCCACCAGCGACGCGTCCACAAACACCCGCAGCTCCTCCCCCGCCGCCAGAGGCCCGCTGAACACCACTTGCCCCGCGTCCACTGAGGCTTCACCCACCAGGGAAAGTTCGACGACGGCGTCCGCGGCCAGCGTCGCCGGCCCACCGGAGCGGGCGGTCACAACGGCCTCGGCATACGCCGGCAGCTCAACGCTCCCGGCACCCTGCGACGCCAGTTGCGTGCCCCGGTAGGCATCCACCTCCGGAGCGGGTGCCACGGCCAGGGAACCGTCCACCACGGACAGAAGTCGCGGGTGGGTGAGAACGCCGGCCCAGCCCGCGGCGTCGATCTGTTCCTGGCTGCGGCCCCGGCGGCCGTCCCGCCCAGGTCCTTCATTGGCCCAGCCCCACAGCAGTGCTTTCGGCTCCGCGAGGGCGGCAAAAGCTGACGAAGAAGCAGGAACACCAGGAGTACCGGCACCGGCCCCGTCCTGCAGCTGCACGATCTGGGGCGCGTAGAAGTCCCGGCCCAGATCCGACTTTCCGCCGGTCTCCGGGGAGAACACCGGCAGCCCGGTGGCGGGGTTCTCCGCGAGGTTGCCGATGAGGTGGCCCACGCCGTTGGCGTGCTCGTGATCGTCGCCGGAGAGCCAGAGGGAGAACATCATGACCCACGCGTCGCCGTCGTCCCCGGACGGCACCCGCACCAGCTGCGGGCATTCCCAGATCTCGGCCGGCGTGTGGGTGGAAGCGACCGGGTTCTCGGTGGTAAGCCAGATGCCCTGGTACTTCCAGTCGGAGAGGTCCTCCACCGTGTACAGCAGGAGCGCGGCGTGGCCCGAGGCCAGCCCGGCGCCCTGCATGGCATAGCGCTTTCCGTTGAAGCGGAAGATGAACGGATCGCGGACTGCCGTGACCATGGGGTCGGCCGGCATGGACGCCGCAACGTGCCCGTCCTGTGTCCACGACACGAGGTCCGCGGAACCGCGCGAGATGACCACCTGGGAGTGGCCGCCGTCGCCGCGGACGCCCGAATACACGGCGGTGGGGACGCCGCCGTCGTCCGTCACCACACCGGTCCAGCAGCCGTACGCGTCCGGCCCGCCGTCCTGCGGCCTCAACGCCACGGGGTGTTCTTCCCAGCGGACCAGGTCCGCGGAGCTGATGTGGCCCCAGGCGATCCTGTGGTGCCGGGCGGACCCGGGGTTGTACTGGAAGAAGACGTGGTAGCGGCCGTTGAGGTGGCTGATGCCGTTGGGATCGTTGATCCAGCCTTGCGCGGGGCGGGGGTGGAAGTGCGGGAACGCGGCGTCGGGATGGGCGGCGGCCACACGGGCGAAGTCGGCGGCGGCGAGGTCCGGGGATGACATGGAAGTAAGCCTCTCAGAAGCAGGGGTTATTTGCCGCTGCCGGCGGTGAGGCCGTCCTGCAGCGCGCGCTGGCCGAAGATGAAGCCCACCAGGGCGGGGATCATGGACAGGACCACGCCGGCCAGTACCACGGAGATGCTGCCCGTGCCCAGGTTGCCCTGCAGCGAGACGAGGCCCAGCGGCAGGGTGAAGTTCTGTTCCGAGATGGTCATGATGAGCGGCCGGAAAAACTCGTTCCAGTGGAAATTGAAGGCGAGGATGCCCACGATCGCCATCCCCGGGACCGCCAGCGGGGCGTAGACCGAGCGGAAGGTCCGCCAGGGTGAGGCGCCGTCGATCGACGCCGCTTCCGCGAGGTCGGTGGGCAGTCCCAGGAAGTACTGCCGCATCAGGAAGGTGCCGAACGCCGTCGGGATGGCGGGCAGGATCAGTGCCAGGAGGGTGTCCGAAAGCCCCATGCCTCGGATCAGCATAAACACGGGAACGATTGTCACCTGCACCGGCACCATCATGGTGGCCAGGACGATGGAGAACAGGGCCCCGCGGCCGCGGAACTTCAGGTTGGCGAAGGCGTAGCCGGCCATCGCGGCGGTGACCATCTGGCCCACGGCGATGAGCCCGGTGACCAGCGCGCTGTTCAGCACCAGGAGGACGATGTCCAGCTGCCGGAAGACCTGCGCGTAGGACGTGAAGTCCGGATTCCAGGGGAAGAACGACGGCGGCAGCTTGAACGATTCCGACGGCGACCGCAGCGAGGTGGACAGGGTCCACATCACCGGGCCCAGGGTCAGGACGGCCGCGATCATCAGCAGGACAATTCGGAGGACCAGGTTCCAGTTCGGCCTCCGCCGGGACCGGGCAGGCACCGCAGGGGTGCGGGTGGAGACACGCTCTGTAGTGGTAGTCATGGCCGGCCTTACTGGTAGAAGACGAATCGTTTGCTGAGCCGGAACTGCGCGGCGGTGATGGCCATGATGATCAGGGTCAGGATCACGCCAATGGCGGAGGCCTCACCGAATTCGAGGCGCTGGAACGCGGATTCGAAGATCACCATCACGGCGGTGCGGGTGGAGTCTCCGGGCCCGCCGCGGGTCAGGACGTATGGCTGGTCGAACACCTGGAGCGCGCTGATGATGGCCATCACGGACGCCAGCAGGGTGGTGGGGCTGAGCAGCGGCAGGGTGACGTAGACGTGTTTGCGCCAGCCGGTGGCGCCGTCCAGCGAGGCGGCCTCATAGGTTTCCATGGGGATCGATGCCAGACCGCCGATGAACAGCAGGAAGGAGAACCCGAAGTTCTGCCACACGTAGACAAGGATGACGACGGCGGCCGACCCGCCCGGGGTGGTCAGCCACGGCACCGCGGGAATGCCGGCGAGGGAGAGGAACCAGTTGACCACGCCGAACTGCTCGTTGAAGAGGTACCGCATGAAAATGGACACCGAGGCAGCGGAGAGGATCAGCGGGAAGAAGAAGGCCGAGCGGAAGAAGGTCCGCAGCCAGGCCGGCATCTTCTCCTGCACCATCACGGCGAGCGCCAGGGCCAGGCCAAGCTGGAGGGCCACCGCCACAATCACAAACGCAATGGTGTTCAGGAAGGACACCCGGACCGTCGGGTCCTGGACCACTTCGGCGAAGTTGTCGAAGCCCACAAACGTCGGGGCGGAGATGATGTCCCAGCGGAAGAACGCCAGGACCACCGACGCCGCAATGGGCACCAGGGTGAACAGGCCCATGCCCAGGATGGTGGGGGCCAGGAAGATCCAGGCGAGCCAGCGCTGGCTGTGCCGGCCGGACGCGGTCTGCGAAGTAGCGGGCGTTCCGGGCTTGACGGCCTTGACGGCCTTGGCGGCCTGCTTCGGCCGGTCCCGGCGAGGGATGGTGGTGCTCATGACTGCCTCCTCAGGGCCAGTTCAAGATCGCGCTGCATGGACTCGAGGGCCTGCTTGAGCTGACGCTCATCGCCGCTGACGGCCAGCGAGACGTTCTTCATCAGGGCCGTTTCGACGGCGGCCTGCTGGGGCGGCGCCGGGATGGGGCCGGTGGTGGGGTACTTGTCCAGCGTGTCGTAGAAGACCTTCCAGTGCGCCGGGCCTTTGCCCGCGTACAGGGCTTCGTTGACCATGGAGCGGCGGGCCGGGGTGGTGACCGGGTTGGGAAAGATCAGTTCCATGGCCTCGCGGCTGGCACTGAACTTGATCCATTCCCAGGCGGCGTCCTTGTCCTTGGCGGTCTTCATGATGGCGTAGCCGGCCGTGCCGAACTGGTGCCGCTGGCTCCGCCACTTGGGGAAGAACGCGACGTCGTAGTCGTTCTCCTTCATGCCGGCCTCGTGCAGACCCTGGACCCAGTAGCCGCCGGCCGGGGTGGTGCCGATCCGGTTGGAGGCGAAGAGCCCCACCAGGGAACTGCCGCCGCCTTCTTCGGGCCGGACGCCGAGGCCGTCCTTGACCAGGCCGCGGAGGTAGTCGAAGGTCTCGAACACACGGGGGTCGTCGGCGTTGGGTTCGAGCCACTGGTAGCCGCCGGAGCGCAGGTTGCGGGAGGGATCGTTGGCGTAGAAGGAGTCCCAGAGCCAATCCCCGCCGGCGGACCGGGTCTCCTTCAGGAAGCTGGTGTCGTTGGCGTAGAGCCAGGGCACCACGCCGCCGAAGAGCCGGTTGGTCCAGTAGTACGGGGTGAAGTCGGAGGGGCGGGCCTTGCGCATCGCGGCGAGGTTGTTGCGGAAGTCCACGTTGGTCCAGTCGTCCGCCGGGCGCTCCAGCCCTGCCTGCCCGAAGGCGGTGGTGTTGTAGTACATGTTGGCGGCGTTCCAGTCCATGGGGAGCTGGAAGAGGCTGCCCTTGTACATGAAGGCCTCCACCAGGCTGGGGTGGACGTCGTCGAAGAACTCGGCCATGTCCGCGGCGTCCCGGCGCAGGTATTCGTCCAGCGGGTGCGCCAATTTGTCCGCGAAGAGCTGCGCGCCTTCGGTGGCAACGTAGACGACGTCGGGCGGGGTGCCGGCGGCCACCATGGTGAGGATCTTGGTGAAGAAGTCTTTCCAGTCCACGGCCTGGATGGCCTGGACCTTGACCCGGATGTCCGGGTGGAGGCGGGTGAACGCGTCGATGGCGCGCTGGCGCGCGGCGGCATCGGCGGAGGTCCCCATGATGGCAATGCTGAGGCTGTTGTCCCCCCGCCCGGGAATGTCAGATCCGGAGAGCCGGGGCCACGATGCCACGGTTGCTCCCACAATTCCTGCTCCCAAGGCACCCAGGGCGGTCCGGCGCGAGAGTTCGCGCAGGCGGCCAGTTGTGGCACCGGTCATGTCAACTTCCTTCCTAACACGTGTCAGGTAGCTTACGACGCTGACCTAACACGTGTCAAGTGTCACATCTGGTTGCTGGCGCGCTCGCGGTCCGGCCTGCGGCGCACACCCAAAAAGTTACGCAATTCGGCCAGCCTGGGGCCCGAAACAACGGTGCGGGTCCTCCCAGTTTTCTGTGACACCCTTAACTGATGACCATTCCACGCCAGGCACCACCGCGGACCCCTGCCCGCCCCACCCCGGGCTCCGGCTTTATGTTCGCGTTCGCCTGGCTCGCCTGCATTGTGGGCCTGATCGCCACGTACTACTACTTCGTCCAGACCAGCACGGGCCAGTTCATCGATGAATCCGCACTGGTTGAGGCCGTGGACATCCACGGACCCGCGGGCAAGGCGGCCACCGGGTTCCTGGACTGGCTGCCCACCATCTCACTGGTGGTGGCCGCCGTCGTGGTCCTGTTTGTCACGGTGATCCGACGGCGGTGGTCGGCTGCCGGGATTGCAGTCACCGCGTGCATCGGGGCGAATATTGCCACGCAGGTCCTGAAGGAAGTACTGCCCGCGCGTCCGGACAAGGGCGTGGTGACGCTGGAGCTGAACTCCCTGCCGTCCGGGCACACCACGCTGGCGGCGTCGGCTGCGGCGGCGGTGTTCCTGATGGCCTCGCCGCGGTGGCGCCCAATGGCCGGTTTTGTGGGCGGCACGTTCGCCATCGCCTCCGGTGTCTCCACGCTGATCAACCAGTGGCACCGCCCGGCCGACGTCGTCGCAGCGTTCCTCCTGGTGGGCGCCTTTATGATCCCCGCAGGCTGGCTGATCATCCGGAATGGCTCGGCGTGGAACGTGTGGGACGGCCTTGGCACGCACGTGGGGTCGGCCAAGATCTGGCTCACACTGCCGGTGGTGATCGGGCTCGTGTCGGCAGGGGTGGCCGTGTATTCGTTGGCCAGGATCGCCCCGGGTCCGCTCCAGGAGGACAGCACCACCAACTACTTCTGGGCCGGCATCTCACTCATTGTGATTGCCGGATACCTGGCCACCGTGGCCACCACGTCGCTGTTCGCCTACTCCGCACGACGGCGGGATCCGCCAGGGCGGTGACGGCACCACACGCGGCACCGCCGTCGGGCACCAAGTGCCGCCGCACCCGGGTTAATCCACCGAATAGGGCAGTATGGGCGTCTGACCTGCGAAAACGTCCATGAATCTTGAGCGAAGCTTGAGCCAATACCTGCCGTTTTGTTGAGTGAGTCCGTGAAGAGTGGTTCTTGCCAGCCCTGGGGGCAGGCACAACGGCTGGCCCACTGGGGGCCAGCCGGCCCACCGGGGGGGGCGGGCTTCTTGACGCCAAAGGAAAATCTCATGGGTCTCAGCATGAAAACCACGTCCGGCAAGATTCTTGCTTCCGTCGCGCTGGTGGGCACTGCCGCCGCTGTTGCAGGCATGGGTACTTACGGTGCGTTCACCAGTACCACCAACGCCAGCCACTCGGTCACGTCAGGCACCGTGGTCATTGCTCTCAACAACGGCGCGTCCAACACGCTGAGCGTCCCGGTGACCGGCCTCCTGCCCGGCGACTCAGTGGAGAAAATCGCCACGCTGTCCAACACCGGCAACTCGGCTCTGAACAACATCACGCTCACGACCAGCACCACCACACCGTCGCTGCTGACAACCAACACGACGGACGGTCTGCAGCTGACCGTCGAGTCATGCAGCGTCGCCTGGACCGTTGCCGCCGGTGTGGACACCTGCTCAGGCACCACAACCACGGTTCTGGCCACAAGCCCCGTCGTCGGAGCTAACAGGCCCCTGGCAGGCCTCGCTGCCCTGGCTTCCGGCTCCGCCGACTACCTGAAGGTCACCACCACGCTGCCCACCACTGCAGGCAACACTTTCCAGGGCGCCGCCAGCACCATCGCGTTCGACTTCACCGGAACGCAGCGCACCGGCGAGGTCAAGTAGCCGCACAAGCTCCTGACGGCGTCATGAAGCCGGCGCCGACAAGCTAAGTAGTCCCGTCACCACCCCGCCACCAGGAAGGGTCCAGCAATGAGCACCGCAACTGACCTTCTCGGAGGGCCCGGCGTAGCACACACCTCTCCCGCGTCCCGTCGCCGCATGCCCCCCGGCTGGGGCGCCGGGGCTTCCACCGGAGCCCCAAAAGCCAGCCGATTCAAAGCCGCCGCCCGCAAAACGGGAAGTGCCCTGACCACCGCAATGCTCGTCATCGCGCTGGCAGCGTTCCTCTTCCTCGCTGTTGGCCCTCGCGTTTTCGGCTACCACACATCCACCATGCTCACCGGGTCCATGGCCCCGCTGATCAACCCTGGCGACGTGGTGGTCACCGCGCCAGTGCCTGCCAGTGATATCAAGGTGGGCGACGTCATTACGTATCTCATTCCCGTGGAAGACCACCGGGTGGAAACCCACCGCGTCACCGAGGTCCTCACCAATGCGGACGGCACGACGGCGGTGCGCACCAAGGGTGACGCCAACAACGGCGTGGACCCCTGGACGGCCACACTCCAGGGAGCCACCGTTGACCGTCACGTCCTCACCGTTCCGTTCGCGGGCCAGGCCATCCGCGCCCTGCGTCAGCCGGTCATCCTCAACACGCTCATGTACGGGGCACCCGCTGTCCTGGTGGTCGGATTGCTGGCGTCGATCTGGCGCAAGGACCCTGACCCCCACGCCAGTGAATAAGCACGCAACCCGCCCGGGCATCCTCGGCGTTCTCTTCTGCCTGCTCGTTGGCCTCATCCTGGCCCCGGCCGCCAACGCAGCTTTTTCCGGCAGCACGTCGGCGGCCGCGAGCATCTCAACAGCCACTTTGGGTATCCCCAGTACGTCCGCAGGCTGCACCAGGAACCCCAGTTACTACTCCGTGGCGATCAGCCTTGGACCCGAGGCAGTGGCATACGCCAACTATGTTGACCTCAAGGTCACCAATCCGAGCGGGGCTGTGGTGTTCTGGGGTGACCTCAGCAGCCTCCCCGGGGGGACGTACACCGCGACGCCCAAAATCAACGATGGGAAAGGCGCCTGGACCTACGAAGTCCAAGCGCAGTATCGGGCGCCGGGCTCAGCCACCGTCTGGAACGGTCCGCGCGTGCAAGGCACCTTCATCTGCAATTAGGGATGAAGCGGGGTCAGTAGTTCCGGCGGTGCTTCAAGCGCGGGAGTACGACGGCGAACACGGTTGCCGCGGCGAATCCCAGAATGCCGGTGGCTGAGACCCCCGCACCCAGCGTAAAAAGCGCCGTCACTCCGGAGAGGAGGACGGGCCCGCCCGTGGATCCCGCATCGGCGATGAACCGCCACAAACCCAGGAACTGGCCGCGGCCGCGGTCGGGCGAGAAGTCGGCGCCGAGCGTCATGATCAGGCCGGAGCTGATGCCATTGCCGAACCCGATCAGCAGCGAGGCCAGCATCAGCGCGGTGAACGAGGCAGTGAGGGGAATCAGCAGCATCGCGATTCCCATGATGGCCGTGGACGGGATGGCCACAAACAGCCTGCCGCGGCGGTCCATCACCTTGCCGGCCGGGTAGAACACCAGCATGTCGATCGCCCCGGACAGCCCGTAGATCACCGAAGCCTGGGCCGCATCCATCCCCAGGTGGTCGGCCCACAGCGGGATGACCACCTGGCGGGACGCGCGCAGCGCACTCAGCAGCAGTATCCCCATCCCCAGCGTCAGGAAGACCCCGGCATGCGAAACCGCCACATTCCGCAGCGTCGGCTCCGGACCCTTGTGTCCGCCGTCGGGCGCTGGCGGGACCACCAGGTCCGGGATGGTAACCGCCATAACGGCTGCCGCGGCCATGCCCACCACCCCCACCCAGTACGCACCGGCTATCCCGGCGAACTGCATCACGCCCGCGCCAAGGAAGGGCCCCGCAAAGACGCCGATCCTGGTCACCCCGCCCAGCGTGGAGAGCGCCCGTGCCCGGAACTGGATGGGCACGGCCTCGGTGAGGTACTTCTGCCGCGCCAGGCTGAAGACGGACGCAGCCATTCCGACGACGATCATCGCCACTGCGAGCAGCCACAGTCCGCTGGGGATCAGGGAGGACATCGCAGCGGCCGCAAGCGCCAGTGCGCCCACTGCGGCGGCGCCGACGATGGACCAGCGTTCGCCGAACTTGAGCGTGATAAGCGATGCCGGCAGGTTGAAGAACCACGAACCGAACCCGATCAGCGTGACGATCAGCGCGGAGACTGCCACTGAGGCACCGAGGTCGCGGGCGGAGAGGACCACAACCGGGAGGACCGCGCCTTCGCCGATGCAGAACAGCAGCGCCGGCCCGAAGGCGGGTAGCGCGATGCTTCGGAAGTTGAACGGCTGCGGGGTCCCTGACAAAGTCATCAGATTTATCCTATGTCCACCGGAAATTCCTCAGCTTTCAGGGGTGCACAAGCGGCCCCGCGAGGACTAACGTTTGCCTTGTGGGGCGCTCCCGCCTGCCCCTCACAGCCAAGGAGGTCTCATGAGTGAAGTGTGGATCCGCACCATCAACAACGGATTGGTCCGGGCCGACAAAGTCACGGAAATCGCGTCCACCCGGGGGTCCCTTCATGAGGACCAGGGTTTTGCGCTGAAGGTCATTGTGGACGGCAAGGCCCACGTGGTCATTGACGACGGCGATCTTCCGGGCACGCTCCCCGAACGACTGGAGCATGCCCAGCATCTGGAGGATGCGCTGCTGTTCGCCCTCGACGAGGCCCGCGAAGCCGAGGCATCCACGGTGGTCTTCTTCGCTCCGGAGAGCGACCGCTGGGCCCTCGCCGCGGCGGCGGAACTGGCCGGCGGCCTCCCCGCCGTCGGATAACCCCCGGCGGCCCTCCACCAAAGCGCGAACGGACAGTTAAGCCCCTCCAAAACGGGGCGTCAAGTGTCCGTTCGCGCTAAAAGGTGTTAGCGCCTAAAGGGTGAGCGGGTCAGGCTGCGGCGTGGCTGAACTCGGTTGCCTTCGCGGTGACGCGCCGGGGTGCCAGGATGCTGAGCGTGCAGTGGGTCTGCTGCGGGTCAATCCTGGCGGGCAGGTGATGGGTCTCGGAGCAGGCCTGCAGCTGCCGCAGGGCTTCGGGGTCGACGCGGGCCTCCCGCACGTCCAATTCCAGATCGAGGTTGTGCTTTAAGGCGTTGGCGCGCTTCACCACAACGTAGAGGGCCTGGATGCTGTGAATGGTGACATGGCCCTTGGCGAGAACTTGGGCCTTCGCGTGGTCGAGATCTACACGGACAAGAATACTGAGCTTTTCGGACAAGATAATCAAGCCTTCCTTGCGTGGCTGCGACGCTGCAGCCGGGGAGGCCGCGACGCTGCGGCCAATGGCCGCGCCTCTGCAGCCTCACTCAGCGTAGGCAACGAATGTGATCTGCGCAACACCTGGTTTCATTGTGTCGGAGGCACCCGTGTCTGGTCATGCGCCGTGGTGACCTGGTCCCGGCGGCGGCGGACGCCGCCGTCGGACGCCAGCGTTCCACGAATGGCTGCAGGCCTGTGAGGTATTCAAGAATGGTCATCGTTGACGCACCTTTCATATGGCTGATGCGTTGACGCTAGTTATTGATGCTCAGGGTCAGCCAAAGATGGCAGGGTGTATCCCTGCAAGGTTCCGCCCTGAGCCACCGGCCGGTTCTGACCGAAACCGTCCCGCACTATCCCTAGAATAGGAACGTGCCCCCACTCCCCGAGCCCTCATCCGATGCCACTCCGATACCGCGCGGCTGGCTGGCCCGGAAGCTCTTGCCGGGTGGTACCGAACCGGACCCCCGCTTCACCCTGGCCAACGAACGCACGTTCCTGGCCTGGATCAGGACGTCACTGGCGTTCCTGGCCGGTGGTATCGCGATCGAGGCGTTTACCGGCGGGCTGTTCAGCGGACCCGTCCGGGAGGGGCTGTCCGTCCTGTTGCTTGTCCTGGGCATGCTGATCAGCGCGGGCGCCGCCGCCCGGTGGCTCTCGGTGGAGCGAAGCATGCGGGCCGGAACGCCGCTGCCGTTGCCGCTGCTGGTTCCGCTGCTGGCCCTGGGCGGAGCGGTAGCCGCTGGCCTCATCATTTTCCTGATCCTGGCAGGCTGACCAGTGTCCGTGCATATGGACCCGGGGCTCCAGCCCGAACGAACCGTCATGGCCTGGGGCCGCACACTGCTGGCCTTGCTCACCGTCAGCGCCATTTTCCTGCGCTGGTTGCCCACTCACGGGCCACTGGTTCTAGCCCTCGTAGCCGCGGCAGTGGTCACGGCCGGTGGCATCTTCGCCACCCAACGGATCCGGTACCGGCGAAGCTCCCGGGGCATTAACGCCGAAAATCTCCACGCCGATGCGGGCGGCGTCTTCGCCTTGTCCGCAGGAGTTGTCCTGCTCGGTGCCGTCAGCATCATCGTTGCGCTGACGTTCTAGCCCGCCCACCAAAAGGAGGCGGGAACGAACCTACCGGTACCCGTCCACGATCGACGCCGCGATTTCCTTGTACGCCCGCCGCGTCTCCGGCTTCAGTACGTCCAGGGTGACCAGGTCGCCGTCGGCCACTCCGCGATCGTGCGGGACGGCGATGAGCTGGCGGCAGATACCGGCGAGGTGTTCCTCGATGGCGTCCTTGTCCACGCGGGAGGAGACCTCGTCCTTGTCCGTGATGACCACAATCGCGTTCCGGGCCAGGTCCTCGTAGCCGTGGCTCGCCAGCCAGTGCAGGGTGCTGCGGGCACGTTTGGCCCCGCTCACCGCATACCCGGCGGCGATGATGATGTTGTCCGCCGACTGCAGGATCCCGCTCATGGCATTGTGGGTCACGCCGGTGCCGCAGTCGGTCAGGGCCACGGAGTAGTAGTTGGAGATGAGCTTGCGTATCCGCAGGTACTCGGCGGCCGTGAGTGAGTCCGAGACCTCCGGGTCCTGCTCTCCCGCGATCAGGTGCAGCCGGCCGGCGTGGTGCATGTACCGGGCCAGTGCGGTGAGGGAGTCAACACCTTCGATATTCGCCAGCAGGTCCGTGATGGTGCGCGGGCTGGCCTGCTGATAGATGCCTTCGCCGAGCGCGCGCTCCACAAGGTCGCCGGAGTCCGGGTTGGCGTCGATGGCGCAGGGCGGGTCGCCACGGAATTCGGCCAGCGTCAGGCCCACGCCCACCGTGGTGGAGGTCTTGCCGATGCCGCCCTTGAGGCTCAGCACCGCGGTGTTGAAACTGCCCTGCAGCTGACGGGAGATGCGGCGGCCCAGTTCGTCTTCCTCGCGCTGCTTGGCGCCGGGCCCCAGGTTCCAGGCCCCGCCCGTGAGCGCGTAGAGGGCGCCGCGGACACCGCCCACCGGCCGCGGTTTCTGTTCGCGCACAAACAGGCCCGGGGAGCTGATGAAGTCAGGCATGGGGCTGTCGGCGATGACGTCCGCCGCGGTGGGGCGGACGCGCCGGAACGCCGGCGTCGGTGCTTCCTCAGGAACGTACGACGACGGCGGCGCGGCTTCGTCGCCGTCGTACGCCACTGCGGAGGTGCCTGAGTCCGGCCCGGCAGGCTGCCCGGCCTGCGGTACCTGTGGCTGCGCGGTCACGGGCGGCCGCGCGGGCCGGCGGGTGGGCGCGGGAACAGAGGTGATGGGGGCAGAAGGCGCGGGACTGGCTTGGTCGGCGGCGGCTGCCGCCTCGGCCCAGGAACTGCGGCGCGGTACGGGGGTGCCGGCGTCGGGGGTGTTGGAAAGATCTGGCGTTACGGCTGGCATGGTTCCTGTCTGGGCATCCGAAAGGGCGCCGTCGGCGCGACGGAGGTCACGGCGTCGTCGGGGCGGTTGCGGTAGCCCTGCATCTGCGATGGGGCGTGCGTTCTGATCCGCCGGATCGGGCATGTCTGTCCCCCCAGGACTTTCGGCACAAGGTTCTGCCGCACGTTACGGACTGATTCAGTCTGTAAGTCTAGGCGCTGGGCCGGGATTGTGAGGTCAGCCGCGGGTGAGCGCGGCCATTACCACGCTGGCGGTGAGGGCCAGAAGGACGGCAAGTATGGCGTAGGCCTGCCATTTGGGGCGGCCCTTGTGCGGGTTGATATCGATATAGGGCATGGCTAGCTGCGGTTACTCCTCGTGGCGGTCACCCGCACTGCGCGACGCTTCCGGCGCAGCACCTCGTACATCGCATAGAAAGGAATCAGCAGCGTGCCCAACAGTGCACACAGCGCCAGGACATAGTCAATGAGAGCCACAACGGTCTCCGTCGGTTAGCAGTGATCCCCCATGCGATCAGAGGTCACGTTATCCGTTGGTCACGTTGATGACAAATCACATCGTCCCCAGGCTGCGCGGCTCCTCCGGGGCAGCCGCGCAGCCTGTGGTCGATGGATGTGTTACAGATTGCGTGGATTACCGGCTTTGGCTCAGCTGGCCGCAGGCTACCGGCAGTGTCGCCCAGGCAGGAAGTCCGGGCAGGGACGCAACCGTGGTTGGCAGCGGATCGGTCGGATTGATGCCGTGGATGACCACGTGCCGGTCCCCCAGCTTCAGTGCCTGCTTGAGTTCTGATTGCAGGTGGGACTTGGAGGCCTCTTCACTGTAGTGATAGCTGCCGGACGCGTCCGCCACCGGGAAATCGAGTGAGGGCGCGAAGCTGTTCAGGTCGCTGTCCAGGGAGATCAGAACCGGCCCATATTTGGGCAAACCTTCGATAACGTCCACGAAGCTGTCGTGATTCACGTCATCGCCGGCATTGGGGCAGGTGGTCCCGGCGTGGATGTGCTGCGGGTGGAGCGTTCCGGCGGTGACCCCTTGGACGTCCACAGTGACGGTTATATCGTCACCGTTGACTGTGATGACAGCGGTCCCGCTCGCTGACGGAATCGTGTAGGTTGTGCCGGCGACAGTGTGCGCGCCCGCGTTCAACGGCGACAATTGAGCTACGAATTCCTTGTTCGGCACCGACTTGGTGCCTGGCCCGGAAGCCGCAGGTGCCCCTGCCGCGGTAAGAAGGACAAGCCCCACCGTCACTGTCCCGCACAATACTGCTGATCTGCGCATGATGTCTCCTCAAAGGATCACCGTCTCGCCATAGCCTCATCCAGTGGCGGGTCCGGCTTACACTCAAGGAACGGCGCCGGCCCATGCGGGGTGACGACCGCCCCCCGGCATGTAGCCTGAAAATACCATACAGCGGGGGACGAAGGCGATAGCCCCGGCCCGGCAATGGCAAAGACGCTAGCCTGCTGACCACGCGGCATGAGGACATCCGGGGTGCCCGGCGGGTTTAGGCTCCACCGGGCACCGTTTGCCGCCCACGGAGCCTGCGGGCACGGGCGTGCAGGTCGGCCGCCGGAATGCGCCGGAGTTCATGGAACTGGGCAGGAGAAGCCTCATGTGCTCCTGGCGGGGCTGCCGGGCTGGCCGTCACTGAAGTATCGGTGATCAGCCCCATGCCGGCGTACTCTCGCACTGCGGCGATGCCGGCCACAGCTGCAGCCTTGCCGTCGAAGGCCTTGGACACTGCCATCACGGTTCCATCCGGCGCTGTGAGCCGAAACCTGAAATACGACTCGGCATCAACAAAAAGTACAAACATTCCGGCCATATCTATCCTCCCGGTCGGCGGGTCCTCGGCGGCCTCGTTGCCGCTGAGCATCAACAGACGCAACCTGCGTCCCTCCCCGCTGATTTGATCGCGCGCGTCGCGCGCATCGCAATTTATCAATTCATCAAATGCTAAAGAGTCTGACGCAGGTCCCCGAAAAAGGGAACCCTCCGAGCTAGGCGTATGCTTTTTGTCAGTGGGACAGACAGGTCTGTCCCACTGCGCTGCGCACGGTCCGACAGGCCCGGCCACAGCAACTAGGCCAAGAGGAACGGAAGGGTGCCCCTGTGAGCAAGATATCCGACGGGCCAGCGTTAGCTGAGGCGAAATCGGACTTGTTCCGATCCCTGGGCCACCCTGTCCGCATCCGGGTGTTGGAGTTGCTGGCAGGCGGTCCGGTGAGAGTGAGCGAGCTACGTCAAGCCACCGATCTGGAAGCGTCCAACCTGTCCCAGCACCTCGGCGTTCTGCGGAAGCAGCGGCTGATTATTTCCGGCCGCGCGGACGGCCAGATCCACTACCGGCTCAGCAGCCGCGAGGTGTTGCCGTTGCTTGCCATGGCCGGCGCGCTGCTGCGAAGCGCACACCAGTCGACCAGGCTTGAGCTGGCCGACGCAGAGGCGCCTCACCAAGAACTGTAGGGACGGCCCGCCACGGGCCCGTCTGATTGCGCATCCCCACGCCGGGCCTCATCGCCAGGGCGATTACCATTCCGGATCCTCCCAAGACTTAGCGCGGGGGAAGCCTTCGGCTTTCAGAACAACAGCCTTAGTGAGTTCACCTCGCTTTGCGGAATGAACAACAGCATTAGTTTTTCCGCGCGAGGGGCCACGAGAAGGATTGAAGTCTTATTCCCGGCCTGCAGAATCCAGAGGGTTACGACCGGCCCTACGGCTTGACCTGCGGTGATAGTCCATCGAAGGCTCGAGATCAACTCCTTTTCGCGCAATTTTCCTGTTCACTCTAGAGATGTAATTGTTGTGATATATTCCTCCATGTATTGCCTCTTGGGGGAGGCTAATGCAGGCATTTTGGGGCTCTTCCGAATGCAGGGTGTAGCCGGGGTTGGCGCGCGTGACTTCCGAGGCCG